>NZ_WBMS02000050.1 GCF_008923205.2 Actinomadura physcomitrii | reverse complement strand
TGTGCTCGTCTGGGAGCAGGGGGCGCAGGCGGACGGTGTAGGTCTTGCCGCCGCTGCGCCAGGCGGTGTTCGGGGTCGTCGAGGGGACCTTGCCGGACGCGGCGACCGTGCACACGGCGGCCCCGACCGGCGTGCCCTTGCCGAGCGGCGCCAGCGGCCAGCTGCGGACCGGGCCGTCGGCCACCGCGCCCTGCGACGCGAGCACCGCCACCGCGGACGGCTCGTACGGCCGGGGACCGGACGCGACGTCGGCCTTCGGCCACCGGGCGGGATCGAGCCGCGCCTGGAACGCCGTCGCCGGGTCCGGCCGCACGCCCGGCTCGGCGATCTCGCTGTGCGCGCCGTCCAGGGTGAACTCCAGCACCATCGCGTCCGCGACGTGCCCGGCGGGGACGGTGTGCGAGCGGCCGAGGCCGGCGGCGCGCGCCTCGGCGAGCAGGCGGTCGCGCGCCGCGGGCGTGAGCCGGTACTCGGTGACCTTCGCCTGGGACGCGACGAGCGCGCGGCCCGTCGAGTAGAGCGAGAAGCCGGGCAGCGCGCCCGGGCCGCCGAGGCCGGCGATGCCGCCGGTCTTGCGCATCCGCAGGACGAGGTGCTCGCCGCGCGGGGAGTCCTTCGCGGGCTGTGTCGCGGATCCGCCGGGTGCGAGCGAGTGCGGCGGCTCGGCCACGCCCGACGCCCCGCCGCAGGCCGCCAGCGTGCCCGCGCACGCGAGCGCGGTGATCAAGCTGGTACGTGTGTGCGAACCGGCCATGCGCCTTGGACGCGCCGCCGCCCCGCCCGGTTCCCGCCGCTACAAAATCGGCGGCGGAAGACTGTGGGATCCGGCGGCCGACCGGGCCCCGGTCCGCGCGCTAGGGTGCCGGGCGTGAGTGTGCTCGTAGTGACCGGGACCTGCACGGGCGTCGGCAAGACGATCGTCACCGCGGCGCTGGCCGCCGTCGCCGCCGCGCGCGGCGCGTCCGTCGCCGTGGTCAAGCCCGGCCAGACCGGGACGGACGGCGGCGAGCCCGGCGACCTCGACGAGGTGCGGCGGCTCGCCGGCGTCGAGGACGTGCACGAGTCCGCGCGCTTCCCCGACCCGCTGTCGCCCGCCGCCGCGGCCCGCCGCGCGGGCGTCCCGCCGGTCCGGCTGCCGGACGTCGCCAAGCACGTCCAGGAGCTCGCCGCGACCCGCCGGCTCGTGCTGGTGGAGGGCGCGGGCGGGCTGCTCGTCCGCTACGACGAGGAGGGCACCACCATCGCCGACCTGGCGCGCTGGCTCGGCGCCGCGGTCGTCGTCGCGACCCGCCCGGACCTCGGCACGCTCAACCACACCGCGCTGACGCTGGAGGCGATGGCGCACCGCGGTGTGCAGCTCGCCGGCGTGGTCATCGGCGCCTGGCCGGACGACCCCGACCTGGCGATGCGCAGCAACATCCGGGACCTGGAGACCATCGCGGCGCGCCCGCTGTCGGGCGTGCTGCCCGCCGGGGCGTCCGCCCTCGACCCCGCCGAGTTCCTGCTCGCCGCGCACCGGGGCCTGGCCCCGGCGTTCGGCGGCACCTTCGACCCCGCCGCCTTCCGCGAGGCCCACGCCCCCGAGGCGCCGCAGAATTAGGTGTCGCGGCGCAGCCGGGTGATGAACTTGTACCGGTCGCCGCGGTACAGCGACTGCGCCCATTCGACGGGCTGACCCGTCCTGTCGAAGGCGTGCCGGGACAGCAGCAGCATCGGCAGGCCGACGTCGACGCCGAGGAGCTGCGCGTCGTGCGGCGTGGCGAGGACCGTCTCGATCGTCTCCTCCGCCTCCGTCAGGTGGACGTCGTAGGCGGTCGCGAGGGTCTCGTACAGGGAGCGGTGCCGGGGCAGCTCGCGGCGCAGGCCGGGGAAGCGGCGCGCCGGCAGGTGCGAGGTGTCGACCGACATCGGCTCCCCGTCGGCGAGCCGGAGCCGGTGGACGCGCAGCACCCGCCCGCCCGGGCGGATGCACAGCAGGGCGGCGAGGCGCTCGTCGGCGCTGACGTACCCGGCGTCCAGGATGCGGGTCTCCGGGCGCAGCCCGTGGTGGCGCATGTCCTCGGTGTAGGAGACGAGCTGGAGCTCCTGCGACACCTTCGGCTTGGCGACGAACGTGCCCTTGCCCTGGATGCGCTGCAGCCGCCCCTCGACGACGAGCTCGGCGAGGGCCTGCCGGACGGTCGTCCGGGACGTCTCGTACTTCTCCGCCAGCGCCCGCTCAGGAGGCAGCGGGCTGCCCGGCGGCAGCGACTGGATGAGTTCGACGAGGAGTTCTTTGAGCTTGTAGTACTTCGGGATGCGCGGCGCCTGGCTGGTGTGGCGCCTGCCCAGCTCGCCGAGCGCCGCCCGGTCGAAGCCGCGCTCGAACCCGTCCCCGTGCCGGGGCCCGCCCCTGACCTCCGTCACGGCATCTCCTCACGTTCATCATCGGTTTCCCCCGATGTTATGCGTGAAGACTACGGCCGGTAGAGCGCGCGATCTCCGCCAGGGCCGCCCGCAGCCTTGTGAGGTCCGACTCGTCGACCGTGGCGCGCGCGGTGAGCCGCAGGCACGCCCGGCCCTTCGGCACGGACGGCGGCCGGAAGCAGCCGACGCGCAGCCCGTGCTCAGCGCAGATCCCGGCGGCGCGGACCGCGTCGTCGGGCTCGCCGAGGAACACCGGGACGACGGCGGCGGCCGGATCGGCGGTCTCCAGTCCGGAACCGGCCGCGAGGTTTGCCATCGCGCGGGCGGTGGCACGGGCCCGGCCGGGCAGGTCCGGGTCGGCCTCCAGGACGTCGAGCGCGGCGAGCGCGGCGCCGGCGGCGGGCGGGTTCAGCCCGGTGTCGAAGATGAACGACCGGCCGGTGTCCAGCAGCGCCTGGACCACCTCGGGCGCGCCGAGGACGGCGCCGCCCTGCGCGGCGAGCGACTTCGACAGCGTCAGCGTGAGGACCACGTCGGGTTCGCCGGCCAGCCCGGCGGCGTGCGCGGCGCCGCGTCCGCCGTCGCCGACGACGCCGAGCGCGTGCGCCTCGTCGATCACCAGCAGCGCCCCGTGCGCCCGGACGATCCGGTGCAGCTCCGCCAGCGGCGCGAGGTCGCCGTCCACGGAGAACACCGCGTCGGTGACGACGACCGCGTGGTCTTCGTCACGTCCGGCGAGGACCTGCTCGACGGCCCCGGCGTCCCGGTGCGGGACGATCGCGACGCGGGCCCGCGACAGCCGGCACGCGTCCACGATCGAGGCATGGTTGACCTGGTCGGACACCACCAGCGTGCCGGGCCCGGACAGCGCGGTGACGGCGCCGAGGTTGGCCAGGAAGCCGGAGGAGAACACCAGCCCGGCGGCGCTGCCGGTGAACGCGGCGAGCCGCCGGTCCAGCTCGGCGTGCAGCTCGGTGGTGCCGGTGACCAGCCGGGACCCCGACGACCCGGTGCCCCACGCGCGCGCGGCGGCGACCGCGCCCGCCACCAGCCGCGGGTCGCGGGACAGGCCGAGGTAGTCGTTGGACGCGAGGTCGGCCAGGCCGTCGTGGTCGGCGCCGCGGGGGCGCAGCGTGCGCCGCAGGCCCGCCTCGGCGCGCCGGGCGGCGGCGTCCCGGAGCCGGGCGAGGGGGTCGTCGGTCATGCCCGAATCCTGCCAGGTGGGGGGCGGCGGTGACGGCGCCGGGGCACCGGAACGGATAGGCGATGATGGTCGTGTGCCTACCTTGACCGATCTGGTCCGCGATCACACCGACCTCACCGAGACCGATGTGGAGTGGCTGCACGCGCTGGTGTCGGACTGGCAGCTCCTCGCCGACCTGTCGTTCGCCGACCTGCTGCTGTGGGTGCCGCTGCGGTCCGGCGCGGCGGTCCCCGCCGACGGGCCGGGCGCCCGGGGCGGACGGCGCGGCGGCGGCACGATCGACACCGGCGCCGCCGTGCAGGGCTGGGTGGCGATCGCGCAGATGCGGCCGACGACCGGGCCGACCGCCTACCCCGAGGACCTCGTCGGCAAGGTCGTCCGGACGGGCCGGCGCGGGCTGATCGACGTGGCGTGGCGGGAGCGGCGGATCGTCCGGGAGGGCGACCCCGAGTGGGGCAGCGGCATCCCGGTCCGGGAGGAGTCGATCCCGGTGCGCCGCGGCGCCAAGATCCTCGGGGTGATCCAGCGCAGCACCAACCTCAGCTCGGCGCGCACCCCGTCCCGGCTGGAGCTGACCTACCTGCAGAGCGCCAGCGACCTCGCCAAGATGATCTCCGAGGGGCGGTTCCCGGTGCCGGGCGAGGAGCCGAACATGGTCCGCTCGCCGCGCGTCGGCGACGGGCTGATGCGCCTGGACCGCGGCGGCGGCGTCACCTACGCCAGCCCGAACGCCCAGTCCGCCTACCGGCGCCTCGGCCTGCCGTCCGACCTGGTCGGCGAGTCGCTCGGCAAGGTCACCGCCGACCTGTGCGACACCGGCGAGCCGCTGGAGGAGGCGCTCAGCGTCGTGCTCAGCGGCCGCGCCCCGCGCGAGGTGGAGGTCGAGGCCAACGGGTCGGTCATGCAGCTGCGGACGATCCCGCTGGTCGTCGGCGGCACCCGGATCGGCGCGATCGTGCTGTGCCGGGACGTCACCGAGCTGCGCTGGCGCGACCGGGAGCTGATGACCAAGGACGCCACCATCCGGGAGATCCACCACCGGGTGAAGAACAACCTGCAGACCGTCGCGGCGCTGCTGCGGCTCCAGGCGCGCCGCCTGCAGATCCCCGAGGGACGCGCGGCGCTGGACGAGGCGGTCCGCCGCGTCGGGTCGATCGCGATCGTGCACGAGACCCTGTCGCACACCCCGGACGAGCTGATCGACTTCGACGACATCGCGGACCGGGTGATCATGATGGCGGGGGAGGTGTCCACCCCGGAGACCAAGGTCGCGCCGAAGCGCACCGGCAGCTTCGGGGTGCTGCCCGCCGAGGTCGCGACGCCGCTGGCGATGGCGCTCACCGAGCTGCTGCAGAACGCGCTGGAGCATGGCCTCGCCAACCGGTTCGGCACGCTGGAGGTCGTCGCGCACCGCTGCGGGGAGGGCGAACCGCCGCCCGAACCGGCGGGCGTGCCGGTCTGGGGGGAGTGGCCCGGCTCCGACGCCCACGAGCCGCGCGTCCCGCGGGAGGCGCCCGCCGAACCCCGGCCCGCCGCCGGGCCGCGGCTCGTCACGATCGTCGCCGACGACGGGGTCGGCCTGCCCCCCGACTTCGACGTGGAGAGCAGCAACAGCCTCGGCCTGCAGATCGTCCGCACGCTGATCGTCGGGGAGCTGGGCGGCAGCCTCGACTTCCGCGACCGCCCCGGCGGCGGCACCGAAGTCGTCGTCGACATTCCTCTTGTTGATCGCAATGCCCTTGGCGTCAGGCGGTAGACCGCCTTCCTTCGGCGGGCGCTGTGTTGATTGCATCGCCCTCGGCGGTCAGGCGCCAGGGCGCCTTCCCTTCAACGGGCGCTGTGTTGATTGCATCGCCCTCGGCGGTCAGGCGCCAGGGCGCCTTCCCTTCAACGGGCGCTGCGTGCGATCGCTGCATCGCTCCGACTCGCCTAGCGGCTCGCTGCGCGATCAAGTTCTCGCAGGCTCGAACTTGGCTTCGCTCGCGATCGCGACGGTTCGGGTCGCTGCGGGGCTGGGGTGGTGGCTGGGGTTGTTGTATCGATTCGACCCGCCCTGGGGGCTCGCTGCGCGATCGGATTCTCGCTTCGCTCGAATCCGGCTTCGCTCGCGATCGCGACCGTCCAGGTCGCCGCGGGCTGGGGTTGTTGTGGCGGTGTTTCTCATGCCGGCGGCGCCGGCTTTCCGGCCTTTGAGGCTCGGAAGCGGCGCCGCGGGGGGGCTTGCTCGTGGGTTAGAGACCGGCGTTCGCGCGGGCTCGTGCTCGGCTGGCGCGGCGCTTGAGGGCGCGGCGCTCGTCCTCGCCCATCCCGCCCCAGACGCCCGAGTCCTGGCCGGAGTCCAGCGCCCAGCGCAGGCAGGCGTCGGTGACGTCGCAGCGCCGGCATACCTGCTTGGCCTCTTCGATCTGCAGGATCGCGGGCCCGGTGTTGCCGATCGGGAAGAACAGCTCGGGGTCCACGTCACGGCAGGCAGCGCGGTGGCGCCAGTCCATGCGGTCCACTCCTTCGTCAGGTGGTGTGAGACACTCCACGTTTGTGAACGGCTTCACATGTCGCGAACGCCCGGAGCGGCGGTGGCCGGAGATCCGAGGGTGATTGTTCCGCGGCGCTGCGAGCAGGAGGCGGACGACGTTGGGGCCCCTGTCGGCTGGCGCACTTTGAGCGTGTCAGCCGGGCGCGGGCAGACGCAAGACCTTTGAGAAAGGATTCTCAAAGTATGGGTGTCGCATGTGTCACACCTGTGGGTCGGGTGTGTTACTTGGCTCTCAACATGGCGTGACGGCGGTCTCAGATGAGGATGCGGACCGCCTTCGGCACCGAGCGGAACGTCACGCTGCGCTGTTCTCCGAGGTAGTCGCCGTCCAGCTGAAAGGCCACGGGACGGTCCGCGCGGAGGGTGACCTCCGTCGCATCGTGCACGTTCACGACGTCGCGGCCCTGCACCGGACGGGTCCGCACCAGCATCATCTGCGCGAGTGCCGCGAGGACCGGGCCCGCCGCCATCGTCCGCATCCCGAACAGGTCCAGCCCGCGCGCGAAGTTCGACTTCGGACTGGGATTCACCGGCAGCCGGCCCATGAAAGTCCACGGCGCGGTATTGGAGACGAACGCGAGGAACAGGCCGGCTTTCGGCGGGCGCCCCGGCACTTCCAGGGTGAGCGCCGGATGGCGCCGATCCGTGCCCGTGAAGAAATGGCGGACCGCGGCCCGCACGTACAGTGACGGATCGGCCTTCGCGCCCGCGCCGCGGCGGCGTTCCACCTCCCGGACGACCTCCGCGTCCAGCCCGACTCCGGCGTTGAAGGTGAAATAGCGCTCCGCGCCGTCCGGCAGGGACGCCGTGCCCAGCCCGACCGTCCGGTACCGCCCGGCGCGCAGCGCCTCCAGCACCGACCGCGCCGCGCCGACCGGGTCGTTCGGCAGCCCGAGCGCGCGGGCGAACACGTTCGCGCTCCCCGACGGCAGCACCGCCAGCGCCGGCAGGTCCGCCGACGGGCCGTCCGCGAGCAGGCCGTTCACCGTCTCGTTCACGGTGCCGTCGCCGCCGAGCGCGATCACCGCGTCGTAGTCCTCCGCGGCGGCCCGGCGGGCGAGCTCGGTCGCGTGCCCGCGGTGGGCGGTATCGGCGATCTCGAGGTCGAGGTCACCGGCGAAGGCCCGGACGAGGATGTCGCGGGCCCGCCGGGAGGTCGAGGTCGCCTTGGGGTTGGCGATGAGCATGGCGCGCACGGCGCCAGCGTATCGAGCGTTTCCCGTGCGTTTCCCCACGCATCGGCCGCGGCGGCGGGCGAGTAGGGTTTCGTTGTGACCGATCGTCCCATCACCGTGCGGGCCGCCGCCGCCCTGGAGGGCGCGGAGGGCCTCGGCGCCGTCGCGTTCGGCGTCTACACCGGCGTGGAAACCGCCTCGGGCGCCGCCGTCGACCCGGTGAGCGCGATCGGCGTGACCGTGCTCGCCCTCGCCGGCGGCGCGGGCATGCTCGCCTGCGTCCGCGGCCTGCTGCGCGGCGCCCAGGGCAGCCGCGCCCCCACGGTCCTGACCCAGCTGTTCGCGCTGCCCGTCGCCTGGTCGCTGTGGCAGAGCGAGCGGCCCGCGATCGCCGTGCCGATGGGCGTCGTCGCCGTGCTCGCGCTGGTCGCGGTGCTGAGCCCGGCGAGCACCGCCTGGCTCGTCCACGATCATGACGAGGACGAGGAGGACGAGGCCCCGCCGCGCGCCGCGGAGCCGCGCCCGGAGGACGACCGGTCCCTCGGGCGGAAGCTCATGGACCGCCTCAAGGAGCAGCCGGCCAAGGACGCGGGGACGTCCGCGAAGAACTGACCTCGAAACGCCGAGGGGCCCTGGGGAGATGCGTCCCCGGGGCCCCTCGGCGTTCGGCGTCACTCGTCGGCGGTGAGGCCCTCGCGCAGCTGCGCGAGCGTGCGGGCCAGCAGCCGCGACACGTGCATCTGGGAGATGCCCAGCTCCGCCGCGATCTGCGACTGCGTCATGTTGCCGAAGAACCGCAGCAGCAGGATCTTCTTCTCGCGCGCGGGCAGCTTCTCCAGCAGCGGCTTGAGCGACTCGCGGTACTCCACGCCCTCCAGCGACTCGTCGATCATGCCGAGCGAGTCCGCCACGGCGGGCGCGTCCTCATCGCCGGAGTCGGGCGCGTCGAGGGACACCGTGGAGTAGGCGTTCGCCGACTCCAGGCCCTCCAGCACCTCCTCCTCGCTCATCTGCAGGTGCGCGGCGAGCTCGCTGACCGTCGGCGCCCGGCCCTCGCGCTGGGCGAGGTCGCTGATCGCCTTCGTCAGCGACAGCTTCAGCTCCTGGAGCCGGCGCGGCACCCGCACCGCCCAGCCCTTGTCGCGGAAGTGCCGCTTGATCTCCCCGACGATCGTGGGCGTGGCGTAGGTGGAGAACTCGACGCCGCGCTCCAGGTCGAACCGGTCGATCGACTTGATCAGCCCGATGGTGGCGACCTGGATCAGGTCGTCCAGCCACTCGCCGCGGTTGCGGAAGCGGCGGGCCAGGTACTCCACCAGGGGCAGGTGCAGCTCGACGAGCTGGTCGCGGATGCGCTGCCGCTCCGGGTCGCCCTCGGGAAGCCCGGCGAGGCGCTCGAACAGCGCGCGGGCCCGCGCGCGGTCCGGTACGCCGCTGCTCTCGGACCGCTCGTTGCTCGCGCCGGCGATGGTCGTCTTCTCTGTCACGGGGCCCCCGCCGTACCGCGCCGCTTCTGCAGCGTCACGGTCACCCGGTCGTCGGAGCCGATCTGCGCGTCGACCTCGCCGGCCAGCGACGACAGCACGGTCCACGCGAAGGTGTCGCGGTTGGGCTCCTGGCCGTCCACGGTGATCACCGACACCGAGATGCGCATCGCCTCCCCGGTCAGCTCGAACTCGCACGACAGGTCCGTCCCGGGGACGGCCTGGGAGAGCAGCATCGCGCACGCCTCGTCGACCGCGATGCGCAGGTCCTCTATCTCGTCCAGCGTGAAGTCCAGCCTGGCGGCCAGCCCCGCGGTCGCGGTTCTGAGCACGGACAGGTAGGCGCTCGCGGCGGGCAGCTTCACTGTCACCACGTCGCGCACGGACAACTGTGTACTGGCAGGCATGGCAGCGGTTTCCTCGGTCACGTCACTCCCTCGCAGGATGGTCCCGCTGCCTCCGAAACTACCGCCTGCGGAGCCCACTGCGAGACTCCGGCGCGCACAGGTTTCGACCGGTTGTCCGAGTATTGACTAAATGATCTGGTCCCCGGCGGGGCGGCGGGCGGCGTCACGGCACGGGGCGGCGGCCCGGAAGCGGCGGCAGGAGCGCGCCGGGGCGGCCGATCACCTCGGCGGCCAGCCGGGTGCCCGCCTCGGCGGCGGCGCGCCGGCCCGCGCCGGCCAGCCGGGCGGCCAGATAGGCGCCGTTGAACGCGTCGCCCGCGGACGTGGTGTCGACCACGCGGACGTCCGGGACGGCGGGGACGGCCTCCATGGAGTCGCGGTCGGCGATCACGCAGCCCGCGGCGCCGAGCTTGACGACGATCTCCGGCACGCCCGCGTCGCGGAGCCGCTCGACGCAGTCCCGGGCGGACGCGTCGCCGTGCACGATCCGGTCGTCGTCCAGGGACGGCAGGGCGATCGAGGTGTGCGCGAGGACGGCGGACGCGGCCCCTGCCGCCGCGCCGGGGGACGGCCAGCCGCTCGGCCGGTGGTTGCCGTCGTAGGCGACGAGGCCGCCGCGCCGCCGGGTCTCCGCCAGCACCTCCGCCAGCCGGGCCCGGGCGGGCTCCGCCATGATCGAGAGGGTGATGCCGGACAGGTAGACGAGGTCGTGGCCGGCGACCGCGTCGTCGATCGCGGCGGGCTGGTCCGGGCCGAACAGCTCGCGGGCGGGCGATTCGCTCCGGTAGTGCTGGAACGTCCGCTCGCCGTGCTCGTCGGTGCGGATCAGGTAGAGGCCCGCGCGGCCGCCGGGACGGATCCGCGCGTACCGGTCGCCGACGCCGTGGGCGTGCCAGGCCGCGCGCATCTCCGCGCTGTAGGGGTCGTCGCCGGTGACCGTGACGAACTGCGCGTCCAGGGTCCCGGGCGCGGCGCTGCGGGCCAGGTAGGCGGCGGTGTTGAAGACGTCCCCGGCGTAGCCGAGGGCGAGCCGGTCCGGCGCCAGATGCCGCAGTTCGATCATGCATTCGCCGATGAGGGCGACCCGGGGAGCGTTCACGGGCAGCACGATACATCTAGACAACAAATCATCTAATGACCAAACTACTGGCCGTGCGCAGAAGATCCCCCTGGCGCGGCCTCGCCGCCGGCGTTCTCACCCTGGCCCTGTCCACGACGACCTTCACCGCCCCCGCCCGTGCCGCCGCCACCGCCGCGCAGGCGTGCGGCGGCACCCCGACCCCGTCCTTCCAGGGCTCGGCGCCCGACGCCGGGCTGAACGCCCTGTTCACCCGCTACGGCAACGACAACCGCCGGACCGACGACTGGACCGGCGCGGACAGCACGTTCTCCACCACCCTGCCCGGCGGGAAGGTGGCGTTCGTGTTCTCCGACACCTTCCTCGGCGAGGTCGGCGCCGGCGGCACCCGCCCGCCGGTCGTCGACGAGGGCGGCACCACCCCGTTCATCAACAACTCGTTCGTGGTCAAGTCGGGCGACCGGCTGAGCACCGTGCACGGCGGCACCCGCGAGCAGCCGGCGGCCGTCATGCCGCCGCGCGACGGTGAGCACTGGTTCTGGGCCGGCGACGCGATCACCGCGGGCGGCCGGGTCCAGGTGACCTACCAGGAGTACGAGCGGTTCGGCCCCGGCATCTGGGACTGGCGCTGGCTCCGCAACGTCGTCGCGAAGTTCCGGCCCGACCGGCTGTCCGAGCCCGTCAGCGTGACGCCGATCCCGTCGTCCAAGGGGATCTCCTGGGCGTCCTGGCTGCAGCGGTCGGACGGCATGATCTACGTCTACGGCGTCGAGGACCTCGGCGACACCAAGTACATGCACCTGGCCCGCGTCCGCGGCACCGACCTCACCGGGCCGTGGGAGTTCTACGCGGGCGACGGCACCTGGTCGCGCGACGAGGCCGACTCCGCGCGGATCATGGACGGCGTCGCCAACGAGTACAGCGTCACCCGGATGGGCCGCGCCTACATGCTCATCACCCAGGACACGACCGTGAAGTTCAACACGAACATCGTCGCGTACTTCTCCTGCTCGCCGCAGGGCCCGTTCACCGGGAGGACCACCGTCTACTCGACGCCCGAGACCGGCGCGAACGGCAGCTACGGCAACCCCAACGTGTTCACCTACAACGCCCACGTCCACCCGGAGCTGGGCCGCCCCGGCAGGCTCGTCATGTCCTACAACGTCAACAGCCTCGTCAACACCGACCACTACAAGGACGTGTCCATCTACCGGCCCCGCTTCGTCGACCTGAAGTTCGGCTGACCGATGGCGTACCGACGGCATCGCCCGGCCCGCAACTGGGGCGCGCGCCTGCACGAGATCACCTGGTTCGGGATGCGCGCCGTCGTGCTGGAGAACGAGCTGCTGCGCGTGACCGTCCTCGCGGACAAGGGCGGCGACGTCGCCGAGTTCTGCTTCAAGCCGCGCGACATGGACTTCGTCTGGCTCGCGCCGGACGGGATCCGCAACCCGCGCGACGTGGCGGGCGGCGCGGGCGACGACGTGGCCGCGTTCCTCGACCACTACGAGGGCGGCTGGCAGGAGGTGCTGCCCAACGGCGGCGAGCCGAGCACCTACCGCGGCGCCGCGCTGGCGCAGCACGGCGAGGTCGCCGGGCTGCCCTGGGACGTCGAGATCGCGGCCGACGACCCGTCCGAGGTCGCGGTGCGGCTGACCGTGCGGGCGCGGCGCGTGCCGCTGCGCGTGGTGAAGACGTTCCGGCTCCTGTCCGGCGAGGCGGAGCTGCGCGTCGACGAGGAGCTGACCAACGAGTCGGGGGTCGGGCTGGAGGTGATGTGGGGCCACCACATCGTCTTCGGCGCCCCGTTCCTGCGTCCCGGGCACCGGATCCGGTTCCCGGACGGGGCCGCCGCCGATCCCGGGCTGGCGGTCGTGCCCGAGCGCGGCGCGCCGAGCGACATCCACTACCTGTCCGGGTTCCGGGACGGCCGTTACGAGATCATCGACCCGGACGCGGCCCTCGGCCTGCGGGTCCGGTGGGACGCCGCCGTCCTGCCCGACCTGTGGGTATGGCGGGAGCTCGGCGCGATCCGCGAGGCGCCCTGGTGGGGCCGTGCGTACGTGGTGGGTCTCGAGCCGTTCGCCGGACGGCCGACCGAGGGCCTCGCCGAGGCGGTCCGCAACGGGTCGGCGCTCGCCCTGCGGCCGCACGAGACCAGGCCGCTGTGGCTGCGCGCGGCCGTGATCGAGGGGGGAGAGACGCGATGAGGGAGTTCGGCGGCAAGGTCGCCGTGGTCACCGGGGGGTCGCTCGGCATCGGCCGGGCGGTCGTCCGGCGGCTCGCGGAGGACGGCGCCGCGGTCGTCTTCTGCGGCATCGACGAGGACGGCGTCCGCGCCGCCGAGGCGGAGCTGCGCGGCGCCGGCCTGGACGTGACCGGCGTCGTCGCCGACGTCACCGACGCCGCGCAGATGCGGGGCCTCGTCGGCCGCGCGGTCGACGCGCACGGCGGCCTCGACACCGTCGTCACCTGCGCCGGGATCCAGCGGTACGGGACGGTCGAGGACACCGACGAGGAGCTGTGGGACGAGGTCCTGGACGTCAACCTCAAGGGCGTCTTCCTGGTCTGCAAGGCGGCCGTCCCGGAGCTGCGGCGGCGCGGCGGCGGCACGATCGTCACGGTGTCGTCGGTCCAGGCGTTCGCGTCGCAGGACCGGGTCGCCGCCTACACCGCGAGCAAGTCCGCGATCAACGGGCTCACCCGGGCGATGGCGCTGGACCACGCCGCCGACGGCATCCGCGTGAACGTCGTGTGCCCCGGCTCCGTCGACACCCCCATGCTGCGCTGGGCCGCCGACCTGTTCCGCGGCGATCTGAGCCAGGACGGCCAGGTCGCCGAGTGGGGCCGGGCGCATCCGCTCGGCCGCGTCGCGCGGGCGGAGGAGGTCGCCGAGATGGTGGCGTTCCTCGCCGGCCCGCGCTCCTCGTTCATCACCGGGGCCGAGCACCGCGTCGACGGCGGCCTGCTCGCCCGCAACCCCGCCGCACTCCCGGAGGTCTGAATGCCGGACGCCCGCGTCTTCTTCGACGGCCTGTTCAGCAGCCCGCGCCTCGACCACCCCGAGTGCGTGGCGGTCCATCCCGACGGCAGCGTCTGGTGCGGCGGGGAGGCCGGCCAGATCTTCCGCGTCGACCCGGCGGGCGAGAGCGTCGAGCAGGTCGCGAGCACCCACGGGTTCGTGCTCGGCATCGCGTTCGACGCGTCCGCGGAGCATCTGTACATCTGCGACATCGAGCACCCCGGCGTGTTCCGCCTCGACCTGGCGTCCGGCGAGGTGTCGCTGTTCGCCGACGGCGCGGACGGCCACCGCTTCGTCAACCCGAACTACCCGGTGATCGACGCGGCGGGCCGGATCTACGTCTCCGACAGCCGGCAGATCGACGACCCCGGCCCCTCGGTGTTCCGCTACGCGCCGGACGGCGCCGGCGAGGTCTGGGACGAGCGTCCGATGGCGTTCGCCAACGGCCTCGCGCTGGCCCCGGACGAGTCGGCGCTGTACGTCGCCGAGTCGTTCCTGCCCGGGATCACCCGCGTCGAGATCCGGCCGGACGGCACCGCCGGCGACCGCTCGACGGCCGCCGAGCTGCCCGGCACCGTCCCCGACGGCATCGCCTTCGGACCCGACGGCCTGCTCTACGTCGGTCTCTACGAGCCCAGCGAGGTGCTGCGGCTGGCGCCGGACGGGCGGCCGGAGACGGTCGTCCGCGACCCCACCGCCCATCTGCTCTGCCACCCGACCAACCTGGCGTTCCGGGGCACCACGGCGTTCGTGGCGAACCTGGGCCGCTGGCACATCAGCGCGTTCGACCTCTGACCGCGGCTCGAGGAGCACGGCCGGGCCTGGACAGCCCAGTACATCAAATGATTAGATGACTTGACTTCTTTATGAAGGAGACGAGGTACAGGATGACCAAGGACGTGGCCCGGCCCAGCCTCTCCGACGCGCTCACCGAGCGCGTGCTTGAGCTGATCCGCGCCGGCGGGCTGCGTCCCGGCGACCGGCTCCCCTCGGCGCGGGAGCTGTCCGAGCGCTTCGCGGTGACCACCCCCACGCTCCGCGAGGCGCTGCGCCGGCTCGAGGCCACCGGCGCCGTCCAGATGCGGCACGGCTCCGGCATCTACGTCGGCGCCGACCTCGAACGGGTCGTCATCCCCAACCCCAACGTCCGGCCGCTGCAGGGCGACCAGCTCCTCCAGCTGCTGGACGCCCGGCTGCTCATCGAACCCCCGCTGGCCGCGATGGCCGCCCGCCGCGCCGAACCCGGCGACCTGGAGCGGCTGCGCACCGTCCTGGACCACGCGGGCCGGCACCTGGAGGGCGAGGACGCCGCGCTGGACGCGGCGAACATGTCCTTCCACCGCGCCGCCGCGCACGCGTCCGGGAACGCCGTGCTCGGCGAGGTCATCGACTCGCTGCTGTCGGTGCACGGCGCCGAGCAGCGGGAGATACTGCGGATCTTCGACGACCGGCGCCGCGACCACGACGACCACCGCGCCATCCTCGGCGCAATCGAGGCCGGCGAGGCCGAACGCGCCGAGGAGCTGATGCGCGCGCACCTGCGCGACGTCACGAAGGTCATCGCGTCCCGGCTCACCTGACCCCGCCACCGCCCCCGGCCCCCGACCGTCCACGACCGCCCCTGACCCCCCGTCCGCAGGCCCGCGCCGGGCCGGCGGTCCCCTTCAGCACACCCAGAACACCCTCAGCCGACCTCCAACCACCCCACGAACCAGGGAGGCCCCCATGCCGTCGATGCGCATGCGCACGACCGCCGTCCTCGCGGCGGCCGCGGCGCTGGCCGCGGTCGCGGGCTGCGCCTCGGGCAACGACTCGGGAGGGTCGAAGTCCGGGCTCAGGCTCTACAACGACAAGGGCGCGTGGAAGCCCTTCTTCGAGCAGATGAGCGCGCTGGGCAAGCAGCAGACCGGGCTGGACATGAAGCCCGTCGGGTACACCGACGAGCCCACCTACACCGCGTTCATCAAGTCCTCGTTCCGCACCAAGGTCAAGCCGGACCTGTTCACCTGGCAGACCGGCGGGCGCCTCCAGGAGATCGTCGAGCAGAAGCAGGTCGCCGAGACCACGTCGATCTGGCAGGACGCCATCAAGAGCGGCGACCTCACCCAGGACCTCGCCAAGTACTACACGGTCGGCGGCAAGCAGTACTGCGTGCCGCTCAACACCGGGTACTGGGGCATGTTCTACAGCAAGAAGATCTTCGCCAAGTACGGCCTGGCGCCGCCGGCCACCTGGGCCGACCTGATGAAGATCGCGCAGACGCTGAAGAGCAAGGGCCAGGTCCCGTTCAACCAGACCACGCCGACGTCGCTGTTCTCCTTCGCCTGGTTCGAGCAGCTGCTCGCCGGCACCGACCCCGACCTGTACGAGCGGCTGTCCACCGGCCAGGCGTCCTACACCGACCCCGGCGTGGTCAAGGTGATGCAGCAGTGGAAGTCGATGATCGACGCCGGCTACTTCTCCAACCCCGGCGACAAGGCCGACCCCGCCGACCACTTCAAGGCCGGCGACGCCGCCATGGTGATCAACGGCACCTGGTTCAACACCAGCATGACCCAGCGCGGCCTCAAGCTCGGCACCGACTACGGGTTCTTCCTCATCCCGAACGTCTCGCCGTCGCTGCCGAAACGGTCGCTGATCTTCGAGAGCGGGCCGCTGTGCTCGCTGCGCAAGGCGCCCGACGCCGCCGCGAGCACCAAGTACCTGAAGTGGTGGATCACCCCCGCCGCGCAGGAGAAGTGGGCGAACGCGCGCGGCGACGTGTCCGGCAACCCCAAGGTCAAGATCGCCGACCCGGAGCTGGACAAGGTCACCAAGGAGGCCGCGAGCGGCCAGAACCGGCTGGTGCTCCGCTACTTCGAGGCGGCGCCCGCGCCCGTCCTCACGGCCGCGCTCAGCGGGTTCGACGGCTTCCTCAGCAAGCCCGGCTCGTACATGAGCGTGCTCAAGGACATCCAGAAGGCCAACGAGGACTACTGGAAGAACCACAAGGCCGGAAGCTGAACCGATGACCGACCAGACGACCGCCGTGCGCGCGGGGACCCCGCACCGCCGCGCGCACGGCGGGCACCACCGGCGCGGCGGGACGGGCGGGCGCCTCCCGGGCGGGTTCGCGATGCACGGCCGGTTCCGGCACGCCTACCTCACCCCGGCCGTCCTCTTCGTCGCGGTGCTGATCTACCTGCCGTTCCTGTGGACCGCGTACCTCAGCCTCACCAGCTACGACGGGCTCGGATCGCCGAAGTTCACCGGCCTGGACAACTACCGGCGGTTGTTCCAGGACGAGGCGCTGCTCACCTCCGTCCGCAACACGCTGCTGTGGGTCGTGGGCACCACGGTCCTGCCGGTCGGGCTCGGCCTGCTGGTCGCGGTGCTGTCGTACAACATCAAGGGCGGCGCCTGGTACCGGTTGCCGTTCCTCATCCCGTACGCGATGTCGGGCGCCGGCCTCGGCCTCATCTGGGGCTTCATCCTGCAGCCCGACGGCATGGCCAACCAGGTGCTGTCGTTCCTCGGCCTGCCCGGCGGCCACACCGAGTTCCTCCAGGACGGCCCGCGCAACACCCTCGCGATGATCGTGGTGTGGGCGTGGCAGCAGCTCGGCGTGAACATGCTGCTGTTCGTCGTCGGCCTCCAGTCGATCCCGCGCGCGCCGATCGAGGCCGCCCGCATCGACGGCGCGTCCGGCTGGCAGCTGTTCCGGCACGTCATCTGGCCGCTGATGCGGCCGCTCACCACCGTGGTGTTCGGGCTGGCGCTGGTCGCGAGCCTGAAGACGTTCGACATCGTCTGGGTGATGACGCAGGGCGGCCCCGGCCGCACCTCCGAGACCCTCGCGGTGACCATGTACCGGCAGGTCTTCGTCGCCGACGAGTACGGCTACGGGTCGGCGATCGCGGTGGCGCTCACCACCGTCACCGGCCTCGCCTCCTACGTCTACCTACGCCACCAGCTCGCCGGGGAGGCCTCCTGATGCGCCGCGCCGTGCTGATCGTCCTCGGCCTGGTGTGGCTGTTCCCGACGTACCTGATCGTCGCGAACGCCGTCCGCCCCGCCGGCGACTACGACCCGTCCGACGCGGTGAAGCCGCCCGGGTCGATGGGCCTGTTCGACAACATCTCCGAGGCGTGGAGCCGCACCGACGTCGGCGCGACGCTCGGCAGCACCGCGATCTACAGCCTCGTCGCGCCGGCGCTCGCCGTGCTGTTCGGCGCGCTCGCCGGGTACGCGATCGTGGTGCTGCGGGTCCGGTTCGGGTTCCTCTGGTTCATCGTGATCTTCGCGGGCACCGTCGTGCCGTTCCAGATGCTGCTCGTGCCGCTGTTCGTCGGCTACAGCAAGGTGTCGCTGTACGACGACCAGATGGGCCTGGTGCTGGTCCACACCGCGATCAGCGTGCCGCTCGCCGCGCTGGTGATGCGCAACTTCTTCGGCTCGGTGGCGGTCTCGATCTTCGAGGCGGCGCGGCTGGACGGCGCGTCCACCTTCCGCATCTTCTGGCGCATCTACCTGCCGCTGTCGTCGGCCGCGCTCGCCGCGGTGTTCATCCTCGAGTTCACCTACGTCTGGAACGACCTGCTGTTCGGGCTGACGCTGGCGCAGTCCGACAACGTCCGGCCGGTCTGGGCGGAGCTGTCGGCGCTCACCACCGACGTGTACGCCGGGACGCCCGTCCCGGTCGCGCTGGCCGCCGGGCTCGTGGTCTCGCTCCCCACGGTCGTGCTGTTCCTCGCGACGCAGCGGCTGTTCACCCGCGGGCTGACGCTCGCCCAATTCTGACCCCCCGGTCACAGTCATTCTGAGAGGACACGGATGACCAGTCGGCTCCTGACGGAGAGCCTCGGTTCCCCCGACTACGACGGAATCCGCGCCGCCCTCCGCCACGACACCTCCACCGAGGTGCTCGCGGTCCGCGGGCTGTCGGTGCGGGCGGCGGTGGTCCCGCTGTTCAGGCGGGACGCGGCCGGCGCGCTCCGGCAGGCCGTCCGGATCGAGGCGGGCCCCGGGCTGACGCTGCGGCTCGGCGACGCCGAGGAGCGCACCGGCGACGACGGCCGGGCGACCCTGCTCGTCCCCGCCGTCGACGCCCCGCGCCGCCTCACCCTCGAGGTGCGGGACGAGGCGGGCCTCGTCGGCGCCGCCCCGCTCGATGTCACCCCGCAGCGCAAGTGGAGCGTCTTCGTCGTCCACCACTCGCACCTGGACATCGGCTACACCGACACCCAGGGCATGGTCCTGCGCCACCACCTCGACTACCTCGACGCGGCGCTGCGGCTGTCCCGCGAGACCGACGGGCGGCCCGACGACGCCCGGTTCCGCTGGTCGGTCGAGTCGTCGCTGCCCGCGCTGCGCTGGCTCGCCACCCGCCCAGGCGACCAGGTCGCCGAGTTCGTCGACCGGACCCGCAGCGGGAACATCGAGGTCACCGCGTTCCCCATGCAGCTGCACACCGAGGCGTGCTCGACCGACGAGCTGTACCGGCAGTTGCGGTTCGTGGAGGACCTGCGCGGCCGGCACGGCATCGACGTCCGCTCCGCCATGCACACCGACATCCCCGGCGCGGTCGTCGGCGTCGTCGACGCGCTGAACGCCGCGGGCGTCCGCTATCTCGCGGCGGCGCACAACTGGGCGGGACGCTCCGTCCCGTACATCACCGGCGGCGACAAGCTCGGCCGCCCGTTCCGCTGGCGCGCGCCGAGCGGCCGCGAGCTGATCGTGTGGTTCACCGACACCCCGCACGGCATGGCGTACATGGAGGGCAACACCGTCGGGCTCGTCGACGGCTACGACCTCGCCGAGGACCTGCTCCCGCGCTACCTGTCGTCCCTCGCCGACCGCCCCTACCCGTACGGGCCGGGCACCTTCGGCTGGTACGCGGCGCCCGGCCAGGTAGGCGCCGACAAGGCCCCCGACGTCCTCGACGCCGTGCACCTGCGGGTGCAGGGCGCGCACGCCGACAACGCCGGTCCGTCGATCATGCCCGCCGACATCGCGCTGCGCTGGAACGCGACATGGGAGTACCCCCGGCTGCGCATGGCGACCAACGCCGACTTCTTCGAGCACGTCGAGGAGCACCACCACGACCGGCTCCAGGTCCACGAGGGCGACTGGACCGACTGGTGGGCCGACGGCCTCGGCTCCGGCGCCCGCCCGCTCGGCCACGTCCGCCGCGCGCAGAACGTCCTGCGCACCGCCGAGACGCTGCACGCCCTCGCCGGGGCCGAGGCCGAGGGCCTCGACGACGCCTACGACAAGGCCGCGCTGTTCGACGAGCACACCTGGGGCGCCGCCAACCCGTGGGAGGACGCCGAGGAGGGCACCGGCTCCGGCGGCCTGCAGTGGACCCGCAAGTCCGCCGTCGGCTACCAGTCCTGCGACGACGCCCTCGACCTGCTGCAGGCCGGGGCGCGCCGGTTCGGCGCCGCGCTCGCGCCCGCACCCGGCGCGCTCGCCTCGTTCGCCGTCCTGAATCCCGGCTCCGCCGCGCGGACCGACGTCGTCCGCGCGTTCCTGCCGCGCGACGTGGTGCCCGTCGACGTCCCGGTGACGCTGCTCGACGCCCGCACCGGCGACCCGCTGCCGCACCACGAGGAGGAGGTCGACCCCGACGAGTGGCCGACCCGCCCCATCGGCCGCCACCTGGAGGCCGTCGTCCCGGACGTCCCCGGCATGGGCCGCGTGCGCCTCGACGTCGTCCGCGGGGACACGCCCGCGCCCGAACCCGTCGACCTCGGCCGCGACGGCGTGATCGAGAACGAGTACTACCGCGTCACCTACGACCTCGCCGAAGGCCACCTCGCCTCCGTCTTCGACAAGGCGGCCGGCCGCGAGCTGGTCAACGCCGACGCCGCCGCCGGGTTCGGCCAGTACGTCTACGACCGGTACGCCACCGCGCCGCACTTCAATCACATGTCCGGGCACATGCTCGTGCACGACCGGACGCTCCTCGGCGACCGCGCCCTCGGCCGGCACGCCGCCGTCGTGAAGTGCGAGCGCACCGCCGTCGGAGAACGCCTCGTCGTGGAACTCACCGGCAAGGGCGCCGACTGGATCCGCACCACCCTCGAGCTGCACGCGGGCGTGCCGCGCCTCGACCTGCGCTTCCAGCTCGGCAAGCAGCCCACGGCGACCAAGGAGGCGGTGTTCTTCGCCTTCCCGTTCGCGTCCGGCGGACCACCGGCGGCGTGGGAGCTGACCGGCGGCGTCGGCGGCACCGGCGTGCCGAGCGTCCCCGGATCGGCCGAGCACATGCGCCCGATCCGGCACTGGGTCGCGTTCGAGGACCCCGACCTGACCGTCGCATGGGCGACGCTGGAAGCGCCCCTCGTCCAGTTCGGCTCCATCCACATGCCGTACGCGCCGTTCCCGCCGACCGTCGACGACGAGCCCGCCACCGTCTACTCCTGGGCGCTGAACAACATCTGGGACACCAACTTCCCGTCGCAGCAGCAGGGCGAGACCACCTTCCGGTACGCCGTCGCGTCCGCCGCCGGCGACGTCCCCGGGCGGCGGCTCGGCGCCCTCGCCGCCGCCGGGCTCACCGACCCGTTCGTCGCGACGCTCACGACCGGGACCGGGCCGGCGGCGCCCGCCGAGGCGTACGCGTCCGTCGACGACCCCGACGTGCACATCACCTCGATCGGGCGGCGCGGCGCCGACCTCGTCGTCCGGCTCCGCTCGCTCGCCGCCGCGCCCGTCGAGACGGTCCTGGCCGTCCCCGGGATGCGCCGTGCGATCGTCGACTCCGGCCTCGGCCGCGACGCCGCCGAGGCGCCCGTCCGCGACGGCGCCGCGACCGTCCGCCTGCCCGCCTGCGGGATCGTCGCCGTCACGGTGAAGGGGAACCTCTGACAATGAAGATCACCGGCATCCGGGCCACCACCGTCGCGGTCCCGCTGGAGGCGCCGCTGCTGCACAGCAACGGCGCGCACTGGGGCCGCTTCGTCCGCACGATCGTCGAGGTCGAGGCGGACAACGGCCTGGTCGGACTGGGCGAGATGGGCGGCGGCGGGCAGAGCGCCGAGGACGCGTTCCGCGCGCTCGCGCCCTACCTGGAAGGGCACGACCCGTTCGAGCTGGAGGCCCTCCGCTTCAAGATCGCCAACCCGACGGCGAGCCTGTACAACAACCGCACCCAGATGCTCGCCGCCATCGAGTTCGCCTGCCTCGACCTCGTCGGCAAGCACCTCGGCGTGCCCGTCCACGACCTGCTCGGCGGGCGCGTCCGCGACAGCGTCCCGTTCGCGTCCTACCTCTTCTACCGCTACCCGGGCGCCGGCGGCCGGACGCCGGAGGTCCGCACCCCCGAGCAGCTCGTCGCGCACGCCCGCGACCTCAAGGAACGGCACGGCTTCACCGTCCACAAGCTGAAGGGCGGCGTCTTCCCGCCCGCCTACGAGCTGGAGTGCTACCGGGCGCTCGCCGAGGCGTTCCCCGGCGACCGGCTGCGCTACGACCCCAACGCCGTGCTCAGCCTCGACGAGGGCCTCCGGTTCGCCAAGGCCATCGAGCCGCTCGACAACGACTACCTCGAAGACCCCGTCTGGGGCCTGGAGGGGCTGCGGCTCGTCCGCGAGAGGACGCCGACGCCGCTCGCCACCAACACCGTCGTCGTCAACTTCGAGCAGCTCGCCACCAACGTGCTGCACCGCAGCGTGGACGTCGTCCTCCTCGACACCACGTTCTGGGGCGGCATCCGCGCGTGCGTCAAGGCGGCCGGCATCTGCGACACCTTCCAGCTCGGGGTGTCGGTGCACTCGTCCGGCGAACTCGGCGTCCAGCTCGCCACCATGCTGCACCTCGGCGCCGTCCTGCCGAACCTCACCTACGCCGCCGACGCGCACTACCACCACCTCGCCGGCGACGTCATCGAGGGCGGCCCGTTCCGGTACGCGGACGGGCGGATCGCGGTGCCGTCCGGGCCCGGCCTCGGCGTCACCCTGGACCGCGACAAGGTCGCCGAGTACGCCGAGCTGTACCGCGAGCTCGGCGGCTACCCCTACGACCGCGACCCGGGCCGCCCCGGCTGGTACCCGCTCGTCCCGAACGAGCGGTGGGCCGACCCGGAGGCGCCGCTGGCCGCGCTCTGACCAGGACGGCCCAGGACGGCCCAGGACGGCCCGGGACGGCGCACGCGGCGGCCTGGCATAGCCTTTCGGCATGATCCGCCCTGCCGCCCCCGACGACGTCCCCGAGATCCTCCGGTTCATCCGCGAGCTGGCCGAGTACGAGCGCGCCCTGCACGAGGTGAAGGCCACCGAGGAGCAGCTGCACGCACGGTTCTTCGGCGACGACCCGCGCGCCCACGTGCTCATCGCCGAGCACGAGGGCCGCGTCGCCGGGTTCGCCGTGTGGTTCCTCACGTTCTCCACGTGGAACGGCACGCACGGCATCCACCTGGAGGACCTCTTCGTCGACCCGGGCGTCCGCGGCCACGGCTACGGCAAGGCGCTGCTCACCGAGCTCGCCCGCATCGCCGACGAGCGCGGCTACGGACGCGTCGAGTGGGCCGTCCTCGACTGGAACGAGCCCGCGATCGGCTTCTACGAGTCGCTCGGTGCGCGCCCCCAGGACGAGTGGACGACCTACCGCCTCACCGGCGACGCCCTCATCAAGCTCGCCCGCTCGTGACGGCACGACCGAGGCCCGGCCCCGAGCGGGACCGGGCCTCGAAGCGGGCCGTGCTCAGCCCTGCTTGGTCTCCCAGAAGATCTTCGAGATCTCCTCGATCTTCGCGAGCAGGTCGTCGGCGACCTTCGGGTCCATGCTGCCCTTGGTGCCGGAGGCGCCGGCGAGCTTGGTCGCCTCGTTGAACAGCTGGTGGAGCTGGGGGTACTTCTCGAAGTGCGGCGGCTTGAAGTAGTCGGTCCACAGCACCCACAGGTGGTGCTTGACCAGCTCGGAGCGCTGCTCCTTGATCAGGATCGCGCGGGCGCGGAACTCGGGGTCCTCGTTGGCCGCGTACTTCTCGGTGATCGCCTTGACCGACTCGGCCTCGATCCTGGCCTGCGCCGGGTCGTAGACGCCACACGGCAGGTCGCAGTGCGCGGAGACCGTGGTCTTCGGGCGCAGAAGCTTGAACACCTGCGATTCCCTTCCCTCGTTGCGGATCATGCTCAGGTCACCGACATTACCCTTGTGCCCCTGGGCGCGTCCGGCCAGGGCGCTCGGTATTTCGGCCTAGGACCGGGCCGCGCCGCGGCCCGGAACCCCGTCCAGCGGTGTTCATGTACCCGTGGCCGCGCGACTATGCGGCCGCAGCGCGCGAAAGCGCCGTGCACGGAGGCGAGGAGAAGGATGCGGATGCGCCACCCGGTGGCCTGGACGCTCGGCGGGGCGCTGCTGCTTGCGCTGGCCGGGACGCGCGGGCGGCTGCGGACGGTCGCGGTCGAGGGCGACTCGATGCTGCCCGCGCTGGCGCCGGGGGACTGGCTCGTGGTGCTGCCGGGCGCCCGGCCCCGCCCCGGTGACGTCGTCGTCGCGCGGCATCCGGAGCGGGGGGACGTGCTGATCGTGAAGCGGGTGGCGCACCGGTCGGGGAGCGGCTGGTGGCTGGAGTCCGACAACCAGCGCGCCCGCGGCCGCCGCGACAGCTGGGACTTCGGGGCCGTGCCGGACGGCCTCGTCCTCGGCCGCGTCGTGGCCCGGTACTGGCCGTGGCGGCGCGTGTCCGTCCGTCCGGGGGCCGGTCGGGCCGTGGACGGACGGTAGATGCCGTCCGCGCTCCGCGGGTGGGGAGCGCGGGCCGGCGCGAGGCGCGGCGGAGCGGGACGGGTCAGACGCGGTTGACGCCCTCGGCGCGGGCCTGCGCGGCGACCGCGGCGGTGACGGCGGGCGCGACCCGGTCGTCGAACGGGTTGGGGATGACGTAGTCGGCGGTGAGGTCGTCGCCCACGATGCCGGCCAGCGCGTTCGCGGCGGCCAGCTTCATGCCCTCGGTGATGGAGTGCGCGCGGACGTCCAGCGCGCCCCGGAAGATGCCGGGGAAGGCGAGCACGTTGTTGATCTGGTTGGGGTAGTCGCTGCGGCCGGTCGCGACGACCTTGGCGTGCCGGCGCGCGACGTCCGGGTGCACCTCGGGGGTGGGGTTGGACAGGGCGAACACGATGGCGCTGTCGGACATGGTCGCGACGCACGACTCCTGGACGGTGCTGCCGGACAGGCCGATGAACACGTCGGCGCCGCGCAGCGCCTCCTCGGTGGAGCCCTTCAGGTGGGACCGGTTGGTGATCGCGGCGATCCGCTCCTTGACGGGGTTGAGCCCGTCGCGGCCCTCGTAGATGAGGCCCTTGCTGTCGGACAGGGCGATGTCGCCGATGCCGCCCTCGATCAGCATCTTGGAGACGGCGATGCCGGACGCGCCGGCGCCGGCGACGACGGCGCGCAGCTCCGACAGCGGCTTGCCGACGTACCGGGCGGCGTTCTTCAGCGCGGCGAGCGCGACGATCGCGGTGCCGTGCTGGTCGTCGTGGAAGACGGGGATGTCGAGGGCCGCGCGGAGCCGGTCCTCGATCTCGAAGCAGCGGGGGGCGCTGATGTCCTCGAGGTTGATGCCGCCGAAGCTCGGCGCCAGCCGGGTCACCGTGTCGACGATCTCGTCGACGCCGGTGCAGTTCAGCGCGATCGGCACGGAGTCGACGTCGGCGAACTCCTTGAACAGCAGCGACTTGCCCTCCATGACGGGCATGGACGCGGCCGGGCCGATGTCGCCGAGGCCGAGCACGGCGGTGCCGTCGGTGACGACGGCGACGACCTTGGACGTCCAGGTGTAGTCGTAGGCGAGCTCGGGGTTGTCGGCGATGGCCGTGCAGACCCGGGCGACGCCGGGCGTGTAGGCCAGGGACAGATCGTCCTTGTTGCGGACCGGGATGGTCGACCGCATCTCCAGCTTTCCGCCGCGGTGCAGCGGGAACGCCGGATCGTCGTCCAGTGAGTGCGGTTCGGTGGGAATGGGCTCGGCAGCCACAGCGACCCCTGTCAGTGAAAGTTGGCTTTCGGGCGATGCCGCCGCGGTGGTGTGGTCTGGTGGCCGTCACCTGGTGGACATCTCGCGACGTACGGGGGTCACCCGTTGTCCGATTGTGCCACAGGGGGTTCCGCCGATCCGGGGGCGGGGCGGTGGCGGCCGTCACTGATCGTCACGGACGGTCCGGCGGCCATCGCGTAGAGTGCGGGGACCGGAGGTCGTGCCGGGGGCGCCGGGCCGCCTCGTTGTCCGATTGTGTCGCACCCTTTATCCGCATCGAGCCAGGTGTGCGCCAAAATGTGCACTTGACCTCAGGATCCGTGCGGATCCACTGCGACCTCTGGAGGGGGACCTGTGATCACCGGTTCTCTGCGCCGCCGCGCCGTCGCGGCCGGCGCGCTCGTGCTGACAGGCGCCCTCGCCCTGTCGGCGTGCGGCGACGACAACGGCTCCGGTGGCGGCGCCGCCGCGCCGACCAAGTCCGTCGGGGACATCTTCTCCGGCATCACCAAGGACGACGCGCTGAACGCCAAGCTGGCGGCGGACGTGAAGTCGGCCGGCAAGATCACTGTCGGCACCGACCCGTCGTACGCGCCCAACGAGTTCTACGACACCGACAACAAGACGCTGATCGGGATGGACCTCGACCTCGGCAAGGCGCTGGGCAAGAAGCTCGGGGTCGAGTTCGCCTTCCAGAAGGCGGGCTTCGACGCGATCATCCCGGGCATCAAGTCCGGCCAGTACCAGCTCGGCATGTCCTCGTTCACCGACAGCAAGGAGCGGGAGAAGACGGTCGACTTCGTCACCTACTTCACCGCCGGCTCCGCGCTGATGGTGAAGAAGGGCAACCCGCAGGGCCTCAAGCCGGACGACCTGTCGCTGTGCGGCAAGAAGGTCGCGGTCGAGAAGGGCACCGTCCAGAACGACGAGGTGTCGAGCACCATCGACGTGGGCAAGGGCCTCGGCACCCGCACCAAGAAGTGCAAGGACGCGGGCAAGCCCGGCCCGGTCGGCCAGCCGTACCCGGACCAGAACGGCGCGAACCTGGCGCTGAGCAGCGGCCGCGCGGACGCGGTGCTGGCCGACTCGCCCGTCATCGACTACGCCGCGAAGCAGTCCGGCGGGCAGTTCGAGGTGTCCGGCGCGACCTACGACACCGCCCCGTACGGGATCGCGGTCGGCAAGCAGCTCGGCACCACCAAGGACGCGATCCTCGGTGCGCTGAAGGCGCTGCAGGCCGACGGCACGTACAACAAGATCCTCGACAAGTGGGGCATCACCAGCGGGGCCAACACCTCGCCGCAGATCAACGGCGCCACGAGCTGAGCGAATGACTGTCACGGACGAGAAGCCGCGCGCGGGACGGCCCGAGGAGATCCGGGCCGTCCCCGTGCGGCACTGGGGACGCTGGGTCGCCGCCGTGATCATCGCGTACATCGCGGTGTGGGCGATCTACAGCGTCGTCAACAACCCCAACTTCGGCTGGGACGTCATCGGGCAGAACTTCACCATCACCGCGGTGATGACCGGCATCGGCAAGACGCTGGAGCTGACCGCCATCGCGATGGTGATGGGCGTGGTCGGCGGCGTGCTGCTGGCGATCATGCGGCTGTCCCCGAACCCGCTGATCTCCGGGTCCGCCTGGCTGTACATCTGGGCGTTCCGCGGCACCCCCGTGCTGGTGCAGATCCTGCTGTGGGCGTTCATCAAGGCGCTCGTGCCGCAGCTGTCCATCGGCATCCCGTTCGGCCCCACGTTCGCGCACTTCGACGCGAACACGCTGATCACCCCGTTCGTCGCGGGCTGCCTCGGGCTGGGGCTGAACGAGGCGGCGTACATGTCGGAGATCGTGCGGGCCGGCATCCTGTCGGTCGACCAGGGGCAGGCGGAGGCGGCGAGCGCGCTCGGCATGAGCCGCGCCAAGACGATGCGCCGGATCGTGCTGCCGCAGGCGATGCGGGTGATCATCCCGCCGACCGGCAACGAGACGATCTCGATGCTGAAGACGTCGTCGCTGGTGTCGGTGATCGCGGTGCCCGAGCTGCTGTACTCGGTGCAGATCATCTACGGCCGGACGTACCAGACGATCCCGCTGCTGCTGCTGGCCAGCATCTGGTACCTGATCATGACGTCGATCCTCACGGTCGGGCAGTTCTACCTGGAGCGCTACTTCGGGCGCGGCACCGCGCAGCGGCAGACGATGCTGGAGCGGCTGTGGAGCAACCTGCGCGCCCGGCGGACCGTCCGGCGGACGGCCGTCGAGGGGAGGGAACCGTGAGCGGAGTCGGGCTGGACAAGCCGGGCGCGGAGCCCGCGGACGGCGACGGCGCGCCCGGCGGTGCGCCCGATGGTGCGCCGGGGCAGCCGATGGTCAGGTCCGAGGGCGTGTGCAAGTCCTTCGGCCGGCTGGACGTCCTCAAGGGCATCGACTTGGAGGTCATGCCGGGCGAGGTGATGTGCGTCATCGGGCCGTCCGGGTCCGGCAAGTCGACGTTCCTGCGCTGCATCAACCACCTGGAGAAGATCAACGCCGGGCGGCTGTGGGTGAACGGGCACCTGGTCGGCTACCGGGAGCGCGGCGGCAAGCTGCACGAGCTGCGCGAGAGCGAGGTCGCCGCGCAGCGCCGCGACATCGGCATGGTGTTCCAGCGCTTCAACCTGTTCCCGCACATGACGGCGCTGGAGAACGTCATGGAGGCGCCGGTGCAGGTCCGGCGGATCCCGCGGGCGAAGGCGCGGGAGGCGGCCGGCGCCTTGCTGGAGCGGGTCGGGCTCGGCGACAAGGCGCGCAGCTACCCCTCCCAGCTGTCCGGCGGGCAGCAGCAGCGCGTCGCGATCGCGCGGGCGCTGGCGATGGAGCCGGCGCTGATGCTGTTCGACGAGCCGACGTCGGCGCTCGACCCGGAGCTGGTCGGCGAGGTGCTGGAGGTCATGAAGCAGCTCGCGGTGGACGGCATGACGATGATCGTCGTCACCCACGAGATGGGTTTCGCCCGCGAGGTCGGCGACTCGCTCGTCTTCATGGACGGTGGCGTCGTCGTGGAGAAGGGCAGGCCCCGCGAGGTGCTCGCGAACCCGCAGCACCAGCGCACGCAGGACTTCCTGTCCAAGGTGCTCTGAGGCCCGTCACGGGCCGGTCGGCCGGCGGCCCGTCCCCGTGACCGGGGGCGGGCCGCCGGGCGTCGCGGGCGGGCGGTTAGTGTGCGTCCATGTTCGCTGCCACGGCCACACAGATCGACGCAGACCATCCGCTGAACGGGCTGACGCTGGGGGAGCGGCCCGATCCCGAGGTGCCGGACGGCTGGACGACCGTCACGGTGAAGGCCGCCGCGCTGAACCACCACGACCTGTGGTCGCTGCGCGGCGTCGGGCTCCCCGCCGACCGGCTCCCGATGATCCTCGGCTGCGACGCCGCGGGCGTCGACGAGGACGGCAACGAGGTCATCGTCCACTCGGTGATCGGCGACCCGGACCGGGGCGGCGGCGACGAGACCCTCGACCCGAAGCGGTCGCTGCTGTCCGAGCACTACCAGGGGACGCTGGCCGAGAAGGTCGCGGTGCCGCGCCGCAACCTCGTCCGCAAGCCGGCTGAGCTGTCGTTCGAGGAGGCCGCGTGCCTGCCGACGGCGTGGCTGACCGCCTACCGGATGCTGTTCGACAAGGCGGGCGTGGAGCCCGGCGCGACGGTGCTGGTGCAGGGCGCGGGCGGCGGCGTCGCGACCGCCGCGATCGCGCTGGCGTCCGCGGCGGGCCTGCGGGTGTTCGCGACGAGCCGCAGCGAGGCCAAGCGCAAGCGGGCCCTGGAGCTCGGCGCGGACGTCGCCGTCGAGTCCGGCGCGCGGCTGCCGCAGCGGGTCGACGCGGTCATCGAGACGGTCGGCGAGGCGACCTGGTCGCACTCGCTGAAGTCGCTGCGGCCCGGCGGCCGGATCGTGGTGTCCGGCGCCACCAGCGGCCAGGTGCCGCCCGCCGAGCTGAACCGGGTGTTCTTCCTGCAGCTGCAGGTCGTCGGGTCCACGATGGGGACCCGGGAGCAGCTGGAGCGGCTCGCGCGGTTCCTGGTCAAGACCGGCACCCGCCCGCTGATCGACCGGACGCTGCCGCTGGCGCGGGCCCGCGACGGCTTCGCCGCCATGGCCGAAGGCGACCTCTTCGGCAAGATCGTCTTCACCCCGTAGCCGTTGACTTGTGGCGTGTCGTGGTTATGGCGGTGCCGATGACCACGACACGCCACAACTCAACGAGGTCGGTCGCGGTTGAGGATCTCGGTGTTCAGGCGGTTGCGGGTTTCCTCTAGGAGGGTCTGGACGGCGGCTAGGTCTTCGTCGTCCAGGTGGGAGCGCTTGGCGGCCTTGCGGACGTCCTCGACGAACCGGCGCAGCAGCCGCTCCAGCTTCAGCCGGGCGATGTCCTCGCGGGTGCCGGTGGCGGTCTTCCAGGCGTCCTCCCAGTTCTGCCGCCACTCCTCCTTCCACGCCTGCTTCTGCTCGCGCCAGAAGTCCTTCTGCCGCCGCCACTCGTCCTTCTGCCGGTCGGTGGTCTCCTTCCACGCCTCCTTGGACGTGGCCTTGCCCTGGTCCCGCATCGTCCGCGCGGCCTGCGTCAGCTCCTCGCGCAGCGACCGGACGGTCTGCCGGACGTCCTGCTGCACGCCGCGCGCGAACTCCTGCGCGGACGCGGTGATCTCCTCCTCCAGCTCCGCCAGCTCGTCCATCCGGCGCTCCAGCTCCTCGCGGCCCTTGTCGGTCAGCGAGTACACCTTCTTGCCCTTGACCACCTCGTGGGTGACCAGGCCCTCGGCCTCCAGCCGGGCCAGCCGCGGATAGATCGTTCCGGGGGAGGGCGAGTACACCCCGAGGAACCGGTCCTGCAGGATCCGGATCACCTCGTAGCCGTGCCGCGGGCTCTCCTCCAGCAGCTTCAGCAGGTACAGGCGGAGCCGGCCGTGGCCGAAAACGGGGCTCAACTCACTTCTCCATTCGCGGGGTGCTGATCTCCGGGGCGTCGCCGTCGCGGCCGAGGAGGGTGATCGAGCCGGACACCGAGTTGACCGACAGCCGGCCCGACCCGTCGCCGATCTTGCCGGAGACGGTGGTGGCGACGGCCCGGTCGGCCCGGCCGAGCTCGGGGAAGGACGTCTCGATCCGGCCGGCCGCCGCGTTCAGCGTGACCCGCGCCCCGGCGGACTCGGGGATCCGCAGCGCGACCTCGCCGGAGACCGTGTTGACGTCGATCCGGCCGTCGCCGACCAGGTCGACGTCGGCGGCGATGCGGCCGCTGACGGTGCGGGCGGTGAGCTGCTCGACCGCGCCGCCGGCCAGCGCCAGGTCGCCGGAGACGGAGGTGAACGACACGGTCCCGTCCAGGCCCTGCGCCTCGATGTCGCCGGACACCGTGTTGGCGTCGACCGCGCCGGTCACCCCGTCGAGGGTGATGCCGCCGGACGCGCACTTGATGGACGTGCGGGCGGTCAGCCCGGTGATCACCGCGTCGGCGGACACCAGGTTGACGGTGACGGGGCAGTCGTGCGGGACGGTCACCGTGATCGCGGCGCGGGCGTTGCGGGTGCGCAGCCAGCTCAGCACGCCCTCCCAGAGCCGCTCGTGGGTGATGGTGAGCAGGCCGGCCTCGTGCGCGATCATCAGCGGCGGGCCCTCGACCTCGCTGATCATGATGGACGGGCGCTCGTCCGAGGCGAGCACGGAGACGGTCCCGGCGATCAGCGTCGTGCGCAGCGTGACCACGCCGTCGAAGTCCAGCGTGGTCGGTTCGTCGATCGTCCAGCGCGACATCGCCTCAGGCCCTTCGTCCGAGCGTCCCTTCCGGTAACACGATATGTCGCGTCAACGAAAAGTCAAGATGTATCGCGAATCCCGGTGCGTGGCGTCAGTCGTCGTCCTCGTCGTCGAGGCGGGCGAGCCAGGTCGCGAGGCGGTCCACCGGCGTCTCGAACTCGGGGTTCAGGTCGACGAACTCGCGGAGCCGCTCCGCCAGCCAGGTCAGGCTGACCTCCTCGCCGCCGCGGCGCTCGGTGAGCTCCTCGATGCCCCGATCAGTGAAGTACATGTGAATCTATTCCTCTTACCCCTGTAACGCAGCCGCTCCGCGTCCCGCCTCGGCGGCGGGACGCGGAGCGGCACGGCCTGCCCGTCAGAACAGCCTGGACAGCAGCGCCTCCTGCTCGGCCTGGTGCAGCTTCGCCGACCCCACCGCGGGCGACGACGACGCCGGGCGCGACACCCGCGACATCGTCAGCCCCTCGATGTGGTGCGGCAGCTTCAGCGCCATGAACGGCCACGCGCCCATGTTCGCCGGCTCGTCCTGCACGAACACCACCTCGGCGTCCGCCGGGTACTTCGCCAGCTCCGCCTTGATCTCGTCGACCGGCGGCGGGTACAGCCGCTCGATCCGCACGATCGCCGTGTCGTTCGCGCCCGCCGCGTCGCGGGCCTTCGCCACGTCGTAGTAGATCTTGCCGGTGGTGAGCAGCACCCGCTTCACGCCCGCCGGGTCCACCGCCGGGCTGCTCTCCGGGATGACCGGCTGGAACGCGCCGTCGGTGATCCGCTCGACCGGCGACGTCGCCGCCTTCAGCCGCAGCAGCGACTTCGGCGTGAACACCACCAGCGGCTTGCCCCGGCCGGACAGCACCTGCCAGCGCAGCAGGTGGAAGTAGTTCGCCGGCGTCGTCGGGTAGGCGACGGTCATGTTGTCCTGCGCGCACAGCTGCAGGTACCGCTCGATCCGCGCGGACGAGTGGTCGGGGCCCTGCCCCTCGTAGCCGTGCGGCAGCAGCAGCACCAGGCTGGAGCGCTGGCCCCACTTCTGCTCGCCGGACGAGATGTACTCGTCCACCACCGACTGGGCGCCGTTGGCGAAGTCGCCGAACTGCGCCTCCCACGCGACCAGCGCGTCCGGGCGGGTCATCGAGTAGCCGTACTCGAAGCCCATCGCCGCGTACTCGCTGAGCAGCGAGTCGTGCACGTAGAACTTCGACACGCCCTGCCCGAACTGCTTGAGCGGGGTGTACTCCTCGCCGGTCTTGCGGTCGACGAGCACCGCGTGCCGCTGCCCGAACGTGCCGCGCCGGGTGTCCTGCCCGACGAGCCGGACCGGGTGGCCGTCCATCAGCAGCGAGCCCATCGCCAGCAGCTCGCCGGTCGCCCAGTCGATCGCGTCGTCCTCGATCATCTGCGCGCGGCGCTGCAGGATCGGCTGCAGCCGCGGGTGCGGGGTGAACCCCTCCGGCAGGCTGACCTGCGTCTCGATGATCCGCTTGACGGTCTCCTGCGGGATCGCGGTGCCGGCCTTGCCGTGGTCGATCGGGATGCGCTCCTCGACGTCCGGCTTGACGACCGAGCCCGGCTCCAGCGGCTTCTTCACGGCCTCGCGGGTCTCGGTGAACGCCCGCTCCAGCTGCTCCTGGTAGTCGCGCAGCGCCTGCTCGGCCTCCTCGACGGTGATGTCGCCGCGGCCGATCAGCGCCTCGGTGTACAGCTTGCGCACCGAGCGCTTGGCGTCGATCAGGTCGTACATCAGCGGCTGGGTGAACGAAGGGTTCTCGCCCTCGTTGTGCCCCCGGCGCCGGTAGCAGACCATGTCGATGACGACGTCCTTCTTGAACGTCTGCCGGTACTCGAACGCCAGCCGCGCCACCCGCGCGCACGCCTCCGGGTCGTCGCCGTTGACGTGGAAGATCGGCGCCTGGATCATCCGGGCCACGTCCGTGGCGTACACGCTGGACCGCGAGTACTCCGGCGCGGTGGTGAACCCGACCTGGTTGTTGATGATCACGTGCACGGTGCCGCCGGTGCGGTAGCCGCGCAGCTGCGACAGGTTCAGCGTCTCGGCCACCACGCCCTGCCCGGCGAACGCGGCGTCGCCGTGGATCAGGATCGGCAGCACCGTGAACCCGGCCTCGCCGACGTCGAGGAGGTCCTGCTTGGCGCGGACGACGCCCTCCAGCACCGGGTCGACCGTCTCCAGGTGGGACGGGTTCGCGACCAGCTCGGTGTGGATCTTCGAGCCGTCGTCGGCGACGAAGTCGCCGGACGCGCCGAGGTGGTACTTCACGTCGCCGGAGCCCTGCGCGCTGCGCGGGTCGAGGTTGCCCTCGAACTCGCCGAAGATCTGCCCGTAGGACTTGCCGACGATGTTGGCGAGCACGTTCAGCCGGCCGCGGTGCGCCATCCCGATGACGACCTCGTCCAGGCTGGCCTTCGCCGCCGCGGAGATCACCGAGTCCAGCAGCGGGATGACGGACTCGCCGCCCTCCAGCGAGAACCGCTTCTGCCCGACGAACTTGGTCTGCAGGAACGTCTCGAACGCCTCGGCGCTGTTCAGCCGGCGCAGGACGTGCAGCTGCTCCTCGCGGGACGGCTTGTCGTGCGGGACCTCGACGCGCGCCTGGATCCAGGCGCGCTCCTCTGGGTCCTGGATGTGCATGTACTCGATGCCGACCGTCCGGCAGTACGCCATCCGCAGCACGCCGAGGATGTCGCGCAGCTTCATGGTCGGCTTGCCGCCGAACCCGCCGGTCGCGAACTCGCGCTCCAGGTCCCACAGGGTGAGGCCGTGCTTGAGGATGTCGAGGTCGGGGTGGCGGCGCTGCTTGTACTCCAGCGGGTCGGTGTCGGCCATCAGGTGGCCGCGGACCCGGTAGGCGTGGATCAGCTCGTGCACCCGGGCGATCTTGGCGACGTCGTCCTCGTGCCCGGCGGAGATGTCCTTGACCCAGCGCACCGGCTCGTACGGGATGCGCAGCGCCTCGAAGATCTCGTCGTAGAAGCCGTCCTCGCCGAGCAGCAGCTCGTGGATGCGGCGCAGGAAGTCGCCGGACTGCGCGCCCTGGATGATCCGGTGGTCGTAGGTGGAGGTCAGCGTCATCACCTTGCTGATCCCCATCCGGGCGAGGGTGTCGGTGGACGCCCCCGCGAACTCGGCCGGGTACTCCATGGCGCCGACGCCGATGATCGTGCCCTGGCCGGGCATCAGCCGCGGCACCGAGTGGACCGTGCCGATCGTGCCCGGGTTCGTCAGGCTGATCGTGGTGCCCTGGAAGTCCTCCAGGGTCAGCTTGTTGCCGCGCGCCTTGCGGACGATCTCCTCGTAGGCGGCCCAGAACTGGCGGAAGTCCAGCGTCTCGGCGGCCTTGATGCTCGGCACGACCAGCTGCCGGGAGCCGTCCGGCTTCTGCAGGTCGATCGCCAGGCCGAAGTTGACGTGCTCCGGCCTGATCAGCACCGGCTTGCCGTCCACCTCGGTGAACGCGGCGTTCATCTCCGGCATCGCCGCGAGCGCCTTGACGATCGCGTAGCCGATCAGGTGCGTGAAGGAGACCTTCCCGCCGCGGCCGCGCTTGAGGTGGTTGTTGATGACGATGCGGTTGTCGATCAGCAGCTTGGCCGGCACGGCGCGCACGCTCGTCGCGGTCGGCACCGCGAGGCTGGCCTCCATGTTGGTGGCCGTCCGGGCGGCGACGCCGCGCAGCCGGACCTCCTCGGCGCCCGCCGGGACCGGCGGCGGCGCCGGCTTGTCGGTCTTGGGCGCCGGCCCGCCGGCCTTGCCGGCCGGCTTGGCGGGGGCCTTCGGCGGCGACACCGGGGCCTGCGGTGTCGGCGGAGCGGCCGCGGTGCCGTTGGCGGCCGCGCCGGCCGCCGTTCCGGTGCTCGGCTGGGGTGCGCCGGGGGACGCGGGGGTCACGGACGCCGGCCGGGTGTCCGGCTGGTAGTCCGCGAAGAAGTTCCACCAGGCTTCGTCAACCGAGTTCGGGTCTTCGAGGTACTTCTGGTACAGCTCGTCGACCAGCCACTCGTTGGCACCGAAATCTGTGTTCCTTGGGTCGGCACTAGTTTGCGACGACTCTGTCGACACGGCGGAGATCGCCCTCTTCCGCTGCTCGCAGGTGAGATAAGAGACCTATCAAGGCTACTCGCACTTGACCTCTTCCCATGCCAGCGCGTTGCGATCGCCCTCCATTCCCCCGCGGCCACAGGGATCTTGCCGAAGCCGAGGCCGCGCCTCCGACAAGATCCGCCACCCCGAAGCGTGACCGACGTCACCAGCCGCGCCTCGGCTCAGTGCGTGTGCGGGGGAACGGTGGGGCCTTCGCTGGCCTGGACGAGGACGAAGCCCTGGCCCTGGTAGGCGAGCTGCATGGCTTCGCCGCTGCCGCGGCCGATGAGCGCGGCGGCCTTGAAGGTGCGGTTGACGCCGACCTGGAGGCTGGTGCTCCACGCCACCGCGGACTGGCCGTCGGCGAACGTGGGGGCGCGGCCGCAGTCGAGCATGACGGGGGTGCCGTGCGTGGTGAGCGCCACCCAGCCGGTGCCCTGCAGGGTGGTGTTGAACAGGCCGCCCGCGGCGATGCCGGCGCCCTGGACGCGCTGGATGTCGGACTGCAGGTGCGAGTCGTAGGCGAGGATGTTGGCGCCGTTGACGGTCAGGCCCTCGTTCTCCAGGTAGAACAGGTGGATGTCGGCGGCGTCGTGCGCGACGAACAGCAGGCCCTGCCCGCGGACGCGCATCAGCGGGACGCCCTCGCCGGTGACGGCCTTCTTGATGAACTTGCCGATGCCTCCGGCGCCCTCGTAGTCGAACTCCATCTGGCCCTGGAAGGCGACCATGGAGCCCTGCCGGGCCAGGACGTCCCCGTTGAGGTGGACGCGGAGCATCTTGGAGTTCTGGAGGGCGAAGTGGCCGGGGAGCTGCTGCCCCTGGTCCATGTTTCCGAAGAACTGGCTGCGCATTGTCGGAGGTACTGCCTCTCACATCGAGATCGTTCCGGAGATCCGCCAGCATAACGACGGGTGTGACCGGTACGACGTGGAGTGAGCGGCGTTCGGTTCCCGGTGTCAGGCTCCGCTGTCCGCGCCGCGGCCGTGCGGGGCCGTCCAGTCGATGAGCGGGCCCTTCGGGACGACTCCGGACGGGTTGATGTTGCGCTGCGTGACGTAGTAGTGCCGTTTGATGTGGTCGAAGTTCGTCGTCTCGCCGAACGCCGGGACGGAGTAGAGGTCGCGGGCGTACGCCCAGAGGTTCGGGTAGTCGACGAGGCGGCGCAGGTTGCACTTGAAGTGCGAGTAGTAGACGGCGTCGAAGCGGGCGAGCGTCGGGTAGAGGCGGACGTCGGCCTCGGTGATGCGGTCGCCGAGCAGGTAGCGGCGGCCGGCGAGCCGCTCCTCCAGCCGGTCGAAGGTGGCGAAGAGCGCGTCGAACGCCTCTTCGTAGGCGTCCTGCGCGGTGGCGAAGCCGGCCTTGTAGACGCCGTTGTTGACGGTGTGGTAGACGAGGTCGTCCAGCTCGTCGATCTCCGGGCGCAGCGCCTCGGGGTACAGGTCGGGGGCACCGTCGCGGTGCAGCGCGGTGAACTCGGTCTCCAGCATCGTGGTGATGGTGGGGAAGTCGTTGGTGACCAGGCGTCCCGTCACGGTGTCCCAGATGCACGGGACGGTGTAGCGGCCCTCGAAGGACGGGTCGCTCGCCAGGTACAGCTCGGACAGGAACACGGCGCCGGTGACCGGGTCGCGGTCGGGGAACCGCCAGCCGCGCTCGTCCCGGATCGGGTCGACGACGGCGACGGGCAGCGCGTCCTCCAGGCCGAGCAGCCGCCGGACGATCAGCGAGCGGTGCGCCCACGGGCAGGCGTAGGAGACGAACAGCCGGTACCGGCCGGCCTCCGCCGGGTACCCGCTCGAGCCGTCGGCGGTGATCCGGTCCGTGAACCGGTTCTGCTGCCGGACGAAGCGGCCCCGCTCGACTTCCTGTGCGGTCATGTCCGGTTCCTTCCGAAAGTCACCCGGTGCGGGCCCGCCCCTGGGAGGAGACGGCCGCCGGTCCGCACGCCGTTTCGGCCAGTGGCAAGTCGTCCTTCCGGGGGATCCTGGACCACCGGCCCCGCGCATACGATTACCGTCGGCGGCCCGCGCTAAACGGGCACGCACGATCGCATGGCACGCAGCAGGGGCCGGCAGCCGGAGGCGGCCCCGGACGGACGAGATGGCGGGGGACCATGCTCGAGACTTTCAACACCCTGGTGGACGGCCTGCCGCCCGGCCTGGTCTACGGGCTGATCGCCGCGCTGGTGTTCGCGGAGGCGGCGCTGTTCGTCGGGTTCGTGTTCCCCGGCGAGACGGCCGTGGTGGTCGGCGGTGTGCTGGCCAGCCAGGACACCCTCTCGCTGCCGCTGCTGCTGGTCATCGGGGTCGTCGCGGCGGTCGCCGGCGACTCGGTCGGCTACGAGATCGGCAAGAGGTACGGGCCGCGGCTGCTGGACATCCGGGCGGTGGCCAAGCACCGCGCGAAGGTGGAGGGCGCGCAGGACCTCATCCGGCGGCGCGGCGCCATCGCGGTGTTCATCGGCCGGTTCACCGCGCTGCTGCGGGCGCTGATGCCCGCGCTGGCGGGCGGCTCCCGGCTGCCGTATCCGAAGTTCCTGCTGTTCAACTTCCTCGGCGGCCTGACCTGGGTGGTGACGTTCACGCTCGGCGGCTACTTCGCCGGCGAGGCGTTCGACCGGGCCGCGCAGTGGGCCGGTCGCGGGCTCGCGATCGGGCTCGCGGTGATCGCGGTCGTCGCGATCGTGGTGTGGAGCGTCCGCAAGCACCGCCGGGAGGCCGAGGAGGAGGCCGAGGCCGAGGGGGAGTCCCGCGTGGAGCAGACGCTCCCTTGACCGCGCGGGGGCGGCGTGTCACAAGCCGCCGGGGGCGGTGGCGTCCATCCGCCCGGTGACCGGCGGTAAGTCCAGGTAGGTGCGGATGCCGGGCTCGGCGGCGCACACGACGGGGATCGAGTTCAGCGCGTGCACCGCGGCGGCGGTGACCTCGTCGGACACCCACTCGTCGTCGGTGGTGAACGTGATCGACGGGCGGCCGTGCACCCGCACCGAGTGCCCGGGGTCGCCCCAGTCGGGGATCCGCGCGGCGTCCGCCTTGTGGATCACCTCGACGCTGATCACCGGCCGCCCGCCGGCCAGCCCGCTGAACGTCCAGCGCGCCGCGGCGACGGTGCCGCGCGGGATCCGGCCGGCGGTGATCTCCAGGTCGGTGCCGGCGAGCCGGTAGTCGACGTCCACGTCGATCTCGTCGAGGTCCACGCCGAGCCCGGCGGCGACGAGGTGCAGGCTCTCGGTGTACAGCAGACGCATCGCGGTGCGCTTGGGGCGCAGCGCGCGCAGGAACTTCTCCTCGTCGCGGCCGAACCCGACCATGTGGTGCACCATCCGCCAGGACGGGTGCCGCGAGAAGTCGGAGCACTCGCGCGAGTAGACGTGGGTGATCCGGCGCGACAGCCGGGACAGCACCAGCGGCATCACGTCCGCCATGAACCCGGTGTTGAAGCCGGTGCCGTGCACCGACGAGCCGCCCTGCTTGCAGGCCCGCTCCAGCTCCTCCACCAGGGACGGCCCGTGCGCCTGCGGATAGACCAGGCCGTTCGTCGCGATCACGTTCTTGCCGGACGCGAGCAGCGCGCAGACGGTGTCGAGGTCGGTGAGCGGGTCGCCGGTGCGCCCGGGGGCGTAGACGACGCAGTCGGCGTCGAGGTCGAGGATGGCGTCGAGGTCGCGGGTGGCGGTGACGCCGGTGGCGGCGCGGCCGCTGAGCAGGCCCGCGTCGGCGCCGTCCTTGGCGGGGGAGTGCACCCAGACGCCGGCGAGCTCCAGGCCGGGGCGGTCGAGGACGCCGCGGATCACGGCGCGGCCGAGCGTGCCGGTCGCCCACTGCACGACGCGGTACGGGCGGGGGGCGCTGGACGCGTCGGCAGGGCTCATCGAGACGGGACCTCCGATGTCGAGGCGGCACCTGTGCGGACCGGGCCGGGTGGGTGAGGACACTACGCCGCACGCCCCGGAAAATGCGGCATTTGCCGCAAGTTTCACTGAAGTCCCACGGAGCACGCTGCTCCCCGCGGGGAGAGATCGGAGGGGGCCGAGGCCGAGCGGGATTCGGTTTAGTGGTACCACTGGGTAACCCCCGGATGATTACCTGGGGGCGTAGTCGGTGCGATGTGAGGAGACAGAGATGTCGGAACTGCGCTACGACGGCCGTGTCGCGGTCGTGACCGGGGCGGGCCACGGCCTCGGCCGCCGGCACGCGCTGGAGCTCGCCGCGCGCGGTGCGAAGGTCGTCGTCAACGACCTCGGCGGCGACCGCTCCGGTGTCGGCGCCTCCGCCGGCCCCGCCCAGGAGGTCGTGGACGAGATCAAGAAGAACGGCGGCGAGGCCGTCGCCAACCCCGACAACGTCGCGACCCCCGAGGGCGCCAAGGCGATCGTGCAGACCGCGCTCGACGCGTTCGGCAAGGTCGACATCGTCATCAACAACGCGGGCATCCTGCGCGACAAGTCGTTCAAGAACATGACCGTCGAGGAGTTCGACGCGGTCATCGCCGTGCACCTGCGCGGCTCGTTCCTGGTCTCCAGCGCCGCCTGGCCGCACCTGCGCGACAACGCCTACGGCCGCATCGTCAACACCTCGTCGCCGGCCGGCCTGTTCGGCAACTTCGGCCAGGCCAACTACGCCACCGCGAAGATGGGCCTGGTCGGGTTCACCAAGACCCTCGCCCACGAGGGCGCCAAGTACAACATCAAGGCCAACGCCATCGCGCCGGTCGCCTGGACCCGGATGACCGAGGACCTGCTGCCCGCCGACTTCGCCGACAAGCTCGGCGTCGACCAGGTCACCCCCCTGGTCGCCTTCCTCGTGCACGAGTCCAACGAGGACTCCGGCGAGGTCTACACCGTCGGCGGCGGCCGGATCGCCAAGATCTTCGTGGCGGAGGGCCCCGGCTACGGGCAGAAGGAGACCCTGTCCGTCGAGGCCGTCCGCGACAACTGGGCCGCGATCAACGCGAGCGAGCCGCTCGCGGTGTTCAAGAACCCGATGGAGCAGATGGGCCCGCTCATCCAGCAGCTGACCTCCTGAGCCGTTGGACGGGATCAGGCTCGACCGGCGGGACGGGGTGCTCACCATCGCCCTGTCCCGCCCGGAGCGGCTGAACGCCGTCGACGGCGCGCTGACCGAGCGGATGCTCGACGTCCTCAACGAGCTGCAACGCGACCCGTCCACCCGGGTCGTCGTGCTCACCGGGGACGGCCGCGGCTTCTGCTCGGGCATGGACATCCAGGGCGACCCGGGCCAGAAGACCGACGAGGGCCGCGCCCAGCGGCTGTACCGCGGCATCGCCCGCGGCGGCGAGGTCACCGCGCGGCTGCGGGAGATCCCGCAGCCGGTGATCGCGGCGCTGCACGGCCCGGTCGCGGGCATGGGCGTCTCCTGGGCGCTGGCCTGCGACCTGCGGGTCGCGGACCCGACCACCCGGTTCGTCGTCCCGTTCGTGAACCTCGGCCTGTCGGCCGGGGACTGCGGGCTGTCCTGGCTGCTGCCGCGCCTCGTCGGCCCGGCGAAGGCCGCGGAGATCTGCTACCGGGCGCAGCGCCTCGACGCGGCCCGCGCCGAGGCCCTCGGGCTCGTCAACGAGGTGTGCGCGGAGGGCGGCGACCTCGACGCCGCGCAGGCGCTCGCCGACGAGCTGCTGGCCGCGTCCCCGTACGGGCTGAGCCGGACGAAGGAACTGCTGAACATGTCCCTGGACGTCCCCGGCCTGCGCCGGCAGATCGCCGCGGAGACCGGCGTCCAGGCCCTGGCGTTCTTCACCGAGGACCTGGCCGAGGGCATGACCGCGACGATGCAGAAACGCCCACCGCACTTCAAGAACCGCTGACCGCCGACCGATTCCCGGCCGGGCGCAAACCGCCCGGCCGGGACGGCCCGTCTGAGACCGCGCCCAACCGAAATCGGCCGGGATCGCCCGTCCAGGGGCGCGCACCGCCCAGCCCCCGCCCCAGCCCCGCGCCCGACCGGAACCGTCGCGATCGCGTGCGAAGCCGGATTCGAGCGAAGCAAGAATCCGATCGCGCAGCGAGCCCCCAGGGCGAGTCGGAGCGATGCTGCGATCGCACACATTGCCCGCCGGAGGAAGGCCGTCTAACGGCCTGACGCCAAGGGCAATGTCATTGGGACAGCGCCAGCGACAGGGCCTCGACGTAGCGGAGGGCGGCGAGGCGCGCCAGGGCCGGGTGGGCGCCGAGCGGGCCCGCGTGCGCCGCGCCGACGGCGGCGGCCGCGGCGGGGACCAGGCGGCTCTCCGGCTCGGGGCCGATGAGGTGCGGCGCGACGGCGACGGACGCGGCGCCGGCGGCGCGCAGCTGCTCTCCGGCGGCCCGCATGCCGGCCTCGTCGGCGAGCGAGGCGGTGAAGACGGGCGCGGCGAGCCGGGAGGCGAGCAGCACGCTGGTGACCTCGGCCTGCCGGACGGCGGTCGCGTCGCCGGGGGTGGCGACGATGACGCCGGTCGCGGCGGTCACCATCGTCATCATCCGGATGCGGTCGGCGCGGGCGAGGCCCGCGTCGGCGAGCCGGTCGTGCAGCGCCTCGGCGATGAGCGGGTGGGGGCCGAGCGGCTCGGCGGCGACGGTGCGCACCGGGGCGGAGGCGACGGCGGCGCGGACGGCGGCGTCCAGGGCCGGGTCGGGCCCGGTGGACATCGGCACCACGACGGCCGCGAGCTCGTCCTGCGGGCGGCCGAGGGCGGCCAGCAGGGCGTGCAGGCCGCCGTCCGCGCCGTCCAGGTGCGCGACGTGGGCGGGCTGTCCGGTGTGCTCGATCTCCACGAGCCGGGCGAGCTCGGCGGCGATCTCGGTGCCGCCCTGCCGGGCGGGGCCGGGCACGGCCAGGACGAGCGCGGGGGATCCGGGGGGAAGCAGGAAGGACTCGTCGCCGCGATGTCGGCCGCCGCGGGGGGCGCGGCGGCGTCGCGACGGGAGTGCCTCGGATGCCTGGCTTTCGGGACTCACGGCGGGAATGGTAACGCTCCCGGGCGCGGGGAGCGGGCTTCCGCTCCGGCCGGGCGGGCCGGCCGCGCCGTGGCTGCCTGTACTGATCGTCGGTCTCCCTCCCGTGCCGGGCCGCGATCGGCGGGCGAAACAGCAGAGTATGGCCCATCGCCGCCCGGCAACAGGGGGAAATGAAGCAAATGTCCTGAATGTCGATAACGGATCCGGTTCCGAATACGGACGAAAGGTGGTGAAGGGGTTGCGGAAGCGTCGCAGGCCGCCTCTATGATCGGGCCACCCGCGCGCAAGGTCCGACTACGTGCCGGAACGTTCGAGGTCCCATGAGAACCGCACGCACGCGCCCGATCCGGTCCAAGGTCGCCGCGCTTCTTCTCGTTCCGCTCGTCTCGCTGGTCGCGATCTGGGCGTACGCGGCCGAGCTCACTGGCCGCTCCGCCCTCGCCCAGCGCAAGTACCACACGCTGAACGACCAGTTCGCCGCGTCCGGGCAGGCGCTGCTCGTCGCGCTGGGCAACGAGCGGCAGGCGTCGGTCGTGTACCTCAGCGGCCCGCGCAAGGCGGCGTCCACGCCCGCGGCCCTCACCGCCCAGCGCGCCCGCCTGGACAAGGCCGTGGCCACCTTCCGCCGCACCTCCACCTCCGACGCCGCGCGCGGCGCCACCACGGCCGAGATGCGCTCGCGGGTCTCGGACGTGCTGAAGGCGCTCGGCGGCCTCGGCGAGCTGCGCGCCGCCGTCGACGGCCGCAGGATCGACCGGCTGACCGCCGTCAACGACTACAGCAGCATGGTCGACGTGATGCACCGGCTGTACGACAGCCTGATCGTCATCGACGACTCCTCGCTCTACAACTGGACGCTGTCCGACCGCGCCGCCGGGCGCGCGATGGAGCTGCTGCAGCGCGAGAACGCGCTGGTCGCCGGCGCGCTCGTCACGCACGGCCGGATGACCGCCGCCGAGCACCGGATGTTCCTGGAGATGCTCGGCGAGCAGCGCTGGCAGTGGCAGCGGCAGCGCTCGCTGGCCGACCCGAAGATCTACGCGCGGCTCACCGCGCCGGTGTTCGCCTCCACCCAGTACCACGCGTACAAGGACATCGAGGACCAGATCGCCGCGCACGACCGCGGCCCGCTGCCGATCAGCACCTGGCAGTGGCAGGAGACCGCGCAGCCGCTGGTCCTGTCGGTCAACCAGATGATCCTGGCCAACACCGACGGCGCCGCCGCCCGCGCCGACCGGCTGGGCCGCGACGCCTACATCCGGCTCGGCGTCGTCGGCGGCGTCGGCCTGCTGGTCATCGCCGGGTCGGTGCTGCTCGCGCTGCGGTTCGGGCGCGGCGTCGTCCGCGAGCTGGTCGGGCTGCGCGGCTCCGCCGAGGAGCTCGCCGACGAGCGGCTGCCGCGGCTGGTCGAGCGGCTGCGCCGCAACGAGGCCGTGGACGTCGAGGCGGAGGCGCCCGCGCTGCCGCGCGGCCGCACCAGCGAGGTCAACCGGCTCGCCGAGTCGTTCGCCAAGGTGCAGCGCACCGCCGTGGACGCCGCCGTCGGGCAGGCAGAGCTGCGCGCCGGCGTCAGCCGCATCTTCCTCAACATCGCCCGCCGCAACCAGTCGCTGCTGCACCGCCAGCTGACGATGCTGGACGGGCTGGAGAGCCGCGCCGAGGCCGACGACCTGGAGGCGCTGTTCCGGATCGACCACCTCACCACCCGCATGCGGCGGCACGCCGAGAGCCTGATCATCCTGTCCGGCGCCACCCCGGGCCGCGGCTGGCGGCGCCCGGTGCACATCACCGACGTGCTGCGCGCCGCGATCGCCGAGATCGAGGACTACACCCGCGCGGTCGTGCTGACCGACTCCGAGGACGGCCTGGTCGGCGCCGCCGTCACCGACGTCGTGCACCTGCTGGCCGAGCTGCTGGAGAACGCGGCGTCGTTCTCCCCGCCGAACACCGAGGTGCGGGTGATGGCCGAGCGGGTCGGCAACGGCTTCTGCGTGGAGATCGAGGACCGCGGGCTCGGCGTGAAGCCGGAGACGCTCGCCGAGATCAACCGGCGGCTCGCCGAGCCGCCGGAGTTCGACCTGGTCGACACCGACCGGCTGGGGCTGTTCGTCGTCGCGCGGCTCGCCGCCCGGCACGGCATCGACGTGTCGCTGCACCGCTCCCCGTACGGGGGCGTCACGGCGATCGTGCTGATGCCGCACGACCTCGTGGTGCCCGCCGACCGGATGGACGAGGACCCCGCGATGCTGGACGGCGGGACCGGCACGCCCGCCGTCGAGGCGCCGGCGGGCGACGACGACCACGCGCCGTCCGGCGGCGCGGACGCCCCGTCCAAGAGCGGGCCGGGCGGCGCCGAGCCCCTCGACGCCGAGCCCGTGGACGCCGAGCCCGTGGACGCCGAGCCGGTCGGGAAAGGACCGGTCCAGGCGGTTCCGGCCGACGCCGGGACGGCGTTCATGGGCACCCCGTACACCGGCGTCCCGTTCGGCGGGACGCCGCGCCCGGAGGTCGTGACGCGCGCAGAGGTCGTCCCGGACGTCGGCGTGTTCGCCCGCCGCGAGCCCGCGCCCGCCGACCCGCCGCGCCCCGGCGCGGCGGGGCCGGAGCCCGTGCCGCTGCGCGAGGCGCCGCCCGTGCTGCCGCAGCTCGCCGGCCCGGCGGCCCCGTGGGGCCGGCCCGAGGACGCGGCGCCCGCCGCGCCGTCCCGCGGGCCCGGTGCCGGATCCGCGAACCCGTGGTCCGACGACGCAGGCACCGACGCCGGCGCGGTGCCGGCCTACGCGTCCGACGACCCGTCCGACGCCGACGGCTGGGTGCCCGCGCCCGTCTACGCGCCCGGCGTCCGCCCGTCCGGCGCCCTGGCGGGCGCGCCCGGCCGCGGCGACCGCGACGAGCCGGCCGCGGAGCGCGGTGCGCATGCGGGCGGTGACGCGGCGTGGGACGGCGGCGAAGATCGCGGTACCGTCGACGGCGGCGAGCGCCCTCGGGGCGCGGAGGGCGGCTCTCCCGCCGGAACCCACGCGGGCCTGCCCCGCAGGGTCCGGCAGGAGAACCTCGCGCCGCAGCTGCGCAAGGAGCCGCCGCCGCTGCCCCCACCGGTGGGCGGCGGCACCGCCGGCGGGGTCGCGAGGTCCCCGGAGGAGGCGCGCTCGCTGATGGCCTCGGTACAGCAGGGATGGCGGCGCGGCCGCGCGTCCGATGGGGAGGATGAGGGGACCCGATGATGCACAACACGGCCACCGGCGAGCTGAACTGGCTGCTCAACGACTTCGCCGAGCGCGTCGCGAGCGTGCGGCAGGCGGTGATCCTGTCCCGCGACGGCCTCGCGGTCGCGGCGTCCAGCGAGCTCGGCCGCGAGGACGCCGAGCACCTGTCCGCGCTGGCGTCCGGCGTGCAGAGCCTCGCGCGCGGCGCCGGCCGGCACTTCGCGGGCGGCAATGTCCGCCAGACCATCATCGAGATGGACGCGCTGCTGCTGTTCGTCACCGCCGCCGGCGACGGCACCTGCCTCGCGGTGATCGCCGAGGCGGAGGCCGACGCGGGCCTGGTCGCCTACGAGATGGCGGTGCTGGTCAAGCGGGTCGGGCAGCACCTGCAGGCCGCCCCGCGCTACGAGGCCGCCGGCGGCGGCTTCGGGGGCGGTTTCGGCGCGGGGGGAGCGGCCCCGCAGGGCCGGTGATCCGGGCGGAGCCCGTCCCGGGGGAGATGTGGGGGTAGTGACCGATGGACCCGTCGGCGGAGCGGTGGCTGGACCGGGAGGCCGGCCCGCTCGTCCGCCCCTACGCGCGGACCCGGGGCCGCACCCGTCCCGCGGGTGAGGGCTTCGAACTGATCGCGGTCGTCGCGGCGACCGGCGCGCAGCCGGGCGACCGGCTGCGCTACAGCCCCGACCACGTGCGGCTGCTGCGCGGCTGCGCCCGCCCGGTCGCCGTGGTCGACCTGGCCTCGGAGTTCGGGCTGCCGCTCGGCGTCGTCCGGGTGCTGCTCGGCGACCTGCGCGACGAGGGGCTGATCGCGGTGGTGGACTCCGCCGCCCCCGCCGGCGGGCGGCCCGGACGCGGCGTGCTGAGGGAGGTCCTCAATGGCCTACGCGCCCTCTAACCCCAACGAGGCGGCCCCCGGCGAGGCGGCCCCCGGCGAGGCGGCCCCCGGCGAGGCGGCCCCCGGCGAGGCGGCCCCCGGCCGCGCGGCGCCGGGCGGCGGCGAGCATCCCTGGTTCGGCGGCCCCGCCGAGCCGGACGCCGGCGCGGGCGCCCGCCCGCTGGTCACGACCAAGATCCTCATCGCGGGCGGGTTCGGCGCCGGCAAGACCACCTTCGTCGGGTCCATCAGCGAGATCCGGCCGCTGCGCACCGAGGAGCCGCTGACCGACCGCGGCGTCGGCGTGGACGACCTCACCGGCGTGCAGGCCAAGACGACCACGACCGTCGCGATGGACTTCGGCCGCATCACGCTCTCCGACCAGCTGCTGCTCTACCTGTTCGGCACGCCCGGCCAGGACCGCTTCTGGTTCATGTGGGACGAGCTGGCGGCCGGCGCGATCGGCGCGGTCGTGCTCGCCGACACCCGCCGGCTGACCGGCTCGTTCCCCGCGATCGACTACTTCGAGCGGCGCCGCCTGCCGTTCGTCGTGGCCGTCAACTGCTTCGACGGGGCGCAGCGGCACGACCCGCGGGACGTCGCGATCGCGCTCGACCTGGACCCGGGCGTCCCGGTGCTGCTGTGCGACGCGCGCCGCCGCGCGTCCACCAAGCAGGTCCTCATCGCGCTGATGGAGCACGTGCTGAGCTGGCCGGACGCCGACGACCCCGGACATGACGCTCGGTCACCTGATCGTCGCGGACCCGCGACGTAGTAGAGTCCGGCAGACCCCCGTACATCCCGCATCGGGAGGTTTCCCCCGCATGTCGCATCCCCCCTCCCCGAAAGCCGCCGATGTGAGCATGGTCCCCCTGCCGTGATGGGCCCCCGCTTCTCCTCCATCCGGGCGAGGATCACGCTCCTGGTCCTCGTGCCGCTGCTCGCGCTGGCCGCGCTGTGGATGTTCCTCACCGGGATCACCTACGGGGACGCCCACGAGCTGCTGCAGAGCCGCAAGTTCCAGCAGGAGGCGGTGCTGCCGACCCAGCGGCTGCTGAACGCGCTGCAGAAGGAACGCCGGCTGTCGATGGCCGACGCCGGGTCGTCGCGCGCGGCGAACCCCGACGTGCTGCGCACGCAGCGGCAGGTGACCGACGGCGCCGTCAAGGAGCTGCGCAAGGGCTTCGGGGACGGCGCGCTGCGCGGCTCGATCCAGTCGAGCGTCGTCAAGCGGATGGACGACCTGCTGGCCAAGCTCGGCACGCTGGAGGCGACCCGCCGCGGCGTCGACGACCGGGCGTCCACCCGCGCCGAGGTGCTGGCCGACTACAGCGGCATCATCGACGCCGGCTTCGCGATCTACATGGCGACCGCCCCGGACAACGGGACGATCACCGCCGACGCCCGCACCCTCACCTCCGTCGGCCGCGGCCGGGAGTTCCTGTCCCGCGAGGACGCGCTGCTCACCGGCGCGCTCGCCGCCGGGCACCTGAGCGCCGCCGAGCGCGGCGAGTTCGCGCAGCTCGTCGGCGCGCAGCGGATGGCCTACGCCGACAACGTCCCGAGCCTGCCGGCCGTCGACCGCGCCCGCTACGAGCGCCTCACGGCCACGCCGCAGTTCGCGCAGCTGCGCAAGCTCGAGGACCAGGTCATCCGGGAGACCGAGCCGGTCCGCACCGCCGCGAAGAAGAAGCCGGCCCAGGGCCGGACGGCCGCCGGTACGGGTTCCGGAACCGGGCAGGGCGCCGCGTCCGGGACGGGCTCGCAGGGCGGCGCCGCCGGCCGGACGGCCCGCACCGCGAAGACCCCGGTCGTCGACCCGGCCCAGTGGCGGAGCGTCGCCGACGACGCCGACGACGGCCTCTACCGCTTCGAGAACCGCACCCTCGACGACCTCACCGGCCGGTCCCAGCACGTCGCGGTCGGCGTGTTCGTCCGGCTCGGCGTCGCGGGCGGTCTCGGGCTGCTCGCCGTCGTGCTGTCCGCCCTCATCGCGATCCGGGTGTCGCGGCGGCTGCTGCGCGAGTGCCGCACGCTCGCCGGCGCCGTCGTCGACTTCACCCGCACGCGGCTCCCCCTGCTGGCCGAGCAGGTCCGCGCCGGGCGGCCCGCCGAGCCCGAGCCGGAGCCCGCCGTCGACTTCCGGATCCGGGAGATCCGGCAGATCGCCGACTCCTTCGACCGGGCCCGCGAGGCGGTGCTGGTCGCCGCGGCCGGCGAGGTCGCGGCGCGGCGCGGGATCAGCGAGGTGTTCGTCAACCTCGCCCGCCGCAACCAGGCGCTGCTGCACCGCCAGCTGAGCCTGCTCGACACCATGGAGCGCCGCACCGAGGACCCGTCGGAGCTGTCGGACCTGTTCCGCCTCGACCACCTCGCGACCCGCATGCGGCGGCACGCCGAGGGCCTGGTCATCCTCGCCGGCAAGACCGCCGGGCGCGGCTGGCGGCGGCCCGTCCCGCTGGTGGACGTGGTGCGCGGCGCCGTCGCCGAGGTCGAGGACTACCCGCGCGTCCGGGTGCAGCCGCTGCCGCGGATCGCGCTGCTCGGCTCCGCCGTCGCCGACGTCATCCACCTGCTCGCCGAGGTGGTGGAGAACGCCACCACGTTCTCGCCGCCGCAGTCGCCGGTGCGGGTCAGCGGGCACCCGGTCGCCAACGGCTTCGCGATCGAGGTGGAGGACCGCGGCCTCGGCATGACCGAGGAGGCGCTGCGCGCCGCGAACGCCCGGCTGGACGACCCGCCGGAGTTCGACCCGTCCGACAGCGCGCAGCTCGGCCTGTTCGTCGTGGCGCGGCTCGCCGAGCGGCACGACATCAAGGTGACGCTGCGGCAGTCGCCGTACGGCGGCACGACCGCGATCGCGCTGATCCCCGGCTCGCTCATCGTGGACACCGCCGAGCCGGAGCCCGTCCAGCGCCGCGACACCGGGCCGATGCGGCTGCCCGCCGCGCCCGCGGGCGCGCTGCCGGCGCCGGCGCGCGCGGCGGTGGAGCAGGCCGGTGTCGTGCGGCTGGTCGCGGAGGCCGAGCCGGTGCGGGCCGACTCGCTCCAGGCCGGCCCGATCGCCGGCGTTCCCGCACAGCCCGATCCCGCACAGCCCGATCCCGCGCAGCCCGATCCCGCGCAGCCCGATCCCGCGCAGCTTGAGCCCGCACAAGCCGAGCCCGTCCAAGCCGGGCCGGCTCGGCCCGATCCGGCGACGAGCGAGCCTGCCGGGGCGCAGCCGGTGCGGGCGGAATCCGGACGGCCCGAGCAGGCCGGCGACGAGGCGCCGCTGCCGGAGCGCAGGCGTGCCGCCCCCGAGCCCGCCCAGGCGGCGGGCGGCGAGCCCGCGCCGCCGCAGGAGGGCGAGCTTCCGAAGCGCCGCCGGCAGACGCACCTCGCGCCCCAGCTGAAGCAGCGGGTGGACGCCCACCTGGCCGAGCGGGGGCAGGCACCACCGCCCGCCGCCGCGCCCCAGCCGTCCGAGCCCTGGCGGCCGGCGTCGCGGGAGCCGTCGATGCCGCTCGCGGCCCCCGTTCCCGCCGACGCGGGAGCTCCGGACGTCCCGCCCGGCGATGGGACCGCTCCACCGGACGGCCCGGACGCGGCGCGCTCGCCGGAGTCCATGCGCTCGATGATGTCCGCCATGCAGCGCGGCTGGCAGCGCGGCAGGCGGGAGGCGGCCGACGCCGAGGCGCAGGCACCGCCCGGCCTTGACGATCAGCCCAACCGAGGTGACCAGGAGGACGACGCCCCATGACAGATGCCCAGCATCCCGGCGCGAACGCCGCGGGCGGTGCCGGCGGCGAACTGAACTGGCTGCTCGACAGCCTGGTCCAGCGCGTCGCCCAGGTGCAGAACGCGGTGGTCCTGTCGAGCGACGGCCTGCGCATGGCGGCCTCCCGCGGCCTGGGCCAGGAGGCCTCCGACCACCTCGCGGCCGTCGCCGCCAGCTTCCAGAGCCTGGCGCGCGGCGCGGGCGAGTCGTTCGGCGGCGGCCCGGTCCGGCAGACCATCGTGGAGATGGAGTCGGCGTTCCTGTTCGTCACCGCCGCCGGGCGCGGCGCCTGCCTGGCGGTCCTCGCCGACGCCGACGCCGACCTCGGCATGATCGCCTACGAGATGGCGATGCTCGTCACCCGGGTCGGCCAGCACCTGTCGGCCAGCCCGCGGGCGGCCGCCGCCGAGGGCGGCGTGTGAAGGTGGACGGGACCGAGAGTTCGGTGCCCGAGTGGCCGCACCGGCACCCGGCCGGCGCCGAGGCCGGCCCCGTGAGCGGTACTGCGGGCGGCTCGCCGGCGGCCGGGCCCGGCGCGCCGGGCGGGTCGGCGTGGTTCGACGACGCCGCCGGCCCCGTCGTGCGCCCCTACGCGCTCACCGGCGGCCGCACGCACTACGACGGCGTCGAGTTCGACCTCGTCGCGCTGATCGAGGCCGTCGACGCGCCGGACGGCGCGGAAGCATCTCCGGCTATTCCGGCATCCCCGTGGTCGCCGGAGCCGGAACATGACATGATCCTGGAGCTTTGCCGCACCCCGTTGTCGGTTGTCGAGATAGCGTCGGATCTGGAACTTCCCCTCGGGGTCGTCCGCGTCCTGCTCGGCGACCTGCTCGACCGCTCGCTGATACAGGTCCGGCGCCCCGCGCCGGTGGCGCAGTTCCCCAGCGAGCGCGTACTCAAGGAAGTGATCGATGGAATCCGTGCGCTCTGACGCGGCCGCCCAGGCGGGCGATTCCGCGCTGACCGTCAAGATCCTTGTGGCCGGTGGCTTCGGAGTAGGCAAGACCACCCTGGTGAGCGCGGTCAGCGAGATCCGTCCGCTGCGCACCGAGGAGGCGCTGACCGAGAAGAGCATCGGCATCGACGACACCTCGGCGGTGGCGTCCAAGACGACGACGACCGTGGCGATGGACTTCGGCCGGATCACCCTGCCGAACGGCCTGGTGCTGTTCGTCTTCGGCACGCCCGGCCAGGACCGCTTCTGGTTCATGTGGGACGAGCTGGCCAAGGGCGCGCTCGGCGCGGTGGTGCTGGTCGACACCCGCCGGCTGGCCGACTGCTTCGCCTCGGTGGACTACTTCGAGCGGCGCGGCGTGCCGTTCATCATCGGCGTCAACCGGTTCGACGGCGCCGGGCGGCACACCCACGACCAGGTGCGCGACGCCCTCGACCTGGCTCCCGAGATCCCGGTGATCGACTGCGACGTGCGCGACCGCGAGGACGCCAAGCGGGTGCTGATCACGCTCGTCGAGCACATCATGCGCACGATGAGCGCCGGCCGCCAGCCGGTCACCTACTGAGCCGTCAGGGGGTGTGGGGGGTCGTCCCCCTCGGGAAGTACTGAGCTGAGGGGAGAGCCCCGGACCCGGCACGTCCCGGTCCGGGGCTTTTTCATGACCGACTTTGTCCTACGAATGGAGAAAGTTGGTACGAGTTGAAGGAAAGGTCTTCTCAAAGCGGCGAAAGCCGGTTACGGTCTCCGCATGAGACCGGGGTCACACGGCCCCGGGACCGCCGAACGGAACCCGAGAGGACGGCGTGATGCGCATGCCGGCTCGTCCGCAGAACGTGCATCAGGCACGGCTGCTGCGGCTGCTGCGCGACGAGGGCCCGCGCTCGCGCGCCGAGCTGGGCGACGTCGTCCGGCTGTCGCGCTCGAAGCTGGCCGTCGAGCTGGACCGGCTGGTCGAGCTCGGGCTGGTGGAGGGCGCCGGGCTCGCGGCGTCGCGCGGCGGGCGGCGGTCCGGGATCGTCCGGCTGTCGCCGAGCCTGCGGTTCGTCGCGTTCGACATCGGCGCCACCTCGATCGACGTCGCGGTGACCGACGGCGCGCTGGAGGTGCTCGGCCACGTCAGCGAGGCGTGCGACGTCCGGCAGGGCGCGACCGCGGTGCTGGACCGGGCGCTGGACCTGCTCGGCAAGCTGCGCGACGAGGGCCTGATCCCGCGCGTGCACGGCACCGGCATCGGCGTGCCGGGGCCGGTGAGCTTCCGGGACGGCATGCCGGTCGTCCCGCCGATCATGCCGGGCTGGGACCGGTTCCCGGTGCGCGACGCGATCGGCGCGGAGCTCGGCTGCCCCGTGCTGGTGGACAACGACGTGAACCTGATGGCGCTCGGCGAGCTGCACGCGGGCCTCGCGCGGTCGGTGGACGACTTCCTGCTCGTGAAGATCGGTACCGGCATCGGCTGCGGCATCGTCGTGGACGGCGCGATCTACCGCGGCGTGTCCGGCAGCGCGGGCGACATCGGGCACATCCGGATCGACGACGACGGGCCGATCTGCGCGTGCGGCAACGCCGGCTGCCTGGAGGCCTACTTCGGCGGCGCGGCGCTCGCGCGGGACGCGCGGGCGGCGGCGCGCTCGGGGGAGTCGCCGCAGCTCGCCGCGTTGCTGGAGGCGCACGGGGAGCTGTCGGGCGAGCACGTCGCGCAGGCCGCGGCGGCGGGCGACCCGGCGTCGGTGCGGATCATCCGGGAGGGCGGCCGGCACGTCGGGCAGGTCCTCGCCGGGCTGGTCAGCTTCTTCAACCCGGGCCTGGTGATCATCGCCGGCGGCGTCGCCGGGCTCGGCCACACCCTGCTCGCGGAGATCCGCAGCGTCGTCTACCGCCGGTCGGCGCCGCTGGCGACCGGCAACCTGCCGATCGTGCTGTCGGAGCTGGCCGGCGCCGCCGGGGTGGTGGGCGGCGCCCGGCTGATCAGCGACCACGTGTTCTCCCCGCCGCCCGACCCGCGTCCCTCCTGACCCCCGAGGAGGCCCGATGGGCCCGTCCGACCCCGAACCGCTGCTGCGCATGCGCGGCATCGTCAAGCAGTTCCCCGGCGTCCGCGCGCTGGACGGCGTCGACCTCGACGTCCGGGCCGGCGAGGTGCACTGCCTGCTCGGCCAGAACGGCGCCGGGAAGTCCACCCTGATCAAGGTGCTGGCCGGCGCGCACCAGCCGGACGCCGGCGAGATCGTCTTCGCCGGCCGGCCGGCGCGCCTCGCCGGGCCGACCGCCGCGATGCGGGCCGGCATCGCGACCATCTACCAGGAGCTCGACCTGGTCGACGGGCTGTCGGTCGCCGACAACATCTTCCTCGGCCACGAGCGCGCGACGCTCGGCTTCACCCGGCGCGGCGACGCCGAGCGCGCCGCGCGGGAGCTGCTCGGCCGGCTCGGGCACGGCGAGATCCCGCCGCGCCGCGAGGCGGGCCGGCTGCCCGCGGCGGGCAAGCAGGTGGTCAGCATGGCCCGCGCGCTGTCGCACGACGCCCGGCTCATCGTGATGGACGAGCCGTCCGCCGCGCTCGCGCACGACGAGGTCGCGAACCTGTTCCGCATCATCCGGGAGCTGACCGCGTCCGGCGTCGCGGTCGTGTACATCTCGCACCGGCTGGAGGAGATCCGCGAGATCGGCGACCGGGTGACCGTGCTGAAGGACGGCCGGTCCGTCGCGAACGGCCTGCCCGCCAAGACGACGAAGACCGACCACATCGTCTCGCTGATGACCGGCCGCGACATCGAGTACGTCTTCCCCGACCGCCCCGCACCGGACGGCGACGACGCCGGAGACGGCGACGGCGGCGCCGAGGAGGGCCGGGCCGAGGTGCTGCGGGTCGAGGGGCTGACATTGCCCGGCGCGTTCGCGGACGTGTCGTTCTCCGTCCGGGCGGGCGAGATCGTCGGGCTGGCCGGGCTCGTCGGGTCGGGCCGCTCGGAGATCCTCGAGGCGGTCTACGGTGCGCGGCGCCCGGCGCGCGGGCGGGTGCTGGTGGACGGCCGGCCGGTGCGGCCGGGCGACACGGGCGCGGCGGTGCGGCGCGGGATGGGCATGGCGCCGGAGGAGCGCAAGAGCCAGGCGCTGCTGCTGAACGACTCCGTCGCGGGGAACGTGACGGTCGCGGGCCTGCGCCGGTACTCGCGGTTCGGCTGGCTGAACCGGCGCCGCGAGCTCGCGGACGTCCGGGAGCAGATCGAGGCGCTGGACATCCGGCCGCCCGATCCGCGCCGCCCGGTGGTGACGCTGTCGGGCGGCAACCAGCAGAAGGTCGTGCTGGCGCGGTGGCTGGCGGGCGCGCGGAACCTGCGGCTGCTGATCCTGGACGAGCCGACCCGCGGCGTGGACGTCGGCGCCCGCGCCGAGCTGTACGCGGTGATCCGCGCCCTGGCGGCGCGCGGGATCGGGGTGCTGCTGGTGTCCAGCGAGGTGCCCGAGGTGCTCGGCCTCGCCGACCGGGTGCTGGTCGTCCGCGAGGGCCGGGTCGTGCACAGCGGCGCGGCCGCCGGGCTCGACGAGGCCGCCGTACTCAACATGATCATGGAAGGGAGCGCCCTGTGACCGAGACGGACGCGGGCGTGCGCGGCGCCCCGGCGCGCGGAGCGTGGGCGAAGGGGCCGCTGCGGCCGCTGCGGCGCGCCGGCGCGGGCCGCGGGCCGGGCGAGTTCCGGCACCTCGGGCTGGTCGCCGCGCTGGCGCTGCTGGCGGTGGTCGGCGTGATCAGCGAGCCCGACAACTTCCCGACCTCGGGCAACCTGGTCGGGATCCTGGCGCTGGCCGCCACCATCGGGGTGATCACGGTCGGCCAGACGTTCGTGATCATCGGCGGCGGGATCGACCTGTCGGTCGGGTCGGTGATGGCGCTGGCGTCGGTGTGGGCGACGACCGTGGCGACGCAGTCGTACGGCCCGGCGGTGATGGCGCTGTGCGCGATCCTCGTCGGGACGGGCGCGGGCGTCGTCAGCGGCCTGCTGATCTCCTACGGCCGGATGGTGCCGTTCATCGCGACGCTGGCGATGCTGGTGTCGGCGCGCGGGCTGGCGCAGCGGATGTCGGACCGCAAGACCCAGCTGATCAGGCCGGAGAACGACGCGATCGAGTCGCTGTCCACCACGAAGGTGCTCGGGCTGCCGCTGGTGGTGTACATCTTCGCGGCCGTCGCGGTCGCCGGGTGGGTGCTGCTGAACCGCACCACGTTCGGCCGCCGCACGTTCGCGGTCGGCGGCAACCCGGAGGCGGCGCGGCTCGCGGGGATCGACGTCCGGCGGCACACGCTGCTGCTGTACGCGCTGTCGGGGTTCTGCTGCGGCGTCGCGGCGATCATCATCATGGCCCGCACCACCACCGGCTCCAGCACCCACGGCGACCTGTACGAACTGGACGCCATCGCCGCGGTGATCATCGGCGGGACGCTGCTGACCGGCGGGCGCGGCACCGTCGCCGGGTCGATCCTCGGCGTGCTGGTGTTCACCCTCATCACGAACCTGTTCATCCTGAACGGCCTGCAGACCAGCGACCAGCTCATCGCCAAGGGCGTGATCATCGGCATCGCGGTGCTGCTGCAGCGCCGCGGCCTGCGCTCGCCCACCTGACCCCGTTGCCCATCCGACCCCTGACACACCCCTGACCCGTCCGTCCCGCCGCGCGCCCCCCGCCCCCACCCCCCGGAAACCAGGAGCACGTCATGCGCGACCAGAGCACCCGCCCCACCCGCAGAGGCGTCCTGTTCGGCGGCGCCGCCGTCGCGGCCGGCGCCCTCGCGACCGCCTGCACCAGCAACAAGGAGAAGGACGACCCCGCCCCGGCCGCGCAGACCGGCGCGCTCGGCGGCGACAACGACAAGCCAGGCAAGCAGGTCGTGATCGGGTTCTCCGCGCCCGCCGCCGACCACGGCTGGACGGCCGCGATCGCCAAGAACGCCGAGGCGCAGGCGAAGAAGTACAAGGACGTGACGTTCAAGCCCGTCCAGCCGACCAACGACATCAACCAGCAGATCTCCGCGGTCGAGTCGCTGATCTCGGAGAAGGTGAACGTCTTGGTGATGCTGCCGAACGACGGCGAGCAGCTGAACCAGGTCGCGCGCAAGGCGATGGACGCCGGCATCCCGGTGATCAACCTGGACCGGGTGTTCCCCGACAAGCTGTCGTACCGGACGTGGATCGGCGGCGACAACTACGGCATGGGCGTGTCCGCCGGGCACTACATCGGCAAGAAGCTCAAGGCCAAGGGCGTGTCGAACCCGGTGATCGTGGAGATCCAGGGCATCGCGACGCTGCCGCTCACGCAGGACCGCAGCAAGGGATTCGCGGACGCGCTGAAGTCCTACGGCTACTCCGTCACAGCCAAGCAGGACGCCAAGTTCACCGTCGAGACCGGCAACCAGGTCGCGTCGAACCTGCTGCAGGCGCACAAGAAGATCGACGCGCTGTGGAACCACGACGACGACCAGGGCGTCGGGGTGCTCGCCGCGATCAAGCAGTCCGGCCGCAAGGAGTTCTTCATGGTCGGCGGCGCCGGGTCCGCGAACGCGATGCGGGAGATCAAGGCGGGCAACGGGGTGCTGGAGGCGACCGTCACCTACCCGCCGACGATGGCCGCGTCCGCGGTCCGGCTGGCCCGGTTGCTCGCGCAGGGCAAGGGCATGGCCGACCTGGTGGAGCTGGAGCCGCCGCAGTCGATCACGCTGGCGTCGGAGACCGTCACCAGGGACAACGTGGGCCGCTACCTGCCGCTCGGCTTCGAGTCCTGAGCGCCGGGGGCCGCGGCGCGCCCGCCGGAGACCCCGGCGGGCGCGCCCCGTACAGAGAGGTGAGCACATTGACCACCGTCGGAGTCGGGATGGTCGGGCACGCGTTCATGGGGCGCGCCCACTCCCAGGCATGGCGCAGCGTCGGGCCGTTCTTCGGGCCGCCGCTGACCCCGGTGATGGCCGCTCTCGCCGGACGCGACGCCGTGCGGGCCGCCGCGGCCGCCCGCACGCTCGGGTGGGCGTCGTCGGAGGGCGACTGGAAGCAGCTGCTGCACCGCGACGACGTGCAGATCGTCGACATCTGCACGCCGGGCGACACGCACGCCGAGATCGCCGTCGCGGCGCTGGACGCGGGCAAGCACGTCCTATGCGAGAAACCGCTCGCGAACTCGTCGGCGGAGGCGGAGGCGATGGTGGCCGCCGCGGAGCGCGCGCGGGCGAAGGGCGTCCGGTCGATGGTCGGGTTCAACTACCGGCGCGTCCCGGCGGTCACGCTCGCCCGCGACCTCGTCGCCGACGGGCGCATCGGGACCGTCCGGCACGTCCGCGCGCAGTACCTGCAGGACTGGCTGACGGACCCGGAGGCGCCGTTCAGCTGGCGGTTGGACCGTGACAGGGCCGGTACGGGCGCGCTCGGCGACATCGGCGCGCACATTATCGACACCGCGCAGTTCGTCACCGGGCACCGGCTCGTCGGGGTGTCGGCCGTGATGGACACCTTCGTCCCGGAACGCCCGAAGCCCGGCGGCGGGACGGCCGCCGTCACGGTGGACGACGCGGCGCTGTTCATCGGCCGCACCGACGGCGGCGCGCTCGCCTCGTTCGAGGCCACCCGGATGGCGACCGGGCGCAAGAACGCGCTCCGCATCGAGGTCAGCGGCTCGTCCGGCGCGCTGTCGTTCGACCTGGAGGCGATGAACGAGCTGTGGTTCTACGACGGCACCGAGGACGCCGAGACGGCGGGGTTCCGCCGGATCGTCGTCACCGAGCCCGTGCACACCTACGCCCGGCAGTGGTGGCCGCCCGGCCACCTGCTCGGCTACGAGCACACCTTCACCCACCAGGCCGCCGACCTGCTCACCGCGATCGCCGGCGGCACCGACCCGAGCCCGTCGTTCGCCGACGGCCTGCGGGTGCAGCGGGTGCTCGACGCGGTCGCGGCGAGCGCCGCGTCCGGGGCCTGGGCCGACGTCGAGGGGAGCCTGTGATGGCGCGACCGATCACCCTGTTCACCGGCCAGTGGGCCGACCTGCCGTTCGAGGAGGTCTGCCGGCTGGCGTCCGGCTGGGGCTACGAGGGCCTGGAGATCGCCTGCTGGGGCGACCACTTCGAGGTCGACAAGGCCCTCGCCGACGACGACTACGTCCCGCGCCGGCTCGAGACGCTCGCCGAGCACGACCTCAAGGTGTTCGCGATCTCCAACCACCTCGTCGGGCAGGCCGTCTGCGACCTGCCCGACGAGCGCCACCAGGCGATCCTGCCCGCGCGGATCTGGGGCGACGGCGAGCCCGAGGGCGTCCGCCGCCGCGCCGCCGAGGAGATCAAGGACACCGCCCGCGCCGCCGCCCGCCTCGGCGTCCCCACCGTCGTGGGCTTCACCGGCTCGTCGATCTGGCACACCGTCGCGATGTTCCCGCCCACCCCCGAGGCGATGGTGGAGCGCGGCTACGCCGACTTCGCCGCCCGCTGGAACCCGATCCTCGACGTGTTCGACGAGGTCGGCGTCCGGTTCGCGCACGAGGTCCACCCGAGCGAGATCGCCTACGACTACTGGACGACCGTCCGGACCCTGGAGGCGATCGGGCACCGGCCCGCGTTCGGGCTGAACTTCGACCCGTCCCACTTCGTCTGGCAGGAGCTCGACCCGGTCGGGTTCCTGTTCGACTTCCGCGACCGGATCTACCACGTCGACTGCAAGGACACCAAGGTCCGCACCGGCGACGGCCGCCGCGGGCGGCTCTCCTCGCACCTGCCGTGGGCGGACCTGCGGCGCGGCTGGGACTTCATCTCCACCGGCCGCGGCGACGTCCCCTGGGAGGACGTGTTCCGCGCCCTCAACGCGATCGGCTACGACGGCCCGATCTCGATCGAGTGGGAGGACGCCGGCATGGACCGCCTCCAGGGCGCCCCCGAGGCACTGGAGTTCGTCCGAGCGCTGAACGCGATGGAACCCCCGTCCGCCGCGTTCGACGCCGCCTTCTCCTCCGACTGACCCCCTGCTCGCGGCGCGCCGCCCCTTGAGGCCACGCAGGAGACGGCGCGCCGCGCTCGATGCCGGATGTCAGGGGCGGGCGCGGAAGTCGGCGAAGTCGAAGCCGGGGGAGACCACGCAGCTGACCAGCACCTCGTCCGGCCCGGCCGGGCGCGCCGCCTGCCACACCCCCGGCGGGACGACGGCCTGCGGCATCTGCCCGGCCGCCACGTCCGCGCCCAGCGTGACCGTCTCCGGCGCGTCCGCCGGTTCGCCGCCGTCCCCGCCGAGCAGGAGCGACAGCGGGCCGCCGCGGTGCCACAGCCACATCTCCGCCGAGCGCACCGCGTGCCACATCGACTCCTCGCCGGGCGGCAGCAGGAAGTAGATGCCGGTCGCGGTCGCCCGCTCGCCCGGATAGCCGTCCGGGGAGACCGCCACGTCCGACCGCCACGTCTCCCGGTACCAGCCGCCCTCGGGATGCGGGAGCAGGTCGAGGGCCTCGGCGGTGGCGGGACGGTCCAGCAGCGCGACGTGCCGCCCGTCCGGCCCGCGCCGCACGTACCGGACGGCCGTCGCCGCGGACTTGTCGATCACCCCGCGCGGCGGCCGCAGCCCCGGCTCGGGGTCCAGCGCGACCGCGACGAGCTGGCCGGCGTCGCCGCCGTACACGTCGTCGGCGATGGCGAGCAGGTCGGGCTCGGAGTCGGGCGCCCACACCGCGCCCGCGTCGGACAGGACGAACCGGGGGCCGGGCTGGTCGCGCCAGCCGTCGAGCGTCGTCAGCAGCAACACCCTCCCAGGCTAGGGAAGAACCGGACCGCCGGTCCCTCGCGTCGCGGCGTGTTGCCGTCAAGAAGCCCTCATGGCGACAACACGCCGCTGCTCAACGCCCGTGCCGGACGCCGGCTACTGCCAGATCTCGAGCACCCACCCGGCGCCGGTGACGTACAGGCACCTGTACGGCCAGCCTTCCCGCTCGTACTGCTGGCCGGCGTCGACGCACTTGGACTTGGTGCCATAGGTGCCGACGTCCCACCACGTCGCGGCGGGCGCCGCCGGTGCCGCCTGCGCGGGGAGCGCGGCGACGCCGACCGTCAGACCGAGGCCGGTCGTGAGCGCGGCGGCCAGGACGGCGGCGCGTGTACGCAGGTTCACTGCGCGGGAGCGTGTGAACAAGGAGAACCCCTCTTCCTGCTATGGAGGGCGCCTTCCGGCGCCCTCGCTGACTCACTCTCTATGAGGCCCGGCCCGGCCGGATTGTGACGTTCCACACTGGCCGGGACCGGCCGGGGGCCGGCCGTCGCCGCGGGGCGTGAAACTCGTTCGCGCGCGTGCGAGGCAGGGTGGCGCCCCGCCGGCGCCGGACGGCTGCGCGCCGCGCTCCTCGCCCTCGCCGACGAGGACCCGCTGATCCGCGCGCGGCCCGCGTCGTCCGGCGCCACCCCGGTGCTGCTGTTCGAGGCGGAGGTGCCCGGCGACGCGCTCGGCCCCGTCCTCGCCGCGCTCGGCGGCCTCGGCGCGGCGGCCGTCGAGCCCGCGCCCGGACCGGGCGGCTGGACGATCAAGGGCGAGATCCCCGCCGGGCGCGCGCGGGAGGCGGAGGCGGCGCTGCCCGCCCTCGCCCGCGGCGAGGGCACCTGGTGGTCCGAGCCGTCCGGCGAGCGCCGCGTCACCGCGCCGTCGCGGCCGCGCACCGGCGCCGACCCCCTCGACCGCGCCGCCTACCTCCGCCACCTGAACCGGTGACGGGGCCGCTCACACCGTGAGGACGATCTTGCCGGACACCCGTCCCGTCTCGCCCCGCTCGTGCGCCTTGGCGGCGTCCTCCAGCGGCAGCACCGTGTCGATCTCGGCGCGCAGCCGCCCGGACGCCGCCAGCTCCGCGATCCGCGCCATCGCGTGGAAGTCCGGCTCGACCAGCAGCCCCTCGAAGCGGACGCCGCGCTCGGCGGCCTGGGCCGCGACGTCGCCGGACTGCCCGCGCCCCACGATCGTCACCAGCGTCCCGCCGCGCCGCATCGTGCGCAGCGAGCGCGGCGCGTAGTCCCCGCCGATCGTGTCCAGCACCACGTCGACGTCCTCGGCCGCCTCGGCGAAGTCGACGCTCCGGTAGTCGATCGGCTCGTCCACGCCGATCTCGCGCAGGAACGCGTGCTTCGGCTCGCTCGCCGTCCCGAGGACGTACGCGCCCCGCGCCTTGGCGATCTGCACCGCGAGGTGGCCCACCCCGCCCGCCGCCGCGTGCACGAGCACCCGCTGCCCCTCCCGCACGTCCGCCGTGTCCACCAGTGCCTGCCAGGCGGTCAGCGCGGCCAGCGGCAGCGCACCGGCCTGCACGTGGTCGATGGCCTCCGGCTTGCGGACGAACGTCCGCGACGGCGCCACCACGTACTCGGCGTGCGACCCGACACCGCCGGGGTAGCGCAGCATGCCGAACACCTCGTCGCCCGGCTTGTGGATCGTCACCCCGAACCCGACCTCCTCCACCACGCCGGACACGTCCCAGCCCAGCGTGAACGGCGGGTCCGGCAGGAAGATCTTCATCGCGCGGTGCTTCCAGTCGGTCGGGTTCACCCCGGCGGCCCGCACCCGCACCAGCACCTCGGTGGGCCCCGGCTCCGGCCGCTCGACCTCGACCAGCTTCAGCACCTCGGGCCCGCCCAGCACGTCCTGCCTGACCGCCCGCATCAGCTCCGACATGGCATTACTCCCTTTCTCGGTTGCGACGCACCCACTCTGCCCGGCCGCCGGGGCGGCAAAAAGCGGCGAGATCGCCAACAACTGAAAGGATCTGGCCACCGGCCTCCCGGCCTCCGGCCGGAGGGAGCCTCAGTCCATCTCGGAGAGGCGGACGGGATCGAACCGGATCGGGAACGGCGCCGTCAGCGTCACCGTCTCGCCGGACCGCGCCCTGCCCGCCACCTCGTAGCGCCCGCCGGCCAGCTCCAGCATCGTGATCGACGGGCGGGGCTCCAGGTCGATGATCCAGTAGTGCGGGATGCCGGTCGCCGCGTACTCCTCGACCTTGCGGACGCGGTCGATCTGCTCGTTCACCGTGCGGGGCGTCACCACCTCGGCCACCAGCATCAGGTCGGGGCCGTAGTAGGTGCGGGTCCGCCGCTCCAGCGCGGCGCGGGCCACGTCGCGGGCGACGGCGAACACGTCCGGCTTGCGGACCCCGGCCGGGGTGGTGACGTCCTGCGGCGCGCCCGCCACGTGGACGTCGGCGTCGGCCTGCCGCGCCGCGTCCTTGAGGATCGTCTTCAGCGTGTCGGCCGCGTGGTCGTGCCACAGGTCGCCCGGCAGCTCGTTCAGCCAGCCGTCGGCGAGCTCGTAGCGCCGGCCCTCCTCGGGCATCGCGTCCAGGTCGTACAGCGTGTACGGGCCGTGTGCACGCCCCGCCGTCCCGCCCATGACCGTCCCCCCTCAATCAACGGGCCGATCCGAATCTACCGGCCGGACGCCCGCGAGTCCGGCACCCATGATCGCGAGTCGGATCCGGGCGAATCTCTCGCAAACCGAGCGAGATCGAAATAAGATACATCGCGAGTCTGCTCGACCCTCCACCCGCCGGAAGGTCCAGGCTGAAGGCAGACCGCCGCGAAGGAGATGCGAGATGACCGTCGAACAGCGAAAGGGCCTGCGCGCCTCGGACGGCGACCGCGACCGGGTCCTCGTCCGGCTGCACACCGCCTACGCCGAGGGCCGGCTCACCGAGGCCGAGCTGGACGAGCGCATCGACCTCGCCCTGGCCGCCCGCACCGACACCGACCTCGCCGAGGTCGCGTCCGACCTGCCGGCCGCCGCGACCGCCGCCCCCGCCGGGCACGGGCCCGCCGGACGCTTCCAGCTGGCCTACAAGAGCGGCGTCCGCCGCACCGGCCGCTGGCGCCTCCCCGAGAAGTACACCACCGTCATCTACAAGGGGCGCTCCCTGCTCGACCTGCGCGCCGCCGAACTGGACGGCCCCGTCACGACGATCCGCGTCCTCGCCTACAAGTCGACCGTCGAGGTGATCGTCCCGCCCGGCGTCCGGGTGGAGACCGGCGGCATGGGCGTCTCCGCCGACCTGCACGGCGCGCCCGGGCCCGACGCGCCCGTCGTCCACATCCAGGGATTCGCCTACAAGGGGGCGATCGAGGCGAAAGATCGGATCCGTCCCGCTTGAGGTGATAGAACGCTCCAGCGGCCTGATCGGCCGCCGTTCACGCCGATGTGCGAACAACCACCGGTGTGGCGCGGTTTCATAGTGGTCCCAGGACCGTGAAGGAGCGCGTGTGACGGCGAGGACCCCGGAGCGGGACGGCGCACCGTCCCCGGCCGGAGCGGAGCCCCCTGCCGACGACCGGCCGGCCGGATCGCGCGCGGTCAGACGCCGGCTGACCTTCGGCGTGGCCGCCGATCTCGCCGACCTCCCGGCGGCCCTGTCGCCCTGGCAGCGCGCCTACGAGGCGTGGCGCGCCGCGGGCATCCGCTGGGGCCACGGGGCGCCGCCCCGCGAGCGCGCCGCCGCCCCGCAGCCCGAGGCCCCCGCGAGCCTCAACGCGATCCGCGCGGACGCCCCGCCCGCCCCCGAGGACGCGGACCCCGAGCCCGCCGTCGCGCCGTCCGAGACCGAGAAGGGCGAGAAGCCCGACGCGGCGGCCGGGAAGGCGCAGGCGGAGCCGCCCGCGCGTGCGAGAAGCCGGGGCTCGCGGAGGCTGCGGGTCGCCGTCGCGGGGACGGCCGGGCTGGTGGTCGTCGCGGGCGGCGTGCTGTTCGCGCTCGATCAGGGCGGCGGCTCGGAGAAGCCGCGCCCGCCCGCGGTGGTCCCGGCCGGAGCGCTGTTCGCGACGGACCCGGCGGCCACGACGGACGGCCTCGTCCAGGACCTCGGCGTGATCGCCGCGTCCGGGCGGAAGGTCGTCGCCGCCGGGACGGAGGGCGACGGCACGCCGGGGCAGGAGCGTGCGCGGTTCCTGGTGTCCGCGGACGGCGGGCACGCGTGGAAGGCGGCGAAGGTGCGCGGCGCGGACGGCGCGGAGCCGCCGGCCGGGGAGCTGCCGCGGCTGATCGCGGCGGGGCCCGGTGGCTGGGCGGCGCTCGGCCGGTCTCCTGCGGGCACGGTGGTGTGGCTGAGCAAGGGCGGCGCGCTCTGGACGCGGCACCTCGACACCTCCGCGTTCAAGCCGGACGACCAGGTGAACGCGCTGGCCGCGACCGCGCACGGGTTCGTCGCGGTGGGCTCGGCGAGCGGCCGGGCGGTGGTGTGGAGCACCGCGGACGGCCGGGCCTGGCAGCGCGTCGACGGGCTGCAGGCCGGGATCACCGGGCTGGACCGGGTCGCGGCGTCCGGCGGCGTGCTGGTGACGCACGGGACGTTCAGCCGGAAGGTCACCCGCAAGAAGGGCAAGAAGAAGGTCACGCGGACGGTGCGGAGCGATGGCCTGTGGCGGTCCGCGGACGGTGGGCGGACGTGGACGGCGGTGGCCGTCCCGCAGGCGCAGGGGTCGCAGGGTGCGACGATCGGCCTGGTCGCGGGCCCCGGCGGGTTCGCGACGGTGCGCGAGGGGCGGCGGACCACCGGCCGGAAGAAGCATCGCAGGACGACGCGGTTCGGGGTGCTGTTCACCTCCCCGGACGGGCGGAAGTGGCAGGCCGCGGGCCGGTTCTCGGTGCCCGGGTACGCGGGCGTCGAGCGGTTCGGCGGTTCCGCGGCGGGGCTCGGCGTCCTGGTCGAGGGCGCGAAGGGGCAGCGGACGGTGCTGCGCAGCGACGACGGGCGCACCTGGCGGCCGTCGGGGACGGTGGCGGCGCCGGTGCGCAGCAGCGGCCTCGCGGTCGCGGCGGGCGGCGCGGTCACGGTCGCGGGGCGGCAGGGCGGCGACGCGTACCTGTCCGGCGTGAATCTGGCGGCGGTGCCGGGCGCGGTGCACACCGAGCGGTCGGTCCGGTCCCTCGCCGCCGGCCCGGGACGGGCGGTCGCGGTGGGCAGCACGAACGGCGGCGCGGCGGTCTGGAGTTCGCCGGACGGCCGCGGCTGGACGCGCGGCCGGGTGCCGTCCGCGCCGGGGCGGCTGCTGGACGTGGCGTTCGGCGGGCAGGGGTGGCTCGCGGTCGGCCGCACGGCGGGCGCGCGGCCGGGCGCGCTCGCGATGACGTCGCGGGACGGGACGGTCTGGGAGCCCGCGAAGGTGCCCGCCGGTCCGCTCAGCGCGGTCGCGTCCGGCTCCACGGGTTACGTGGCGGTCGGCGGCGGCACGGTGTGGCGGTCGGCCGACCTCAAGACGTGGCAGCGCGCCGCGGTCGCCGGGAACCTCATCGACGTGGCGCCGGCCGGTTCCGGTTACGTGGCGGTCGGCGGGCGCGACGGCAAGCCGGCCGTCTGGACGTCGCCGGACGGCGCGAAGTGGACGCCCGCGCCCGCGGCACCGCCCGGCACCGGCCCGCTGACGCAGGTCGCCGCGCGCGGGAACGCGCTGCTCGCGGCGGGAGCGGGTGCGAGCCTGCTGGTGTCGCCGGACGCCGGGCGGACGTGGGTGCAGCGCACGCCGCCGGGCGCGCGGCAGGTGACCGCGGCCACCGCGACGCCGCGGGGATTCGTCGTGGCGGTCGCGACCGCGCCGGGCGGCGCGGCCGTGTTCGGCTCACCGGACGGGAACGCGTGGCGCCGGGTGCCCGCGCGGGGTCTCGGCGGCCGTACCGGGCGGAGCCTCACGGCGCTGACGTCCGCCGGGAAGACGCTCCTGGCGACCGGTTCCGGCGTCCGCGACGGCGCCGAGACGCCGCTGCTGTGGCGGGCGCCCGCCCCGGAGGCGGCGACGCCCTAGCGGAAGATCACCCGTTGCAGCCGCAGGAGCAGCCCTTCGGGCAGGAGCATCCGCCGCCGTGTCCGCAACTGCAGTCTTTTTTCGTCATGAGCGGAACGTACCTCTTTGAGCGTTTTGGGGTCTATGACCCCGACGGAACAGGAAGGTGCCGCCACAGGTCAACCGTGGATGTGCAGATCCACGCCCAGCAGAATGAGCACCCAGAGGAAGATGGCCAGCAGCGCGCTGCCGACCTGGCGCAGCAGCGGGGCGTCGATGTAGCCGCGGTCCCAGGCGACGAACACGCCGATGATGAGATAGATCAGGCCGACCAGGCTGATGTGGCGCGACCGATATCGATAGGCCATGGGGGACGTCTCCTCCCGGAGGGGGTGTGGCGATCGGTCGCTGCCCCCGCCCCGGAGAGAAAAACACCGGCGGGTTTCCGGATCGTCCATAGACGATCTTTTCGGTAACGCCGGAACGGGGAGACCGCGTCACCTGCCGGGCAGGTCGATGCGCACCACGGTCGGGTCGTGGTCCCCGGCGCGGGACGCGAACTCCGACGCCCGGTGCACGATGTCGAACCGGTGCCTGCTCCTGGCCAGCGACGGGCTGAGCAGGATGTGGTCGAGGTCCTCGGAGTTCCCGCCGGTGACCGCGGTGTACCGGTCCCCGGCGGGCAGCCTGGCGGGCAGGTCCGCGAGCCCGGCCTCCTTCGTCAGGGCCTGGACGGGCAGGGACGTCCCGCCGTCGTTGAGGCCCCCCGCCACGATCACGTCGGCCTTCTTGCCCGCCGCCCGCACGGACCGGACGAACCCGGCGACCACCCGGGCCTGCGCGTCGCGGCGCCACTCGGTGGGGCTGGACGGCGGCTGGTACCGGCCGAAGGCGGGCTGGTCGTCGCCGGTGCGCGGGTACCAGTCGTCGGCGACGACGATGATGCGCCGCCCCCGCCACGTGACCTCCCCGGCCAGCGGCTTGCGGGCGCCGCTCCAGGCGGCGTTGCCGGGGGAGATCCGGCCGGGCGACCGGGACAGGGCCGCGGTGCCGTCCGCGCGGCGCAGTGGCTTCGCGGCGGTGACGGCCGGGTCGGGCTGCGCGGCGGGCGGCGGGTCGGCGAGCGGCTCGGTCGCGGCGGGGCGGTCGACGAACGCGAGCCCGCGGTCGGTGCGGAACAGGAACCCGATCCGGCTGTTGCCGCCCTTCTCGCCGCCGTCCGCGCCGTCGCGCGGGTTCACCGAGCGCCAGTCGTAGGCGGGGCCGCCCGCCTCGCTGATCGCGGTGATCAGCTGCGCGACGGTCTGGTCGGCGGCGACGGTGCCGTCGTCGTGCGGGCCGCTGTTGTCCTCCAGCCCGCTGACCGCCACGAGATCGGGGGAGCCGAGGCCCTGGACGATGTCGCCGGCCAGGTCGCGGAACCGCTGCGGGGGGCTGTCGGGGTTGAGGCCGGACAGCCCGGCGGTGCCGACGGCGAGCTCGCCGGGCCGCTGCCGGGCCGCGGCCTCCTGCGGCAGGCCGCCGTCGGCGCGCCGCGGGGCGGCGGTGAGCAGCAGCGTGAAGTCGCCGTAGGAGTAGTCGAGGACGCCGTCGTCGGCGCCGGGCAGCCGGTCGCCGACGTTCATCCCGGGCAGCGGGGCGAGCGCGTCGTCCAGGACGATCCGCTCGGGGTTCGCGTCGCCGTCGCGCAGCAGGAGGCCGCCGCGCTTGGTGCGGGTCCCCGCGCCGGCGCCGTTGGCGGGCAGCACAGGCACCTGCCCGTCGCGGGACGGGCCGACCGCGACGGCGTCGCTGATCCGGACGCGCATCCCCTCCAGCGACTCGTAGAAGTCGAGGCCGCTGCGCTTCGGATCGAGCGCGCCGCCCTTCTCGACGTCGCCGCGGCGGGCCGAGATCACGGCGGTCGGGGGCCGCCGCCCGCCGGGCCCGATGACGACGGGGGCGGGCGGCGCGGCGCCGTGCGCGGTCACGCTCGTCGCGGTCGCGTCGATCTCGGTGCGGGTCAGCCCGGCGGACCCGCCGCCCGGCCGGTACTCGCGGACCTTCCCGTTCACCCGGACCGCGTCGCCGGCGGCGGCGGACGGCCGGGTGCGGGTGAAGACGAAGACGCCCTCGGACGTCGCGGGGTTCCGGTCGGGGCGGGGGTCCTGCATCCAGAAGCCGTTGCCGGTGACGGCGGTGACGACGCCGGGGACGCCCGCGACGGCGGCGCCGTTCAGCGGCGAGACGTGCGCCGCGCCCTGGACGTCGTGGATCCGCCGCCCGGTGAGGGGCGCGGCGGCGTGCGCGGCCGGCGGCACGGCGAGGGGGACGGCCAGCAGAACGGACGCGAGCGTCCCGAGAGGGCCCGCTGCAGCTGCGTACGCCACCCGCACTCCACGATCGTCTAGTCGTCCGAAGGGCACGAAGCAGGATGGCACGGGAACCGGACAACTGACGAACCGCCGGGTGTACTACTCCTCTAGGGTCAGCGCGGCCTTCGGGCACGAGCGGACCGCGTGCCGGACGCGGTCGGCCTCCTCGGCCGGCACGTCCGGCTTGAGGATCTCCAGCTCGTCGTCGTCGTTGAGGTCGAAGACCTCGGGGGCGAGCCCGACGCAGACGCCGTTGGCCTCGCACACCAGCGGGTCGACCCGTACTCTCATCGGCTTCTCCGTTCAACGTTCGCTCGGACGGGCGCCGCCCAACCTACCGAACCGGGTTCTGGCACCGGCCGCCCGCCCGGAAAAGTAGAACACGTTCCAGTCTGGTGCGGCAACACCGGGGCGAGACCCGAGTCTCATTCGGCGTTGGATAAAGTGCGCGGATGAACGGAACCCCGTCTGTGACGGAGATGCCGGCGGACCTGCTCCGCGCCGCCCGCTGCGCCAAGGGCTTCATGCCGGACGACGAGGGCCGCGTCCTCTACGAGACCGCCCTGGAGTACGGTGCCCGGCTCGCCGCCACCGGTCCGCTGCTGGAGGTCGGCAGCTACTGCGGCAAGTCGGCGATCTACCTCGGCGCCGCCGCCCGGCAGGCCGGCACGGTCGTCGTCACCGTCGACCACCACCACGGTTCCGAGGAGAACCAGGCGGGCTGGGAGCACCACGACCCGTCCCTGGTCGACCCCAGCACCGGGCGGATGGACACGCTGCCGACGTTCCGCAGGACGGTCGGCGCCGCGGGCCTGGAGGACCAGGTCGTCGCCGTCGTCGGGCAGTCCCGGACGGTCTCGGCGTTCTGGCGCGCACCGCTGGCGCTGCTGTTCATCGACGGCGGCCACGCAGAGGAGCACGCGCAGGGCGACTACGAGGGCTGGGCACCCCACGTCGCGCTCGGCGGTGCCCTGGTGATCCACGACGTCTTCCCCGACCCGAAGGACGGCGGCCGGCCTCCCTACCACGTCTACCTGAGAGCCCTGGCAAGCGGCGCCTTCGAGGAACGCCGCGCCCAGGGCTCCCTACGCGTCCTGGAACGCGTAAAGGACACCGACCCAACCACCCCACCCCGCCCAACCACCCCATAAACCCGGGGCCGTCGGCAGGGGGTGTGGGGGCGGAGCCCCCGCCGGGGGGCGTGGGGGGGCTGGCCCCCCACCGGGGGTGGCCGAAGCCCGGAGCGGAGCGCTAGCGGAGCGGAGTGGCGC
>NZ_WBMS02000005.1:56153-321987 GCF_008923205.2 Actinomadura physcomitrii | reverse complement strand
GGCCGGGGAGCCGCCGGCGGAGGAGCCGCCGCCCGCGGCCGCGCCGCCCGCGCACGTCCCGGAGGCGCCCGCGCCCGAACCGGTGCCGAGCCCGCCGCCGCCCGCACCGCACCCGGCACGGGCGGCGGCCCCGGCCCCCGCGGTCCCGGCCGCTCCGCACGCGCCGCCGCGCGTACCGAAGCCGCCGGCCTCGCCGCACCCGGTCAACCGCGCCGCGACGTCCAAGCCGAAGACGCTGGAGCAGCGCCGTGACCCGCTGAGCACCTCGCTGGTCCTGGTGGTCATCGCGGTCGTCGTCAGCGCCGGGACGGCCATCGCGTTCGCCCGCTGACCCGGCGGCCCCGCCCGCGGGCCGCCGGTCGGCGCGTCCCGCTCGTCCCCGCCGCGCCGGGGCCGGGCGGGGACGCGCCCCGCACCGGCCCGCACGCCGCACGCCGTCGCCGGCCCCCCGCAGGTCAGGGGCGGCGGCCGACCCCGCCGAACACCAGGAACCGCTCGGGGTCCTTCACCTCGTCATCGTCGTCGGGGCGCCACAGCGGCACGTGCACCAGGCCCGGGTCCAGCAGGTCCCAGCCGTCGAAGAAGCGCAGGATCTCCGCGTGCGAGCGCGACTGCTGGCCCTCGCCGGCGGGACCGCCCGGCACTTCGCCGTCCCGCACGGGCTGCCGCTCGGGGTGTCGGACCCGGCGCACCCGCCCGAGTACGAGCAGGTCTCCGCGGTCGTCCCGGCGGGCGCGACCCTGGCGTTCTACACCGACGGGCTGGTGGAGAGCCGGATGCGCAACCTCGACGAGGGCATCGCCCGGCTGGCGTCGGCGCTGGTCGCCTCGCAGTCGCCGGCGCTGGACGCGACCGCCGACGGTGTCCTGGCCCTGCCGGCCGACCAGCAGGGCCACGACGACATCGCCCTCCTCCTGGTCCGCGCCGCCGGCCCCGGCGGCGCCGGGTCCCGCTGACCGGACCGGCGGCCCCTACAGGCCGGGGATGAGGTGGTTGCGGAACGCGTCGACGAAGTACTCGTGGTCGCGGCGGACGACCTCGGCGTAGCCGGTGCCGAACGCGACCATGTCCGCCACGAACGCCGACTCGTCGGCGCCGATCACCGCGTTGATGGCGTCCTCGACCTGGAAGCCGACCAGGGTGTGGTCGGAGTCGGTGTCGGACACGCAGTGCACCTTGGCGGTGGCGCGGCCGAGGTCGTCCAGCACCGACAGCATGTCCTCGGGCTCGGTGAGGCCGCCCCAGTCCAGGTCCTCCTCGTAGGGCGACAGCTCCTGCACCACGTAGCCGACCCCGTCGATCTGGGTGTAGCCGAGCCACGGGTCGGTGTTGGCCTGCAGCGCCCGCCGCGACACCGCCGTGCGGTGCCCGTGGTGCTGGAAGTACTCGCGGATGCGGGCGTCGTCGACGACCCGGCTCGGCGCGGCGACGTTGCCCTGCTTCATCGACAGGATGACGTCGTTCTCCAGCGCCTGCGTGTTGCCCTCCACCAGGATGTTGTAGGCCGACAGCCCGGCCGAGCCGATCCCGAAGCCGGACGCGCCGACGATGTCCTTCACCTCGTAGGTGAGGCTGCCGAACCGCTTCTCCGACGGGATGGTGCGCAGGTAGTCCTGGTAGGCGGCCTCCACCTTGGCGCGCTCGGCGTCGTCCAGGCGGCGGACGCCGGCGCGGTCGCGGAAGCGGCGGTCGGGGCCCTCGACGACCGTCATGCCGTCCAGCAGCCCGATCCGGGTGCCGCCCATCGCCTGGACCAGCACGTCGCGGACGTACCCGTCGGAGTTGTCGAGGGTCAGCGCGAACTTCTCGTCGCCCGTGTGCGCCGCGAACCGGCGGACCTGGTCGACGTAGCCGCGCACATAGGTCTCGATGAGCCGCCGGATGTCGTCGTCGGAGATCGCCTTCTGCCAGGCCAGCAGCGCCAGGCTCGCCACCAGCCGCTTGACGTCCCAGGTGAAGTGCCCGACGTAGGCCTCGTCGAAGTCGTTGACGTCGAACACGAACACGCCGTCGTCGTTCATGTAGGTGCCGAAGTTCTGCGCGTGCAGGTCCCCCTGGATCCACACCCGGCTCGTCCGCTCGTCGGTCCACCGGTCGTCGTCGTGCTGGACGTCGGCGTAGAACAGGCAGGCGCTGCCCCGGTAGAACGCGAACGGGTCGGAGGCCATCTTGCGGAACCGGCGGCGGAACTCGGCGGGGCTGCGCTCCATGAGGTCGGAGAACGCCTGCACCAGCACGTCCACGATCTGGGTCTGCCGCTCCTTCGGATCACGCCCGTGCAGTTCCTCGACCACGCTCGCCATGCTCTCTCCCTCGATGATCACCTGGTCCCGCCGGTTGCGCGGGATTCGACGATCATTCTGCCGAATCGGCTCCCGCCCGGGCGGTGAACAGCGGGAGAAGGGCCGGTTCCGACCGCAGCAGGCCGAGCGCGGTCTCGGCGTGCCCCGGGACGTAGCCGTTGCCGATCAGCATGGTGACGTCGGCGGCCAGGCCCTCGGCGCCGAGCGCGGCGGCGGAGAACGAGGTCGCCATCGAGAAGAACACCACGGTCCCGCCGGGCGCGGTGGCGAGGATCGCGCCGTGCTCGCAGCCCGGCACGTCCACGCACACCACGGTCACGTCGGCGGGCTCGCCGATCGCCGCGGCGACCGCGACCGGGTCGCGGGCGTCGGCGCGCACCACGGTGTCGGCCAGGCCGGTGGCGGCGAGCCGCTCCTCCTCCTGCGCGGTGGGGACGAGCCCGATCGTGCGGGACGCGCCCGCGCGCCGCGCCGCCGCCAGCGACAGCGAGCCGCTCTTGCCGGCACCGCCGAGCACCGCGACGACCGGGCGCTCGCGGGACGCGACGACCCGCTCGGTGAGCGCCGGCGCGCCGCACACGTCCATCACCGCGAGCGCGACCGGCACCGGCAGGTCGCCGGGCAGGACGGCGGCGATGGAGCGGGCGAACAGGATCGCGTGCCCGTCGGCCGGGACCTGCTCGGAGCGGCCGTCCCAGCGGGCCAGGCCGTCGGCGATCGCGAGCGGGGTGAGGGTCAGCGAGACCAGGGTGGCGACGCGGTCGCCGGGCACCAGCCCGAGCGGGGAGTCCGGCCCGGCCTCCTCGACGGTCCCGACGAGCATCCCGCCGGACCCGGTGACCGGGTTGTGCATCTTGCCGCGCTCGCCGACGATCCGCAGCACCTCGGCGCGGATCGCGTCGGGGTCGCCGCCGTGCGCGGTGTGCAGCTGCCGGTAGGACGCGGCGTCCAGGTTGAGCCGCTCGACGCGGACGCGGACCTCGTCGGGGCGGATCGCCGGGTCGGTGTCCAGCCGCCGCGCGGCCTGCGGCAGCACGCCCGCCGGCTCCAGCACCCGGTGCAGCCCCACCGCGGTCCCCGCCCCCGCCGCCGTCCCGGCTCCGCTCATCCCCGTGCCCCTTCGCAACGTCCGTGTCCCGTGTGAACCATGGTGATGCCCCGGAAGATATACCGAGGACCCCTGGTTTCAGTGGAAGTCTTCCCGTAACGTCGGCTCCATACAAGACTTTTATGCGATCGATGTGACGCGAGGAGGCGGTCGACGATGACCACTGCCCTGCATCCGGACCCGGACGCGGCCGTCCGCGCCCAGGCGGCCGGCCGGGACGCGGCGGGCCAGCCCTACGCCTACCGGCGCCGGCCGCTGGAGGAGCCCGACTGGCGGCGGCTGCCCGGCTGGCGCGACGTCACGGACGCGGAATGGGAGTCGGCGCAGTGGCAGCGCGCGCACTGCGTGAAGAACATCCGCCAGCTCCGCGCGGTCATGGGCGACCTGTTGGACGAGCCGTTCTACGCCGACCTCGAGCGCGACCAGGCGGAGCGGGCGACGATGTCGATGCTGCTGCCGCCGCAGATGCTCAACACGATGGACACCTCGTCCACCGAGGCCTTCTACGCCGACCCGGTGCGCCGGTACATGCTCCCGGTGTTCAGCGACCGGCGCACCGACTGGCCGTCGCACCCCTACGCCACCCGCGACTCCCTGCACGAGGCGGAGATGTGGGCGGTCGAGGGGCTGACCCACCGCTACCCGACCAAGGTGCTGGCCGAGCTGCTGCCGACCTGCCCGCAGTACTGCGGGCACTGCACCCGGATGGACCTGGTCGGCAACTCCACGCCCAACGTCGACAAGCACAAGTTCACCATCCGGCCCCCCGACCGGCACGAGGCGATGCTCGACTACCTGCGCCGCACGCCCGGCGTCCGCGACGTCGTGGTGTCGGGCGGCGACGTGGCGAACCTGCCCTGGCCGCGGCTGGAGTCGTTCGTCGGCGCGCTGCTGGACATCGACAACATCCGCGACATCCGGCTGGCCAGCAAGGCGCTCATGGGGCTGCCGCAGCACTGGCTGCAGGACGAGGTCCGCGCCGGCATGGAGCGGCTCGCCGCCAAGGCGCACGAGCGCGGCGCGCAGATCGCGATCCACACCCACGTCAACGCCGCCCGGTCGGTGACGCCGCTGGTCGCCAGGGCGGCGCGGGCGATGCTCGACACCGGCATCCGCGACGTCCGCAACCAGGGCGTGCTGCTGCGCGGGGTCAACGACTCCCCCGGCGCACTGCTCGACCTGTCGTTCGCGCTGCTCGACGAGGCGGGCATCATGCCGTACTACCTCTACATGTGCGACATGATCCCGGGCAGCGAGCACTGGCGGCTCGCGGTCTGGGAGGCGCAGGAGCTGCAGCACGCGATCATGGGCTACCTGCCCGGCTTCGCGACGCCGCGCATCGTGTGCGACGTCCCCTACGTCGGCAAGCGCTGGGTGCACCAGCTCTCGGACTACGACCGCGAGCGCGGCGTGTCCTACTGGACGAAGAACTACCGCACCGGGCTGGAGCTGTCGGACCCGGACGCGCTGACGCGCCAGTACGAGTACTACGACCCGATCCACACGCTGCCCGACCGCGGCCGCGAATGGTGGCGGGAGCGGGCCGAGGCGGCGTGACCGCCCGGCGCCTTTACAATGTAGATCTGTTACGGGGTCGATCGGGCGGAATATCCTCGGGCGGGTGGCCTCCGAGCCGACGTCCCGTTTCCCGGCCGGCGCCACCGCGACGGTGGCCGAGCTGGAGGACGACCCGCATCCCCTGCCGGCCCGGCTGCGCGCCGCCGAGCCCGTCTCCTGGCTGCCCGCCCTCGGCGGCTGGCTGGTCACCTCGCGGGACCTGGCGCAGCGGGTGATGCGGGATGCGGCGGCGTTCACCGTCGACGACCCGCGCTTCTCCACCGCGCGGGTCGTCGGGCCGAGCATGCTGTCGCTGGACGGGCCCGTCCACACCCGGCACCGCGACCCGTTCGCCCGGCCGCTGCGGCCCGCGCGCACCGGCGAGCGCTTCACCGCGTTCGTCGAGGCGGAGGTCGCGCGGCTGGTCGGCGGCCTCGCGCCGGCGGGCCGCGCCGAGCTGCGCGGCGAGCTCGCCGGACCGCTCGCCGTCGCGGTCGTCGCCGAGGCGCTCGGGCTGGTCTTCCGCAAGCCGCCGCACCTGCACGTCGTGTGGGACCGGTAGCGGCCGCTCCCGCGCGGGTACCGCGGGCCGGGACGGCACCGTTTATGGGAGCATTCCGCTCATGATCGTGGAACGCCGGGTCGAGCTGCGCTTCGGGCTCGCGAGCCGGGAAGCCGGGACGCACACCAACCTGTCCGCCGTGCGCCAGGACGGCCGCTGCCTGTGGGTGGCGGGCGACGAGACGGCCACCATCGAGCGGCTCACCGCCGTGCTCGACGCGGACGGGCTCGTCACCGGCTACGAGGGGCACACCACCGTCGCGCTCGCCGACCTGGTCGACCTGCCCGCCGGCCCCGACGAGGAGGCCGACATCGAGGGCCTGGCGCGCAGCAACGGCTGGCTGTGGGCGATCGGGTCGCACAGCCTCAAGCGCAAGAAGATCAAGCCGGGCCAGACCGGGTCGAAGGCCCGCAAGCGGCTGGCGTCGGTGGTCCGCGAGGACAACCGCTTCGTGCTCGCCCGCCTGCCCCTCGCCACCGGCGCGGACGGGCTGCCCGAGGTCGTCCGCGAGGACGGCGACCGCACCGCCGCCGTGCTCGGCCTGCGCGGCGACTCCGTCACCGACCTGCTCCAGGACGACCCGCACCTGGCGCCGTTCCTGTCGATCCCCAGCAAGGACAACGGCATCGACATCGAGGGGATCGCCGCCCACCGCGACCGGCTCTACATCGGGCTGCGCGGGCCGGTGCTGCGCGGCTGGGCCGTCCTGGTGGAGATCCGCCCGGACACCCACCCCGGCGACCCGCGCCGGCTGCGGCCGCTGCCGGTCGGCGACGGCAGGGCCCTCTACCGCACGCACTTCCTGGACCTCGGCGGGCTCGGCATCCGCGACCTGTGCCCGCAGGGCGACGACCTGCTGATCCTCACCGGCCCGAGCATGGACCTGGACGGCCCGGCGCGGGTGCACCGCTGGCCGGGGATCGCCGGCGTCGACGCGCCCGAGGTCGTCCCCGCCGAGCAGCTGCCCCTGCTCGGCGACGTGCCCTACGGCGACGGCGACGACCACCCCGAGGGCCTCGCCGTCCTGGACGGCCTGCACGGCGAGGGCGCGCGGCTGATGGTCGTGCACGACAGCCCGTCCCCCGAGCGGCTCACCGCCGGCGGCGGCGTGCTGGCCGACGTCGTCCGGCTACCCGAATAAGCGCTCGCTTGCCGGATCTGCTTGGATGGTGCCCGCAACCTGCGGGAACCGGAAGGGCGAGGCTGAGCATGATCGAGTGGTCCGACGAAGACCTGATGATCCGGGACGCGGTCCGGGGCTGGATCGACGCGGAGGTCCGGCCGAACCTGGACGCGCTGGACTCCGGCGAGCTGCCGCCCTACGACCTGCTCCGGAGCCTGTACAAGACGTTCGGGATGGACGAGATGGCGCGCTCGTCCTTCCACGCCCGGATCGCCAAGGAGCGCGAGGGCGGCGGCAAGACCGACGGGAAGGCCGGGAAGAAGGACGCCGACGGCGCGGGCGGCGGCAACGCGACGATGACGATGCTGCCGATCATCGAGCTGTGCAAGGTCGCCCCCGGCATGGTCTCGGCGATGGGCGTCGGCCTCGGCCTCGCCGCCGGGACGATCATGAAGCGGGGCACCCCCGAGCAGAAGGAGCGCTGGGCGCTGCCGCTGCTCACCATGGAGAAGGTCGGCGCCTGGGCCATCACCGAGCCGAACTCCGGGTCCGACGCGTTCGGCGGCATGCAGGCCACCGCGAAGAAGGTCGGCGACGAGTACGTCATCAACGGCGGCAAGACCTTCATCACCAACGGCCCCTACGCCGACACGATCGTCTTCTACTGCAAGCTCGACGACGGCCGCGACCCCCGCGACCGCGAGATCCTCACGTTCGTGCTCGACCGCGGGATGGAGGGCCTGGAGCAGAGCAGGCCGCTGCGCAAGATGGGCCTGCACTCCTCCCCCACCGGCGAGCTGTTCCTCACCGACGTGCGCGCCGGCGCCGACCGGCTGCTGTCGTCCGGCTCGCAGGGCGGCAAGGAGTCGGCCAGGCAGAACTTCGTCACCGAGCGCGCCGGCGTCGCCGCGATGGCCCTCGGCGTCATCGAGGAGTGCCTGAAGCTGTCGGTCGAGTACGCCAGGACCCGCGAGCTGTGGGGGCGGCGGATCGGCGACTTCCAGCTCATCCAGCTCAAGCTCGCCAAGATGGAGGTCGCCCGCCTCAACGTCCAGAACCTGGTGTTCCGGCACATCGAGATGCAGCGCGCCGGCCGCGCGCCGACGCTCGCCGAGGCGTCGGCGATGAAGCTGTACGCCGCGCAGGCCGCCAGCGAGGTCGCGCAGGAGGCGGTGCAGCTGTTCGGCGGCAACGGCTACATGAGCGAGTACCGGGTGGAGCAGCTGGCCCGCGACGCCAAGTCGTTCCAGATCTACGCCGGCACCGACGAGATCCAGGTGACCCACATCGCGCGGGACCTGCTGTCCCGCTGACCCGGCGCGGCACCGGAGAACCGCCGTCGCGGGCCGCGAGGAACGCCGGGAGCGCTCCCGAACTTCCGGCGGCCCGGAGGCATCGAAAAGGTGGAGGGCGGGTGAGGGCGATCGCCCGCCCTCCACCTGACGGCCTTTCTGGACAGCCGACGACGGGGACTGGATACTCACAGCCATGGACGGTCAGCCCTCTTACCCGGTGCGAGCGTCCGACACCGAGCGGGACCGGGTGCTGCGCGTCCTCAGCGACCGCGTGTCCGAGGGCCGGATGTCGCACGAGACGTTCGAACGCCGCGTCGACCAGGTGCTGCAGGCGCGCAGCCGCGCCGAGCTCGCCGACATCGTGCACGACCTGCCGCCGACCAGCCGCGTCGTCGGCCGGCTGACCGGCCTGGTCGCGACCGTCTCGCAGGTGACCGCGCGGATCGAGGCGGCCTGGCGGGGCCCGCGGCTGCCGCGCTTCGTGCTGCCGCCCGCCGGGTCGTCCCGCATCGTGGTCGGCCGCGCCCCCGCCTGCCAGTTCGTGCTGACGGACCTGACGGTGTCCCGCTTCCACGCCGAGCTGTACCAGGCCGACGAGGGCTGGATGGTGTCCGACCTGGGGTCGATGAACGGCACCCGCGTCAACGGCTGGCGGCTCACCGGCCCGGCGCGCGTGCGGCCGGGCGACGAGATCGGGTTCGGCAACGTCGGCTTCATCGTCGCCGCCCCCTGACGCCCCGCCCGTCCCGCCTGTTCCGCTCGCCGCGCGCACGGCGCGCGCGCCGCCGGGGGGAGGCGTTCCGATGCCCGCGAGTCCGGTAGATTCGGCGCTTTGACCAAGCCGCACCAGGCCCCGCCCTTGACGCTGTAAGGTGCGGCCCGACGAGGAGGAGGAGCGCCGTGCAGATCGGGTTCGCAGTACCGGTGACGGGGGCGTGGTCCACCCCGGCCAACCAGGTGCTGATCGCGCAGCGGGCCGAGGAGCTCGGCTACCACTCCCTGTGGACGCTCCAGCGCGTCGTCAACCCGGCCGGCTCGGCCGACCACACCTATCGCAACGTGCCCGACCCCCTGGTCACACTGGCCTACCTCGCGGGCTACACCAGCCAGGTGCGGCTGGGCGTCGCCGTGGCGAACATGCCGTTCTACTCCCCCGCCATGCTCGCCAAGCAGGCGATCACCCTGGACCACGTCACCGGCGGGCGGCTCGACCTCGGCCTCGGCAACGGCTGGATGCCCGAGGAGTTCGCCGCGGTCGGCGCGTCGATGCCGCGGCGCGGCGCCCGCGCCGAGGAGTTCCTCGCCGCGCTGCGCGCGATGTGGACGGGCGAGCCCGGCGAGGTCAGCGAGTTCCACGGCGAGTTCTACGACGTCCCGCCCGTCACCATGGACCCGAGGCCGCTGCAGCAGCCCGAGCCGCCGATCCTGCTCGGCGGCGCGTCGGAGGGCGCGCTGCGCCGCGCCGGGCGGCTCGCGGCCGGCTGGGTCAGCTCCAGCCGCGCCGACCTCACCGCGATCGGCCGCTCGATCGAGATCGTCCGGGACGCCGCCGCCAAGGCCGGCCGGGACGCCGGCGCGCTGCGGTTCGTCTGCCGGGGCGCGGTGCGGGTGCGCACCGAGGAGGCCGCACCGCCCGAGGACGAGCGGCGCCCGCTGACCGGCACCTACGAGCAGATCATCGGCGACTTCGCCGCGCTGGAGGAGCAGGGCGTCACCGAGCTGTTCGTCGACCTGAACTTCGACCCGGAGCTGACCGGCCCGGACGCCGACCCGTGGGACTCGATGTACCTGGCGCGCGAGGCGCTGGAGGCCTTCGCCCCGCGTTCGTGAGCGGGCGCCGCCGCCGGGGGCGGCCGCCCGCGCTCGTCCTCACAGCGCCGGGCGCCGCCCCTCCCACGGGGTGCTGAGCACGACGGTGGTCCGGGTGGCGACGTTCGCGGCGGCCCGGATCTGCTGCAGCAGGTCCTCCAGCTCGTTGGGGGACGCGACCCGGACCTTCAGGATGTAGCTCTCGTCGCCCGCCACCGAGTGGCAGGCCTCGATCGCCTCCAGGTGCGCCAGCCGGTCGGGCGCGTCGTCGGGCGCCGCCGGGTCGATCGGCTTGATCGACACGAACGCGGTGAGGGGCAGCCCGATCTGCTCGTTGTCGAGCTGGGCGGTGAAGCCCCGGATGACGCCGCGCTTCTGCAGCCGCCGCACCCGCTGGTGCACCGCCGACACCGAAAGGCCCGTCCGCTTGGCCAGATCGGTGAAACTCATCCGCCCGTCGTCGGCCAGCAGCGCCATGATCTGACGATCGATCTCCTCCACGCGGGAAATCTAGCGCGCCGCGGCCGGTGGGCGTGCCCCCGGCAGATCACAGATCAGCTCTAAATCGCCGGTTCCGCGCGGGGGCGGGCCCGTCCGGTGCCCGGGGTCAGCGGCGGGAGCCGCGCAGCGCGCCGCAGCTCCCCCGCACCACCAGCTCGGCCGGCAGCAGCAGCGGGCCGCCGCGGCTCCGCCGGGCCCGGTCGCGCAGCAGCAGCTCGCAGGCCCGGTGGCCGATGTCGCGGGCCGGCCGCGCCACCGCCGTCAGCGGCGGGTCGCACAGCTCGGCCCACACCACGTCGTCGATCATCGCGATCGACACGTCGGCGGGGACGCGCAGGTCCAGCTCCCGGGCGACCAGCACGGCCGCCTCGCCCAGCAGGTGCCCGGCGGCCAGCACGGCGGTCACGTCGGCGCGGCGCTGCAGCAGCCCCGCCGCGGCGGCGTACGCGGCGTCCCGCGCGGGCCGGGCCGCGACGACCAGGTCCTCCTCCACCGGAACGCCGAGCCGGGCGAGCGCGTCGCGGAACGCGCGCTCGCGCACGCCGGGCGGCTCGCCGGGCGCGGCGCCGCCGAGGAAGGCGATCCGCCGGTGCCCGAGCCCGGCGAGGTACTCCACCAGGGACCGGACGCCGCCGGCGTCGTCGGCGAGCACCGCGGGGATCTCCGGCAGCCCCGGCAGCACCCGGTCGGCGAACACCACGCTGGAGCACACCCGGACGGCGGCGCGCCAGTCGGCCGCGTCCCCGGCGGGCAGCGCGATGATCCCGTCCACCCGCTGCTCGACGAGCCGGTCGACGATCTCGGCCTCCCGCTCGGGATCGCCGTCCGAGGCCTCCACGATCACGTGCCCGCCGAGCGTGCGGGCGCTGGCCAGCACGCCGGCGAGCAGCTCGGCGTGGAACGGGTCGGTGACGCCGGGCAGCACGAGGCCGATGCCGCCGCTGCGGCGCAGCTTGAGGCCGCGGCCGAGGGCGCTCGGCCGGTAGTCGAGCTCGGCGGCGGCGGCCAGCACCCGCTCTCGGGTGGCCGCGGCGACCGAGCCGCCGGAGAACACCCGGGAGACCGTGGCGATGCCGACGCCCGCGGCCGCCGCCACGTCCTTGATCGTCGCCGACCGTCCGTCCCCCACCGGCTGCCCGCCCTTCATATCCGCAGATCTGCGATCTTATCCTGATCAACTCTCCCATGGAAACGATTCCATGTTGTTTACTCCAGCCAGTGAGCGAAGGCCCTGCTCAGCAGGGGTGAATCGGAAACGTTTCCAACAAGGGGGCGGGATGGCCGAGATCAAGCTGGACCGGGTGGACAAGATCTACTCGGGCGGGGTCAAGGCGGTGGACGGCCTGGACCTGACGATCGAGGACGGCGAGTTCATGGTGCTGGTCGGGCCGTCCGGCTGCGGCAAGTCGACCGCGCTGCGGATGATCGCCGGCCTGGAGGAGATCAGCGGCGGCAAGATCTCCATCGGCGGCCAGGTGGTGAACGACCTGGCGCCCAAGGACCGCGACATCGCGATGGTGTTCCAGAACTACGCGCTCTACCCGCACATGACCGTCGAGCAGAACCTGGCGTTCGGCCTGAAGCTGCGCGGCACGCCGAAGGCGGAGATCAAGCAGAAGGTGCACGAGGCCGCCAAGATGCTCGGCCTCGAGCAGTTCCTGTCCCGCAAGCCCGCCGCCCTGTCCGGCGGCCAGCGCCAGCGCGTCGCGATGGGCCGCGCGATCGTCCGCGAGCCGCAGGCGTTCCTGATGGACGAGCCGCTGTCCAACCTGGACGCCAAGCTGCGCGTGTCCATGCGGGCCTCGCTGAGCCAGCTGCACGAGCGGCTCGGCGTCACCACCGTGTACGTCACCCACGACCAGATCGAGGCGATGACCCTCGGCTCGCGGGTGTGCGTGCTGCGCGAGGGCAAGCTGCAGCAGGTCGACACGCCGCAGCGGCTGTTCGACAACCCGGTCAACATGTTCGTCGCCGGGTTCATCGGCTCGCCCGCGATGAACTTCGTCTCCGCGCAGCTCGCCGGCGGCGACGGCGGCGCGCAGGTCTCCTTCGCCGGGTTCACGCTGCCGGTGCCGGACGCGATCCTCGACGAGCGGCCCGCGCTGCGCGACCACCTCGGCCGCGAGGTGATCCTCGGCGTCCGGCCGTCCGACTTCGAGGACGCCGCGCACGCCAACGCCGACTGGGCGCCGATGTCGGTGAAGAGCAGCGTCACCGAGGAGCTCGGCAGCGAGATCAACGTCATCTTCACCATCGACGCCCCGCCGGTCGAGCACAAGGACACCGCCGACCTCGCCGAGGACGCCGCCGAGGGCGACGCCGACATGGCGATCCCGCTGGTGGACAACAAGGCGCTGTGGACCGCCCGCGTCAACTCCCGCTCGCACGTGCGGCCCGGGCAGGACATCGACCTCGCCGTGGACACCAAGCGGCTGCACTTCTTCGACCCGGCCAGCGGCCTCGCGATCGGCCACCCGGGCGCTGCGGCCGCCGCCGCGCCGGACCTGGAGAAGGCCGCGGACCCGAAGAAGGGCTGACCCGGAGCCCCATCGCGGACACGCGCGAAGGCCCGTGCGGGACGGCTCATGATCTGAGTCGTCCCGCACGGGCCTTTTCCGTGTCCGCTGAGCGGCGGCGGCGCGCCCGGCTACTTGACCGACCCGGCGAGGACGCCCTGGACGAAGTAGCGCTGGAAGGCGAAGAACACCACCAGCGGCACCAGCAGCGACAGGAACGCGCCGGGCGCGAGGATGTCGATGTTGCCGGTGAACTGCCGCATCTGCGACTGCAGCCACTTGGTCATCGGCTGCGCGCCGGTGTTGGCGAACACCAGCGCGACCAGCAGGTCGTTCCACACCCACAGGAACTGGAAGATGCCGAGCGAGGCGATCGCCGGGCCGCCCAGCGGGAAGATCACCCGCCGGAAGATCGTCCACTCCGAGCCGCCGTCCATCCGGGCGGCCTCCAGCAGGTCCCGGGGGATCGCGGCGAAGAAGTTGCGCAGCAGGAAGATCGCGAACGGCAGCCCGAACGCCACGTGGAACAGCACCACGCCGGTGATCGAGCCGTACATCTTGAACCCGCCGACGTCGATGTTGCCGTACAGCTTCGCGACCGGCAGCAGCGCGACCTGCACCGGCACCACCAGCAGCGCGACGACGACCAGGAACAGCCAGTCGCGGCCGGGGAACTCCAGCCACGCGAACGCGTACGCCGCCAGCGAGGCGATCACGACCACCAGCACCGTCGCCGGCACCGTGATCAGCACGGTGTTCCAGAACGAGTCGACGAAGTCGGGTTTGTCCAGCAGCGAACTGTAGGCGCTGGCCGTGATCTGGGACGGGTGGGAGAACACCTTCCACCAGCCGCCGGCGTTGTTGTCCTCGGTGGAGCGCAGCGACTCCACGAACAGGCCGAACGTCGGCACCAGCCAGAACAGCGCGACCAGGACCAGCAGCACCTGCGCGACGGTGCCGCCGGCCCGGCCCACCAGGCGCGACGCCAGGCTCCGGTGCGGCGCGCCTGCGGCACCGTTCCCCGCGCCGTTCCCGGCACCGTTCCCCGCGCCGTTCGCAGCCCGGCCCTTCGCCGGCGCGCCGGCGGTCGCGGCGTCCGTGCCGCCGCCTTCCGGCGCGCCGTCCGGGGTGACGTCAGTGCCGTCCGCGGTGCTCATTTCCGCTCCTGCCGCAGTCGCCGGATGTTGAACAGCATGGCGGGCAGCACCAGCAGGAACAGCAGCACCGCGATCGCGCTGCCGGCGCCGGGGTCGTTGCCGCCGCCGAACGACTTGGTCCACATCTCCAGCGCCAGCACGTTGGCGTTCGGATCGCCGCCGCCGATGATGAACACCAGGTCGAAGACCTTCAGCACGTTGATGACGAGCGTGACCAGCACGACCATCAGGACCGGCGCGAGCAGCGGGATCGTCACCCGCCGGAACACCTGCCACTCGGTCGCGCCGTCCACCCGGGCCGCCTCCAGCGCGTCGCGCGGGATCGCGGCCAGGCCCGCGGCGATCAGCACCATCGCGAACCCGGACCACACCCACAGGTACGACCCGATGATCGCGGGCGTGATGAGGGTGCTGCCGAGCCATTCGGCGCCGCCGTAGGAGGCGGTGAAGTTGCTCTTGGGCAGCCGCACCGTGACCGCGCCCGACACCTTCTTCAGCGTGAACGTGCCGTCCTCGCCGGTGGTGGCCGAGGCGACGACCTTGCCGCCGCGCACCGCCTCCACCTTGACGCCGGGCAGGCCGGACTCGCCGGCGTTCGGCTTGTTCGGCTCGCCGCCGCCGCCCTTGGTGAAGTCGAACCAGACCGCCCCGGTCACCTGCCCGGCCTTCGCCGCCGGCGGCTGCGCGGCCGGCTTGGCGTCCTTCGGCAGGTACTCGGGCTTGACCTTCACCAGGGGCATCAGCGCGGTCTGCCCCGCCTGCACCGGTGCGGATCCGAGCACCGCGCCGCCCTGCTCGTGGACGGGCTGGTCGCCGCCGGTGCGCGGGCCCGCGCCCGGATAGGTCGTGCCCGACTTGAACGTGTCGTGGATCGCGACCAGCGCCGCGTTCGCCACGCCCTGGTCGGGGTCCTGCTGGTACACCAGCCGGAAGATGACGCCGGAGGCGAGGAACGAGATCGCCATCGGCATGAACACCACGAGCTTGAACGCCGTCGCCCACCTGATCCGCTCGGTGAGGACGGCGAAGAACAGCCCGATGATCGTGACGAGCGTCGGCGCGACCACCACCCAGACCACGGTGTTGCGCACCGCGACGAGGTCGTCGTGCCCCTGGAACACCCCGGTGTAGTTGTCGAAGCCGACGAACGAGCCGCCCGAGGCGTCGAAGAAGCTGCGGATCACCGAGTACACGATCGGGTACACGACAAGGAAGCCGAGCAGCAGCAGCGCGGGCAGCAGGAACAGCAGCGCCAGCCACGACGGCGGCGTCAGCCGCTCGCGCGCGCCGCGCCCGCGGCCCGGTGCGGCCGGGGCGGTGACGGCGGCGGCGCCGCCGGCCGTGGCGGCCGGCGGCACCCCCTCATTCGAAGGCTTCATCCGGGGTCGTCCGCTCCCCTACTTGAACGCCTTGGCGGCCGCGGCCTCCAGCTTGGCCTGCGTCCCCTTGACGTCGGTCGGCTTGCTCACGAACTGGCGCAGCGCCTCCCACTCGCCGGCGCCCGGCGTCGCGCCGAACGCGGCGGGCGCGAGGTCGGACATGTCGTAGCGGGCGGCGTCGCCGGCCTGCTGCATCTGCTGGATCAGCTGCTTGGCGATCGGGTCGGAGTAGGCGTCCGGCGGGACGGACTTGTTCGGCGTCAGGTAGCCGCCGAGCCCGGCCCAGACCTTCCCGGCCTCCGGGGAGGCGAGGAACTTCATCAGCGCCTGCGCGCCCTTGCCGTCCTTCATCGCGACCGCGACGTCGCCGCCGATGACCGCCGGGGCGGTGTCGCCGGCCTTCGGGAACGCGAACACCTTCGCGTCGGTGCCGACCTTGGCCTTGGTGGTGGCGATGTTGGCGGCGGCGAAGTCGCCGCCGTAGGCCATCGCGGCCTTGTTCTGGCCGAACACCTGCGTGATCGACTCGTCGAACTTGGTCTTGGTCGCGGTGGCGACGCCGCCGTTGAGCAGCTGCGGCTTGCCCCAGATCTCGGCGAGCGTCTGCAGCGCCTTGGCGACCGTCGGGTCGGTCCACTTGATCTCGTGCTTGGCCAGCTTGTCGTAGTTGTCCGGGCCGGCCTGCGAGAGGTAGACGTTCTCGAACCAGTCGGTCAGCGTCCAGGAGTCCTGCGGGCCGGCGGCCAGCGTGAACGGGGTGGTGCCCGAGTCCTGCAGCGTGCCGGCGTCCTTCACCAGGTCGGCCCAGGCCGCCGGGGGCTGGACGCCCGCGTCGGAGAACGCCTGCGGCCGGTACCAGATGATCGACTTGTAGGCCGCCTTGGCGATCACGCCGTAGGTCTTGCCCTGGTAGGAGCCGAGGTCCTTCCAGTACGGCGAGAAGTTCTGCGACACCTCCGCCACTACGTCGTCGGCCAGCGGCTTCAGCTGGCCCTTGGCGGCGTACTGCTGCATCAGGCCCGGCTGCGGCAGGATCGCCACGTCCGGCGGGTTGTGCGCCGCCAGCTTCGGCCCGAGGTAGGCGTCGGTGTTCTCACCGGTCGAGGCGTACTGGACGGTCGCGCCCGTCTGCTTCTCGAACGCCTTCAGGACCTTGCGGAAGTTGGCCTCCTCCGTCCCGGTCCACTTGGCGGCCACCGAGACGGTGACGCCCTTGAGCTCCGTCCCCCCGGCCGAGGTCTTCGAGCCGTCCCCCTTGTCGTCGTCGCCACCGCCGCACGCGGCCGCGGCCGACAGCAGCAGTCCCGCCGCGACGGCGGCGCCCACCGTCCGGCGGCCCATCCCTCTGCTGACCCTCATCCCTCATCCTTCCTGGGCGAACCGGCCGCGTCCGATCCCCAGATCGACGCGCCGGACTCGATATCGAAGAAGTGCAGGCGACCGGTGTCGACGCGGATCGTCACCGGGTCGCCGACCTTCACGCGGGTGCGGGGGCTGAACCGCGCGACCAGGTCCGTGCGGGGCCGCTCCATGTGCCCCAGCACGTCGGTCCCCGCGTCGCGGGCGAGCTCCTTGGTGTCCTCGGTGACGACCTGGGCGGCCTCGACCGCGAAATGGACCAGCACGTCCGAGCCCATCGCCTCCACGAGGTCGGCGGTGGAGGACAGCCCGGACCCCTCGGGCGCCTCCACGAGCTCGGAGTCCTCCATGTCCTCGGGGCGGATGCCGACGACGACGTCGCGCCCGAGGTAGGACGCGAGGGCGGGGCGCTCGTGCAGCACCGCGGCCGGCAGCGTCAGGGTCTGGCCGCCGATCTGCAGGCGCGGGTTCGCCGCGTCCCCGGACAGCGAGCCGTGCAGCAGGTTCATGGCGGGTGAGCCGATGAAGCCGGCGACGAACAGGTTCGCCGGCCGGTCGTAGAGCTCCTGCGGCGGTGCCACCTGCTGGAGCTCGCCCTTCTTCATCACCGCGACCCGGTCGCCGAGCGTCATCGCCTCGGTCTGGTCGTGCGTGACGTAGATCGTGGTGACGCCGAGGTCGCGCTGGATGCGGGCGATCTCCGCGCGCATCTGCACGCGCAGCTTGGCGTCGAGGTTGGACAGCGGCTCGTCCATCAGGAACGCCTGCGGCTCGCGGACGATCGCGCGGCCCATCGCGACCCGCTGGCGCTGGCCGCCGGACAGGTTGCGCGGCTTGCGGTCCAGGTGGTCGGTGAGGCCGAGGACCTCCGCGGCGCGGTCGACCTTCTCGCGGATCTCCTTCTTCGGCAGCTTGCGCAGCGACAGCCCGAACCCGATGTTGTCGCGCACCGACAGGTGCGGGTAGAGCGCGTAGCTCTGGAAGACCATGGCGACGTCGCGGTCCCGGGCGGGGACGCGGTTGACGACGCGGCCGCCGATCGTGACGGTGCCCTCGGAGATGTCCTCCAGGCCGGCGACCATCCGCAGGGCGGTGGTCTTGCCGCAGCCGGACGGTCCGACGAGCACCAGGAACTCCCCGTCGGCGATGCTGAGGTTCAGGTCGGTCACGGCCCGCGTCCCGTCGGGATAGACCTTCCCGACGCTGGTCAGGTCGACCTCTGCCACGGCGTCTCCTCTGCTTGACAAGCGCTACCCCGGCGTAACTCGAAACAAGGTGGTACAGGGCCGGACGGCCGGACCGCAATACGCGCGGCACCGGCTGACCCATTTGGTGCAGAGATCGTTACCGACCCGTTTCCGGGTTATTTTCCGCCGCCCGAAACAAGCCGAAGGCGCGGACGAAAACGCCCGCGCCTCCGCGCCCTCATCATCCCCCGGACGGGCCCCGGGGGCCGGTGGTTCAGCCGACGACCGCCAGTCCCCGCTCGATGACGTTCATGGCCTCGTAGCCGTCCTCGGTGCACACCACGATGTCCTCGATGCGCGCGCCGTGCGGGCCCGGGTAGATGCCCGGCTCGATCGAGAACGCCATGCCGGGCTCCAGCGGCTCGCGGTTGCCCGCCACGATGTAGGGGTCCTCGTGCGACTCCAGGCCGATGCCGTGCCCGGTGCGGTGGAAGAAGTGCTCGCCGTGCCCCGCCGCCGCGATGACCTCGCGGGCCGCCGCGTCCACCGCCTCCGGCGTCGCGCCCGGCCGGACCGCCTCGCGCGACAGCCGCTGCGCCTCCTGCAGCACCGCGAAGTACGCCGCGTAGTCGGCGGGCGGCTCGCCCACGCAGTAGTTGCGGGTCGAGTCCGAGCAGTAGCCGCTCGGCATCGTCCCGCCGATGTCGACCACCACGGGCTCGCCCGCGCGGATCACCCGGTCCGACAGCTCCGCGTGCGGGTTCGCGCCGTTCGGGCCCGACCCGACGATGACGAAGTCGACGGCCGCGTGGCCCTCCGCGATGATCGCGTCGGCGATGTCCCGGCCGACCTCCCGCTCCGTCCGGCCGGCGCGCAGGAAGTCCGGGACGCGCCGGTGCACCCGGTCGATCGCCGCGCCGGCCTCGCGCAGCGCCGCGACCTCGGCCGCGCTCTTGCGCATCCGCAGCTCCCGCAGCACGCCGCCCGCCGCGACCTGCTCGGCGGCCGGCAGCGCCGCGCGGAACCGCAGTGCCATCACCGCCCACATCCGGTCGGCCACCCCCACCGACGCCAGGCCGCCCGGCAGGCGCCGCGCGACCAGCGCGTACGGGTCGTCGGTCTCGTCCCACGGCACCAGCTCCACGCCGAGCGAGCCCGCGGGCGACGCCTGCGCCGCCGGCAGCTCCAGCCGCGGCACGACCAGGAACGCCTCGCCGTCCGCCGGCACCACCAGGCAGGTGAGCCGCTCGAGCTGCTTGGCGTCGTAGCCGGTGACGTAGCGCAGGTCCGGGCCGGGCGTCAGCAGGACCGCGCCGAGCCCCGCCTTCGCGGTCGCCTCGCGCACCCGCCCCACCCGCTCGCGCGGATACAACTCCGTTGTCACATCCGTCTCCATACCGGTCGCGGTGCCGGGCCGCCCCGCCGCCGGGCGTGGGCCGCGCCGCGGACCACCGCTTCCTCCTCCCCTGTGACCTGCTCCTGTTACATTCTGTCCGTGCTCCGACACAGTTCGCACCGCCTCGGATACCGCACCAGCATCCCAACAACGCCGTCCCGGCGCCGCCCCGGCCCGCCCGCGGCGCCGCGGCGCCTCTGAGCCGATGCGGCGCACCCGGGACACCGCCCCGGTCGAGCGGGCGACCGTCGAACAAGCGAAGGGCGTGCTGGCCGAGCGGTTCGGCTGCGATGTGGAGACCGCCTACGACCGGCTGCTGGAGCTCGCCGCCGGCGCCGGCGTGGAACCCGAGACGGCGGCGGCGCTGCTGCTCGGGGCCGTCCCGGACGCGGCGCCCCGCGCTCGCCACCCGAGCGCGCCCGCCCACGGGCACGGCGAGGTGCCACTGCCACGCGGCGGCCCCGGCGCGGCAGACGACGCCGATCCCGCCGCGCAGCTCGCGCTCGTCGAGCGGCTCGGCGGCCTCGGCTGGGCGCGCTGGGACCTCGTCACCGGCGAGGCCCGCTGGTCCGCCGGGCTGTTCGCGCTGTTCGGGCGCGACCCCGCCGCCGGGCCGGTGCCCCTGGACCGGCTCGCCGAGCACGTCGTCCCCGCCGACCTGCCGCACGCCGAGCACTTCACGCGCACCCTGCTCGGCCGGCTCGAACCCGCCGAAGCGGAACTCCGCGTCCGCGCCGGGGGCGCCGTCCGGCTCCTGCGGGCGGTGGCCGAGCCGGTCCTCGGCGCGGACGGCGCGCCCGCCGCGCTCCGCGCCGTCTTCCAGGACGCCGCGCGCGGCCCCGGCGGCGAGCCGCTGGCCGCGACCCGGCTGCAGCTGGCGCGGCGGCACCGCCGCATCGCCGAGGAGCGGCGCACCGCGGTCGAGCTGCAGCGGGCCCTGCTGCCGCTGCCCCGCGGCCCCCGCGAGCTGCCGGGGCTGCGCGCCGCCGTCCGCTACCTGCCCGCGTGCGGCGGGACGCGGGCCGGCGGCGACTGGTACGAGGCGACCGCGCTGCCCGACGGCGAGGTCTTCCTCGCGATCGGCGACGTCGCCGGGCACGGGCCTCCGGCCGCCGCCGCGATGGCGCGCGTCCGCAACGCGCTCAGCGGCCTGGCCTGCACCGGCGCGCCGCCCGACCGGCTGCTGGCGGCGCTGAACCGGATGCTGCTGAGCCGGACCACGCTCGACGGGCCCGCGCACGGGCGGGACCGTCCGCCGGCCGCGAGCGCCGTCGCCGCCCGCTACGAGCCCGGACCGGGCGTGCTGACCTGGGCGCGGGCCGGGCACCCGCCGCCGCTGCTGGTCCGCGACGGAGCCGCCGCGCTGCTGGAGTCCCCCGAGGGCGTGCTGCTCGGCGCGCATGAGGCCCCGGACCTGGCGCCGGTCATCACCCGGCTGCACCGCGGCGACCTGCTGCTGCTCTACACCGACGGGCTCGTCGAGCGCCGCGACCGCGACCTCGCCGACGGGTTCCGGACGCTGCTGGCCGCGGCCGCGGCGCGGCCGGGCGCCGGGCCCGACGCCGTCATCGACCACGTGCTGCGCTCGCTCGGCGCCGCCAACCCCGACGACGACACGTGCGTGCTCGCCGTCCAGGTCGTCTGAGCCGCCGCGATGTCGGCGGCGGCGAGACATGTCAGCCACGAGCAGGTTAATGCTGCTCAATACACCGCTGTCATATCACCCGACGACCGAGCATGCGTCGAGACGCGTCATCGGGTACGCCCGGATCTCGAAGGCCACGGACGAGAGCACGTCCATCGAGCGCCAGCGAGGCGTCATACAGGCCGCGTGCCACGCACGCGGATGGGCACTTGCCGACATCATCGAGGACGTCGACGTATCCGCCACGAAGACCCGCCTCGACCGTCCTGGGCTTGCCCGCGTACGGGATGCCGTCGCGGCCGGACGCGTCGACACAGTGATGGTCTGGCGCATCGACCGCGTCGCCCGGTCTGTGGCCGACCTATCCGCGCTCACCGAAGAGTGGAATCACGCCGGGGTCGCTCTCGTGTCTGCGACCGAGGCATTCGACATGACTACATCGTCCGGTCGTGCGCTCCTTCAGATGCTCGGCATCTTCGCCGAGTTCGAGGCGGCCACCATTCGCGACCGCGTCACCGCCGCCCGGGCCGCCCTGGTGAAGGCCCAGCGATGGCCGGGGGGCTCGGCCCCGTACGGATACCGCATCGTCGACAACCCCGACGGCGCCGGAAAGGCCCTTGAAATCGACCCCGTCGAGGCCGCGTACGTCCGCAAGGCCGCCGACCTGGTGCTGAACGGGAAATTCGAATACGTGAGCCTCGGTATGACCTTCGCGGAAGCCTGGGAAGCGCGCGACACCGACGGACGGCGCGATCTGCTGTCATCCGCGCTTGAGCACATCGTCGTCAAGTCGGGCGTGCGCGGACGACGCGGCATCGACCCCGATCGGCTCGACGTCCACTGGCGCGGCTGACGGCACGGCCGATGGCCCGCACCGGGAACCCCCGGGCGGATCACCCGGGCGGTGGCCGTCCGCCTGCCGACCACATGACGGCCGAGCCGACGCCCCTGGGACACTCCCGGGGCAATCGCCGTTTCGGGACGCCCAGCGTGCAGCAGTGCGATCCTGACCGCATGACCACCAAGCCCAAAAGACTCCTACTGCTAGATACACCTTCACTGTACTTCCGTGCCTTCTACGGGGTGCCCGAGTCGGTGACGGCGCCGGACGGCACGCCGGTGAACGCCGTCCGCGGGCTGATCGACATGATCGCCCGGCTCGTCCAGGACCGCTCCCCCGACCGCCTCGTGTGCTGCATGGACGCCGACTGGCGGCCGGCGTTCCGGGTCGAGGCGCTGCCGTCGTACAAGGCGCACCGCGTCGCCGACGACGGCGGCGACCAGACGCCCGACGCGCTCGAGGCGCAGCTGCCCGTGATCGACGCCGTGCTGGACGCGTTCGGGCTGGCCCGCGCCGGCGTCCCCGGCTACGAGGCCGACGACGTCATCGGCACCCTCGCGGTGCGGGGCGCGGCGGACGGCCCGGTCGACATCGTCACCGGCGACCGCGACCTGTTCCAGCTGGTCGACGACGCCGGCCCGGTGTCGGTGCTGTACACCGCGCGCGGCATCCGCAACCTCCAGGTCATGGGCGAGGCGGAGGTCGCGGCCAAGTACGGCATCCCCGGCCGCGGCTACGGCGACTACGCGACGCTGCGCGGCGACCCCAGCGACGGGCTGCCGGGCGTGCCGGGCGTCGGCGACAAGACCGCCGCCGCGCTGATCACCCGGTTCGGGTCGGTCGACGGGATCCTGGCGGCGCTGGACGCGGGGACCACCGACGGGTTCCCGGCGGGGGCGCGCAAGCGGATGGAGGCGGCGCGGGAGTACCTGGCGTCCGCCGAGACCGTGGTCCGGGTCGTCACCGACATCGACGCGCCGGAGCTGGCGAAGCTGGACGACCGGCTGCCGTCCGAACCGCGGGACGCCGAGGCGCTGGTGGAGCTCGCCGACACGTGGAACCTCTCCAGCCCCGTCAACCGGCTGCTGAACGCCCTGTCACGCTAGCCCGCCCGTCCCGGCGTGCCCCGGAGCGCGCGCGGGTCTCGGCGCGGGGAATTCTTCGCTGCAATTTTCCGCGAAAGTGTCAGAAGACGCAGACGCGGTGCGCCCGCGCGCGCAGCATGTGGATCAATGAGGGGTTCTCCTAGGGACATGCGGAGAGCACGCACGCCGCCGCGGGACGGGCGATGACGGCCGTCGACCGGGCACCGGGTCCGGCCGCGGCGGCCGCACGAGCGGACCGGTATCCGCGGCACTGGGCCTCACCGCCCCACTCCCCCCATCTGCCGCGGGTACCGGTTCACCGAGCGGCGCGCACCGGCGCGCGCCCGTCCGTCCCGACCCGTGAGCCCCGCGGGGCTCGGAAAGCCGGCACCCCGTGAACACCAGGACACCGCACCTCGGCGGCCTCGCCGCTCCCGCCGCGCCCGGCGGCGACGGCTTCTGGACCGAGCTCGACCGGGCCCAGCGCGCCGCGCTGGCGGCGGCGGCCCGGCAGCGCAACTACCCGGCGCGGACGCCGCTGTGCTACCAGGGCGAGGACTCCGACCACATCATCGTCATCCGGTCCGGCTGGGCGAAGGTGACGTCCACGACGCCGGACGGCCATGAGGTGGTGCTGGCCGTGCGCGGCCCCGGCGACCTGGTCTGCGAGAGCGCGGTGCTCGGCAGCCGGCACCGGTCGGCGACCGTCACGGCGCTCACCCCGGTCCGCGGGCTGGTGGTCCCGGCCGGCCGCTTCACCTCCTTCCTGGACGCCCATCCCGAGGTCTGGCGGCTGGTGAGCGGCACGTTCGTGCGGCGGCTCGACGACGCGGACCGGCGGGTCCAGGCGAACGTCTCGGCGCAGGGCCCGCAGCGGCTGGCGATGCTGCTGGCGCATCTCGCCGAGCTGTCGGCGGCGTACGCGCCGCCGGCCGTGGACGGCTCGGTGGACATCGGGCCGCCGCTGTCGCAGGAGGAGCTGGGCAGCTGGATGGACGCCTCGCGCGAGACCGTCGCGCGGGCGCTCGCGGTGCTGCGCCGCGCGGGCCTGGTCCGGACTGGCCGCCGGCGGATCACCGTGGTGGCGCCGGGCGCGCTCCGCGCGTTCGCCCGCGACCTCGCCGAGTGACCGGCCCGGCGCCTTTACATTGTAGATCAATAACCGTCGGCGATGCCGCGGTACAGCCGCATCGCGTTGCCGCCGAGGACGAGCGCGACGGTCTCCTCGTCCAGCCCGAGGCCGGCGATCGCGCGCGCGTTGCGGGCGACGCCGGGGACGCCGGGCCAGTCGGTGCCGAACACGAACTTGCGCGCCAGCCGCTTCAGGTCGTAGCGGGCGTAGTACTCGGGGAGGCGGCACGGCGGCAGCCCCGACAGCTCGATCCACACCTCCTCGCGGGACAGCGCGAGGAACGCCGCCGCGTCGTACCACCAGCCCCGCCCGCCGTGGGCCAGCACGAACGCCAGCCCGGGGAACAGCCGGAGCACGTCGTCGACCGGGGTCGGGTCGGCGTACCGGTTCGCCGAGCCGGGGAAGGAGCTGGTGCCGCAGTGCACGACGACCGGCAGCCCCGCGTCCCGGCACAGCGCGTACGCCGGGTACAGCTCGGGATCGGCGACGGAGAACCCGCCGTGCACGGGGTGCAGCTTGAGCGCGACGGCACCGAACCCGAGCTGGCGCTCCAGCTCGGCGTCGACGGGGTAGTGCAGGTGCGGGTTGAGGTTGGCGACGGGCTTGAAGCGGCGCGGGTTGTGCTTGAGCAGCGGCACCAGGTCCTCGATGGGCTGGTACCCGGTCGTCCTGGGGCTGTACTCGCACAGCAGCAGCGCGACGTCCACGCCCTCGGCCTCGAAGTAGGCGTCGACGCGGTCGGGGACGAGGGCGCCGGAGTCGTCGTAGAGGTCCTGCCAGGGGTGCGCGGAGCCGAACTCCTCGGCCCACTGCCGCCAGGCCGGGGGCAGGGTCGGCAGCCGCGCCGCGTGGACGTGGGCGTCGACGAGGGGACGTCCGTCGAGCATGTGCGCCTCCCCCGCGTCAGTCCTGGATCCGCCTGAGCTCGGCGGCGTAGCGGCGCCCGTTGGCGACGTACCCGCCGACCGCCAGGCCGTGCCACTTCTCGTCGATGCCGCCCGGCCTGATCTTGGCGGGGACGCCGAGGGCGGTGTGCCCGGCCGGGACGACGGCGCCCTCGGTGACGACGGCCCCGGCGCCGACGACCGCGCCGGTCTCCACGCGGACGCGGTTGAGCACGACGGAGCCGGACCCGACGAGGCAGCGGTCCTCGACCACGCAGCCTTCGAGGTGGGCGTTGTGGCCGACGACGCAGTCGGCGCCGATGACGGTCGGCCACTCCTCGGTGGTGTGCACGACGGTGCCGTCCTGGACGGAGGTGCGGGCGCCGACGGTGATCGTGCCGTAGTCGCCGCGCAGCACGGCGCCCGGCCAGACGGAGGCGCCCTCGCCGAGGGCCACCGACCCGATCACGGTCGCGGCGGGGTGGACGTACGCGGTCGGGTGGATGTCGGGGACCTGGTCTCCCAGAGCGTAGACGGCCATGCGGCGGAGCCTACCGGCCGGTCCCGGCGCGTCCGCCTAGGCGTCCACCGACTCCTGCTCGTCGAGCCAGGAGACGATCCCCTCCAGCGCGTCGCGGCAGCTCCCGCAGCCGGTGCCCGCGCGGGTCCGCCGGGAGACCTCGTCGGCGGTGCGGGCGCCGTCCTGCCAGCAGGCGCGGATCTGCCCCTTGCTGACGTTGTTGCAGTTGCAGACCGTCGCCGCGTCCGGCATCCGCACCGGCGACGCCGCCTCCGGAGCGCCGCCGAGCCCCGGGAACAGCAGGTCGAGGCGCTCGGACGGCAGCGGCGAGGCCCGGTCGTAGAGCTGGGTGAGCGTCCCGGCCGCGGACGTCTCGCCGAGCAGGATCGCGCCGATCAGCCGGCCGTCCCGGATCACCGCCTTCTTGTAGGTGCCGCGCGCCGCGTCGGTGAACCGGACGACCTCCACGCCGTCGTCGTCGTCGCCGAAGTGCGTCTCCCCCATCGACGCCAGCTCGATGCCCGCCGCCTTCAGCCGGGTGATCTGCCGGGCGCCGGTGAAGCGCGCGGCCGGGTCGGTGCCGGCGAGCAGCCCGGCCAGCACGGCCGCCTGCTCCCACGCGGGCGCGACGAGTCCGTACACCTCGTCGCGGTGCTCCGAGCACTCTCCGATCGCGCGGACGGACGGGTCGGTGACCGAGCGCAGCTCGTCGTCGACGACCACCGCCCGGCCGATCGCCAGGCCGGCGTCGCGGGCCAGCGACACCTCGGGCCGCACGCCGCACGACAGGATGACCAGATCGGTGTCCAGGACCTCCCTGCCCCCGTCCGGCAGCGCCAGCTCGACGCCGGTGACCGTGCGGTCGCCGCCGGTGCCGGTGGTGCGCAGCCCGGCGACGTTCGCCTGCAGGCGGGTGCCGATGCCGAGGCTCGCGAGCGTCCGCGCCAGCACCTTGCCCGCGGCGGGGTCGAGCTGCCGCTCCATCAGGTGCCCGGCAAGGTGCAGGACCGTCACCTCCAGCCCGCGGCCCATCAGCCCGCGCGCCGCCTCGATGCCGAGCAGCCCGCCGCCGACCACGACCGCGCGCTTCGCCGACTCGGCCAGCTCGGAGATCCGGCGGCAGTCGTCGAGCGTGCGGAACACCAGCGCCCCGACGGGCAGCCCGTCCCGCAGGCCCGGCATCGGCGGGACGAACGCGGTGCTGCCGGTCGCCAGCACGAGCGTGCCGTAGCGGGTGACGGTGCCGTCGGAGGCGTGCACGGCGCGCGCCTCCCGGTCGACGCGGACGACCTCCACGCCGAGCCGGGCGTCCACCCCGTGCGAGGCGTACCAGGCCGCGTCGACCAGGCTGATGTGGTCCGGCCTGGTCTTCCCGGCGAGGACGTTCGACAGCAGCACCCGGTTGTAGGGCCGCTGCGTCTCGGCGCCGAACACCGTGACGGGCACGCCGGGGTCGCGGGAGCGCAGCTCGCTGACGAACCGGGCCCCGGCCATCCCGTTCCCGACGACGACGATCCGTTCGCGGTTCACCTGACCTCCAGCGGCAGGAGCACGGGCTTGATCTGCTCGCGCTCGACCTCGAACTCGATGCTCGGGTCGGGGGTCTGCGGCGCGTTGACGAACGAGACGAACCGGCGGAGCCGGTCGGGGTCGTCGAGGGTGTCGCGCCACTCGTCGGAGTAGGCGGCCACGTGCCGCTCCATCGCGGCGTCCAGCTCGGCGCAGATGCCGAGCCGGTCGTCCACGATCACCTCGCGCAGGTAGCCGACGCCGCCGTCGAGGGCCTCCAGCCAGCTCGCGGTGCGCTGCAGCCGGTCGGCGGTGCGGATGTAGAACATCAGGAACCGGTCGATGGTGCGGATCAGCTCCTCGTCGGACAGGTCGGAGGCGAACAGGTCGGCGTGCCGTGGCCGCATGCCGCCGTTGCCGGCGAGGTAGAGGTTCCAGCCGTTCTCGGTGGCGATGACGCCGAAGTCCTTGCTCTGCGCCTCCGCGCACTCGCGGGCGCAGCCCGACACCGCCGACTTCAGCTTGTGCGGGGCGCGCAGCCCCCGGTACCGCAGCTCCAGCCGGATCGCCATCGCGACCGAGTCCTGCACGCCGTAGCGGCACCAGGTGGAGCCGACGCACGACTTCACCGTCCGCAGCGCCTTGCCGTAGGCGTGCCCGGACTCGAACCCGGCGTCGACGAGCCGCCTCCAGATCTCCGGGAGCTGCTCGACGCGGGCGCCGAACAGGTCGATCCGCTGCCCGCCGGTGATCTTGGTGTAGAGGCCGAAGTCGCGGGCCACCTCGCCGATCACGATCAGCTTCTCCGGGGTGATCTCGCCGCCGGGGACCCGCGGCACGACCGAGTACGTGCCGTTCTTCTGCAGGTTGGCCAGGAAGTGGTCGTTGGTGTCCTGCAGCGCGGCCTGCTCGCCCTCCAGGATGTGCCCGTTGCCGAGGCTGGCGAGGATGGACGCGACGGCGGGCTTGCAGATGTCGCAGCCCCGGCCGCGGCCGTGCTCCTGGACGAGCTGGGTGAAGCTGGTGACCCGCCCGCCCCGGATGATGTCGAACAGCTCCGCGCGGCTGTAGTCGAAGTGCTCGCAGATCGCCTTGCTGACCTCGATGCCGGCGGCGGTCAGCTCGGCGTCCAGGATCTTCTTCACCAGCGGAACGCAGCTGCCGCAGCTCGTCCCGGCCTTCGTGCAGCCCTTGACCGCGGCCACGTCGGTGAGCGACTCCGCCGCGATCGCGCCGCGGATCGTCTCGGCGGTGACGTTGTTGCAGGAGCAGATGACGGTCGCGCCCGGCAGGTCGCCGCCCGCGGCCTCCGTCCCGCCGAACAGCATCTGCTCGGGGGCGCCGGGCAGGTTCCCGCCGACGTAGGCGCGCAGCGTCCCGTAGGACTCGGCGTCGCCGACCAGCACACCGCCGAGCAGGGTCTTCGCGTCGTCGCTGACCACGAGCTTCTTGTAGACGCCGGCGACCGGGTCGGTGTAGGTGACGCCGAGCGCGCCCTGGTCCGGGCCGGCGAACGGGTCGCCGAAGCTGGCGACGTCCACGCCCATCAGCTTCAGCTTCGTGGACATGTCGGCGCCCTCGAACGCCGCGGTGCTGTCCGGGTTGAGCAGCCGGTCCGCGACCACCTCCGCCATCGAGAAGCAGGGCCCGACCAGCCCGTACACCGTCCCGTCCACGAGCGCGCACTCGCCGATCGCCCAGATCGCCGGGTCCTCGGTGCGGCAGGACGCGTCGACGACGATCCCGCCGCGCTCCCCCACCTGCAGCCCGCAGCCGCGGGCCAGCTCGTCGCGCGGCCGGATGCCGGCGGAGAACACCACGACCTCGGCGTCGATCCGCCGCCCGCCGGCGAGCGCGATGCCCGCGACGGCGCCGCCCGCGCCCGCCTCGAGCCGCTCCATCGGCTCCCCGGCGTGCACGGCCATGCCGAGGGCCTCGATGTGGCGGCGCAGCATCGCGCCGCCGCCCTCGTCGAGCTGGCGCGGCATCAGCCACGGCGCGACCTCCACGACGCCGCTGCGCAGCCCGAGCCCCTGGATGGCGCGGGCGGCCTCCAGGCCGAGCAGGCCCCCGCCGACCACGGCGCCGGTCGCCCGGCCCTTCGCGTACTCGCGGATCGCGTCCAGGTCGTCGATGGTGCGGTAGACGAACACGCCGGGCAGGTCCCGGCCCTGCACCGGCGGCACGAACGGCGCCGACCCGGTGGCCAGCACCAGCGCGTCGTAGCGGACGGTGCGTCCGGCCGAGGTCGCCACGGTGCGGGCGGCGCGGTCGATCGCGGTGACCTGCTCGCCGGTGACGACGGCGACCTCGCCGCCGTGCGCCGGGTAGGCGAGGTCGGCGCCCTCCAGGTGGGTGGTCAGCGCCACCCGGTCGTAGGCGGTGCGCGGCTCCTCGCCGATGACGGTGACCGTCCACGTCCCGGCGGCGTCGCGCTCGCGCAGGGCCTCCACCAGGCGGTGCGAGGCCGGTCCGTGGCCGACCACGACCAGGTGCATGTCCGGTTCGTTGCGGGCTTCCATGCCTTGATCCTCGGAGAGCCTTATTTCCCGTATGGGTCCCGAACGTCACCCCCGCGTTAACTGGCGCTCACACCCGCGGCGCGGGTCCGGCGGGCGCGGGCGGCACTGTGCGGCACTGGGCGACCGCACAGAATTTCGATTTCCCACGGCGTACGCATTCATTTCGCCGCCTTCTTGGCGGACGATGTGCGGACCGGGCGCGCGCCCGGTGATCGGGGACGCGGGAGCCGGAAACGACGAGGAGGCGGCATTGCGCAACGTCATCGGCATGGTGCTCACGGGTCTGGGCGCGTTCCTCCTGATCACCGCCGTGCTGGTCCGCTTCTACGTCACCCCTCGGCTGATCGCCGCGCCGACCGACGTCTACCAGGTCACGCGGCTGCGCGCCGACAATGCCACCTATTTCGACGCCGCGTCCGTCAAGCAGGTCACCGGCGCGACCGTGGTCGCCACCAACACCGTCCGCGGCGACGTGACGTCCTCGCACGGCGACGTCGCCGTCTGGGACTCGGCGACGGTGATCCAGGACGTCGCGCGCGGCACCACGATCGAGGTCCAGAACCAGCGGGTCGCCTTCGACCGCCGCACCGGGCGGCTCACGGCCTGCTGCGGCGCCTCGGTGGACGGCGACGTGTCCGCGCGGCAGACGGGGCTCGGGCTGTTCTGGCCGGTGCACGCCACCAAGAAGGCCAAGCCGGTGTACGACCCGGCGACGCGGCGGGCCTGGCCGGCGGTCTACGCCGGCACGGAGCGGGTGCACGGCATCGTCGCCTGGCGGTTCGTCCAGCACATCCCGGACACCAAGGTGGCGGGGAAGGCCCTGCCGGACGTGCCGGGCGAGCTGCTCGGGCGCGCCAAGGGCGGCCCCGCGGTCCCGGTCGACCGCTACTACCAGGCGGACGCGACGTACTGGGTGGACCCGCGCACCGGCAACCCGATCGACCAGGAGCAGAAGGTGCTGTCCACCCTGCGGCCGAAGAGCGGCCCGGGCCGCCTCGTCGTGGGGCGGATGGACCTGCGGATGACGCCGGAGTCGCAGAGATCGCTGCGGGCGAAGTCGGCGGACGGCGCGTCGAAGATCGACCTGCTGCGGATCGCCGTCCCGGTCGGCGCGGCGGCGGTCGGCGCGGTCCTGCTGGCGGCCGGGGCCGTGGTCGGCGGGGCGGGGCGGCGGCGGTCGCCGGGCGGCCGGCAGCGCGGCGAGCCGCTCGCCGCCACCCGCGGATCCGCCCGTTGAGTCCCTGATTTAGGGGTACGCCCTTCGGGACGCCCGGACCGGACCTGTGGGCGGCGGCTGCCGCAGGCGGCGCTCAGGCGGGGGTGAGGACGAGCGCGGCGTCGTGGCCGCCGAACCCGAACGAGTTCGACAGCACCGGCGCCGCCGCGGGGATCGCGCGCGCCTCGCCGTGGACGACGTCGATCAGCCCGGTCTCCTCGTCCGGACCGGCGAAGTTCGCCGTCGGCGGGACGAGCCCGGCGGCGGCGCAGCGCAGCGCGACGATCGCCTCCAGGGCGCCGCCCGCGCCCAGGATGTGGCCGGTCACGCCCTTGGTCGCGGTGACGGGCGGGGCGTCGCCGCCGAAGCAGCGGTCGATCGCCAGGGCCTCGGCGCCGTCGTTGCTGCGCGTCCCGGTGGCGTGCGCCGAGACGTGCCCGACGTCGCGCGGGCCGAGCCGCGCGTCGGCGAGGGCCGCGGCCATGCAGCGGGCGGCGACGCGGCCGTCCTTGCGCGGCGCGACGATGTGCGCGGCGTCGCTCGCGGCCGCGTACCCGGCGATCTCGCCGTGCACGCGGGCACCGCGGGCGGCCGCGCGGTCGGCGCGCTCCAGCACCAGGAACGCGGCGGCCTCGCCGACGACGAACCCGTCCCGGTCCGCGTCGAACGGGCGGCTCGCGGTGTGCGGCGCGTCGTCGCGGCGGGCGAGCGTGCCGATGCGCGCGAACGCCGCCATCACGAACGGCGTGAGGACCGCGTCGACACCGCCCGCCACGGCCGCGTCGATCCGGCCGGCGCGGATCGCGAGGGCGGCCTCGCCGATCGCGGTGGCGCCGCTGGCGCAGCCGGTCGAGTACGTCGGGCACGGGCCCTCGAACCCGTGCCGGATCGAGATGTTCGCGGCGGTCGCGTTCGGCATGACCATCGGGACGGTGGGGACCGGGACGCGGTGCAGGGTGCCGGCGTGCTCGTGCCCGCCGAGCGCGACCACCGAGGCGAGGTTCGCGGCGGCCGTCCCCACGTACACGCCGCGCCGCCAGGGCGCGGGGGCGTCCGGGCCGCCCAGGGCGGCGTCGGCGAGCGCGTCCTCGGCGGCGGCGACGCCGAGGCGCGTCATGCGGTCGAGCCGCCGCATCTCGGGGCGGGTGAAGTAGCACTCCTCCTCGAACGGCTGCGCGGGGCATCCGTAGGAGACGGCCGTCCCCGCCTCGAGCAGCTGCTGGACGTGGACGGCCTGCGACTTCCCGGAGAAGACGGCGGCGACGACCTCGTCCGGGGTGCCGCCCGCCGGGCTCTTCACGCCGAACCCGGTGACCACCACCCGGGGAGTTCCGTCGGCCCGGCGCGCAGTCGCCATCCGTCACCTCGCGGTCGTCTCGGAAACGCAGGGATTGGACGCTAGCGGCCGCCCGCGCGCCGCCACTTGCCTCTGCGGGCACATTTCCGGCGGGTGTTTTTGTCACCACCACGCGAGAACTCCGGAAACGCCTTTACCGCGGCGCGGATGAAGGGGCGCCGGCGCCCCGCGCTCCCGGCGAGGGCCCGGGCACGGCCGGCTCAGCGTTCGCGGCCCGCGGCCGACGTCATGGGCAGGCGCGGGTCGGCGGCCAGGCCGGCCCAACCGTCGCGGACCCATGCGTGCGCCGGGTCGTCGCAGATCCGCCAGGCCCGCTCCTCCCCCGGGCCCGCCATCACGTTCAGGTAGTACAGGTCGTAGCCGGGCACCGCCATCGAGGGCCCGTGCCAGCCGTGCGGGATCAGCACGACGTCGCCGGTCCGGACCTCCTCCAGCACGTCGATCGGGCGGTCCGCGGTCCCGTACACCCGCTGGTAGCCCATGCCGGGACGGCCGCCGGGACCGTCCGCGACCTCGAAGTAGTAGATCTCCTCGAGCACCGATTCGGTGGGCGTCGGCTCGTCGTGCTTGTGCGGCGGGTAGGACGACCAGTTACCGCCGGGGGTCAGCACCTCGCAGGCGATGAGCCGGTCGGCCTCGAACGCGTCCGGGGTGCAGAAGTTGTTCACCTGGCGGCTCGCCGATCCGGCGCCGCGCAGCTCGACCGGCACCCGCTCGGCGGGGCCGTAGCGCGGCGGCAGCCGGCGCTCGCAGCGGGCGGACGGCAGCGCGAACCGGCCGCCGTCCCGCGACGACACGGCCACCGCGGCGTCGCGCGGCGCGTAGGCGAAGTCGGTGACGCGGGAGAAGACGTCGGCGCGCCCTCGCAGGTCGAACGTCACCTCGTCCTCGCCCGGGATGGTGACGGCGGCGCGGAACGACCCGGCGAGCGGCAGCACGAGCGTCTCGGCGTCCCCCGTCTCGACGGTCGCCTCCTCACCGGGGCCGAGCGTCAGGACGCGCAGGCCCGAGTAGGCCCATCCGGCGTCCGCCGGAGCGATGTCCACATCGGTCATCGCGTCCTCCTCGCAGGTGTGCACGGCGCCGCCACGATCCCGGCGGGGGCGGCGCGGCGTTCGGCGAACATTCCCGTGCTCACGCGGTGGCCTCCTCGCCGGAGCCCGGCGCGCGCCGGGCGGTGAGCAGCCGCTCGACCTCGCCGGCGGTCGGCATGGCGTCGGCGCAGGCCCGCCGGGACGCGACGATCGCCCCGGCGGCGCCGGCGAACCGCACGGTCCGCTCCAGGTCCCAGCCGCGCAGCAGCCCGTGGCAGAGCGCGCCGCCGAACGCGTCCCCGGCGCCGAGCCCGTTGACCACCTCGACCGGCGTCGGCGGGACCTCGACGGCGCCGTCCGCGGACGCGGCGAGGACGCCGCGCGGGCCCTGCTTGACGACGGCGACCGACACGCCGAGGTCCAGCAGGGCGCGGGCGGCGGCGCGCGGCTCGCGCTCGCCGACGGCGACCTCGCACTCCTCGAGGTTGCCGACCGCGACGGTCGCGTGCCGCAGCGCCTCGCGCACCCGCGCGCGGGCCGCGTCCGGCGACTCCCAGAACATCGGCCGGTAGTCCAGGTCGAGGACGGTGGTGCCGGGGTGCGCGGCGAGCGCGGCGACCGTCGCCGCGCGGCTCGGCTCCTGCGACAGCCCGGTGACCGTCGCCCAGAAGATCCGGGCGGCGGCGATCGCGTCCAGGTCCAGCTCGGCGGCGCGGATCTGCATGTCGGGCGCCTTCGGGTACCGGTAGAAGTACAGCGGGAAGTCGTCCGGCGGGAAGATCTCGCAGAACGCCAGGGGCGTCGGCAGGCCCGGCACCTCGGTGACGAACCGGTCGTCCACGCCGTAACCCTTGAGCGCAGCGCGGACGAACCGCCCGAACGGGTCGGCGCCGGTGCGGGTGACGACCGCCGTGCGGTGCCCGTACCGGGCGGCGGCGACCGCCACGTTCGTGGGGCTGCCCCCGAGGTACTTGCCGAACGTCTCGACGTCCTCCAGCGGGACCCCGATCTGCTGCGGGTAGACGTCGACGCTCACCCGGCCCATCGTGATCAGGTCGTGGGGCGCTCCGGTCTCGGGCGCGGGCGTCATCGGCGGACCTCCTCGATCGCGACGGTGCGGCGCTCGCGGCGGGAGATCTCGCACGCCTCCGCGATATAGAGCGCCTCGAGGCCCTCCTCGGGCGGGCACGGGCTGGCCGTGCCGTCGGCGACCATCCGGGCGAACGCCGCCAGTTCGGCGGCGTAGGCGTCGGCGAACCGCTCCAGGAACCCGGTGTGCGCGGGCCCGGCCGGGCGGATGCCCCCGGCGGCCGGGGACAGCGGCGTCCCGTCGTCCAGCCCGGCGACGACCCCGTCCAGCGACCCGAGGACCTCCAGCCGCACGTCGTAGCCGGCCGCGTTGTAGCGGGTCGCGGACACCAGCGCGAGCGTCCCGTCGTCCAGCGTCAGCGTCGCCGCGCCGGTGTCGACGTCGCCGGCCTCGGCGAAGGCGGCCGAGCCGCGGTTGGCGCCGGTCGCGGTCGCCTCGGTCACCTCGCGGCCGGTGACGAACCGGACGGCGTCGAAATCGTGCACCGAGCAGTCGCGGAACAGCCCGCCGGAGCCGGGGATGTAGTCGTCCGGCGGCGGCACCGGGTCCAGCGTGCAGGAGCGGACGGTGTGCACCCAGCCGAGCCGGCCCGAGCGCACCGCGTCGCGCGCCGCGGCGTGGCCGGGGTCGAAGCGGCGCTGGAAGCCCACCTGCACGGGCACCCCCGCGCCGCGCACCGCGGCCAGGACCTCGATCGTCCCGGCCAGGTCGGGGGCGACGGGCTTCTCCACGAACACCGGCGTCCCCGCCTCGACGGCGCGCATCACCAGGCCGGCGTGCGCGTCCGTCGGCGCGGCGACGACCAGCGCGTCCAGCCCCGCGGTGAACAGCGCGCCGACGTCGGCGGCGGCCTGGACGCCGAGCCCGGCGGCCGCCTCCCGCGCCCGGCGCGGGTCGGCGTCGGCGACGACGACCTCCGCGACCCCGGGCAGCGTGCGCAGCGTCCGCGCGTGCGCGGTCCCGATCCGTCCCGCTCCAGCGAGCCCGATCCTCATCGCACCCCTTCCGGCCGTGAATCCGGACCGAGTCTCATGGAACGCTCCAAGAGCTGTCAACATTATGTCCTGACATGATGTCTTAATTATCTCCAGACGGCCGGTGGACTAGGCTGCCTCCCGACCCGCGAAAGGAGGCCCGCGTGCACGGACCGACGGTCACGCTGGACCGCGGCAGCCCGGTGCCGCTGTACTTCCAGGTCGCCCAGCAGCTCGAGGCGGCCATCCGGTCCGGCGAGCTGCCGCCGGGCGCCCGGCTGGACAACGAGCTCGACCTCGCCGCCCGGTACCGGCTGTCCCGGCCGACCGTCCGGCAGGCGATCCAGCACCTGGTCGACAAGGGGCTCCTCGTCCGCAAGCGCGGCGTCGGCACCCAGGTCGTCCAGGCGCAGGTGCGGCGGCCGATCGAGCTGACCAGCCTGCACGACGACCTCGCCGCGGCGGGCGCCGAGCCGCGCACCCGGGTGCTGGAGTTCGGGCCCGCGCCGGCCGGCGACGAGGCCGCCGAGCGGCTCGGCGTCCCGCCCGGCACCGAGGTGCTGCGGCTGCGTCGGCTGCGGCTCACCGGCGGCGAGCCGCTGGCGCTGCTCACCAATGTGCTGCCCGCCGGGCTGATCGACGTCACCGCCGAGCACCTCGCCGAGCACGGCCTGTACGAGACCCTGCGCGCGGCCGGGGTCAACCTGCGGATCGCGCACCAGACGATCGGGGCGCGCGCCGCGACCGCCGCGGAGGCGCGGCTGCTGGACGAGCGGAGCGGCACCCCGCTTCTCACCATGACCCGCACCGCCTTCGACGACAACGGCACCGCCGTCGAGTACGGCGACCACGTCTACCGGGCCGACCGGTACTCCTTCTCCCACACGCTCGTGGGCCGCTGACCCTCCCGCCGGCCGCGCGCCGGCGGGAGGCCGCCGCGCTAGGCGGGAGGCCGCCGCGCTAGGCGGGAGGCCGCCGCGCCGGGCGCGGGCCCGGCGCGGCGGCGCCGCTCACCGGCTCAGCCGGGCGATGCTGCTCGCCGTGCCCCCCTTCTCCGCCTCGAACGCGACGGCGAGCAGACCGCTCGCACCCGGGACGGTCACGGACTGCGCACCGGCGCGCTTCACCTCGACGGTCTTCGTGCCGAGCACCTTGCCGTCCCAGACCGTCACGTGCGCGGTGCCGGGACCGGTCGCCCGCAGCCGGAAGGTCGTCGAGCCGCCGGACACCTTCGGCGCGCCGGTGATGCGCGCGCTGTCGGAGCGCGGCGCGGCCGTGCCGCCCGCGAGCGCGATCCCGGTGCGGACGGCCTGCTCGATCGACTCGGGCGAGTTCACCGAGGCCGCCGCGTCGGTCGGCATCACCGGCGCGGGCGGGGTGGTCGGCAGGCCAGGGTCCGGAGTGTAGCCGGGCAGGGTCGTCTGACCCCACCGGTACGGGTCGCCCTGCACGCCGCCCCAGGTCGACCAGCCGATCCGGGTCTGGCCGGTCTTGTCCTGGGTGTCGGAGTCGTAGACGAACACGTTCAGGCCCATCCGCGCCGGGTCCACGGCGGTCGGCAGGTCCTTGAACGGGATCTTCGCCTCGATGGTGTAGCCGTCGTAGGGCTGGTTCACCGTGGCTGCCACCTGCATGCCGGGCGCGGCGTCGGCGCCGCCCTGGTGGGCGTCGGCGTCGCGCTCGAAGCACGGCTTGCCGTCCGCCATCTGCGGGAAGATGCCGGTCTTGAAGGTGGTCGAGGTGTTCTCGGAGTCGCCGCGCGGGTCGATCCCGATCTCGACCGAGTCGGTGCGCCAGTGCCGCTTGCAGTCGTCGGCGCCGAGAACCGTGCCCTGCTTGTCGTCGCGGACCTTGACCAGCACGTTCAGCGCGTCGTCGGTCCAGGTGACCTTGCCGGTCGCCGAGCAGTCGGCGGCCGACGCGCAGGCGTCGCCCTCCCACACCCGCGACAGGTTCAGCTCGGCGCCGGCGTACTCGCCGGCCTCCTCCTTGCCGTCGATCTTCGGCGCGGCGGACGCCTTGGGGATCTCGGCGACGGGGACCAGCTCCAGCGCCGCCTGCTCCACGTCGGCCGGGCCGGACGACGGGGTGGTGGTGATGGTGTAGTCGTAGTCGCCGCCGGAGCCGCCCTCGTTCGAGGTCGGCAGCGAGGCGTCGGTGTCGGTGACCGTGAAGGTCGCCGTGCCCTTGGCGCCGGCCGCGAGCGTGTACGGCTTGGACGCGGCGTCGGCGGAGAAGCCCTTCGGCAGGTCGAGCTTGACCGTGCCGGACTGCGCGGACGAGGTGGTGTTCACCAGGTCCACCCGCACGTCGCGGGACTTGCCCGATCCGACCGTCAGCACGCGCTTCATCTGCCCGATGAGCGCGGGCACGCCGGTCTTGGCGGCCCAGGTGTCGAAGTCGTCGACGCGGGGCAGCGGCTGCTGCTGCCCGGTGACGGGCGGCTGGACGTTCACCATCGTGGCGGTCTGGCCGGTGGCGCGGCCGGACGCCAGCGTCGCGGCGATCCGCGCGCGGCCCACGGAGGCGCCCGCGGGCGGCGTCACGGTGAACGTCGCGGTCCGCTCACTGGATCCGACTTTGCCCAGGTCACCGCTGCCTGTCACGTTCCATCCGGACGGCACGGACAGCGCCGCCCGCGCGTTCTTCAGCTGCTTCGGCGCGCTCGCGTGCGCCGTCACCTTGAACGCCGCGCCGGGCGTCACCCCGTACGACGCCGTCGTCAGGTAGAACTGCGTGCCGAGCGGCAGGCCGCCCTTGCCGGGCGTCACCGCGCCCTCCAGCGGCGCCGACGGGTCGGTGTTGCCGAGCGTGAACGGCACGCGGCTCGCGATCTGCGTGAGGTAGTCGCAGCCGATCTTCGACGGGTCGGACGGCGCGTCCGGGAACCCGGCCCAGCCCTGGCTGACGTACAGCCGCTGCGCCTCCCGCTCGACCTGCGCCCACGTCTTGCCGCCGTTGCGGGCCGACGCGCGGCCGCCCCAAACCCCGTACGCCACCGACGCCGGCGTGTCGGGGGTGACCTTGGCGGCGCACTCCTGCCCGGTCGGGCCGGTCGCCCCGCCGCCCTGGAACAGCCGTCCCGGCGCCCAGGTCTTCAGGCCCTCCTTGCTCAGCTGGGTGGGGAACGCCTTGGGGTCGGCGGCGGCGTAGTACGCCTCGGTCGCCAGCCGCGCGGCCTCCTGGTGGTTGCCGTGCTGGCCGGGCAGCGGCGCCGGGTTCATCGTCACGATCACCTTGGGCCGGGTCTCGCGGACGATCCGCACGACCTTCGCCAGGGCGTCGTCGTGGCCCCAGGTGTCCTCGGTGAGAGGGGCGCTCACCGTGTAGTAGAAGTCGACCTTGTCGAGGTTGTGGACGTCGGTGACGCCCGCCTTGCCGACCGCGCGGCGCTCCTCGTCCTCGCGGAGCAGGCCGAGCGCCGGGCCCTCCTCGGTCCCCGCGGCGTTGCCGCCGCCCTCGCCGCGGGTGACGGTCAGCACGCCGGTCCTGGCCTTGTCGAACTCGTTCCACTGGCCCAGGGTCGACAGGGTGCCGGACTCGTCGTCGGGGTGCGCCCCGACGAACAGCACGTCCAGCCGGCCCCGCTCTGCCGGTGCCGTGCGGTCGGACGGTGCCGTCCGCGCCTGCGCGGGCTGGCCGGCCAGCGCGATGGCCGAGCCCGCCAGCGCGGCGGACAGGACGGCGGGTAGGGCGAGTCTTCGCATGAACTCTCCTGTTCCATTGCGGGGCCGCTGGGGGGCGGCCCCGGACTCCCTACTCCTTGATGGCCCCCGAGAGCATCCCTGCAATGAACCGCCGTTGCAGGAAGACATAGACGATCACGATGGGCGCGGCGATGATCAGCGCGCCCGCCATGAGCAGCGAGTAGTCGGTCTTGTGCGCGCCCTGGAAGAACGACAGCCCGAGCGGCGCGGTGCGCAGCCCCTCGTCGGAGTTGACGATCACCAGCGGGAGCAGGAACTCGTTCCAGGTCCACATGGTGATCAGCACGACCATGGTGAGGATGGCGGGCCGGCCGATCGGCACCAGCACCCGCCACAGGGTCGTCCAGCTCGACGCGCCGTCCATCCGGGCCGCCTCCATCAGCGACGGGGGGACGCTGCGGAAGTAGGCGCGCATCCAGAACGTGCCGAACGCGACCGACATGGCGACCTGCGGCAGGATCAGCCCGGCGTAGGTGTTGTCCAGCCCGGCCGAGCGCAGGTCGAAGTACAGCGGCACGACGACGGCCTCGGTGGGGATCGTGAGGCCCGCCAGGAACAGCAGGAACACCGCCCCCGCGCCGCGGAAGCGCATGACGCCGAGCGCGTACCCGGACATGATCGAGAATACGCTCGCCAGCACCACCGTGACGGCGGTGACGATGACGCTGTTGCGCAGGTAGCCGGCGAAGTGGCCCTCGTTCCAGGCGACCCGGAAGGTGTCGAACGACAGGCTGCCGGGCAGCTTCAGCGCCTGCGCGACGATGCCGATCATCGGGAACAGGGCGACCACCGCGAACAGCGCCAGCACGGCGTGGTTGAGGATCCGCTCGTAGCGCCTGCTCATTCGCCCTTCCCCTCGACCAGGCGGCCGATGCCCGCGGTGATCGCGAACGCCAGCACGGCCAGCGTGACGCCGATGGCGCAGCCGAGGCCGACCTCGCCGGTGTTGAACGTGCGGTTGTAGACCTCGTAGGCGGGCACCTTCGTCGAGTCGCCCGGGCCGCCCGAGGTCGCCATGTAGATGAGGTCGAAGTTGCGCACCGCCATGATCGTGGTGAGCGTCAGCGCGACCGACAGCTCGCGGCGCAGCCCCGGCAGGGTGACGGTGAAGAACTCCCGGACCGCGCCGGCGCCGTCGATCCGCGCCGCCTCGTACAGCTCCCGGGGGATCTTCTGCACGCCGGCGAGGAACAGCACCAGCGCGAGGCCGATCTCCACCCAGGTGCCGACGAGCCCGATGGCGGGCAGCGCGAAGGTGAAGTCGCCGAGCCAGCCGTGCCGCCAGTCGGGCAGCCCGAGGTCGTGCAGCCAGCCGAGGACGGTGTTGACGGGCCCGTGCGTGGAGTACACCCACTGCCACGCCACCGCGACCGCGACCATCGCGATGACCTGCGGCATGAACAGCACGGTGCGGAAGAACGTCAGGCCGCGGATCTTCGTCCGGGACATGACGGCCACCAGCACGAACGCGATGCAGCACGGCAGGATCGCGTAGAACACGATCAGCACCAGCAGGTGCCCGAACGCGCCTCGCAGCGTCGGGTCGGTCCAGGTGGCGGTGTAGTTGGACAGCCCCGCCCAGGTCGCCCGGCCGATGCCGTCCCAGTGGTAGAGGGAGAACTGCGCCCCGCGCACCAGCGGCCACAGCAGGAACGCCCCGTACACCGCCAGGGCCGGCAGCACGTACAGCCAGCCGACGGAGCGGGGCTCCCCCGGCGGCCGGGACCTGGCCCGGCGCCCCGCGGGCCGCCCGTTGCTCGAGCCGGTCGCCTCGGGCCCCGGCTCGGGGGTCTTCTGCCGCGCGACGGTCGTCATCTGCGCGCTCCTCGCTGTCACCTCGTCGGCGCGGGCCGCCGCCGCGTTCCGCGCGGGGGCGGCCGGTGCCCCGCCGCCGCTCCGGGGTGCCCGGGGCGGCGGCGGGACCGGCGGTCACGCCGGGCCGGTCGTCACTACTTCTTCTTCTGGAAGGCGCTGTAGTCGTCCTGGGCCGCCTTCATGGCCTCCTGGGCGGACATCTTGCCGGCGACGAGGCCCTGCAGCGGACCGCCGAACGCGTCGGTGAACGTCGGGGTCGTGTAGTCGATGTAGGGGGTGGTGCCGTCGTTCTTGCTGAGCTCGGCCCAGGCCGCCGACACCTCCTTCATCAGCGGCTTGTCCGGCTGCGCGGTGGCGGGCAGCACGGGCAGGCTGCCGGCCTGCACCGCCACGTTCATCGCCTCGGGCGAGGTGATGAAGTTGATGTAGGCGGCGGCGACATCGGCGTGCTCGGACTTGGAGGTGATCGACCACGGCAGGCTCTCACCGCCCATCGTCGCCACCGGCCGGCCCGCCTGCGGCGCGGGCGGCAGCGCGAAGCCGACCTTGTCCTTCATCCGGTCGCTCAGGTCCGGCGCCCACCAGGTGCCGCCGAACATGAACACGCCCTCGCCCTTGGCGAAGTTCACCGGGGTGTCGTCCCACTTCACCGAGTTGGAGTCCTTGGTGAGGTAGCCCTTCTTGGCCCAGTCCGCGAGCTTCTGCGCGGCCTGCACGTTGGGGGCGTCGGTCCAGGAGCCGCCGCTGCCGAACACCAGCTTGCGGACGGCGTCCTTGCCGGTCGCGGCGTCCTGCAGGATGCCGTACAGCTGCATCGCGGGCAGCTTCTCCAGGTTGCCGAACGCGATCGGCACCTCGCCCTTGCCCTTGGCGGCGGCGAGGTCCTGCTCGAACTCGTCCCAGGTCTTCGGCGGCTGGATGCCGAGCTTGGCGAGCTTCTCCTTGTTGTAGTAGAGCCCGACGATCTCGCCGTTCAGCGAGACGCCGTACAGGTCGCCCGAGCCGATGAGCTTGCCGTCCTTGGTGACGCTGTTGAGGTCCAGCAGGCCCTTCGGGTACCGCTTGGACCACCCGTAGGCCTTGTCGTAGGCGCCGAGCGGCAGCAGCATGCCGTCCTTGACGTACTGCGCCATGGACGCGTAGCCCTGGTTGGCCTCGACGACGTCGGGCGGGTTGCTGCCCGACAGCGCGAGCCGCAGCGTCTTCTGCAGGTCGCTGAAGGAGCGCGACACCCGCTTGATCTTCACGTTCGGGTACTTGGCCTCGAACTGGGCGTTGAGCTTCTCGATCTGCTCCTTCAGCCCGCCCTGGACCTCCTGGTCCCAGACGGTGAGCGTGACGTTGCCGGCCTTGGCGACGTCGGTGCTGACCGCCGCGGGCGCCTTGCTCGCCGGCTTGTCATCCGACGAGCCCGGCGCGCAGGCGGCGGCGAGCGCGGTCACCAGGGCCGCCGCCGCGGCGACCGTGCTCCGTCTCGTGAGCGTCGGCATTCCTGCGGCTCCTTTCTGTGCTGCTGCCCCGCGCCGGCGCGGGGCCGCGCCGGCACGGGTCCTGGGGTGGGGCGGGGGGCGGGACGGTCCGTCAGGGAGAGTGCTGCAGGTCGTCGCGGAGCGTCGGCTCGGCCCGCACGACGGTGTCGGTCGCCGAGTCGGGAATGTAGTCGACGACGAACGCGTACGGTTCCAGGACCTCCTCGGGGACCTCGCCGGACTCGCCGAACGCGGCGATCTCCCCCCAGCAGGGGGCGCCGAGCGAGCCGCTGCGGTGCCGGACCGACAGGCCCGCGCACAGGTTGGCGAACCTCAGCCGCTCCGCCAGCGGAAGCCCGGCGAGGGTGCCGAACAGGAACCCGGCGCCGAACACGTCGCCGGCGCCGGTGGCGTCCAGCGCCCGGACGGGCAGCGCGTCGGTCTCGGCGACCTCGCCGGTGCGGGCGTCGATGGCGATCGCGCCGGCGCCGCCGCGCTTGACCACCACGACCGGCACCCGCTCCGACAGGGCGCGGGCGGCGGCCTCGGGCGAGGCGGTGCGGGTGTAGGCCATCGCCTCGACCGCGTTGGGCAGGAACACGTCGACGTGCTCGAGCCGGTCCAGCACCTCGCTGGACCAGGTCTCGGTGGCGTCCCAGCCGACGTCGGCGAAGACCGCGGTCCCGGCGGCGCGCATCTCCCGCGCCCAGGCCGGCACCGGCCGCTCGATGTCGATGAAGCAGGCCCGCGCCGACGGCGGCGCCGACCCGAGCACCTCCTCGTAGGAGCCGTCGGCGGAACCGTCGGCGGAGCCGATGTCGGGGACGGGCTTGGCGTAGGTGACCATGCTGCGGTCGGCGTCGTAGGCCAGCGACACCGTGACCGGCGTCGGCCAGGCCGGGACGCGGCGCGAGTGGCCGAGGTCCACGCCCTCCTGCTCGGCGAGGGTCCGCCACAGGTAGGCGCCGAACAGGTCGTCGCCGAACGGGGCGGCGAGCCCCACCCGCAGCCCGAGCCGGCTCATCGCGACCGCGATGTTGGCGATGCCGCCGGGCGCCGAGCCGAGCCCGTCGGTGAACAGCTCGGTGCCGGGCGGCGGCAGCCCGGGCAGCCCGGTGAAGATCATGTCCATGAAGACCTGGCCGGACAGGAACACGTCCAGGTCGGGCGCCGGCCCCTCGCCGCCGTCCGCGCGCGCGGCGAGCAGCCGCTCGGTCACCGCGCCGCGCTCGGCGCACGGGTCGGCGAGCGACGGCTCGGGCGGCCGGCCGGGCGCCCCGGCCCCGCCCTCGGGCGCGGCGGCCTCGTCGCGCCCGGCGGCGGTCGGAGCCCCTCGCAGGGTTCCTGCTGTCATTGCGCCTCCTCACGAGGGCCGTCAGAGATGGGACCAGGATGACCGAATGTCCGGACAAAACGGGGTGGGGTGCGGGCCGGAACGGGCGGCGGTGCCGCGGCCGGCCTGCGGCCCGTCACGTCCCGCCCGCGAACACGGCCGCGACCTCCGGGATGCGGGCGGCGTAGCCGTCCAGCAGCCGCCGCCCCACCGACACCGAGTCGACCAGCGGGTGCAGCGCGAACGCCTTGGCGGCCTCGGCCCGCGAGCCGGTCCGCGCGGCGCTGATCGTCAGCCGCTCCACCGCCTTGACCTGCTGCATCAGGCCCGCCTGGTGCAGGTCGGGCTGCGCGAGCGCCAGCGGGTGCACGCCGCCGGAGTCCACCAGCACCGGCACCTCCACCACGGCGTCCTCCGGCAGCGCCGCCACGGTCGTCCCGTTGCGGACGTTCAGGATCATCGTGGCGGGCTCGTTGCGGCTGATCGCGGCCATCACGCTCAGCGCGACGCCCGCGTATCCCTCGTCGACCGGGTCGACGCCGGAGTGGCCCGCCAGCTCGGTCCCGGTGGCGGCGCCCTTCATCTCGGCCATGTAGCTCGCGCTGCGGGACGCGACGGTCTCGCGCCACAGCTCCATGGCAGCGCCGCCGGACGCCGCGGCGATCCGCTCGTAGAACGCGGCCTGCTGCCCGGCCAGGAACTCGCCGCGGGTCTGCGGCGCGTCGAGGGTGGCACGGACCGCCTCGCGGTTGAAGTAGTAGTAGTACAGGTACTCGTTCGGGATCATCCCGAGGTCGCGGAGCCAGTCGCGGCCGAACACCACGCCTTCCTCCAGCGAGCCGAGCAGGTCGTCGTCGGCGAGCAGCCGCGGCAGCACGTCCACGCCGTCGTGCAGGATGCGGCGCATCCAGCCGAGGTGGTTGAGCCCGACGTAGTCCAGCTGCACGCGGGCCGGGTCGAGGCCGAGCGCCGCGGCGGCCCGGGTGCCGAGCCCGGACGGGGTGTCGCAGATGCCGAGCACCCGGTCGCCGAGCACCGACTGCATCGCCTCGGTGATCATCCCGGCGGGATTGGTGAAGTTGATGACGTAGGCGTCCGGCGCGAGCGCCTTCACCCGGTGCGCGATGTCGAGCATGACCGGGATGGTGCGCAGCCCGTAGGCAAGGCCGCCGGGGCCGGTGGTCTCCTGCCCGAGCACGTCCAGGTCCAGCGCCACCCGCTCGTCGCAGACCCGCCCGGCGAGCCCGCCGACGCGGATCGCGGCGAAGACGAAGTCGGCGCCCTCCAGGGCCCTGTCCAGGTCGGTGGAGGTGAACACCTTCGGCGCCGGGCCGGCCCCGTCCCCGCTCTCCGCCGCGAGCGCGGCCAGCACCGCCGCCATGCCGTCGAGGCGGCCGGCGTCGGAGTCCTGCAGCCAGACCTCCTCGATGCGCGGGGAGCCGTGGTCGCGCAGCAGGGCCTGGTACACGTAGGGCACCCGGAACCCGCCGCCGCCGAGAATGGCCAGCTTCATGCGATGAACACCTTCCCGCCCGCCTGCCGGCAGAGCTCGAGAGTCTTCGGATCGGCCCCGGCCGTGGTGACGAGCGCGTCCACCTGGTCGAGGGAGCACACGCGCAGCGAGCCGGTGCCGGGGAACTTGGCCTCGGAGGCGACGAGCGCGACCCGGTCGGCGGACTCGATCATCGCCTGCTTGATCGGGGTCTCGACCTCCATGTCGTCCACCACGAGGCCGTTCGGCCGCACCCCGGTGCAGCTGAGGAACACCAGGTCGGCGCGGACCTGGCGGAGCGCGGCCTCGGTCAGCGACCCGACGAGCGTCAGGTAGTTGCGCCGGACCACGCCGCCGAGCAGGCACAGCCGGACGGCCTCGTCGTCGCGCAGCTCGTCCAGCACGGCCAGGTTCGCGGTGATCACGGTGACCGGGCGGCCGCGCAGGTGCCGGGCGAGCAGCCGCGTGCTCGTGCCGATGTCGAGCACGACGACCATGTCGTCCTCGACCAGGGCGGCGGCCCGCGCCGCCACCGCCTCCTTCTCGGCGCTGTCGTGCTCGGCCGACGCCGCGAAGGAGATCTCCGGGGCCGCCGCCCGCGGGGTCAGCGCGGCGCCGCCGTAGGTGCGGACCAGCTCCCCGTTGCGGTCCAACAGGTCCAGGTCCCGGCGGATCGTCGACTCGCTCACCTGAAGGCTCTCGGCCAGTTCCCTGACGGAGGCCGCCCCCTTCGTGCGCAGCGAGGACACGATCTGCGCGCGTCGCTTGCTCGAGGTCACGCAGGGGAACGTAGCACCTATGACCGACTTCGGTCATCACCTGGTGGAAAGTTGCTCGAACTCCGTCATGCACGCACCTGACCTGCACATATCCCGGTCATCCCTTGGCAGGAGTCAGTCAGTGCTGTCAAGACCATTCCGGGTGCGGACGCGCCGGCGGTCACCGTCTGTCAGGGCGTTCGGTCAACCGTCCCGTCGTGCACCATGGAGAGGTGACGCAGGTTGCAGAGGAGCGGGCGGAGGCGGTCCCGGGGCTGGCGGCCCTGGCGGACCTGGTCGCCGACGGCGACGTGGTGGTGCTGAGCGGCGCCGGACTCTCCACAGAATCCGGCATTCCGGACTATCGCGGCGAGACCGGCCGGCGGCGGCGCGCCGAGCCGATGACCTACCAGCGCTTCACCGGGGACGCCGCGGCGCGGCGCCGTTACTGGGCGCGCAGCCATCTCGGCTGGCGGCACATCGCGGGCGCCCGGCCGAACGCGGGCCACCGCGCGGTCGCCGAACTGCAGCGGCGCGGCCTGCTGGCGGGGATCATCACCCAGAACGTCGACGGGCTGCACCAGGCGGCGGGCGCGGACGGCGTCGTCGAGCTGCACGGCGGCCTCGACCGGGTGGTGTGCCTCGGCTGCGGCGAGCGCACCCCGCGGACGCGGCTGGAGGAGCGGCTGCGCGCCGCCAACCCGGGCTGGGACGCCCGTCCTGGCATGATCAACCCCGACGGCGACGCCGTGCTGTCCGACGCCGACGCCGCCTCGTTCCGGACGGTGGACTGCGCGCGGTGCGGCGGGCTGCTGAAGCCCGACGTGATCTTCTTCGGCGAGAACGTGCCGCCCGCGCGGGTCCGCGACTGCTACGCGCTCACCGAGTCCGCCGGCACGCTGCTGGTGCTCGGGTCGTCGCTGACGGTGCTGTCGGGGTACCGGTTCGTCCGGCACGCGGCGCGGCACCGCGTACCCGTCGCGATCGTCAACCGGGGCGCGACGCGCGGCGACCCGCACGCGCTGCTGACGCTGGACGCGCCGCTCGGCGCGACCCTGGAGGAGCTCGTCGCCCTGACCTCGTGACGGCCCCGCCGGGGGGTTGCGGGAAACGGCGGATGCCTCCGGCTCCGTCCCGCTACGGTGATCATCATGGACATCGGGGCGGAGGACGCCGCGGAACTGCTCGCGCGGATGCTGGCGGAGGGGCACGCGCTGCCCGCGTCGGCCGCCGGCGCGGAGGTCGACGTGGCGGGGACGGGCGTGCGGATCGCGATCGCGGCGCCGCAGCCGCAGGACGACGGGCTCGTCCAGCTGCCCATCGGGGTGTCGCATCCGAGCTTCGGCGGGATGTTCGCCTGGGACCAGGCGGTGGGCGTGCCCGGCGGCGACCGGCCCCCGGCCGCCGACGCGCTCGACGGGTGGGCGCACACGGGGTTCCCGGTGTTCGCCGCCGCCCTGCTGCCCGGCTGCGACCTCGCCGCGCACGCGACCGCGGTGCCGCTGGACGGCGGCGGCCGCGAGGCGGAGGTGTTCTACGGGCCGGCCGCGACGCGCGACTTCGGCGGCCTCACCGGCGCCGACCGGGCGGCCATGGCCGCCCGACCGCCGACATGGGTCGTGATCGAGGAGCTGTTCACCGGGTACGCGCTGCCGGACCGCCCGGTGTGGGCGTTCACGTTCTGCGCGCGGCTGCCGTCCGGGCCGGTCACGGAGGTGACGCTGCTGAACGGCGAGGCGGGCTCGTCGTTCGGGCACATCGCCGACCACCTGCCCTGGCACGGGCACGGCTCGGTCAAGTCGTGGGCGCTGGTGATGCCGCGCGGCTGAACCGCCGGAGCCGCGGGAGCCGCGCGGGGGCAGGCCCGTCAGGTCCAGCCGAGGCGGGCGAGGTTGGTGAGGGGCGGCTCGCCGCCCGCGTCGTTGAAGGCGCGCAGCGCGGCGACCAGCGCCCGGCGCTGCCCGGGCGGCATCCGGGCGACGACGGCGGCGATGCCGGCGCGGCGGCGGGCGGTGACGTCGTCGACGATGCCGCGGCCCGCCGCGGTGAGCTGGATGCGCACCTCCCGGCCGCTGGCGGGGCTGGCCTGCCGGTCGACCAGCCCGGCCGCGGCCAGCCGGTCGACCATCCGCAGCGCGGTCGAGGGGTTGACCTCCAGCAGCCCGGCGAGCGTGACGAGCTTGGCCGGCCCCTGCGCGGACAGCACGACCAGCAGCCGGAACTGCGGCAGGGTGACGGCGTCCTCGACGGCGGCGAGGGACCGCGCGGAGATCGCGACGAGCAGCCGCGACGCGGTGAGCAGCGCGGAGGTGACCTCGTCGGCGCCCTCGCCCCCTTCCTCGGTCATGACGACTTTCTACCGCTCCGCGACCGGCGCCGCCAGCGCCGCCCCCGTCCGGCGCGGTGGACGGGGCGGCGGGCTCTCGGCCCGCGTCCTCGGTCCGGCTCTCAGTCCCGGCCGGCGCCGTCCGGGAGCAGGTCGGCGAGAAGTTCGGTCCGGGCGCATACCCGTGCCGCCCGTTTCAATCCGAAACCGCCGCCGGGCCGCACGCCCGGCGGCCTCCGCGATCGCCCGTGCCGGGCGCCGCGTTTGGGATAGGGTGTCGGCCGGTTCGAACTGATCTTGTCTCGGGGGACGTCGTTGCAGGGTGCCCGACCAGCCGGTGATCTCACGCCCGAGCTGCTCCGGTCGCCGGTCTGGCACGATCGGCAGGTGCAGGCCGCGGGCATCCCGCTCTACGACGTGCCGCTGGTCACGGTCGGCGGCGGGCTGGGCTCGTTCACGCTGGTGGACGTCCTGCGGATCCAGGGGGCCGCGGCGGGCGCGATCCGGGTGCTGTCCGGCCGGGACGCGCCCTGGCAGTCGTGGGAGTACCTGACCCGGGTGTCGCAGCTGCCCGCGGGCGAGCGGATCCGCTCCGACGCCGGCGCCCGGCCCGACAACATCTGGGGCTTCCCGTCCTACGCGCTGCACGAAGCGTGGCAGGACAAGTCCGTGAAACTGCTGTGGCAGGTGCTGACCGAGCCCATCCTCACCGACTTCTTCAGCCCGCGCGCCGCGACGGTGTTCGAGACCGTCCGCCGCGAGGCCGACCGGATCTCCTACTGGCAGATGCTCTCCAAGGGGCAGGTCCGGATGGTGCGGCGCCGCGCGGGCGGCGGCTACTTCACCGTCCTGACGCCGCCGCCCGGCACTTCCGCGACCAAGCGGGTGGTGATGCGCTCGCAGTACGTGCACCTGGCGGTCGGCTACCCCGGCCTGAAGTTCCTGCCCGACCTGCAGCGGTTCCGCGAGACCCACAACGACTACCACCGCGTCGTCAACGCCTACGAGCCGCACGAGCACGTGTACGAGACGCTGAAGTCGCGGCCCGGCGTGGTCGTGGTGCGCGGCGCGGGGATCGTCGCGTCCCGCGTCCTGCAGCGGCTGATGGACGACCGGGAGCGGTTCGGGCTGCAGACGCAGATCGTGCACATGTTCCGCACGTTCGTCACCGGCGCGCACGGCCAGGGGATGTGGATGCGGCGCAAGGGCGGCGACGGCTGGGCGTACCAGGCGTTCACGCTGCCGAAGTCGGCGTTCGGCGGGCAGCTGAAGGCGCAGTTCCGGCGGGCGGGGCCCGAGCGGCGCGCCGCGCTGTCCAAGGCCGTCGGCGGGACGACCACGCCGAAGCTGCGCCGCTGGCAGGAGCAGATGCGGCGGGGCCGCGCGGGCGGCTGGTACCACCCGTTCCAGGCCGTCGTCGACCGGGTCGAGCCGACCCCGGACGGGCGGCTGGTGTCGCTGACCCGCGGCGACGACGGGCGCCTCGGCCGCTACACCTCGGACTTCATCATCGACTGCACCGGGCTGGAGGCCGACATGCCCGAGCACCGGGTGCTGGCCGACCTGCTGCAGTACGGCGGCGCGCGGCGCAACGGCGCGGGCCGGCTCGCGGTCGGCGAGCACTTCGAGGTGCTCGGCGCCGAGAGCGAGGGCGGCGTGCTGTACGCCTCCGGCGCCGCGGCGGCGGGCAACCACTTCCCCGCCGTCGACAGCTTCCTCGGCATGCAGACCGCCGCGCTGGACATCGCCGCGGACCTGGCCCGCCGCGGGTTCTGCGCGCGGCTCGGCCCGGTGCGGTCGACCCGCCAGTGGATCAGGTGGATGACGGGCCGTCCCGTCTGACCGCCGCCCGGCCCCGCCTCTCTTCACTCCCCTCCCCCGACGCAGGAGTTCGCACCGTGATCCCCACCCTCGCCGGACGCCTGCAGACGCGGATCTTCGTGCTGGCCACCGTCGGCGCGCTGCTGACCGCGCTGGTCGTCCCGGTTTCGCCGGGCCGGCCGGGCTCGCTCGGCGCGGCGTACCGGACCGCGTACCCGATACTCCTCGCGGTGATCGTGGTGGGGCTCGCGTGGGAGCTGCTGTACCACCTGCTGATGCAGTTCCGCTGGGACAAGGACTGGCCGACGCTCTTCGGTCTGGTCACCATCGTTCCTGAGGGGGCGGTGATGTGGACGCTGCTGAACACCGGGCTCGTTCCCGGCGTCGGAGACCATGTGCCGGCGTCGATGTTCCTGACGATGTTCGTGTTCGTGTGGCTCGGCCAGTGGCTGTTCGTCAACGGGCCCATGCGGGTGTTCTTCGTGCAGTGGAGGCTGCGCGGCGGACGGCTGCTGTGAGCGGCCGGTCCCGGGCGTTCGCGCGGCCGCTGCCCGGCGACGGGCTGGTCGCGCAGGAGGGCGAGCTGTCGCTGGTGTGCGCGGCACCCGACGCGGTCGCGGCGCCGCTGGTGGACGCGCTGCTGACCGCGCTGCGGGACGTCGCCGAGGCGGGCGGCGACGGGGCGGAGCTGGTGCGCCGCGCCGCCCGGGCGCTGGCCGGCCGGGCCGGGGCCCGCCCGCCGGCGTGCGCGGTCGCCGGGCCGTCCGGGCCGTCGGGACTCGCGGTGCTGGTCAGCGGCGAGGCGACGGCGCGGGTGATGCTGGCGGACGGCGGCGAGGTCCGCGTCCGCGCAGGCGCGCACGGGCCGTCGGAGCGGACCTTCGAGGGACCCGTGGCGAGCCTGGAGCTGACGCTCGGCGGCGCGGGCCGGGCCGAGCCGCGGCTGCGGCTGGCCTCCGGCGTGGTGCGCGGCGGCGGCCTGCGCCGCGCGCTGCGCCGCCCCGCCGCCGCGTCCGCGCCGCCCGCCGACGTTCCGGCCGCGGGCGGGCCGCGGGTCGTCCCGTCCGAGCGGCTCAGGACGGTGCTGGACGAGGCGGCCCCCGCGCTGCGGCGAACTCCCTCCCCGGGCCCGCCGGTCCCCGGGCCGCCCGCGCCGCGTCCGGTCGCGCCGGCCCGGCCGACGACGGCGGAGCCCGCGCCGCCGCCGGCACCGGCCGACGGCGCGCCCGCCTCCGCCCCCGGCGCACCCGCCTCCGGTGCACCCGCCTCCGGCGGGGCGCCGCCGGAGAAGGTCAGCCTGATCCGCAGGCATCCGAAGCGGCGCCCGGGCGGGCCGCGGGTGCTCGGCGTCAACTGCAAGAACGAGCACTTCAACGACCCGCGCGCGCACTACTGCGCGGTCTGCGGGATCTCGATGCTGCAGCTCACGCTGTCGCCGTTCCACGGGCCGCGGCCGCCGCTCGGCGTGCTGCTGCTGGACGACGGGCAGGCGGTCCCGCTCGAGGACGACCACCTCATCGGGCGGCGGCCCGAGCGGGCGCCCGAGGTGGCCGAGGGCCGCGCGCATCCGCTGCGGATGACCGACGCCGAGGAGTCGATCTCCCGCCGGCACGTCCTCGTCCGGCTGGAGGAATGGCAGGTCAGCGTGGTCGACCTCGGCTCGGCCAACGGGACCGCGGTGCGCGCTCCCGGCGCCGCCGACTTCGTCCGGCTGCCGCCCGGCGCCCCCGCCGAGCTGGCGCCCGGCGCGACCGTCCGCGTCGGGCTGTCCCGGACGTTCCGCTTCGAGTCCAACCGGAAGGTCTGATTTCAGATGGCCGGAACCGGACTCGCACCGCACGACCCGGCGCTTCGTCCCACTCCCCGGGCGCCGCGGCGGCTCCCACCGCGGCCGGCTCGCCGGCCTCGTCCCCCCTCGAAAGGACAGTGATGCGAACACGGCCCGTGGGCGGTATCACCTTCGCCCATCCGCCCGCCTTCTGGACCGGGTTCATCGCCTGCGTCGCGGGCGTCGCCCTGCACCTGCCGATGTACATCGACTCGGCGGACATGCACTACATGATGCGCGGCATGTCGATGGACGCCCCGATGATCACCGGGATGGCGCTCATCGTGGCCGGTCTGGCGCTGACCGCCTACGGGCTCATCCCGCGCGGTCTCGCCGCGTCCCGCCGCGGCGGGGAGGCGCGCGTGCGCGCGGCGTACGACGCGCCGTTCCGGCCGGCGCACATCGGCCTGGTCATCGTCATGACGACGGCGGTGACGATCGACGCGATGAAGCCGATCACGCTGTCGTTCGTGGCGCCCGGGATGGGCAAGGAGTACGGGCTGAAGTCGGCGCTGAACCCCGGCGGGCACTGGCCGGTGGCGCTGCTGCCGCTGTTCGGCCTGGCCGGGACGGTCGCCGGCTCGTTCCTGTGGGGCTGGCTCGGCGACCGCATCGGGCGGCGCTCGTCGATCCTGCTGGCCGGGGTCATGTTCGTGACCACGGCGATCTGCGGGGCGATGCCGTCGTTCACGTGGAACCTGGTGATGTGCACGATGATGGGGCTCGCCGCGGGCGGGATGCTGCCGATCACGTTCTCGCTGCTTGCGGAGATGATCCCGGGCCGGCACCGCGGCTGGGTGATGGTGCTGATCGGCGGGAACCTGGCGCTCGCCTACGCGATCACCAGTTCGCTGTCGTCGGCGCTGGTGCCGCACTACTCGTGGCGGATCCTGTGGCTGCTGGGCATGCCGACCGGGGTGCTGCTGATCGCGCTGAACCACTGGATCCCCGAGTCGCCCCGGTTCCTGCTGGCGCACGGCCGGGAGGACGAGGCCCGCGCGATCATGGCCCGGTACGGCGCCGTCGAGGACGTCGCGGAGACCGAGGCGGCCGAGGCGGCCGGGGCGGAGCCGCCGGCCGAGGAGCGCAAGGAGGCCGCGCACGGCGGGGGCTTCACGCCGCTGTTCCGGCCCCCGTTCGCCGGGCTCAGCATCGCGGTGGTGGTGCTGGGACTGGGCATCGGCCTCGTCACCTACGGGTTCCAGCTGTGGATCCCGTCGAACCTGCAGAAGCTCGGGCTGGCCCAGAAGTCGGCCGACGCGGCGCTGCGCGACTCCTCGCTGCTCGGGCTGCCGCTGGTGTTCGTCGCCGCGGCGATGTACGGGCTGTGGAGCGCCAAGAAGACGATCATCGTGCTGACCGCGCTGACCGCGGCGGCGCTGGTGGCGTTCTCCTTCTCCGGCGAGTCCCTCGCGCACGACCGGACGTGGCTGTACGTGCTGCTGGCCGGCCCGATCGTCGGGACCGCCACGATCGCCGCGGTGCTGGCCGCCTACAGCTCGGAGATCTACCCGACGCGGATCCGCTCGCGCGGCTCGGGCCTGTCGGCGGGCGTCGGCAAGCTCGGCGGGGTGGTCGTGACGATCGTGCTGGTGGTGGGTGCGACGGTGCCGTCGATCAACACGACCGCGCTGCTCGGCGCCGTCCCGCTGCTGCTCGCGGTGCTGGTCGTCGCGGTGTTCGGGGTGGAGACGAGGAGGCGGGCCGCGAGCGGCGGCGCCCCCGCCGCCCGGCCGGCGGACGCCTGAGCCCCGGCCGGGCGGCCGGGACGGTGTCGTCCTGGCATGTGCCGCGCGGCGGCGCTTCCGGTGGGGTGACTCCCCATGGAGGCGCCGCCGGTCCGGGCCACGGTGATCGTTCCTCGGACGCCGCCATCGCACCGCGGCGCCGGGTCAGCCCGAGCGCTCCCGGACGAGGGCGCCCAGGTTCTGCCGGGCGAGGGCGCGCAGGCCCGGGCGCTGCGCGAGGAACGCGACCGCGAGGACGGCGAGCGCCGACCAGGCGAGCGTGGCGGGCCTGATGTCGGTGTGGAAGGCCATCAGGTCGCTGTTGAACGCGCCGAGGAACGCGCCGGTCGCGAGCCGTCCGAGGATCAGCCCGGGGACGGCGCCGACCGCGACGGCCAGGAGGTTCTCGGTGGTGACGAGCCGGGCGAGCCGGCGACGGCCGACGCCGGAGGCGCGCAGGGTGGCCAGTTCGGTGCCGCGTTCGGCGAGGTTCACCGACAGGGTGGCGAACAGGACGGTGAAGGCGAGCAGCCCGCCGAAGGCCAGCATGACGGCGACGAACACGTAGAACAGCTTCATGTAGCCGTCCATGGTGCGCCTGAGCGCGTGCGCGTCGGTGCAGGCGACGACGCCGGGACGGGCCGACAGGGCGTGCTCGGCGGCGGCGCGGTCGGCGCCGGGGGCGAACCGGACGAGCGCGGTGTCGCGGCGACCCGAGCTCCCTTGGGCGCCGCCGGCGGGCGCCCAGGCGTCGACCTGGGCGAGCGAGGTGTAGGCGTAGGTGCCGAGGGGTTCGTCGACGAACCCGGCGACGGTCGTGGCGGCGGTGCGGCCGCCGGGCAGCCGGAGGGTCACGCGGTCGCCGGCGGTGACGCCGAGGCGCCCGCGCATCGCCCGGCCGAGCAGCACGCCGCGCGCCGGCAGGGCTCGGGCGCCGCCGCCGGGCGTGAGGAACCGGTGCATCGCGGTGCCGGGGCGGTACCCGACCAGCGCGGTGGAGTACGCCTTCCCGCCGGCGGTGACGGTGGCCTGGACCTGCGCGGACGGCTCGGCGGCGCGGATGCCGGGGACGGTGGCCAGCGCCGCGAGGGCGGCGGGGCCGGCGGGCCCGGCGAGGGTCAGTTCGGCGTCCTGCCGCTGCACCTGGTCGAACTGCCGCGACACCGTCGCCTTGGAGGAGTCGAGCATCCCCCACGACACCAGGATGAGCACGAGCGCGAGGACCACGCCGCTCATGGTGTAGACGGTGCGGCGGAACTGGCGGGACGGGCCGCGCAGCACCAGCCACGCGCCCGCGGGGACGGCGCGCCCGACGCGGCGGAGGCGCCCGATGCGGCCCAGCCGTCCGAGGCGGGCGAGGGCGCCGCGCCCGCCGGCGGAGGGGACGATGCCGCGCATCGCCTCGGCGGGCGGGACCCGCGCGGCCGACAGCGCCGGCGCGAGCGCGGCGAGCGCACCGGCCGCGAGCCCGTATCCCAGCCCGGCGGCGACGGTCGCGGCCCGCACGGACACGAACGTCTCCGGCAGGCCGATCGCTTCGCCGTAGAGCCGGGTGACGGTGCCGGCCAGCAGCACGCCGGCGGCGGCGCCGGGAACCGCGCCGGCGAGCCCGGCGGCCAGGCCGGTCGCCAGGTAGTGCCCGACGAGGGTGCGGCGGCGGAAGCCGCTGGCGCGCAGCGTGCCGATGACGACGCGGTCGCGGGCGACCCGGCGGGCCAGCACCACGTACACCGCGACGCCGGCGGCGGCGAGGAACAGCAGCGGGAACAGCACGGCGAGTTCGGCGAATCCCTTGATGTCCTCGGCGAGGGTGGCGTTGCCGGGCTGGTCGGCGCGGGTGACGGCGGCGCCGGCGCCGTGGCGGCGGGCGGCGGCGGTGAGCGCGGCGTCGAGCCAGCCGGTGTGGCGGCGTCCGGCGGCGGTGTAGTAGACGGCGACCTGGTTGGGCGCGGACGTCCCGGCGATCCGCTCGGCGAGCGGCTCGGCGACGAACAGCACGCCGAACGAGCCGGGCGCGGGCAGCGCGTCCTGGCGGCTCGCGGCGGGCCACAGGTACTCGGTGGACGAGGCGGTGCCGCGCACCTCCAGCGGCTGCCAGGCGCCGCCGTGCCACACCGCGACCCGCGCGCCGGGGCGCAGGCGGGCGTGGTCGGCGACGTGCTTCTCGGCGAGGACGCCCGCCGGCGCGGACGCGTCCAGGTAGCGGCCGCGGAGCACCTGGACCTTGTCGACGGCGGGCTGCGACCCGGCGGGCATGCCGATGACGCGGCCGACGAAGGTGCCGCCGTCCGGCATGCGCATCGGCACGTCGGCGACGGTGCGGGCGGCCGTCGCGGCCACGCCGGGCTCGGCCGCGGCGGCTGCGGCGATCGCGGCGGTGTCGCCGCCCGACAGCGTCAGGTCGGCGAACCGGTACCGCTCGAACAGCCGCTGGTACCCGGAGTCGAGGTTCCTGTAGGCGTCGTAGGACGCGCCGAACAGCGCGACGCCGAGCATCACCAGCACCACCACCGACACCAGCTGGGCGGGGCGGCGCCGCAGGTCCCGGCGGAGCTTGACGGTCAGCACGCTCACCAGGTCACCTCCTCGGCGGGCGCGGGCGCGGCGTTGCGGGCGACCTCGACGATCCGGCCCGACCGCATCCGCACGACGCGGTGCGCCATCGACGCGATCGCGGCGTTGTGGGTGACGACCATGACGGTGCGTCCCTCGCCGTTGAGGTCCTGCAGCACGCGCAGGACGCCGCGCCCGGTGTCCAGGTCGAGGGCGCCGGTCGGCTCGTCGCACAGCAGCAGCGCCGGGTCCTTGGCGATGGCGCGGGCGATCGCGACACGCTGCTGCTCGCCGCCCGACAGCTGCGCGGGGAAGCGCCCGCCGCGCTCGGCGAGGCCGACGGCGGCGAGCGCGGCGGCGGACCGCTCGCGGTCGCCGCGGCCGGTGAGCTCGGCGACGAGCCGGACGTTCTCCAGCGCGGTCAGCGACGGCACGAGGTTGAAGAACTGGAACACGAACCCGACGGTGTCGCGCCGGTAGGCGGTGCGGCCGTCCTCGTCGAGCCGGGAGATGTCGCGGCCGCCCGCGACGACCTGCCCGGCGGTGGGCGGCTCGATGCCGCCGATGAGGTTCAGCAGGGTCGTCTTGCCGGACCCGGACGGGCCGAGCAGCACCACCAGCTCACCCTCGGGGACCTCCAGGTCCGCCTCGCGCAGCGCGTGCACCGCGGCGTGGCCCTTGCCGTAGGTCTTGGACGCCCCGCGCAGCAGGACCGCCGCGCGTTCCCGCGCGCCGTCCGGTCCGGGCGCGGGCTCGGGCGCGCCGTCCCGCGCGGACGCCGGGGCCCGTTCACTGCCGTGCCGCATCGTCATCGTCTCCTTCGTCGGCCGGGGGACGGCCGGTCGGTTCGCCGGACACGCCGTCCGGGGCGGGGGCGGCGGCGCGCAGCAAGGCGGTGAGGGACGCCGCCGAACCGGCGGCGTCGGTCTGCGGGTCCATCACGGCGTGCAGCAGCAGCCCGTCCAGCAACGCGGTGATGACGACGGCCAGCGCGGCGGGGTCGGCGTCGGCGCGCAGCCGTCCCGCGTCGCGGTCGGCAGCGAGCCGGGACGCCAGCAGGTCGCGGAACATCCGCACCTGCACGGCGCTCTGCTCGCGCAGTTCCGCGTCGCGCAGCCCGGCCACCAGCGCCTCGGCCATGACCCGCTGCCCCGGGCTCGCGGCGCCGCGGGCGGCGAGCCCGGCGACGGCCTCGACGACGCCGTCGAGGACGTCGGGGGCCTGCAGGATCGCGGTGACCGGGCCCTCCAGCTCCGCCTCGATCCCGTGCATCACCGCCGCGCGGCGCAGCGCGTCCACCGAGCCGAAGTAGTAGTGCACGAGCGCGTTGTTGGCCTGCGCGCGCTCGGCGACGGCGCGCGAGGTCACCGCCGCCCAGCCCCCCTCGGCCATCACCGCGACGGCCGCCTCCAGCAGCCGCACCCGCGTCGGCACCTCGCCGGACGCCATCCCGCCTCCCCTGTTGGTCATTTGCTTAAAGCATCTGACCAACAGGGTAGCTCCGGACCTTTGCACGATGCAACGGTCGCGGCGACGGCGGGTGCCGGGGCGAAAGGGGCGGCGCGGGCGATGGACACCTGACCCGGCGGTGCGGGTTCCGGAACTTTCCGGCCGTCCCGGACGCGGCGGCGCTACCGTGGCGATACCGGATCACGGCGGCCGTCTCCCCCCGCGCGGCGGCGCCGGGCCCGCAGGGCCGCCCCGCCCGCGGCGGCGCCCGCTCCCCCTCCCACCGCCGTCCAGAGGTGAGACCGTGCGCACCACCACGGGGTGGCCGGTCCCCGACGACCCCGCGCAGGTCGCCGCAGCCCGCGTCCGGATCCGCGAGGTGCTGCGCGAGTGGGGCCACGCCGCGGGCGCGGACGTGGTGCTGCTGCTGGCCGACGAACTGCTCGCCAACGCGCTCACGCACGGCCGCCCGCCCGTGCATCTGCGGCTGGAGGCCGACACGGCGGCCGGGACGCTGCGCTGCGAGGTGTCGGACGCCGACCCGCGGCCGCCGCGCCACCGCTCCCCCGGCGCCTGGGACGAGCACGGCTACGGGCTGCTGCTGGTACAGGCGCTGTCGGTGGCGCGCGGCTGGCACCGGACCGCCGGCGGGAAGGTGGTGTGGTTCCGCACGGCCCTGGACCCGGGCGGCTGACCGCCCGGGGCCGGGGCGGCGGCGTCGTGGGGCGTCAGGCGTCGCGGCGCCTGAGCAGGAACGCGGCGAGGGCCATCAGCGCGGCCGTCCACGCGGCGAACACCGCGTACCCCTGCCAGGGGGTGAGCAGGTCGTCCTTGCCCTGGTGCGCCTTGGCGATCAGCTGCCCGGCCTCGGACGGCAGGTAGGCGTGCACGTGGTCGCCGAGGCTGCCGGGCAGCAGCGCGGCGAGCGGCGCGAGCACCAGCACGAAGCCGATGACGCCGGTGATGCCGCCGGCGGGGTGCCGGACGATCGCGCCGATCGCGAGCGCGAACAGCCCGAGCATCGCCAGGTAGAGGCCGCCGCCGACGACGGCCCGCAGCACGCCCGGGTCGCCGAGCGCCACGTGCACCTTGCCGCCGAGGATCGCCGCGCCGATGAAGAACGACACGAACGACACCACGACGCCGAGGACGAGGACGATCAGCCCGAACACCACGGCCTTGGCCCACAGCATCGGCAGCCGGCGCGGCACGGCGAGCAGGCTGGCGCGGATCATGCCGGTGGAGTACTCCGAGGCGATGACCAGCACGCCGAGGACGCAGACGGTCAGCTGGCTGAGGAAGAAGCCGCTGCCGAGGATGGCGGAGACGGGGTCGGCGGCGATCTGCGCGCGGTCGCCGGCGTCGGTCTTGTCCCACTGGCCGACGGTCAGGCCCATGAACAGCGCGGTGAAGCCGAGGTCGAGCAGCACCAGCAGGATGAGCGACCACAGCGTGGAGCGGACCGAGCGGATCTTGGTCCATTCGGCGATCAGCAGCCGGCCGAAGCCGGGGCGGGCGAACGCGCCGGGGTCGCTCGCGGGCGTGCGGGCGGGCGCGTCGGCGGCGGTCATCGGTTCTCCCCCTGTTCCGCGGGCGCGGCGTCCGGCGCGGTTCCGGCGCCCCGCGCGGGCGGGGCGCCCGGCGGCGCGGGCGGCGGTACGGCCGCCGCGTCCGGCCCGGCCGCGGCGCCGTACTCGACGCTGTCGCGGGTGAGCTCCATGAACGCGGCCTCGAGGGAGCCGCGGCGGGGCGTCAGCTCGTGCAGGACGATGCGCTCGGCGGCGGCGAGCTCCCCGACCCGGGGCGCCTCCATGTGGGTGACGGTGAGCGCGGTGTCGCCGTCGGGGGCGACCTTGGCGCCCTCGGCGGCGAGCACGTCGGCGAGCCGGGCCGCGTCGGGGCTGCGGACGATCACCATCTTCTCGGTGCTGCGCTCGATGAACTCCTCGGTGGAGCAGTCGGCGATGAGCCGGCCCCGGCCGATGACGATGAGGTGGTCGGCGGTGACGGCCATCTCGTTCATCAGGTGGCTGGAGACGAACACGGTGCGGCCCTGCGCGGCGAGCCGCTGCATGAGGGTGCGGATCCAGACGATGCCCTCGGGGTCCAGGCCGTTGACGGGCTCGTCCAGGATCAGCACGGACGGGTCGCCGAGCAGCGCGGCGGCGATGCCGAGCCGCTGCCCCATGCCGAGGGAGAACCCGCCGGCGCGCTTGCGGGCGACGTCGGTGAGGCCGACGAGGTCGGCGACCTCGTCGACGCGCCGGCGTCCGATGCCCTGCGTCTGCGCCAGGCACAGCAGGTGGTTGTAGGCGCTGCGGCCGGTGTGCACGGCGCGGGCCTCCAGCAGCGCGCCGACCACCCGCATCGGCGCGGGCAGGTCGCGGTAGTGGCGGCCGGCGATGCGGGCGTCGCCGCGGGTGGGCCGGTCCAGCCCGAGCAGCAGCCGCATGGTCGTCGACTTCCCGGCGCCGTTCGGGCCGAGGAAGCCCGTCACCCGCCCGGGCACGACGGTGAAGGACAGGTCGTCCACGGCGGTCTTGTCGCCGTACCGCTTGGTGAGGTGCTCGGCCTCGATCATGCGCGCGTCCCCGGGGGTCGGTTCCAGTGATCGGGATCACAGTAGCGCGCCGGGCGGCCGGCACGGATCCTCCCGTGAGCCGATGCGTCTCCACCTCCGGTAGGGGATCGGCGGCCGGGGACGGCCCGCGCCTACCGCGCGGGGAGCAGCCGTGATCACTCCCGGCGCCGGACGCCTGAGCGGGCGCGTTCCGGGGAGGATGAGCGGGACCCCCTGGAGGAGTGCGATGACCGCCGTGCCCGATCCGCCCGCGCCGCCGTCCGGCGCGACCGCCGTCCCGGCGCCCGAGCCCGCCGGGCGCCGCCGCCCGCGGCTGCGCAGATGGGGGCGGCGGCTCCTGATCGTCGCGGTGGCGCTGCTCGCGGCGGTCACGGTGTTCTCGTTCGCCTACAACGCGGCGACGGCGGGCCGGGCGAAGGCCCCGGCCGGTGCGCTGTTCACCGAGGCGGACGGCGTGCGGACCAGGTACCGCGAGTGGGGGGCGCGGGGGACGCCGGTGGTGCTGGTGCACGGCGCGTTCGAGTCCGCCGACACCTGGTCGCGGGTGGCGCCGCTGCTGGCCGCCCGGCACCGCGTGTACGCGCTGGACCTGACCGGCTGGGGGTACAGCGAGCGGCGCGGCCCGTTCGACGCCGCGCGCCAGGCCGCGCAGCTGCTGGGGTTCCTGGACGCGCTGCGCCTGGACCGGGCGACGCTGGTGGGGCACTCCAGCGGCGCCGGGGTGATCGCGGCGGCGGCGCTGAAGGCGCCGGGGCGGGCGGCCGGGCTGGTGCTCCTGGACGGCGACGCCCTCGACACCGGCGCCGGCGAGGGCGCCGACAAGCTGCGGTCGGTGCTGCGCGACCCGTACCGCACGACGGTGACCCGGCTGGTCGTCCGGTCCGACTGGGCGATCCGGACGATCTACCGGGCGCAGTGCGGCCCGGCGTGCCCGCGGCTCTCCGAGGCGGGCGTGGAGCAGTGGCGGCGCCCGTTCCAGATGCCGGGCGCGGAGGACGCGCTGTGGCGGATGCAGGCCGTCGTGGGGCTGCCGAAGGGCCGGGTGGCGGAGCTGGCGCGGCTCCGGGCGCCCAAGGCGGTGGTCTTCGGGGCGGACGACGACGTGTTCTCGCGCCGGTCGCCGTCCGAGACGGCGCGGCGGATCGGCGCCCCTTCCCCCGTGATCATCCCCGGGGCGCGCCACCTGTCGCTGGTGTCGCATCCCGGGCAGGTGGCGGACGCGATCCTGGCGGCGGCGCCCTGAACCGGGGCGATGCCGGCGGCCCGAAGGGGCCCGGGGACGGCGGCGCCCTCCCCGCGGGCGTGCGGGGAGGGCGCTCGGCCGTCGCGGGCGCGGGAGATCAGGCGGTGACGCCGTCGGCCGCGTTGACGTCCTTGTGGAACCGCTTGTGCACGTAGAGGCGCTCGCCGAGCGAGTCGCAGCGCCACCACAGGCCCGACGGCGGGCCGATCCGGATGTGCCGGGGCAGCTCGCGCAGCACCTCGTTGACCGGGGTCGTGCGCAGCCGCCCGGACCGGCACACCAGGATGCGCCGGTCGGTGACCACCACGACCCGGTAGGCGTTGGTGAACAGGATGATCCAGTACGACAGCAGCGCGAAGTACTGGCTCGTCGTCTGGGCTCCGAAGACGGCCTGGACGTTCTCGCCCGGCTGCAGGACGTGGGCCGCGTTGGCGCGCATCTTGTCGCGGATGGCCACGGGGCTGGGACCTTTCTCGCGGAGCGCGTGGGCGGCCCGGCCGGCCGCCGTCACGGCGCCGCACCGGCGGTCCCACTGCCCTCGGGGGTTGTCAGAAGCCTCGATTGTGCCATCACCGGCCCGCCGTAGTGCATCATTTCGTGTGTTACGGCCATATCTAACGACGATTCCGTGCAGGCCGGGTGCCGTGGCGCGGCCGGGACGGGACGCGGCGCCCGCGGCCGGACCGCCGCCCACGGCGCGACCACGTTTATTGACGCACTGCCAATAGTTGCGGGAGGATGGCGGCAGGAACAGGCCGCCGACCCCGGGAGGCCCCGTGACCACCCCCCGCGCCTCGTCCGCGCACGTCCCCGCCCGCGACCTGCTCGCCGAGCGGCTCGCCGACCGGGACGTGCTGCGCACCCTCGCCGCCGAGCCGCTCGTCGGCCTCGGCGCCGGCCGCGCGCTGCTGATGCAGCTGGCGCACCCGGCGGTCGCGCGGGGCGTCGCCGAGCACAGCGACTTCGCCGACCGGCCCCTCGCCCGGCTGTTCGGCACCCTGGACTTCCTGCTCGTCACCACGTTCGGGACGCCGGACGAGGTCGCGCGGATCGCCGCGAAGGTCCGCGGCGTCCACGGCACCGTTCGCGGCGACGGCTACTCCGGCAACGACCCGGACCTGCAGCTGTGGGTGAACGCCACCCTCATCGACTCCGCCCTGCACATCTACGAGCACCTGATGCGGCCCGGCGGCGGCGAACCCGGCCTGGCCGAGGAGTACTACCGGCAGGCGCGGATCGTCGCGGAGGTCCTCGGCTGCCCCCTGGACGCCCAGCCGCCCGACCTCGCCTCGTTCCGCGCCTACATGGCCGAGACGGTCGCGTCGCTGGAGGTGACCGACACCGCGCGCGAGGTCGCCGCCGCCGTCCTGCACCCGCGCAAGCTGCGCGCGCTCGCCCCCGCGCTCGCGGTGTTCCGCCTCGTCACGACGGCGCTGCTGCCGGAGCCGCTGCGCGACCAGTACGGGCTGCCCTGGACCCGCGACCGGCGCCGCGCCGCCCGCCTGGTGCTGGGCGGCGCCACCGTCCTGCACCGCCTCACCCCGGCGTTCCTGCGGCGCCCGCCGCGGCCGCTGCTGGTCCGGCTGGCCCGGCACCGCGTCGACCGCACCCTCCAGAGCCGCCGGGACCGCCGCCGGCGCGGCCGCCCCTCACCTCCCGATCAGCCGCCCTCTGATCAGCCGACGGAGGTGTAGGCGACGACGCCGCGGCGCATCGCGTCCATCGCGCGGCGCGCCGTCTTGCGCAGATGGGAGTTCTCCGGCGCCGCGTCGACGACCTGGCCGAGCAGGTCCAGCAGCTGCTTGACCGCGCGGACGAAGTCGCCGGCGGTCAGGTCGCTCTCCAGCAGCACCTCGTCGAGGTCGTCGCCCTTGGCCCACCGGTACGCCGTCCACGCGAACCCCAGGTCCGGTTCCCGCAGGAACGACACCCGGTTGTCGCGCTCGACGGCCTCCAGCTCGCCCCACAGCCGCACCATCGCCGCCAGAGCGTCCTGGGACGGGCCGGTCGGGGTGCGGGGCGGCGCCGCGTCGTCGGGCTGCCGCGACTCGTACACCAGCGCCGACACGCACGCGGCCAGCTCGGCGTGGTCCAGCTTCTCCCACAGCCCGGCGCGCAGGCTCTCGGCGGTCAGCAGGTCCAGCTCGTTGTAGATCCGGCCGAGCCGGCGGCCCTCGGCGGTGACGTCGTCGCCGTCGAGGTACCCGAGCTGCTGCAGCACGGCGCAGACCCGGTCGAACGTCCGGGCGATCACCTGGGAGCGGCCCTCGACGCGGCGCCGCAGCTGCTCGGTCTCGCGGTCCAGGCGGTGGTACCGCTCGGCCCAGCGGGCGTGGTCCTCGCGCTTGTCGCAGCCGTGCACCGGGTGCGCGCGCAGGTCGGCGCGCAGCCGCGCGATCTCGGCGTCGTCGGTGGCGGCGGAGTCGCCGCGAGTGCGGCGCCGCTCCCGCACGTCGCCGGGCACCCTGGTGCGCAGCGTGGACGCCAGGTCGCGGCGGTCCTGCGGGTTGCGGGGGCTGAACGACTTCGGGATGCGGATCCGGTCGACCGGTTCCACCGCGTGCGGGAAGTCCTGGATCGACAGCCGCTGCACCGACCGGTTCACCGTCAGCACCAGCGGCGCCGGCCCGTCCGAGCGGCGCCCCACCCCCGGGTCCAGCACGACGGCGAGGCCCGACCGCCGCCCCGACGGCACCAGGATCACATCGCCGGGCCGCAGATGCTCCAGTGACCTGGCGGCCTCGGCGCGCCGCGACGACGACCGCTCCCGCGACAGCTCCGCCTCCCGGTCCGACAGCCGCCGCCGCATCGCGGCGTACTCCATGAAGTCGCCGAGGTGGCATTCGGCGGCCTCGGCGTACCCCTGCAGCGCCTCCTCGTTCTTGCGGACCTGACGCGCCAGCCCCACCACGGCCCGGTCGGCCTGGAACTGCGCGAACGACTCCTCCAGCAGCGTCCGCGCCCGCTCGATCCCGACGGCGCCGACGAGGTTCACCGCCATGTTGTACGACGGCCGGAAGCTGGAGTTCAGCGGGTAGGTGCGGGCCCCGGCCAGCCCCGCGACCGACGCGGGCTCCACGCTCGGGCCCCACACCACGACGGCGTGGCCCTCCACGTCGATGCCGCGGCGCCCCGCCCTTCCCGTCAGCTGCGTGTACTCCCCCGGCGTCAGGTCGACGTGCGCCTCGCCGTTCCACTTGTCGAGCTTCTCGATCACCACGGTGCGGGCCGGCATGTTGATGCCGAGCGCGAGCGTCTCGGTGGCGAACACCGCCTTGATCAGCCCGCGGGTGAACAGCTCCTCGACGATCTCCTTGAACGTCGGCAGCATCCCCGCGTGGTGCGCGGCGACCCCCCGCTCCAGCGCCTCCAGGAAGTCCCCGTACCCGAGGATCCGCAGGTCCTCCGGCGAGATGTCGGACGTGCGCAGCTCCACGTGCGCGCGGATCTCCTCCGCCTCCTCCTTGGAGGTCAGCCGGATCCCCGCGTGCAGGCACTGCAGCACCGCCGCGTCGCACCCGGCGCGGCTGAAGATGAACGTGATCGCCGGCAGCAGCCCCGCCCGCTCCAGCCGCTCGATCACGTCGGGGCGCGCCGGCGGCCGGAACCGCTGCGGCCGCGGCGCCCGCCGGCGGCCGGTGCGGCGCCCCTGGTTGACCTTGGCGCGCCGGACCTCCTCCACCGCCATCCGCGTCAGCTGCGGGTTCAGCCGCGCCTGCCGGTCCTTGCCCTTGCCGGTGTCGACGAACAGGTCGTACAGCCGCGTCCCCACCAGCATGTGCTGGAACAGCGGGACGGGCCGGTGCTCGTCGACGATCACCGCGGTGTCGCCGCGGACCTCGTGCAGCCACTCGCCGAACTCCTCGGCGTTGGACACCGTCGCCGACAGCGCCACGATCCGCACCGAGTCCGGAACGTGGATGATCACCTCTTCCCAGACCGCGCCGCGGAACCGGTCGGCGAGGTAGTGCACCTCGTCCATCACCACGAACGCCAGCCCCGCGAGCGTCGGGGACTGCGCGTACAGCATGTTGCGCAGCACCTCGGTGGTCATCACCACGATCGGCGCCTCGCCGTTGACGCTGTTGTCGCCGGTCAGCAGCCCCACCTTGTCGGGCCCGTAGCGGCGGACGAGGTCGGCGTACTTCTGGTTCGACAGCGCCTTGATCGGCGTGGTGTAGAAGCACTTGGTGCCGCCGGTGAGCGCCAGGTGGACCGCGAACTCCCCGACGACGGTCTTGCCGGATCCGGTCGGCGCGGCGACCAGCACGCCGCTGCCGTCCTCCAGCGCCCGGCACGCCTCGATCTGGAAGGCGTCCAGCTCGAAGTCGTACAGGGTGCGGAAGTCCAGCAGGGCCGGGCCGTTCCCAGCGGTGCGCGCGCGGTACGCCGCGTACCGCCCGGCCGGGCTGTCCGCGGCCTGCGCGGTGTCGGGGGAGGTCATGACATCGAGCCTACGGTTTCGACCGGCCCGATTCCCAATTCGGGACGCCTTTTCCCTCGCGTTCCCACGCGTCCCTTCAGGACGCCCACGTACCGGCCCCCGGAAGCCCCGGATACGGCGGTCAGCGGGTGCGGCCGCCGCCCTCCAGCTCGGCGTCGATCGCCTCCAGGTCCAGCGGCGACGCCTCGTCGTCGGACAGCTCCGCGTCCGGTTCGGGCCTGCGGGCCTTGCGCCGGTCGTGGAAGAACGCCAGCACCTCGGCGATCTCGAACAGCACCACCGTCGGCAGCGCCAGCGCCAGCATCGTGAACGGGTCCTGGCTGGGCGTCGCGACCGCCGCGAACAGGAACACCCCGAACACCAGCAGCCGCCGCGACTTGCGGATCCGCTCGTGCGTGAGGACCCCGGCGAGGTTCAGCATCACCACGAACAGCGGCAGCTCGAACGTCAACCCGAAGATCAGCAGCATCGCCTGGGCGTACCCCAGGTAGTCCTGGATGCCGACCAGCACCTTGGTGTCGCCCGGCGCGAGCCCGATGAAGATCTTCAGGCCCTTGTCCATCGTCAGGTACGCCAGCGCCGCGCCCGCGAGGAACAGCGGGACCGCCGCGCCCATGAACGTGTACGTCCAGCGGCGCTCCCGCCTGTACAGCCCCGGCGCCACGAACGCCCAGATCTGGTACAGCCAGATCGGCGACGACAGCACCGCCCCGACGATCAGCGCGACCTTCAGGTGCACGAAGAACCCGTCGAAGATGCCGTGCACCACGAGGTCGCACTCGCCGCCCAGGCAGTGCTCCTGCGGGATCCGCGTGTAGGGCTTCTGCAGGAACTTCCAGATCGGGTCGAACAGCAGCCACGCCACGACCCCGCCGGCGACCAGCCCGAGGATCGCCTTGATCAACCGGTTGCGCAGCTCGCGCAGGTGGTCCATGAGCGGCATGCGGCCGTCGGGCGCGCTGCTCTGCCTGGGCTTCATGACGGGCTTTCCGGGGCTCGGTTCGGCTGGGGGTGTGCGGCCTGGTCGGCCTGGTCGGGCGGTCAGCCCTGGCGCATCCGGCCCGGGTCCGACACCGGCACGCCCTCGATCGGCTCACCCGACGCCAGCGCGCCCCGGCTGCGCTGCGCACCCTCGGCGGCGGCCGCCTCGCGCTCCAGCCGCGCCGCCTCCTCGCGCAGCCGCGCCGCCCTGTCGCGCGCCTCCGCCGACGGCTCGGCGGCGGTCGGCGCCGCCGGGGCGGCCTTGGCGTCCTCGGCGCCGTCGTCGTGCAGGCCCTTGGTCTCGGCCTTCAGGATCCGCGCCGACTTGCCCAGGGACCGGGCGAGCTGGGGCAGCTTCGCCGATCCGAACAGCAGTAGAACGACCACCAGAATGATCAGAATCTCGGGCGTACCCAGTCCAGCCATGACAATCCTCTTCAGCAGGGGTCCTCAGGACGATCGTACGCCGTCCCCGGGCGCTTGTGGCACTCGAGCGTCCTGGAGTTCGGACAGTTCATCGCGCAACGCCGACTGTTTGGGCGCCAGCCGCCGCCTGGTGCGCTCCAGTTCACGACCGAACCGCCGGACGCCCAGGTACACGCGGAACGCGCACCAGGCGAGGACGGCTAGGCCGACGAAGCCCAGCGACACCGACACCCCAACCCACGACACGCCGCCACCGTAGCCGATCCCCCGGCCCGGCGCCCCACCGGCACGGCGCGAGCACCCCGCCGGGGTCTTCCCGGCGCGTCCCGGCGCGTCCCGCAGTGCTGCACGCGGGTGCGCGAGCTCACACCATCCCGTACAGCGCCAGCGCCCGCGACGCGTCGTCGCGCACGCCGTCCGCCAGGTCCTCCGGCGACACCACCCGGCCCTGGTCGCCCAGCCGCAGCGCCAGGCCCCGCACCCACCGCGTGTCGGGCGTGCGCAGCACCACCCGCAGCCGCCCCTCCCCGAGCTCCTCCACGCTCTCGCACGGGTAGTAGTCGGCCACCCACCGGCCCCGCGCCGTCAGCTCCAGCGTCACCGCCACGTCCTGCGGCGACGGCCGGAACAGCCCCGCGTCCACGTCGATCGGCTCGGCCTCGTCGGGCACCTGCGCCGGCACGTCCAGCACCGTCAGATCGAAGATCCGGTCCAGCTTGAACAGCCGCACCGCCTCCGCCCGCCGGCACCACCCCTCCAGATAGGTGTTGCCCTCCACCACCAGCAGCCGCATCGGGTCCACGTCCCGCTCGGTGTTCTCGTCCCGCGCCGGCACGTAGTACCGCAGATGGACGCGGCGCCCCTGCGCGATCGCGTCCCGCAGCGTCCCGAGGCCCGTGCGAGCCGAGTCCGCCGACCCGCCCCGCGCGTCCACCTCCACCGCCACCTTGCTCGACACCGCCGCCGCCGCGCCCGCCGCCGACTCCAGCTTCGCGATCACCCGCGACAGCGCGTCCCGGTCGTGCAGGTCCGGGATCCCCGCCAGCATCCGCAGCGCCACCAGCAGCGCCGACGCCTCGTCCACCTTCAGCCGCAGCGGCCGCGCGATCGACTCCGCCTCCGCCACCGTGATCTCCCCGCCCTCATAGGACAGGTCGATCGGGCAGTACGGGTCCGGCGCCCGCAGCTCCACGCACCACAGCAGGTTCAGGTCGTCGATCAGCTGCTTCTCGGTCACCCCGAACGCCGCCGCCGCCTCGCCCAGCAGCACCGAGTCCCGGTTCACCACGTACGGCACCAGCGCCAGCAGCCGCGCCAGCCGGTCCGTCGACGTCGTCGCCGGCGCCCTGCCCGCCTTCGCCCCGGACTTCCCCGCCGCCTTGCCCGCAGCCTTGTCCGCCTTCGCGTTCGCCATCGCCCCGCTCACCCCAGCACCGACTTCAGCTGCTGGATGACCGCCTCCCGCAGGTCCGGCGGATCCAGCACAACCACGTCATCGGCGAACCGCGCCAGATACGGCGCGAACCGCTCCACGTCCCGGAACGTCAGGACCGCCTCGTCCCACTCCCCGTCGCCCGCCGAGCGCACGTCCCGCGCCCACCGCCGCGGCCCCTGCGCCGCACCGGCCCGCAGCCGCACCGTCGCCGGCCGCGGCTCGGTCACCGGGTCGCCCCAGTCGAACGCGATCTTCCGCACGTCCACCCCGTCCGGGACCGTCACCGACCCGTCCGGCCCGTCCGCCGCCACCTCGCCCACGATGCGGCTCAGCCGGAACACCCGCTCCTCCTCGCGGTCCCGGTCGAACCCCACCACGTACCAGCGGCCCCGCCGCGACACCACGCCCCACGGCTCCAGATGCCGCCGCGCCACCGACGTCCGCCCGATCCCCTGGTAGTCGAACGCCACCGGACGGCCGTCGCGGACCGCCTCCCACAGCGCCGGGAACGCCGGATCGCCGGTGTTCACCCGCGGCTCCACCCCCACCGCCGTCGTCACGTCCGTCTCCACCCCGGCCGCCCGCAGCTTCAGCAGCGCCCCGGACGCCGCCTCCGCCATGCTCGCGCGCTGCCACACCCGCGCCGCCAGCCCCAGCACCGCCGCCTCGTCCGGCGTCAGATGGATGTCGGGCAGCTCGTAGGCCTGCGGCGGGATCCGGTACCCGATCTCCTCACCGCCGCCGCCCTGCTGGTCGCTGCCCACCTCCAGCGGCACGCCAAGCTCGCGCAGCTCCTCCTTGTCCCGCTCGAACATCCGCTTGAACGCCTCGTCGGAGTCCGGATAGCCCGGCACCGCCCGCCGGATCTGCTCGGCGGTCAGATAGCGCCGGGTGGCGAGCAGGCAGACCACCAGATTCAGCAGGCGCTCGGTCTTGCGCCGCGACACTTCGCCACCAACCCCTTCCGCGGAGCCTCGCGCTCCGCCCTCCGCTCCGCGACCTCCGGCGGCCCCGGCCGGGCCGGCCGCCCGATCGCGCCCCCGCCCGTCGCCCAGGACGCTACCGTTTCCCGGTGTGATCCGATGGCGCAAAGGCACAGTAGAGGGCATCCGCCGCGAATGGCCGGGGGCGGTCGAACTCGACGTCGTGATCGAGGGCGACGGCGCGCACCGCGCACTGGCCTACCCCGACCTGGTCGGACGACCCGAACCCGGCGACACCGTCCTGCTCAACACTACGGCCTTGGCGCTCGGGCTCGGCACCGGCGGCTACGCCATGGTCGTCGCCGTCCCCGACCGGCTCCCGCCCGACCCGACCGGCCCCGGCCACCTCGTCAAGGCCCGCTACACCCCGCTGCAGGCCACCGTCCTCGGCGCCGACGAGCAGGACTCCCCCCACCACGACACGCTCCGCGACGCCGACTCCCTCGGCGGCATGCCCGTCGTCGTCGCCGACCTGCACTCCGCCCTCGCGCCGATCCTCGCCGGCCTGCTCGCCGCCCGCCCCGGCACCCGCGTCGTCTACCTCATGCCGGACGGCGGCGCGCTGCCGTCCTGGTTCTCCATGTCCATCGCCCGCCTCAAGGACGCCGGCGCCCTCGCCGCCACCGTCACCACCGGGCAGGCCTTCGGCGGCGACCTGGAGGCCGTCACCGTCCACACCGGCCTCCTCGCCGCCCGGCTCGTCCTGGACGCCGACGCCGTCGTCCTCGCCCAGGGCCCCGGCAACCTCGGCACCGGCACGAAATGGGGCTTCTCCGGCGTCTCGGCGGGCGAAGCCGTCAACGCCGCCGCCGTGCTCGACGGCCGCCCCGTCGCGTCCCTGCGCGTCAGCGAGGGCGACAGGCGGGAACGCCACATCGGCGTCTCCCACCACTGCCTCACCGCCTACGGCCGCGTCGCCCTCGCCCGCGCCGACGTCCCCGTCCCCGAACTCGGCGGCGCGTTCGGCGCCCGCGTCGCCGCCGAGGCCGCCCCGCTCGGCGACCGCCACACCCTCGTCCCCGTCCCCGTCGACGGCCTCCACGACGCGCTCGGCACCGCCGAGAAGAACTGGGGCGTCCGCCTGTCCACCATGGGCCGCCGCCTCGACGAGGACCTCGCCTACTTCCTCACGGCCGCCGCCGCGGGCCGCCACACCGCCGCCCTCCTCGGCTGACGCGCCGGGGCCGGCGTCCCGGCCCCGGCCCCGGGCCCGCCCTCACAGCGCCGCCGGCTCCGCCTCGTCCGCCACCGCGCCGGCGGCCGCGGCCTCCTCGGCCGTGTACGCCGCCGCGAACGTGAACGCGCGCGGCGACGGCCCCTCCTCGCGCACCAGGCTCAGCCGCTCCAGCGCCTCCTCCACGGTCGGGGCGCGCCCGGCCGGGATCCACCACAGCACCACATGCGCCTCCGCGTGCCGGTGGAACCACTCGCGGCGCCGCCGCATCGCCGCCAGGTGCGTGCTGCGGTACACGAAGTCCCACAGCGCCTCCTGCGACTCCCACACCGAGAAGGTGATGATCACGTCGTCGCCGGCGGGGCGCAGCCGCGTCGCGTCCGCCTCCCCCTCCTCGACGAGCCGCCACACGAACCCGGGCGCCCCGTCGGCGGCCGCGTTCACCGGATCGAGCAGCGCCACGAAGTCCGCGGTCCGCGGGTCGTCCAGCGGGTGGCGGAGCGTGGCGACGTTGAACTGGGCGAGATGCAGGCCGGCGCGAGCGCCCTCATGTGCGGTCATGGCGTCACCTCACCATGCCCCCGCCTCTATGTCAATGCTCATTGTTTTTAGAAGGTTCGGCCACCACACAGCACCACCCCGGCCGCGAGTCCATCCGCACCCGCACCCCCTCCGCCCCCTCCACCAGCCCCTCCAGCAACGCCAGATTCATCCCGCACACCAACGGAGGGAACCGCTCCGCCACCGTATGGAACGGGCAATTGCGCATCCGCAGCACCGGCCCGCCCTCCCCAGCGCCCTCACCGCCCTCAAGGACCGGCTCGTAACCACGCGCCACCAGCACCTCCGCCAACGCTTCCAGATCACCGCACGGCGCACCCGCCGCCAGCGCCGCACCCTCCCGGCGCGCCGCCTCCTGCACCTCCCCGTCCAACCCCGCACGCTCCACCGCCTCCGCCAGCAGCCCCGCCACCGTCCGGTAATCCCGCGCCGGCAACGACACCCCCCGCTCCACCGCCGACCGCCGGTACACCTTCGCCGGACGCCCCGCCCCCGGCCCCGACCGCCCCGACAACCGCCGGCTCCCCGCCTCCAGCAGCCCCCCGTCCACCAGCTTGTCCAGATGGAACGCCGCAAGCGTCCGCCCCACCCCCACCGCCTCCGCCGCCTCGTTCCGCCCCACCTCGCGGCCCCGGCCCACCACGAACTCGTACAACCGCCGCCGCACCGGATCCTGCAGCAGCGCCACCGCCTCGATGTCCTCCACCCCGCCATTCTAAGAACAGCGGACATGGAACATAGAAACGCGAACGGCCGCCACCGGAGACGTCGATGCCCCCGGCGACGGCCGGCCCAGCCAGGTCAAGGCACGCGGATCAGTGCACGCGGATCAGTGCACCCAGGTCAGTGCGCGCCCAGCAGATCCACCACGAACACCAGCGTGTCCGACCCCCGGATCCCATACTGCGCCAACCCCTTCGACCCGTACCCCAGCGACGGCGGCACCACCAGCAGCAACCGGCTCCCCACCCGCTGCCCCAGCAACGCCTGATCCCACCCCTTCATCACCTGGCCCGTCCCCACCACCACACCGAACGGATGCCCCGCCGACCACGACGAATTGAACACCCGCCCATCACGCCAGAAATACCCCGCATACTGCGTCGCCAGCAACTGCCCCTTCCGCAGCACCGGCCCATCACCCCGCACCAGCGTCCGCACCTGCAACCTCTTCGGCGCCGCCACCTTCGGCACCGTCACCACCGGCGCCTGCCCCGCCGGCGCATCCGACACCCTCGGCAACGCCGGATCGTCCAACGGCGCCTGCTTCACCCCATGCGGCCCCGCCTTCCCCGAATACACCCCCAGCACATCCAGCACGTACACCAGCGTGTCCCCAGGACCCACCTGATGCCGCGCATCACCCGCCGCCCCGAACCCGTCCTTCGGCGGAATCCGCGCCACCACCCGCGCCCCCGCCCGCGCCCCCTCCAACGCCTTCACCAGCCCCGGCACCAGCTGCCACGTCGAAAAGAACCCCGGACGCCCGTCCGCGTAACTGCTCGCCACCAGCTTCTTGCCCGACTTGTTCCAGCGGTACCCCACATAGTCCGCCATCACCAGATCGCCCTTGCGGGCCGCCGCGCCCTTCCCCTCCTTCAGCGTCTTCACCGCCAGCGACCCCTCCGGACCGCCCTTCGGAAACGACACCTCCGGCAGACGCCCGAACGCGCCCTTCACCGACACCTTCACATCCGACCCACCCGAACACCCAGCGACGAGCGGCACCGCCAGCACGGCGACGGCGGTCAGGGCGACGACACGACGGAGAACACGACGGCGCATACGGGTCCTTCAGGGGGTGATGAGCGCTGCTGCGCGCTCACCCTACCCCCAAGTGACCAGCCGGTAGCCCACACCACGCGAGACGCACCGACCACATCCGCCCCGAGCGCCGTCGCCCTGCGACGGCCCCCGGAACCGGCCCCCGAAACCGGCCGTCACATCCCCGCGATCAACTTGTCCACCCGCTCGTCCACCGACCGGAACGGATCCTTGCACAGCACCGTCCGCTGCGCCTGATCGTTCAACTTCAGATGCACCCAGTCCACCGTGAAGTCACGCCGCTTCTCCTGCGCCTTCCGGATGAACTCCCCCCGCAACCGCGCCCGCGTCGTCTGCGGCGGCACCGACTTCGCCTCGAAGATGTCCAGATCCCGCGACACCCGCTCCACCGAACCCCGCTTCTCCAGCAGGTAGTACAACCCCCGATCACGATGCACATCGTGATACGTCAGATCCAGCTGAGCCACCCGCGGCGACGACAACGGCAGATCGTACTTGCGCCGATACCGCTCGATCAGCTTGTACTTCATCACCCAGTCGATCTCCCGCGACACCAGATCCAGATCCCCCGTCTCCACCGCCCGCAACGTCCGCTCCCACAGATCCAGCACCCGCTTCGCCGTCGCGTCCCCGCCCCGCGAATCCACGAAGTCCCGCGCCTTCCCGAAGTACTCCTTCTGGATCTCCAGCGAACTCGCCTCACGCCCGTTCGCCAACCGCACCTTCCGCCGCCCCGTCATGTCATGACTGACCTCACGGATCGCCCGGATCGGGTTCTCCAGCGTCAGATCACGCATCACCACACCCGCCTCGACCATCCGCAGCACCAGGTCGGTCGCCCCGACCTTCAGCAGCATCGTCGCCTCGCTCATGTTCGAGTCACCGACGATCACATGCAGCCGCCGGAACCGCTCCGCGTCCGCATGCGGCTCATCCCGCGTGTTGATGATCGGACGCGAACGCGTCGTCGCCGACGACACCCCCTCCCAGATGTGCTCCGCCCGCTGCGACACGCAGTACACCGCACCCCGCGGCGTCTGCAGCACCTTCCCCGCACCACAGATGATCTGCCGCGTCACCAGATACGGGATGAGGACGTCCGCCAGCCGCCCGAACTCACCGTGCCGCCCCACCAGATAGTTCTCGTGGCACCCGTACGAGTTCCCCGCCGAATCCGTGTTGTTCTTGAACAGATAGATGTCGCCGGCGATCCCCTCCTCCCGCAACCGCCGCTCCGCATCCACCAGCAGACCCTCCAGGATCCGCTCCCCCGCCTTGTCATGCGTCACCAGGTCCACGACACTGTCGCACTCCGGCGTCGCATACTCCGGATGACTCCCCACATCCAGGTACAACCGCGCACCATTGCGCAGGAACACGTTGCTGCTCCGGCCCCACGACACCACCCGCCGGAACAGATAGCGCGCCACCTCATCCGGTGACAACCGCCGCTGCCCCCGGAAGGTGCAAGTGACGCCGTACTCGTTCTCAAGCCCGAAGATGCGCCTGTCCACACCCCGACCCTATGCGGCCCGGCCCCGACTTGGCAGTCTCAAAAGCCCACCGTTTCCCCCACGAAACAAACCCGCCGCGGCCGGACGGCACCACACCACCCGGCCACGACGGGCCAAACTCACCCCGGCGCCACAAACCCCCCGCGCCACCGGCAGACGATCAACCCTCGCCGTCCCCCAGCACGTCGTCCACATCCTCCACCGACGGACCCGCCGACGACCCGCCCGACGACCCCGACGACCCCGCGGACGACCCGCCACCGTCACCCGCCGCCAGCAACTCCTCTATCCGCCGCGCCGGCAACCGCCGGAACAGACGATGCTCCCGATTACGGTCCAGCACCGCCACCTCCAGCGACTTCGCCTCCAGCCGCCGATCCGAATCCTGCGCCTCCAGCGCACGCACCGCCGTCCGCAGCGCCACCTCCAGCGACGCCCCCTCCTCGTACCCGTCCTTCAGCGCCTGCGCCACCGACTCCGTCTGACCGCCCATCGCCACATAACCGTGCTCATCGGCCACCGACCCGTCGAACGTCAACCGGTAGATCTGGTCCGTCTCCGCGTCCTCACCGACCTCCGCGACGACCAGCTCCACCTCGTACGGCTTGTTCGTCTCCGTGAAGATCGTCCCCAGCGACTGCGCGTACACGTTCGCCAGCCCCCGCGCCGTCACATCACGCCGGTCGTACTGGTACCCGTTGATGTCCGCGTACCGGACCCCGCCCAGCCGCAGATTCTCGAACTCGTTGTACTTCCCCACCGCCGCGAACGCGATCCGGTCATAGATCTCACTGATCTTGTGCAGCGCCCGCGACGGATTGTCCGCCACGAACAGGATGCCGTCGTCGTACTGCAGCACCACCACACTGCGGCCACGCGCGATCCCCTTACGCGCATAGTCCGCCTTGTCCTTCATCTGCTGTTCGGGCGACACATAGAACGGCATGGACACCGGTCGGCTCCCTTCTATCGCAGCGGGGCGGTCGGACCGCCCGGCGAGTCGTAACGTCCATCCACGACGGCCTGCGCCAACGCGCCCACCTCGTCCTCACCCAGCCGGCGATACCCCTCCGACGTCACCGACGCCACCACCGGGAAGATCCGCCGCATCAGATCGGGACCGCCCGTCGCCGAATCATCGTCCGCCGCGTCGTACAGCGCCTGCACGCACACCAGCGCCGCATCCTCCGCCGACAGATCCGCCCGGTACAGCTTCTTCAGCGCACCCCGCGCGAACACCGACCCCGAACCGATCGAGTGGAAGTCCCGCTCCTCGTACCGGCCGCCCGCCGGATCATAGGAGAAGATCCGCCCCCCGTCCCGCTCCTCGTCATAGCCCGCGAACAGCGGCACCACCGCCAGCCCCTGCATCGCCATCGCCAGGTTCTGCCGCACCATCGTCGCCAGCCGGTTCGCCTTGCCCTCCACCGACAGCGTCCGGCCCTCACGCTTCTCGTAATGCTCCAGCTCGACCTGGAACAGCCGGACCATCTCGATCCCGATCCCGGCCGTCCCCGCGATCGCGATCGCCGAGAACTCGTCCGCCCGGAACACCTTCTCGATGTCCCGCTGCGCGATCACGTTCCCCGCCGTCGCCCGCCGGTCCCCCGCCATCACCACCCCGCCGGGGAAGCTCACCGCGACGATCGTCGTCCCATGCGGGACCTCATCCCCCACCGGCGACACCGGCACCGCGCGCCGGCCCGGCAGCAGCTCCGGCGAGTACACCCCCAGGAACTCCGTGAACGACGACGTATCGGGGCTCGCGAACAGCCCCGGCAGACGTCCGGTGTGCGAATCGTGGGACGCCACGCGACTCCCTTCCCTCCACCAGGCGCCGGTGACCCTCGCATACCCCACCGGCGCAGACGACTACGACCCTACTGTTCAACCCTCACCCGGCGCATGCCGCGTGATCCACCACCGCGTCAGCCCACGGCGAACCTTCCCCCGCGAACGGCCGCTCACCCGCACCCGACGAACGCCGGCACGACGAACGCCGAAACGACGAACGCGCACACGACGGGCCGGTCGTGCGCGCGTCTCGCCACCGTCCGCGTCCGGTGACCCTCAGGAGTACGTCAGGAGTAGACGAAGTAGCCCTCCTCGTCCGTCCCCACCCACGTCGGCATGTCGAGCTCCTCGTCGAACGGCAGCGTCTCCTTGCGGTACCGGCCGTCCTCCTCCCAGAGCTCCTTCCACCCGCCCCTCGGCACCGTCGCCGGGTCGACGTCCGGAACCGTCAGCGACAACCGCGTACCGCCATCGGGCGTCTCCACCGTCCGCACGAGCCGCCCCTCCACGTAGTCCGCCGCCCGCCGAAGCGCGATGGGATCGTCCCTCAGCTGCCCCATGCCCGTGTTGCAGCCCGAACAGGCCAGGCCCCGCACCGCGCCAGTGACGTGGTCATGGTCGACGTGCTCCGCCGGGTTATCGGCGCAGACCGCACAGAGGCCGACCTGCACCTTCAGGAGCCACTTGGCGTCCTCATCGTTGATTCCGTACTTCTGCCGCAGGTGGTAGTGCCGCGCCGACTGCAGCTGGTCCCCGCGCGTCCGCCAGAACGGATCCCACCGGACGCGATCCGGGCCGCCGAGGACCGGCGCCCCGATCTCGATGCGCAGCCTCCGCGCGTGCGAGCCCCGCAGCTCGAGGTAGTCCGCCGCCAGGCGGAGCACGGACGGGTCGTCGTGGAACTGGCCGAGCCCGCCGTTGCACTTGAAGCAGAGGATCCGGCGGACGAGGCCCGTGAGGTGGCTGTGGTCGACGTGCTTCGCGTCCGCCCGCAGGCAGATGACGCAGACGCCGCCCTGCTCGGCGACCATCCGCGCGACCTCCTCCTCGGTCACCCCGTAGCGGAGCTTGAGCAGGAAGTTCCGCTGGCTTCCGTGCTTCTCCCTCTTGTGCTCCGCGATCACCTGATTGTGACAGGGCTTGCAGTATGTGGAGAGACCGGACGTTCGAGAGCGATTACGTCCGAACTCGTCGATGCTCTTGACCGTTTCGCACCGAGGGCAGTACTTCATCCCCTCAGGGACCTTGCGGCGCCTGCGATAGGGCTGCACGGTTTTGCCGAGGCGTTCCTGCCTCCTGCGCCTCGAAGCCGCGTTTCGCAGCCCGAAGCACTCCCTGCAGTACAGGGCCAGGCCATCCGCGGATGCCGCCCGCTTGAAGAAATCCGCGGCGGGCTTTGTCTGGCCGCAGTCGCGGCACGTCTTATAAGACATGGGCGAGACTTTACAGGTCCGCCCATGTCTTGAATCGAGTTTTCGAATATTTTCTTGTGCGGAGCCCTATCGGTTTCGAACCATAGGCGGCATGTCCGTTTTATTCACTGACCGCCCTTTTGTATGAAACCGCGAACAAATTCCTCTGCGTTCTCTTCGAGGACTTCGTCGATTTCGTCGAGAATTGAATCGACGTCGTCGGTCAGCTTCTCCTGCCGCTCCTGGACGTCGTCGGTGGTCGTGGCCTCGGTCTCCTCGACCTCTTCCGTGCGCCGGGTGGTCTGCTTCTGACCGCCGGTGTCCTTCGTGGCCATTCCGTACCTCCGCTTCTTGCCGGTACCCCGACCCTATCTCCGATCTTCCTAGACGAGCGGATCTTATGGTCCGTTTCGTCCGGTAGCTCTAGGCGCCGGGGGCCTGATCCGGTTATCGCCCGTCTACTGACCCGCGAAACAGGCAAAGCGGTCACGAAACCGCGACATCGCCCGTCGCCGCAGGTCAGCGCGGGATGTCGCTCGATAGCAGCACTATCCAACGGGCGCCGCCCGAAATCGGACGGCGCCCGTGTGGTGTCGGCCCTCGGAGGGGCTCCGTTCAGCTCTGGCCGGTCAGCGTGGCCACCAGGTCGGCGGCGGTGCGGCAGCGGTCCAGGAGGGCGCCCACGTGCTGCTTGGTGCCGCGCAGCGGCTCCAGGGTCGGGACGCGTTGGAGGGACTCGCGGCCCGGCACGTCGAAGATGACCGAGTCCCAGGAGGCGGCGGCGACGGAGTCGGCGTACTGGCGCAGGCAGCGGCCGCGGAAGTAGGCGCGGGTGTCCTCGGGCGGGTCGTCGATGGCGTGCTCGACGTCGGCCCCGGTGATGAGGTGCTCGATGCGGTCGCGGGACGCCAGGCGGTTGTAGAGGCCCTTGTCGGGCCGGATGTCGGCGTACTGCAGGTCGACGAGGTGGAGGCGGGGGTGGGACCAGTCGATGCCGTCGCGGCTGCGGTAGCCCTCGAGGAGGGCGAGCTTGGCGACCCAGTCGAGCTCGCGGGACAGCTGCATGGGGTCGTCGCCGAGGCGGTGCAGGACGGACTCCCAGCGGTCCAGGACGTCCTTGGTCATCTCGTCGACGTCGGCGCCGTAGCGGTCCTCGACGTACTTGCGGGACTGCTCGAGGTACTCCATCTGGAGCTGGACGGCGGTCATCTTGCGGCCGTCGCGGAGGGTGAGCAGGTGCTTGCAGGACGGGTCGTGGGAGACGGCGCGCAGGGCGGCGACGGGCATGTCGACGGACAGGTCGACGGTGAGGAAGCCGTCCTCGATCATGGCGAGGACGAGCGAGGTGGTGCCGAGCTTGAGGTAGGTGGACAGCTCGGCCATGTTGGCGTCGCCGATGATGACGTGGAGCCGCCGGTACTTCTCGGGGTCGGCGTGGGGTTCGTCGCGGGTGTTGATGATGGGGCGTTTGAGGGTGGTCTCGAGGCCGACCTCGACTTCGAAGAAGTCGGCGCGCTGGCTGATCTGGAAGCCGTCGCCGCGGCCGTCGACGCCGATGCCGACGCGGCCGGCGCCGCAGACGACCTGGCGGGAGACGAAGAAGGGGGTGAGGTGGCGGACGATGTCGGCGAAGGGGGTCTCGCGGCGCATGAGGTAGTTCTCATGGCAGCCGTAGGAGGCGCCCTTGTTGTCGGTGTTGTTCTTGTAGAGCTGGATGGGGTGTGTGCCGGGGACCATGGCGGCGCGGGCGGCGGCGTCGGCCATGACGCGTTCGCCTGCTTTGTCCCAGATGACGGCGTCGCGGGGGTTGGTGCATTCGGGTGCGGAGTACTCGGGGTGGGCGTGGTCGACGTAGAGCCGGGCGCCGTTGGTGAGGATGATGTTGGCGAGGCCGAGGTCCTCGTCGGTGAGCTGGGTGGGGTCGGCGACCTCGCGGGCGAGGTCGAAGCCGCGGGCGTCGCGGAGGGGGTTCTCCTCTTCGAAGTCCCAGCGGGCCCGGCGGGCCCGTGCGGCCGACGCCGCGAGGTAGGCGTTGACGACCTGGCTGGAGGTCACCATCGCGTTGGCCCCTGGCTGCCCGGGTACGGAGATGCCGTACTCGGTCTCGATGCCCATCACCCGCCGAACACTCATATCGTCGAGCCTATCGGGGCCGGGAGGGTGGAGCCATGGGGCCGGTCTTTCCCGGGGCGTGTCGGGGCGTCCGGCGGGGTGCGGGAACGGCAGGCGGCGGCCGCCCCGTGGTGGGGGCGGCCGCCGCGTGGCCGTTGGTGTGGTGCGTCTTACAGGTACTGGCCGGTGTTGGCGACGGTGTCGATGGATCGGCCGGCTTCGGCGCCCTTGGTTCCGGAGACGAGGGTGCGGATGTAGACGATCCGTTCGCCCTTCTTGCCGGAGATGCGGGCCCAGTCGTCGGGGTTGGTGGTGTTGGGCAGGTCCTCGTTCTCGCTGAACTCGTCGACGCAGGCGGCGAGGAGGTGGTTGACGCGCAGTCCCTTCTGGCCGGTGTCGAGGAACTGCTTGATGGCCATCTTCTTGGCGCGGTCGACGATGTTCTGGATCATCGCGCCGGAGTTGAAGTCCTTGAAGAAGAGGACTTCCTTGTCTCCGTTGGCGTAGGTGACCTCGAGGAAGCGGTTCTCCTCGCTTTCGGCGTACATGCGTTCGACGGTCCGCTGGATCATGGCCTCGACGGTGGCCTCTTCGGAGCCGCCGTGCTCCTTGAGGTCGTCGGGGTGCAGCGGGAGGCCGCTGAGGATGTACTTGGAGAAGATGTCCTTGGCGGCTTCGGCGTCGGGCCGTTCGATCTTGATCTTGACGTCGAGGCGGCCGGGCCGCAGGATCGCGGGGTCGATCATGTCCTCGCGGTTGGAGGCGCCGATGACGATGACGTTCTCCAGGCCTTCGACGCCGTCGATCTCGCTGAGCAGCTGCGGGACGATGGTGTTCTCGACGTCGGAGGAGACGCCGGATCCGCGGGTGCGGAAGATGGAGTCCATCTCGTCGAAGAAGACGATGACCGGGGTTCCGGCGGAGGCCTTCTCGCGGGCCCGTTGGAAGACCAGGCGGATGTGCCGTTCGGTCTCACCGACGTACTTGTTGAGGAGTTCGGGGCCCTTGATGTTGAGGAAGAAGCTCTTGCCCTCCTTGCCGGTCTGCTCGGCGACCTTCTTGGCGAGGCTGTTGGCGACGGCCTTGGCGATGAGGGTCTTGCCGCATCCGGGCGGTCCGTAGAGCAGGACGCCCTTGGGGGGCCGGAGCTTATGCTCGCGGAACAGGTCGGCGTGCAGGTAGGGCAGTTCGACGGCGTCGCGGATCATTTCGATCTGGGAGCCGAGTCCGCCGATCTCCTCGTAGGAGATGTCGGGGACCTCTTCGAGGACGAGCTCTTCGACCTCGGCCTTGTGGATCTTCTCGTAGGCGTAGCCGGAGCGGGGTTCGAGCATCAGGGAGTCGCCGGCGCGCAGCGGGACGCCGCGGAGCGGTTCGGCGAGCTTGATGACGCGTTCCTCGTCGGCGTGGGCGATCACGAGGGCGCGTTCGCCGTCGTCGAAGAGCTCCTTGAGCATGACGACCTCGCCCTGCTCTTCGAACTCGAGTGCTTCGACGACGTTGAGGGCCTCGTTGAGCATGACCTCCTGGCCGCGTTGGAGTTCGTCGACGTCGACGGCGGGGCTGACGTTGACGCGCAGCTTGCGTCCGCCGGTGAAGATGTCGACGGTTCCGTCGTCGCGGGTTTCGAGGAACACTCCGAATCCGGAGGGTGGTTGCGCGAGCCTGTCGACCTCCTCCTTGAGCGCCACGATCTGTTCGCGAGCCTCTTTGAGGGTCGCTACGAGTCGCTCGTTCTGGCCTGTTACGGCGGCCAGGTTCGCTTGTGCCTCATGGAGGCGTTCTTCCAGGACACGTACTTGGCGCGGGGATTCCGCGAGCTTGCGGCGCAGCACGGAGATCTCCTCCTCCAGGAAGGAGATCTGCGTTTGGAGGTCCCTGACCTCCTTGTCGTGCTGCGCCCTGCGCGCCCCAGCATCGTCACGAGCGGCCACGCCCCGTCACCTCCTCACGAAGAGAGCCGACGACCTACTGAGACCCTACCTATCTGGAGGGCTTCCGTAACCTGCCCATTCGGTACTCGTGTCGTGCGGGTGTGGTTCGGGTGGTGTTCGGGGGGCGGGCCGGGGGTGGTGTTGGTGGTGATGTTGTGCTGGGCGGACCTGGGGTTTTGGGTGTGGGGGCGTGTCGGGGTGGAGGGTTTGTCGATTTCGGGGTGTGCGGGGTGGCGCACGGCGTGTCGCTGTGCCTATTGCAAGCCGTTCGCAGGGTTCGGGTCTGTTGCGGGGGCGGGGTGGGCGCCTTTGGCGGGGCGTCGGCGGCGGACGGGCGGGGTGACGCCGTCGGCGAGGCGGCGGGCGGTGACGAGGAAGCCGGTGTGGCCGACCATGCGGTGGTCGGGGCGGACGGCGAGGCCGTCGACGTGCCAGGTGCGCAGGAGGGTCTCGAAGGCGTAGGGCTCGGCGAAGGCGCCGTGGTTGCGCAGGTCTTCGACGACGCGGGACATCTGGGTGGTGGTGGCGATGTAGGCGCAGACCATGCCGCCGGGGATGAGGGCTTTGGCGACGGCGTCGAGGGTCTCCCAGGGGGCGAGCATGTCGAGGACGACGCGGTCGGCTTCGGTCTCGGTGAGGGCGTCTTCGAGGGAGCCGACGGTGAGGCGCCAGGAGGGGTGGGGGCCGCCGAAGAACTTCTCGACGTTGGCGCGGGCGATGTCGGCGAAGTCGGGGCGGCGTTCGTAGGAGGAGACGAGTCCGTGTTCGCCTACGGCGCGCAGGAGGAAGCAGCTGAGGGCGCCGGAGCCGGCGCCGGCCTCGATGACGCGGGCGCCGGGGAAGATGTCGGCCATGGCGACGATCTGGGCGGCGTCCTTGGGGTAGACGACGGCGGCGCCGCGGGGCATGCGGACGGCGAAGTCGGCGAGGAGGGGGCGGAAGGCGAGGTATTCGACGCCGCCGGTGGAGCGGTAGACGGTGCCTTCGGGGCTGCCGATGATGTCGTCGTGGGGGACGGAGCCTTTGTGGGAGTGGTAGAGCTTGCCGGGTTGGAGGGTGATGGTGTTGATGCGGCCTTTGGGGTCGGTGAGCTGAACCTGGTCTCCGGGCCGGAACGGGCCGTGCGGGATGCGGCCGGTGGAGGGTGCGGGCTCGGTGGGCTGGGGTTCGCTCATGGTGGTCAAGGCTAGCGCCGGGTGACCGGGGCTCGGGCCGTCCGGCGGGCGCTCCGGCGGGAGGTTCTGCAGGCGCTCCGGGCCGGTGGGACGGTGGGCGGCGGGGTGCGGTCAGACGCCGGCGAAGGCGCGGTCGACGTCGCTGACGGCGAGGACGCCGTAGAGGCGGCCGTCGGGTTCGGTGAGGAGGTATTCGGAGGCGGGGTTGCGGCGGAGGGCGGCGATGAGGTCCTCGCCGGTGAGGTCGGCGGGGAGGGTGAGGTCGGGTTCGAGGCCGCGGGACAGTTCGCCGACGGTGATCCAGGGGCGGCGGTGCTCGGGGGTGGCGGTGACGGCCTTCTCGCTGACGAGGGCCTGGGGGTTGCCGTCGTGGTCGGCGATGACGAGGGCGCCGGCCTGGTCGGCGTGGGCGCGGCGGACGGCCTCGGCGAGGGGGGTGTCGGCGGTGACGAGGGTGGCGCGGCGGGCGAGGCGGCGGGCGGACAGCAGGGGGAGGCGGTCGCGGAAGCGTTCGGCGCGGATGGCCTGGGTGGCGCCGACCCAGATGAAGGAGGCGACGAGGGCGGACCAGAGGAGGGCGAGCCAGCCGAATCCGCCGTTGCCGTTCTCGTCGGTGCGGTAGGTGGCGAGGTAGGCGCCGGAGATGAGGCAGGCGACGGCGACGGCGCGGCCGACCCAGCCAGCGAAGATGGCGCCGCTGCGGCTGTGGCCGGTGGCCTTCCAGACGGCGGCGCGGACGAGGCGTCCGCCGTCGAGGGGGAGGCCGGGCAGGAGGTTGAAGGCGCCGACGAGGAGGTTGGCGAAGGTGAGGGCGTCGATGAGGAGGAGGGCGACGTCGGGGAGGGGGAGGGCGGCGTGGGCGAGGAGGCCGAGTCCGGCGAGGACGAGGTTGACGAGGGGGCCGGCGAAGGCGATGAGGAATTCGCGGCCGGGGGTGGCGGCCTCGCGTTCGATGGAGGTCTCGCCGCCGAGGATGTGGAGGGTGACGGAGCGGACGGGGAGGCCGAGGACGCGGGCGGTGACGGCGTGGCTGAGTTCGTGGACGAAGACCGAGCCGTAGAGCAGGACGGCGTAGGCGAAGGCGACGAGGTAGCTGGCGGGGCGGTCGATGACGCCGTTGACCTGGCCTTCGAACATGACGGTGACGAGGATGGCGACCAGGAACCAGCTGGGCGAGACGTAGACGGGGACGCCGAAGGGGCGGCCCATGTAGAGGCCGGGCCGGGCGTCGGGGCCGCCTTTGCGGGGGCCGGGGTCGCCGGCGGGCGTCTTGCCCTGGGTCGGGGGCGCGCTGTTGGTCACGTCTCCGATGCTACGGCCCTGCGGGTGCGGGTCGGCGGGCGGTGCGATGATCATGGCGGGTGGTGCGGGGGTGCGGGATTTCGTCGGGGGTGTCGCCTACGCTGCTGTGCCATGACGACGACCGAGGCCGGTGGTGGGGTGTCCGTTCCGTCTCCGCGGGGTGGGGGCGGGCCCGTGGTGGAGGGGTCTGCGGTGGAGGGGTCCGTGGTGGAAGGTCCGGTGGTGGTGGGGTCGCTGTCGCCGTCGCGGGCGGGTGATTTCATGACGTGTCCGCTGCTTTACCGGTTCCGGGTGATCGATCGGCTTCCGGAGCGGCCGTCGGCGGCGGCGGCGCGGGGGACGCTGGTGCATGCGGTGCTGGAGCGGCTGTACGACCTGCCGGCGGGCGGGCGGACGGTGGGGGCGGCGCTGGAGCTGCTGGGTCCGCAGTGGGAGCGGCTGCTGTCGGCGGAGCCGGAGCTGGCGGGGTTGTTCGGGGAGGACGAGGCGGGGGCGGCGGAGCGGGCGGAGTGGCTGGCGCAGGCGGAGCGGATGGTGGAGCGGTATTTCACGCTGGAGGATCCGCGGCGGCTGGAGCCGGCGGAGCGTGAGCTGTTCGTGGAGACGGTGCTGGATTCGGGGTTGAAGCTGCGGGGGTACATCGACCGGGTGGACGTGGCGCCGAGCGGTGACGTGCGGATCGTGGACTACAAGACGGGGACGGCGCCGCGGGCGGATTTCGAGGCGCGGGCGTTGTTCCAGATGAAGTTCTACGCGCTGGTGCTGTGGCGGTTGCAGGGGCGTGTGCCGCGGTTGCTGCAGCTGATGTATCTGGGGAACGGCGAGGTGCTGCGGTACGAGCCGGACGAGCGGGATCTGCGGGCGACGGAGCGGAAGGTGGAGGCTCTGTGGCAGGCGATCCGGCGGGCGATGGATTCGGGTGAGTGGCGGCCGCGGACGAGCCGGTTGTGCGACTGGTGCGATCACAAGGAGCGGTGCCCGGAGTTCGGGGGCACTCCCCCGCCGTTGCCGGCGGTTCCGGTGCGGCGTCCGTCTCCGGCGGATCTGGAGGGTGCGGCGGCGGGCGGCGCGGTGCGGGAGCGCGACGACCTGTAGCGGCGGCCGGTGGCGGCGCCGCGGGGAGGACGGCTCGCGGCCGCCCGGTGGCGCAGGGGGCGGTGTGCGGGGTCATCCTTGGGGAGGAGCGCGGATCCGCGCGCAGGATGGGTCGCGACCTGCTGTGACCTCCTAGGGTGAGAGTCGTGTCACCCCGCATCCGTGGTCTTCGTACCTTTCGTGCCTGGCTGCAGGCGCGTCCGCAGGCGGCGGACGCGTTGCTCGCGCTGGGGCTGCTGCTGGTGGGCCTTCCGCAGCTGTATCTGCAGGCTTTCCCGGAGAGCGGTGACTACGCGGCGTTCCGGTCGCCGGACGCGGTGAACGGGCTGATCGTCGTGGTGGTGACGATGGCGCTGGCGTGGCGGCGGCGCCGTCCGCTGCCGGTGCTGCTGGTGATCGTGGCGGGTGAGCTGGCGCTGGCGGTGTGGGGGTATCCGCCGTCGGTGCCGGACGTGATGGCGTTCCTGATCGGGATTTACAGCCTGGCGGCGCACCGGGGGCTGGCGCAGAGCGCGCTGGGGGGTGTGGCGGGTTTCGTGTCGTTCCTGGTGTCGCTGGTGATGCTGCCGGTGGGGATGTCGCCGGTGGTGCTGGTGAGCGATTGCGCGCTGGTGGCGGGGGTGTGGGTGCTGGGCCGGAACCTGCGGTTGCGGCGGGCGTACTTCGCGGAGCTGGAGGACCGGGCGGCGCGGTTGGAGCGGGCGCGGGGGACGGACGCGCGGGCGGCGCGGATCGAGGAGCGGTCGCGGATCGCGCGGGAGCTGCACGATGTGGTGGCGCACCATGTGAGCGTGATGACGGTGCAGGCGGGGGCGGCGCGGCGGATCATCGACCGGGATCCGGGGAGCGCGCGTGAGGCGATGTCGACGATCGAGGAGGTCGGGCGGACGGCGCTGAGTGAGATGCGGCGGATCGTGGGGGTGCTGCGGACGGAGCGGGACGCCGATCAGGCGGGGCGGGAGCTGGCGCCGCAGCCGGGTCTGGGTGATCTCGGGGAGCTGCTGGACCATGTGCGGGAGACGGGGCTGTCGGTGCAATTGTGGATCGAGGGTGAGGCGCGGACGCCGTCGCCGGGGGTGGACGTGGCGGCGTTCCGGTTGATCCAGGAGGCGTTGACGAACACGTTGAAGCATGCGGGGGCGCAGGCGCGGGCGTGGGTGCGGTTGTACTACACGGACGCGGATCTGACGGTGGAGATCGAGGACGACGGGCGGGGGACGGCGACGATCGTGGCGGACGGGCCGGACAATCCGGGGCACGGGTTGGTGGGGATGTACGAGCGGGTGGCGTTGTACGGGGGTGAGCTGCGGATCGGGCCGCGGGTCGGCGGGGGGTTCGGGGTGCGGGCACGGTTCCCGTTGGAGGCGTGAGCGGTGCCGGTGCGCGGTTGGGGAGGGCATAGGGTGGCGTTCACCGGTGCGAGGCGAGGAGCGGGGTCGATGGACGCAAGCGGGGTGGCCGGGTGAGCGCGGTTCGGGTGCTGCTCGTGGACGATCAGCCGTTGCTGCGGACGGGGTTCCGGTTGATCTTGGAGGCCGAGGCGGACATCGCGGTGGTCGGTGAGGCGGGGGACGGTGCGGCGGCGGTGGAGATGACGCGGTCGCTGCTGCCGGATGTGGTGCTGATGGACATCCGGATGCCGGGTGTGGACGGGATCGAGGCGACCCGGCGGATCATCCGGGAGGGTGCGGCGTCGCATGATCCGAAGGTGCTGATCCTGACGACGTTCGATCTGGACGAGTACGTGATCGAGGCGGTGCGGGCGGGGGCGAGCGGGTTCCTGTTGAAGGACTCGCCGCCGGAGGATCTGGTGCAGGCGATCCGGATCGTGGCGGCGGGCGATGCGATCGTGGCGCCGAGCGTGACGCGGCGGTTGCTGGACCGGTTCGCGACGCGGTTGCCGGCGGTGCGGGACGCGGCGCCGCCGCCGGGGCTGGACACGCTGACCGAGCGGGAGCGCGAGGTGCTGACGCATGTGGCGCGGGGCCAGTCGAACGCGGAGATCGCGGCGGAGCTCGTGGTGAGCGAGACGACGGTGAAGACGCATGTGGGGAACGTGCTGGCGAAGCTGGGGCTGCGGGACCGGGTGCAGGCGGTGGTGTACGCGTATGAGACGGGGTTGAGCCGTCCCGGTCAGAGCTGACCGTCTCGTCGCGGCGTTCCGGTCGGGGGTGCTTCTCCCCCGTGTGCCCGGGCTGCGTCCGGGGGTGTCCCGGAGCCTGTGGGGCGGGTGTCGTGGCTGGTGGGGCGGTGGTGGACGGCCCTGGTCTCAGGGGCGGCCCCTGAGCGGACCCTTCCTTCGCCGGTGGGGCCCCTACTCCGGGAGGACGACCCCGGTGCCGTCTCTCCTGCCAGGGATGGAGTGGTAAGTCCATTCCTGGGGTGCATCTCACGGAGCCGCCGGACTTCTACTGTTCTGAGGGACGGATCGCCGGGGGACGAAAGCGCGGTCCGCGCAGCTCGATTCCACCCTCATCAACTCACACAGGGGAGTTCACGTGACGAACACCGCCCCATCGGCCGCTGACGCGCATTTCGCGCCCGGGGCGGACGACTTCGCCGCACGGGCCCATCAGATCGCCAAGGTGTACGGGCGCGGCGACGCCCAGGTGGTCGCGCTGGATTCGGTGACCGTGGGGATCCCCCGCGGCCGGTTCACCGCGATCATGGGCCCGTCGGGTTCGGGGAAGTCCACGCTGATGCACTGCATGGCGGGTCTGGACTCGGTGGACTCCGGGCAGGTGTTCATCGGCGGCACCGAGCTGACGGGGCTGAAGGACAAGCAGCTCACCCGGCTGCGCCGCGACAAGATCGGGTTCATCTTCCAGGCGTTCAACCTGGTTCCGACGCTGACGGCGCTGGAGAACATCACGCTGCCGATGGACATCGCGGGCCGCAAAGCCGACAAGGCGTGGCTGGACGCGGTGATCGACACGGTCGGGCTGCGGCCGCGGCTGAAGCACCGGCCGTCGGAGCTGTCGGGCGGGCAGCAGCAGCGGGTGGCGTGCGCGCGGGCGCTGGCGTCCCGCCCGGAGATCATCTTCGCGGACGAGCCGACCGGGAACCTGGACTCGCGGTCGGGCGCCGAGGTGCTGGCGTTCCTGCGCGACTCGGTGCGGCGGATGGGCCAGACGATCGTGATGGTGACGCACGACCCGTCCGCGGCGGCGTACGCCGACCAGGTGCTGTTCCTGACGGACGGGCAGATCGTCGACACGATGACGGGACCGACCGCCGAGCGGGTGCTGGAGCGGATGAAGGGCTTCGAGACGTCGGGCCGTCCCGCCGCGGCGCCGGGCGCGCAGGAGCCGGGGGTCGCGGCGCGATGATGGGCAAGGTCACGCTCCGCAACCTCGCGGCGCACAAGATCCGGCTGGTGCTGACGGCCGTCGCGGTGATCCTCGGCGTGGCGTTCGTGGCCGGCACGCTGATCTTCACCGACAGCATGAACAAGCGGTTCGACGACCTGTTCAGCCGGGTCGGCAAGAACGTCGCCGTGGACGTGCGGGCCAAGAAGGTCGTCGGGGGCGACGACGACGGGCAGGCGGCGCAGCCGGTGCCGGCGTCGGTGCTGACGGCGCTGCAGGGCGTCGACGGGGTGAAGAACCCGCAGGGCAACGTGAGCGGGTACGCGGCCGTCGTGGGCCGCGACGGGAAGATCGTCGGGTCGGGCGGGGAGGGCCCGCCGCAGCTCGGCACGAACTGGAACGCCGACGGGTCGTTCGACCTGAAGGCGGGCCGGGTGCCGCGCGGCCCCGCCGAAGTGATCATCGATGCGGGGACCGCGAAGAAGGGGAAGCTGGCGGTCGGCGACACCGTCGGGGTCGTGTCGTCGGGTGGGGCGCGGCGGATGCGGCTCGTCGGGCTGATCGACACCGGGAACCTGATGGGGGCGAGCGTCACCGCGTTCGACACCCCGACCGCGCAGCGGCTGATGCTGAAGCCCGGCTACTTCAGCGACATCGAGATGGGGTCGTCGGGGCCGTCGGAGACGCAGCTGCGGGACCGGGTCGCGAAGGTGCTGCCGGCCGGTGTGGAGGCCGTCACCGGCACGAAGATGCGCGATGAGAACAAGAGCGACGTCGCGCAGATCATGGGGTTCTTCCGCACGTTCCTGCTGGTGTTCGCGCTGATCTCGATCTTCGTCGGGGCGTTCATCATCTTCAACACGTTCTCGATGCTGGTGGCGCAGCGGACGCGGGAGCTGGCGCTGCTGCGCGCGATCGGCGCGGCGCGCCCGCAGGTGACGCGGGCGGTGATCGGTGAGGCGGTCGCGGTCGGGTTCGTCGGGTCGACGCTGGGCCTGGCGGCCGGCGCGGGGCTGGCGGCGCTGCTGCAGGGGCAGATGGGCGACGCCGGGTCGGGCGGCCTGACGTTCACCGCGACGCCGGTGATCTGGTCGTACGTCGTCGGGATCGTGGTGACGGTGGTGTCGGCGTACTTCCCGGCGCGGCGCGCGGCGAAGATCCCGCCGGTCGCGGCGATGCGCGACGATGTGGCGCTGCCACAGCGGACGCTGCGGATCCGGGTGGCGCTCGGTTCGCTGCTGGCGCTGATCGGGGCGGGCCTCATCGGGGCGGGCCTGGCCGGGAACGGCGGGAACCCGGCGGTGCCGGTCGGCGCGGGCGCGTTCGCGGTGTTCATCGGGGTGGCGATGCTCGCGCCGGTGATCAGCGTCCCGGTGGTGAAGGTGCTGGGGTGGCCGTTCGCGCGGCTGATGGGCGCGCCGGGGCGGCTCGCCCGGCAGAACGCGCTGCGCAACCCGCGCCGCACCGCCGCGACCGCCGCGGCGCTGATGATCGGCCTGGCGCTGATCACCACGGTGAACGTGCTCGGCGCGACGATGCGCGCCTCGATCGACCAGCAGGTGGACGCGCAGTTCGGCGCGGACTACCTGGTGCAGGCCAAGGGCGGCGACATCGCTCCGGACGCCGCGCAGAGGATCAAGGCGGCGCCGGGGGTGGAGTCGGCGTCGGCGGCCTACGAAGGCACCGCGAAGATCGCTGGGAAGCGCGGCACGTACATGTCGGGCGATGTCGGCGTGATCGCGAAGGCGGCCCGGTTGAAGATCGTGTCGGGTGGCACCGCGATCGGCGCGGCCGGGCTGATGGTGAACGAGTCGACGGCGAAGGACAACGGCTGGCATGTCGGGTCGACGGTGCCGGCGCTGTTCCCCGACGGGAAGACCGAGCAGCTGAAGGTGACGGGGATCTTCGCCAAGAGCGACCTGATCGGCAGCCGGCTCGTGTCGCAGCAGGTGTACCTGCGGCACACGGTGCGGCCGTCGGTGGACGCGGTGCTGGTGAACGCGGCGAAGACGGACGCGGCGACGAAGACGTCGATCGAGTCGGCGCTGAAGGCGTACCCGAACCTGAAGGTGTCGGACCAGTCGTCGCTGAAGAAGGACGCCCGCAAGCAGGTGGACGGGTTCGTGACGTTCCTGTCGATCCTGCTGGCCATGTCGGTGATCATCGCGGCGGTCGGGGTGGTCAACACCCTCGCGCTGTCGGTGATCGAGCGGACCCGGGAGATCGGGCTGCTGCGGGCGATCGGCATCAGCCGCCGCCAGCTGCGCCGGATGATCCGGATCGAGTCGATCGTGATCGCGGTGTTCGGCGCGGTGCTCGGCATGGGCATCGGCGTGGCGTTCGGCGCGGCGCTGCAGAACGCGCTGAAGGACGACGGTCTCGGGGTGCTGGCGGTGCCGTACGGGACGCTCGGGGTGTACCTGGTGGTCGCGGCGGTGATCGGTGTGCTGGCGGCGCTGTGGCCGGCGTGGCGCGCCGGGCGGATGGACGTGCTGAAGGCCATCTCCGCCGAGTAGCCGGCGGTTCCGGCGTCCGGAGCCCCGGCCCCTTCCGCCAAGGGGGCCGGGGCTTCGGCTTGCGGAGGGGTGTGCCGGCTCAGCCGTGGCTGCCGGACGGGAGGGGCGGCGGCGGGAACGAACGGCGAAGCCCCGGTCCCCCTGTGCGGGGGCCGGGGCTTCGGTGTGCGGGAGGCGCGTCCGAGCGCGAGCGGGGGCCGGGGCTACTCGCCGGTCTCGGCGTCGGCCTCGGCGGCCGGCGCGGCGCCGGGCGCCACCGCGGCCTTGGCGACCTCGTCGGTCGCCGACACGGTGGTGTTCTCCGGGAAGTGGCAGGCGGCCTGGTGGCCGTGGCTGAGCTCGATCAGCGGCGGCTCGACCTGCTTGCAGATGTCCTGCGCCTTCCAGCAGCGGGTGTGGAAGCGGCACGCGGGCGGCGGGTCGAGGGGGCTCGGCACGTCGCCCTGCAGCCGGATCCGCTGCCGGTTCCCGCGCTCGCTCGGGTCGGGGACCGGCACCGCCGACAGCAGCGCGTTGGTGTAGGGGTGCATCGGCCGCTCGTACAGGTCGTTGCGGTCCGCGATCTCGACGATCTTGCCGAGGTACATGACGGCGACCCGGTCGGAGATGTGCCGGACGACCGACAGGTCGTGCGCGATGACCACGTAGGTGAGGTCGAGTTCGTCCTGCAGGTCCTCCAGCAGGTTGACGACCTGCGCCTGCACCGACACGTCCAGCGCCGACACCGGCTCGTCCGCGACGATCAGCTTCGGCTTGAGGGCCAGCGTGCGGGCGATGCCGATGCGCTGGCGCTGGCCGCCGGAGAACTCGTGCGGGTACCGGTTGTAGTGCTCGGGGTTGAGGCCGACGAGCTCCAGGATCTCCTGGACGGCCTTCTTCACGCCGTTCTCGGTCTCGATGTTCTGCAGCCGGAACGGGGCGCCGACGATCGCGCCGACCGTCTTGCGCGGGTTCAGCGACGAGTACGGGTCCTGGAAGATCATCTGGAGGTCGCGGCGGAGCGGCCGGAGCCGCCCCTGGGACATCGTGGTGATGTCCTCGCCCTCGAAGGTGATCTTGCCGAAGCTGGGGTCCAGCAGCCGCATGATCATCCGGCCGGTGGTGGACTTGCCGCAGCCCGACTCCCCCACCAGGCCGAGGGTCTCGCCCTTGCGGACCGAGAACGACACGCCGTCGACGGCCTTCACCGCCGCGACCTGCCGGCGCAGCAGCCCCGCGGTGACGGGGAAGTGCTTGCCGAGGTTGTCCACCTCCAGCAGCATCTCCCCGTCCCGGGCGGGACGGGCCGCTGCCGCGTCGGCGGAGGTCTCCGCGGCGCCGGGGACGGCGGTCCCCGCCGCGGCGGTGTCAGAAGTGCTCACAGTCTTGTTCCCACCCGTGCTCGTCACAGCTTCGGCCGGATCTCGGATTCCCAGATCTCCTGCTTCTTCTCCAGCGGGAGATGGCAGGCCACCTTGTGGCCCGGGACCGCCTCGACCAGTTCGGGGCGCACCGTCGTCGACTTGTCGCCGTTGAGGTCCTTGTAGGCGCACCGCGGGTTGAACGCGCAGCCCTGCGGCACGTTGATCAGGCTCGGCGGGGTGCCCTTGATCGGCATGAGCCGCTCGGTGCGCTCCCGGTCCAGCCGCGGCATCGAGCCGAGCAGCCCCCAGGTGTAGGGGTGCAGCGGCCGGTGGAAGGCGTCCTCCACCGATGCGTACTCGGCGCAGCGGCCCGCGTACATCACCAGGATGTCGTCGGACAGCTCGGCGACCACCCCGAGATCGTGGGTGATCATGATGACGGCGGAGTTGAACTCCTCCTGCAGGTCCCGGATCAGGTCGAGGATCTGCGCCTGGACGGTGACGTCCAGCGCCGTGGTCGGCTCGTCGGCGATCAGCAGCTCGGGGTCGCAGGACAGCGCCATCGCGATCATCGCGCGCTGCCGCATGCCGCCGGAGAACTGGTGGGGGTAGTCGTCGACGCGCTTGTCGGGCTTGGGGATGCCGACGCGGCCGAGCATGTCGATGGCGTGCTTGCGCGCGACCTGCTTGGACACGTCGTTGTGGACCCGGTAGGCCTCGATGATCTGGGCGCCGACGGTGTAGAACGGGTGCATCGACGACAGCGGGTCCTGGAAGATCATCGCCATCTTGCGGCCGCGCAGCCGGCGGACGTCGGCGGGCGAGGCGCCGACGAGCTCCTGGCCGTCCAGCCAGATCTCGCCGGACACGTTGGCGTTGTGGCGGTTGTGCAGCCCGAGGACGCCGAGGCTGGTGACGCTCTTCCCGGAGCCGGACTCGCCGACGATGCCGAGGGTGCGGCCCTTCTCCAGCTGGAACGACAGCCCGTCGACCGACTTCACCAGACCGTCGTCGGTCGGGAAGTGGATCTTCAGGTCGCGGACCTCGAGGAACGCCGTGGGAGCGTCCCCGGAGCCCGTGGCGGGCCCCGCGGCCGGCGTGGTGTCGGTCATCAGCCAAGCCTCACTCTCGGGTCGATCACGGCGTACAGCAGGTCGACGACCAGGTTGATCACGACGATGAAGGTGGCGGCGAGGGTGGTGACGCCGAGCACCATCGGCAGGTCGCCGGTGCCGATCGAACTGATCGCCAGCTGCCCGAGGCCGGGGATGCTGAAGGTGTTCTCGGTGAGCACCGCGCCGCCGATCAGCAGCCCGAAGTCCAGGCCGAAGACGGTGAGGATGGGCGTCAGGGAGGCGCGGAGCGCGTGCCGGGTGATGACCGTCTTCTCCGGCAGGCCCTTGGCGCGGGCGGTGCGGATGTAGTCCTCGTTCATCGTCTCCAGCATGCCCGCTCTGGTGAGCCGCGCGTACATCGCGGCGTACAGGAACGCCAGGGTGACCCAGGGCAGCACCAGCGACTCGAACCATTTCACCGGGTCCTGGCTGAAGCCGACGTAGCTGCCTCCGCCGGGGAAGATGCCGAGCTTGTAGGAGAACAGCGCGAGCGACACCAGGCCGGTGAAGTAGATCGGCAGCGACACTCCGCTGAGGGCCACCACCATCGCGGCGCGGTCCCAGATGCTGCCTCTCTTCAGGGCCGAGACGACGCCGGTGGCGACACCGGCGACGAGCCAGACGATCGCGGCTCCCACGGCCAGCCCCAGGGTCGCCGGGGCGCGGTCCATCAGCGTCGGGAGCACGGGCTGGCTGGTGCGGAAGGAGTAGCCGAGGCAGGGCGCGGGGCAGTGGTCGGTGACCGGTCCGGCCTTGAAGTCCTCACCGGCGACGATGCCCTTGAGGTAGTTGCCGTACTGCACCACGATCGGCTTGTCGAGGCCGAGCCGCTCCTTGGTGGCCTCGATCGCCTCCTGCGTCGGGGCCTTGCCGACATAGGACGCCGCGAGCTGGTCGGTGGTCTGACCGGCCAGCTTCGGAAGCCCGAAGAAGATGCCGAAGGTCACCAGGGTGATGAGCAACAGCATGAGAACGACGCCGACGAGGCGCCGGATGATGTATGCGAGCACACTTCGCGGCCCCACCCGCCGGCCGGCCGGACCTGTGGGCCCGGTACCGGCCGGCGGGCATCGCCTTCACCTGCCTTCAGATGAACGCACGGACGGAGGGAGAATTACTTCTCCACGCCCATGTTGAGGTAGTCGTACATTCCGCCATAGCCCATGGTGATACCGACGTTGGTGACCCTCTTCGGCCGGTACAGCAGCGCCTTGGCGTAGATCAGCGGGACCTCGACGGCGTCCTGCATGACCATCTGGTCGATGTCGCCGTAGGCCTTCATGCGGGCCGCCTTGTCCGGGTTGGCGATCGCCTGGTCGAGCGCGTCGTTGACCTTCGGGTTGTCCTCCTCGGCCAGGTTGTTGCCGCCGGAGGGCTTGATGGCCCGGCCGTCGACGATCTGGGAGAGGAAGCCGTAGCCGGTCGGCCAGTCCGCCGCCCACGCCATGAGCATCATGCCGACGCCGTGCTGGTGCACGTAGTTCGGGACGCCGACGTACTTGTTGAAGTAGTCGCCGGCCGGCCACTGCACGATGCTGACGTTGATGCCGACCTTCTTCAGGCCCTGCTGGATGGCCTGCGCCATCGCGACTTCCTTCGGCCGGTCGGACCGAGCGGAGATCTTGGTGCTGAAGCCGTTCGGCTGGCCGCACGCCGCGAGCTCCTGCTTGGCCTTCGCCAGCGTGGCCTGGTCCAGGCCGTTGCCGCCCGACGCCTGCTTCTGCGGGTACAGGTCGAACTTGCGGTAGCCGGCGACCGACGGGGGCAGGATCGTGGTCGCGACGTCACCGCCGGCCAGCGGGCCTCCGTAGGCGGTCTGCGCGGCGACCTTGTCGGTCGCGTACTGCACGGCGATCCGGCAGTGGATATTGTCCAGCGGCTTGACGTGCTGGTTCAGCGACATGAACCGCAGGTAGCCCTGGATCGGGTTGTCGGTGTAGGGCTTCTGCTGCGGCGTCAGCACCTTCGGCTGCGTGCCGGACTGCACACCGACGCCCGCGACGTCCATGTCGAGCGAACCGGCCAGCAGGCGGTTGTCGATGTCGTCGGCGTTCTGCTTGAGCTGCAACTCGATCCGGTCGGGCAGCGCCTTGCGGATCGGGTCGGTGCTGGGGTCCCAGTTGGGGTTCCGCGACAGCGTCATCGACTTGCCGCGGGTGTAGTTGTCGACCTTGTACGGGCCGCTGGAGACGATCGACGACTCGTACTTCAGGCCGGTGTCCTTGGCCTTCGGCACCGGGATCGTCTGCGACATCGCCACCAGGTAGTCGAACTCCGCGAACGGCTTCGACAGGTGGAAGACGATCGTGTTGTCGTCCGGCGTCTCGATCGACTTCAGGCCCTCGTCGCTCTTGTCCTTGTAGGGACCCTTGTACGCGGGCTTGTTGTCGACCAGGTAGGTCTTGAAGTACTTCGGACCGAGCTGCAGCTCGTCGGTGAAGTTGCTGCGCTCGACGGCGTACTTGACGTCCTTGGAGGTGACCGTCGTGCCGTCGTCGTACTTCACGCCGGTGCGCAGCTTGTAGGTCCAGGTCTTGCCGCCGTCGGCCATCTGGCCGGGCGCGGTCGCCAGGTCGGGGATGACGTTCAGGCTGTCCTTGCCCGCGGCGGGCTTGAACGTCATCAGGCCCCGGCCGTAGAGACGCGAGAAGTTCTGGTCCCACGCGTAGTACTGGTTGCCCGGGTCCGGCGCGTCGAAGTCGTCGGACATCGCCAGGCGGAGCGTGCCGCCCTTCTTGTCCGACTGGTTGACGATCTTGTCGATGGCCGCGCCGTAGCCCGGCCCGCTCCCCGAGCCGCCCGAGTCGCCGCCGCCGCAGGCGGCGAGGCCCGCCGCGGCGAGCGCGCCGGCGGCGAGGGCCGCGATTGGTCTCATCTTGTTCATGTGCAGGCGCACCCCATTCATTTCGCCGGGTCGGAAGAACCCGAGGTCACTTGGCCCGAGGGTCGAGAGCGTCCCGCAGCCCGTCACCGAGCAGGTTGAAGGCGAGGACGGTGATGAAGATCGCCACACCGGGGACGATCATGTACATCGGGTCCGAGGAGTAGATCGGGACCGCGAGGGTCAGCATGCCGCCCCAGGACGGGGTCGGCGGGATCACGCCGACGCCGAGGAACGACAGCGCCGCCTCGAACAGGATGTTCGTCGGGATCAGCAGGGTCGCGTAGACCAGGATCGGCGCGACGAGGTTCGGGAGGATCTCCTTGAACAGGATGTAGGAGTTCCGGGCGCCCATGCTGCGGGCCGCGTCGACGAACTCGCGTTCGCGCAGCGACAGGGTCTGGCCGCGGATGATGCGGCCGATGTAGGGCCAGTTGAAGAAGCCGATGACGACGACGAGCACGCCGATGCGCAGCCCGTTGCCGCTCAGCCCGAACGAGCCGTCGGAGATGACGGCGACCAGCGCGATCGCGAACAGCAGCAGGGGGAACGCCAGGAACGCGTCCATCGCCCGGCTGATGAGCATGTCGACCCAGCCGCCGAAGTAGCCGGCGGTGATGCCGAGGATCGTGCCGATGACCACCGACAGCAGGGTCGCCAGGAACGACACCAGCAGCGAGATCCGGGCGCCGTGCACGATCCGGGAGAGCAGGTCGCGGCCGGTGCCGGGCTCGACTCCGAGGAGGTGGTCGGCGCTGATGCCGGTGTGCCAGATGCCGGTCTTCGGGCGGTTGTAGGTCGGGTCGATCAGGTTCTGGTGGTAGTCCAGCGGCGACTGCACCAGCAGCGGCCCGAAGATCGCCAGGAGGATCAGCAGGATGACGATGACGCCGCCGGCGAGCGCGACCTTGTCGCGCTTGAGTCGCATCCAGGCGATCTGGCCCAGGGAGCGTCCCTGGATCGCCTTGCCGTCGACACCGGCGAGGACCGCTTCCGGCTGCGCTTCGGTGTCGGACCCGGTCACCTCAAGGGGTGCGGCCACGCTCTGTACCTCCTACCGTCCGGCCACTGGTTCGGCCATGCCGCCGCCGGCGCGGTGACCGGCGGTCGCGGAGATCATCCGCTGACCCCGTGCCCGTTACGCCGCGTTTGCTGAAGGGAAAGGTAGCCCCTCGGCCATGACTGTCCATCCGTGAGCCGGGCTGCGCCAGTACCCGTATCTGAGTTGTGATCTCGTTGTCATCTCGGGCACACGTGCTCGGCGGCACTGTGGGCAAATCGCCCGAATAGTACGTTCGCCTGTGCCGTGCTCCGCAACACGAACGCGGTCTAGACCGGCAAGCTTTACCGTACTGAGTCCGTTCTGAGATCGATCGTCCGCAGGTCAGCGCCCCGGAACGCAGAAACGGCGGGCCGAGACGCCCCTGCTGGGGACGTCCCGGCCCGCCGCGGGCCCCGCCGGGGCGGGGCGTCAGGAGATGCCGCGGTCGCGCAGGATCTTCTCGATCTCCGCCATCTCGGGGTCGCCGGACGGCTGCGCGCCGCCCACCTCGCCCTTGGGCCTGCGGCCCGCGCGGCCCGCCGCCTTCGGCTCGTCCGCGCCGCGCGCCGCCGCGTTCCCGCCGGCCCGGCCGTTCCCCTCGGCTCCGGCGCGGCGGCTCAGCATCGCGCCCGAGGTCAGGTAGAGCAGGACGGCCAGTCCCGCCACCCCGACCCCGGCCCACTTCACCGGGCTGAACGCCAGATCCACGAAGAACTCGGTCACCCCGGTCATCGCCGCGGCCAGCGGCACCAGCGACAGCGCGGCGCCGCGCATCCCCGACGCCGCGCCGCGGCGCCGGTAGACACCCCAACTGATGACCAGCCCGACCAGGGTCACCCCGAGGCTGATCAGATCGATCGCCGTGTCGCTCATGTCGGCCCCTCACTCCGTACGGTGCTGCGCCGCCGGCCTGCCGCTCCGGTGCTCTCGTGCTCTCGTGCTCTGGTGGTTCGCCGGCGGTGCTCCCTCCATCGTCACACGTCCGGGCGCCAATCACGCTCCTCCCGGCGGACGGTTTCCGGAGATTCCGGTCTCCTCCTCCGGCGTGAACCGTCCCCTAGGGACCGCCCCCGAGGTCGCGGGCGCGGCCTGCCGCCGCGGGAGCAGGCCCCCGCTGCGCCGCCGCTCCGGCCGGCGTACCCGCCCGGCGGAGATCAACATCTCGCAACGGTTGGACGTCGAACCGGTCGAGCGGGCGGTCCCGGCGGCCCCCGGGACCTCATCCGACCAGCGACAACAGCCGCTGCAGGGTCACCTCGCGCAGCGAGCCGACCACGGTGCGTCCGGGCGCCGGCGGGATCGGCAGGACGTTCGGCACCGCGACCGTCACGCAGCCCGCCGCCTCCCCCGCCGCGACCCCGTTCGGGGAGTCCTCCAGCACGACGCAGCGGCCCGGGACCGCGCCCAGCCGGGCCACCGCGGTCAGGTACGGCTCGGGGTCGGGCTTGGTGCGTGCGACCTCGTCGCCGGCGACGCTGAGCGCGAAGAACTCCCGGCCGACGGCGTCCAGCACCGGCTCGATCAGCCGCCGGTGGCTGGAGGACACCAGCGCCGCGGTGACGCCCGCGTCCTTCAGCTCCGCGAGCAGCTCCTTGGCGCCGGGCATCAGCGGCACGCTCTCGCTCAGCCGCTCGTGCATGCCGTCCAGCATCCAGCGCCCGACCTCCTCCGCCGGGACGTCCGCGCCGGTCATCTCCAGCATGTAGTCGGCGGCGACGCTGAGCGACCCGCCCACCAGCGCCTTCTGGTGCTCCTCGTCCCACCGCCCGCCGAGCCGGGCGACCACCTCGAACTCGACCTCCAGCCAGACCCGCTCGGAGTCGACGAGCAGCCCGTCCATGTCGAACAGCACGGCCTGCAGGCCCCCGTGACCGTCCCCCACAACGTCCTTCCCTTCCTCGTCGCAGCCCCCGGCACGTCCCGGCCTCCGGATGGGCGGCGCTCCAGACTATCCGCGGGCCCGCGGCGCGCTCCGATGCGTCCACATGGCGGACCACGCCCCGCGGGGCCCCGGGCGGCGGGACCGGGCGGCGCCCCGTGGAACTGGACGGGCCGTGCAAGAAGACGGTGACGGATGGGTCACCCGACCGATAACGTGCCCCAGGAAACTACCAACGGGTAAGGGTAAGGAACGGCATGAGCGCGTACCGCATGATCCTCGTCGGCACCGACGGCTCGGACTCCTCGTTCCGCGCGGTCGACCGGGCCGCGCAGCTGGCCGCCGCCACCGGCGCCACCCTGCTGCTCGCCTCCGCCTACAGCCCGATGCCCGAGCGCGAGCGCGCCAGCGCCGCCGACCGGCTCGGCGACCTGGCCTACAAGGTGCAGGGCTCCACCCCCGCCGACGACGCGCTGCGCGCGGCGCGGGAGCGGGCCGTCGCCGCGGGCGCCCGCGACATCCAGCAGGAGTCGGTCGAGGGCGACGCCGTCGACGTCATCAGCCGCCTCGCCAAGGACCGCGGCGCCGAGCTGGTGGTGATCGGCAACCGCGGCCTCAACAGCCTCGCCGGCCGCATCCTCGGCTCCGTCCCGGCGAACCTGTCGCACCGCTCCCCGTGCGACGTGCTGATCGTGCACACCACCGACGGCAAGTGATCCGATCGTGACCCGCGTTCCGCCGCGGGCGTACAGCGCGGGCGTCTGGCGGCGGAACGGTGGGGTAGGTCACTGTCAGGACGTAGGCTGACAGCCACCGATCATGAGCGGGGCCCCCGACCCCGGGAATGAGACCCCCGCCGGTGACGCTGTACCCAGGCGTCGGAAGGAGGCAGCGCGTGATCGAGCTGGAGAGCGTGCCGGAGCTCGTCGAACCGGTGCTCGTGGCCGCCTTTGAGGGATGGAACGACGCCGGGGAGGCCGCCAGCGGGGTCATCCAGCACCTGGAGTCCAGCTGGGACGCGGTACCGGTCGCCGAGCTCGACCCCGACGACTACTACGACTTCCAGGTCACCCGCCCGATCGTGGAGATGGTCGACGGGGAGACCCGCGACATCACCTGGCCCACCACGCGCATTTCGTGGGCGCGGCTCCCGAACGGCAGGGACGTCGTGCTGATCCACGGCATCGAGCCGAACATGCGGTGGCGGTCGTTCTGCCGCGAGCTGGTCGGGCTGATGCTGGAGATGGACGTGCGGAACGTGGTGCTGCTCGGCGCGCTGCTCGCCGACGCGCCGCACACCCGTCCCGTCCCGGTCACCGGCGCCGCGTCCGAGGCCGGGCTGGTCAGCACCCTGCACCTGGAGCCCGCCCGGTACCAGGGCCCCACCGGGATCCTCGGGGTGCTGCAGGACGCCTGCGCCAAGGCCGACCTGGATACCGTGTCGCTGTGGGCGGCGGTTCCGCACTACGTCGCGCAGCCGCCGTCGCCGAAGGCGACGCTGGCGCTGCTGCGCCGCGTCGAGGACCTGCTGGACGTCACCGTCCCGCTGGGCGAGCTGCCCGAGGAGGCGCGGGCCTGGGAGAACGGCGTCAACGAGCTCGCCGAGGAGGACTCGGAGGTCGCCGAGTACGTGCGGACGCTGGAGGAGCAGAAGGACGCCACCGAGCTGCCGGAGGCGAGCGGCGACGCGATCGCCCGCGAGTTCGAGCGGTACCTGCGGCGCCGCGACCCGGGCTGACCCGGCCCCGGCCGACCCGCGGTCCCGCGGCCCGGCGGCGGCCGGTCAGTCCCCCGGCTCGTCCGGGCGCTTGACCGACGCGAACACCACCAGTGCGACGAGGACGCCCGGCAGCAATCAGCCCATGCGCCGGACCCTACCGTTCCTCAACGGTGTCCAGGAGTGTGCTTTGTGTCCATGTCCTGGTGCTGCGCGCGTCCCGAACGGTGTTGGACGTGCTGGTCGCCCGCGTTCTCGGTGCCCGCCTCCGGGGGCCTGCATCGTGTGCAGGCTCCATGACGGGGTGGCGGGGTCCCTCACGCCCTGGGGTACCCGGTCCGGCCTGGACGCTCCGATGCCCGCGATCATCGCTCTGGTGATGGCGGGGCGGTGCCGTCCGTCTCCGGATCGGGTGCCCCTAGGGCGCGTCTCGCGCACCGCCACCCCCGACGGCCCCGCCACCACGAACGGTGTGGCGAACCGTGCTGCCGACCGTGCTGCGGACGGGGGGTCCTCCCCACCACCGAAAACAGTTCGCAACATGGTCGGTACTTTAAGTTACCGCATTCGAACGCGCAATCGACATCATGCAGACAAGCCCCGAAGGCACGGCCCCGCCGTCGCCCATGGTCCGCCCGTCCCTCAGCACGCCGACCAACGCGTCCCGAACACCCCTCTCGACGCTTATGAAACCGCATGGACACTCAGACGCCAGCAGTTCCGACCCCGCTACACTCGCGGGGGTAACGGACCCGCCGGTGATGGCCCGCGCACGCCGACAAGTGCGCCCACCATGAGCATCAGCGATGTGAAGGGCGGCGCCGCCCGGAGGCGGTGACCCGCCCCGCCCGGCCGCCCGCGATCCGCGTGCGGACCCCCCGCGAGCTGCGGCGGCAGCGCCGCGGCCGCGCCCATTCCTGCTGGGACCATCTGATCGCCGCGCCGCTGTGGCCGCTGCACGGCGCGAACCTCGGCACCCTGCTGCGGACCTGCGACGCCGTCGGCGCGTGCCTGGCCGTGCCGCGGTTCCCGTGGGTGCCCGCCGCGCTGGAGCGCGGCAACACGCTGCGCCGCCCGGCGTGCGTGCACTGGGTGAACGACCCGCTCGGCTGGCTGGAGCGCGCCCGCGGCGACGCCGGCACCCGCGTGGTCGGGGTGGAGCTGGCCGACGAGGCGGTGCGGCTCGCCGACCTGCCCGCCGCGCGGACCCGGACCGTCGCCGTCCTCGGTCACGAGCAGCACGGCATCCCCGCCGAGGCCCTCGACCTGCTGGACGCGGCCGTCGAGATCCCGATGGTCGGGGACGGCAGCAGCCTCAACGTCGCCGTGGCCGGGTCGCTCGTCCTCTACAAGCTCGCCGGCCTGCTGTGAGCCGCGACGCCGCGGCCGTGCTCACAGGGCGACGCCGAGCAGAGCGTCGGCGAGGGCGCGGACCTGCGCCGGCGCCGCCTCGTCGGTGCCGTCCGCGGCGGCCCACGCGTCGATCGCGGCGAGCGCCGCCGGGGCGTCCAGGTCGTCGGCGAGGCGCTCGCGGACCGTCTCGGCCACCGGCCCCGCGGGCGGCCCGGACGGGCGCGCCAGGGCCGCCCGCCACCGGTCCGCGCGGGCGTTCGCGGCGTCCAGCTCCGCGTCCGTCCACTCCCAGTCGGAGCGGTAGTGGTGGGCCAGCAGCGCCAGCCGCACCGCCATCGGGTCGACGCCCGCCTCGCGCAGCCTCGACACGAACACCAGGTTGCCGCGCGACTTCGACATCTTCTCGCCGTCCAGGCCGACCATGCCGGCGTGCACGTAGGCGCGGGCGTGCGGGCGCTCCCCCGTCGCGACCTGCGCGTGCGAGGCGCCCATCTCGTGGTGCGGGAACGCCAGGTCCGACCCGCCGCCCTCCACGTCGAAGCCCATGCCGAGGTACTCGATGGAGATCGCCGAGCACTCCACGTGCCAGCCGGGGCGGCCCTCCCCGAACGGGGAGTCCCAGCCGGGCTCCCCGGGCCGCTTCGCCATCCACACCAGCGGGTCCAGCGGGTCGCGCTTGCCGGGCCGGTCCGGGTCGCCGCCGCGCTCGGCGAACAGCGGCGCCATCTCCTCCCGCGTCAGCCGGCTGACCTGCCCGAACGCGGGGTCCGCGGTGATCGGGAAGTAGACGTCGCCGTCGACCTCGTAGGTGGCGTCCCGGCCGCGCAGCTTCTCGATCATCTCGACGATCAGCGGGATCGCCTCGACCGCGCCGACGTAGCGCTCCGGCGGCAGGATCCGCAGCGCCGTCATGTCGTCGCGGAACAGCTGGATCTCCCGCTCGGCGAGCTCCCGCCAGTCCTGCCCGGTCTGCTGGGCACGTTCCAGAAGGGGGTCGTCGACGTCGGTGACGTTCTGCACGTAGTGCACCGCGTGGCCGAGGTCGCGCCAGACCCGGTTGACGAGGTCGAAGGTCAGGTAGGTGTTGGCGTGCCCGAGGTGCGTCGCGTCGTAGGGGGTGATCCCGCACACGTACATCCGCGCGGTCTCGCCGGGCTCCGTGGGCCGCACCGCGCCCGTCCCGGTGTCGTACAGGCTGAGCCGCCGCGCCGCGGCGGGGAGTCCCGCGTCGGTGAGGCTGGGGACGCTGGAAGCGGGCCACGATCGCATACGGAAAGCTTATCCATGCGTACCTCGCGGCATTACTCCGAGATCGCGTTGACCGTCCCGAGTGTCCGCATCGTGACCCGGCCCGGACGCCGTCACGACAGCCGGACCCGCGGATCCAGGAACGAGTAGCCGATGTCGACCAGCAGGTTCGCCACGATCACGAAGAACGTCACCATCAGCGTCACCCCGATGATCACCGGGGTGTCGCCGAGCGCGATCGACTGGTACACCAGTTGACCCACCCCCTGCAGCCCGAACACCTTCTCGGTGACGATCGTGGAGCCGATCAGCGCGCCGAGGTCGATGCCGAACTGGGTGACCACCGGGGTCAGCGCCGCGCGCAGGCCGTGCCGGTAGACGACGCGGCGCCGCGACAGGCCCTTGGCGCGGGCCGTCCGGACGTAGTCCTCCCCCAGCACGTCCAGCATCGCGCCGCGCGTCAGCCGCGTGTACGCCGCGACCATCAGGAACGCCAGCGCGATCCACGGCAGGATCATCCGGCGCCAGAAGTGCATCTGCAGCGGCGGGCCCGCCTCGAAGAAGTAGACGCCCGCCTCGCTCAGCTTGGTGGAGAACAGGTACAGCAGCACCAGCGCCATCACGAACGGCGGCGTCGACAGCCCGATCAGCACGAACACCGTCACCGTCCGGTCCGCCAGGCTGCGCGCCCGGGTCGCCGACAGCACCCCGGTGACGACGCCGCCGACGAACCAGATGACGCCGGCGCCGAACACCAGCCACAGCGTGGTCGGCAGCCGGTCCCCGATCAGGGTCGTCACCGGCTCCCCGTTGATGTAGGAGTCGCCGAGGTTCGCGTGCAGCAGCCGGCCGAGGAACTGCCCGTACTGCACGATGACCGGCTCGTCCAGCCCGAGGTTGCGGCGGATCTGCTCGAGGGTGTCGGTGGTGGCGCGCGGCCCGCCGATGACCCGCTCCACCGGGACGGGCGAGACGTGCAGGAACACGAACACCAGCGTGGACACCAGCCACAGCACGACGACCGCGTACAGCAGCCGGCGGATGACGAAGCGGATCACAGCGCGCTCACTTCCCCGAGGCCCGGTCGCCGCGCGGGTCCAGGGCGTCCCGGATCCCGTCGCCGAGCAGGTTGAACGACAGCGTGGTCAGCAGCAGCAGGACGCCGGGCACCGCCAGCAGCCACCACGCGGTCTGGAACACGTCGCTGCCCTCGCCGAGCATCGACCCCCACGACGGCATCGGCAGCCGCACCCCGACGCCGAGGAACGACAGCGTCGCCTCGAACACGATCGACGTCGGGATCAGCAGCGAGGTCAGCACGGTGACCTGCGCGACCAGGTTCGGCAGGATGTCCACGAACATGATCCGCGCGTTGGAGGAGCCGAGCGAGCGGGCCGCCTCCACGAACTCCTTCTGCTTCAGCGACAGCACCTGCCCGCGGATGATCCGGCCGAACGCCGCGAACGAGAAGAACGCGATCACCAGGATCGTCAGGGTCAGGCTGGCGCCGACCGAGGAGATCTGGAACGTGGTCGCCAGCATGATCGCCACCAGCAGGTAGGGCAGCGCGAGGGTCATGTCCATCAGCCGGGCCAGCAGCGTGTCCATCGCCCCGCCGACGAACCCGGCGAGCACCCCGACCAGCGTCCCGACGATCGAGGCGAGCACCGCCGACAGGATCCCGACCAGCAGCGAGATCCGCGCCCCGTAGGCGGCGCGGACCAGCACGTCGCGGCCGAGCTGGTCGGCGCCGAGCCAGAACGTGCCGGACGGGCCGCGCGGCTGCCCGTTCACGTCCAGGCCCGTCTTCGGGAACGTAGCGTCGTAGGGGTGGCCGGTCAGGTCCGCCCACACCGGCGCGAGGATCGCGAAGACCGCGATCAGGACCAGCACGACGATGGACGCGACCGCGAGCCGGTCGCGGCGGAACCGCGCCCACGCCAGCTGGAACGGGGTGCGGCCCTGCACCCGGGCGGGCGCGGTGCCCGCCGCCGGGTCGACCTCCTGCGCCTCGAGATCGGTGTAGCTGCTCATTCCTCCGCCTCCGGGAGTTCCGGCTGGGTGGAGACCTGCGCGATCGCCGCGTGCTTGTGCGCGAGGCGCTCGCCCGGCTCCACCGGGAAGTGGCAGGCCGTCACGTGGTCGGGCGGGTCGCCCTCGCGCGGGACCAGCGGCGGGTCCTCGCGGACGCAGCGGTCCGCGGCCTTCGGGCAGCGCGGATGGAACCGGCAGCCGGACGGCGGCTCGATCGGCGACGGGACGTCCCCGGTCAGCACGATCCGCTCGGCGCGCTCGGCTTCGTCCGGGTCGGCGATCGACGCCGCCGACAGCAGCGCCGCGGTGTAGGGGTGGCGGGGCCGGCCGTAGAGGACCTCCGCCTCGGCGGCCTCGGCGACCTTGCCGAGGTACATCACCGCGACCCGGTCGCTGACGTACCGGACGACCGACAGGTCGTGCGCGATGAACACGTACGTCAGGCCCAGCTCGTCCTGCAGGTCCTTGAGCAGGTTGATGACCTGCGCCTGGATCGACACGTCCAGCGCCGACACCGGCTCGTCGCACACGATCAGCTTCGGCTTGAGCGCCAGCGCCCGCGCGACCCCGATCCGCTGCCGCTGCCCGCCGGAGAACTCGGCGGGGAACCGGTTGTAGTGCTCGGGGTTCAGCCCGACGAGCTCCATCAGCTCCTGCACCCGCCGCTTGCGCTCGGCGCCGCCCGCGATCGAGTGCACCGCGAAGGGGTCGCCGATGATGGAGCCGACGCGGCGGCGCGGGTTCAGCGACCCGTACGGGTCCTGGAAGATCATCTGGACGTCGCGGCGGAACGCCTTCAGGCCGGCCCTGCCGAGCCGGGTGATGTCGTCGCCCTCGAACAGGATCCGGCCCGCCGTCACCTGGTGCAGCCCGGTGATGCAGCGCGCCAGCGTCGACTTCCCGCAGCCGGACTCCCCGACGATGCCGAGGGTCTCGCCGCGCCGGACCTGCAGGTCGACGCCGTCGACCGCGTGCACGCGGCCGATCTCCTTCTTGAACACGATCCCCTGCTTGATGGGGAAGTGCTTGTAGACGTCGTCGACTGCGACCAGGACGTCGCCCTGCCCGCTCGCGTCTCCGTTCATGCGGCGCCTCCGTCCCCGCGCGTCCCGCCGTCGTCCTCGCCCTCCGCCGGGCCGTCCCGGTCGGCGGCGCCGGTGTCCCCGCCGTCGCCGCCGTCGGCCGTGGCGTCGACCGCGCCGGAGGCCTCCGGGGCGCCGCCCCGCGCCGCCGCCGCGGGGCGCGCCCGCACGCGTCCCTCCTCGACGGCGCGGCGCCGCAGCCGCTCGGCGTCCTCGCCGAGCCCGAGGGCCTCCAGCGGCAGCCAGCACGCCGACACGTGCGTCGGGTCGTCGTCGCCGGTGACGGGGTCCAGGACCGGCTCGTCGGTGACGCAGCGGTCCATCACGTACTCGCAGCGCGGATGGAACACGCAGCCCGACGGGATGTCGATCAGGCTCGGCGGCTGCCCGGGGATCGGCCGCAGCCGGTCCGCGCCGGCCGCCGCCGACGGCGTCGACTGCAGCAGCCCCTTGGTGTACGGGTGGTGCGGGCGGTAGTACAGCGGGCGCCGCCGCGCCTTCTCCGCGGCCTTCCCGCCGTACATCACCAGCACGTCGTCGGCCATGTCGGCGATCACCCCGAGATCGTGGGTGATCATGATGAGGGCGGTGTCGTACTCGCGCTGCAGCCGCCGCATCAGGTCCAGGATCTGCGCCTGGACGGTCGCGTCCAGCGCGGTCGTCGGCTCGTCCGCGATGATCAGCTTCGGGTTCAGCGCCAGCGCCATCGCGATCATGGCGCGCTGGCGCATGCCACCGGAGAACTGGTGCGGGTACTCCTCGGCGCGCCGCGCCGGCTGCGGGATGCCGACGGTGCCGAGCATCTCCACCGCCCGCCTGCGGGCCGCGTCCCGGCCGGTGTCCGGCTCGTGCGCGCGGATCATCTCCTCGATCTGCCGGCCCACCCGGTACAGCGGGTGCAGGCTGGACAGCGGGTCCTGGAAGATCATCCCGATCTCGGCGCCGCGGATCCGGCGCATCCGCCGCTCCCCCGCGGTGAGCAGGTCGGCGCCCTCGAACAGGGCCCGCCCGCTCACCGTCGCGCCCGGCGTGAGGCCCATCAGCGTCTGGGTGCTGACGCTCTTGCCCGAGCCGGACTCCCCGACGATGCCGAGGGTGCGGCCCCGGTCCACCTCGAACGAGACGCCCCGCACCGCGCGCACCACCCCGTCCGGCGTGCTGAAGGAGACCCGCAGGTCGGTCACCTCGAGAAGACTCATCGACGCCCCTTCGCGTCCTGCATCCGGCCGGCCGGCGGCCCGCGCCCGCGCGGGCGGGGACGGGCCGGTGCCCGGGCGCGGCGCCGCCGGCGGTGCGTCCGGGCGCCGCCGGCTACGAGAGCTTGACCTGGTTGAGGTCGTACGCCTGGTACTGCGGCAGGTACTGCGCGTTCTTCACCCGCGACGAGTGGAAGATCGGGTACTTCTGGTTCATCAGCGGCACGACCGCGGCGTCCTGCATGATCTGCTTGTCGGCCTGCGCCCAGAACCCGGCCGCGGTGCCGGTGTCCTTGGCCTTCAGCGCCTGGTCGATGAGCGTGTTGACCTTCGGGTTGTTGTAGTCGCCGTAGTTGGTGGAGTTCGGCCCGTACTGGCGGCCGTCGAACAGCGGCACGATGTTGGTGCGGCCGTTGTTGCCGTACCAGTCCGGGACCCAGCCGGGTCCGGCGATGTCCCACTTGCCGGCCTTGGCGTCGGCGGGCGTCACCAGCGTGGTGTTGTAGAAGGTGCCGTTGGTGTCGGGCGTGAGGTTCGCGGTGATCCCGCACGCCTTCAGGTTCGCCTGCACCGACTGGGCGACCTTCGGGTGGTTGCTGGACACCCGGTAGGGGAACTTCAGCGTCAGCCCGCGGGGGTACCCGGCCTGCGCGAGCAGCTGCTTGCACTTGTTCGGGTCGCCGGCGTTGCCGGGCGTCGGGTACAGGTTGAACGGCTGGTAGCCGACGCTGCGCGGCGGGATGACCTGGTTCAGCACCTCGCTGACGTCCGGGCCGCCGTAGATCTGGATCAGCGCGGTCTTGTCGATCGCGTAGTTGATCGCCTGCCGGACCCGCGCCTTGCCGAGCGCGCCGTTGTTGTTGGGGCTGAGGGTGTTGAAGACGAGGTAGGGGTTGCTGGACGACCCCTCCATGATCTTGAAGTCGGGGTTGGACTTCAGGCTCGGGATCCGGGAGGTCGGCACCGGCTGGTCCCAGGCGAGGTCGGCGGAGCCCTGCTCCATCTGCTGCTGGACGACGTCGGGCGAGTCCTGCCCCATGGTGACCTGGATCCGCTCGGGGTTCTGCGCCCGGGTCGGGTCGGAGGCGGCCCTCCAGTTCTTGTTGCGGTCGAGGACGTACTGCTTGTTCGGCGTGTACGAGACGATCTGGTACGGGCCGTCGGAGATCGTGTGCTGGCGGAACTGGGGGCTGTCGGGGATGTACCCGTCGTACTCGGCCGGGGCGGCCGCCGCGAACTCCAGCGCGAGGATGTTGGTGAAGTCGCTCGCGGGCTGGGTCAGCCGGATGACGAGGGTCTTGTCGTCCTTGGCCGTCAGCCCGGCCACGTCGTGCCCGTTCTGGTAGGCGGCCATCGCGGACGCGCTCTTCGGGTCGACGCTCCCGTAGCCCTTGCAGAAGGCGCTCATCCCGGCGATGGTCTCGGTGTAGTACGCCTTGCCTCCGGACGGCTTGGCCGGGTTGCAGATCCGCTTGATCCCGCGGATGAAGTCCTGCGCGGTCACCTCGCGGGCCGGATTGGTGTTCCACAGCACGCCGCTGCGCAGCTTGATGGTGTAGGTCCTGCCGTCCTGGCTCAGGCCCCCGTTCTGGGTGGTGGGGAGCTCCTGCGCGACGTCCGGCTGCACCTTGATGGCGTCGTCGAAGTTGTTGGCGGCCTTGAACCCGAACAGCGTCCGGGCGAACTGGCGGGCGAGCATGTTGCCCCAGGTCGTGTAGACGCTGGAGGTGTCGAGGTGGTCGACGTCGGAGGACCCGACGACCTTCAGCGTGCCGCCGGCGCTCCCCCCGCCACCGCCGCCGCTTCCGCAGGACGCCAGCGCGAGCACCGCCGCGCCGAGCCCGGCGGTGACCGCCGCACCTCGCCTCACTGCTGTCATCTGCGCACTCCCCCCGTCTGCTGATGACCGACTGCCCCAGAGCGATCCGCGGGCCGGGCCCGCGCACGACACCCACGAAGATCGCATTAGGTAGTCAAATTAGCACCCAGCGTCGTGATCGCGGGGAGGCGGGGACGAAAACCGCCGCGGCCGGTCAGAGCACGCGGGTCCAGGCCGCCGCGTCGCCGGGGGCGGCGGAGAAGTCGTAGCGGACGCCGTCGGGGGTGAGCGCGGCGAGGCTGACGGAGGTGGTGCCCCAGACGCGGCCGTCGCCCATGTCCAGGATCGGCAGCAGCGCGCGGTGGTCGGCGCGCGGCAGCCCGTCGCCCTCCAGCAGCGGAAGCCACGCGCCCCACGCCGCCCGCACGTCCTCGCCGGACCCGGGCTCGGGCCTCGCGGCGGCGGCCAGGCGGGGGCGGAAGTGGGCGAGGCGGGCCGCCATGTAGGCGTCCTCGGTCTCGCCCTCCTGCTGGCCCTCGCCCTCGAGCCCGCTGTTGACGATCATGTGGAGGCCGCGGCCGAGGTCGCGTTCGGTGAGGTCCCGGCCGTCCCAGCTCCACAGCCGCACCCGGTCCGGTTCCGCGCCGACGAGGTGGAACGGGTCGAACGCGGCGAGCTCCAGCTCGCCGAGCTTGCCGTCGGCGGCCATCCGCAGCGGCAGCTCGCCGCGGGTGGCGCGGCCGTCCTCGGGCGCCATCCGGCCCCGCCCGTTGAGCACCAGCGCGACGCGCGGGGCGGCGGGCTCCACGGCGAACCAGGTGCCGCCGGCCCGCAGGTCGCGGCCGCCGACGAGGCCGGGCCGGTCGGGCCAGTGCCGCCCCGGCGGCTCCCACTCCCGGGCGATGAACTCGTCCCGCACCCCCGCGACGAGCACGGGGACGGGGGCGGAGGGCTCGACACCGATGATCGCCGTGCACATACCCCAATTGGAGCACTCCCCCCAAAACACCCCGAACCCCGGGGTCCCGCGAACCCGCGCGACGCGACCACGAGCAAGGCCAGGCCCGAGCCCGCGAAAGCCCGACCGCGCAGCGAGACCTTAGCGCCGAGTCGGACCTGGACGCCCGCAACGCTTGAACCGCGACCACGCGACAACCTCGAGCGCTGCGATCGCGTGCGAAGCCAGGTTCGAGCCTGCGAGAACCTGATCGCGCAGCGAGGCCCCCAGGGCCGAGTCGGAGCGATGCTAGCGATCGCCGCATCGCCCGCCGAAGGAAGGCCGTCTAGCGGCCTGACGCCAAGGGCGATGCAATCAAAGGGGCGGCCACGGGATGGCGGGCCAGTCCTCGGGCGGGTACGGGTGGATGCGGTGCTTGAGCATGAGCTCGACGCGGCGGCGGGTGGCGTCGACCTCGTCCTCGGTGAGCAGTTCGGCGAGGCGGGCGGCGAGGGGGCCGCCGCGCAGCGCGCGGTCGACGCGGGTGAGGGCCTCGACCGCCTCGGGGGTGAGCGGCTTGCCGCGCCACTGCCACAGCACCGTCCGCAGCTTGTACTCCACGGAGAAGCAGACGCCGTGGTCGCAGCCGTAGACGCGGCCGTCGCCGGGCGGCAGCAGGTGCCCGATCTTGCGGTCGGCGTTGTTGACGACGGCGTCGAACACCGCCATGCGGCGGATCGCGTCGTCGTCGGAGCGCGACAGCGCGACCAGGTCGATGTCGGGGTCGGGCTCGACCCACAGCTGCACCATGCCGGGCCCGTACGGGCCGTCGCGGTGGACGGTCGGGGGGACGGTGCCCCAGCCCATGGTCTTGGACACCTCGTAGGCGGCGACCTCGCGCTCGGCGAGGGTGCCGTCGGGGAAGTCCCAGAGGGGCCGCTCGCCCGCGACGGGCTTGTAGACGCAGGCGGCGCTGACGCCGTCGTGCTCGACCGTGCAGTACAGGGTGGCGTTGGAGGCCTGGACGAGGCGGCCCTCGATCGCCAGCCGGCCGCCCAGCAGCAGCCGCTCGGCGGCGGGGACGTCGCGGGGGGAGACCCGGTCGCCGGCGGGCTCGCCGGCGGGGGCCCGGTCCCGGGAGGACTGCGTCATGCGCTCATTCTCCCGGGCGGCCCGTCCTTGATCCAGTGCGGGTCCCGGTCAGGGGCGGCGGGGCCCCGCCCCGGTGTGCCGACCGCGCGCATCTCAGCCCAGGTATCCGTTCTGGCGGGGGCAGACGTGGCCATCGGCGTCCAGCGGCAGGCCGCACAGCGGGCACGGGGGCCGCCCGGCGGCGACCACCTGCAGCGCCCGCTCGGCGAACGCGCGGGCCTGGGCGGCGCTGATCCGGACCCGCAGCACCGCGATGGCGGGGTCGTCCTCGCCGACCTCGGCGTCCTCCTCGTCGCCTTCGGTGACCTCCTGCGCCTCGATGACGACCCGCTCGTCGTCGGGGTCCCAGGCGAGGGCCATCGTGCCGACCTTGAACTCCTCTTCGACCGGCTGGTCCAGCGGGCCGTCGTCGCGCAGCTCCGAGGGGGTGACGGCGGGGACGTGCGCCTCGCCGCCGCTGCGCCGCAGCACCTCGTCCAGCAGCTCCTCGAGCCGCTCCGCCAGCAGCGTGACCTGGAACTTCTCCAAGCCGACGCTGGTGACGCGGCGGCCCGCGCGGGCCTGCAGGTAGAAGGCGCGGTCGCCGGGGCGCCCGACGGCGCCGGCGACGAACCGCTCCGGCAGGTCGTAGGAGATGACGGGCATGGCATCGACCCTACGCGCCGCCGCCGACGACCGCGTCACTCGCCCCGGATCCGGTTTTCCCGTCATCGCCCTCGTCCGGCTTGGGGACGAGGGCCGCGACGTCGCCGCCGGTGTCGTTGAGGCGGACGACGAACGGCCGCAGCTCGGTGTAGCGGATCGCGGTCACCGACGCGGGGTCGGCCTGGATCCGCTGGAACTGGTCCAGGTGGAGGCCGAGGGCGTCGGCGACGATCGCCTTGATGATGTCGCCGTGGCTGCACACCGCGTACAGGGCGTCCGGGCCGTGCGCGGCGGCGACGCGCTCGTTCCAGTCGCGGACGGCGGCGACGGCGCGGTGCTGGGCGTCGGCCATCGCCTCGCCGTCCTCGCCGGGGAACCGGGCGGCGCTCGGGTGGGCCTGCACGACCCGCCACAGCGGCTCCTCGGCCAGCTCCTTGAGGGGGCGGCCCGTCCAGTCGCCGTAGCGGACCTCGCCGAACCGCTCGTCGATCTCGACCTTGTCGACGGCGCCGCCGGCGTCGCGGGAGTGGGGGGCGGCGACGGACTCGGCGGTCTCGACGCACCGGTCGAGGGGGCTGGAGACGACCGCGGCGAGCGGCAGCGCCGCCAGGCGCCCGGCGACCGCGGCGGCCTGCGCGCGGCCGCGCTCGTCCAGCCGCACGCCGGGGGTCCAGCCGGCGAGCACCGGGCCGGTCATAGCGGTCAGGCCGTGCCTTACCAGGAGAAGGGTCGTCACAACGGCCACTGTAGGAGATGCGCGGACCGGATGTGATCACCGGCGCGATTCCGCGCGGCGGACCGCATGCGCGACAATGCCTAGCGTGATCGTGGACAAGGCCATCTACGCGGGCGGCGTCCGCAGCGACATCGAGGGCGACATCAGCGACGCCTTCGACCTGGCGCGGGCGGACGGCGACTGCTTCCTGTGGATCGGCCTGTACGAGCCGGACGAGGAGGAGTTCGAGCTCGTCAAGGACGAGCTGCGGCTGCATCCGCTCGCCGCGGAGGACGCGGTGTCGGCGCACCAGCGGCCGAAGATGGAGCGCTACGACGACACGCTGTTCGTGGTGCTGAAGACGCTCGCCTACGTCGACGAGACGTCCGACATCGAGGTCGGCGAGATCATGGTGTTCCTCGGCGCGGACTTCGCGGTCACCGTGCGGCACGGCGCCGGCAATCCGCTCGGCCCCGTCCGCAAGCGGCTGGAGGAGGACAAGGACCTGCTCCAGCACGGCGCGACCGCGGTGCTGTACGCGGTGTGCGACGAGGTGGTGGACCGGTACGGGCTGGTCGCGCACGAGGTCGAGGTCGACATCATCGGGCTGGAGCGGGCGGTGTTCGACCCGCGGGCCCGCGACGTCACCGCCGACATCTACTCGCTGAAGCGGGAGGTGCTGGAGTTCCGCACCGCGGAGGACCCGCTGGTGCCGGTCCTGCGGGAGATCGTGAAGGGCCGGGTGTCGGAGTGCGTCGGGACCCGGGAGTACTTCCGCGACGTCCTCGACCACCTGCTGCGGGTGGACGCGCAGGTCGACGCGCACAACGAGCTGCTGAACAGCGTGCTGAACGCGCATCTGGCGCTGCTCGGCAAGCGGCAGAACGAGGACATGCGCAAGATCTCGGCGTGGGCGGCGATCATCGCGGTGCCGACCGCGATCGCCGGGATCTACGGCATGAACTTCACGCACATGCCGGAGCTGGCTTGGCCGTGGGGCTACCCGGTGGTGCTGCTGGTGATGGCGGCGATGTGCGTCCTGCTCTACCTCAGGCTCCGCAAGAGCGGCTGGCTGTAGGGCGCGGGCTAGTAGGCGGCGTCGCGGCCGGGCGTCCTGCCAGGGAGCAGCTCGGGCGGCGGCGCGGCCAGGAGCACGGCCCACAGGTGCGACTCGGCGCCCTGCGCCTCCAGCCGGCGGCGCACCCGCTCGACCCCGCCCCGGGTCGGCAGCGCCAGCCACAGTAGCAGCGGGTAGCCGACGGCGAACCCGGCGACGAACACGACCACGGCGTGCCCGATCATCGCCAGCGGGAGGCCCAGCAGGATCACGCCCTCGGCCAGCGCGAACCGCAGCAGCACCGCCTGCCGGAACTGCGTCAGCGCCAGCCGCGCCGCTGCGGGCGGCTCGGCGCCCGGCGGCATCGGCAGCGGGGCGCGCGGCCCGGCCAGTGCGGCGACCGCCGCCGCGAGCAGCAGCGGCGCGTAGATCCACGGCGGGGCGCCCCCGGCGGCGCCGCCGCGGTTGTCGACGATCAGCGGGGTCAGCGCGAGGATCAGCACCGGCGCGCCGACGAGCACCAGCATCATCAGCCGCATCCGCCCCAGCACCGTGGCGTTCCGGAGCGAGGCGAGATAGCCGGGGTCGTCGCCGGGGCCGGCGCCGAACACCGGGTCGGCGGACGGGCCGCCGTCGCCCTCCGGGAGGTGCTCGGAGTACGGGGGTGGGGCCATGGCCCGGCACTTTAGCCCGGCCGCGACCGCCGGAACAGATCCCATCGGGATCTCCGTGCCGCCGGTCCGCCGCGCCGGACGGACGGGACGGCGCGCGAGGGTCAGGTCGCCGAGATCGAACCGGCGGCGAGCAGGCCCATCAGGACGCCTCCGAGCGCCACCCGGTAGAACACGAACACGTTCGTGGAGTGCCGGGTGAGGAACTTCAGCAGCCAGGCGATGCACGCGTAGCCGACCACGAACGACACCGCGGTCGCGATCAGGGTGGGGACGACCTCCAGCGACCCGTCGAACGCCTTGCGCAGCTCGAACAGCCCCGACAGCACCACCGCGGGGATCGACAGCAGGAACGAGTACCGGGCGGCGGCCTCGCGGGTGTAGCCGAGGAACAGCGCCCCGGTCATCGTCGACCCCGACCGCGACGACCCGGGGATCAGCGCGAGCGCCTGGAACCCGCCGATGATCAGCCCGTCCCGCATGTTCAGGTCGGCGACCTCGCGCTTGCCGATGCCGGCCCATTCGGCGACCATCAGCAGCAGCCCGAGGACGATCAGCGAGGACGCGTTCAGCCACAGGTTCCGGGCGCCGTTCTCGATGAAGCCGTTGAGGGCGAGGCCGATGACCGCTACCGGGATCGTGCCGAGGCCGATGTACCAGCCGAGCCGCGCGTCCTGCCGCGGGCGCAGCTCCGGCGTCCACAGGCTCCTGGTCCACGTCGTCAGGATGCGGACGAGGTCGCGCCAGAAGTAGATGACGACCGCGGCCATGGTGCCGAGCTGGATGACGGCGGTGAACGCCGCGCCCGGGTCCTTCCAGCCGAGCAGTTTCGGCACGATGAGCAGGTGGCCGGAGCTGGAGATCGGCAGGAACTCGGTGAGCCCCTGGACGACCCCGAGCACGGTCGCTTCCACGACGTTCACGAGCGGCGGGTTCCCTCCGAATGCGAGATCGGCCACGGCGCCGACCCCGGTGAAGCGTATCCGCCGCGCGCCGCGCTCCGAATCCGGCCGCGCGCCGGCCTGCCCGCGGGATGCCCCGCCACCTGCGGCGACACCCCCGCCCGTCACCGGCGGGACCGATCATGCTCATGCCCCCGTCACCTGCCGTTCACCTGTCTCCGCGCACGTCACCGGGCCGGTGCGGACGGTGACGGCGCCGTGGGAGGGCCGCGATGACCGCTAGATTGACCGCCTATGAAGGAGCGTCACCTCGGGCGGAGCGGGCTGCTGGTGTCCCGGCTCGGGCTGGGCACCATGACGTGGGGCCAGGACACCGGCCCGGACGAGGCCGCGGCGCAGCTCGTGGCGTTCGCGGAGGCCGGCGGCACGCTGGTGGACACCGCCGACGTCTACTGCGACGGCGACAGCGAGCGGATCCTCGGGGCGCTGCTGCGCGAGGTCGTCGACCGCGACTCCCTGGTCGTCGCCACGAAGGCGGCGATCCGGCCGAACGGCCGCTACGACGGGTCGCGGCGGCACCTGCTGCGCGCCCTGGACGCGTCCCTGGACCGGATGGACCTCGACCACGTCGACCTGTGGCAGCTGCACGTCTACGACCCGGCGACGCCGCTGGAGGAGACGCTGTCGGCGCTGGACGAGGCGGTGGCGTCGGGCCGGGCCCGGTACGTGGGCGTGTCCAACTACGCGGGCTGGCAGGTGGCCAAGGCGGCGGCGTGGCAGCGCGCCTGGCCGGGGCGCGCCCCGATCGTGTCGGCGCAACTGGAGTACTCGCTGCTGAGCCGCGACATCGAGCGCGAGGTGGTGCCGGCGGCGCTGGACGCGGGGGCCGGGCTGCTGCCGTTCTCGCCGCTCGGGCGGGGCGTGCTGACCGGCAAGTACCGCACCGGCATCCCCGCCGGGTCGCGGGCCGCCGCGCCGCGCTTCGCCGACTTCGTCCAGCCGTACCTGGACGAGGAGTGCGCGCGGATCGTGGAGTCGGTGGTGACCGCCGCCGAGGGCCTCGGCGTGTCGCCGCTGAGCGTGGCGCTCGCCTGGGTGCGGGACCGGCCGGGGGTGGCCGCCCCGGTCGTCGGGGCCCGCACCGCCGCTCAGCTGGAGGCGATCCTGGACAGCGAGGACCTGACGCTGCCGAACGAGATCCGGTCCGCCCTGGACGACGTCTCCGACATGTCCCCGGCGCACCAGTGACCGCGCCCGCCCCGTGGCCGCCCGCGTGACCGCCCCCCGCGTGCCGGCCTGCGTGACCGGCTCCGCGACCGGCCCTGTGCCCGCTTCCGTGACCGGGCGGGCCGTCCGTGGCACGCTCGGGACGGTCCACCGCCAACCGTGAGAAGCCGCGACGGGAAGCCCGTGACCGACACCCCACCCGACATCGACAACTCCTCCTCCGAGTCCCCGCGGGAGCGGGCCGCGCGCGCCGCTGAGGCGCTGCGCGCGGCCGAGGCCGCCGGAGCCCGCGCCGCCGAGGCCGCCCGCCCGGACGGACCGCCGGCCCGCAGGGGGCCGGGCCGCAGGGACCCGCCCGCCCCGGGGCGCCCGCGCCCGCCGACACGCCCGCCGACGCCGGGGAGGGCCGGGCCGCTCTCGACGAGCTGTTCGCCTCCGCGGGCGTCCCCGCCGCCCTGGCCGCCCGGACGGCGGCGCGGCTCGGCCCGGGCGCCGCCGCGCGGCTGCGCGAGGACCCGTGGCGGCTGCTCGCCGTCCCCGGCGTCCGGCCGGAGCAGGCCGACCACTTCGCGCGCGCCCTGCTCGGCCCGGACGCCCGGCCCGGCGATCCCCGGCGCGGCGGCGCGCTCGTCCTGCACCTGCTCACCGAGGCGGCCCGCCGCGGCCACACCGTCACGCCCCTCGCCGACGTGGTGTCCGCGCTCGAGCGCGCCCGCGTCGCGGACGCGCGCGCCGCGGTCGAGGCGGCGCTGGACGGCGGCGAGGTCGTCACGCTCACCGAGGAGCCGGAGTTCGACGAGGAGTCCTTCGACGAGGACGCCGAGCCACCCGAGCCGGAGGAGACGCTCGGGCCGGCGCGGTGGGCGCTGGCGGAGGAGGCGGCGGCCGAAGGGTTCCAGCGGCTGACGCTCACCGCCGCGCCGCTGCCGGACGACGCGGCCGTCAAGGAGCTGCGGGCCGGGCTGCCCGAGGACCGCTCGCTCGCGCTCACCGCCGCGCTGCGCACCGGCGTCAGCGTGCTGCGCGGCGCGCCCGGCGCCCTCGCCGAGGCCGCCGCCGGCATCGCGGCCGCCGCCGCGTCGCGGGGGCTGCGCGCCGCGGTGGCCGCGCCGACCGAGCGGGCCGCCGCCGACCTCGCCACCGCGCTCCCCGAGGCGCTCCCCGGCGAGGGGACGGCACCGGTGGTGGCGAGCCTGCACCGCCTGCTGGAGCCGCAGGACGGCGCCGCGGCGGCGCCCGGCGCCGTCGTGTACGGGCGCGGGGAGCAGCGGCCGTTCGAGCTGGACCTGCTGGTGGTGACGGAGGCGGCGGCGCTCGACGTCGAGCTGTGCGCGGTGCTGGTCGAGGCGTGCCCGGACGGCGCGCACCTCGTGCTGTGCGCCGAGCCGGGCTCGCCGCCGCCCGCCGGTCCCGGCCGCCCGCTGGACGACCTGGAGGCCTCCGAGACCGTCCCGGTGGTCGAGCTGGACGCCGGGCCGCCGGCCGGTCCCGTCGCGGCGCTCACCGAGGCGGTGCGGGGCGGCGAGCTGGCGGCCGTGGACGCGCCGGGCCGCGAGGTGGTGATCGTGCCCGCGGGTGACCCGGCCGAGGCGGTGCACCGGGCCGTGCAGCTCGTCACCGACTCGATCCCCCGGGCGCTCGGGATCGCGGTGGAGGACGTCCAGGTCGTCGCGGCCGCCGCGGGCGGCGAGGCGGGCACCGCGGCGCTGAACGCGGCGCTGAAGGCGAAGCTGAACCCCGGGCCCGGCGCGTTCGGCGGGATGGACCCCGGCGACCGGGTGGTGGTGGCGGCGCCGCTGCCCTCGGCGGCGGTCGGCGAGACCGGTGTGGTGACCGCAGGCGGCCCGCGCGGGCTGGAGGTGGAGTTCCCCGGCGGAGCGGTGACGATCGCGCCGGCGGACGCGGCGCGGCTGCGGCACGGGTGGGCGGTGCCGGTCGCGCAGGCGCGCGGGACGCGCCGCCCGGCGGTCGTCGCGGTGCTGGTGCCGGACGGCCTGTCGCGGCCGCTGGTGGCCACCGCGTTCGGGCTGGCGCGCCGGCACCTGTCGGTGGTGCAGGCGGCCGGACCGGCGCTGGCCAGGGCGGTCAGGGAGACCGGGGCGCGCGAGCGGCGGACGCGGCTGGCGCGTCTGGTGATGCGGTAAAGAAAGCGCCGTGTCGCGGTTTACGGTCGGCCATTCATGGGGCACGATCTGACCAATTGGCGCGCGTTTTGACCGTGACCTCTGCGTCCTCCTTTCGTTGGACCAGATGTCAACAACAGCATCACCGGTAGGCGGAGGAGCGACATGCCCCAGCGGCTCAGGCGGCTCGGTACGGCTTCGGCCGCGGTCTCGGCGGGCGCCCTGGTCCTGGTCCTGGCCGCGCCCGCGGGCGAGGCGGCGGCGGAGACCTGCAAGAAGGGCACCGACCCGGCCAGCACCATCGAGAACTGGAAGTGCAACCTCGGCAACCTGCGCAAGGCGCTGACCCCGACACCGACCCCCACGCCGAAGCCGACGCCCACCGAGCAGACCAAGAAGCCCGCCGCCCCGAAGGCGCCGAAGAAGACCAAGGCGCCCGCCCGCAGTGGCAGATCAAGCGGATCGGGCGGATCGGGCGGATCGGGCTCGGCGCCGTCCGGCGGCGCGGGCGGCGGGGCGTCCGCGATGACCGGCGGCGAAGGCCTCAAACCCTACGACGGCAAGGCGCCCCTGCCCTCCTCCGGGCTGCCGGGCGTCCTGCCCACCCCCGAGATCGCGGCCGACCCGAACGCCTACCGCGCCGCCCCGGGCACCGCCGCGATGCCGCAGACGCGCCTCATCTCGCCCGTCGCGTCCTCCGAGCGCGACGGCGACCAGATGCTCTGGGTGGCCGCCGCCGCGGGCGCCGCGGGCGCCGTGGCCGCGCTCAACATCAGCGTCGCGGGCCGCTCGCTGCGCCGGTCCGCCGCCGCCCGCCGCCGCTGACGCGAACACGAAAGGCCCCTCCCCCGGTCGGGGGGAGGGGCCTCGTCATCCGCCCGGACTACACGTCCGGCGCGCCGATCGAGTGCAGGCCGCCGTCCACGTGGACGATCTCGCCGCTGGTGGCGGGGAACCAGTCCGACAGCAGCGCCACGCACGCCCGCGCGGTCGGCTCGCTGTCCTTGATGTCCCAGCCGAGCGGCGCCGCCTTCGGCCACAGCTCCGTCATCCCCTCGAACCCGGGGATGCTCTTGGCCGCCATCGTGGCCAGCGGGCCCGCCGCGACGAGGTTGACGCGGATGCCCTGCGGGCCGAGGTACTTGGCCAGGTACCGGGCGCACGACTCCAGGCCGGCCTTCGCCACGCCCATCCAGTCGTACACCGGCCACGACTTGGTGGCGTCGAAGTCCAGGCCGACGACCGAGCCGCCGCCCTTCATCAGCGGCAGGCACGCCATCGTCAGCGACTTCAGCGAGTACGTCGAGGCGTGCACCGCCGTCGCGACGTCCTCCCAGGGCGTCTCCAGGAAGTTGCCGCCGAGCGCGGTCTGCGGCGCGAACCCGATCGCGTGCACGACCCCGTCGAGGTGGTCGAAGCCGTGCGCGCGCAGGTTGCCCTCGAGGGCGTCCAGCTGCTCGGTGTTCATCACGTCGAGCTCGATGACCGGCGGCGGGTTCTCCGGACCGGACGGCAGCCGCTTCGCGGTCCGCGCGGTGAGGGTCGGCCGCGGGTAGGCGGTCAGCACCACCTCGGCCCCCTGCTCCTGCGCGACCCGCGCGACGTGGAAGCCGATCGAGGCGTCGGTGAGGACGCCGGTGACCAGGATGCGCTTGCCTTCGAGGATTCCCATGCCGTCAGTGCCCCATTCCCAGGCCGCCGTCCACCGGGATCACGGCCCCGGTGATGTAGGCGGCGTCCTCGCTCGCCACGAACGCCACCGCCTTCGCGACCTCCTCGGGCCGCGCGATCCGGCCCAGCGGGATCGCCGCGGTGATCCCCTTCTGCTGGTCCTCGGTCAGCACCGCGGTCATGTCGGTGTCGACGAACCCCGGCGCGACCACGTTCACCGTGATGTTGCGCGACCCCAGCTCGCGAGCCAGCGACCGCGCGAACCCGACCAGGCCCGCCTTGGACGCGGCGTAGTTCGCCTGTCCCGGCGAGCCGAGCAGCCCGACCACCGACGACACCAGCACGATGCGCCCCTTGCGGGCCCGCATCATCCCCTTCACGCCGCGCTTGGCGACCCGGAACGCGCCGGTCAGGTTGGTGTCGAGCACCGAGGTGAACGACTCCTCGCTCATCACCGCCAGCAGCGTGTCCTTGGTGATGCCCGCGTTGGCGACGAGCACCTCGACCTTGCCCTGCTCCGCCTCGACCTTCGCGAAGGCCGCGTCGACGTCCTCGGCGCTGGTCACGTCGCAGCGGACGCCGAACAGCCCCTCCGGGGGCTCGCCCGACCGGTAGGTGACGGCGACGGCGTCGCCCGCCGCGGCCAGCTCGCGGGCGATGGCCAGGCCGATGCCCCGGTTCCCCCCGGTCACGAGGACAGAGCGACTCATCACGACCCTCTCGTAGGCTGTTATCCGTTCCGGTCTCCGGCGCGCGGCTCGCGGCGCGCGCGGGGCCGCCCGCGGCGGGGCGGCCGCCTCCGGAGTCGCCGTCCTGGGACGACATCGCCTGACCCTAGCGGCCCCCGCGCGGGAACAGGATGTGCCTTACCGACAAGATCCGCACCCCCGCTTTGTTCGCCACGCCGCACCGGTGGGGCGGGAGCGATCTCCGGGTAGGTTGCGGAAGGTGCATGACATCGATCCCGCCTTCACCGCGCTGCCGCTGCGCGCGCTGGCCGACGCGGCCCTCGCCCGGGCCCGGGAACTCGGCGCCGAGCACGCCGACTTCCGCCTCGAACGCATCCGCAGCCAGACCCTCGCGCTGCACGACGCCGCCCTGGAGACCGCGCTGGACGCCGACGACGTGGGCCTGTCGGTCCGCGTCGTCAAGGACGGCACCTGGGGCTTCGCCGCCGGCATCGACCTGACCGCGGCCGGCGCCGCGCGGGTCGCCGAGCAGGCCGTCGAGGTCGCCGCCGTCGCCCGCGCCGTCAACCGCGAGCCCATCGAGCTGGCGCCCGAGCCCGCGCACGGCGAGCGCACCTGGGTGTCCGCCTACGAGACCGACCCGTTCGACGTGCCGACCGGCGAGAAGATCGCGCTGCTGGCCGACTGGAGCCGCGGGCTGCTCGCCGACGCCCGCGTCGACCACGTCGACGCGACCCTGCTGCAGGTCAAGGAGAACAAGTTCTTCGCCGACCTCGCCGGCACCGTCACCACCCAGCAGCGCGTCCGGCTGCACCCCGTCGTGAACGCCGTCGGCATCGTGGGCGGCGTGTTCGACACGATGCGGACCCTCGCGCCGCCCGCCGGATACGGGTGGGAGTGGCTGACCGGCGCCCACTGGGACTGGGACGGCGAGCTCGCCCGCATCCCCGAGCTGCTCGCCGAGAAGCTCGCCGCGCCCAGCGTCGAGGCCGGCGCGTACGACATCGTCGTCGACCCGTCCAACCTGTGGCTGACCATCCACGAGTCGATCGGGCACGCCACCGAGCTGGACCGCGCGCTCGGCTACGAGGCCGCCTACGCCGGCACCTCGTTCGCCACCCCCGACAAGCTCGGGAACCTGCGGTACGGCTCCGAGGTCATGAACATCACCGGCGACCGCACCACCGAACACGGCCTCGCCACCATCGGCTACGACGACGAGGGCGTGCGGGCCCAGTCGTTCGACATCGTCACCGGCGGCCTGTTCACCGGCTACCAGACCGACCGGCGCATCGCCCGGCTCACCGGCGCCGACCGCTCCAACGGCTGCGCCTTCGCCGACGCCGCGTCCAGCATGCCGATCCAGCGGATGGCGAACGTGTCGCTGCGGCCCGCGCCGGGCGGGCCGTCCACCGACGAGCTGATCTCCGGCGTCGACCGCGGCATCTACATCGTCGGCGACAAGAGCTGGTCGATCGACATGCAGCGGTACAACTTCCAGTTCACCGGGCAGCGGTTCTACCGGATCGAGAACGGCCGGCTCGCCGGCCAGCTCCGCGACGTCGCCTACCAGGCCACCACCACCGACTTCTGGAACTCGATGGAGGCCGTCGGCGGCGAGGACACCTACGTGCTCGGCGGCGCGTTCAACTGCGGCAAGGGCCAGCCGGGGCAGGTCGCGCCGGTCAGCCACGGCTGCCCGTCCGCGCTGTTCCGCGGCGTCAACATCCTCAACACCCTGCAGGAGGCCGGCCAGTGAGCACGATCAGGCCGCAGGAGGCCGTGGAACGGGCGCTCGCCCTGTCCCGCGCCGACGACTGCATCGTCATCGCCGACGAGTCCACCACCGCGAACCTGCGGTGGGCGGGCAACACCCTCACCACCAACGGCGTCACCCGCTCCGCGCGGCTCACCGTGATCGCGCTGCGCCGCACCGGCGACGGCGTCGCCGCGGGCGTGGTGTCGCGGTCCGCCGTCGGCGCCGACGGCATCGAGGACCTCGTCCGCGCCGCCGAGGCCGACGCCGCCGGCAACGAGGCCGCCGAGGACGCCGCGCCGCTCGTCACCGACGGGCCCGCCGCCACCGGCTGGGACGACCCGCCCGCCGAGACCGGCATCGGCGTGTTCGCGGGCGTCGCGCCCGCCCTCGGCGAGGCGTTCGCCGCCGCCGAGTCCGCCGGGAACCGGCTGTACGGGTTCGCCAACCACGTGCAGACCTCGACGTTCCTCGGCAGCTCCGCCGGGCTGCGGCTGCGCCACGACCAGCCGACCGGGCTGCTCGAGCTGAACGCCAAGGGCGCCGGCGGCTCCGCCTGGACGGGCGCCGGCACCCGCGACTTCACCGACGTCGACGTCCCCGGCCTGGCCGCCGGCCTCGCCCGCCGGCTCGGCTGGGGCGACCGCCGCGTCGACCTGCCCGCCGGGCGGTACGAGACGATCCTGCCGCCGTCCGCCGTCGCCGACCTGATGATCTACCTGTACTGGTCCGCGGGCGCGCAGGACGCCGCCGACGGCCGGACGGTGTTCAGCGCCCCCGGCGGCGGCACCCGCGTCGGCGAGAAGCTCGCGAGCCTGCCCGTCACGCTGTCCAGCGACCCCGCCGCGCCCGGCCGGGAATGCGCCCCGTTCGTCGTCGCGCACGCCTCCAGCCGCGAGGCGTCGGTGTTCGACAACGGCCTCCCCCTCGGCGCCACCGACTGGATCGCCGACGGCACCCTCACCTCGCTCGCCCAGACCCGGCACTCCGCCGAGCGCACCGGCCTGCCGCTCACCCCGTCGATCGACAACCTGTCGATGACCGGCCCCGGCGGCGGCGCGTCCCTCGATGAGATGATCGCCCGCACCGAGCGGGGGCTGCTGCTCACCTGCCTGTGGTACATCCGCGAGGTCGACCCGCAGAGCCTGCTGCTGACCGGCCTCACCCGCGACGGCGTCTACCTCGTCGAGAACGGCGAGGTCGTCGGGGCCGTGAACAACTTCCGGTTCAACGAGAGCCCCGTCGACCTGCTGTCCCGCCTCGCCGAGGTCGGCGGGACCGTCCCGACGCTGCCGCGCGAATGGTCGGACTACTTCACCCGCGCCGCCATGCCCGCGCTGCGGGTCGCCGACTTCAACATGTCGACGGTGTCGCAGGCGTCTTAAGTGTGTGTGGGGGGCGACCCCCCACACCCCCCGCTGCGGGGTTGACCGTCGCCTCGCGCTCCGCTGGCGCTCCGCTCTAGGCTCCGGTCAACCCCGGTGGGGGATCCGCCCCCACACCCCCGGCGCCTTTGGCGCCTTGCTCAGGTGTCTTCTAGGCGGAAGCCGACCTTCATGGTCACCTGGTAGTGCGCTACCTCGCCGTCCTCGATCTGGCCGCGCACCTCCTTCACCTCGAACCAGTCGAGGTGGCGCAGGGTCTGCGAGGCGCGCCTGATGCCGTTGCGGACGGCGGTCTCCACGGACTCCGGCGAGGTCCCGACGATCTCCGTCACCCGGTACGTGCGGTCCGTCATGTGATGCCTCCCATGTCTTGACCGTCCTGCTGTCGCCTATCGGACTCCATGGGCTTACCGTGGAATGGTGAAGGTCAATCACCATCGGGGACCGGAGGTCTACACGGTCACCGACGCTCCCCGCCCGATGTCCGAGGACATCGGCCACCGGCAGCGGCGCTACCTGTGGTCGATGGGAGTGCGGACGGTCTGCTTCGTCGGGGCGGTCGTCAGCGTGGTGGCCGGGGCACCGGTGTGGCTGGCCGCGCTTCTGGTGGTCGGGGCGCTGTTCCTGCCGTACGTCGCGGTGATCTTCGCGAACGGCGGCCGGGAGCCCACGCCGTCGGCGCGCTTCGAGGACCACGAGGGCCACGAGGGCCACGAACAGAAGCGGGTTTCCGGACAGCGACCGGAAATCGGGTCGTGACATTCTCTTGACTAACCGCGGGGGGTTTCGGTGTACGATTTGTACCGGCGCTCTGGTCCCCCGTCGGAGCGCCCGTGCCGGTGTTCCGGGCCCCCGTCGGAACACCGATGATGCGGCGCCGGGTGGGTTGCCCCCGTATCCACCCGGCGCCGCTTTTCATATCTCCTGGTCCTCGCACCACCGCCCCGATGCCCCGGCTTGACCCGGGCCGGCGGCCCCAGCACATCTCCGCGAAAGCGCAAGTCCCCGCGCTGGCCTGCTCCGGCCACGAGCCGAAACCCGGACGGTTCGAACTTTTTCCTCTCTGATCCGTGCCGGGTCCGCGGTGCGTACTGCACCGTGGGTAACGCCATCCCCGCGCCAGAGGGGAGGTCCCGTGGATCCGGGTTTTCTGCTCGACGGCCGGTACCGCATGGAGCGGCGCCTCGCCCGGTACGGCCGGACGCAGGTGTGGTGCGGGCACGACAGGCCATGGCGACGGGCGAGGTCCGGCCGGGATTCGGCACGGAGCTCGCGACGCAGGTGACCACGCTGCTGGACGAGGTGGACGGCGGCGCGCCCGTCGACCTCGGACGGCGGATCGAGGGGCTGCGCTGGGCGCTGGCCGGGCGGGGTCCGGGGGACGTCGCGCCCGCCCGCGCGGCCGGGCTCGGCGCGCTGCTCGACGAGGTCCCCGTCCCGTCGTGACGCCGTTCTCCTCGCGCTTCCAGTCCGGTACCGGCGAAACAGGGCTCGGTGTTCCTCGACCACCCCGTCGCCGTCACGTGGCCGAGACGCCGCGGCAGATCCAGGGGATCTTCCTCAGGGCGGTGTCGCGGCGCGTCTGCGAACCGTCCTGCTGACCCTCCGAACGGAACGCTAGATTCCGTAGTGTGGGTGCCGGGTGCCGGGTGCCGGACCCGCGCTTCTCCGGTATTTGCTGCTAGAACGAGATTCGAGCTAAGTTAGCGTTCTGTTAGTTACGCAGCGAAAGGGGCCGAGCGTGCGCCGCACCCTGTTCAATGAGGACCACGAGGCGTTCCGGGAGACGATCCGGGACTTCATCCAGGCCGAGGTCGCTCCCGTCTACGAGGAGTGGGAGCAGGCCGGGCACCCGCCCCGCGACTTCTACAACAAGCTCGGCGAGCTGGGCGTGTTCGGCATCCAGGTGCCCGAGGAGTACGGCGGCGCGGGCGAGACCAGCTTCAAGTACCAGGCCGTGATCTCCGAGGAGTGCGCCCGCGCCGGGGTGAGCTTCGGCGGCTACGGCGTGCACGTCAACCTCGTGCTGCCCTACCTGCTCAAGTACGCCTCCGAGGAGCAGAAGAAGCGCTGGCTGCCGCCGTTCATCAGCGGCGAGATGATGACGGCCATCGCGATGACCGAGCCGGGCACCGGCTCCGACCTCGCCGGCATGCAGACCACCGCCAAGCGCGACGGCGACCACTACGTCCTGAACGGCGCCAAGACCTTCATCACCGGCGGCGTCCTCGCCGACCGGGTGCTGGTCGTGGCGCGCACGTCGCCCGCGACGCCGGAGAACCGCCGCGCCGGGCTGTCGATCCTGGCGGTGGACACCAAGAGCGAGGGCTACTCGGTCGGCCGCAAGCTGGAGAAGATCGGGCTGCGCAGCTCCGACACCGCCGAGCTGTCGTTCGTCGACGTGAAGGTGCCCGTCGAGGACCTGCTCGGCGAGGAGGGGGCGGGTTTCGGCTACCTGACCCACAACCTGGCCGAGGAGCGGCTCGGCATCGCCACCAGCTCCTACGCCTCCGCGGCGGCGGCCGTCGAGTTCGCCCGCAAGTACGTGCAGGAGCGGACGGTCTTCGGCAAGACCGTGTCCTCGTTCCAGAACACCAAGTTCGTCCTCGCCGAGTGCGCCACCGAGGTCGAGGCGGCGCGGTCGCTGGTCGACCGCTGCATCGAGGCCCTCGACGCCGGCGAGCTGACCCCGGCCGACGCCGCGGTCGCCAAGCTGTTCTGCACCGAGGTGCAGCAGCGCGTCGTCGACAAGTGCCTGCAGCTGCACGGCGGCTACGGCTACATCCTGGAGTACCCGATCGCGCGCCTGTACGCCGACGCCCGGGTCACCCGGATCTACGGCGGCACCAGCGAGGTGCTGAAGACCATCATCGCCAAGGACATCCAGGTCTGACGAAGGTTCGAGGAAGGGCAGGGAGCACCACATGACCGACACCAGGGTCGCCATCGTCACCGGTTCCGCGCGGGGAATCGGCGCCGCCACGGCCGTCCGGCTCGCCCGCGAGGGCTTCGCCGTCGCGGTCTGCGACCTCGACGAGGCCGCCTGCGCCGGCACCGTGGAGACCATCGAGAAGAACGGCGGGAAGGCGCTCGCCGTCGGCGTGAACGTCGCCGACTCCGGGCAGGTCGCCGCCGCCGTCGCGCGGATCGCCGGCGAGCTCGGCCCGCCGGTCGTGCTGGTGAACAACGCCGGCATCACCCGCGACAACCTGCTGTTCAAGATGTCCGACGACGACTGGGACTCGGTCATGTCGGTGCACCTGCGCGGCTCGTTCCTGATGAGCCGCGCCGCGCAGGAGCACATGACCAAGGCCGGCTGGGGCCGCATCGTCAACCTGTCGTCGACGTCGGCGCTCGGCAACCGCGGCCAGGTGAACTACTCGGCGGCCAAGGCGGGTCTGCAGGGCTTCACCAAGACCCTGGCGATCGAGCTGGGCAAGTTCGGCGTGACCGCGAACGCGATCGCGCCCGGCTTCATCGAGACCGAGATGACCGCGGCGACCGCCGAGCGGATCGGCGTCGGCTTCGAGGACTTCAAGACCGCCGCCGCCAAGGAGATCCCGGTCCGCCGCGTCGGCAGGCCCGAGGACATCGCGGGCGTGGTGGCGTTCCTGGTCAGCGAGGACGCCTCGTTCGTGTCCGGCCAGGTGATCTACGTGGCGGGCGGCCCCAAGGCGTGACCGCTCCGCAGCCGGGGCGCCGGGACGAGCGGACCCGCGACCGGGACGCGACCGAGGAGTCGCTGCGGGCGGCGGCGATCGCGCTGCTGCGCCGCGGCGGCGTCCTCGCGGGCCTCAACCTGCGGCAGGTCGCCGACGAGGCCGGCGTCAACCGCGGGCTGGTCTACCAGTACTTCGGGTCGCGGCGGGCGCTGCTGCGCTCGGCGCTGTTCCACCGGTCCCGGCCGAACGCCGAGGACGCGGCGGGCGCCGCGGGGCTGCCGCTGCGCAAGCGGCTGTCGCGGCTGTTCTGGACGAGCCTGCGCCACCCCGAGCCGGTGCTGCTGGCGACGCTGCTGGTGCTGGACGGCGACGACCGCCCCCGGGTGCTGCTGAACCGCGGCGAGGGCCGCAAGGACCTCGCCGCGGAGGCGGCCCGGGGCGAGCTGCCGGTCGAGGACGTGGAGGCCGTGCAGGCGGCGATCGCGTCCACGATCTACGGGTACACGCTGCTGCGCGAGCACCTGGCGCGGGAGATCGACGTCCCGGCGGAGGAGCTGGACGGGCGGATGGCGCGCTGCGTGGAGGCGATGTTCACCCGCCGCCCGCCCGGCGGCGAGCAGGAAACCGGTCAGTAGGTCCGGGCCGCCGCGAGCCGTTCGCACAGCTCGGCGGGCGCCTGGACGAGCGACGGGCCGTACCAGGTGAGGTGCCGTCCGCCGACCAGCGCGACGTCGGTGCCGGGGAAGCACTCGGGGCCGTCGTCGGCGGTGAACCGGTACGGCTCGTCCGGGAGGACGACCAGGTCGGCGCCGGCGGCGTTCAGCTCCTCCAGCGGGATCTTCGGGTACCGCTCGGGGTGGCCGGCGTAGACGTTGGCGACGCCGAGGCGGGCCAGCACGTCGCCGGTGAAGGTGTCGCGGCCGACGACCATCCACGGCCGCCGCCAGATCGGGACCACCGCGGCGCGCGGCTCGCCGGGCGCCGCGTCCGCCCAGGCGCGGGCGGCCTCGTCCAGCCAGTCCGGGGCGGGCACGCGGCACGCTTCGGTGAGCATCCGGCGCAGCGAGGCCAGGGCCCCGTCCACGGTGCGGATCTCGGTCATCCACACCGGGACGCCGGCGGCGCGCAGCGCCTCGACGTCGGCGGGGCGGTTCTCCTCGGTGTTGCCGAGGACGACGTCGGGCCGCAGCCGCCTGATGCGCTCCACGTCCGGGTTCTTCGTTCCGCGCACGCGCGGGACGTCGAGGCCCTCGGGGTGCGTGCACCAGTCGGTGGCGCCGGCGAGGAGGCCCGGCGCGCTCACCGCGACCGTCTCGGTCAGCGACGGGACGATCGACACCACCCGGCGCACCCGCTCCGGCACGGGAACGGGCACGCCGGTGTCGTCGCGGGCGGTGTCGTCGAACGCGGGCATGCGGCGCGGCGCTCAGACGTTGCGGCGGTACTGGCCGCCGACCTCGAAGAACGCGTCGGTGATCTGCTGGAGGCTGCACACCCGCGCCGCGTCCATCAGCACCGCGAACACGTTGTCCCCGGCCCGCGCCGCCTCCTTCAGCGCCGCCAGCGCGGCCTCGGCCTCGGTGCCGTGCGCGGCCTGGTAGGAGCGGACCCGCTCCAGCTGGGAGCGCTTCTCGTCCTCGGTGGCGCGGGCCAGCTCGATCGTGTCCGGCGTGCCGTCGCCCGCGTCGGGCAGGCGGAAGGTGTTGACGCCGACGATCGGCAGCGAACCGTCGTGCTTGCGCTGCTCGTACAGCATCGACTCGTCCTGGATGCGGCCGCGCTGGTAGCCGGTCTCCATCGCGCCGAGGACGCCGCCGCGCTCGCTGATCCGGTCGAACTCGGCGAGGACGGCCTCCTCCACCAGGTCGGTCAGCTCGTCGATGATGAACGACCCCTGCAGCGGGTTCTCGTTCATCGCCAGGCCCCACTCGCGGTTGATGATGAGCTGGATCGCCAGCGCGCGCCGCACCGACTCGGCGGTGGGGGTGGTGACGGCCTCGTCGTAGGCGTTGGTGTGCAGGCTGTTGCAGTTGTCGTAGATGGCGATGAGCGCCTGCAGCGTCGTGCGGATGTCGTTGAAGTGCATCTCCTGCGCGTGCAGGGAGCGGCCCGAGGTCTGCACGTGGTACTTGAGCTTCTGGCTGCGCTCGTTGGCGCCGTACCGGTCCCGCATGGCGACGGCCCAGATGCGGCGGGCGACGCGTCCGAGCACGTTGTACTCGGGGTCCATGCCGTTGGAGAAGAAGAACGACAGGTTCGGCGCGAAGTCGTCGATGTCCATGCCGCGCGCCAGGTACGACTCGACGTACGTGAACCCGTTGGCGAGCGTGAAGGCGAGCTGGCTGATGGGGTTCGCGCCGGCCTCGGCGATGTGGTAGCCGGAGATCGACACCGAGTAGAAGTTGCGGACCTTGTTGGCGATGAACCACTCCTGGATGTCGCCCATCATCCGCAGCGAGAACTCGGTGGAGAAGATGCAGGTGTTCTGGCCCTGGTCCTCCTTGAGGATGTCGGCCTGGACGGTGCCGCGCACGGTGGACAGCACCCGCGCGCGGATCCGCGCGGCCTCCTCGGCGGACGGCTCGCGCCCGTTCTCCTCGCGGAACCGGTCGACGCCCTGGTCGATGGCGGTGTTGAGGAAGAACGCCAGGATCGTCGGCGCGGGGCCGTTGATGGTCATCGACACCGACGTGGTCGGCGAGGACAGGTCGAACCCGTCGTAGAGCGCCTTCATGTCGTCGAGCGTCGCGATCGAGACGCCGGACGTGCCGACCTTGCCGTACACGTCGGGACGCTCGTCGGGGTCGCGGCCGTAGAGGGTGACCGAGTCGAACGCGGTGGACAGGCGGGTCGCCGGCTGGCCCTCCGACAGCAGCTTGAAGCGCCGGTTGGTGCGGAACGGGTCGCCCTCCCCCGCGAACATGCGGGCCGGGTCCTCGTTGTCGCGCTTGAACGGGAACACCCCGGCGGTGAACGGGAACCTCCCGGGCAGGTTCTCCGCGCGCAGGAACCGCAGCAGCTCGCCGTGGTCGGTGTAGCGGGGCAGCGCGACGCGCGGGATGCGGCTGCCCGACAGCGACTCGCGGGTCAGCTTCGTGTGCAGCTCCCTGTCGCGGATCTTCACGACCTGCTCGTCGCCGGAGTAGGACTCGACGACGGCGGGCCAGCCCTCGATCAGCTCCGCGTTCTGCGGAGCGACGGCGCGGCGGGCCTTCTCCAGCAGCCCTTCGACCTCGGACGCGTCGGTCAGCTCGGCGCGGACCTCGTCGAGGCGCTGCACCCGCCGGACGGCCTCGGCCTGCGCCGCGGTGTCGGCGTGGTAGCCGCGGACGGTCTCGGCGATGTCGGACAGGTACCGGACGCGTCCCGGCGGGATGATCGTGGCGGCGCCGGTGGAGACCCTGGTGTCGACGCGCGGCAGCGTGCCGTCCTCCAGCCGCAGGCCGTGCTCGGCGAGCATGCCGCCGAGGTGCTGGTAGAGCGCGGTGACGCCGTCGTCGTTGAAGGTGGCGGCGCTGGTGCCGAACACCGGCATGTCCTCGGGCCTCAGTCCGAACGCCTCCCGGTTGCGCACCAGCTGCCGGGACACGTCGCGGCGGGCGTCCTCGGCGCCGCGCCGCTCGAACTTGTTGATCGCCACGACGTCCGCGAAGTCGAGCATGTCGATCTTCTCGAGCTGGGACGCGGCGCCGAACTCCGGCGTCATGACGTACAGCGAGACGTCCACGAGGGGGACGATCGCGGCGTCGCCCTGCCCGATGCCGGGCGTCTCCAGGACGACCAGGTCGTATCCGGCGGCCTTGACGGCGGTGAGGATGTCCTCGATGCCCTCGGGCAGCTCGCGGGCGCCGCGGGTGGCGAGCGAGCGGAAGAAGACCTTGTCGCCGTCCAGGGAGTTCATCCGGATGCGGTCGCCGAGCAGCGCGCCGCCGCCGCGCCGCCGGGTCGGGTCGACGGCCAGCACCGCGACGCGGAGCCGGTCGCCCTGGTCGACGCGCAGCCGGCGGATCAGCTCGTCGGTGAGCGACGACTTGCCCGAGCCGCCCGTGCCGGTGATGCCGAGCACCGGGACGCGCCGTCCGGACGCCGCGTCGGCCAGCGCGGCGCGGTCGGCGCCGGCCAGCTTCCCGGCCTGCAGGCAGGTGATCGTCCGGGCGAGGGCGCGCCGGTCGCCGGCGACCACCGCGTCCGCCGGGACGGGCTCGGCGGCGAGGTCGACGTCGCAGTCCCGGACCAGCTCGTTGATCATTCCGGGCAGGCCGAGCCGCTGCCCGTCCTCCGGGGAGAAGATCCGCACGCCCGCGTCGGCGAGCCGGGCGATCTCCTGGTGCACGATCACGCCGCCACCGCCGCCGAACACCCGCACCTGCTCGGCGCCGGCCTCCTTGAGGCTGCGCGACAGGTACTCGAAGTACTCGACGTGGCCGCCCTGGTAGGAGCTGATCGCGACGCCCTGGGCGTCCTCCTCCAGCACGGCGTCGACGACCTCGCGGACGGACCGGTCGTGCCCGAGGTGCACCACCTCGGCGCCCTGCGACTGCAGGATCCGCCGCATGATGTTGATCGCCGCGTCGTGCCCGTCGAACAGCGCGGCGGCCGTCACGAAGCGCACCGGGTTGACCGGCTTGTGGAGCGGTTCGGTCACGTCCCCCACCTCAACCTTTGGACGTCTAATATTTGGAAGTTAAAATAGTTTCCGTGCGCGACGAGGTCAAGACGCCTTACGGTGGGGCGGTGCCCGACATTCCCGACCCCATCTCCGAGGCCCACCGGCAGTGGAGCGCCCGCTGGCCCGAGCAGGCCGACCGCATGGCGGCCGTGACCTCGGTGATGCGGGCGCAGCAGCTGCTGCTCGGCCGGATCGAGGCCGTGCTGAAGCCCCACGGTCTGACCTTCGCCGCCTACGAGGCGCTCCGGCTGCTCGCCTTCACCCGCACCGGCACGCTGCCGATGGGCAAGATGGGCACCCGTCTCATGGTGCACCCGGCGTCGGTCACCAACGTGATCGGCCGGCTGGAGCGGCGCGGGCTCGTCGGCCGCGCCCCCTCCCCCGACGACCGCCGCGTCGTCCTCGCCACCATCACCCCCGCGGGCCGCGGCCTCGCCGAGGAGGCCACCGCCGCGCTCAACGAGGCCGGCTTCGGCATCGCCGCGCTGCCCGCCGAGCACGCCGCCGAGATCACCGCCGCGCTGCGCGCCGTCCGCGTCTCGGTGGGCGAGCTGCCCGAGGAGTAGCGGGCGCACGGCCCCGCCTTGCCCGCCGCGTTCGGGCGGTGACACCGTGGGAACGATCAGCGGTACCGGCTTCGAGGGGGCGGACATGGCGAACGAGACGGTCTTCACCTACGGCGCGCCGCAGCTGAAGTTCGGCACGGGCGCGGCCGAGGAGATCGGATACGACCTCGTGCAGTACGGCGCGCGGCGGGTCCTCGTCGTGACCGACCCGGGCGTCGCCGCGACCGGCGGGCCGCGGCGGGTCGCCGACGCGATGAAGGCCTACGGGATCGAGGCGGCCGTGTTCGACGGCGTCCGCGTCGAGCCGACGGACGCGAGCATGCGCGAGGCGGTCGGGCACGCGCGGGACACCGGGCCGTACGACGCGTACGTCGCGGTGGGCGGCGGGTCGAGCATCGACACCGCCAAGGCCGTGAACCTGCTCACCACCAACGACGGCGACCTCGCCGAGTACCTCAACCCGCCGATCGGCGCGGGACGGGCGCCGGAGCGGCCGCTACTGCCGCTCGTCGCCGTCCCCACCACGACCGGGACCGGCGCGGAGAGCACGACGGTCTGCGTGCTGGACGTCCTGGACCTGCGGGTCAAGACGGGCATCAGCCATCCGCGGATGCGCCCCGCGCTCGCGGTCGTCGACCCCGACCTGATGGTGACGCAGCCGTCCGGGGTGACCGCGTCGGCCGGGATGGACATCGTGTGCCACGCGCTGGAGAGCTACACCGCCAGGCCGTTCGACGCGTACGAGCGCAAGCGGCCCGAGCAGCGCGTCCCGTACTGCGGCGCCAACCCGGTCTCGGACATGTGGTCCGAGCGGGCGCTCGGCCTGATCGCCCGCTCGTTCCGCGCGGCCGTCCGGGACGGCGAGGACCGGCGGGCCCGCGCCGACATGGCCCTCGCCGCGACGTTCGCGGGCCTCGGATTCGGGAACGCGGGCGTGCACATCCCGCACGCCAACGCCTACCCGATCGCCGGGCGGGTCAAGGACTTCCGGCCCGCCGGGTACCCGGACGGGGAGCCGATGGTCCCGCACGGGATGTCGGTGTCGCTCACCGCGCCCGAGGCGTTCCGGTTCACCTTCCGGGCGCGGCCCGAGCGGCACGTCCGCGCGGCCGAGCTGCTCGCCCCGGAGATGGACCGGCCGGACGACCCGGCCGAGCATCTGCCGCGCGCGCTGCTGAGCCTGATGCGCGACATCGGCATCCCGGACGGGATCGCGGGGGTCGGCTACGGGGAGGCCGACATCCCCGGCCTGGTCGAGGGGACGATGCGGCAGCAGCGGCTGCTGGTGGCGTCGCCGCGTCCGGTCACCGAGGACGACGCGGCGGGCATCTTCCGGCGCTCGCTGCGGCTCTGGTGAGCCCGCGCCGCCGCACGTAGGGCGGATTGCCGGATATGTCCGCCGCTGGCGCACCCACCGGCCGAATGGGCAGAACGATCCAATATGCTGCGGACCACATCCGTTGTGTCGCAAGGAGGCGGTGATGGCGGATTCGCCGACGATGACGTACGGCGGGTACCTGCGGCTGGACCGGCTCCTGGACTGCCAGGAGCCCGAGACCGACGCGCACGACGAGCTGCTCTTCGTGATCATCCATCAGGTCTACGAGCTGTGGTTCAAGCAGATCCTGCACGAGGCCGCGCTGCTGCAGCGCCGCCTGGAGGAGGGCCGCAGCGCGGGCGCGCTGCACACCGCGCGCCGGATCGCCAAGATCCTCAAGACGGTGGTCGGGCAGCTGGACGTGCTGGAGACGATGACGCCCCGGCAGTTCGCGGGGTTCCGGCACGCGCTCGGCACCTCCAGCGGGTTCCAGAGCGACCAGTTCCGCGAGATCGAGGCGGTGCTCGGCCGGCGCGAGTTCCCGGCGTCGGTGCTGCGCGGCGACGAGCGGCTGCGCGCCGCGGTCGCGCGGCCGTCGATGTTCGACTCGCTGCTGCGCTACCTCGCCGTGCAGGGCCACCCCGTCCCGCGCGAGGCGCTCGAACGCGACACCTCGCGGGCGTGGGAGCCCGACGCCGGCGTCCAGAAGGTGCTGCTGGCGGTCTACGCCGACGAGAACGGGCCCGCCGCCGAGGTGTGCGAGGCGCTCGTCGACGTTGACGAGGGCGTCCAGGAGTGGCGGTACCGGCACCTGAAGATGGTCGAGCGGACCATCGGCGCCAAGCTCGGCACCGGCGGCTCCGCCGGCGCCGACTACCTGCGCTCCACGCTGTTCGCGCCCGCGTTCCCCGACCTGTGGGAGGTCCGCTCGCAGACCGAGCAGCCCACCACCGGGGAGCAGCCCACGACCGGGGAGGAGCCCGCCCATGGCGGCTGAACGGCGGAACGAGCGGGTCGCGATCGTCGGCGCCGGACTCGCGGGCAGCCTGCTCGCGGTCCTGCTCGGCCGCCGCGGCATCGAGGTGACCGTGTACGAGCGGCGCCCCGACCCGCGGATCGCGGGCGCCGAGCGGGGCCGCTCGATCAACCTGGCGATCTCCGCGCGCGGGCTCGCCGCCCTGGAGCAGGTGGGTTTGCGGGACCAGGCGCTCAAGCAGGCGCTGCCGATGCACGGCCGGATGGTGCACCCGCTCGGCAAGGAGCAGAACTTCCAGCCCTACAGCGCCGATGGCGAGCGCGCCATCAACTCCATCAGCCGGGCTCAGCTCAACGAGTCGCTGCTCGACACGGCCGAGGCGACGCCCGGCGTGACGCTCCGCTTCTCCCAGCGCGTCACCGGCGTGGACGTCCAGGCCGGGGCGCTGCTACTGGAAGACGGCGGCACCGAGCCCGCCGGCGTGGTCCTCGCCGGGGACGGCGCGTACAGCGCCGTGCGCCGCTCCCTCGGGCTGAACGAGGACGCCGACTTCCTGGAGCACGGGTACAAGGAGCTGACCGTCCCTCCGCGCGACGGCGACTTCGCGCTCGACCCCGACGCGCTGCACATCTGGCCGCGCGGCACCTCGATGATGATCGCGCTGCCGAACCTGGACCGCTCGTTCACCTGCACGCTGTTCTGGCCGAAGTCCGACCTCGCGGCGCTGGACGCGCCCGAGAAGGTCACCGCGTACTTCGCCGAGCACTACCCGGACGTCGCGGACCTGATCCCCGACCTGGTCGGCGACTACGCGCGCAACCCGGTCGGGTCGCTGGTGACCGTCCGGTGCCGGCCGTGGACGCGGCGGGGCGACGGCGCGATCGTCGCGCTGCTCGGCGACGCCGCGCACGCGATCGTCCCGTTCTTCGGGCAGGGCGCCAACTGCGCGTTCGAGGACTGCATCGAGATCGACCGGTGCCTGACCGAGACCGGCGGCGACTGGGCGCGCGCGCTGGCGCTCTACGAGGAGCGCCGCAAGCCCAACACCGACGCGATCGCCGAGATGGCGCTGGACAACTTCATCGAGATGCGCGACCGCGTGTCGTCGCCGGTGTACCGGGCGAAGCAGGCGGCGGCGCACGCGCTGGAGCGGCGGCTCGCGGGCCGGTACGTCTCGCGGTACGAGCTGGTGTCGTTCTCGACGATGCCGTACGCGCGGATCCCGGCGCGGATCCGGCGGCAGAACCTGGCGCTCGCGGGCGCGGCGTCAGCAGCCCTCGCGGGCCTGGCCGTGCTCCTGCGCCTCGCGCTGCGCCAGCGCCGCTGACCGGGCGCGGCGGCCGGCGGCCAGGTCGGCGAGGGCCGCCGCCAGCGCCAGCACGACGAGCGCCAAGACGACGACGAGGCCGCGGCGGAACGCCCCGGGCCAGTCGCCGTGCGTGCTCGCGAGCGCGGAGAAGAACACCGACCCGGTCGCCGCGATCCCCATCGCGGTACCGACCCGCTGCCCCGTCTGCAGCACGCCGGCGGCGCTGCCGCCCTGCGCGAAGTCGACCTGCGACAGCGTGATCGTCTGGTTCGGGGCGATGACGAGGCCGCTGCCGCAGCCCGCGAACAGCAGCGGCAGCGCGGTCGCGACCCCGACGCCGCGTCCCGGCTCCAGCTCGACCGCGAGCCACGCGGCGGCCAGCCCCACTGTGACCACCACGAGCCCGGCGGCGACGAGCGGGCGCCCGTACCGGGCGACGATGCGCCCGCCGACCGCCGCCGCCACGCCCGACCCGACCGCGAACGGCGTGATGGCGAGGCCCGCTTCCAGCGCGCTGTAGCCCAGGCCGTTCTGCAGGTACAGGGTGAAGATGAAGAAGATCGCGGTGAAGCCGGCGAAGTACAGCAGCGCGATCGCCGTCCCCAGCGCGTACGAGCGGAGCCGGAACAGCCCGAGGTCCACCATCGGCGCGCGCGCCCGCCGCTCCCACCAGGCGAACGCGGCGATCAGCAGCGCGCCCGCGAGGAGCAGCAGCCATTTGCGGTTCCCGTGCCACTGCTGCTCCTGGACGAGCGGGAGCAGCACGCACACCACGCCGGCGCCGAGCAGCAGCACACCGGGCGGGTCGAGGCCCTGCTTCTCCCCGCGCGCCGGCGGCGGCAGCAGCCGCCATGCCAGGAACAGCGCCGCCACGCCGACCGGGATGTTGACGTAGAACACCCAGCGCCAGCCCTGCGCGGGACCGGCGAGCGCGATGATGCCGCCGCCCAGCAGCGGCCCGGCGGCCGTCGCGATCCCGATGACCGCGCCGAGCGCGCCGAACGCGCGGCCCCGCTCGCCGCCCCGGAACAGCTGCTGGATCAGGCCGGCCACCTGCGGGTTGAGGATGCCTCCCGCGACGCCCTGGACGAGCCGGGCCAGCACCAGCCACGTCATGGCCGGCGCGATGCCGGCCGCCGCGCTGGCCGCGGTGAACAGCGCCAGCCCCGTCATGAACACCGCCCGGCGGCTGCGCGCGTCGCCGAGCCGCCCCGCCGGCACGAGCACCAGCCCGAAGGTCAGCGCGTAGCCGGACAGGATCCACTGCAGCTCCGCCTCGGAGGCGTGCATCCCCTGCTTGATCGACGGCAGCGCGACGTTGACGATGCTGACGTCCAGCAGCGTCATGAACGCGGCGACGAGGCAGACCGACAGCGCGCGCCAGGGGCGCTGCACCCGGCCCTCCTGGTCGGCGCCCGCCGTGGCCTCCGTCCGCACGAGCGATCTCCTTTCCGGAGATCATCCGGCCAAACCCGGCGCGCGGGGCACCCCGGCCGCTGTGCCAGAGTTGGCCGGTGACCGAATCCGCACCGGGCCCCGGCCCCGACGAACCGCAATGCTCCGCCAAGGGCTGCCGCGCCGCGGCGGTGTGGGCGCTGCGCTGGAACAACCCGAAGATCCACACCCCGGACCGGCGGAAGATCTGGCTCGCCTGCGACGAGCACCGCGAGAGCCTGTCGGCGTTCCTCGCCCGCCGCGACTTCCTCAAGGACGTGGTCCCCGTCGAGGACCGCGACGCCTGACCGGCGCCTGGAGCGGAGCGCCAGCGAAGCGGAAGGCGCCGGTCAGGCTGCTCTTGCCGGGGGGGTGTGGGGGTCGCCCCCCACCCAGATGCATCTTCGGTTTGGGCGTCAGGCCTCGTCGAGGATGCGTTCGCCGGCCTGCTCGGGCACGTCGCGCTGCGCCGCCGGCTCCGCGGCGGGCTCGGCGCCCCAGGCCTCGGCCATCTCGGTGAGCCGGGCGGCGGCGTCCCGGGCGGGCGCGCCGCGGCCGACCGCGAGGCCCAGCAGGTAGGCGGTGAGCGGGGCGCCCGGGCGCGCCACTCCGTGCGCGACGTCGCGGGCCAGGTCGAGCACCAGGTCGCGGTCGATGTCGCCGCGTTCCAGGCCCAGCTCGTCGCAGACCGCGCTCATCCAGTCCTCCAGTACCGACATGGCCGTCCCCCTTCAACGCATCGACGTACGCGATGCCCACTCTCGCACCGTCAAAGCGCGTCCGGCCGGGCGAGGCCGTCGGCGCGGGCGAGGTCCTCAGGGGTGTCGCAGTCGTACCACGGGGGCCGGTCCCCGGCGGGGAGCGCGACCTTCGCCGGGTCCAGCGGGCCGAGGACGCCGCGCAGGGACGCGCCGTTGTACGCGGCGAGCGCGTCCCGCAGCCGGGCGGTGCGCCAGCACCCGGCGAGCCACTGCGCGCGGCCGTCGCCGTCCACCAGCACGGCCCCGGCGCGCTCGCGGGCCGCGTCCAGCAGCGCGGCGACGTGGACGGGACGCAGGAACGGCAGGTCGGCGGCCAGCAGCGCGAGCCAGGGCGCGCGCACCTCGGCCAGCCCGGCGCGCAGCGCGGGCACCGGCCCGGCGCCCGGCGGATCCTCGCGGACCCGGACGGCCCCCGGCGGCACATCGCGCGGGGGGCCGACGACGATCGTCCGGGACGCGCCGGACGCGGCGGCGGCGACCCATTCGATCAGGGCGCGGCCGCCGACCGGCGCGGCGGGCTTGTCGACGCCGCCGAGCCGCCGGGCGCGGCCGCCCGCGAGCAGCACCGCGTCGAACGCGGGCACGCGGGTCAGCCGCCGATCGCGGACATCGGCCGGGCGGGCTGCAGGAACGCCGGGTCGTCGATGCCGTGCCCGGCCCGCTTGGCCCACACCGCCTTGCGCCACCGGTCGGCGATCTCCTCGTCCGTCGCGCCGCCGCGCATCGCGTCGCGCAGGTTGGACTCCTCGGTCGCGAACAGGCAGTTGCGGACCTGGCCGTCGGCGGTCAGCCTGACCCGGTCGCAGGCGCCGCAGAAGGGCCGGGTCACCGACGCGATCACGCCGACCGCCTCCGGGCCGCCGCCGACCGCGAAGGTCTCGGCGGGGGCGCTGCCGCGGTCGTGCGCGGCGTCCGGGGCCAGGTCGAACTCCGCCGACAGCCGGTCCAGGATCTCGTCCGCGGTGACCATGCCGTCGCGGGTCCAGCCGTGCTGGGCGTCCAGCGGCATCTGCTCGATGAACCGCAGCCGGTAGCCGCGCTCAAGGCAGAACCGCAGCAGCGCGGGCGCCTCGTGGTCGTTGACGCCCCGCATCAGCACCGCGTTGATCTTGACGGGGGCGAGCCCGGCGGCGCGCGCCGCCTCCAGCCCGGCGAGGACGTCGGCGAGCCGGTCGCGGTGCGCGAGCCGCCTGAAGGTCGCCGGGTCGAGGGTGTCCAACGAGACGTTCACCCGGTCCAGCCCGGCGGCGGCGAGCGGCGCGGCCAGCCGCGCCAGCCCGATCCCGTTGGTGGTCAGCGAGATCTCCGGACGCGGCTCCAGCTCCGCGGTGCGCCGCACGATGCCGGACAGCCCGCGCCGCAGCAGCGGCTCCCCGCCGGTGTAGCGGACCTCGGTGACGCCCAGCTCGCCGACCGCGAGGCCGACGAGCCTGACCACCTCGTCGTCGGTGAGCAGCTCCGGCTTGGGCAGCCAGTCCAGGCCCTCGGGCGGCATGCAGTACGAGCACCGCAGGTTGCACCGGTCGGTGAGCGAGACCCGCAGGTCCGTAGCGGTACGACCGAAGGTGTCGGCCAGCACGGGCGCCCCTTCCTGCCGGGCGGACGGCGCGCTGGGCGGGCCGTCCGGGTTGCGGTCGTTCGACCCAGCCTATTGCGGCGATCGCGATCCGTCGCATCGCGGGCTGCGGGCACGGCCGGTTCGGACGAGGAGGTACGGGTGACGGCGGCACGGGAGTGGGAGTTCGCGGGCACGCGGGGCGCGATCACCGCGCGGATCTGGGCGGACGGCGAGCCCCGCTACATCGCGGTCCTGGCGCACGGGTACGTCGAGGCGATCCGGGGCGGCGACCTGGCGCAGCGGATCTACCCCGGCGCGCGTCATGAGGTGTTCAACGAGACCAACCGCGACGAGGTGCTCGGTGACGTCACCGCGTTCGTCGACCGCGTCCTCGGCTGACCGGCGGCGGGGGGGGGGGGGGGGCGGCGGGGGGCGGCATCGCCACCCCGCCCCCCCCCCGCAGGCCCGCGCCCGGCGCCCCGGCCTCCCGGGGGCCGCGCGGGGGGCGGGGGGGGGGGGGGGCCGCCGCCCGCCGCGCCGCCGCCGCGCTCGGCTCTTCACGCCCTCAGCCCTTGACGCACACGAGCTGCCGCAGGTGCGCGACCACCTCGACGAGGTCGGACTGCGACTCCATCACCGTCTCCAGGTCCTTGTAGGCGCCGGGGATCTCGTCGATGACGCCGCTGTCCTTGCGGCACTCGACGCCCCTGGTCTGCTCGACCAGGTCCTCGACGGTGAAGTTCTTGCGCGCCTTGTTCCGGGACATCTTCCGGCCCGCGCCGTGCGAGGCGGAGTTGAACGCGGTCTCGTTGCCGAGGCCGCGCACGATGTAGGTGCCGGTCGCCATCGAGCCCGGGATGATGCCGAGGTCGCCGGCGCCCGCGCGGATCGCGCCCTTGCGGGTGACGAGCAGCTCCTCGCCGCCGTACTCCTCCTCCGCCACGTAGTTGTGGTGGCAGGAGATGACCTGGTTCCAGCGGCAGCGCTTCTCGCCGAACCGCTTGGTGACGACGTTCTGCGCGAGCGCCATCATGACCGCGCGGTTGCGGCGCGCGTACTCCTGCGCCCAGAACAGGTCGTGCCGGTAGGCGTCCATCTTCGCGGTGCCGCTGAGGAACACGGCGAGGTCGGTGTCCGGAAGGTCCTGGTTGTGGGGGAGCTTGCGGGCGGCCTCGATGTGGTGCTCGGCGAGCACGTTGCCGATGTTGCGGGATCCGGAGTGCAGGACGAGCCAGATCGCGCCCTCGTCGTCCGCGCACAGCTCCAGGAAGTGGTTGCCGCCGCCGAGCGTGCCCATCTGGGAGCGCGCGCGGCCGAGTCCTGAGCGGACCGCCGGATGCAGGTCCTCGAACTCCTTCCAGAAGTCGTACCAGCCGCGCTCCTTCAGGTTCGGGAGCGCGGACGGGTCGACGGCGTGCTTGTGCGAGCCGCGCCCGACCGGGATCGCCTTCTCCAGCCCGTGCCGGACGCCCGACAGGTCGTCCGGCATGTCCTCGACGGTGAGCGTGGACTTCGCGGCGGTCATCCCGCAGCCGATGTCGACGCCGACCGCGGCCGGCGACACCGCGTTCTTCATCGCGATGACCGAGCCGACCGTCGCGCCCTTGCCGTAGTGGACGTCCGGCATGACCGCGAGCCCCTCCACCCAGGGCAGGGCGGAGACGTTGCGGAGCTGGTCGAGCGCCTGGTCCTCGACGGTGCCGGGGTCGGTCCACATCCGGATGGGAACGCGGCCGCCCTTCAGGGTCTGGTACGGCATGCCTTCTCCTTCTCGACGGGATCCGAACCGTGATCTATGACGCCAGAGCCGCCCATCGCGGTTCAACCGGTTTTCCCGCCGCGACCGGGTTCATCCCGGCCGGCGTCAGCGCCGCCGCTCGGTGAGGCCGAGGCCGTCGAGGTGCTCCAGCAGCGCGACGGCGACGCGGCGGCTCGTGGACAGCGCGTCGCCCGCCTGCCGCGGCGTGAACGGCTGCGGCAGCGCGGACAGGATCCGCAGCGCCTCGCGGTCGGCGCCGGGCAGCAGGACGACGCCGTCGCGCAGCCGCAGCACCGCGCCCGCGCGTTCGGCGGCGGCGAGTGCGCCGCCGGTCAGGCCGAGCTCGGCGAGGCGCTCCTCGGCAGGCGCCTCGAACGGGGCCTCCGCGAGGTCGGCGCGGAGCCGCTCCACGGCCGCGGCCAGCCCCGGCGGCAGCGCCGACCGCTCCCCTTCCGGCCCGTCCGCGGCCGTCCCTCGCGCCGCGGCATCGGGCGCCGGGCCTTCGGCCGCCGGCGCGGCATCATCCGGACCGGCGGTCCCGGACGACCTCGCAGGCCGAGCCGAGATCGCCGAAGCGTGGGCCGTCGGCGCGGGATCGGGCTGCGAGGCGGCGGGCGGGGCGTGGACGCGGCCGGCGTCCAGGCGCAGCGGCGGGCGGACGAGGGCGGCGACGAGGTGCCGGGCGGGCAGCCCGAGCCGCAGCCGCGCGGTCTCCAGCGGGACGCCGGGCGCGTGCGGGGTCGCGGCGGCGTGCCGCGCCGCCTCCTCGGCGAGGCGCGCGTGGAGCGCCTCCCAGTGGGCCGGGTCGGCGAGCCATCCGCCGTCGAGGGCGACGGCGCCGTCCGGCGGCGCGCAGCCCATCAGGTCCAGCTCGGAGGCGCGCAGCACGCCGTGCCGGCGCAGCACCAGCGCGCCGTCCGGCCGGTCGGGCCAGGTCGCCAGCTCGCGGGCGCGGGCCGCGCCCGCGTCGCGCCGCACGAGGGTCGGCGGGCGGACGTCCAGGACGCTGACGCCGGCGATGGCGCGCCGCTCGGGGTCGCGCAGCAGCGCGGTGTCGCCGATGTGCAGGGCGAGCCGGGCGTTCAGGGTGAGGCGGGCGGTGTCGGGGCCGAGCGGGCGCAGCCGGACCGGGACGGCGGCGGCGCCGATGTGCAGGGTCATCCGCCGCGCCAGCCGCCCGGACGCCTCGCCGAACCGGGTGCGCACGTCCACGCAGGTGGTGAGGGACCAGCGGCCGGGGGTGACCAGGGCCATGCCGGCGTCGACCCGGCCGGCGTCGCGCAGCGTGAGGACGACGCGGGAGACGCCGGTGACGCTCTCGCGGGGCCCGCCGGTGCTGCCGATGGTCCGCACGCGGACGCGGCGGCCCGCGGGCATGAGGAGCAGCTCGTCGCCGACCGTGATGGTCCCGGCGGCGAGGGTGCCGGTGACGACGCTCTGCCGTCCGGCGGTGAAGGCGTGCTCGAGCCAGAGGCGCACTGGCGCGGCGGGGTCGGGCACGGGCAGCCGGCCGGCGAGCCGGTCCAGCGCGGCGGCCAGCTCGGCCAGGCCGGCGCCGGTCTCGGTGCTGACGGCGACGGCCTCGGCGCCGCGCAGCGCGGTCCCGGCGAGCCGGTCGCGGGCCTGGCGGAGCGCGAGCTTGGGGTCGGCGACGTCGGAGCGGGTCACGGCGAGCACGCCGGCGCGGACGCCGAGCGCGGCGAGCGCGTCCAGGTGCTCCTGCGACTGCGGCATCCAGCCCTCGTCGGCGGCGACGGCGAACAGCACGGCGGGGACGGCGCCCGCGCCCGCGAGCATGGCGGGGACGGACCGCTCGTCGCCGGGGACGTCCACGAACGCCAGCCGGCGGCCGGAGGGCAGCTCGGTCCAGGCGCCGGGCTCCTCGGGCTCCATGCCGGTGAGGGCGCGCACCAGGGCGGACTTGCCGTGTCCGTGGTGGCCTGCGGTCGCGAAGACCTGCATCAGCGCCCGTCCCGGGTCGCGGCGCGCGGGGCCGCGGGGAAGGGCGCAGGCCCGGCGAGCGCTGCGCGCGCGCCGGCGGGGACTGCATAACGGGGGTTTTGCAGACGTAGGTCCACGGAAGGCAACCCTAAGGACGCCGAGCCCGGGAGCAAAACCGGATCGGACCCACACCGCGAGATCACAAACTTCACTAATTTCGCGTAAACCTCAAGCGGCAATGAATCGTCACGCCTGGGGCACGGCTACCCGGCGGTACGGGACTCGCAGCGCGCGAGGTGCTCGGAATGGGCGAGAAAGTCGTCGACCATCCGGTGCACCAGTCCGGCGAGCTGCTCCCGCTCGTCGGGCGACCACGCCGCCAGCGCGTCGGCCATCCACTGCCGCCAGGCGGCGCGGACCCGCTCGAACGCCTCCAGCCCCGCGTCCGTGATCCGCACGCGCTGCGCGCGGCCGTCGTCGGGGTCGGGGACGCGCTCGACGTAGCCGGCCCGCTCGAGCCGCTGCACCTGGCGGGTGACGTGCGGCGCCTCCACCGCCAGCAGGACGGCGAGCTCCCCCGGCCGCAGCGGGCCGGACGCGTCGGCGAGGGCGCGCAGCAGCGGCACGGCGGCCCGGTCGACCGGGACGCCGGCCTCGGCCACCGTCCGGTCGTGCTGCTTGGCTCGGGTCAGCATGTGCGCGACGCGGCTGATCGCGCGCTCGATCTCCACGATGTCGGGCGGCGCCGCTGCTGCGCCGGTCTTCGGGTGGGCGGCGGACCGCGGCGGGGTGGACATGTGATCCACCGTACAATGCGTTTACTTAACTTAAGTAAGTAGGGTGTCCCTGCACGCCCGCGCTCCCACCGACCTTGACCGTCCCCCCAGGAGGCTTCATGACCGGCGCCCAGACGGCGGCCGCCGCCACGACCGGGCGGCGGCCCGCCGCTCCCCCGCGCACCGGCCCCACCCTGTTCGCGCTGGCGATCGCCGGCATGGTGGTGTCCGTCCAGCAGACCCTCGTCATCCCGCTGCTGCCCGAGCTGATGGGCCGCTTCCACGTCTCGGTGACCGCCGTGACCTGGGTGTTCACCGCCTCCCTGCTGGCCGGCGCCGTCGCCACGCCGCTGCTGTCGCGGTTCGGCGACATGTACGGCAAGAAGCGGATGATCCTGCTCGTGCTGGCGCTGCTGCTGCTCGGCTCGGTGATCTGCGCCGTGTCCGGCTCGCTCGGCGTGCTCATCGCCGGGCGGACCCTGCAGGGCGTGTCGTCCGCCATGATCCCGCTGGCCATCGGGATGATCCGGGACACCTTCCCGCGCGAGCGGATCACTACCGCGATCGGCATCGTCAGCGCCACCATGGGCGTCGGCGGCAGCGCCGGCATGATCGTGACCGGGCTGATCGCCGACCACACCAGCAGCCACCACCCGGTGTTCTGGATCACCGTGGCGCTCGCCGCGGCGGGCCTCGTGCTGGTCGCGGTCACCGCGCACGACACCGGTGCGCGCGCCGGCGGGCGGCCCGACCTCGCCGGCGCGCTCGTGCTGGCCGGCTGGCTGGTCTGCCTGCTGCTGGCGATCAGCGAGGGCAACGACTGGGGCTGGTCGTCCGGCGGGGTGATCGGCCTGTTCGCCGCCGCCGCGGTGCTGTGCGCGCTGTGGATCGTGATCGAGCGGCGGGTGCGCGAGCCGCTGGTGCGGCTGAACCTGCTGGTCGGGCCGAAGTCGCTGTCGGCGAACCTGTCCTCGACGCTGCTCGGCTTCTCGATGTTCGCCGCGTTCACCCTGATCTCCGGCTTCGTCCAGTCCCCGTCCGGCAAGGTCGGGTACGGGCTGGACGGCTCGGTGCTGGACGTCGGCCTCTACATGCTGCCCAGCACTTTCACGATGCTCTTCGCGTCCGCGATGTCCGGCGCCATCGCGCGGCGCATCGGCCCGGCCTACACGCTCGCGCTCGGCTCGGTCTTCGCCGGGCTCAGCTACACCTGGCTGGCCCTGTCGAACTCGCACGGCTACGACATGCTGGCGTTCAGCGCGATCCAGGGCATCGGCTTCGGCGTCGCCTACGCGGCGCTCGGCACGCTCGCCGTCCAGCACGTCCCGATGGACCAGAGCGGCATCGCCAGCGGCATCAACTCCCTCGTCCGCACCACCGGCGGCAGCGTGGCGGGCGCCGTGACCGCCTCGATCCTCGCCGGGAAGGTGATCGCCGGGACCGAGGTGCCGGCGCTCGGCGCCTACGAGCTGTGCTTCTGGATCGTCGCGGCCGGGGCCGTCCTCGCGGCCGCCGTCGCCGTCGTGCACGGCGTCCGGCACCCGCACGAGCGGCCCGCCTGACCGGGGACGGCGCGGCGGCGGTGACCCTCCGCGACCGGGAGGTGGCGGCGCGGGGCCTTGACGAAAGGCACCCGCGCCGTGCCCTATAGGGATGCGCCCCGAAACGCGGATCGGGGCGGGCCGACCGCCACCGGGAGGACGAAATGGGCGCCTACGCGGCCGCGTACGAACGCAGCATCGCCGATCCGACCCGGTTCTGGGGGCTGGCGGCGCGGGACGTGCGCTGGCTCGTCCCGCCCGACCGCGTGCTGGACGACGGCGCCCCGCCGTTCTACCGCTGGTTCACCGGCGGCGAGCTGAACACCTGTGACAACGCCCTGGACCGGCATGTCGACGAGGGCCGCGGCGACCAGCCGGCGCTGATCTACGACAGCCCGGTCACCGGGACGGTCCGCGGCTACACCTTCCGGGAGCTGACCGACCTGGTCGCGCGGTTCGCCGGGGCGCTGCGCGCGCAGGGCGTCGACCGCGGCGACCGGGTCGTCATCTACCTGCCGATGATCCCCGAGGCCGTGATCGCGATGCTGGCGTGCGCGCGGCTCGGCGCGGTGCACTCGGTGGTGTTCGGCGGGTTCGCGGCGCGGGAGCTGGCCGTCCGCATCGACGACGCGCGCCCGAAGGCGGTCGTGTCGGCGTCCTGCGGGATCGAGGGCGGCCGGGTGGTGCCCTACAAGCCGCTGCTCGACCAGGCGCTGGAGCTGGCGAAGCACAAGGTGGAGCGGTGCGTGATCCGGCAGCGCGAGCAGCTGCACGCCGACCTCGCCCGGCCGCGGGACGTGGAGTGGGACGAGGCCGTCGAGGCCGCCCGCCCGGCCGAGTGCGTGCCGGTCGCCGCCACCGACCCGCTGTACATCCTCTACACCTCCGGGACGACCGGACGGCCGAAGGGCGTCGTCCGCGACAACGGCGGCCACGCGGTGGCGCTGCGCTGGTCGATGGAGAACGTCTTCGGCGTGGGGCCGGGCGATGTGTTCTGGGCCGCGTCCGACGTCGGATGGGTCGTCGGGCACTCCTACATCGTGTACGCGCCGCTGCTCACCGGCTGCACGACCGTCCTGTACGAGGGCAAGCCGGTCGGGACGCCGGACGCGGGCGCGTTCTGGCGGGTCGCCGCGCAGCACCGCGTCAAGGCGCTGTTCACGGCGCCGACGGCGATCCGCGCCGTCAAGAAGGAGGACCCGGACGGCGCGCTGCTCGCCGGGCACGACCTGTCGGCGCTCGACACGCTGTTCCTCGCCGGGGAGCGGCTCGACCCCGACACCTACCACTGGGCGTCGCGGGTGCTGGACCGGCCGGTCATCGACCACTGGTGGCAGACCGAGACGGGCTGGCCGATCGTGGCGAACCTGCGCGGGCTGGAGCCGATGCCCGTCAAGCCCGGGTCGCCGTCGGTGCCGGTGCCCGGCTACGACGTGCGGGTCCTCGGCCCGGACGGCGCGCCCGTCCCGCCGGGGACCGACGGCGACATCGCGATCCGGCTGCCGCTGCCGCCCGGCACGCTGCCGACGCTGTGGCAGGACGACGAGCGGTTCGTGGAGTCGTACCTGACCCGCCATCCGGGCCACTACCTGACCGGCGACGGCGGGCACCTGGACGAGGACGGCTACGTGTGGGTGATGGGCCGCACCGACGACGTCATCAACGTCGCCGGGCACCGGCTGTCGACCGGGACGATGGAGGAGGTCATCGCCGCGCACCCGGCGGTGGCCGAGTGCGCGGTCATCGGCGTCGAGGACGCGCTGAAGGGCCAGGTCCCGCGCGGTCTCGTGGTACTGAAGAGCGGCGCCGGGGCCGATCCGGACGAGCTCGCCGCGGAGCTGGTGCGGATGGTGCGCGAGCAGGTCGGCCCGGTCGCGGCGCTGAAGCGGGTCGAGGTCGTCGCGGCGCTGCCGAAGACGCGGTCCGGCAAGATCCTGCGGGGCGTGATGCGGGGCATCGCCGACGGCAAGGACGTGGCGGTCCCGTCCACGATCGAGGACGCGGCCGTGCTGGACGAGCTGCGGCCCGTCCTGCGCCCGCCCGCCCGCTGACCCGCCCGCCGCCCGCGCCCGCTCCCGCTCCCGGTCGGGCCGTCCCGCTCAGCGGCGGGTCCGCGGCGGCCACAGCGCCGCGACCAGGCACACCCCCAGGGCGGCGACGCCGACCTGGAAGAGCGTCGCCCAGACGGTCCAGCCGGACGCGCCGAACCCGACCATCGCGCACAGGCCCGTCCCGGCGAAGGCGGCCACCACGCCGACGGCCACGGTCAGCCAGCCCGGCATGCTCCGCCGGCCCGGCACGACCAGCCGGCCGAGCGCCCCGACGACCGCGCCGAGGACGACGGCGGAGACGATCCCCCCGATGCTCACACCGCCACCCCTACCCTCCCCCGCCTCCCGATCCCGTGCGGGGCGGGACTAGCGGACGACGAGGTGGCGCCGGCCGAGCGGCGCCAGCTCGCCGATCACCGGGGCGCCGGGGATCTCGCCGGCCACCAGCAGCCCGCCGGAGGTCTGCGCGTCGGCGAGGAGCAGCCGCTCCTCCTCGGCGATCCGGCGGAACTCGGTGTGCGGGGAGACCCACGCGAGGTTGCGGCGGGTGCCGCCCGGCACGAAGCCGTCGCGCACGGCCGCGCGCGCGCCGTCCAGGTACGGGACGGCGGCGGCGTCCACGACGGCGGTGACGCCGCTCGCGCGGGCCAGCTTGTACAGGTGCCCGAGCAGCCCGAAGCCGGACACGTCGGTCGCGCAGGCAGCGCCGCGCTCCAGCGCGGCCACCGCCGCCGCCGCGTTCAGCGTCGTCATCGTCTCGACGGCCTCGGGGAACACCTCGCCGGTCGCCTTGTGGCGGGCGTTGAGGACGCCGAGGCCGAGCGGCTTGGACAGCGACAGCGGGACGCCCGCCCGGCCGGCGTCCAGCCGCAGCAGCCGGCCGGGGTCGGCGACGCCGGTCACCGCGAGGCCGTACTTGGGCTCGGGGTCGTCGATACTGTGCCCGCCCGCGATCGGGCAGCCGGCGAGGTCCGCCACGTCCCGGCCGCCGCGCAGCACCTCGCGGGCCAGTTCGGCGGGCAGCGCGTCGCTGGGCCAGCCGAGCAGGTTCAGCGCCATGAGCGGTTCGCCGCCGACGGCGTACACGTCCGACAGGGCGTCGGCGGCGGCGATGCGCCCCCAGTCGTAGGCGTCGTCGACGACGGGGGTGAAGAAGTCGGCGGTGGACACCACCGCGCGGCCGCCCGCGACGCGCAGCACGGCCGCGTCGTCGCCGTCCGCGCCGCCGACCACCAGGGCGTCGCCGCCGCCGGTGAGGCCGGTCACGATGCGCTCCAGCTCGCCGGGCGGGATCTTGCACGCGCCGCCGCCGCCGTGGGCGTACTGGGTGAGGCGGGCTGCTCGGGCGAGACGGTTCACCAGGAAATTTAACGCACAACTACCACAAATGATCAACAAACGGACAGTACGGGTCCGGTCACCCAGGGGTCGCCCTCACCCCCGAGCAGCGCGAAATTCCCGAAGGGCTTGTCCGAACGACGTTCGGCATGATGCGATCCTGTTCTGCAAGTCATCACTTACTCAAGGGGCGACACATGGGGATCGAGGAGCAGCGCGACGAGCTGGACCGGGCCGTCGAGGGACGGACGATCTGCACCGCCCTCGCCGCCACCGCCGCCGAGCACGGGGACCGGCCGGCCTACTCCGACCGGGTCGGCGGCCGGTGGCGGACGCTGACCTGGGCCGAGACGCGGACCCGGGCGCTGGAGACCGCCGCCGGGTTCGCCGCCCTCGGCCTCGAGCCGGGGGACGTCGTCGCGCTGATGATGCCCAACCGGTCCGAGCACGTGCTCGCCGACCTCGGCGCCGTGCACGCCGGCGGAGTGCCGACGACCGTCTACGCGACCCTCGCACCCGACCAGGTCGCCTACGTCGCCGGCCACTGCGCGGCGAAGTACGCGGTGCTGGACGGCGCCGACCAGCTCGCCCGCTGGCAGCCCGTCCTCGACCGGCTCCCGCACCTGCGCAAGATCATCGTGGTGGACGCCGCCGCCTGCCCGTCCGCCGACGACCGCTACCTGAGCTGGGACACCTTCACCGCGCTCGGCCGCGGGGAGCTGGCCGCCGACCCGGCCGCGATCGACCGCCGCCATCGGGCCGTCCAGCCCGGGGACACCGCCACCTTGCTCTACACCTCCGGCACCACCGGCGACCCCAAGGGCGTCCTCATCACCCACTCGATGGTGCTGCACGAGGCCGAGATGGTGCGGCGCAGCTCGGTGCTGCCCGACCACCCGTCCGGCGTCTCCTACCTGCCGTTCGCGCACATCGCCGACCGCGTCCTCAGCTACTACCTGCCCGTCCGGCTCGCCGCGCACGTCCACTTCTGCCCGGACCCCGCGCAGCTGACGACGGTGCTGGCCGAGGTGCGGCCGCACTCGTTCTTCGGCGTCCCGCGCGTCTGGGAGAAGATCATGGCGGGCATCCAGGCGGTGCTGTCGGCCGAGCGGGACCCGGCGAAGAAGGCCGCCGTCGCCGCCGCCCTGGACGCGGGCCGCGCCTATGTGGCGGCCCAGGAGTTCGGGAACACCCTCACCCCCGAGGTGACCGCCGCGTTCGAGGCCGCCGACGCCGCCGTCCTCACCCCGATGCGCGGGCTGCTCGGCCTGGACCGCGTCCGGCAGGCGTCCAGCGCCGCCGCGCCGCTGCCGGTCGAGGTCGCCCGGTTCTTCGCCGGCCTCGGCCTGAAGATCTTCGACGCCTACGGGATGACCGAGACCACCGGCGCCGTCACCGCCAACCTCGCCGACTCCTTCAAGCTCGGCACCGTCGGCCGCCCGTTCGACGGCGTCGAGCTGACGCTCGCCGAGGACGGCGAGATCCTGGTGCGCGGCGCGACCTGCACCCCCGGCTACCTCAACCGGCCGGAGGCCACCGCCGACCTCATCGACGCCGGCGGCTGGGTGCACACCGGGGACGTCGGCCGCCTCGACGAGGACGGCTTCCTCACCGTCGTCGACCGCAAGAAGGAGCTGATCATCACCGCCGGCGGCGAGAACATCGCCCCGTCGATGATCGAGAACCACCTCAAGGAGCACCCGCTGGTCGGCCAGGCGCTCGCGTTCGGCGACCGCCGCCCCTACGTCGTCGCGCTCATCACGCTGGACGGCGAGGTCGCGCCGGTCTGGGCCGCCGCGCACGGGATCGAGACCACCGACCTCGCCGCGCTCGCCGAGCACCCGCTCGTCCTGGAGGAGGTCGCGAGGGCCGTCGAGGACGCCAACGCGCGCCTCGCCCGCGTCCAGCAGGTGAAGAAGTGGCGGCTGCTGCCCGCCGAGTGGACGGCCGAGAGCGAGGAGCTGACCCCCACCCTCAAGCTGCGGCGCCGGGTCGTGCACGGCAAGTACGCCGAGGCCCTCGACGCCCTCTACGCCGGGTGATCGGCCTCCGCGCCGGGTGATCGACTAGGATCGCGGCGGAGGCGCGCGAGCGCCTGGTGGCCTCCGCGGTCTTCAAAACCGTTGGTCCCGAGGATCTCGGGACGGCGGGTTCGATTCCCGTGCGCCTCCGCGAGCACGCCCCGGGCCGCCGGCCGGGCCGACGCGCCGACGCGCCGGCGGCCCGCCGAGCGTCACGCCCGGCCCAGGTAGCCCCAGGCCCCCGCGACGTCCCGGAGCTCGTGCGGCACGTCGCCCGCGCCGGGCAGCGGCCGGGCCGGGCGGACCGTCCCCGACCTGAGGTTCTCGCTCCAGTCGCCGAAGTACGGGCGGAAGGGCCCGTGGTCGTGCCGGCCGTAGTCGAGCATGGCGCGCTCCCACTCCACGTCCAGGAAGGAGCAGACCTCCCTGGTCACCCGGTCCGGCTCGGCCGTCAGCTCCTCGTACCGGACGGTGAGCCCGGGGAGCTCGTGCCGGGCCGCCTCGATGCCCTCCGCGTAGCGGAGGACCTCCGGGACGACCTCCTCGCGCACGGAGTTCGCCCGCCGCGCCAGCACCGACTGGACGATCGCGGCGGGGTGGCGGAGCAGGAAGATGTAGCGCGCCCGCGGCCACGCCGCGGCCAGGCGCCGCCACACCAGGGCGTTGGACGGCGTCTTGTCGACGATCTGCGACTTGCCGCTGCGCTCCAGCTCGAACCGGAGCACGTTGTCCCAGAGCATGTACTCCAGCTCGCGGACGTCCAGGCCCAGCTCGGCCATGACGTCGAGGGTGAAGTCGCGGCCGAGCTTCACCCGCAGGTGGCGCAGGTGCAGCTCGTGCGGCGCCCGGATCTGCGAATGGCTGTTCAGCAGCACCCGTAGGAGGGTGGACCCGGAACGCTGCGGGCAGAGGAGGAAGACCGGCGACTCCACGAGCCGCGGCACCTTGGAAGGGGCGATCTCCCCGCCATTGTCGCCGGCGTTGCCGGCGCCCGGGCCGGCGGGCGGACGGGCCGCGGACTGCGCGCGCACGGGCGGGCGCAATGCCGCCGCCAGCAGATTCCCCCTTCGCTTGAGTCCGGCCTTGACCTGGTTCTTCTTGTTCGGATTCGTGCTCATGAGGTGGTCGCGAAGTACATTTCTGTGCGAGAACGATCACGGTTTCGCAGGCGAATGTAGACCGTTCTTTTCGCGAAACGGGCGCCTCGCCGGGGATCCTTAGACAACTCTCAGCCCGCTCTCATCTGATCGCCCGATTCGCGGGACCGCCGTGACGGTCCGTGTCCGCGGCGCCCCGTCCGGCGACGTAGCGTGGGGGCATGAGACGGCGGAAGCTCGTTTACGGGATCATGATGGGGACGTGCCTCACCTTCATCGTCCTCGCCTGGACGGTCGTCCGGCTGTACTCGACGCCCGCCGCGATCGCGATGTCGGTGTTCGCGATGATCATCCCGCCGTTCGCGACGGTGGTGGCCAACTGGAACATCGACCGCGGCGACGGGGGCGAGTGAGGCCGGGCGCGCCGTCCCGTCCGGCGAAGGACGCAGAAGGGGACGGATCCGTCCGCACTCGTTCGTTAGGCGGGGGCAACGGGGGTACCGTTCGGGCATGGGTCGGATCACCGTGCGCAAGCCCGTCCTGCGGCTCGGCGCCGGCGGGACGGCGGGACGGCGGCCCGACACCCTCGCCGTGGAGGAGCCCCTCGAGATCCGGGTGGCGGGCAAGCCGCTGACGATCACGATGCGCACCCCCGGCCACGACTTCGACCTCGTCGCGGGGTTCCTGGCGGCCGAGGGGATCATCCGCGGCGCGGCCGACCTCACCGCCATGCGGTACTGCGCGGACACCCAGGAGCAGAACACCCTCGACGTCGCGCTTGCCCCCGGAGTGGCGCCGCCCGACGACGCGATGACCCGCGCGTTCACCACCACCAGCGCGTGCGGGGTGTGCGGGAAGTCGAGCATCGAGGCGCTGCGGACCGACCGCCCGTACGAGGTGTCCGCCGACCCCGTCCGGCTCACGCCGGGCGTGCTGGCCGCGCTGCCGGACCGGCTGCGCGCCGCGCAGCGGGTCTTCGACCGGACGGGCGGGCTGCACGCCGCCGGGCTGTTCGACGCCGAGGGCGGGCTGCTGGCGGTGCGCGAGGACGTCGGGCGGCACAACGCCGTCGACAAGGTCGTGGGCTGGGCCCTGCGCCGGGGCCTGCTGCCGCTGGCCGGCAAGGTCCTCATGGTCAGCGGGCGAGCGTCGTTCGAGCTGACCCAGAAGGCGATGACCGCGGGGATCCCCGTGCTCGCGGCGGTGTCGGCGCCGTCGTCGCTGGCGGTGGACCTGGCCGAGGACGCCGGGATGACGCTGGTCGGCTTCCTGCGCGGGGACACCATGAACGTCTACGCGGGCGCCGAGCGGATCCTCCTCTGACCCCGCCCCCGCCCCTGCCCTTGACTTGGCCCGGTGACCGGGCCGTTTGTCATCTCGAGCCGAAAACCAAACGGTAACTTGTTGGCCCGCCCTCAAGACACCGGCCCGGTCACAGGAGTTGACTGCTCCCCCAACGCAATGACGCGCGCGTGCACCCACGCCGCGTCCCGCCCCGGGCGCGCGAAGCGGAGGACTACGGTATGACGAGGCCCCTCACCGGCGGCGGAGCGGCGTCCGGCATCGACGAGCGCCACCCCCCGATCAAGCCGCGGCGGGTGTCCTTCGACTGGTCGTCCACTCCCCTGCACTGGGTGCCCGGCGACCCGCTCGCCACCCACATCATCAACTCCTTCCACATCGTCCTCCCCGAGGGCGAGAAGTGGTTCATCCAGTGCGTCAAGGACGCCCGCCCGCACATCAAGGACGAGCGGCTGCTGGAGGAGATCAAGGGGTTCATCGGCCAGGAGATGGTGCACGCCCGCTCGCACCAGGGCGTGCTCGACCAGATCCTGGAGACCAACGGGATCGACGTCTCCAAGATCACCGACGCGGCGGCCAAGGGCAACGCGGACCGGCCCGCGCAGATGGCGGCGCTGAAGGAGCGCAACCCGCGGGCCTGGCGGCGCCGGCTGCGCTTCGAACTGGCGGCGGTCGCCTCGATCGAGCACTACACCGCCGTGCTCGGCCAGTGGATCATGGACAACGACCGGCTGGAGAAGGCCGGGGTCGACCCGACGATGCTGGACCTGCTGCGCTGGCACGGCGCCGAGGAGGTCGAGCACCGGTCGGTGGTGTTCGACGTCTACAAGGCGATGGGCGGGCGCTACCCGACCCGCGCGGCCGCCTGGGTGGTGTCGCTGTTCTTCCTGTACTGGGCGCTGATCGGCGGCTCGCTGTACCTGATGAAGCAGGACCCGACGGTGACGAAGCGGGTCACGCCGCTGCGGGTCGTCCGCGCGTACCGCCGGTCCGTCCGGCGGGGGCACGTGCCCGGCATCTTCAAGCTGCTGCTCGGTGAGGCGCCGGTCTACCTCAGGCCGAACCACCACCCGTCCAAGGTCTGCTCGACGCCGCGCGCGCTGGAGTACCTGAAGCAGTCCCCCGCCGCGCAGGCCGCGGGCTACGACCCGTACTAGACCGGGTCCGCCGACCCGCCCGGACACCGCGACCGGAGGCTCCGCGGAGACCTCCCCTGAGGGCCCGAACCGCCGCGCCGTACGAGCCCTCGCGCGTGCCGGGTGGCGAGCGTCACGCGCGCCCCCCTTGACCGGGGTTCGGAACGGGCGGTTAATTAACATCGTGTCCAATAATGTGACGCTCGCCCGCACCCACGACGAGGCGGAACTCGAGCGATTCCGCGACGTCCAGCGCCTGTGCTACCAGTGCGCCGAGGAGGTCGCCGCCACCCTCGAACCGGGCGTGACCGAGCGCGAGGCGTGCCGCCGGATGCGCCGCCTGCTGCGCGGGCGCGGTGTCGACGACTGGCTGCACACCCCCTTCGCCTGGTTCGGCGACCGGTCGGCCTTCCGGGGCTTCAAGCTCCCCACCCAGTTCCTCCCCAGCGCGGCGCGGCTCGAGGAGGGCATGCCCTACATCCTGGACGTGGCGCCCGTCCGCGACGGTTACGCCGCCGACATCGGCTACGGCGGCGTCCTCGGCGAGAACCGGATCTGGGAACGGCTCGACACCGACCTCGCCGGATACCGGACGCTCATCCTGCGCCTCGTCCGCGAGCGCCGCACGTTCGCCGACATCTACGCCGAGGTCGACGCGCTGATCGAGCGGCAGGGCTACCGGAACCGGCACGCCGAGTATCCCGGACGGGTCATCGGCCACCAGGTCGGGATCATCGGCGGCGTCCTCCCCAAGCGCGTCGGATTCCCGTTCGGTGTACGGTTCCTCCAGACGATCGGCCGCGAACTGGTCAAGGAGCGCCTCGAGGGCCGCTCCCCGCTCTGGAACGGGGCCGCGCAGTCCCAGCACCCCCCGACGCCCGGGCTGTGGGCGGTGGAGCCGCACATCGGCTTCCGCGGCGTCGGCGTGAAGTTCGAGGAGATCCTCGTGGTCACCGAGGACGACGCGTACTGGCTCGACGACGACCTGCCCCACGTGCACCGGTGGGCGCGACGGGAGGCGCGATGACGCAGACCATCACCACGGGCGCCGCCGCCCCCGCGGCACCCGTGCGGCGCCGCCGGGTCCGCGGCGACGGCGTCGACCTCGCCGTCTACGAGCAGGGCGACCCGTCCCGGCCGACCGTCCTGCTCATGCACGGCTACCCCGACACCCACGCGGTGTGGGACGAGGTCGCCGCGCGGCTCGCGGCCCGCTACCACGTCGTCCGCTACGACGTGCGCGGAGCGGGCGCCTCGTCCCGCCCGTTCGGGCGCAAGCGCTACACCTTCGACTACCTGATGTCGGACATGCGGGCGGTGCTGGACGCCACCGCCCCCGAGCGCAAGGTGCACCTCGTCGGGCACGACTGGGGCTCGATCCAGTCGTGGGAGGCGGCCTGCACGATGCCGGAGCGGTTCGCCTCCTTCACCTCCATCTCCGGGCCCTGCCTCGACCACGTCGCGCACTGGACGCGGCGCAACCTCGCCCGCCCGACCCCGGCGAACCTCAGGCGCGCCGCCGGGCAGGGCGTCCGGTCCTGGTACATCTACTTCTTCCAGACGCCCGTGCTGCCCGAGCTGATGTGGCTCGCCGGGCTTTCCCGGCCGTTCAACCGGGCCCTGGAACTCGGCGAGGGCGTCGCGCCCCGCGAGGGCCACCCGGCGCGGACGATGCCGCGGGACGGCGCGTCCGGCGTCGGCCTGTACCGGGCGAACATGGTGCAGCGGCTGCGCCGCCCGCGCGACCGCCGCACGGACGTGCCCACGCAGGTCATCGTCCCCACCAAGGACCTGTTCGTGTCGCCGCACCTCGTCGGCGGGCTGAGCGCCCGCGTGCCGAACCTGTCGCTGCGCCCGATCGCCGCGGGCCACTGGGTGCCGCGCAGCCACCCGGACGTCATCGCCCGCTGGATCACCGAGCACATCACCGGCGTCCAGGGCGGCCCGCTCACCGCCGCCGAGTCCCGGGCGCTCAAGCGCGCCCGGGTCGGCCGGGACCGGCGCGCCTTCGACGGCTCGCTGGTCGTCGTGACCGGCGCCGGCAGCGGCATCGGCCGCGCCACCGCGCTCGCGTTCGCCGAGCGGGGCGCGGAGGTCGTCGCCGCCGACCTCGACCTCGCCACCGCGCAGCGCACCGCGGAGCTCGCCGGGCTCGTCGGCCCGGCCGGGCACCCCTACCGGGTGGACGTGTCCGACGCCGCCGCGATGGAGGACTTCGCCAAGTCCGTCCTGCACGACCACGGCGTCCCGGACGTCGTGGTGAACAACGCCGGCATCGGCATGGCCGGACCGTTCCTCGACCACACCGTGGACGACTGGGACACCGTCCTCGGCGTGAACCTGTGGGGCGTCGTGCACGGGTCGCGGCTGTTCGCCGCGCAGATGGCGGAGCGGGGGCAGGGCGGCCACATCGTCAACACGTCCTCGGCCGCCGCGTACACCCCGTCCCGGACGCTGCCCGCCTACGCCACCAGCAAGGCGGCCGTGCTGATGCTGTCGGAGTGCCTGCGCGCCGAGCTGAAGGGCAAGGGGATCGGCGTCACGGCGATCTGCCCCGGCATCGTCGACACCAACATCACCCGGACGTCCCGGTTCGTCGGGCGCGGCGCGCGGGAGCAGGCGCGCGGCCGGGAGAAGGCGGCGCGGGCGTACGCGCTGCGCGGCTTCGGGCCGGAGGGCGTCGCGAAGCAGATCGTCAACGCGGTCCGCGACGACCGGGCGGTCGTGCCGGTCACGCCGGAGGCGCGGCTGGGCTACCTGACGTCCCGGCTGTCGCCGCGCGCGATGCGGCTGCTGGCCCGCATCAACGCCGGCTAGGGCGCCCGCGCCGGGGTAGGACGCCCGCACACGCCCTAGGGTGATCACCGGGAGGCGGTGCGGGATGGCGGACGCCGTGGTCGTCGGCGCGGGGCCCAACGGGCTCGTGGCGGCCAACATGCTGGCCGACGCGGGATGGGACGTCCTAGTCCTGGAGGCGCAGCCCGAACCGGGCGGCGCGGTCCGCAGTGACCGGGGCGTCCACGCCGACTACGTCAGCGACCTGTGCAGCGCGTTCTATCCGCTGGGCGTGGCGTCTCCGGTGATGCGGGCGCTCGGCCTGGAACGGTACGGGCTGCGCTGGAAGCACGCTCCGGCCGTCCTCGCGCACCCGCTGCCAAATGGTCGCAGCGCCGTGCTGGAACGCGACCCGGACGCGACGGCCGCGAGCCTCGACGCGCTCGGCGCGGGCGACGGCGACGCCTGGCTGCGGCTGTGGAGCCTGTGGGAGGAGATGGGGGACGCGGTGCTGCGCGCCCTGTTCACCCCGTTCCCTCCGGTCCGGGCCGCGCTGCCGCTGGCGGCGTCCGTGCGCCGGGCGGGCGGGCTGCGCGTCCTGCGCTCGCTGCTGGCGCCCGTCCGGACGTTCGGCGAGCAGGAATTCGCCGGGCCCGGCGGGCCGCTGCTGCTCGCCGGGTCGGCGCTGCACACCGACATGTTCCCGGAGAGCACCGGCGGCTCGGTGTTCGCCTGGCTGCTCGCCATGATCGGGCAGCGGTACGGGTGGCCGGTGCCGGAGGGCGGCGCGGGCGAGCTGACCGCCGCGCTGGTGCGCCGGCTGGAGTCGCGCGGCGGGCGCGTCCGCTGCGACACGCCCGTCGCGTCGGTGATCGTGCGGAACGGTCGCGCCCTCGGCGTCCGCACCGCGTCGGGCGAGCCGGTGCGGGCCGTGAAGGCGGTGCTGGCGGACGTCTCCGCGCCCGCGCTCTACGGCGGGCTGGTCGGCTGGTCCGACCTGCCCGGCTCGCTGCGCGCCGACATGCGCCGCTTCACCTGGGACCACGCCACCTTCAAGGTCGACTGGGCGCTGTCCGGCCCGATCCCCTGGGCCTCGCCGGACGCGATGCGCGCCGGGACCGTCCACCTGTCCCCCGGCCTGGACGCCATGACCGGCTACAGCGGCCAGATCGCCACCGGCCGCGTCCCGTCCGAGCCGTTCGCGCTGCTCGGCCAGATGACGACCGCCGACCCGGCCCGCTCCCCCGCCGGCACCGAGTCGGTGTGGGCGTACACGCACGTCCCGCACCGGGTGAAGGGCGACGCCGGGCCCGACGGCATCACCGGCGCGTGGGACGAGCGCGAGCGGGACGCCATGGCCCGCCGCGTCGAGGGGATGATCGAGCGCTTCGCACCCGGCTTCCGCGACCGCGTCGCCGCCCGCCGGATCACCGCCCCGCCCGCGTTCGCCGACCACGACGCCAACCTGGTGAACGGCGCGCTGAACGGCGGCACCGCGATGCTGCACCAGCAGCTGGTGTTCCGGCCCGGCCCCGGGCTCGGCCGCGTCGAGACGCCCGTCGCCGGGCTCTACCTCGCGTCGGCGTCCGCGCACCCGGGCGGCGGCGTCCACGGCGGCTGCGGCGCGAACGCCGCCCGCGCCGCCCTCGCCCACGCCTCCCCCGCCGGCCGCCTCCTCACCCCCGCCCTCCGCTCCCTGACCACCCTCCTCGCCCCTGAACCACGTTGACTTGTGGCGTGTCGTGGTTATGAGGGGGCTTGAAACCACGACACGCCACAAGTCAACGAAGCGGGTCAGGGTCTTTGTGTGGGGGCGCCCCCCACACCCCCCGACGCCTTCCACTCCGCTGGCGCTCCGTTCCAGGCGCCGGTCAGGCATGCTCGGTGAGGTTCAGGCCCGTCTCCGGTTCGAACAGGTGGATCGAGGCCGGGTCGTACTCCAGGTCCAGCATGCGGCCCTCGCTGGCCTGCGACCTCGGGTCCAGGCGCGCGACGATCTGCGCGTGCCGGTGGCCCGGGGAATGGCCCTGGAACGCGTCCGCGAGGTGCTCGGAGTCGACGACCGTGCCCGGCTCCAGGTCGATGTAGGCGAACTTCTCCGCGCCGAGCGACTCCAGGATCTCCACCCGCCCGCCGAAGCGGAGCTCGCCGGCGTCCTGCTCGCGGCGGCGGTCGAGGCTCGCGTCCGCGAACGCCTCCGGCCGCACGCCCATCACCACCCGGTCCGGCGAGTGGTGCGCCGCCAGCGCCCGCCGCATCCGGTCCGACAGCGGGATCTCGCCGAGCACCGAGTGCAGCGCGCCCCCGGAGATGTCGGCGGGCAGGAAGTTCATCGACGGCGAGCCGATGAACCCCGCCACGAACAAATTGTGCGGATGGTCGTACAGCTCCTCCGGCGTGCCGACCTGCTGGACGATCCCCCGCCGCATCAGCACGATCCGGTCGCCGAGCGTCATCGCCTCGGTCTGGTCGTGGGTGACGTACACGGTGGTGGTGCCGAGCTGGTTCTGCAGCCGCGAGATCATCGTGCGCATCTGCACCCGCAGCTTGGCGTCCAGGTTGGACAGCGGCTCGTCCATCAGGAACGCCTTGGGGTTGCGGACGATGGCGCGGCCCATCGCCACCCGCTGCCGCTGCCCGCCCGACAGGTGCGCGGGCCGCCGGTCCAGGAACGGCTCGATCGCGAGGATCCGCGCCGCCTCCTCGATCTTGGCGTTGGCCTCCGCCTTGCCCATCCGGGCGAGCTTGAGCGGGAAGCCGATGTTCTCGCGCACCGTCATGTGCGGGTACAGCGCGTAGGACTGGAACACCATCGCGATGTCGCGGTCGCGGGGCGCCCGGTCGTTGACGCGCCGGCCGTCGATCAGCAGCTCGCCCTCGCTGATGTCCTCCAGCCCCGCGATCATGTTCAGGGTGGTGGACTTCCCGCAGCCGGACGGCCCGACCAGGATGATGAACTCCCGGTCGGCGATCGACAGGTCCAGGTCCTGCACCGCGGTGGTGCCGTCGGGGTAGCGCTTGGTGACCCCGGACAGAACGATCTCAGCCATCGCGCCACCTCATCCCTTCACCGCGCCGGACGTCAGCCCGGCCACGATCCGGCGCTGGAACACCAGCACGAACACCACGATCGGCACCGTGATGACGATGGCGGCCGCGGCGATCGACCCGGTCGGGTTCTCGAACTGCGACGACCCGGTGAAGAACGAGATCGTCGCCGGCGCGGTCCGCGCCCGGCTGGAGGACGTCAGCGAGATGGAGAACAGGAAGTCGTTCCAGCACACGATGAACGCCAGGATCGCGGTCGTCACCACACCGGGCGTGGCCAGCGGCACGATGACCCGCCGGAACGCCTGGAACGGCGTGGCACCGTCCATCTTGGCGGCCTTCTCCAGGTCCCACGGGATCTCCTTGAAGAACGTCGACAGCGTGTAGATGGTCAGCGGCAGCGCGAAGGTGATGTACGGCAGGATCAGGCCCGGCCAGGTGTCGAAGAGCCCGAGCGTCCGCTCGATCTCGAACAGCGGCGTGACCAGGGAGATCTGCGGGAACATCGCGATCAGCAGGGACAGCCCGAGCACCAGCGGCTTACCGGGGAAGTCCAGCCGGGCCACCGCGTACGCGGCCATCGTGCCGATCAGGATCGCGACCAGGGTCGACACCAGCCCGATGCCGATCGAGTTGCCGAGCCCGCGGACGAAGTCCGCGTTCTCGAAGATGCCGCTGTAGTTGCGCAGCGTCCACTTGGTCGGGAAGAACGTGCCGTCGGTGAAGGTGGACGGGTCCTTGAACGACAGCGACGCGATCCACACCACCGGGACCAGCGCGTACAGCAGGACCAGCAGGTTGACCAGGCTCCAGCGGGTGATCCCGCCCGAAGTGCGGTCCATCAGCGCCTCCCCGCGTCGGGCGCGCTCGTGCCGAGCACCTTGACGAACACGAACGCGATCAGGGCGACGGTCACGAAGATCAGCACCGACATGGCGGAGCCGATGCCGAGGTTCAGCCCGCCGATCAGGTTGTGGTAGGCGATCAGCGACACCGAGCCGGTGTTCTGCGCGCCGTTGGTGAGCACGAAGATGTCGTCGAAGATCCGGAACGCGTCCAGCGTGCGGAACAGCAGCGCGGCCAGGATCGCCGGCTTCATCAGCGGCAGCGTGATCCGGGTGAACCGCTGCCAGGCCGTCGCGCCGTCGGTCGAGGCGGCCTTCAGCGCGTCCTCCGGGACGAGCGCCAGCCCCGCCATCAGCAGCAGCGCCATGAACGGCGTCGTCTTCCAGATCTCCGCGAGGATGATGATCCCGATGGCCGGGAAGTGGTCGGTGAGCGGCGCCGCCCCCGCCGGCAGCAGCCGCGTCAGGAACCCCGTGCCGGGCGTCCAGGCGTACTTCCAGCCGTAGGCGGCGGCGACGGTGACGATCCCGTACGGGATCAGCACGACGGCCCGCACCAGCCCGCGGCCGACGATCGTCCGGTACATCACCAGCGCGATCACCATGCCGAGGACCAGTTCCACCGCGACGCTGACGAAGGTGACGAGGACGGTGACGGCGAACGCGTTCCACCAGAACGGGCTGCCGAGCACCGTCGCGTAGTTGTCCACCCCGATCCACGCCTTGCGGGCGGGGAAGCGCAGGTCGAAGCGCTGCAGCGACAGCAGCATCGAGTAGACGATGGGCCAGCCGGTGACGGCGAGCATCACCACGGCGGCGGGCGCGCACAGCATCCAGCCGAGCCGCCGCTCCGACCTGCGGTTCGCGCTCGGCACGGGGATCGCGCGGCCCGGGACCGCGACGACGTCCGTGCTGCTCGCGTCCTCGTTCATGGAAGCACCCCTTTGCTCTGCAGCGCGTCCCCGATCAGCTGCCGCAGCGAGCGCAGCGTGCGGGGCGGGTCGATGGCCGACGGCGGCGAGAGCCGCACCGCCGTGACCGTCGACACGTTCTGGTAGGTGGGGGTCATGGGACGGGCGGCGGCGGTCTTCAGCGAGTCGAGAATCGCCTGCCGCATCGGGTACGCCTTGGCCATGCCGGGCGCCCAGTACACCGACTCGACGGCCGGCGGGAGCCCGTCCTGGATCGCGGCGGTGCGCTGGCTCTCCGGGTCGCGCAGGCACAGCGCGGCCTGGAACGCGGCGTCCGGTTCGGCGGAGTAGCGGCTGACGGCGAAGTTCGCCCCGCCGAGCGGGGCGCGCCCCGGCCCGGTGATGCCGGGGTAGGGCGCCCACTTGAACCGCTTCAGCAGCTTGGGCTGCAGGTCCGCCATCGACGCGTAAACGAACGGCCAGTTGATCTCGTAGGCGCCCCGTCCCGACTCCACCGCCAGCCGCGCGTCGTCCTCCTTGGTGTTGGAGATCGACGGGTCGGCGGCCTTGGACCGGGCGTAGGCCCGCATCGTCCGCAGCGCGGTCAGCGCGCTCGGGCCGAGCTCGAGCCGCTGCCCGTCGGGGCTGAGGATCCGCCCGCCGGCGGACGCGACGAGGCTGTTGAACCAGACGACGAGCCCCTCGAACTGCGCGCCCGTGACCTCCCCGTAGTGCGGCTTGCCCTCCGCCGCGAGCCGCTCCGACTCCTTGATCAGCCCTGCCCAGGTGGACGGCGGGTGCGGTATCAGGTCCGAGCGGTACCAGAGCAGCTGCACGTTGGTGTTGTAGGGCGCCGCGTACAGCCGGCCCTCCCAGGTCGCGGTGGACAGCGGCCCCGGCAGGGTGCCCTTGCGGGCCTCGGCCGCGTACCGGCCGGTCCATTCGCGGATCCAGCCGGCCTGGGCGAGCTCCGCGGTCCAGGTGACGTCGAGCCCGAGGACGTCGAGGCCGGAGTCGCGGGCGGCCAGCCGCCGCACCAGCTGCTCGCGCTGGTCGTCGGCGCCGCGCGGCAGCGTGTTGACGACGATCCGGAACCGGCCGTGCGCCTCCCGGTTGCACCGCGCGGCGATCGCGCCGATGCTCTCCTGCGGCGCGTTGTACAGGTTCACGACACGGGTGCCCGAGGCGCCCGACGCGCAGCCGGCCGCCAGCCCCGCGGTCAGTACGGCCGTCACCGCCGCCACCGCGCGGCTCCCGGCGGAGGCGGCGCCCGCCGGGAACAGTGCCCGCCCCATCGGCAGCGACCTCGTCACAAGCTGTGCTCGATGTCGACGAGGCTGCTGGTGCGCGGATCGAGCAGCCCCAGCCGGATCAGGTCGTCGCCGGCCGTCGCGTGGATCAGCCACTGGCCGAGCACCCTCGCGCGCGCCGACACCGACGGGACCGTCGCCAGGTGGTAGCCGCGGGTGACGGCCTGCGCGACGACGCCGGTCAGTTCCACGCCGAGGGGCCGCGCGACCGCCTGGACGCCGCCGAGATCGACGACCAGCCCGAGGTCTTTGTGCCGGTACTGACGGGGCTCGTGGCCGAGCAGCGAGGCGGCGACGTTGTGCGCGGCGACGCGGCCCTGCCGGGTGGCGTGCTGCGCGGTCGGCGGGCACATCGCGTCGCCTCCTCCGGCGAGGTCGGGGACGGCGGCCGCGTCGCCGACGGCGAACACGTCGGGGAAGTCGGCGAGCCGCAGGTCCGCGCCGACCCGGACCCGGCCTCGGTCGGCGGGCAGGTTGAGCGTGGAGACCACCGGGCTGGGGGTGACGCCCGCGGTCCAGATCGCGGTGCGGCACGGCAGCGTCGTCCCGTCGGTCAGGTGCGCGCAGTGCGGTTCCAGCCGCTCCAGGGTGGTGCCGAGCCGGATGTCGACGCCGCGGCGGCCGAGCAGCCGCATCGCCTCCCGGCCGAGCCGGTCGCCGAGCTCAGGCAGCAGCTTCGGCGCGATGTCGATCAGCGTCCAGGTCAGCAGCGCCGGGTCGAGGCGCGGGAAGCGGCGCAGCGCCTTGGTGGTGAGCAGCTGCAGGTTCGCGCAGGTCTCCACGCCCGAGTAGCCGCCGCCGACGACCAGGAAGCCGAGCCGCGCGGCCCGTTCCGCCGGGTCCATGCTGACGTTGGCCAGCTCCAGTTGCGCGATCACGTGGTCGCGCAGGTAGACCGCCTCGGCGAGGTTCTTCAGCCCGTGCGCGTGCTCCTTCAGGCCGGGGATGTCGAAGGTGCGGGTGACGCTGCCCGCCGCGAGGACGAGCCGGTCGTAGCGCAGCGACACCTTCGTCCCGTCGATCTTCTCGACGTCGATCGTCCGCTCGTGCAGGTCCGCGCCGCGCACCTTGCCGGGCAGCAGCTGGGTGCGGCGCAGCAGCCGGTGCAGCGGCCCGGCGATGGCCCGCGGGTCCAGCACGCCGCCCGCCACCTGCGGCAGCAGCGGCTGGTACAGCGTGTAGCCGAACGGCGCGACCATGACGATCTCGGCCTTGGCGGGCCGGAGCAGGCGCTCCAGCGTGCGGGCTGTGTTGTAGCCGGCGAAGCCGGCGCCCATGATCACGATTCGCGGTACGGGCACGGCGGGCTCCCTGGTCACCTTGGACGGCCTTCACTGAGTGATCAGGAGACCACATTACGTGACCTGTGATCCACTTCCCCGGACGGGGCCGGGTTAACACGACGTGTCATGACCCGCCGGGCATCCGCCGGCGCGGCGCCGGTCCGGAAATGATGTACCGTGCCGGGGTTTTCCCGGACGCCGAACCATGCGACCTTGTCAGGAACGACCAACCCCCAACGCCCGCCACGGGCCCGAGACCGGCACCGGAGCGTGAGCCATGCGGATTCGCGAGATCCTGCGGAGGAAGGGAGACGCGGTGGCGACGGTGGCGCCCGACGCCACCGTGCGGCGGCTGCTCGCCGTCCTGGCCGAGCACAACATCGGGGCGGCGGTGGTGTCGCCGGACGGCGCGTCCATCGCCGGCATCGTCACCGAGCGCGACGTCGTGCGCCGGATGCACGACCGCGGCGCGGCGCTGCTCGACCACCCCGTCTCCGAGATCATGACCACCGACGTGCACACCTGCGGGCCCGCCGAGGACGTCGAGGACCTGCGGCGCACGATGACCGAGAACCGGTTCCGGCACGTCCCGGTCGTCGACGGCGGGCGCCTCGCGGGCATCGTCAGCATCGGCGACGTGGTGAAGAGCGCCATCGACGAGCTGGAGAGCGAGCGCGAGCACCTCGTCGACTACATCCAGCGCGCGCCGTGACGGCCGCCCGTCACACGTAGGCGGGCAGCGGCCGCGGCGCCGGGGCCGCCTGCACCTCGCGGTAGGCGAGCGCGAGCCGCTCCACCGCGTACCTCAGGGTGTCGGGCGGCAGGACGTAGGGCAGCCGGACGTAGTCCTCCAGGACGCCGTCCACCCCGAACACCGGGCCCGCGACGACCCGCACGCCGAGCCGCTCGGCGGTCTCGGCGAGCTGGGTGGCGACGGGCGCGCCGATGCGCGCCCACAGGGACATGCCGCCCTCGGGCAGCCGGAACTCCCAGCCGGGCAGCAGCTCCCGCAGCGCGGCGGCGAGCGCGTCCCGGTTGCGCAGCAGGGTCGCGGCGCGCTCGGCCCGCACGTCGTCGATCCGCAGCAGCAACTCCCGGACGATCAGCTGGTCGAGCACCGGGCTGGCCATGTCGAACGGCTCGCGGGCCAGCACGAGCCGGCGGGCGAGCGGCCCGGTGGTGCGGATCCAGCCGATCCGCAGCCCGCCCCACATCAGCTTGGACGCCGACCCGATGGTGGCGACGCGGCCGCCGGTGTCATAGGCGGCGACCGGCGGCAGGCGCGGCGCGCCGGGATCGTGGGCGAGGTCGGCGAAGGTCTCGTCGACGACGACGAACGCGTCCGCGCGGCGCGCCGCGTCCACCAGCGCGGCCCGGTCGTCGGCGCCCATCAGCAGGCCGGTCGGGTTGTGGAAGTCGGCGATCGTGTAGGCCATCCGGACGGCGGCCTGCCGCATGCTGCCCGCGACCAACTCCATGTCCCAGCCCTCGTTCACCCCGACCGGGACGAGCCGGGCGCCGCGCCGGCGCAGCGCGCCGAGCGCGTGCGGGTAGGTCGGGCGCTCCACCATCACCGGGTCGCCGGGCTCCGCGAGCGTCTGCGTCAGCAGCGTGCACGCGTGCTGCGCGCCGGTGGTGACCACGATCTGGTCCGGGCGGGTCGGCACGCCGCGCGCCTCGTATCCGGCGGCGATCACCTCGCGCAGCACCGCCAGCCCGGCGGGCTCGTAGCCGGGCCCGCCGCTGTAGCGGGGCAGTTCCTCCACCGCCGCGGCGACCGCCTCGTTGAAGATCTCCGGGGCGCCCGGCGTGGCGCAGCCGAGGTCGACGAACGCCGGGTCGTCGGGTACCGGATGCGCCCTGCCGTACCGCCCGCCGGGCGCCGGCTCGGACGACATGCGGACCGGTGGCAGCGCCGTCCAGCTCCCGGCGCCCTGCCGGCTCTCGATGTAGCCCTCCTCGCGGAGCCGGTCGTAGGCGGCGGTCACCGTGGTGCGGCTGACCCCGAGCGCGGCGGCCAGGTCCCGCTCGGCGGGCAGCCGGGTCCGCAGCGCGAGCCGGCCGTCGAGGACGAGGGTCCGGACGGCGCGGGCCAGCGCGGCGTAAACGGGACGCTCGCGCGGGACGTCGCCGAGCAACCGGGCCAGTTGGACGCCGCTGACGTATCGCATGCTCACACAGACCACTTTCGCATATTGGCCCTGGCATTACCAGGCCACTGAAAGCATACTGGACCAGCAAGCGGACAAAACTTCACCTGGAGCAGGAAATGGCCTTGACGGCACGGCGCCTCGTGCAGCTCTATGCGGGATTGGCCTTGTACGGCCTGGGCATAGCGCTGCAGGTGTCCTCCCGGCTCGGAAACGACCCGTGGGACGTCTTCCACCAGGGCCTGGCCCGCCGGTTCGGGCTGTCCATCGGCGCCTGGATCATCATCGCGGGTGCCGTCGTGATGCTCGCCTGGATCCCGCTGCGGCAGCGGCCCGGCCTCGGCACCATCAGCAACGTCCTGCTCGTCGGCGCGTTCGCCGACCTGTTCCTGTGGCTCCTGCCGAGCCCGGACGCGCCGGCCGCCCGCTGGGCGTTCCTGCTGCTCGGCGTGCTGGCCGGCGGCTTCGCCACCGGCTGCTACATCGGCGCGGGCCTCGGGCCCGGCCCCCGCGACGGCCTGATGACCGGCCTGGCCGCGCGCGGACACTCGATCCGGGTCGTGCGCACCGGGATCGAGCTGAGCGTCCTGGCCGCCGGCTGGCTGCTAGGCGGCACCGTAGGCGTCGGCACCATCCTGTACGCCGTAGCGATCGGCCCCCTATCGCACGTGTTCCTACCGGCCTTGCAGATCAAGCCCCCGGAACCAGCCACGGCGTGACCCGGGTGCCAGGGAAACGAAGAAGGTAAAGGGCCAAGCCCCTACCGGGGGTGTGGGGGCGGAGCCCCCACCGGGGGGTGTGGGGGCTGGCCCCCACCGGGGGGAGCGGCACCCGTAGCGGAGCGCCAGCGGAGCGAAGGGGGCCGCTCACCCCGCAGCGGGGGGTGTGGGGGGTCGCCCCCCCACATAGAGACGCACTACCTGTTCAGTAAGGGTGGTGAGGAGGGGTGCGGCGTGGGTTTTGAGGGCGTCGAGCGCGCGGGGTCCGTCGGCGATGCTGAACGCGGCGGTGAGGCCGAGGCCGTGCAGTTCGTCGAGGGGGCCGGTGACGCCGCCGGCGAGCGCGATCGCGGGGATGGCGCGGTCCCTGGCGAGGGCGGCGACGGCGGAGACGACCTTCCCGCCGGCGCTCTGGCCGTCCACCCGGCCCTCGCCGGTGATCACGAGGTCGGCGCCGTCGAGCGCGTCGTCCAGGCCGACGGCGGCGGCCACCAGCCCGGCCCCGCCGGACGGTTCGGCGCCGAGGACGCCGACCAGGCCGCCGCAGGTGCCGCCGGCCGCGCCCGCGCCGGGCAGGTCGTGGACGCGGACGCCGAACCGGCCGGCGACCACGTCGGCGAACCGGGTGAGCGCCGCGTCCAGCTCGCGGACCTGCGCGGGGTCGGCGCCCTTCTGCGGCCCGAACACCGCGGCCGCGCCGTCCGGGCCGACGAGCGGGTTGGTGACGTCGCACGCGACCCGGAACCGGGCGGCGCGCACCGCGTCCGGGACGCCCGAGTCGTCGATCGTCTCGAGGCGCGCCAGCGCGGCGCCGCCAGGCGGCAGCTCCGCGCCGTCCGCGTCGAGGAAGCGGACGCCGAGCGCGCGCAGCAGCCCGGTGCCGCCGTCGGTGCTGGCGCTGCCGCCGATGCAGACCAGCACGTCGCGCGCGCCGCGCCGGACGGCGTCGGCGATCAGCACGCCGGTGCCCGCGGTGCCGGCGTGCAGCGGGTCGGGCGCGTCCTCGACCAGCGGGAGCCCGGACGCGGCGGCCAGCTCCACGACCGCGGACCGGCCATCGCCCGACAGCGCGTAGGCGGCCTTCACCGGACGGCCCACCGGGTCGGTCGCGGCGACCTCGACCAGGTCGCCGCCGCGCGCGGCCATGAAGCAGTCGAGGGTGCCCTCGCCGCCGTCGGCCATCGGCACGCGGACCACCTCGGCGCCCGGTGCGGCGCGCCGCGCCCCGGCCGCCACCGCCGCGCAGACCTCCGCGGCCGACAGGCTGCCCTTGAACGAGTCGGGCGCGATAACGATCTTCACCCTCAGTACTCCGCCGTCGATGTGGCCAGCACGGAGGTGAACTCGCGCGGCAGGACCAGCGAGTCGCCCTCGTAGCGGGTCTCCAGGTAGGTCAGCTCCCCGCCGCGCCACCAGTACAGGTGCGGGCTGAGCGACCCCGGCCCCTCCTCGTAGGCGCGGTGGGCCTGCGCCTGCAGCTCGTTCGCGGCGGCCACGGCGGCGCGGTAGCGGGCCCTCGGGTGGACCTCCGACATCCGCAGCGCGTGCGCGACGATCAGGCTCCGGTTCGGGGCGATGACCAGCGCGCCGTGCGGGCCGATCGGCAGGTACTCCTCCAGCCACGCCAGGTGCGTGACGGCGTAGAACGTCCAGCCGTGCAGCACCGACACCCGGACGCCGCCGAGGTCCTGCTCGTCGAGCTGGAGCGGTCCGTCCGCGCGGACGTTGGCGCGGCCCAGCATGAACAGCGCGTCGCCGGAGACGGGCCAGCCGTTCATCTCGTCGGTGGTGACGGTCCGGACGGTGGTGGGGGTGTCGACCACGACGGCCTCGATCAGCCCGGGCGCGAACGGCCGGGCCGCGAGCACGCCGTTGTCGGCCTCGGCCGGGTAGATCCGGGTGCGCAGCAGGTGCTGGGCGAGGTCGAAGTCGCTGAGGTCGAGGGGCTCCTCGATCGCGGTGACGATCGTGGTGACGTGGTCGGACACCAGCGCCGGCCAGTCGTCGCGCGGCACCATGCGGGCGAGCTGCCGCAGGTCGCGCATGCTCACGTGCAGCCTGTTGGCGCCCTCCAGCAGCATCACCTCTCCGGGCGCACGGTGGCAGGCGTAGCCGAGGCTCTCGGCCACCAGTACCAGCAGCGAGTCGAGTGTTCCGTCGTCCCACGGGTCGGGACGGGCGTGCCGGCCGCTCATCGCACACCTCCCGGCGCTTCCAGGGTCAATACGCCGCCGTCCGGCCCGCGGTTCAGATCATCGGGCGCCTCGAGCACGGCGGGCGCGCCGAGCTCGAGGGTGGCCTGGCGGGCGCCGTGCCCGGCGGGCAGCCCGGCGAGGACGGGGACGCCGAGCGGCCCGAGCCGCGCGGCGAACACGGCGTCCAGCTCGGCGGGGTCGCCGGAGCGTTCCCACGAGCCGAGCGCGACGCCCGCCGCGCCGTCGAGCCAGCCGGCCTGGAGCAGCTGGACGAGCATCCGGTCGATCCGGTACGGCGCCTCCGTGACGTCCTCCAGGAAAACGATGCCGCCCTTCGCGGGCGGCGGGGCGTACGGGGTGCCGAGCAGTGCGGTGATCAGGCTAAGGGTGCCGCCGGTGAGCGGGCCCGCGGCGCGCCCCGGACGCAGGGCGTGCGTGCCGGGCAGCGTCACGGTGCCGCCGAACAGGGCGGTGCGCAGGCCGTCGAGGGCGGCGGCGAGGTCGCCGCCGGGGTCCGGGGCGGGGTCGGGGGCGCCGAGGTCGGCGATGATGCCGGCGGGCATGGGGCCGAAGGAGCTGGTGACGCCGAGCCGTGCGCCGAACGCGGCGTGCAGCGCGGTGATGTCGCTGGAACCGTGCAGGATCTTCGGGGCGTCCCCATCCGCGGCGGCGGCGAGCGCGTCCCAGTCGAGGTGGTCGAGGACCCGGGTGGCGCCGTAGCCGCCGCGCGCGCAGATCACGGCGCGCACGCGCGGGTCGCACCAGGCGGCCTGCAGGTCGGCGGCGCGGTCGGCGTCGGTGCCGGCGAGCCGGTGCCAGTCGTCGCGCACGGGCCCCGGGGCGCCGAGGTTGACACGGTCGAGGGCGTGCTTGCCGACCACGACGTCAAGGCCGAGGTCGCGCAGCACCGCGCAGCCCGCCTCGAGCCGCGCCGGCTCGGCGGGGCCGCTCGGCGCGACGACCGCGACCCGGTCCCCCGGGCGCAGGCGCCGGTACCTGCGGACCCTCCCCCGTGCCGGCCGTTCGCCGGGCATGCCTGCGGCGGGCGCGTCGGACGGCCCCTCGACCCCCTCCGCGCGGGCGCCCCCGCTCATCAACCCGATCCCTCCTCGCACCGCAACGGATAGAGCTTGTCAGGATCCGGCCGCCAGCGGAAGGGGCGCCCGGTCACGACCCGCCAACGGATCAGCGGCCGGTGCCGAGGGCGATACGGGCCAGCCGCGGCAGGGCCTCCCCGATCGGTGTGCGCAGCACCGCGTCCGCGAGCCCATCGTAGGGGGTCGGCTCGGCGTTCATGATCACCAGCCGGGCGCCGTGGTCGACGGCCTCCAGGCACAGCCCGGCGGCGGGCTGGACGGTCAGCGAGGTTCCGACGGCGAGGAACAGGTCGCAGGAGCGCGCCGCGCTGATCGCCGCGTCCAGCACGTCCTGCTCGAGCGCCTGGCCGAACGAGATCGTCGCGGACTTCTGGATGCCGCCGCAGGCGGTGCAGGGCGGGTCGTCCTCGCCGGCGTCGACCCGGGCGAGGACGTCGGGCATCGGGGTGCGCAGGCCGCAGGACAGGCAGACCGCGTCGCGCATGGTGCCGTGGATCTCGATCACCGTCTCCGCGCCGGACCCGGCCCGCTGGTGCAGCCCGTCGATGTTCTGGGTGATCAGCGCGCGGAGCCGGCCGGCCCGCTCCAGCTCGACCAGGGCGGCGTGCGCGGCGTTCGGCTCGGCGTGCCAGGCGGGGTGGTCGCGGCGGGCCCGCCAGGAGCGGCGCCGCACCTGCGGGTCGGCGAGGTAGGCGCCGATCGTGGACATCGCCTCGGCGGAGGGGTCCTTGGTCCAGACGCCCTGCGGGCCGCGGAAGTCGGGGATGCCGCTGTCGGTGGAGATCCCGGCGCCGGTGAGGACGGTGATCGACGTCGCCCGCGGCAGCAGCCGGGCGAGCGTGAGGGGTTCGCCCATTCCTCAAGGTTAGGGGCCGGACGATCGGGCCGCGTCCCGGTTCCGGGCGGCCGCTACGGTGCGTCACGGCCCGACCGGCTTCCAAAAGGTGACAAACTTGGCCCGGTATGAGGTCCACGCCGCACATCCTGGTGATCAACGGCACCAAGGTCCACCGCCCGGTCTTCATCCTGGGCGCGCCGCATTCGGGTGCCGATCTCCTCGCGCGCGCCGTGAAGCGGTCCGCCGGGTTCCACCTCACGACCGGGCGCCCCGGCGTGCTCCGCGTGGTCTACGCCTTCGCCCGCCGACCCGCCATCGCGACCGAGCGCGGCGCGGGGGCGGCCCGGGTGATCCGGGACGCCTACGCCGAGGCGTGGCAGATCTCCGCGCGGGCCTGCGCGGAGTGCCCGGACGAGTGCCGCGGCCTCGCCGGGCTGCCGCCGCGCCCGGCGGTGCTGCGCGACCGGCCGGTGCACGACGGCGACGCCGAGGGGCCGTGCGTGCAGCCGCGCGGCATCAGCCGCTACGCCGACGCCTCCCCCGACCTGATCTACAGCGCGGACGTGCTGCTGGACGCCTTCCCCGACGCCCAGCTCGTCCAGGTGATCCGGGACGGCCGGGACGCGGTCGCCGACATGCTCGCCGACGAGCGGTGCCTGGCGTGGTTCAAGCCGGGGCTGGCCAACCTCGACACGGTGTTCCCGAACCCGTTCTTCGGGGTCGAGGACCACACCGAGCGCAACCGCTGGCCGCAGGCGGCGGCGGCCGTGAAGTGCGCGCTGCGCTGGCGCGGCTCGGTGCGGCTGAGCGCGCGGCTGCGGCGGCAGGTGCCGGAGGAGCAGCTGTTCACCGTCCGCTACGAGGACCTCGTCGCCCGCCCCCGCCGGGTCGCCGGCGAGATGGCGCGGTACCTGGACGCGGACCTGTCGAAGACGACCCTGTCCGGCCTGGTCCGGGCCGGGGCGCGCGGGTCGGACACCGCCGGCGCCGAGCCCGCCGTCGGCGCCTGGCGGGACCGCCTGACGCCCCGCCAGCTCGCGCAGGTCGAGAAGGTCGCGGGCACGGAGCTGCAGCGCCTCGGCTACCGCCTCAGCACCGACGCCTGAGGGCGCCGCTCAGACGAGCGCCGCTCGGACGAGCGCCGCTCGGACGAGGGCGCTACTCGGCGCCCAGCGGCTCGGTCGCCCGCTCCTCGTCCTTCTGGTGGGAGAACTGGGTGCGGTACAGCTCGGCGTACAGGCCGCCCTCCAGCAGCAGCTCCTCGTGCCGGCCGCGCTCGGCGACGCGTCCCTCCTCGATGACCAGGATCTGGTCGGCCTCTCGGATCGTGGACAGCCGGTGCGCGATCACCAGCGAGGTCCGGCCGGCCAGCGCGGTGCGCAGCGCCTCCTGTACGGCGGCCTCGGACTCGGAGTCCAGGTGCGCGGTCGCCTCGTCCAGCACCACCACCGACGGCGCCTTCAGCAGCAGCCGCGCGATCGCCAGCCGCTGCTTCTCGCCGCCCGACAGCCGGTAGCCGCGGTCCCCGACGACGGTGTCCAGGCCCTCGGGCATGCTCGCGACCAGCCGGCCGATCTGCGCGGCGTCCAACGCGGCGAGGATCTCCTCGTCGGTGGCGTCCGGGCGGGCGTAGCGCATGTTCTCGCGGATGGAGTCGTGGAACAGGTGCGCGTCCTGGCTGACCACGCCGACCTCGGCGCGCAGCGAGTCGAGGGTGACGTCGCGGACGTCCACGCCGCCGATCAGCACCGCGCCGTCCGAGACGTCGTAGAGGCGCGACACCAGGTGCGTGATGGTCGACTTCCCGGCGCCGGACGGCCCGACCAGCGCGACGAGCTGCCCCGGCTCGGCGGTGAAGTCGACGTCGTGCAGCACCTGCTTGCCGGGGGCGTGGTCGGTGCGCGCGATCGACTCCAGCGACGCCAGCGACACCTCGTCGGCCGACGGGTAGGCGAACCGGACGTGGTCGAACCGGATCGCCGGGGCGCCCCGCCGGGCGGCGCCGTTCCCGTTGGCCTTGGCCAGGGCCGCCGTCCCCGCCTCGCGCGCCTCGGCCAGCGTCCGGGCGCCGTCGCGGTCGCGGATCAGCGGCTTGAGGTCGAGGACCTCGAAGACCCGGTCGAAGCTGACGAGCGCCGTCATGACGTCCACGTGGACGTTGGACAGCGCGGTGAGCGGCCCGTACATCCGGGTGAGCAGGGTGGCGAGGGCGACGAGCGTGCCGAGCTGGAAGCCGCCGTCGACGACCAGGTAGCCGCCGACGCCGTAGACCATCGCGGTGGCGAGCGCGGCGACGAGCGTGAGACCGGTGAAGAACACCCGCCCGTACATGGCGGAGACGACCCCGATGTCGCGGACCCGCGCGGCGCGCCCGGAGAAGTTCTCCTCCTCCTCGGCGGGGCGGCCGTAGAGCTTGGCGAGCATGGCGCCCGCGACGTTGAACCGCTCGGTCATCAGCGAGCTCATCTCGGCGTCCAGCACCATCTGCTCGCGGCTGATCCGCGACAGCCGCTTGCCGACCCACTTGGCCGGCAGGATGAACACCGGCAGCAGCAGGAGGGCGATCACCGTTACCTGCCAGGACAGGATCATCATCGTGATCAGCACCAGGACCAGGCTGATCACGTTGGACACCACCGACGACAGCGTGGTGGTGAGCGCCCGCTGCGCCCCGATGACGTCGTTGTTGAGCCGGCTGACCAGGGAGCCGGTCTGCGCCCGCATGAAGAACGCGACGGGCTGGCGCTGGACGTGCCCGAACACCTCGCTGCGCAGGTCGTAGATCAGGCCCTCGCCGATGCGGGCGGAGTACCAGCGCTGCGCGAGCCCGAGCGCCGCGTCCAGCAGGGCGAGCCCGGCCACCGCGACGGCGAGCCAGATCACCAGGTCCTGGCGGTGGTGCAGGATGCCGCGGTCGATGATCGACTTCAGCAGCAGCGGGTTGGCGACGACGACCAGCGCGGCGAGCGCGTTCAGGCCGAGGAACAGGACCAGGTCGCGGGTGTAGGGGCGGGCGTAGCCCGCGATCCGCTTGATGGTGCCGGGCTTGAGCCGCTGCTGGGTGACGGAGTCGTCGCGGCGGAACGAGGCCATCACCTGCCAGCCGTTGCCCGGCATTCCCGGCATGCCCACTACTGCCTCCGAGGGATCTCCGCGCGCCCGGCGCGTTACGGGCGCGCGTGAAACGTAATCAAGTAAGCATCTCAGTATCCGGGCGGGACAACGCGCGCCCGGCCGGCGCGCTTCCCGGCTCCGCTCACGGCGTAACGGCTCTGGACTTCCCGCCCGAACCGGTGGTTAATGTGATCAACAACTTCAGGCTCTCACCCCCCAGGAGCCCCTGTGCCCCAGCGCTCACCACAGCGCACGCGCATGCGCCCGCCACGAGCGGGCGCCCGTGCTGTCACCCTGACCACCGGTGTCGCACTGGCCGCAGCCGCGCTGCTCGCCACCGCACTGCCCGCCGCGTCTGCGTCCGCGAGATCCGCGCCCGCCGCGCCGCCGCACCGCCTCACCGTCGCGAACGGCGAGACCCAGCCGGTGTTCTCCCGCGCCGACGCCGTCACCCAGACCGTGAACATCGAGACCACCGCCGACAGCGACCGCGACGGCGTGCGCGACCGCGTGCAGCTGCGGATCATGCGGCCGAAGGAGACCGACACCGCCGGCCTCAAGGTCCCGACGATCATGGAGCCGAGCCCGTACTGGGCCGGCATCAACGACGTCCCGAACCACCCGGTGGACATCGGCGACGCGCAGGCCCGCGCGCTGACCACGTCCCAGCGGAACCTCGCCGAGATGTTCCCCGGCTACTACGACAACTACTTCCTACCGCGCGGCTACGCCGTCGCCGACCTGGACAGCATCGGGACGGGCGGCTCGACCGGCTGCCCGACATCCGGGGACCGCAGCGAGCAGGCCGGCGCCAAGGCGGCCGTCGACTGGCTGAACGGCCGCGCCCGCGGCTGGGCGCCCGACGGCACGCCGGTCAAGGCCACGTGGTCGACGGGGAACGTCGGCATGATCGGCCAGTCCTACGACGGGACGCTGCCGAACATGGCCGCGGCGTCCGGCGTCGAGGGCCTGAAGGCCATCGTCCCGATCGCCGGGATCAGCAGCTGGTACGACTACTACCGCGCGGGAGGCGGCGTCGTCGCGCCCGGCGGCTTCCAGGGCGAGGACCTCGACGTCCTTGCGAAGGCCGTGCTGACCCGCCGCGACCCCGAGGTCTGCGCGAAGGTCATCGACGGCATCGAAGCGACCCAGGACCGCGAGACCGGCGACTACGGCAAGGTCTGGGCCGAGCGCGACTACGTCGGCCAGGCGCGGAACGTGCACGCCGCCGTCATGGTCGTGCACGGGCTGAACGACTGGAACGTCAAGCTGAAGAACTCCGTCCAGTGGTGGAACGCGCTCAAGAAGGCGGGCGTGCCGCGCAAGCTGTGGCTGCACCAGGGCAACCACTCCACGCCGTTCCGCTGGCGCGTGGAGGAGTGGCTGCGGCAGACGCTGCACTGGTTCGACCGGTACCTGTACGGCATCCGCAACGGCATCGACAAGGAGCCGCGCGTCGACATCGAGCACGCGGACGGGACGTGGGAGACGGCGAAGGACTGGCCGGTCCCCGGCACCCGCACGGTCCCGGTCCGGCTGAACGCGGGCCCGTCCGGCCAGCCGGGCACGCTCGCCCTGCGCGCCGGCGCCGGCGCGACGCAGGGGTTCACCGACGAGGGCGGGACCCGCACCGCCGAGGACCTGCTGGCGAACCAGGACCAGGCGGACCCGAACCGGCTCGCCTACCTCACCGGGGCGCTGGACCGGCCGGTCCGGATCGACGGCACGCCGTCGGTGTCGCTGCGCGCGTCGCTGGACGGCCGGTCGCCCTACCTGACGGCGCTGCTGGTCGACTACGGCACCGACAGCCGGCCGACCGGCGCCCGCGTCGACACCGGGCAGAAGGTCTGCTACGGGCAGAGCGTGCCGGGCGACGAGGGCTGCACCACGCGGCAGGCCCTCGCCGTGCAGACCGCTCCGTACAAGATCATCACGCGGGGCTGGCTGGACGCGCGGAACCGCAAGAGCTTCAGCCGCACCGACCCGATCACCCCCGGACGCGCCTACACCTTCCGCTGGGACCTGCAGCCGACCGACTACACGGTCAAGGCCGGTCACCGGCTCGGCGTGATCGTGCTGTCCACCGACCACGACTACACGCTGCGCTACCCGGCCGGCACCGGCGTCACGGTGCGGACCGGCGTCAGCCGCGTCGACCTCCCGCTCGCCCGCGGCGGCCGCGAGGCCCTCGGCTGACCGAACCACGTTCACTTGCGGCGAGTCGTCGTTATGCGACCGGCCATGACGACGACTCGCCGCAAGTCGACGATGGGCGCGGGGTCAGGTGCCGAAGAGCTCGCGGAGGCGGCCGATCTGCTCGCGGCGCTCGGCGGCGCACTGCTGCTCGAGGGTGTTCTCCGCGGCCTCCCACAGCAGCCGCTTGGTCGCGACCGCGGCGCCGGGGTTCACCGCGAGCAGGGACGCGACGAGCTCGGCGACCGCGGTGTCCAGGCCGTCGCGCGGCACGACGGTCTCGGCGAGGCCGAGCCGGGCCGCCTCCTCGGCGTGCACGGTCCGGGCCGTGAGGCACAGCTCGAGGGCGCGGCCGATGCCGACGATCTCCACCAGCGGCTTGGTGCCGGTGAGGTCGGGGACGAGCCCGAGCGCGGGCTCCTTCATGCAGAACTTGACGTCGTCGGCCGCGACGCGGATGTCGCAGGCCAGCGCGAGCTGGAACCCGCCGCCGATGACGTGCCCGTGCACCGCCGCGACGGTGACGATCTCGGGGCGCCGCAGCCAGGTGTACCCCTCCTGCAGCTCGGCGATGAAGCGGTCGGTCGCCGCGGCGTCGGAGCCGTCGGCGAAGCCCTCCCCGCCGCCGCTGAACATCGACAGGTCGATGCCCGCCGAGAACGAGGGGCCGGCGCCGCGCAGCACGACCACCCGTACGCCGTCCGGCAGGGACCGGCCGATCGCGGCCAGGCCGCGCCAGGTGGCGAACGTCATGGCGTTGCGCCGCTCCGGCCGGTTCAGCGTGACGGTCGCGACCGCCCCGTCGACCTCCAGCAGCAGCCCGGCCGCAGCCAGCTCCTCCTCGGCCGGCCCGGCCGCCGCGGCCGTCTCCGCTCCGGCGTTCGCGTCCGCCATCCGCCATCCCCTTCCGAATGAGCACGGCGGGCCCGCCCCGCCGTCCACGGGGCGGGACCCGACCTGCCCGCCGCCGCGACCGAACCCTACTCGGCGGGTCGCGGCGGCGGATCAGGCGGTGCGCTCATCCGGGGGAAGCCGCCCGTCGCGGGCCCGGGACCGTGGTGGAACCCGCGCCCGTTCCGGACGTTCGTCCGTCAGGACTTCTTGCCCCGGGTCGCGCCGCCGCGACCGCGCAGGTTGACTCCGGACTCGGTGAGGATCCGGTGGATGAAGCCGTACGAGCGGCCGGTGGCGGCTGCCAGGGCGCGGATGCTCTCGCCGGAGTCGTACCTCTTCTTGAGGTCCGCCGCCAGCTTGTCGCGCTCGGCACCGGTCACGCGGGTGCCCTTCTTGAGGGTCTCGGCCACGAGTACCTCCCGTAGTGATGTGGTGACCGCTGCGTTATCCCCCGCCATGATCAGTCATTCCCGCGCGTTCGGCTACCCACTCGGCCAGAAAAGATCTGCGGAAGGCACCCTGCAGGTCACGCAAGTGCCACCAGATCGGCAAACTCGTCACTCCAGATGTCTTCGACACCATCGGGCAGCAAAATCACTCTTTCCGGCCGCAGCGCGTCCACCGCACCCTCATCGTGGGTCACCAGGACGATGGCGCCGGCGAAGGTGCGCAGCGCCCCGAGGATCTCCTCGCGGCTCGCCGGATCGAGGTTGTTGGTGGGCTCGTCCAGCAGCAGCACGTTGGCGCTGGACACCACCAGCATCGCCAGTGCCAGCCGGGTTTTCTCGCCGCCGGACAGCACGCCCGCGGGCTTGTCGACGTCGTCGCCGGAGAACAGGAAGGAGCCCAGGATCTTGCGGACCTCGACGGGCGCGAGGCCGGGTGCGGCCGCCTGCATGTTCTCCAGCACCGAGCGCTCGACGTCGAGCGTCTCGTGCTCCTGGGCGTAGTAGCCGATCCGCAGGCCGTGACCGGCCACGACGGTGCCGGTGTCGGGCTTGTCGACCCCGGCCAGCATGCGCAGGAGGGTGGTCTTGCCCGCTCCGTTCAGGCCCAGCACGACGACCCGGCTGCCCCGGTCGATGGCCAGGTCCACGTCGGTGAAAATCTCCAAAGATCCGTACGATTTCGACAAACCCTCGGCGGTAAGGGGGGTTTTGCCACAAGGTGCCGGGTCCGGGAAGCGAATTTTGGCCACCTTGTCGGCCTGCCGCTCCCCCTCGACCCCGGCGAGCAGCTGCCGGGCCCGCCGGTCCATCTGCTGCGCCGCCTTGGCCTTGGTCGCCTTCGCGCGCATCTTGTCGGCCTGCGACAGCAGCGCCGACGCCTGCCGCTGCGCGTTGGCCGTCTCGCGCTTGCGCCGCCGCTCGTCCGTCTCGCGCTGGTCGAGGTACTTCTTCCAGCCGACGTTGTAGATGTCGATGACGCTGCGGTTGGCGTCCAGGTGGAAGACCCGGTTGACGACCACGTCCAGCAGGCCGACGTCGTGGCTGATCACGACCAGGCCGCCCTGGTGCGACTTCAGGAAGTCGCGCAGCCAGACGATCGAGTCGGCGTCCAGGTGGTTGGTCGGCTCGTCCAGCAGCAGCGTGTCGGCGCCGGAGAACAGGATGCGGGCCAGCTCGACGCGGCGCCGCTGCCCGCCCGACAGGGTGCCGAGCGGCTGCCCCATCACCCGGTCGGGGAGCCCGAGGCTGGAGGCGATCGAGGCGGCCTCGGCCTCGGCGGAGTAGCCGCCGAGCACGTGCAGCCGCTCCTCGAGCCGCCCGTACCGGCGGACGGCCTTGTCGCGCTCCTCGCCGGTCGCGGTGGCCATCGCCTCCTCGGCGGCGCGCAGCTTGCGGACGACCTCGTCCAGCCCCCGCGCCGACAGGATGCGGTCGCGGGCCAGTTCGTCGAGGTCGACGCCGCGCGGGTCCTGCGGGAGGTAGCCGATGGTGCCCGAGGACGTGACGCCGCCCTGCGCGGGGATCGACTCCCCGGCCAGCACCTTGGTGAGGGTGGTCTTGCCGGCGCCGTTGCGGCCGACGAGGCCCACCCGGTCGCCGGGGTTGACCCGGAACGAGGCGGACTCGATCAGCAGCCGGGACCCGGCGCGCAGCTCGATGTCTTTCGCGATGATCACAGTGACAGGGCTCCCCTGACGGACGGCTCGATGGACAGGCGCACGAAACAGCGCGCCGCGCGGTCCATCCGACCGGGGGCGCGCTGGGCGGCCTGTCAGCTCGGGAGCGAAACCATCAGCCCAGTGTACGTGAAACGGGGGCCGCTCCCGGCCATGCCGATCCCGTCCGGGCCGATCCCGTCCGGGCCGATGTGTGAACGCCGCGCCTCGGGCCAGGATGGGAGTACGGCGGGCGGCGCAGGACGCCGGGGCCGCGAGGCCCCTGCACGAAGGAGTGTGAGTCGGATGACCCAGGTCACGAGCAACGTGCCGGAGGGCACCCCGAACTGGCTCGATATCGGCCTTCCGGACCTGGACCGGGCCAAGACGTTCTACGGGACCCTTTTCGGCTGGCGGTTCGAGGACGCCGGGGCGGAGGCGGGCCACTACAACCAGTGCAAGCTGCGCGACGTGCCGGTGGCCGGGATGATGCAGAACCCCGAGGACCAGCCGGACGAGTACTGGTGGACCGTCTACATCGCCGCAGACGACTGCGACGGGATCGCCAAGCGCGCCGCCGACGCCGGCGGCGAGATCGTCGTGCCGCCCATGGACGTGATGAGCATCGGCCGCATGGCGATCGTCAGGGACCCGCAGGGCGGGCAGTTCGGCCTGTGGCAGGGCCGGGACCACCACGGCTCGGGGATCGTGAACGAGCCGGGCTCGTTCGTCTGGAACGAGCTCGTCACCCCCGACTCCAAGGCCGCGGGCGACTTCTACCAGGCGGTGTTCGGCTACGAGCTGGAGCCGATGCCGGGCGACATGGACTACACCGTGCTGAAGCGCGCCGCGGACGGCCGCTACATCGGCGGCATCCTCGGCGGGGCCGAGCTGGTGCTCGGCAACGGGCGGACCGCCGTCCCCACGTGGACGACCTACTTCGCGGTCGAGGACGCCGACGAGGCGGTCCGGAAGGTCACCGCGGGCGGCGGCACGGTCGACTCGGGGCCGGCCGACAGCCCGTACGGCCGGTCCGCGGCCGTGCGGGACCCGTTCGGGGTCCCCTTCCACGTGATGAAGCCGGCGCCCGAGCAGGGGTGATCCGCGCGGCACGGGCCGTCCGCCGGACGGCTTCCGTGGGCGGTGAGGCCGCGGGGGCCCGGGTCCGCCCGGGCCCCCGCGTCAGCCCTGCCGCTCCGCCGACAGGCGCCGGCTGATCGTCTGCTGGAGCCGCTGCAGCCCCGACGTGCCGACCATCCCGATCTGGCCTTCGAGGTCGCGCAGCAGGACGTCCTCGTTCATCACGACCTCCGAGGACTGCATCAGGACGGTGCCCGCGCCGGTGAAGTCGAACTGGTGCTCCTCGCCCGACGACCCGCCGATCCCGAACACCATCCGGGCCGCGCCGAACGCGCCGCGCATGTAGGAGTGGTCGTAGTGGTGGCAGGGCGACGGGCAGTCCGCCCAGCCAAGCAGCGCCTGCGGGTCGACCCGGATCGGCGGCTCGACGAAGTGCACCGGCCCGTTGGAGGCCGCGACGAACCGGCCCGTCCCGATCAGGGTGAGGAACCCCGGGATGATCGACTGCTTGAGCTCCAGGCCGGGCTCGAACGCCAGCAGGTTCCCGGCGCGGACGGTGAGGTTGCCGTCGTCGAGGTCGAAGGAGTTGACGTCGAACCCGCGGTCGGCGAGGACGAGCTTGCCCCGCCCCTGCGCGACGATCCAGTCGTGCGCGTACAGCGGCGAGTTGAAGGTGTGCGCGACCAGGGCGTCCAGCGGCCCGGCCGACAGCGCCTCGAACCTGATCTGCCCGTAGTAGGCGATCATCTTGCCCTTCTGCGCGAACCACTCGCCGTTGAGGTCGACGCTGAAGGCGTAGGGGTTGACGTTGTCGTTGGACGGGAGGGTGACCGCGTTCCAGGTCTGCGTGCCGAAGCTGCTCACGGGTCAGATCTTCCTCTCGCTGGCCTGGACGTAGACGACGCCGGAGCCGCTCAGCTCGAGCTGGAAGCCCTCGCCCGAGCCGCGCCCGATGAGGTCGCGCAGGCCCACCGCCGTGGTGAGCCTGTTCTGCACCTGGCCGCGGTGGGCCACATAGGCCTGCGGGTCGACGTGGACGGGGCGCTGCGGGCCGATCGGCAGCTCCATGACGCCGCCGTGCGACAGCAGCGCGCACGAGCCCTGCCCGGACAGCGTGGTGGTGAACAGGCCCTGCCCGGTGACGGCGCCGCGCACGATGCCGCGCACGCCGCCCTGCTCGCCCATGAACATGGTCCCGACCTGCAGCGACGCGTCGTGCACCAGCAGCCGGTCGGCCTCCACGAACAGGGTGTCGGCGCCGGACAGGTCGACGACGGACACGTGCAGCCCCGCGTGCCCGAACATGACCTCGCCCTGCCCGGTGACGTGCATCATCGCGCTGCGCTCGCCGGCGACGGCGCGTCCGATGGCGCCGCCGATGCTCTGCCCCGCCGTGGTGGACGCCGCGAACGCCACCGACCCGGTGTAGGCGAGCATCGCGCCGCGCTTGCTGTAGACCTCCCGCCCGGGCCCGACGGGCACCTGGAGCATCTTGGAGGTGATCTTCTGGTAGCCGGGCATCAGTTCCTCCCGAGGGGGGACGACCCCCCACGCCCCCCGCACGACTTCGTCGTCATCAGATCTCCAGAATCCCGCCGCGCTCGGCCGGCTGGACGTACACCAGGCCGTGCCCCTGGTACCGGAACTGGACGCTCTCGCCCGAGCCCTGGCCGATGACGGTCCGCCAGTTGACGTCGGTGACGACGTCCTGCCGCAGCTGCCCGTGGTGGCCGACGTAGGCGTGCGGGTCGACCGACAGCGGCGTCTCGGGCGTCACCTCCAGGGCGATCGCCGGCCCGTCGGACACGATCGCGACCGTGCCGTGCCCTTCGACCTTGGTCGTGGCGAGGCCCTGCCCGGTGCCCATGCCGCGCAGCCCGACGAACTGCACGCCGGTGCGCAGCCCGCCCTCCAGCGCCAGGAGGCTCTCGGACTCCACGAACAGGGTGTCGCCGGTCAGCCGGACGAGGGTCACCTCCGCCGCCTCGCTCGCGAGGTACACCGTGCCCTCGCCGGTGACCTCCATCAGCGTCATGCCCTCGCCGGCGATCTTGCGCTTGAGCGCGCCGCGCAGGCCCTCTCCCCCGGTCATCCCCTCCCGTTTGAACGCCATCCGCCCCTCGTAGGCGACCATGGCGCCGTTCAGCGCCCTGATCGTCTCCCCGGCGAGATCGACGGCCAGCATCTTCGAGCCGTTCAGTCGAAATTGCGCCACGATGCGAAAAGATACCGGCCGGGACCCCGCGCGGTCCCGGCATCGGCGCGGTCCCGCCCGGCCGGCGCGCGGACGCCCGCGTCCGGCCTTCATCGCGGCGGGACCGGCGCGTTGCCGGTCCCGCGCGTCCGCCGATCGGAGAGGATGTGCTCATGTGGATCGCTCCCGAACGCCGCAGCCTCAGCCGGTGGGCCGTACCCGGGCTCGTCCTCGGCGCCGGGGTGGTGGTCGGTGCCGTGCTCGCCGCCGACGGACGCGACGGCACCGCCCTCATCGCGCTCGCCGCCCTCGCCGGGTACGCCGGCTACCTGGCCTACCGCCGCAACGAGCCCGCGCTGCCGCTCAGCGAGGGCTTCGGGTCCGGCCACCGCGCCCGCACCCACCTGCGCGCCGCCGCGATGACCGGCGACGTGCTGACGGTCGCGGTGATCGGCGGGCTCGTCGTGCAGGCGCTGCGCGGCGGCGACATCACCGCCTACGTGTGGCTGGCCGCCGTCGCCGGGGTCAGCTACGCGCTGTCGGCGATGGTCGGCGGGCGCGGCCTGTAGCCGCGCCGCGAAGGACCAAGATCATACTATGACCTGCGCGAACTGTGCGTTAACTCTTCCTGACAAGGGTGGTTCCGGACGCCATGGGAGCGGCATGATGCCGCTGTGTCAGCCGTAGATGTCCTGGTCCCGGCGAGGGCGGTGTTCCATCCGGTCGTCGATCTCGGCACCGGCACCGTCGTCGCCGTGGAGGCGCACGCGGGGCCGCCCGCCGCGACCGGGGGGCTGCCCCCGCGGGTCGATCCCGTGTCCGAGGACCTGCGGCGCGCCGCCGAGGCGGCCCGCGCCGCCGCGGACCTGCGCACGCCGCTGCCGCTGCAGATCGGCCTGCGCGCCGAGACCCTCGCCTTCGGCGACCCGGTGCTGGCCGAGCTGCACCAGGGTTTCGCGGGGGCCGGGCGCCGCCCGCAGGAGATCATCATCTGCGTCACCGGGGGCTTCCCGCCGGCGCAGCGCGCCCCCGTCGCCGCCGCGCTGTCCGCGCTGCGCCGGGCCGGATACCTGGTCGGGCTCGGCGGCGTCGGCGCCGCGCACGCCCCGCTCGACCTGCTCGTCGAAGGCGCGTCCTACCTGCTGAAGCTGGATCCCGGGCTGGCCCGCCGGGCGCCGTCCGAACCGCGCCGCTCCGCGCTCGTGGCGAGCCTGGTGGAGCTGGCGCACCGGCTGGAGACGCACGTGCTGGCGCCCGGCCTGGAGACCGGCGAGCAGGTGCTGCACCTGCGCGAACTCGGGGTGCGGCTGGTGCAGGGGCCCGCGCTGGCGCCGCCGGAATGGCGGCCCGGGATGCCATCACCGTCCCCGTCGCGGCGCGCGGCGCCCCGGATCCCCGCGACCGCCCCGACCTCGGCCCCCGTGTCTCGGAGTTCACCCTCCCCGGCGTCACGATGCCGCACACCGCGACCGCCGAAGAGGTGCTGGACGCGCTGAACGCCGAGACGGGCATCACCAGCATCGTCCTCGTCGACGAGCGGCAGCGGCCGCGCGCCACCGTGGACCGCACCCGCTTCCTGCTGCGCCTGTCGGGCGCCTACGGCCACGCGCTGCACGCCCATCGGCCCGCCGCGCGGCTGGCCGACCCGCCCCGTCCGGTCCCGCGCACGGTGCCCGCCGTGGCGGCGCTGCGCGCGGCGGGCCAGGAGGACGAGCGCGTCTACGACGACTTGGTCGTGGTCGACGAGCTGGGCCGCTGCCTGGGGATCGTCCGGGTCTCCGACCTGATCCGCGGCCTGTCGCCCTGACCCCTCACCGCCTCGGGCCGGCGCGCCCCATCGCCCCCGCGCGGAACCGGGACGATCCCCCCGGCCCGCGCGGAACCGGACGATCCTCCTCGACCCGGCGGGCCCGAGCGGGCTCAGCCCGCGCTGAGATCGCCGCTGCCGGTCCCGGGCGCGTCCCGGCCCCTGCCGTCCCCGGGCGGCGCGGAAAAGCCGGAGGCGGCCAGCTCCTGCGCGAGGATGGCGGCCTGCACCCGGCTGCGCAGCCCGAGCTTGGCGAGGATGCGGCTGACGTGCGTCTTCGTGGTCGTCTCCGCCATGGACAGGCGCCCGGCGATCTCCCCGTTCGACAGGCCCTCCCCGAGGCACGCCAGCACCTCCCGCTCCCGCGGCGTCAGCTCCGCCACCGCGGCCGGGCCCGGCGCCGGCGGCTCCGGCCGGGCCGCGAACGCGCCGATCAGCCGCCGCGTCACCTGCGGCGCGATGATCCCGTCCCCGGCCGCGACCGTCCGCACCGCCTCCACGAGCCGGTCGGCGTCCACGTCCTTCAGCAGGAACCCCGCGGCACCCGCCCGCAGCGCCCCGAACACGTACTCGTCCAGGTCGAACGTGGTCAGCACCAGCACGTCCGCGAACCCGGCGATCTGCCGGGTCGCGCTGATCCCGTCCAGGCGCGGCATCCGCACGTCCATCAGGACCACGTCGGGGCGCAGCTCGCGGGCCAGCTCGACGGCCCGCTCCCCGTCGCCGGCCTCGCCGACCACCCGCACGTCCGGCGCCGCGCCGAGGATCAGCACCAGCCCGGCCCGCACGGCCGCCTGGTCGTCGGCCACCAGCACCCCGATCACCGCGCTCCCTCCTCGCCGCGCGCGGGCTCCCCGTCCAGCGGCAGCTCGGCGTGCACCCGCCAGCGCCCGCCGTCCGGCCCGGCGGAGAACTCCCCGCCGAGGATCGCCGCGCGCTCCCGCATCCCGATCAGCCCGCTGCCCGACCCCGGCAGCCCCGCGCCGTCCCCGAGGGGGCTGTGCACGTCGATCACCACCCGTCCCCGCGCGTACCGGACCGACACCTCGGCGCACCCTGGCCCGGCGTGCTTGAGCGCGTTGGTGAGCGACTCCTGGACGATCCGGTAGGCGGCCAGCTCGACCGGCGCCGGCAGTTCCGGCAGTTCGCCGTCCGCCCGCAGGCGCGCCGTCAGGTCCGGGCGGCCGGTGCGGCCGACGAGCCGGCCGAGGTCGGCCAGCCGCGGCGCCTCCGCCGGGTCGGCGCCGCCCGCCCCGCCCTCGCGCAGCAGCCCGATCATGCGCCGCATCTCCGCCAGCCCCTGCACGCTGTTCTCCCGGATCACCGTCATCGCCCGCTCCAGGCCCTCCCGGTCCAGGTCGCGGACCTTCAGCACGGCCGAGGAGTGCAGCGCGACGGCGCTCAGATGGTTGGCGATCACGTCGTGCAGCTCGCGCGCCATCCGGGCCCGCTCGGCGTCCACGGCGGCGCGCCGGTCCATCTCGGCGAGCCGCGCCACCTGCCGGGCGCGCTGCCGCTCAGCCTCGGCCCGCGACCGGTGCTCCCGGACGAGCATCGCGGTCAGCACCGGCGTCACCCACACCGCCGCCGCGAGCGCGCCCGCGACCACGCCCAGCGCGAGGTCGCGGGCCAGCGCGCCCGCCGCGGCCAGGACCGCGACGGTCCCGGTGAGGGTCGCGCCGAGCAGCCACTCCGCCGTCCGGCGCGGCCGCCCGTAAAGGCTCGCCGCGTACAGGGCGTCCCCGTAGATCATCGCTGTGGCGATGGACGGGCCGAACGCCACGTCGAGGAAGTTGAACGGGGTGGAGACCGCCAGCGCGGTGAGCGGCGCCGTGCGCCGCAGCAGCATCGCCCCGCACAGGCCCGCGAGCGGCAGCAGCCGGAGCCCGCCGGGCGGCCAGTGGTCCGTCCAGGTGCTGTACCCGTGCGCCGCCAGCAGCACCAGCCCGGCCGCCATCGCCCCGGCGGCGATGAGCGCGTCCTGCGGGGTGGTGAGGCGGCGGACCCTGGAGAGCACGCAACCATCTCAGCATCCCGCCGCGACCGCCGCGTCCACCTCGCTGAGGGCGGCCCGTACATCCTTCGGAGGACCCCGAAAACCTCATCGCCGACGACGCCCCGCCCCTTCCGGACGCCCGACCATCGAAGGGCAGGGCGATCGAGGGAGAGACCAGAGTCATGCGGACCATCGGAGTCATCGTCGCCGCGGTCGGCTTCATCTCGGCCGCGTACCACTACACGGGCGGGGAGAACATCGAGCTGATGAGGTGGTCGGAAGGGCACCAGCCGCTCGCCGGGCTCGGCGTCGGCGCCGCCGGGCTGCTCCTGACCGCGGCCGGCGCGGCCCTTTCCCGGGACCGGTGACGCCATGCTCGTCGGTGTCATCGCCGCGTGCGAGATCGGGTTCTGGGTCGTGCTCGCGGCGGGCCTGGCCGCCCGCTACCCGCTGCGGATGCGGCGGACCGGCGCGGCGCTGCTGCTGGCCGTCCCGCTGGTCGACGTGGTGCTGCTCGTGGCCACGGTCGCCGACCTGCGCGGGGGCGCGACCGCCGGGTTCGCCCACGGCCTCGCGGCGGCCTACCTCGGCTACTCGCTCGCGTTCGGGCACAGCATGGTCCGCTGGGCCGACGAGCGGTTCGCGCACCGCTTCGCCGGAGGCCCGCCGCCGCGCCGCAAGCCGCGGTACGGCCGGGCGCGCGCCCGCTACGAGTGGGTCGAGTTCGGCAAGGCCGCCGTCGCGACGGCGATCGGCTGCGCGCTGCTCCTGGCGATGATCGCGCTGGTCGGCGACGCCGGCCGCACCGCCGCCCTGACCGGCTGGACGGCCCGGCTCGGGCTCGTCCTCGCGGTCTGGTCGCTGTGGCCGATCACCCACACGCTGTGGCCGTCCGAGCCGAAGGTCGGCGCGGCTAGCCGGCCGCCCGCAGAGCGCGCGCGGCCAAGGTGACGATCGGCAGGTCGAACTCGCCCTCGGCGGTCTCCGGCGTCCCCCGCAGGAACCGGCAGCGGGATCGCCTCCGCGCTCCCGCCGAACGACGAGGCCCGCCGCGCCACCAACCCGGGATCACTGTCAGGAAAGGCATCCTTCACACCGCCCCACCCTAAACGCTCTTGAAGGAGGGCCCTGCTAAGTACCCTGACTAAGGTGGGTGGTATGGAAGGGCATTTGTTCGACGCGGACACGATCGCCAAGGCACTCGAACAACTCTCGGAATTCGCCGAGACGAGGGGCTTCACCTTCGCGAAGTTCGAGTCGATCGGTGACCAGATCGTCATGCTCGCCGGCACCCGATGGGAACACGACGACATCATCGCCCAGATCAGAGAACAGGTGCCCCGGCACCGCCGTTGCAAGATCACTAACGTCGATCTCCAGCTCACCAGCGAGCCACGGGAGCCGATTCCCGACCTCATCGTCCTGCCGGAACCGCTGGCCCAAGGAGAGAAGCCTTGGGCTCATGAGACCGAGCTCCTCGTGGAGGTCGTCTCCCAGCGCAACTACCGCGAGGATTATGAGGGCAAACGACGGCGGTACGCGCAGTCGGGAGCCCCGCAGTACCTGCTCGTGGATCCGCGGGACGGGGTGTGCGTGCTCTACACGGAGCCGATCAAGTCCGAGGGCACCTACAAGGAGATCGTGAGCACGGACTTCGGCGAGCCGATCAGGGGCGTGCTCTGCATGGACGGCGCCGACCTGGACACGTCCGAGTTCCTCAGGTACACCTGAGGCCGCGCCCAAGCGGGGGCGCGGCCTCCTGAGGCGTCGCGGTCAGACGTTGAAGCCGAGGGCGCGGAGCTGGTCGCGGCCCTCGTCGGTGATCTTGTCCGGGCCCCACGGCGGCAGCCAGACCCAGTTGATCTTGACGTCCTTGACCAGGCCCTCCAGCGCGCTGTGCGCCTGGTCCTCGATCACGTCGGTGAGCGGGCAGGCGGCGCTGGTGAGGGTCATGTCCAGCGTGACGACCTCGTCGGCGAGGTCCACCCCGTACACCAGGCCGAGGTCGACCACGTTGATGCCGAGCTCGGGGTCGACGACGTCCTTCAGCGCCTCGAGGATCTCCTCGTCCGGGACGGTGCCGGCCGCGGCGGTCGCGGGGGTCTCCTCCGGTGCGGTGTCGCTCATGATGCCTCTCCGAGTGCGCGGGCGGTCGCGTCCTTCCACGCCATCCAGGCGAGCAGGGCGCATTTGATCCTGGCGGGGTACTTCGACACGCCGGCGAAGGCGACGGCGTCCTCGAGGACGTCCTCGTCCGGCTCGACGTCCTGGCCGCGCGACTGCATCAGCGCCAGGAACTCCTCCTGGACCGCCATCGCCTCCTTGACGGACCTGCCGATGATGAGATCGGACATCACCGACGCGCTGGCCTGGCTGATCGAGCAGCCCATGGCGTCGTAGGAGACGTCCGCCACCGTGGCGTCCTGGCCGTCGCCGTCCAGGTGGACGCGGAGCGTCACCTCGTCCCCGCAGGTCGGGTTGACGTGGTGCGCCTCGCCCTCGTACGGCTCCCGCAGCCCCTTGTGCAGGGGGTTGCGGTAGTGGTCCAGGATGACCTCCTGGTACATCGCCTCCAGCTGCATGGCGTCCTTTCCAAGCCTTTCTCGCTACAACCGGGCTCCGGCGCGGGCTGTTCCTGCGGCCGTCAGGAGACGGTGCCGAAGAACCTCTGCGCCTGCCGCACCCCGTCGGCGAGCGCGTCGATGTCCGACAGGGTGTTGTAGAGGTAGAACGTCGCGCGGGTGGTGGCCGGGATGCCGAAGCGGCGGCAGATCGGCCACGCGCAGTGGTGCCCGACACGCACCTCGACGCCCAGGTCGTCCAGCACCTGGCCGACGTCGTGCGGGTGGATGTCCCCGACGGTGAACGACACGGCCCCGCCGCGCGCCTCGGTGCTGCCCGGGCCGATGATCCGGACGCCGGGGATCTCGCCGAGCCGCTCCAGCGAGTAGGTGATCAGCGCCTCCTCGTGGGCGTGGACGCGGTCCATGCCGATCCCGGTGAGGTACTCGCAGGCCGCGCCGAGCCCGATCGCCTGCGCGGTCATCGGGACGCCGGCCTCGAACCGCTGCGGCGGCGGCATGAACGTGGTCGCCTCCATGCGCACGACCTCGATCATGGATCCGCCGGTGATGAACGGCGGCATCGCCTCCAGCAGCTCCGAGCGGCCCCACAGCACGCCGATGCCGGTCGGGCCGAGCATCTTGTGCCCGGAGAACGCCAGGAAGTCGGCGCCGAGCTCGGCGACGTCCACCGGCTGGTGCGGGACCGACTGCGCGCCGTCCAGCAGGACGAGCGCGCCGACGGCGTGCGCCCGCTCGGCGATCAGCCTGATCGGTGGGACCGTTCCGAGGACGTTCGACTGGTGCGTCAGCGCGACGAGCTTCGTGCGCTCGTTGACCAGCTCGTCCAGGTGCTCCAGGTCGAGGCGGCCGTCGTCGGTGATGCCGAACCAGCGCAGCGTCGCGCCCGTGCGCCGGCAGAGCTGCTGCCACGGGACGAGGTTGGCGTGGTGCTCCATCTCCGAGACGACGATCTCGTCGCCGGGGCCGACCTTGAAGCGCTCGGCCTCCGGGCCCGCCGTGGCGGCGTTGCTCATCGCGTACGCCACGAGGTTGATTCCCTCGGTGGCGTTCTTGGTGAACACGATCTCGCCGGGCGTCGCGCCGATGAACCGGGCGATCGACGCGCGGGCGTTCTCGTACGCCTCGGTGGCCTCCTCGGCGAGCAGGTGCGCGCCGCGGTGCGGCGCCGCGTTGTGCCGCTCGTAGAACTCGCGCTCGGCGTCCAGCACCCGCGTCGGCTTCTGCGACGTCGCGCCCGAGTCGAGGTACACCAGCGGGCGCCCGCCGCGGACGGTGCGCTGCAGCAGCGGGAAGTCCTTCTTGAGCTCCTCGGGGAGCAGCGTCCCCTCGGACAGAAGCGTCATAGGGTCGCCTCCGCCTTCACGTACTTCTCGTAGCCCTCGTTCTCGAGCTGGTCGGCCAGCTCCGGGCCGCCCTCGGCGACGACGCGGCCGGCGGCGAACACGTGCACGAAGTCCGGCTTCACGTACCGCAGGATGCGCGTGTAGTGCGTGATCAGCAGGACGCCGGTCTCGCCGCCCGCGGAGAACCGGTTGACGCCCTCGGACACGACCTTCAGCGCGTCGACGTCCAGGCCGGAGTCGGTCTCGTCCAGCACGGCGACCTTCGGCTTGAGCATCTCCAGCTGGAGGATCTCGTGCCGCTTCTTCTCGCCGCCGGAGAAGCCCTCGTTCAGGCTGCGCTGCGCGAACGCCGGGTCGATGGACAGCTCGTCCATCGCCCGCTTCATCTCCTTGGAGAACTCGCGCAGCTTCGGCGCCTCGCCGCGCACCGCGGTGACCGCCGAGCGCAGGAAGTTCGACACCGACACCCCGGGCACCTCGACGGGGTACTGCATCGCCAGGAACAGCCCGGCGCGGGCGCGCTCGTCGACGGACATGCCGAGCACGTCCTCGCCGTCCAGCGTCACCGTGCCGGAGGTCACCTCGTACTTCGGGTGGCCGGCGACGGCGTAGGCGAGGGTGGACTTGCCGGAGCCGTTCGGCCCCATGAGCGCGTGGGTCTCGCCGGCCTTGACGGTCAGGTCGACCCCGCGCAGGATCTCCTTCGTCCCGTCGGACCCGTCGGCGACGGAGACGTGGAGGTCGCGGATCTCAAGCGTGGCCATGGTGGTTGTCGTTCCTCAATCGTCGGAGCCGAGCGAGACGTAGACGTCGCCGTCCTCGACCTTGACCTTGTAGGTGGCGACCGGCTGCGTGGCCGGCGGGTTGGTGGGCTTGCCGGTGCGCAGGTCGAAGCAGGACCCGTGCAGCCAGCACTCGATGGTGCCGTTGTAGATCTCGCCCTCGGACAACGACACCTCGGCGTGCGAGCAGATGTCGTTGACGGCGTACACCTCGCCGCCGGTGCGGGCCAGCGCGACCGGCGTGTCGCCGATCTCGACGCCGAGGGCCCCGTCCTCGGGGATCTCCTCCAGCGCGCACACCTTGACGAAGCTCATCGGTCACCCGCCCGCACGTCCAGCTCGGCCTCGATCGCCTCGGCGACCTTCTCGCGCACCTCGGCGACCTCGATCCGCTCGACCAGCTGGCCGAGGAACCCGCGCACCACCATGCGGCGCGCCTCGTCGAAGGTGATGCCGCGCGCCTGCAGGTAGAACAGGTGCTCGTCGTCGAGCCGGCCGGACGCCGAGGCGTGCCCGGCGCCGGCGACCTCGCCGGTGAGGATCTCCAGGTTCGGCACCGAGTCGACCCGCGTCCCGTCGGTCAGGACGAGGTTGCGGTTCAGCTCGTAGGTGTCGGTGCCCTCCGCCTCCGCGCGGATGATCACGTCGCCGATCCAGACGGCGTGCGCGTCCTGGTCCTGCAGCGCGCCGCGGTAGTCGACGCGGCTGCGGCAGTTCGGCACGGCGTGGTCGACCAGGAGGCGGTGCTCCAGGTGCTGGCCGCCGTCGACGAAGTACACCCCGTACAGCTCGGCGTCGCCGCCGGGCCCGTCGTAGGCGACGGACGGGGAGATCCGCACGAGGTCGCCGCCGAGCGAGACGTTGTGCGAGACGAACCGGGCGTCGCGGCCGAGGCGGGCGTGCTGGTGCGAGACGTGCACGCTGTCGTCGGCCCAGTCCTGCAGGCTGATCACCGAGAGGCGGGCGCCGTCGCCGACGACGAACTCGACGTTGTCGGCGTAGGTCGCCGAGCCGCGGTGCGCGAGCACCACGGTCGCCTCGGCGAACGGCTCGAGGATCACGGTGGTGTGCCCGTAGGCGGCGGCCGACGCGTCCTCGCCGCGCAGCCGGATCACGGTCGGCGCCGAGGCGACGGCCTCCTTCGGCACGGTGACGACGGTGGCGTGCGTGAACGACGTCCACGCCTGCGCGCTGACCCGGTCGGCGGGCGTGTAGGCCTTGCCGAGCCGGGCGTCGTCGCGGCCGACGGTCTCGACGGTCACCTCGGGCGCCGCCTCGACCTCGGCGATGACCTTGCCGTTGGGCTCGGCCGTGCCGTTGTGCAGGCCGCGCAGGCGGCGCAGCGGGGTGAACCGCCACTCCTCCTCGCGGCCGGTGGGCACGTCGAAATCGCCCACCTCATACGATGCCTTCTCGTGCAGGGTCGAGAGCGGCTTGCCGGTCTCCAGCCCCATCAGCCGACGGCCCCTTCCATCTGCAGCTCGATGAGCCGGTTCAGCTCGAGCGCGTACTCCATCGGCAGCTCGCGCGCGATGGGCTCGACGAACCCGCGCACGATCATCGCCATCGCCTCGTCCTCGGTCATGCCGCGGCTCATGAGGTAGAACAGCTGGTCCTCCGACACCTTGGAGACGGTGGCCTCGTGGCCCATCTCCACGTCGTCCTCGCGGACGTCGACGTAGGGGTAGGTGTCGGACCGGCTGATCTGGTCGACCAGCAGCGCGTCGCACTTGACGGTGGACTTGCTGTGCTCGGCGCCCTCCTGGATCTGCACCAGCCCGCGGTAGGAGGTGCGGCCGCCGCCGCGCGCCACCGACTTGGAGATGATGCTGCTGGAGGTGTTCGGCGCGGCGTGCACCATCTTGGCGCCGGCGTCCTGGTGCTGGTCCTCGCCGGCGAACGCGATCGACAGGGTCTCGCCCTTGGCGTGCTCGCCGAGCAGGTAGACCGCCGGGTACTTCATGGTGACCTTGGAGCCGATGTTGCCGTCGACCCACTCCATGGTGGCGCCCTCGTAGGCGACGGCGCGCTTGGTCACCAGGTTGTAGACGTTGTTCGACCAGTTCTGGATGGTCGTGTAGCGGACGCGGGCGTCCTTCTTCACGACGATCTCGACGACGGCGGAGTGCAGCGAGTCCGACTTGTAGATCGGCGCGGTGCAGCCCTCGACGTAGTGGACGTAGGAGCCCTCGTCGGCGATGATCAGCGTCCGCTCGAACTGGCCCATGTTCTCGGTGTTGATCCGGAAGTAGGCCTGCAGCGGGATCTCGACGTGGACGCCCGGCGGCACGTAGATGAACGAGCCGCCCGACCACACGGCGGTGTTGAGCGCGGCGAACTTGTTGTCGCCGACCGGGATCACCGAGCCGAAGTACTCCTGGAAGATCTCCGGGTGCTCGCGCAGGCCGGTGTCGGTGTCGACGAAGATGACGCCCTTCTCCTCAAGGTCCTCGCGGATCTTGTGGTAGACGACCTCCGACTCGTACTGGGCGGCGACGCCGGCGATGAGGCGCTGCTTCTCCGCCTCGGGGATGCCGAGCTTGTCGTAGGTGTTCTTGATGTCCTCGGGGAGCTCTTCCCAGGACGCCGCCTGCTTCTCGGTCGAGCGGACGAAGTACTTGATGGTGTCGAACTCGATCGCCGACAGGTCCGAGCCCCAGGTGGGCATCGGCTTCTTGGCGAAGAGCCGGAGTCCCTTGAGGCGCAGGTCGAGCATCCAGTCCGGCTCGCCCTTCTTGGCCGAGATGTCGCGGACGACGTCCTCGTTCAGGCCGCGCCGCGCGGAGGCGCCGGCCTCGTCGGAGTCGGCCCAGCCGAACTTGTACCTGTCGAGCCCCTCCAGCTCGGGGTGGGCTGTAGTCATAGGGACGTCCTCCCGGACTCCTCGTCACTGGTGTGTGTTCTTTCGGGGGACCGCTCCCCCGCGTCCCCGCCAGGGGTGACGCTCGCTCCGGGATCCTCCGTCCGCCCCGTCCCGCACAGGGAGCGGGGGCTGACGTGGGTGGTGCAGATCCCGTCGCCGTGGGCGATGGTGGCCAGCCGCTGGACGGGGGCTCCCAGAAGCCGGCTGAACGCCTCGGTCTCGGCCTCGCACAGCTGCGGGAACTCGGCCGCGACGTGCGCGACCGGGCAGTGGTGCTGGCACAGCTGCTCGCCGCCGCCCGGCTGGGGCGCCTTGCCGGCGGCGGCGGCGTAGCCGTCGCCGGAGAGCGCCTCGGCGAGCGTGCGGACCCGCTGCTGCGGCGGCGCGTCCTGCACGACGGGCCGGTAGCGCCGCTCGAGGTCGGCGATCTGCCGGCGGGCGAACTCGGCGACCGCGTGGTCGCCGGCCGTCTCGGCCAGGAACCGCAGCGCGCTGCTCGCCAGGTCGTCGTAGGCGTGCACGAACGCGCTGCGCCCCGCGTCGGTGATCGCGAACCACTTGGCGGGACGGCCGCGGCCGCGGCGGATCTGCGGCGTCCGCGCCTTGCGGATCTCGATCATGCCCTCGGCCAGCAGCGCGTCCAGGTGCCGGCGGATCGCGGCGGGCGTGAGACCCATCCGCTCGCCGAGCGTGGACGCGGTGACCGGGCCGTGCTCGAGGATCAGCCGCGCCACCCGGGCGCGGGTGTCGCGCTCGGTATGGGAGGCGGCCGACGGCACGCCGGACGGGCGCACGGGTGCGCCTTCCGGGGTCGCCTGATCCTCGCTCACGTTTTTCACAACATCAGTGTGCCGTAATTGCTTCCCGCGAAACACCGGAACGGGAATGTCCTAGCTCACGCAGGTTAGCCTTACCTAACCTCGACCTTCTCGCCAGGCGAAAGCGCAGCAGGCCGGCAGCTCACCCGGAAGCATATCGACGGCCGCCGGCGCTTCGGCGACCCCCGTTCCGGCGACCGCCCCTGGTCATCGCGGCCCCCTTCCGGGGACGCCGGACGTCTCGGCCGCCAGCCGCGAGTGGCGGCGCCCGTACAGAAAGTAGGCGACCAGCCCGGCCAGGGTCCACAGCGCGAACACGATCCAGGTCACGCTGCCGAGGCCTACCATCAGGTACACGCAGAGCGCGATGCCGATCAGCGGCGTCAGCGGGTACAGCGGCGTCCGGAAGCCGCGCGGCAGGTCCGGCCTCGTCCGGCGCAGCACGATCACGCCCAGGCTGACCAGCGCGAACGCGAACAGCGTGCCGATGCTGGTGGCGTCCACGAGCCGGCCCAGCGGCACCGCGGCGGCGAGGACCGCGATGAACGCCGCGACGATCACGGTGTTGGCCACCGGCACCGCCCGGCGCGGGCTGACCCGCTGGAACACGTGCGGGACGAGGCCGTCCCGCGACATCGCGAACAGGATGCGGGTCTGCCCGTACATGACGGTGAGGACGACGCTGGCGATCGCGACGACCGCGCCGAGCGACAGGATCATCGACGGCCAGGCCCGGCCGGTCGCCTGGTCCAGCACCAGGGCCAGCGACGCTTCCGAGCCGCTGAGCGAGAACCGGGTCCAGTGCATGGCGCCGACCGCGGCGAGCCCGACCAGCACGTACACCGCCGTCACGATCGCCAGCGACAGGACGATCGCGAGCGGCAGGTCCCGGCGCGGGTTGCGGGCCTCCTCACCGGCGGTGGACGCGGCGTCGAACCCGATGTAGGAGAAGAACACCTTGGACCCCGCGGCGCTGATGCCCGCCCAGCCCATCGGCGCGAACGGGCTCAGGTTGCCCGAGCGGAACGCGGTGAAGGCGACCGCGCAGAAGAACAGCAGCACGGCGATCTTCAGGAACACCATGATCGTGTTGGCGCGGGCGCTCTCGGAGGTGCCGCGCAGCAGCAGCAGCGCCGCGAACACCACCACGACCACGGCCGGGAGGTTGAGCAGCCCGCCGTCCCCCGGCGGGCCGCTGACCGCGGCGGGCATCGTGCCGGCGCCCGCCTTTTCGAGGAACTCATTGAGGTAGGAGCCCCATCCGACCGCGACCGCCGACACCGAGACCGCGTACTCCAGCAGCAGGCACCACCCGCACACCCACGCCACCAGCTCGCCGAGCGTCGCGTAGGCGTAGGAGTAGGACGAGCCGGACACCGGGATCGTCCCGGCCAGCTCGGCGTAGGACAGCGCGGAGAACAGCGCCGTCACGGCGGCGAGCACGAACGCCAGCACCACCGCCGGGCCCGCCTTCGGCACCGCCTCCCCGAGCACGACGAAGATTCCCGTGCCGAGGGTCGCGCCCACGCTGAACAGGGTCAGCTGCAGCAGGCTCATCGAGCGCCGCAGCTCGCCGCCCTCGCCGTGCCCGCCCTCGGCGACGATCCGGTCGACCGGCTTGGTCCGCACCAGCGAGCGTGCGAACGACCCCCGGCCCGCCCCCGCGCCCGTCCGGGTCACAGCGCGCCCGCCCGGGTCACGGCGTGCTCGCCGGCGGCCAGGTCGTGCGGGGTCACGATCGTGCCCGCCTTTCGCCTCCTGCCGGTCCGTGTCGTGGTGCCGCATCCGCGCTGGGGCCCGGCGTCCGCCGTCTCACCGCGCTTGACCAGCACGGTCCCGCCGAGCACGACGACCCGCATGGCCCCCCTCCCCGCGGCCCCGGCACCGGTCCGCCCCCGGCGACAGGCCGAGAGCTTCCCGCCGCCCCGCGGGCGAAACCAGCCCCGTCACACGCCGAGCCGTCCTGGCTCCGCCCCTTTACCCGGCTTTCACCCGGTACAGCGGCGGCACCCCGCGCGGAGCGCCCGGGCGGCGGACCTAAACTCATTGCCATGACGACCCCCGGAGACGGCGCCGTCGAGCTGGACACGCTCGTCAAGCGCTATGGCACGGCGACGGCCGTGGACGGCCTGTCGTTCAGCGCCGCCCGGGGCGCCGTCACCGCGCTGCTCGGCCCGAACGGCGCGGGCAAGACCACCACGATCGAGATCTGCGAGGGCTTCCGGCGCGCCGACGCGGGCACCGTCCGGGTCCTCGGACTGGACCCGGTCGCCGACGCGCGGGCGCTCAAGCCCCGCGTCGGGGTGATGCCGCAGTCGGGCGGCGTGCCCGGCACCGCGAAGGCCGCCGAGTTCCTGCGGCTCGTCGCCTCGTTCCACGCCACGCCCCTCGACCCGGCGGCGCTGCTGGCGCGGCTCGGCCTCACCGAGCACGCCCGCACCGCCTTCCGCCGGATGTCGGGCGGCCAGCAGCAGCGGCTGTCGCTCGCGGTCGCCGTGGTCGGACGTCCCGAGCTGGTGTTCCTGGACGAGCCGTCCACCGGCCTCGACCCGCAGGCGCGGCACGCCACCTGGGAGCTGATCGAGGAGCTGCGCGCGGCCGGCGTGTCGGTGGTCCTCACCACGCACAACATGGACGAGGCCGAGCGGCTCTCCGACAAGGTCGTGATCGTCGACCACGGCAAGGTCGTGGCCGAGGGCAGCCCGCAGGAGCTGACCGGCGCCGAGCGGCAGCTGCGCTTCCGCGCCCGGCCCGGCCTCGGCCTGGAGGAGCTGCTGTCGGCGCTGCCCGCCGGCAGCGCCGCCAAGGAGTCGCCCGCCGGGCACTACCTGATCGAGGCCGACGTCAGCCCGGAGCTGCTCGCCACCGTCACCACCTGGTGCGCCTCGCACGGCGTGATGACCGAGGACCTGCGGATCGAGCGGCGCACGCTGGAGGACGTCTTCCTGGAACTGACCGGACGGGAGCTGCGCTCATGACCACGACACCGGCGGCGACGCCCGCGGCGCTGGACCTGTCGCCGGCGCCGGGGGCCGTCCCGCTGCCGCGGATGATCCTCTCCCAGGCCGGCTACGAGTTCCGGGCCGTGGTGCGCAACGGCGAGCAGCTGCTGCTCACCCTGATCATCCCGGTGGTGCTGCTGACCCTGTTCAGCGCCACCTCCCTGCTGGACCTCGGCGCCGGCCGCCGCGTCGACTTCCTCGCGCCGGGCGTCCTCGCGCTCGCGGTGATGTCCACCGCGTTCACCGGCCAGGCGATCGGCACCGGGTTCGAGCGCCGCTACGGCGTGCTCAAGCGGCTCGGCGCCACCCCGCTGCCGCGCGGCGGGCTGATCGCCGCCAAGACCCTGTCGGTGGTCGCCGTCGAGATTTTGCAGGCGGTCGTGGTGTGCGCGGTCGCGCTGGCGCTCGGCTGGCACCCGCACGGCGACCCCGCCTCGGTGATCGTCCTGCTGCTGCTCGGGACGGCCGCGTTCAGCGGGTTCGGGCTGCTGATGGCCGGGACGCTGCGCGCCGAGGCGACCCTCGCCGCCGCGAACCTGGTCTACATCCTGCTGCTGGCCGTCGGCGGCGTGGTGTTCCCCCTCGACAAGTTCCCCGGCGCCGTCCGGGACGTGCTGGAGCTGCTGCCGATCTCGGCGCTCGCCGACGGGCTGCGCCAGGTGCTGCAGCACGGCGCGGCGTTCCCGGGCGAGCCGCTGCTGGTCCTCGCGGTGTGGGCGGCCGCCGGCCTCGCCCTCGCCGCCCGCTTCTTCCGCTGGGAGTGATCGTTGGCACTCGCCGAGGCCCCCGGGTCCTACGGTGCGGCGGGCCGGGCGGCCCGCCGCGCCCGCACGCTGTCGCTCGGCTCGGTGCCGCCGCCCGCCATGATCCTGCTCGGCATCGTGTCCGTGCAGGTCGGCGCGGGCCTGGCCAAGCACCTGTTCGAGCGGCTGCCGCCGACGTCGGTGGTGTCGATCCGGCTGCTGGCCTCGGCGCTCGTGCTGGGCTTCCTCGCCCGCAGGGGGCTGCGGACGATCCTGCGCGACCACTCCTGGACGAGCCTGGCCGTCGTCGCCGGCTACGGCGTCGCGCTCGCCGGCATGAACTTCGCGTTCTACCAGGCGCTGTCGCGGATCCCGCTCGGCGTGGCGGTGACCATCGAGTTCCTCGGGCCGCTGTCGGTCGCCATCGCCGGCTCGCGCCGCCCGCGGGACCTGCTGTGGGCCGCGCTGGCGGGCGCCGGCGTGGTGATGCTCGCCCGCGGCGGCGGCGACGTGAGCCTCGCGGGGATCGCGTTCGCGCTGGTCGCCGCGGTCGGCTGGGCCTGCTACATCCTGCTGACCGCCGCCACCGGGCGGCGGATCCCGGGCAGCACCGGCCTCGCCCTCGCCAGCATCATCGGCACGCTCGTCGTGCTGCCGGGCGGCCTCGCGGCCGGCGGCGGCGCCGTGTTCGACCCCGCGCTGCTGCCGATCGGGCTCGGGGTCGGGCTGCTGTCGTCGGTGATCCCCTACTCGCTGGAGCTGGAGGCGCTCCGGCGGGTGCCCGCCCGGGTGTTCGGCATCCTGATGAGCCTGGAGCCCGCCGTCGCCGCGCTGGTCGGGGTGGTCGTCCTCGGCGAGATCCTCAGCGGGCGGCAGTGGGTCGCGATCGGCTGCGTCATCGTCGCGTGCGCGGGCGCCACGCGGAGCCGGAAGGAGCCGCGGGAGGTCCCCGAGGCCTGACGGGAGCATGGAACGGGGCGAGCGTGGCAGGATCGGTGGAAGGATCACCGCAGGAGCACCACCCAGCAGAGAGGAGCCGCCGTGACCGGCCGGACCGATGACCAGGGACTGCCGCCGGAGTTCTTCGAGGCGGGACCGGCGTCGTTCGTCGACTTCCTGCGCCTGCACTCCCCCGACCTGCTGCCCGTCAACCGGGTGCCGGACGCCGGGACGGTCCCGGAGCTGCCGCACGGCACCACCGTGCTCGCGCTGACGATCGAGGGCGGCGTCATGATGGCCGGGGACCGCCGCGCCACCCAGGGCAACCGGATCGCCTACCGGGAGCTGGACAAGGTCCAGCGGGCCGACGAGTACTCCGCCGTGGCGTTCGCCGGCACCGTCGGGCTCGCGCTGGAGATGGTCCGGCTGTTCCAGGTGGAGCTGGAGCACTACGAGAAGATGGAGACGGTCCCGCTGTCGCTGCCGGGCAAGGCCCGCCGGCTCGGCGCCGTCATCCAGGCCAACCTCGCGCAGGCCATGCAGGGGCTCGCGGTCGTCCCGCTGTTCGCCGGGTACGACCCCGACTCGGGCGACGCCCGCATCTACACCTACGACATCACCGGCGCCCCGCAGCTCGCCCGCGACTTCCACGCGGACGGCTCCGGCTCCCCCTACGCGCTGGGCGCGCTGAAGAAGCTGTACCGGCCCGAGCTGCCGGTGGAGGACGCCGCGAGGGTGTGCGTCCAGGCGCTGTACGACGCGGCCGACGACGACACGGCCACCGGCGGGCCCGACCTGTCGCGGCGCATCTACCCGACGATCGCGGCCGTCGCCGCGGACGGCTACCGGCGGCTGCCCGAGGAGCAGATCTCCGCGATCGCCGCGGAGGTGCTGGAGGGCCGGATGCGCGAGCCGAACGGCCCGGTCGCGCCGCTGCGCTGACCCGCCGCCGGCGACGGCGGGCGATACAGGAGGTCGCACAGGGTCACGGATGCCTTGCGCTCCGCGACCCCGCCGCCTCCGGGAACGTCGTACCCGGCTCATAGACTCGGCGTATGGCACGCGCGAACGACGAGGCCGCCGCCCTCATCCAGGAGCTGGCCGACCTGCTCTCCATCACCGGCGGCGACGCCTTCAAGATCCGGGCGTACGAGAAGGCCGCGCGCGCGATCGCGGGCCATCCCGACGACATCTCCGACCTCGACCTGGCCGGGCTGCGCAAGATCCCGACGGTCGGCGAGGCGATCGCGAAGAAGGTCCTCGACTACACCGCCACCGGGACGATCCGGCAGGTCGAGGAGCTGCGCGCGCAGATCCCCGCGGGCGTCCGCGCGCTCACCGCGATCCCGACGCTCGGCCCGAAGAAGGCCCTGGCCGTCTACGAGGAGCTCGGCATCTCCTCGGTCGACGAGCTGGCCGACGCGATCAAGGAGGGCCGGCTGCGCGGGCTGAAGGGCTTCGGGACCAGGACCGAGGACAACATCCTGCGCGGCATCGAGCTGATGCGCAGCTCCGGCGAGCGCGTCCTGCTCGACGCGGCGGCGGGCGTCGCCGACGAGGTCGTCGCGGCGCTGTCGGCGCTCCCGCAGGTGGAGCGGTGCATGCACGCGGGCTCGCTGCGCCGGATGCGCGAGACGATCGGCGACGTCGACGTGCTCGCCGCGTCCGCCGACCCGCACCCGATCATGGCGGCGTTCACCGCGCTGCCGCTCGTCGCCGAGGTGGTCGTCGGCGGCGACAAGAAGACCTCGATCCGCACCGACCGGGGCCTGCAGGTCGACCTGCGGGTCGTCCCGCCGGAGTCGTGGGGCGCGGCGCTGCAGTACTTCACCGGCTCGCAGGCGCACAACATCCGCACCCGCGAGATCGCGGTGAAGGCGGGGCTGAAGCTGTCGGAGTACGGGCTGTTCGACGCGGACTCCGGCGACCTGATCGTGTCCAGCACCGAGGAGGAGGTCTACGAGCGGCTCGGCCTGCCGTGGATCCATCCCGCCCTTCGCGAGGACACCGGGGAGATCGAGGCGGCGCTGAAGGACGAGCTGCCCCGCCTGGTCACCGTTGAGGACCTGCGCGGCGACCTGCACAGCCACACCGACCTGACCGACGGCATCGCCTCCCTGGAGGACATGGTCGCCGCCGCCGCGGACCGCGGCCTGGAGTACTACGCGATCACCGACCACGCGCCGAACCTGTTCATGCAGCGGATGACCGACGAGAAGATGCTCGCCCAGCGCGAGCGGGTCCGGAAGCTGCAGAAGAAGTACCCCGGGCTGGTCCTGCTGCACGGCACCGAGCTGAACATCGACCCGGACGGCGGGGTCGACTGGGACGCCGGCTTCCTCGAGGGGTTCGACGTCTGCGTGGCGTCGATCCACTCGCACTTCACCCAGGACGAGGCGGCCGTGACGCGGCGCCTCGTCCGCGCCTGCGAGAACCCGCACGTCCACGTGATCGGGCATCCGACGGCGCGCAGCATCGGCCGCCGCCCGCCGGTGAACGCCGACTGGGACGAGGTGTTCCGCGCCGCCGCCCGCACCGGCACGGCGATGGAGATCGACTCCTTCCCCGACCGGCTCGACCTGCCCGCCGACCTGATCCGCCGCGCCAAGCGGTTCGGGGTGCGGTTCTCCGTTGACACCGACGCGCACTCGCTCGGCCACCACCGCAACATCCGCTACGGGGTCGGCACCGCGCAGCGGGGCTGGCTCACGCCCGACGACGTGATCAACACCTGGCCGCTGGAGCGGCTGCGCGCCTTCCTTCGCAAGGACGGCGCGCGGTGACCGGCGGGCCGGAGCCGGGCGAGTCGGGTCAGGCGGGCTGAGCGGCCTCGGCCGGACGCGCGGCCACCGTGCGCGGCTCCGCGGCCGGCATCGGGCCGCGGTCGCGGAGCGCGAAGAACAGCCGGAACGCCGCGATCCACATCAGCACGGCGCCGAGCATGTGCAGCAGCACCAGCCCGGCCGGGACGCCCAGGAAGTACTGCGCGTAGCCGACGGCGCCCTGCGCGACGATCAGCGCGATCAGCTCCAGCGCGCGGCGCTTGGCGGCGGCGGGGCCGCCGGTGCGGTACAGCGCGATGGTGACGGCGATCGTGAACGCGATGGTGACCCAGGCCAGCTCGCCGTGGATGCGCGCCACGTCCTCGATGTTGAAGCCGTAGCGGCGCGACGAGGCGTCCCCGGCGTGCGGGCCGGTGCCGGTGACGACGGTGCCCGCGACGAGCACGGCCGCGGCGGCGACCAGCAGCAGCGCGCCGAGGCGGCGCGTCCACGGGCCGGCGAGCGGCCGGGCGGGGGCGTCGCCCTCGCCGGCGCGCACCCACAGCGCCACGCAGAACACCAGCAGCGCCGGGGAGACGAGGAAGTGCGCCGACACCGCCGCCGGGTTCAGGTCGGTGAGCACCACGATGCCGCCGATGACGGCCTGCGCGACGACGCTCATCGGCTGGGCGAGCGACCACCAGACGAGGTCGCGGCGGCGCGGGACGAGGCGCAGCGCGGCGACGAACACCAGCACGCCGATCCCCAGCACCACGAACGTGATCAGCCGGTTGGAGAACTCGACCGCCATGTTGAACGCGTGGTGGTCGGCGTTGTGGGTGGGCACGAGGCTGTCGCCGGAGCAGCGCGGCCATTCCGGGCAGCCGAGCCCCGACTCGGTGAGCCGGACGAGGCCGCCGCTGACGACGATCACCACGTTGCCGATGACGCCGAGCAGCGCGAGCAGCCGCACCGATCCCGGGGTGGGGTGCCAGACGGCGTCCCGGGCACGGATCAGCGGGTTCGTCGACGACTTTCGCTCAGCCACGCGTCAATCGTATGGCCGCCCTCCCGTGCCCCCGACGCACCCCCCGGTTACCGCGCGTACGGGCCGGGCGGGGCCGGCGGCAGGAAGCCGGACGGCCCCTGCGGCGCCCACGGCGGCGCGCCGGACGCGGGCCCGCCGGGGCGCGGCGGCGTGCGCAGGAACGCCTGCCGGGCCAGCGACATCAGCTCCAGGAGCGAGTCGCGGCGGGCCGCGAACCAGTGCGGCTCGGCGTTGCCGCGGTCGGCGCGCTTGTGCAGCAGCGCCAGCTCCGTCGCGGCGAGCTGGTAGTCCACCATGGCGCGGGCGGCGGGCGGGCCGCCGACGGACTTGGCCCAGCGGCGGGCGGCCCGCCGGGTCGGGATGGCGCGCAGCATCCGCACGTCCTGCGGGGTCACCAGGCCGGTGCCGGAGTAGATCGGCAGGTACGCCTCGATGCGCCGGACGGTGTGCCGCCGCTCGACGGCGACGATGACGATCAGCGTGACCAGGACGCCGAAGTCGAGGAGGTACACGATGCCGAGGCCGCCGAGCCCGAAGGCCGTGGCGCCGTTCCACAGGCCGTGCAGGATCATCGCGCCGAGCAGCCCCAGGGCGGGCGCGGCGAGCTGGCCGCGCCGGTGGGTGGCGGCGTAGGCGACGCCGAGCCCGGTCATCGAGGTGAACAGCGGGTGGCTGAGCGGCGCGATCAGGCCGCGCAGGATGAACACGGTCTGCAGCTGCTGGGCGCCGCCGTCCTCGAAGGCCCGCATGTAGTAGGTGATGTTCTCCATCATCGCGAAGCCGAGGCCGACCATGGCGGCGTAGATGATCCCGTCGGCGAACCCGTCGATCTCGTTGCGGCGGAACCACAGCATGCCGATCAGCACGGCGCCCTTCAGCGACTCCTCGATGACGGGCGCGCCGAAGGTGGCGCTGACGAAGTGCCCCTTGGTCTCGCCGAAGATCGGGACGGTGACGTACAGCAGGCCGAGGGTGTTGAGCACCAGCGCACCGAGGACGGCGACGCCCGCGCCCCACATGAACGCGAAGACCAGGGCGCGCGGCGGCTCGGGCTCCAGCCGGTCGAGGGTGAGGGCGAGCGCCACCAGCGCCGGGATCGGCAGGATCGCCAGGACGACGCCGACCCAGAAGCCGGCGCCGCCGGACAGCACGTCGGCGGCGAGCGCGAGCACCACGCACAGCGACGAGACGGTCAGCCCGACGATCAGGCCGACCGGGGGCCGGCCGGGGATCCGGCCTTCGAGCACGGCCTTGGGGTCCACACGCGCCATGACGTGAGCGTAACGGGTCCGTGCAGGTCCTCGCGGGGGTCAGGCCCGCCACCAGGCCGCCGCGCGGGAACCGCGCGGGGGCTCAGTGCAGCAGCGGGTCGACGGCGACGGCGGTGAACAGCAGCGCCAGGTACACGTTCGACAGGTGGAAGAACCGCATCGGCCGCAGGTGGACGCCGGTCACACCGGCGCGGACGGCCTTGAGCAGCCGGTGCCCCTCGCCGAGGAAGACCAGCCCGAGGACCACCGCGACGGCCCCGTACACCGGGCCCATCCCGGCCACGGGCCACAGCGCGAGCGAGCACGCGACGGTGGCGTAGCTGTAGACGAGGCTCTCGGTGACGACGCGGCGCTCGGTCGCGACGACGGGCAGCATCGGCACCTTGGCGACCGCGTAGTCCTCGCGGTAGCGCATGGCGAGCGTCCAGGTGTGCGGCGGGGTCCACAGGAACACGACGCCGAACAGCACGAACGGCGTCCAGTCCAGGCCGCCGGTGATGGCCGTCCAGCCGATGAGGACCGGCATGCAGCCGGCGATGCCGCCCCACACGACGTTCTGCGACGTCCGGCGCTTGAGCAGCAGCGAGTAGACCAAGACGTAGAACAGGATCGCGAACAGCGACCCGGCGGCCGACAGCGGGTTGACCGCGAGGAAGAACCCGGCGGTGGACACCAGCGCGAGGGTGATCCCGAACACCAGGGCGCGGGCCGGGGTGACCTGCGCGCGGGCCAGCGGGCGGCGCCGGGTGCGGCGCATCTTGGCGTCGATGTCGCGGTCGATGTAGCAGTTGACCGCGTTCGCGGCGCCGGCCGACATGGCTCCGAAGGAGAAGGTCAGCAGCACCGTCGACAGCGGCGGCACGCCGCGCTGGGCGAGGAACATCACCGGGATCGTGGTGATCAAGAGCAGCTCGATCACGCGCGGTTTGGTGAGCGCCACGTAGGCGCGCACGCTGGCGCCGATCGACCGGCGGGCCGTGGCCGCCGGCTCGGGCACGGCGGGCGCCCCCGGCTGCCCGTCGAGCGGCAGCGGCTCGTCGAGCTCGACCCCGCGCTTGTTACTGAGCACCGTCACAATCGGGTCCACGTCCAACTAGGCATGAAGAAATCGCGTACCACCTCGGCGGCGCCCCCGCGATCCGGGCCGGCCTCGGTCGAGTGCAACTTCGGCTTGGTGATCCTGCTGTCTCGGCCGCCGTCGTCGGCCGCGCCATCACTGTAGTCCGACCCCTGCCAGGGGCGTGCACCGGGGCACCGGACGCGCCGGTCCCGCCCCGCGGAGCCCATTCCACGGGCCGTCCCCCGGGGGCGGGGGCGGAAACCCGTTCCCCCCTCGGTATCACCCGTGCGGGGGGTTAGCGCGGGGACCGATCGGGCAAGGGTGCAGGGAAGCGGCGGCGGTCCTGGCGCGGGCGGCGGCGCCGTTTCGGCGTGTTCTCGCTCTCGCCTGCGGCGGCCCGCCCGCGCGATAGGCTCGCCGGGGGCGCGGCATGATCTTCACGGGGCCACGGATCCGGTGGCCGCAAGGGGGCCCGAGGGAAGACGGACGGCGCCGCCGGACGTTGCGGCAACAGGGGGCCGCGGCAGGGGCGCCGGTCATGCCGCGCGGCGGCACATCGCTAATGAACTCTGTACGACAGCGGTTCGAGAGGAGCCTGGCGTTCCGTGAGCAGGGACAGCAGCACGTTTGAATGGTCCGACCTGGACCGGCGGGCGGTGGACGTCATCCGCGCCCTCGCCATGGACGCGGTCGAGGAGGCGGGCTCCGGCCACCCCGGTACGGCCATGAGCCTCGCACCCGCCGCCTACCTTCTGTTCCAGCGGTTCCTTCGGCACGACCCGACGGACCCGGACTGGGCCGGCCGGGACAGGTTCGTCCTGTCCTGCGGCCACTCCAGCCTGACCCTCTACATCCAGCTCTACCTTTCGGGCTACCCGCTGACGCTGGCCGACCTGAAGGCGCTGCGCAAGTGGGGCAGCCTCACCCCCGGCCACCCCGAGCACGGGCACACCGCGGGCGTCGAGACCACCACGGGCCCGCTGGGGCAGGGCATCGCGAACGCGGTCGGGATGGCGATGGCGGCCCGCCGCGAGCGCGGCCTGTTCGACCCCGACGCCCCGGCCGGCGAGTCCCCCTTCGACCACACCGTCTGGGCGTTCGCGTCCGACGGCGACATCGAGGAGGGCATCAGCCACGAGGCGAGCGCCCTCGCGGCGCACCAGCGGCTCGGCAACCTGGTCCTGCTGTACGACGACAACCACATCTCGATCGAGGACGACACCGCGATCGCGCTGTCGGAGGACGTGCGGGCCCGCTACGAGGCGTACGGCTGGGACGTCCACCACGTCGACTGGACGGTGAACGGCGACTACGAGGAGAACGTGGCCGCGCTGGCGGCGGCGTTCGAGGCGGCCAAGGCGGAGACGGCCCGGCCGTCGTTCATCGCGCTGCGCACCATCATCGGCTGGCCGGCGCCGAACAAGAAGAACACCGGCAAGGCCCACGGCTCGGCGCTGGGCGCCGAGGAGGTCGCCGCGACCAAGCGGATCCTCGGCCTGGACCCGGCCGAGTCGTTCATCGTCCCCGACGACGTGCTGGCGCACGCCCGCGAGGTCTCGGACCGGGGCCGCGCGCTGCACGCCGAGTGGGAGAAGGCGTTCCAGGCCTGGCGGTCGGCGAACCCCGAGCGCGCCGCCGAGTACGACCGGATCAGCGCCCGGCACCTGCCCCCGGGCTGGGAGGCGAAGCTGCCGGAGTTCCCGGCGGGCAAGGACGTCGCGACGCGCGCCGCGTCCGGCGAGGTGCTGGGCGCGCTGGCGCCGGTGCTGCCGGAGCTGTGGGGCGGGTCGGCCGACCTGGCGGAGAGCAACAACACGACGATGAAGGGCGAGCCGTCCTTCATCCCCGAGGAGTTCCAGACCAAGGAGTTCCCCGGCGGCCGGTACGGCCGGACGCTGCACTTCGGCGTCCGCGAGCACGCGATGGGCGCGATCTCCAACGGCATCGCGCTGCACGGCGGCACCCGGCCCTACGCGGGCACGTTCCTGATCTTCAGCGACTACATGCGGCCGGCGGTCCGGCTCGCGGCGCTGATGAAGCTGCCGGTCACCTACGTGTGGACGCACGACTCCATCGGCCTCGGCGAGGACGGCCCGACGCACCAGCCGGTGGAGCACCTGTGGGCGCTGCGGGCGATCCCCGGGCTGGACGTGGTGCGCCCGGCGGACGCCAACGAGACGGCGGTCGCGTGGCGGACGGTCCTGGAGCACACCGACCGCCCGGCGGGCCTCGCGCTGACCCGGCAGAAGCTGCCGACGCTGGAGCGCGACGGCGAGATCGCGTCCGCCGAGGGCGCCGCCAAGGGCGGCTACGTGCTGGCCGACGCCGCGGGCGGGCAGCCCGAGCTGATCCTGATCGCCACGGGCAGCGAGGTGCAGCTGGCGCTGGAGGCCCGCGAGACGCTCCAGTCCCAGGGCACCCCGACCCGCGTGGTGTCGATGCCGTGCGTCGAGTGGTTCGAGGAGCAGCCCGACGCCTACAAGCAGCAGGTCCTGCCCCCCGGGGTGCGAGCGCGCGTGTCGGTGGAGGCCGGTGTGGCGCTCGGCTGGCGGACCTACGTCGGCGACGCCGGCACGTCGGTGTCGCTGGAGCACTTCGGCGCGTCCGCCGACTACAAGACGCTGTTCGAGCAGTTCGGCATCACCGCCGAGCGTGTCGTCGCGGCGGCGAAGGCGAGCCTGATCAAGGCCGGTGTCAAGCACGCCGGCCGCGGCAGCACCACCGGGAACTAGGGCCGGCGGGCCCCCGGCGGCCGCCCCGGCGGGCCGGGGGCCCGGCACGGCCGGCCCCCGCGGAACTCGACGACGAGGAGAAAGCGATGAGTGACATCCTGAAGGCGCTCTCGGACGAGGGAGTGTCGATCTGGCTGGACGACATCAGCCGGGAGCGGCTGCGCACCGGGAACCTGGAGCAGCTGATCAAGGAGCGGAACGTCGTCGGCGTCACCTCCAATCCGACGATCTTCGCCAAGGCGCTGAGCAAGGGCGACGCCTACGACGACCAGGTGCGCGACCTGGCGGTGCGGGGCGTGGACGTCGAGGAGGCGTCCCGCGCGATCACCACCTATGACATCCGCTGGGGCTGCGACGTGCTGCGCCCGGTCTACGACCGGACCGACGGCCTGGACGGCCGGGTGTCGATCGAGGTGGACCCGCGGCTCGCCCGCGACACCGAGAAGACGGTGGCCGAGGCGCGGGCGCTGTGGTGGATGGTGGACCGGCCGAACCTGTTCATCAAGATCCCGGCGACCGAGGAGGGCCTGCCCGCGATCACCGCGGCGCTGGCGGAGGGCATCAGCGTGAACGTGACGCTGATCTTCTCGCTGGAGCGCTACGGCAAGGTCATCGACGCGTTCTTCGCGGGCCTCGAGCAGGCCCGGACGAACGGGCACGACCTGTCGACGATCGCGTCGGTGGCGTCGTTCTTCGTCAGCCGGGTCGACACCGAGATCGACAAGCGGCTCGACAAGATCGGCTCGGACGCGGCGAAGGGCCTGCGGTCCAAGGCGGGCCTGGCGAACGCGCGGCTGGCGTACGCGCTGTACGAGGAGAAGTTCGGCACCGACCGGTGGAAGGCGCTGAAGGACGCGGGCGCCCGCCCGCAGCGCCCGCTGTGGGCCTCGACCGGCGTGAAGGACCCGAACCTCGTCGACACCCTGTACGTGGACGAGCTGGTGGCGCCGGGCACGGTCAACACGATGCCGGAGGCGACGCTGGTGGCGGAGGCCGACCACGGGCAGCTGCGCGGCGACACCGTCCGGGGCGCCTATGACGACGCCCGGGCGCACATGGCGGCGCTGAAGGACGCGGGCGTCGACTACGACGACGTCGTGCGGGTCCTGGAGGAGGAGGGCGTCGAGAAGTTCGAGGCGTCCTGGAAGGAGCTGCTGGGCTCGATCGAGGGCGAGCTGAAGGACAAGAGCGCGTGACGTCGGTGGTGACCGCCGGGGGGATCTCGGTCACCATCCGCGGCACCGTCGTCGACGAGAGCGAGACGGTCCTGGACCGTCTCGCCTCCGACGGGGTGCCGAGCTCGCTCTCGTCCCGAAACGCCAAGCTGTGGGGCCCGGACGCGGCCCCGCTGGCCGCCCGCCGGCTGGGCTGGCTCGGCCTGCCGGAGATGTCGCGGTCGCTGCCGGACCGGATCGCCGGGCCGGCGGAGGAGTTCCGCGACGCGGGGCTGGACCGGATCGTGGTCGCGGGGACGGGCGGCGCCGCGATCGCCGCGGAGGCGATCCACCGGACCGCGGCCCGCACCGGGCCGGACGCCGAGCTGGTCGTGCTGGACACCACCGACCCGCACGAGGTGTCGGCGGTGCTCGCGGGCGACCTCGGCAGGACGCTGGTGGTCGTCGCGGGCGACGACGTCGGGACGCGGTCGCTGCGCCGCGTCTTCGGCCGGGCGTTCTCCGAGGCCGGGCTGGACCGGGCCGAGCTGGCCCGCCGGTTCGTGGCCGTGGCCGAGCCGGGGTCGGAGCTGGAGCGCGCCGCCCGCGAGGTCGGCCACCACGTCGTGCAGGCCGAGACCGACGTCGACGGCCGGTTCGGCGCGCTCGGCGTCGCGGCGCTGGCGCCCGCCGCGCTCGCGGGCACCGACCTCCTGGCGCTGCTGGACGAGGCGGACCGGCTCGCCGGCGTGCTGCGCCAGCCCTACGACAACCCGGCGCTGGCGCTCGGCGCCGCGCTCGGCTCGTCGGCGCTCGGCGGCCGCGACAAGCTGGTGATCGCCGACCACGGCTCAGGCCTGCACGGCTTCGCCGGCTGGGCGGAGCAGCTGGTGGCGGGGGCGCTCGGCAAGGACGGCCGGGGGCTGCTGCCGGTCGTGGTGGAGGGCGTGGAGTCCCCCGGGTTCGAGCTGACCGGCGACCTGCGCCGGCTGATCCTCGGCCGCCGCCCGGACGAGCCAGGACCGGGCCGCGAGGCGGGGGTGAGCGTGGCGGGCCCGCTCGGCGCGCAGTTCCTGCTGTGGGAGTACGCGGTGGCGGTGGCCGCGCGGGTCATCGGCGTCGATCCGTTCGCGGAGCCGGACACCGGCGAGTCGCGGGACAGCACCGCGGCGCTGCTGCGCTCGGAGGAGGGCGCGGCCCCGACGGTGGTGCGCCGGCCGCCCGCGCTGGTGTCGGACGCGGTGGAGGTGCACGCGCCGGAGGAGTCGCTGCGCGGCGCGAAGACGCTGGGTGAGGCGCTGGAGACGGTTCTTGAGGACGTCCCGGACCGCGGCTACCTCGCCGTCCTGGCCTACCTGGATCGCGCTGGGGACGCGGCGGCGGCCGGGCTGCGGCCGCTGCTGGCGGCGCGCGGCGCGCGGCTGCGCAGGAATCCGGTGCCGGTCACGTTCGGGTGGGGCCCGCGGTACCTGCACGCGACAGGCCAGTACCACAAGGGCGGCCCGCCCAATGGAACGTTTCTGCAGGTCACGGGCTCGGTTACGGCCGATGTGCCGGTGCCCGGACGGCCCTTCACGCTCGGCGAGCTGCAGCTGGCGCAGGCGTTCGGGGACCAGCGGGTGCTGCGCTCGCTCGGCCGCCCGGTGGTCCGGCTGCATCTGCGGGACCGCGCCGAGGGACTCGCGCAGCTGACCGAGGCGCTCAGCTGACCCGAGCGCTCACCTGATCTTCCGCGTCCGGTTCGCAACCGGTGGCAGAAGATCGAGGGAGATGGTCGCGGATGCCCTTTCTCTCCTGAAACGATAGGGGGCAGGAGGGAAGCGTGTCCGGATTCGACGTACTGACGCGCGGCGACGTGCTCGACTCGGCGCTGCAGGCGAGGGACTACCTCGTCGGCTGCGGCGTGCCGGGCGCGCTGGCCGCGAAGGACCCGCGGCTGTGGGGGCGGCGCGCGGTCGACCACAGCAGGCTCGGCTGGCTGGACCTGCCGTTCGCCTCGCGCGGGCTGCTGAAGCAGGTGGACGGGCTCGTCGCCGAGGCGCGCTACTCCGGCCTGGACCACATCGTGCTGATCGGGGTGGGCGCGGAGAGCCTCGCCGCCCAGGCGATCGTCGAGGCGCACGCGCCCGCCCTCGCCGGCGGGGGCGGCGCCCCGGCCGGCCCCGGCGGCGGGCTGACGGTGCTGGACGGCAGCGACACCGCCGCGCTGGCGTTCGCGCTCGAGCGGCTGGACCGGACGCTGGTCGTGCTGGCCAGCAAGGCGGGCGTGTCGCTGGAGGGCGACGCCTACCGGCGGATCTTCGCGGGCGCGTTCCGCGAGCGGGGGCTGTCGGAGCGCGAGATCGCGGGCCGCTTCCTGGTGATCACCGACCACGGCAGCCCGCTGCACGACTTCGCCCGCCAGTGCGGCTACCGGATCGGGCTCACCGACCCGTACCTGCCGGGGCACTTCGGCGCGCTGTCGGCGTACGGGCTGGTCCCGGCGGTGCTGGCGGGCGCCGACGCGGAGCGGCTGCTGGAGGAGGCGGCGTCGCTGATGCCGTCGCTGGCCAAGGACGAGGACAACCCGGGGCTGCTGCTCGGCGCCGTCCTCGGCGGCTGCGCCCAGCAGGGGCCGGCCGGGGTCATCCGCGACAAGGTGGTGCTGCGCGAGCCCGGCGGGTCCGGCGCGCTCAGCTCCTGGATCGCGCAGCTGCTCGCGGTCGGCACCGGCAAGCGGGGCCGCGGCGTGCTCGCGCTGGAGCCGCCCGGCGGCAGGGGCGGCTTCCCCGACCTGCACGGGATCTCGATCAACCCGCGGTCGGCGGCGCAGGAGGAGGCCGACACCTCGGTGTGGGCGCCGCTCGGCGCGCAGTTCGTGCTGTGGGAGTACGCGACGGCCGTCGCCGGGTGGCTGCTCGGCGTGAACCCGTTCGAGGCGGGAAGCGCGGCCGTCCAGGAGGCGGAGGACGACGCGGCGACGCTGCTGCGCTCGGCGGGCGGCGGGCCGCTGCCCGCCGGGCGTCCGGTGTACGTCGAGGACGACATCGAGGTGCACGCCGACTTCGCGTGGCCGCCGGGCGCCGACCTCGGGACGGTGCTGGGCGGGCTGATCGCCTCGGTGCCCGCCGACGGCTACCTGTCGGTGCTGACGTACCTGTCGGGCGACTTCTCGGGCCGCTACCTGGCGCCGTCGCTGTCGCGCGCGGCCGGGCGGCCGGTCGTGTACGGGCCGGGCCCGGCGTACCCGCACGCCACCGGCCCGATCCACAAGGACGGGCCCGGCAACGGCGCGTTCCTGGTGATCACGGGCGATCCGGCGCCGGGCGACGTGCTGGCGGCGCATCCGGTGCCCGGGCGGCCGTACGGGCTGGCGAAGCTGCAGCTGGCGCGGGCGCTCGGCGAGGTCCGGGCGCTGCGGCAGCGGCGGCTGCCGGTGGTGCGGCTGCACCTGCGCAACCCGGTCGAGGGCGCGGGCCGGCTGATCGAGGCCGTCCGGGCGGTTGCGGGGGCGGGTCCGCGGCCGTGAGCTTCACCGCGGTCGTCTCCGGGGAGACGGCCATCACCGCCCGGGGGCCGGTCAGGGCGGCCGCCGAGCGGCTGCCGGGGCGCCCGGCGGGCGGGAATGATCGGCCGGATGCGGGCGTATACCAGCAAGTGACGGGGAACGCCGACCGCGACGTCGCCGTCCCCGGCCGGCACCACCGGCTCGGCGTGCGCCGGCTCGCGCGGGCGCTCGGTGACGCGCGCGCCGCGCGCTCGGACGGCCGCCCGGTCGTCCGGCCGCACCTGCGGAGCCGCTGGGCGGGCCTCGCCCGGGGGCTCGACTCCGCCCGGGGCGGCTAGGACGCCGGCGCCGCCGCGGCGCTCCGGCGGCCCGGAGAGCGCCAGCGCGTCCGGGAGGGGCGAGACTGTCAGTACACGGGGTCGACACACAGGATGCGTGGTCTGATCGGATGCGAGTAGAAGTGAGGGTAGGCATCGTGCGAGAAGAGGGGGCCGCAACGTGACCGACGCAGCCAATCCGCTCCGGGACCCGCGCGACAAGCGCCTGCCGCGGGTGGCCGGGCCGTGCGTGCTCGTGCTGTTCGGCGTCACTGGGGACCTGTCGCGCAAGAAGCTGCTCCCGGCGATCTACGACCTGGCGAACCGGGGGCTGCTGCCGCCGGGCTTCTCGCTGGTCGGTTTCGCGCGCCGCGACTGGGAGAACGAGGACTTCCGGCAGATCGCCTACGAGTCGGTGAAGGCGCACGCGCGGACCCCGTTCCGCGAGGACGTGTGGACGCACCTGTCGGAGGGCATGCACTTCGTGCCCGGCGAGTTCGGCGACCCGGGCGCCTTCGACGCGCTGTCGATGGCGGTGAAGGAGCTGGACGAGAGCCGCGGGACCGGCGGCAACTACGCGTTCTACCTGTCGATCCCGCCGAAGTTCTTCCCGCAGGTGGTCGAGCAGCTGCAGCGCAGCGGGCTGGCCGACCGCGCGGACGGCGCCTGGCGGCGGGTGGTGATCGAGAAGCCGTTCGGCCGGGACCTGAAGACGGCGCTGGAGCTGAACGACACGGTGCACCGCGTGTTCCCCGAGGAGTCGATCTTCCGGATCGACCACTACCTCGGCAAGGAGACGGTGCAGAACATCCTGGCGCTGCGGTTCGCCAACGCGATGTTCGAGCCGATCTGGAACCGCTCCTACATCGACCACGTGCAGATCACGATGGCCGAGGACATCGGCATCGGCGGCCGGGCGGGCTACTACGACGGGATCGGCGCGGCCCGCGACGTCATCCAGAACCACCTGCTGCAGCTGCTGGCGCTGACGGCGATGGAGGAGCCGACGTCGTTCAGCGCCCAGGCCGTCCGGCTCGAGAAGGCGAAGATCCTGTCGTCGGTGCGGGTGCCGGGCGACCTGACCACCTCCACCGCGCGCGGGCAGTACGCGGCGGGCTGGCAGGGCGGCGTGAGCGTCAAGGGGTACCTGGAGGAGGACGGCATCCCGGCCGACTCCCGCACGGAGACCTACGCGGCGGTCAAGCTGGAGATCGACAACCGCCGGTGGGCGGGCGTGCCGTTCTACCTGCGCACCGGCAAGCGGCTCAGCCGCCGGGTGACGGAGGTGGCGATGGTGTTCCAGCAGGCGCCGCACCTGCCGTTCTCGCACACCGACACCGAGGAGCTCGGGCAGAACGCGCTGGTGATGCGGGTGCAGCCGGACGAGGGCATCACGGTGCGGTTCGGCTCGAAGGTGCCCGGCACCTCGATGGAGATCCGCGACGTGAACATGGACTTCGCCTACGGCGAGTCGTTCACCGAGGCGTCCCCGGAGGCCTACGAGCGGCTGCTGCTGGACGTGCTGATCGGCGACCCGCCGCTGTTCCCGCGGCAGGAGGAGGTCGAGCTGTCCTGGCGGATCCTCGACCCGATCGAGGAGTACTGGGCGAGCCGCGGCGGCGTCGACCAGTACACGTCCGGCGGCTACGGGCCCGACAGCGCCGACGAGCTGATGGCGCGCGACGGCCGCTCCTGGAGGAGGCTCTGATGAACATCGACCTCACCGGCACCACGACGCGCAAGATCCAGGACGCGCTGACCCAGTCGCGGCACCTGATGGGCGGCCCGGCGGTCGGCATGGTGCTGACGCTGATCATCGTGACGGACGAGTCGGCGCAGTACGACGCGGTCCGCGCGGCGACGGAGGCGGCCCGCGAGCACCCGTGCCGGGTGCTGACGGTGATCTCCCGCGACCCGCGCGGCAACTCCTCGCGGCTGGACGCCGAGATCCGGATGGGCGAGACCGGCCCGGGCGAGACGGTGCTGCTGCGCATGTACGGGCCGCTGGCCGAGCACGCCGACTCGGTGGTGGTGCCGCTGCTGATGCCGGACACGCCGGTGGTGATCTGGTGGCCGGGCGGCAAGGTGCCGAAGTCGCCGTCCAAGAGCGCGCTGGGCAAGCTCGCGACGCGGCGGATCACCGACGCCTACGCGGCCCGCGACCGGCTCGGCACGCTCGCGCAGCTGGCCGGGAACTACAGCCCGGGCGACACCGACTTCACCTGGACCCGGCTGACGTCGTGGCGGTCGCTGCTGGCCGCCTCGCTCGACCAGGAGCACGACGAGATCGTCTCCGGCGAGGTGATGGCCGAGCCGGACAGCCCGAGCGCGGAGCTGCTGGCGGCGTGGCTGTCGATCCGGCTCGGCGTCGCGGTGGGGCGGACGGTGTCGGAGGGCCCGGGGATCACCGGGGTCCGGCTGACGACGACCGGCGGCGACATCGTGATCGACCGGCCGGACGGGCGGGTCGCGACGCTGTGCCGGCCCGGCCAGCCGGACCGGCAGGTGGCGCTGATGCGCCGCCCCATGTCGGAGCTGCTGGCCGAGGAGCTGCGGCGGCTCGACCCGGACGAGGTGTACCGCGAGGCGGCGGCCCGCTTCGCCAAGGACCTCGCGGGCGGGGCCTCGGACGAGGGCGTCGCCGGCGATCCGCTGTCGGGCACGCAGGAGGCGGCCGCGACGAGGAAGGCGGAGAAGGAGGCCGCGAAGGAGGGGCTCCCCGCGGCGCCGGCGAAGGCGGGCGGGAAGAAGCCGTCCCGGGGCAAGCCGTCGGGGGACGCGTGACTCCCCCGGTGGTCCTGGTCCACCGCGACCAGGACCTGCTGGCCGAGGCGGCGGCGGCGCGGCTGGTGACGCGGATCGTGGACGCGCAGGCCGCGCGCGGCTCGGCGTCGGTGGTGCTGACCGGCGGCGGCGTCGGCACGGCGGTGCTGGCGGCGCTGGCCGCGACGGGCGCGCGGGACGCGATCGACTGGCGCCGGCTGGACGTGTGGTGGGGCGACGAGCGGTTCCTGCCGACCGGCGATCCCGAGCGCAACGAGACCGGCGCTCGCGCGGCGCTGCTGGACCATGTGGACGTCGATCCGGCGCGGGTGCACCCGATGCCGGCCTCGGACGGCCCGGACGGCGACGATGTGGAGGCCGCCGCCGAGCGGTACGCCGCCGAACTGCGCGCCGCCGCCCGTCCCGAGGACCACGGCCCCGTCCCCTCGTTCGACGTGCTGATGCTCGGCGTCGGGCCGGACGCGCACGTCGCGTCGCTGTTCCCGGAGATGCCCGCCGTCCGCGACGAGCGGCCGGTGGTGGCGGTGCACGGCGCGCCGAAGCCGCCGCCGACCCGGATCTCGCTGACGTTCCCGTCGCTGTGCGCCGCGCACGAGGTGTGGGTGCTGGCGTCCGGGGAGGCGAAGGCGAAGGCGGTGCGGCTGGGCCTGTCGGGCGCGGGGCCGGTGCGGGTGCCGTGCGCGGGCGCGCGCGGACGGCAGGGCACGCTGTTCCTGCTGGACCGCGAGGCCGCGGCGGAGCTTCCGCCGGAATTCGGGCGGACCGCCTCCCCCTGAGGCGTTGACCACGTAGAGGCCGGTGCCGTGCGGTGGAACGCCGCGCGGCACCGGCCTTCTCGACTTGGCGGGGCCATTGCCCGCCTGTGAGAAAGGTGGGAGCTTCCCTCGCATCGGCATGCCTCGCCGCGAGCTGCGCATAACCTGGCTCTGAGGTTCCGCGTGGCGAACGTGAGGAGTTCGGTGATGCGCAAGGGTCGGGCCGCGACGGCGGGTGCGGCGATCATCGGGGCTTTCGCCATCTCCGTCGCGGGGTGCTCGTCCGGTGGCGGCGGCGACAAGGCCGGCGGTCCGGACCGCGGCGGCGACAGCGAGAAGACCGCGAAGCTGGCCGTCACCCCGGCGACCGGCGCCAAGCAGGTGGCGCCCGACCAGCCCGTCATGGTGAAGGCCGTCGCGGGCAAGCTGACGAGCGTGACGCTCACCTACGGCAAGAACCAGAAGGCCGAGGGCACGCTGGCGCCGGACGGCAAGTCGTGGAAGTCGGCGTGGACGCTGCGGCCGTCCACGACGTACACGGTCACCGCGCAGGGTTCCATCGACGGCGGCCGTCCGGCCACGGTCACCTCGACCTTCACCACCCTCACGCCCGCCAAGAAGCTCGAGACGGGCATGTCGCCGCTGGACGGCGAGACCGTCGGCGTCGGGATGCCGGTGCAGCTGCTGCTGTCCAGGCCGGTGAGCACCAAGGCCGGCAAGCAGGCCGTGGAGAAGGCCCTCGAAGTGCGGATGTCCACGCCCGTGCAGGGCGCCTGGTACTGGATCAGCGACAAGGAGGTCGACTTCCGGCCCCGGGACTACTGGCCGTCCGGCGAGAAGGTGAAGGTCGTCGCGCACCTCGCCGGGCTGAAGGCGGGCGAGGGCCTCTACGGCATGAAGGACCGGACGCTGAACTTCACCGTCGGCCCGAAGCACATCACCACGATCAGCGACGACACGCACCGCGCGAAGGTCACCGAGAACGGCCGGCTGGTGCGGACGATGAAGGTCAGCCTCGGCAAGCCGGGCCACGACAGCTACAGCGGCACGATGATCGCGCAGGAGAAGGCGGCGCACATCGTCATGGACTCGGCGACGACCGGCGACCCCGGCGAGTACCGGATCCCGACGAGCTGGAACGTGCGGCTGACCTACAGCGGGACGTTCGTGCACTCGGCGCCGTGGTCGACGGGCGAGCAGGGCGTCTCCGACGTCAGCCACGGCTGCGTGAACGCCTCCCCGACCGACGCGAAGTGGTTCTTCAACTTCACCAACCGGGGCGACATCGTCAAGGTGACGGGGACGTCGCGGAAGCTGCGGTTCGGCAACGGGCCGACTCCGTGGGTGAAGTCGTGGAACGAGTGGCTGCAGGGCAGCGCGCTCGGCGCGCCCGTCACGGGCGCCCCGTTGAAGTGACCGGCCGCGCTGGCACACTGGTGCCATGCAGAAGCTCTCGCTCGACGCGCAGGTACGGGACCACCTCAAGCGGGCCGCCGCGGCGGCCACGGGACGCAGCGCCGAGACCGTCTACGGCGGCCACGAGCACGTCCTGCGGCAGACCCTGATCGCGCTGACCGCCGGCACGTCGCTGACCGAGCACGAGAGCCCCGGCGAGGCGACGCTGCTCGTCCTGCACGGGCGGGTGCGGCTGACGAGCGGCGGCGACGCGTGGGACGGCATGTCCGGCGACATGCTGATCATCCCGCCGGCGCGGCACGCGCTGGAGGCGGTCGAGGACGCCGCCGTGCTGCTGACCGTCGCGAAGCACTGACGGCCCGCGCGGGCGGGCCGTCCGGCCGGGGTCAGCCGGCGGCGAGGACGGCGACGCCGAGCGCGACCAGCAGGACCACCTTTACGCCCTCCAGCGCCACGTAGTACAGGTGGCCGCGGGAGCGGGGCTGGTCGTCCTCGCCCGCGAGCACCCGGTCCGACCGCTTGTTCAGGCGCGGGCGGACGACGCCGAGCTGCACCGCGAGCAGCACCACCAGCACGGCGGTGAGCACGGTGACGGCGACCGGCGGGCCGCCTGCGGCGACCGCGGCGACCACCGCGACGGCCAGCACGATCTCGGCGAGGTTGAGGGCGCGGAAGACCAGGCGCCCGATGCCGAGCCCGATCGGTATGGTCACGCCGGGCGCGCGGAACTTCAGCGGCGCCTCGAGGAACGAGATTCCGAGCACCATCCCGAGCCAGAGGAAGGTCAGGGCTCCTGCCGTGGCGGCGGCGGTCGCGTTCATGGTCGTCGAATACCTTTCGCGGGGAGTCGGAGGGTCAGCGGCGCCGGCGAACGCTCAGGTGCGCCGGAGGCGGGCGACGCAGGCGGCGGGCTCGGCGAACGGTTCGAGCCCTTCGGCCTCGACCGGCGCGTCCAGCTCGGCCAGCGCGCCCCGCATGATGCCGAGGTGGACGTCGCAGACCAGCGGCCCGTACTCCTCGGCCAGTTCCAGGAACGGGCAGTGCCGCAGCCGGACGGCGTCGCCGGCCGGATCGGGCGCGAAGTCGAGGTCGGCGAGCAGGCCGGTGAGCCGCGCGACCGCGTCGCCGGCGCCGATCCGGGTGAAGGGCGGCGGCCGGTCGACCAGGAAGCGGCCCCATTCGCGGCCGGCGCGCTCGGCCTCCGCGCGCCCGCCGGGCCCGGCCGCGAGCCGGCTGAGCAGGATCTGCGCGAGCAGCCGGTAGGCGCGGGAGCCGCCGCGGTCCATGCCGGGCCGGGCCGTGTAGACGGTGCGGGGCCGGCCGGGGCCCGCCGGCCGCTCGAGGGTCCGCTCGGCGGCGCCGTCCGCCACCAGGGCGTCCAGGTGGAAGCGCGCGGTGTTGGGGTGGACGCCGAGCCGCTCGGCGACGTCGGCGACGCCGAGCGGGGCGCCCGCGTCGCGCAGGGCGTCGAGGATCTCGCGGCGCCGGTGGCGTTCAGGGGCCATGGCGCTCATCCTTCCCCCGGCTTCGGCTGCGCCGCGATCAGGGGGTGGTCCCGGTCGAGCGCGCCGAGCTTGGACGCGCCACCGGGCGAGCCGAGGTCGTCGAAGAACTCGGCGTTGGCCGCCGTGTAGGCCGTCCACCGGTCCGGGACGTCGTCCTCGTAGTAGATCGCCTCGACGGGGCACACCGGCTCGCAGGCGCCGCAGTCGACGCACTCGTCCGGATGGATGTAGAGCGACCGGGCGCCCTCGTAGATGCAGTCGACCGGGCATTCGTCGACGCAGGCCCGGTCCTTGACGTCCACGCACGGCTCGGCGATCACGTAGGTCACGGCGCTGCCCCCTTCAGAGTTTTTACAAATAGTACATGTAATAATCGTGGCAGACGAGAGAGGGGCACCGATGTCCGACGTGTTCATCCAGGCCACCGAGACCGACCCGGCCGTCCGCGCGGCCACCGAGCTGCGGGCCGTGCACCGGCGGCTGCTCGACCGGCTCGCCGCGCTCGCCGAGCACGAACCCGGCCAGGACCACGCGGTCCTGGCCGGGTTCCTGGACGGCGAGCTGCGCCGCCACCTCGCCGCCGCCGATGAGGCGCTCTACGCGCCCGCGTCCGGCGCGCCGGAGACGCGGCTGCTCGTCCGGGCGCTGCGCGCCACCACCGCCGAGATCGAGGCGCTCGCGGGCGCGGTCGCCTCCGCCGCCGACCCGGTGCGCGCCGCCCGCGGCCTCGCCGCCGTCCTCGCCGTGCACTTCACCGTGGAGGAGGCGGTGCTGCTGCCGGCGCTCGCCGCGCTCCCCGGCGCCGACCTCGGCCTGCTGGCCGGCGACCTGTGCACGCTGCTGGACGGCGGGCGGCTGGAGCGGCCGGACGAGATCGACGTCCGGGAGATCCCGCGCGGGCAGCGGCATCCGCGGATCTTCGCCCGGTTCGCGCGGCTCGCGCCCGGCGAGTCGTTCGCGCTGGTCAACAACCACGACCCGAAGCACCTGCGGCGCGAGTTCGAGCTGGCGCACCCGGCCGCGTTCACCTGGGACTACGAGGAGTCCGGGCCGGAGCTGTGGCGGGTGCGCATCGGCCGTCCCGCCGGCTGACGCCGCATCCTCCCGCCTGGCACCCTGTCACCGCTCGCTCCCGTAGCGCGATTCGGCGCCGGTGAGCAGGAACGCGAGCTCCTCGTCCAGGTCCTTCGTCGGCTCGACGGCCCGGCCATGGCCTCCTTATGTTGCGGGTGCTGACGTAGGGCAGCTCCGCGCCGTTCGTCCTCGCGCAGCGGGCCGCCAGGTCCCGCGCGAACGCGACCGAGCGGCGGAACGAGCGGCGGCTCTCCCCCGCCGACCTGACCCAGGTGGCGCTGGCCTGTCGGCCTCGGACACGCACACCCCCGTTTCCGCCCTCTCATTTATAGGTGTATCAACCAAAACGAGGAGCCTCACATGTCATCCCCCAGACCGCCGCCCCGCGCGGCACCGCAATGCCCGTAACGCCCGCAACGAACGCACCGGACGCCCCCGCCCCGTACCCGCGCCGCTGGTACACGCTCGGCGTGTGCGGCATCTCCCCGGCCGCCGCTGATCCGGCGGGACCGTCGACCAAAGTCGAGGCCCGCACCGACCCCGGACCGCTCCGGGGCCGGCGCGGGCTCGCTAGCGTTGGCGGCATGGACTCCGCCGGCCCCTCCCCCGCGACCGGCACGTCCGGCCTCGCCGCCCGGCTCGACCTGCGGCGCCCGTGGCGGGACTGGCTCGGCGACCTGGGCGTCACCGCGGGGGCGGCGGCGCTGGGCCTGCTGCTGCTCCAGGGGACGCTGAACGACCCGACGCCCGGCCAGCGGATCGTGGTACCGCTGGACCTGTCGGCGGGCGCGGTCTCCCTGGTGTTCCTCCTGCTGTTCCGGCGGCGCTTCCCGGTGGCCGTCGCGGTGACGATGGTGTTCGCGCAGTGGACGGCCACGTCCACGCTGGGCACGACCGCCGCCGCCATGTACTCGCTGGCGATGTTGCGCCCCTGGCGGACGCTCCTGCCGATCGCCGCCGCGAACATGGCGCTGATCGCCGCGCTCTTCTGGCTCACCTCGCCCTGGGACCAGTTCCGCGAGGGCATCGTGATCCTCGGCCTGCTCTACGGAGTGCTGATCACGACGGGGATGCTGGTCCGGTCCCGGCGGCAGCTCATCGCCTCCATGGAGGAGCGGGCGCGCGCCGCCGAGGAGGGGCAGCGGCTCCGTGTGGAGGAGGCGCGTCTGCTGGAGCGCGAGCGGATCGCGCGGGAGATGCACGACGTCCTCGCGCACCGCATCTCGCTGCTGGCGGTGCACGCGGGGGCGCTGGAGTTCCGCCCGGACGCGCCCGCCGACCAGCGCGCCGCCGCCGGGGTCATCCGGCAGAGCGCCTACGAGGCGATGGAGGACCTCCGCGAGGTCATCGGGGTGCTGCGCGGCGGCCCCGGCGGCGCGGAGGCCGACCGCCCGCAGCCCGCGCTCACCGACGTCCCCGCCCTGGTGCGGGAGGCGTCGGGCGCCGGAGGCGAGGTGGTCCTGGACGACCGGGTGCCCGACCCGGCGGGGGTGCCGGTCCGGGTCGGGCGGCACGCCTACCGGATCGTCCAGGAGGGGCTGACCAACGCGCGCAAGCACGCGCCGGGCGAGCGGGTCCGGGTGATGCTCGACGCGCCCGGCGGGACGGCGCTGACCATCGAGATCGTGAACCCGATCCCGCCGGGGCCGCCGCCGGCGGCGCTGCCCGGCGCCGGCGCGGGGCTGGTGGGGCTCGGCGAGCGGGTCGCGCTGCTCGGCGGCACGCTGGAGCACGGCCGGACCGGGGACGGCCGGTTCCGGCTGCGCGCCCGCCTCCCCCTTCCCGGCTGAGCCGCCGCGCATGTCGCCGCAGGCCGGACGCATGGCGGCCGGAAGTTGCGGGCATGGCCGTGGACATGGCTTCTGACTCCGTGCATCCCGTCCTGGAGGAACTCGACCGTGAGGAGTGCCTGCGGCTCATCGCGCCGGGCGGCATCGGCCGGATCGCCTTCGAGGACGGCGAGGGGCCGACGATGGTCCCGGTGAACTACGCCGTCGACGGCGAGTCGGTGGTGTTCCGCACCTCACTGGAAGGGCGGCTGAACCGGAGCCTGCTGACCGCCGTGCCGGGCGGGCAGGTGCGGACCGCGTTCGAGGTCGACGCGTTCGAGGACGGCACGCACGAGGGGTGGAGCGTGCTGGTGCGCGGGGGCGCCCGCCCTCTGGAGGGCGAGGAGAGGGAGCGCGCCGTGCGGGTCGATCCGTGGCCGGGCGGCGAGCGGGAGGCGTGGTTCTGCCTGACCGCGAGGGAGGTCAGCGGCCGGCGGCTGCGGCGGACGTAGCCGCGGTGCGGCGGCTCTAGGGTTGGGGGATGGACTCGTCTCCCATCCGGGTGCTGATCGTGGACGACGACGCGCTCGTCCGGTCCGGTCTGTCGATGATGCTCGCGGGCGCCGGCGACCTGGAGGTGGTCGGGGACGTCGCGGACGGCGCCGAGGCGGTGCCCGCGGTGAACGCGCACCGCCCGGACGTGGTGCTGATGGACATCCGGATGCCGAGGGTGGACGGGCTCGCCGCCACCGAGCTGCTGCGGGCGCGCCGCGATCCTCCGGAGATCATCCTGCTGACGACGTTCGACACCGACGACCACATCCTGCGGGCGATGCGCGCGGGCGCGAGCGGGTTCCTGCTGAAGCACACCCCGCCCCCGGAGATCATCCAGGCGATCCGGCAGGTCGCGGCCGGCGAGCCGATGCTGTCGCCCGCGGTGCTGCGGCGGATGATGTCGTTCGTCGCCGACGCGGGGGCCGATCCGCGCAAGGCCCGCGCCCGCGAGCTGCTGGAGCGGCTGAGCGACGGCGAGCGGGCGGTCGCGGTGCGGGTCGGGCAGGGCAAGACCAACAGCGAGATCGGCCGGGAGCTGTCGCTGAGCGTCGCGACGGTGAAGGCGTACGTGTCGCGGCTGCTGACGAAGCTGGAGCTGAACAATCGGGTGCAGGTCGCGCTGCTGGTCAACGACGCCGACCTCGAGGTGAGGTAGTCACTCGCGGGGACCGAGGCGGACGTCCGGCAGCAGCACCGCCGCCGCCAGGCCGGCCGCCAGCAGCGGCAGCCCGGCGAGGAAGAGGTTCGGAGAACGCCTGCGCGAACGCCTCGGCGACGCCGTGCCGGACCGGCCCGGGGAGCGTGCCGAGCACCTCGGGCCGGACCGCGTCGCGGAAGGCGGGCACCTTCCCGGCCGGGACGCGGCGTCCGATCTCCTCGGCGAACCGGCTCGCGACGATGCCGCCGAACACGGCCATCCCGGCGGCGGTGCCGAGCATCCGGGACGCGAACACGCCGGAACTGGCCGGGCCGAGGTCGCGCTTCGGCGCCGCGTTCTGTGCGATCAGCATGACGACCTGCTGCGACAGCCCGGCCCCCAAGCCGAGGACGGTCATGTAGAGCCCGGCGGTGAAACGAGGCCGGTGCGCACGTCCATGGTGGCGAGCAGGGCGACGCCGGCGGCGCTGATCGCCGTGCCGGCGGCGGGCAGCCGGTGGTAGCGGCCGGTCCGCAGGCGAGCCGGTCCAGCCCGCCGAGGTCGCCGACGATCGTCGGCAGCGCGGTGCTGAGGACCGTCGCGTCCAGGGACGACATCAGCCCGGCGAGCATCAGCCCGCCGAACACCAGGACCCGGTGCCGGTGGCTCATGCCGACCGGCGCTTCGGTGACCGTCATGTGCACCTCTCATATATATGCTGAAAGCAACTAGATGCTATGCACACAGATATGAGAGACGCAACCGGACTACACTGGCCGGCATGACCGACGAGGCACTGCACGCCGTCGAGCGGAACATGGTCAAGCTGCGCCGCGGCATGTCCCGCCAGCGGCTCGGCAGGGCGGCGATCCGGGACCACAACCTGCCCGTGGACGTGCAGGTGCTGCACGTCGTGGACGTCGTCGACGAGGGCCCCGACGGCCCCGGCCAGGAGATGAGCGTCGGCCTGGTCGCCACCCGCCTCGGCGTCGACGCCTCGCGGGGCAGCCGCATCGTCGCCGAGGCCGTCAAGGCCGGGTACGTGCGCCGCGTCGCGTCCCAGGAGGACGGCCGCCGCATCCACCTGGAGCTGACGCCGGCGGGCCGGTCCGTCGTCGAGGCGACCCGCCGCACCCGCCAGGAGCACTTCGCCAAGGCCATGCGCGACTGGAGCGACGCCGAGCGCGCCGAGTTCGCGCGCCTCCTCGCCCGCTTCGTCGACGGCTACGAAGGCTGATCGCGGCGACGATTTGGCCGGTCCATGACCTTGCGGGAAACGGTTCGCTACCGTGCGTGACTAATGTCGGGAGTATGAGCTCCGACGCCGACCTGGATCGGATCATCGACGCCGCCACCCGGCTGTTCGCCGAGCTCGGGTTCGACGGGACGACGCTGCGCCTGATCGCGGACGGGGCGGGCGTCGACCCCGCCACGGTCGACCGGCTGACCGGCGGCAAGACCGAGCTGTACCGGCAGGTGATGCGCCGGGCCACCGACGCCGAGAAGAAGGCGGTCGGGGGCGCCGCGAACGGGTTCACCCCCACCCGGCAGGGCGTCGAGCGCCTGCTGGACCAGTACGTCGACTTCTACTCCGCGCACCCCGAGTATCTGGGGCTGTGGCTGCACCGGCGGACCGGCGACGCCGCCGACACCGCCGACCTGGAGGAGGTGTACGTCCGGCCGCGGCTCGGCGGGATCGTCGAGGCGCTGCGGGAGGTGGTCCCCGGCGACGTCGACCTCGACCTGACGGTCTGGACGATCCCCTGGGTCATCTCCGGTTTCCTCAGCCAGCGCGCGCTCGGCACGCGCGTGGACGAGGAGACCGACACCAGCGGGCCCTACCGGAACATCTCACCGGACGAGCTGGAGCGTTTCCGCAACCACCTGCACATGCTCCTCCAACGGATGCTCATGCTGCCCGACGCCCCTGACGGGTGATGTTCAGGGCCGGGTGGCCTCAGGGCAGGACGACCGGTTCGAGCCGGGGCCGTTTCGCGGTGCGGCCGTCGCCCGACGAGCGTCCGCGCAGCCGCCGGAGGACCCATGGGCCCATGAACCTGCCCGCCCACGCGGCCTCCGCGCCCGCCCGGCGCCATGCCGGCACGGGCGGCAGCGGCGGGAGCGGATCGGACCAGGACGCGCCGTCGCCCGGCAGCCCGAGAGCGTGCGCGGCCGCCGCGGCGATGCGCGCGTGCCCGAGCGGGCTCGCGTGGATGCGGTCGGGGCTCCACAGCCGCGGGTCTGTCGTCACGGAACGCGGGAAGGTGTCCACCACCAGGGCGCCGTGGTGGCCGGCGGCGGCCCGGATGCGCTCGTTGAGGTCGATCACCCGCGGCCGCAGGCGCCGCACCAGCGGCGCGATCTTGGCGACGTCGGGGAAGGTGAAGGTGACCACCCGGGCACCGGATCCGGTGAACGCCGCCAGCATCGCCTCCAGCTCGGCGGCCACGGCCCGCGCGTCGAAGCCGGGCCGGACCAGGTCGTTCATCCCCGCCATGACGGTGACGAGGTCCGGTTCCAGGGCGAGCGCGGCGTCGGTCTGCTCCGCCCTTACGCCCGCGGCGAGCCGCCCGCGCACCGCGAGGTTGGCGTACCGGAAGCCGGCGTCCCGCGCCGCGAGCAGCTCGGCCAGCCGGTCCGCCCAGCCCCGGTAGCCGGTCAGCTCGTCGCCGTCGTTGAGGCCCTCGGTCTGGCTGTCCCCGACCGCGACGTACCTGAGGTACGCCATCAGCCGACCCGCTGCCTCAGCACGGTCAGCGCCCACTCGCCCCACCGCTCGTTCTCGCGCTCGAACGCCAGGCCGCGCATCAGCGTCAGGTAGGGGCCGACGCGTTCGGCGTGCGCGAGGAACTCCTCCTCGGTGCGGCCGCCCAGCAGCCTCACCTGCAGCCGCTCGAAGCGGGCGATCTTCGCCCGCGCCCACTCCACCCGCTCCTCAAGGGCGGCCCGCACGCCCTCGGCGTCCCCGGCGTCGACGGCCTGCACCATGACCATCATCTCGTCGCGGATCGCGCCCGGCCGCGGCGGTCCGGCGGTGAACTCCCGCAGCTCGCGCCGTCCCGCCTCGGTCAGCGAGAACAGCCGCTTGTTCGGCCGCCGCTCCTGCTCGACGACCCGCGCCTGGACGAGGCCGTCCTCGCGCATCCGGTCGAGCTCCCGGTACAGCTGCTGCGGGGTGGCCATCCAGAAGTTGGCCACCGACGCGTCGAACCCCTTGGCCAGGTCGTACCCCGACGCCTCGCCCTCCAGCAGCGCGGCCATCACCGCGTGACGCAACGACATGCCCCGACGATAACCCCGAGTGATTACTCAAATTATTGAGTACCATCCGATGTGATCATCGCCACGCTCATCCACTCGCGCCGGTCGGGGTGCGGGTGGCGGTGACCGCGACGGTGGCGTAGGGCATGGTGAAGGCGCCGCCGAGTGCGTCGACGGCGGCGCCGACCTCGTTCAGCACCTCCGCTACCTGATCGGAGGGCAGCCCGGTGAGGGTCCCCTGGGTCGGCATCTGGTCCAGCCACTCGTCGCGGGTGTAGGTGCGCTCCCACTCGAACCGCCACTGCTCGGGGGCGGTGAACCCGCCGGCCTCCTCGATCCCGGCGGCGGACTTGTCGAGGATCGGCTGGTAGGCGTCCAGCCCCTGCCTGGCCACCCGGCTCACCGCCCGCATGTTGAACGGCGAGTCCGGCGCCACGCGCTGGTAGGCCGCGGCGAACGCGTCGATGACCTCGGCCCGCAACTGGAACGCGTGCCAGAAGACGGCGAGGCGGCCGGCGGGGCGCAGGACCCGGGCCGCCTTCGCGGCGCCGGCGACCGGGTCCACCCAGTGCCAGGCCGTGCCGGCGACGGCGGCGTCGAACGTCCGCCCGGCCGGGTCCCAGTCCTCGATGGTCGCGATCTCGACCTCGACGCCGGTGCGCCGCGCGAAGCCGGCCATCCGCGCGTCCGGCTCGACGCCGAGGACACGGCATCCGGCCGCCTGGAACTGCCGCGCCTCGATGCCGGTGCCGCAGCCGATGTCGAGGACGTCGCGGCCGGGGCTGCCCGCGACGATCCGCTCGATCAGCGCCTCGGGGTACGGCGGGCGGGTCCGGTCGTAGCGCTCGGTGTCGGCGCCGAAGGATTCGGCCACGTCCCGGTGCCGGTGGGGGGCGGGCGCGGGGGCTTGGTCCGGCGGTAGAGTGGTCATGTGCCCACTATAAATGGGCGGTCGCCCACTACGTCAACGGCGCACGGAGGGAGAGGTGCACTGTGCCGACCGGAGTGGCCCTGCGGGACGCGCGGCAGCAGCTGTTCGACGCCGCCGAGCGCGTCCTGCTCCGCGCCGGGCCGAACGCGCTGACCAGCCGGGCCGTCACCGCCGAGGCCGGGTGCGCCAAGGGCGTCCTGCACCGGCACTTCAGCGACTTCGACACCTTCCTCGCCGAGCTCGTCGAGGACCGCATCGCCCGCGTCGAGGCGCAGGAGGCCGCGCTGTGCGGGTCGGCCGGGACCGGGACCGTCACCGGCAACCTCGCCGAGGCCCTGACCACCGTGTTCGAGTCGGTCGCGGTGGCCATCGTCGCGCTCATCACCTCGCGGGACGAGCTGCGCGCCAAGCTCCGCGCGACCAGGCCGACCGGGGTCCCGCTGGCGTCCGAGGCGACCGCCATGATCGCCCGCTACCTCGCCGCCGAACGCGACCTCGGCCGCATCGCCGCCGGCGCCGACATCGACACCCTCGCCCCTATGCTGGTCGGCGCGGGGCACCTGGTGTTCGCCGACCGGACCGGCCCCCGCCCGGACGCCGAGGCCGTCCGCAGGGTCGTCACCACCACCCTCGCCGGCGTCACCGGCGAGCCGCGCGGCGCAGCAGCACCGGAGTGAGGACGAGCAGCGCGGCGGCCAGCGCCGCGATCGCCAGCATGGCGCCGCGCAGGCCCACGGCATCGGCCCACAGCCCAACGTAGACCGGCCCCAGGAGGAACCCGAGGTAGGACGTCGTCGAGACGATGGAGGTCGCGCGGCCGCGGTGGGACTCCTCGACGCCGCGGGACGCGACGCCGAGCAGGGTCGGGAACAGCACCGCCGTCCCGGCGGCGGCCACCGCGAGCCCCGCCCCGGCGACGAGCAGCGTGGGCGCCACCGCGATGAGGGCCGCGCCCGCCGCGGCGGCCGCCGCGCCGCCAAGGAGGACGGCACGGGCACGGACGGCTCCGAGCCCGCCGACGGCGAACCGAGTGACCGCGACCGCGCCCGCGAACACCGCGGGCGCGACGGCGCTCAGCCCGGCGCCCGAATGGAGCTCGTCGTGGGCGAAGACCGCGCTCCAGCTCTGATGGGCGTTCTCCCCGGCGAACCCGAGCGCGCCCAGCGTCCCGATGAGCACGAACGGAACCACCCGGCCCCGCCCTTGCGGGACATGCTCGGGCGCTCGGTCGACGGTCTCCGCGCCCAAGGCTCTGACCAGGGCGGCGCCGGCCGCCACGGAGGCGACGGCCACGGCGGCGAACGGGACCGCGACCGGTAGCGACGCGAACGCCCCGGTGGCCAGGCTCGCGAGGACGACGAGACCGGAGAAGACGCCGTGGGCGCGGGTGATGACGGGACGCCCGGCGATCTTCTCAGCGCGTCCCGCGACCGCGTTCATGGCCACGTCCGCGGCCCCGCTCGCCGCGCCGACGACGGCCAGCCCGGTGCACAGGGCCGCCAGGTTCACCGCGGTCAGCACCATCGCGGTGCCGGCGCAGCCGAGCGCGGCGATGGCCGCGCCCGCCACCCGCGGCCCCCACCGGTCGAGCGCCCGGCCCATCAGCAGCATCGCCGGGAGGGCGCCCGCGCCGACGAACAGCAGCGCGAAGCCGAGCCGGCCGTCGTCGAGGCCGGCCTGCTGTCGCACCCGCGGCACCGAGGCGCCCCACACTCCCCAGAAGGCGCCGAACGCCGCGAAGGCCACGATCGCCGAAGCGATCAGGCGGCGCGGCGACCGAACGGGCATATCCGACATATGTGTAACGATACACAGCCTCGCTAGGCTGGTCGCCATGGAATCGTCCGCGGGTTCGAAGCGGGTGACGCTCGCGCAGGTGGCCGAGCTCGCCGGCGTGTCGGTGATGACCGCCTCGTACGCCTACAACCGGCCGGAGCGCGTGTCGGACCGGGCCCGCTCCAAGGTGCTCGACGCGGCGGCCCGGCTGGGATACGCCGGCCCCGACCCGAGCGCCCGGTCGCTGCGCCGCGGCAGCACCCGCACGCTCGGCGTCGTCATGGGAGAGCACCTGAGCTACGCCTTCGAGGACCCGGAGGCGGCGTCCTTCCTGGCGGGCATCGCCGACGTCTGCGCCGACCGCGGGTACGGCATGACGATCCTGCCGATCACGGGCGCCGCCGACGACGGCAAGCGGATCACCGAGGCCGCCGTCGACGGGTTCGTCGTCTGGACCACCTCCGACGACGACCCGGTCCTGTCCGCCGTCCAGGCCGTGAAGCGTCCCGCGGTGGTGCACGGAGGTCCGGCGGTCCCCGGGATCGCGCTGGTCGGCATCGACGACCGCGCGGCGGCCCGCGCGGTGGGCGCTCTCGCCTTCGCGGGCGCGGAACGCCCGGCGGTGGTGAGCTTCCCGCTCTCCCGGGACCGGATCAGCACGATCACCACGGGCATCGATCCGGCGGACGTGCTGTTCCCGGTGACCCGCGAGCGGCTGGAGGGCTACCGGCAGGCGGCCCAGGACACCGGCATCGCCTGGCGCGAGGTGACGGTCGCGGTGTGCTCGCGCAATGACACGGCCGAGGCCGAACGGCTCGCGGCGGCCCTGCTGGCCTCCCCCGATCCGCCCGACGCGATCGCCGCGATGAGCGACCAGCAGGCGGCGGGGGTCGTGCACGCCGTCCGCGCCGCAGGCCGCACCGTCCCCGGCGACGTGGCGGTGACCGGCTGGGACGACGCGGCGGTGGCGGCCCTCCTGGGGCTGACGACCGTCGCGCAATCACTCCGCGACCAGGGCGCCACCTGCGCGCGCGCAGCCCTGGGCGACGAACCGACGTCTCTGACCGCGCCGTGGTCCATCGTCCGCCGAACCAGCACCCGCCCCGACCAGGAGGCGGCGGCGTCCCCCTGACGAACCGCTACCGCCTCGCGGTCAGACCACGTCCGCTAAGCGTCGTACCGGCCACGCTTGACGTCCCCAAGGGACACCGCCCACTCCCCCGCACTGAAAGCCAGCACAGGCCCCAACGGATCCTTCGAGTCTCGTTTAGCGATCATGTGCCGCCGCCCTGCGACCTCCACGCACTGTGTCGCATCGCCCCCGCTGTGGCTGCTCTTCCGCCACTGGATCCGCTCGCTCATACTTCTGACGCTACTCGTTCGATCATCGCGGGAATCCTCTTGAGAAAGCGGCATTCCCTGCAGTAGCTCGAACGTCCGCTTGTGGTGATCGACGTCGGATGGCTCATCCACATACCGGCTTCGGGTCAGACTGTCGATGGCCACGACTTCCGCCAAGGCATCTGGTCCGATCCCGAGTATCGTGAACGCGCCGTCCACGCCACGTCTGGGCCGACTTCCCGTCATTGCGCGGTGGGGGCTCGCCATGATCGCGCGGACGGGCCCTTGGCCATGTCGGTGAAGTAGCTGTCATGGTGGACGAAGAAGGCGGCCCGTTCCTCGTCGCTCATTCCGGCGAGGTCGCCGACGCCTTCGAAGTAGCCTTCCCGGGCCGCGCCGGGCGAGAACAGCATCAGGAATTCGACGGGCTCGCCGGACTCGTTCCCGAAGGAGTGCAGGCCGCGCGGGGGCATGTAGAGGAAGTCGCCCGCCGACGCGTTCGACCACCGGTCGCCGTCGTAGACGCGCAGCGTTCCGGCCACGACGTAGAACGACTCGGAGATCGTTCTGTGGAAGTGGGTGCTGGTCCCGGCAGCCTCGGGCCCCATCCGGACCCGGTACAGGCCGAACTCGCCGCCAGTCGACGCCTTGGTGGCGAGGTAGCCGGTCCGCGCGCCGGACGGCGCGACGAGGTCGGCCGGGGTCCCGGCGGGGCGGAACAGCGCACTGACCTCCCCTTCTTCCTCGTGGTACCGAACCGGCGGATAGTCGTCGTCCAGCCAGGCCATATCGTTCCCCGTCTACCGGAGGGATCGGCAAGGAGACCGCGCGGGCGGGCGGGTGGGCGGCGAGGAGGTGCCGCCAGCCCTGGAACCCGTCCGCGAAGCGCTCCTCGGCGAGCGCAACGGGATTGGTTTCTGTAAGGCGGTTCACAACGACCCGCCCAGAAGTTGGTGGCGGGGTTCATTCCGCGACGGGCGGGCGTAGGCGACAGTTTCCGGCAACCACCCCGAGGCCGGAGGTCCTTCCATGAGCACGCTCAGCCGCCGTTCGTTCCTGCAGATGTCCGCCGGGAGCGGGCTGGCCGTCGCGTTGGGCGGCTCGCTGGGGCGCCCGGCCTCCGCGGCCGAGAGGACGGACTACCAGGCGATCGTGGTCGGGTCCGGGTTCGGCGGCTCCATCAGCGCCTGCCGTCTCGGACAGGCCGGCGTGGACACCCTCGTCCTGGAACGCGGCCAGGAATGGGTGACGGACCCGCAGAAGGCCGTGTTCGGGTCGCAGCTGAACTACAGCGAGAAGATGTTCTGGTTCCGCGACTACGCGGACTGGCCGATGGTGCTGCCGTTCCCGATGACGCCGTACGCGGGCGTCATGGAGGTCTCGAACGAGAAGAACCTCAACATCGCGTGCGGGGCGGGGCTCGGCGGCGGGTCGCTGGTGTACACGTGCGCGACGGTGGCGCCGCCGCGGAAGTACTTCGAGAAGCTGTTCCCGGCGGACATCACCTATCAGGAGATGGCGTCGAAGTGGTACCCGAAAGTGCAGTCGGTGCTGAAGCCGAGCGTGATGCCGGACGACATCTACGGGTCGGCGCCGTTCACGCATTCGCGGGTGTGGGACCAGCACGCCGCGAGGGCCGGGTACGCGTCCGAGAAGCTGATGTCGATGTTCAACTGGGACGTCGTCCGGAAGGAGCTCGCCGGGACGGTGCGCCCGTCCGCCATCGCGGGCGAGACGGACTTCGGGTGCAGTGACGGCGCCAAGAACAGCCTGACGGTGAACTACATCCCGGCGGCAAAGGCCACCGGGAAGGTGCAGTTCCAGACGATGAGCGAGGTCACGTCGATCGGGATCGGGACGGACGGAAGGTACCGGCTGGCCGTCCGGCATCTCGACACGGCGGGCAAGACGCTCGACACCGTCGAGTACACCTGCGACATGCTCTTCCTGTGCGCCGGGACGCTCAACACCAACCGGCTGCTGGTCGCGGCGCGGGAGACGGGCGCGCTGCCCGACCTCGACGCGTCCGTGGGGACGGGGTTCGGCGACAACGGCGACCAATACGTGGGGTACAGCTACACGGGGCAGGCGGGGCCGAGCCAGGGGTCGCCGAGCGCGTCCACGTTCTTCGTGGACGGGGAGTTCGAGCTGCCGATGCGGGTGGAGAGCTGGCAGCTCATCGAGGCGCAGGGGCTGCCGATCGTGCAGACGCTGGTGATGACCGCCGATCTGGAGAACCGCGCGACGTTCGGTTACGACAAGGCCAGCAAGTCGGTGAAGCTGTCCGATTTCGCGGGCAAGGCGGACGCGGCGGCGAAGTCGGCGACGGACTGGGTGAACAAGGTCATGCACGCCAACTCCGACGCCATCCCGATCTCGGTGACGTGGCCGGCGACGCTGACGGCGCATCCGCTCGGCGGCTGCGTGCTCGGGAAGTCGTCCGACCTGTACGGGCGGGTGAAGGGCTACAAGGGCCTGTACGCGCTGGACGGGTCGATGGTCCCGGGCAGCGTCGGCGGCGCGAATCCGTCGTTCACGATCGCCGCGCTCGCCGAGCGCGGCATCGCCGACATCATCGCCAAGGCCGGCTGACGCCGCCCGGGCGCCCGGTCAGGCGTTCGGCGGCAGCGCGGTGCCGGCGCCGCGGCGGCGGACGGCCACGGTCTCGGCGCGGCGGTGCTCCGGCATGCTGGGCGTGCCGGCGCCCTCCACCTCGAAGCCGAGGTCCTCGATCATCTCCAGGTCCGCCTTGCCGGCCTGGCCCTCGCTGGTCAGGTAGTCGCCGAGGAAGATCGAGTTGACGATGTGCAGGGCGAGCGGCTGCAGGCTGCGCAGGTGGATCTCGCGGCCGCCGGCGAGCCGGACCTCGGCGTCCGGATGGACGAACCGGACCATCGCGAGGATGCGCAGGCAGCGCTGCGGGGTGAGGGCCCACCGCTCGGCGAGCGGGGTGCCGTCGAAGGGGATGAGGAAGTTGACGGGGACCGAGTCCACGTCGAGGTCGCGGAGCGCGAACGCGACGTCGACGAGGTCCTCGTCGGTCTCCCCCATCCCGGCGATGAGGCCGGAGCACGGGGACAGGCCGGCGTCCTTCGACTTCTGCACGGTGTCCTGCCGGTCGCTGAAGTCGTGGGTGGTGCAGATGTCGCCGTACACGCCCTCAGAGGTGTTGAGGTTGTGGTTGTAGGCGTCGGCGCCGGCCTCGGCGAGCCGCTCGCCCTGGCCGTCGCGGAGCAGGCCGAGGCAAGCGCAGATCTCCACGTCGCCGCGCTCCTTGATCGCCGCGATGGTGTCGGCGACGCGCTCGACGTCGCGGTCGGACGGGCCGCGGCCGCTGGCGACCAGGCAGACGCGCTTGGCGCCCGCCGCCATCCCCGCGGCGGCGGCGTCGGCGGCCTCCTCGGGCTTCAGCCAGCTGTACTTGAGGACGTCGGCCTGCGAGCCGAGCCGCTGCGAGCAGTACGAGCAGTCCTCGGGGCACAGCCCGGACTTGAGGTTGACCAGGTAGTTCAGCTTGACCCGGCGGCCGAACCAGTGCCGGCGGACGCGGCCGGCGGCGGCCACCACGTCGAGGATGTCGTCGTCGGACGTCGCCAGCACCGCCAGCGCCTCGTCCCGCGTCGGCGGCTCGCGCCGCAGTCCCTTGCCGGCCAGGGTCTCGAGAAGGCTCATGCGGACGATCCTTGCAGAAGGCCCTCGAGGCGGTCTTGAGCAGGTCCGACAAACCGGACCGCTCAGGCTTTGTACCGCAGGACGGAGCAGAGCGCGTCCAGCGCGGCCGGGTACCCGGACTGGAGCGGGGTGCTGTATCCGACGACGAGGCCGGGCGGGCGCCCGTCCGGCCGCTGCCAGAACTCGCCGAGCGGCTGCAGCGCGAGGCCGCGCGCCGCCGCCCGCGCCATGATCTCGTGCTCGCCCGGGCCGCCGTCCGGAAGCAGGAGGAGGGCGTGCAGCCCGGCCGCGACGCCCAGCACCCGGACGTGCGGCGCCCGGCTCCGCAGCGCCTCGACCAGCGCGTCCCGGCGGCGCCGGTAGCGCAGCCGGGCGGCGCGCACGTGCCGGTCGTAGGCGTGCCCGGTGATCAGGTCGGCGAGGACGAGCTGCCCGAGCGACGGTGTGTGCGCGTCGGCGAGGCGCTTGGCCTCCGCGACCGGTTCGACCAGGGCGGCGGGCAGCACCAGCCAGCCGAGCCGCAGCGCCGGGGCGAGGGTCTTGGACGCGGTGCCCGCGTAGACGACGTGGCCGGGCGCGGTGGACCCGGGCGAGCAGGCCGAGGCTCTGCGCATACACCACGGGTTCCTCGCCGACGAGACCCTCGACTGGCTGGACGGCGTGCTCGGCGACCGGCGCGAGGCACCGGCGTTCGTCTGCTTCCACCATCCGCCGGTCACGCTCGGCGTCCCGTACGTGGACGAAATCCGGCTGTTCGGCGAGGACCGGCTCGCCGCCGTCCTCGGCAGGCACCCGCAGGTGGTGGCGGTGCTGTGCGGGCACGCGCACACGGCGGCGGCCACCACCTTCGCCGGACGGCCGCTGCTGGTGGCGCCGGGCGTCGTCTCCACGATCCGGCTCCCCGGGCAAAACGGCGCCGTCGCCGACCACGCGGCGCCGCCCGGCGTCGCGCTCCACACGCTGGACGACGAGCGGCGCCTCACGACGCACTGCCGGGCGGTCACCGGTGGGTCGTCCACGTCCGCGTGATCTCCTCGGCGGCGCCGCGGACGAGCGCCCGGTACCGCTCCACGGCCTCCGGGGTGAAGCGGTGCCGGGGGCCGCAGACGCTGATCGAGCCGTGCACCTCGCCGTCCGGGCCGAACAGCGGCGCGGCGACCGACCCGGCGTCGGCCTGCCGCTCCCCCAGCGAGACGCCGACGCCGTCGCGGGCCGTCTCGGCGAGCTGCGCGCGCAGCGCCGCCACGTCGGTGACGGTCCCGGGCGTCAGCGCGGTCAGGGGCCGCGCCAGCAGGGCCTCGCGGCGATCCTCGGGCAGGAAGGCGAGGATCACCTTGCCCGAGGAGCCCGCGTGCAGCGGGAACCGGCGGCCGACCTCGACGGTCATCTTCACCTCGTGCGGGCTCTCGAACTGGTCGAGGTAGACCCGCTCGTCGGCGACCAGGCCGGACAACGTCGTCGTCTCGCCGGTCTCGTCGCGCAGCCGGCGCAGCACCGGCGCGGCGGCGTTGCGGACGTTGAACCGGCGCAGCGCGCTGACGCCGAGCGCGACGGCGGCGGGCCCGAGCCGGTACCCGCCGGGGTCGGCCTCCAGCATCTCCCGCGACACCAGCGACTGCAGGATGCGGTGGACGACGGCCTTGGAGATGCCGAGCTCCCGGCTGATCGCGCTGACGCCGAGGTACTGCGGCCCCCCGGCGAACAGCAGCAGCACGTCGGCGACCCGGCCGGCCACCTCGGTGCCGGACGACGGCCGTTCCGCGGTCTGGTTGGTCACCCGATGATCCTAGGGAGCCGTCAGCGGCCGCGCCGCAGGTACTTGCCGACCGGGTCGCCGAGCACCTTCCCGCCGGAGTACACGTGGTTGCCGCGCACGAAGGTGTCGGTGACCTTCGCGGTCATCGGGAAGCCCTCGAACGGGGTGTACTCCTGCGTGGACTCGGAGTCGGCGGCGCGGACCGTCCAGGACACGTCCGGGTCGACCAGCGCGATGTCGGCGTCGTAGCCCTCGGCGATGGCGCCCTTGGTGAGCAGGCCGTAGCGGCGGGCCGGGTTCCAGGAGGTCAGCTGCGCGACGCGCTGCAGCGGCAGCCCGCGCTTGATCCCCTCGCCGACCAGGCCGGGCAGCAGGTACTCGGCGCCGCCGAACCCCGACTTGGCGAGGAAGATGTCGTCGCGGTCGGCGCCGAACTTCATCTCGTCGCGGCAGCAGGCGTGGTCGCTGACGACCCAGTCGACCTCGCCGGCCAGGACGTGCCGCCACAGCGCCTCGACGTCCTCGCGGTCGCGCAACGGCGGGTTGACCTTGCCGCCCAGGCCGTGCGCGGTGTCGACGTCGGCGAGCAGGTGCCCGATGGTGACCTCGCGGCGGAAGTCGATGTGCGGGAACGCCGACGCCATGGTCAGCGCCGCCGACAGCGCCTTCTCCGACGACAGGTGCAGCAGGTTGATGTTCGGCAGGCCCGTCTCGTGCGCCAGGTACGACGCGATGGTGACGGCCAGGCCCTCCGAGTGCGGCGGGCGCGACGCGCTGTAGGCGCGCAGGCCGGTCAGCTCGCCCTCCTGCTCGACCATCTTGGTGTACGCCGTCATGATCTCGGCGGTCTCGCAGTGCAGCGACAGCGAGATGTGGTCGGCGTAGTCGGACAGCTGCTCGCGGGCCTTCTGGATCCCGCGCATGACGAACTCGAAGTGCGCGATGTCGTACCGCTCGTCCGGCGGCGTCATCAGGAACTCGCTCTGGCTGGTGGAGCGGCCGTGCAGCCCGTGGCTGCCGTAGAACATGAAGATCTTGAACGAGGTGACGCCGTGCTCCTCGACGAGGTAGGGGATCTCGCCGATGTGCTCGGCCATCATCGGCGCCAGGTGGAACGCGTAGTCGACGTAGGCGTTGCCGCTGGCGGCGCTCAGCACCTCGGGGAAGAACTCGCGGTACGGGCCGCCCTTGTTCAGGTAGTACTGCCCGGTCCGCATGTAGGTCAGCGAGGTGGTGACGCCGCCCTGCGCGCTGGCGCGGCTCTCCGAACGGGTGTCGGCGGCCAGCTCGTTGTAGATGCCCCAATGCTGGTGGGCGTCGACGACGCCCGGGAACGCCAGCTTGCCACCGCCGTCGACCACCTTCGCCGCGTCGTCATCGGGAAGGTCGGCCGCAAGGCGGACGATGGTGCCGTCGTTGACGGCGATGTCGAGGCGCTCGGGCTCGGCGCCCTCGGGGGCGTCGGGACGGACCACCCGCACGTTCTTCAGCAGCAGCTCGGTCGTGGCCAATTCATCTCTCCTCAGTGTCGTGGGGTGGTCGCTGGAAAATGGTCAGGTGCGGCGGCGGGCGACGTCGCCGGCGGCCAGGTAGGCGAGCCCGAAGGCGGGCAGCAGCCCGTTGCCGGGCAGGTAGCCGTCGGCGCCGTGGCCGGAGATCCCGGCCGCCGCGCCGCCCGCCGCGTACAGGCCGGGAATGGGGCGGTCGTCGTGGTCGACGACGGCGGCGTCCTCGTTGACGATCAGCCCGCCCTGGGTGTGGAACAGCGCCGGGACGACCCGGACGGCCGCGTACGGCGCGGCGAGCGGGCGCTCCCAGTTGGTGCGGCCGTGCTCGTCGGCGCGCTCGCCGCGCGCGACGGCGGCGGCGGTCTCCAGCTCGGCGGCGAGGGCGCCGGCGGGCAGGCCGGTGGCCTTGGCGAGGCCGTCGGCGTCGTCGGCCCAGACCAGCACGCCCGACTCGACGGTGTCGCGGAAGTCCTTGAACGGCTCGCACTGGTGGAAGATCGTCTCGTCCAGGACGATCCAGCCGGTCGCGCCGGGCCGGGCGGCCAGCTCGGCGGCGTACTCGGAGTAGCCGCGGGTCTCGTCGCCGAACCGGCGCCCCTCCAGATCCACCATGATCGCGCCGTGGATGATCGTCGCCCAGCCGACGAGGGTGCCCGCGCCGGCGGCGACGGCGCCGTGGCCCTGGTAGGCGTCGAGGTAGCCGGTGGCGGCGCCGAGGCCGCCGCCGATCCGCAGCGCGTCGCCGAGCGACTGGTCGCTGCCCTGGTAGAGGGCGTCGGCGATCTCCGGGAGGTGGCGGCGGACGAGGTCCCGGTCGGCGCCGAACCCGTTGGTGGCCAGCAGCACGGCCCGGGTCGGGATCTCCTCCTCGGTGCCGTCGGGGTACCGGACGACGGCCGCGCGGACGGCGCCGTCCCCGCCGGTCACCACGTTGGTCAGCTTCGCGGGGACGAGCAGGTCGATGCCCGGGTGCGCGCGGGCGCGGCGGGCCAGGTGGTCGATCACGCCGGAGCCGTGCCGTCCGGGGACGGAGTGGCAGCGCGTGACGGAGTGGCCCGGATAGTTGAAGTCGGTGACCAGGTCGAGCGGCAGCTCCACCGCGTCGGCGAGCCACTCGACCAGCGGCGCGCTCACCCGCGCGAGCGTGCGGGCGAGGCGGGCGTCGGCCTTGCCCTTGGTCTTGGCCATGATGTCGTCGACGAACCGGTCCGGCGAGTCGTCCACGCCCTGCTCGGCCTGCCAGCGCGAGCCCGCGCCGGGGAACATCGCGGTGGACATCGACGTGTTGTTGCCGCGCCGGAAGTGCTCGCTGGACTCCACGACGACCACGCTCAACCCCAGCTCGGCGGCGCGCAGCGCCCCGGCGAGGCCGCCACCGGCGCCCGCCACGACGAGATCGATGTCGCTCATGCGCACCTCCTGCGCTCCTCGGTAAGAACGCCGGTCACGCTCTCGCTTTGCCCGGTCATGACGCCCTCCCGGCGACGAGGACCCGCAACGCGAGCGCGGTCGGGTCGACGACCTCCGCCCGGAACCGGCCCTCCTCGACGTCCACGGCGGAGCAGCCGTTGATCACGGCGGCGGCGCCCTGCGCGGCGAGCGCGTCGACGGCCGCGCCGAGCGCGGCGTTCCACGACTCGCCCTCGGCGACGGCGTCGAACGGCAGGTCCAGCACGGCGATGCCGGCGACGTAGGCGTCCAGCCCGTAGGCCTTGAGGCGGCGGCCCAGCTCCGCGCCGATCGCCTCGTTCCGCACCACGGCACCGAAACGGACATTCTTCGCAGCAAGCGCCATGCTACTCAGCTTCAGCAGTCCGTTGACCGGAACGCGCTGGTCAGCGGGCCCGTCCGGGACGGACGGGTCGAGCACGCAGTCGGGGAAGACCACGTCCCAGTCCCCGTCGGCGGCGGCCACCGCGGCGGCGACCTCGCGCTCGGAGACCCGGATCGACTCCTCGTCGTCCAGCGATCCCGGGGCGCCCGGCCCGACGTCGCGCAGCTCGATCGCCAGGCCGGGCGGGGCTAGCCGGTCGTAGCGGGCCTGCCGCCGCGTGATCTCCTCGGGCGGCAGGTGGATCGGCGTCACGGACAGTGCGCGCATCAGCTCGGCTCCTTCTCGGCGGTGTCGCCGGCCAGCCCGCGCAGCGCGCCGCCGACGCGGGGCAGTGCGGGCAGGTCGCGGGCGACCGCGGCGGCGCGGTCGACCAGGGCGGCGCGGCCCGGCAGCCACGCCTTGAGCATCCGGACCACGTCCGGTCCGGTGAGCGGCTCGTGGTCGGCGTCGCCGACCGGGTTCGGCTGCTCGCGGGTGAGGGACGTGCCGTCGTCCAGCTCGATCGTCACGCGGGCGGCGCGCTCGGCGGGCAGCCGCGCGGTCAGGTCGTCGGCGGCGGCCAGGCGGACGCGGCGGGCGAGGGCGCGCAGCCCCGGGTCGCCGAGCCGGGCGGCGCCGGAGGCGCCCGGCCCGACCTCGCCGTCCAGCAGCGCGGTCGCGACGACGAACGGGGTGGAGAACATCGCCGACAGCCGGTTGTCCCACTCGGGCGACCCGAGCCCGGAGCCGAGCGCGTGCGTCTCGACGAGGATCCGGGTGATCCTCGACGGGTCGACGTCCGCGCGCAGCGGCAGCACCGCGTCGGCGGCCGGATGAGTGAACGAGCACGACGCGTGCCGCTTGAAGTAGCCGCGCGTGATGTCCCAGCGCTCGCCGAGCCCGCCGGTCAGCCCGGCGGGCTCGAACGCGCCGAGCAGGTCGCCGAGCGAGCCGCCCGCCGTGCCGGTGCAGCGGGCGATCCCGGCGGCGGCCATCCGCGCCGCGACCAGCCCGGACATGTTGGACGCGCCCATCCACGCGTCACGGACCGGGTTCCCGTCCGTGGCGGACGAGAAGTGGCCCGCGACCGGCAGCCCGGCGCCGGTGTCGATCGCGGCGGCGGTCGCCTCGGGGCCGAGGCCGAGCAGCCGGGCGCAGCCGGCGGCGGCGCCCGCGACGCCCCAGCTGCCGTGCGGGTGCGCGCCCGGCCGCAGCGCCGTCGCCCGCCCGAACCGGGACGCGACCTCGTAGGCGACGAGCAGCGCCGCCGCCGTGTCCGGGCCCGTCGCGTCCCGCTCGGACGCCAGCGCCAGCACCGCCGGGAACCCGTGCGCCGCCGGATGGCCCTTGGCGTACTTGTTGCCCTCGTCCAGCTCCAGCGAGACCAGCGCCATCGCGTTCAGCCAGGCGGCGGCGTCCGCAGTGGCGGTCCGGCCCGCGCCGATCAGCGGGGCGGGGCCGTCCGGAGCGTTCCACGCCGACCGCAGCGCGGCCTGCTCGTCCAGCGCCGCGCCGAGCGCCGTCACACCGAAGGTGTCCAGCAGGACCAGCGACAGCCGGTCGAGCACGGGGCGCGGCACGTCCGCCGCGTCCAGCCCGGCGGCCCACTCCCCCAGCCTCTCGGCGGCCTTCTTCGCTTCCTTGTTCACAATCCCAGGTAGGCCTTCCTGACCGCGGCGGATCCGGCCAGCTCGGCGCCCGTCCCGTGCAGCACGGCCGAGCCGCTCTCCAGCACGTAGGCGCGGTCGGCGATGCCGAGCGCCTGCTTGGCGTTCTGCTCGACGAGCAGCACCGACACGCCGGTGTCGCGGATCGCCTTGACCGCGTCGAGCACCGCCCAGGTGAGCTTGGGCGACAGGCCGGTGGACGGCTCGTCCAGCATCAGCAGCTTCGGCCGGGCCATCAGCGCGCGGCCGATCGCGAGCATCTGCTGCTGCCCGCCGGAGAACGTCTGCGCGATCGTGGAGCGGCGCTCGGCGAGCACGGGGAACAGCGCGAAGACCTCGCGCATGTCCTTGTCGATCTCCGCGACCGGCCGCGTCCAGGCGCCCATCCGCAGGTTCTCCTCGACGGTGAGCGTGCCGAACAGCGCCCGGTCCTCGGGGACGTGGACGAGGCCGTCGCGGACGAGCTGGTCAGGACGGCGCCCGGCGGTGGACGCGCCGCCGAACGTGATCGTCCCGGACGTCGCCCGCAGCTGCCCGCAGATGGCGCGCAGCGTGGTCGTCTTGCCCGCGCCGTTCGCGCCGACGAGCGCGACGATCTCGCCCTCGCCGACGCGCAGGTCGATCTCGTGCAGGATCTGCATCCGGCCGTAGCCGGCGCAGAGCTTGTCAATCCTCAGCATCGCCGGGCTCCTCTCCGAGGTAGGCCTCGATCACGCGCGGGTCGGAGGTGACCTGCTCGGCGGAGCCGGCGGCCAGCACCCGCCCCTGGTCGAGGACGAGCACCCGGTCCGACAGCCGCATGACGGCCGCCATGATGTGCTCGATGAACAGCAGCGTCGTGCCGTCCTCCTCGCGCAGCGCGGCGAGCAGGTCGAGGACGGGTTCGCGCTCGGCGGGGACGAGGCCGGCGAGCACCTCGTCCAGCAGCAGCACCTTCGGCCGCATCGCCAGGGCGCGGGCCAGCTCGAGGCGCTTCAGCCCGGCGGTCGGCAGCTCGGTCGCGGGACGGTGCGCCCACGGGCCGAGGCCGACGCGCTCCACCACGTCCATCGCCTCGCCGCGCAGCCTGCGCAGCGGCTGCCGGCGGTGCTGCGCGGCCAGGCCGACGTTCTCCAGGACGCTCATGCTCCCGAACGGCCGCATGAGCTGGAACGTGCGGACCATGCCGGCGCGGGCGATCCGGTGCGGGGCGGCGCCGGTGACGTCCTTGCGGCCGAACACGACCCGGCCGGTGTCGGGCGCGATCGCGCCGCTGATCACGTTGAACAGGGTGGTCTTCCCGGCGCCGTTCGGGCCGATGATCCCGAGGATCTCCCCCGGCTCCACCGCGAACCCGACCTCCGACAGGGCGCGCAGCCCCCGGAAGTCCTTGCCGACGCCGTCGACGTCCAGCAGCTTCACCGCCGCCACCTCGCTTGGATCGTGCCGACGATGCCCTTCGGCAGCACCCGGACGATGAGGATCAGCAGGACCGCGTACAGCGCGACGTCCAGGCCGCTGCGGCCCTGCAGGAAGTTCAGGAAGTCGGGCGGCGTGCGCAGCAGCGTCGCCGTCAGGTCCGACAGCGACCCGAGGATGATCGCGCCGACCACCGGGCCCCAGATCGTGCCGATGCCGCCGATCACCACGGTCGCGATCGCCTGGATCGACACCGAGGAGCCGAACGCCAGGTCCGGGTTCACGAACAGGTAGTACTGCGTGTAGAAGGCGCCGGCGACCGCGGTGATCGCCGCGGACAGCGCGACGGTGATCAGCTTGTAGCGCATCACCGGGGTGCCGAGCGCGGCGGCGGCCACCTCGTCGTCGCGGATCGCGGTGACGTATCGGCCCGTCCGCGAGTGCAGGAACAGGATGCTGACCAGCGCGGCGATCCCGGCGAGCGCGAGCGCCACCCAGAAGTAGGCGGGCGAGTCCGCGGCGAACTGGATCTTCCAGAGCGAGGAGCCCTGGATCAGCGGGACGCTGAACCCGACGGCCTTGTTGGTGAAGTCGGTGGTGGTGGCGATCAGCCGGAGCATCTCGGCGAACGCGAACGTCGCGAGCGCGAAGTAGGCGCCGCGCAGCTTGTAGCGGAACGCGAAGTAGCCGATGACCACGGCGACGACGGCGGCGACCGCCATCCCCGCGAGCATCCCGATCCACGGCGACACGTCGTGCTTCACCAGCAGGTACGCGCTGGTGTAGGCGCCGAGGCCGAAGAACGCGGCGTGCCCGAAGCTGAACATCCCGCCGAACCCGCTCATCACGTTCCAGCCGACGGCCATCAGCAGGAAGATCAGGATGCGGACCGCGACCGCGCCCATCGCGGGCGGCAGCACCAGCGGCAGCGGGATCGCGACGACCAGCAGCACCGCGAGGACGATCAGCTGCCGGTTCTGCGGGCGCAGCGGCGGTGCCTTGACCGGGCGGGCCGCGCCGCCCGCCTCGCGCCCGCCGGCGATGGTGAGGTCCGTCATACCTGCTCCCTGCGGGGGGACGACCCCCCGCACCCCCCGGTTCGCTCCGCTCATGACTTCCTCCCGAACAGGCCCTCGGGCCGCAGGAACAGCACGACCAGGAACACGACGAACACCCCGAGCAGCGAGCTCTGCCCGCCCATGTAGATGGTGGTGAGCTGCTCCACCAGGCCGATCAGGAGCCCGCCGACCAGCGCGCCCGCGACGTTGCCCATGCCGCCGAGCACCACCACCACGAACGCGGTGATGTTGAACTGGTCGCCGAGCGTCGGCGTCACGGTGACCAGCGGCGCGGCCAAGACGGCGGCGGCGCCGGCGCAGGCCGTCCCGATCGCGAAGGTAAGGGTGTGGACGCGGCGGACGTTCACGCCGACCAGTTCGGCGCCCTGCCCGTTCGCGGCGACCGCGCGGATCGCGGTGCCGAACCGGGTGCGGCGCAGCAGGTAGAACAGCACCGCGCCGATCAGGATCGCGCCGATGAACGCGTACAGCCGGCCGCCCGTCACCACCGCGCCGAACAGCGAGAACTGGAAGTCGCCGGGCAGCGCGACGGTCTTGGGCTCGGCGCCGAAGAACATCAGCAGGCCGTTCTCCAGCAGCAGCGACAGCCCGAGGGTGATCAGCAGCTGGTTCTCCAGCGTCGCGCCGCCGGAGCCGCTGAGCAGGCCGCGGTGCACGAACGCGCCGATCAGGAACAGCGCGGGCACCGCGATGACGAGGGTGAGGTAGGGGTGCAGGCCCGTGCCCTGCACCACCCCGAAGGCGATGAACATCGCGACGGCCAGCAGGGCGCCGTGCGCGAAGTTGACGATGTCCAGCACGCCGAAGATCAGCGTGAGGCCCATCGCGATCAGCCCGTAGAGGCCGCCGGTCAGCAGGCCGGTCACCACCGACTGCCAGACGACCAGGCCGCTGCCGGAGCGGATCAGCGCGACCGCGATGGCGATCGCGACCAGGCCGCCGGTCAGGGCGGCGCGCTTGAGGACGGGGCCGCGCAGGGCCGCCGCTCTGATGTTCGCAGTTGTGTCGCTCATGGCCGCCACGTCACCGAGTAGTTGGGCTGGGATTCGGCCTTGTCCTGGGGATAGACCTGCTTGATCTGCCCGTTCTGCACCTGCATCAGGACGGGCAGCGCGTTCTTGTTGTCGCCGTTGGGCGCGAAGGAGATCGGCCCGGTGCCGACCGTCAGCGGCTGCACCTGCGACCCGGCGATCGCGGCGCGGACCTTCTCCGGGTCGGTGCTCGCCGCCCGCTCCACGCCCTGCGCGATCACCTGGACGGCGTCGTAGGCGAGGACGGCGCCGGTCCGCATCGGCGCGCCGTACCGCTTCTGGTACTCGGCGCGCAGCTTCACCGTCGCGGGGTTCTTCGCGTCGTAGTGGTAGTTGGTGCTGAAGTAGCGCTCGCCGAGCGCGCCGACGTCGCTGACGAACTTCGGCTGGTCGAACGCGCCGTCCGAGACGCCCCAGACCGCGTTCAGATTCGGCTTGACCGCGTTGATCGCCTTGGCGGCGAGGAGCCCGTCGCGGTAGTAGCCCGCGACGGCCAGCACGTCCGCGCCGGACGCCTTGACCTGGGTGATCTGCGCGGTGAGGTCGGACGCGGTGACCGCGTCGTAGCTGATGTTCGGGCCGACCTGGATGCCGAGCTTCTTCGCGGCCTTGGCGAACGCCTCGGCGGCGCCGGTGCCGAAGTCGGTCTGCTCGTGCAGGAACGCGACCTTCCTGACGGGCTTGCCCGCCTTCTCCGAGACCTCCTTGAGGTAGCGGGCCGCCGCGCCCGCGATCGCCGCGCTGCCCGGTTGCACCCGGAACGAGTACTTGTAGCCGTGCGAGAAGATCGCGTCCGAGGCGGTGACGTCCATGACGAACGGGACGCGGTTGCGCTCGGCGACCACGGACACGTTCGTGCTGACCGCGCTCTGGTAGGTGCCGACGAGGCCGACCGCGCCTTCGGAGATGAGGCGCTGGGCCTCGCTCTGGCCGACCTCCGCCTTGCCCTGGGTGTCGCCGGTTTCCAGCTTCACCTTGCGGCCGCCCAGTGACCTGATGCCGCCGGCGGCGTTGATGGCCTCGACCGCCATCTGCGCGCCGCGCCGCATCTGCTGGCCGTCGACCGCGTTCGCGCCGCTGACCGGGTGCAGGGCGCCGATCTTCACCGGGCCGCTGTCGCGCCCGGCCCCGGCCCCGGCGGCGCCGGAGGGCGCCGAGCCGCCGCAGCCGGCGGTGGCGGCCAGCAGGGCCGCGCACGCGCCGAGCCCGGCGACGAGCTTTCGAGCCGACATTCACCTCTCCTGCCCGCCCGGCGCAGGCTCTCCGCGATCGTTCCGCTAAGAGGAACGCCGGGCCACTGATGCGTCATGGTGGCATCCATCACGTGATCCGGTCAATATCTAGGTGAAACTTGACGGAACTCGACAGCCGGTGCCAACTTGAAGACGGCCGGCCCGGACACGGCGCCGGAACACGGACGTAACATTGTTCCGCTTAGAGAAACGATCAGACCGAAGGCGGTACCGCCCATGCCCGACGCCCTGTCCGGAGTCCGCGTGCTCGACGCGGCGACCTTGTTCGCCGGGCCGCTGGCGGCCACGCTGCTCGCCGACTTCGGGGCCGAGGTCATCAAGATCGAGCACCCGAAGGGCGACCCGGTGCGCAGCCACGGCGCCCGCCGCGACGGGGTCGGGCTGTGGTGGAAGATGCTCGGCCGCAACAAGAAGGCGATCACCCTCTACCTCGGCTCCCCGGAGGGCCAGGAGCTCTTCCGTCGGCTCGCCGCCGACGCCGACGTGGTGATCGAGAACTTCCGGCCCGGCACCCTGGAGCGCTGGGGCCTCGGCTACGACGAGCTGAAGAAGATCAACCCCGGGCTGGTGCTGGCCCGCGTCACCGGGTTCGGGCAGACCGGCCCCTACGCGCGGCGGCCCGGGTTCGGCACGCTCGCCGAGGCGATGAGCGGGTTCGCCGCGATCACCGGCGAGCCGGACGGGCCGCCCACCCTGCCGCCGTTCGGCCTCGCCGACGGGATCGCCGCGCTGACCACCGCGTTCGCGGTCATGACAGCGCTGCGTGCGCGCGAGGCGACCGGCGAGGGCCAGGTCATCGACCTGGCGATCATCGAGCCGATCCTCACCCTGCTCGGCCCGCAGATCATCACCTACGACCAGCTCGGCGAGCTGCAGGCCCGCACCGGTAACCGGTCGCACAACAACGCGCCGCGCAACACCTACCGGACCCGCGACGGCGGCTGGGTCGCGATCTCCACCAGCGCGCAGTCCATCGCCGAGCGGGTCATGCGGCTGGTCGGCCGGCCCGAGTTCATCGACGAGCCGTGGTTCGGCACCGGCGCCGAACGCGCCGAGCACGCCGACGAGCTGGACGAGGCCGTCGGCTCGTGGATCGCGCGGCGCGACCGCGACGAGGTCGTCAGGGCGTTCGAGGAGGCCGAGGCCGCCGTCGCGCCGATCTACACCGCCGCCGACGTGATGACCGACCCGCAGTTCGCGGCGCTCGGCACCATCGCCACCGTCCCCGACGACGAGCTCGGCCCGGTGAAGATGCAGAACGTGCTGTTCCGGCTGTCGCGGACGCCCGGGCACATCGACTCGGCCGGGCCGCCGCTCGGCGCGCACACCGCCGAGATCCTCGGCCGCTACGGGGTAGGCGAGGCGGAGCTGGACGAACTGCGCGCCAAGGGGGTGGTCAGGTGACCGGCCCGGAGCATCCGCACCGGACCTGGCTGTACGTCCCCGGCGACCGCCGCGACCGCATCGGCAAGGCGCTGGACTCGGCCGCCGACGCGGTGATCCTCGACCTGGAGGACGCCGTCGCGACCGGCGCCAAGGAGACCGCGCGCCGCACCGTCGCCGCCGTCCTGGCCGAGGGACGCCGCGCCTACGTGCGGATCAACGCGCCCGGCACCCCCGACGGCACCGCCGACATCGGGCTGCTGGCGTCCGCGCCCGGCGCGCTCGCCGGGGTCCGGATCCCCAAGTGCGAGGACCCGGACGCGCTGCGCCGCGTCGCCGACGCGCTCGGCGTGCCGGTGTTCCCCGTCCTGGAGTCGGCGCTCGGCGTGGAGAACGCGCTCGCCCTCGCCACCGCGCACCCGCTCGTCGCCGGGATCTCGCTCGGCGAGGCCGACCTGTCCGCCGACCTGCGGGTGACCGGCGGCGACGCGCTGGCCTGGCCGCGCTCGCGGGTGGTCGTCGCCGCCCGCGCCGCCGGGCTGCCGTCCCCGCCGCAGAGCGTGTGGACCGCCGTCCGCGACCTGGACGGCCTGCGCGCCGACACCGCCGCGGGGCACCGGGCCGGGTTCTTCGGCCGGTCGGTGATCCACCCCGCGCAGATCCCCGTCGTCCACGAGGCGTGCGCGCCCGACCCCGGCGACGTCGCCTGGGCGCGCGACCTCATGGACCGGCTCACCGCGCGCGACGGCACGGCCGGCGCCGCCGCCTGGATCGACTCCGCCGGCCGGTTCGTGGACAAGGCGGTCGTCGAGCGCGCCCGCTGGATCCTCGCCGTCGCCGCGTCCGCCCACCGCCCTGCCGCGCCCCAGGAAGCCGCCCCGCAGAAAGCCGCACCGCAGAAAGCCGCACCGCAGAAAGAAGGCTCCCCGTCATGACCACGCAGGATCCGCTGCTCGCGGCGGTCGCCCGCGGCGTCCGCCTGATCGAGCTCGGCCAGCCGTTCTTCACCGGCATGCCCTGCTCCCCCAACCATCCCGGGTTCCGGATGACGCTGATCCGCCGGCACGGCGACATGCGGCGCCCGGACGGCGGCTCGGCCGCCAACGAGATCATCGTGACCGGCGGGCACGTCGGCACTCACATCGACGCGCTCTCGCACGTCAGCCACGACGGCGCGCTGCACGGCGGGGTCGACGCCGCCGAGGCGCAGCGCGGCGGGGCGTTCACCAGCCACGGCGCCGAGAACCTGCCGGGGCTGCTGCGCCGCGGCGTTTTGCTCGACGTCGCCGCCGTGCACGGCGTCGCGACGCTGCAGCCCGGCTACGGGGTGACCGCCGAGGACCTGGACCTCGCCGCGAAGCGCGCCGGGGCCGAGCCCGGCGAGGGCGACGTCGCGCTGATCCGCACCGGCTGGTCGCGCAACTTCGGCGACACCGCCGCCTACCTCGGCAAGGAGACCGGCGTGCCCGGCGCGACGCCGGACGCGGCCCGCTGGCTGGCGGACCGCGGGATCGTCGCGACCGGCGCCGACACCACCGCCTACGAGCAGATTCCGGCGGGCGCAGGCCACGCGGTGCTGCCCGTCCACCGGATCCTGCTGGTCGAGTCGGGGATCTTCATCATGGAGCACCTGAACCTGGAGGCGCTCGCCGAGTCCGGGCTGCACGAGTTCGCGTTCGTGCTCGCCCCGCTGCGGATCACCGGCGGCACCGGCTCCCCCGTCCGCCCGCTCGCGGCGGTGTCGGCATGACCGCGCCCACGCCGGTGCAGCGGCTCGCCGCGCTCGCCGCCGACGCGCGCGCGGACGGGCTGCCCGCCGACCTGCGCGCCGACGCCGCGCGCCGCGTCCTCGACGCCCTCGGCAACAGCCTCGGCGCGACCGGCGAGGCCCCGGCCCGCGCGGTCGGCGAGCTGGTCGCCGAATGGGGCGGCGCGGGACGCGCCACCGCGATCGGCACCGGCGCCCGGCTGCCCGAGCCCAGCGCCGCGCTGCTCAACGGCACCCTCGCCCACTCGCTGGACTTCGACGACACGCACCTGCCGTCGGTGCTGCACCCGTCCGCGTCGGTCGTGCCCGCGTCGCTCGCCGCCGCCGAGGCGCGCGGCGCCACCGGCGCGGCGCTGCTGGACGCGGTGGGCGTCGGCGTGGAGATCACCGTCCGGCTCGGCATGGCCGGGTACGACCGGGAGCTGGGCAACTCGGTGTTCTTCGAGCGCGGCCAGCACGCCACCGCGATCTGCGGCGCCGTCGGGGCGGCGGCGTCGGCCGCGATGCTGTCCGGCCTGGACGCGGGCGGGATCGCCGACGCGATGGGGATCGCCGCCAGCATGGGCTCGGGAATTTTGGAGGCCAACCGGACCGGCGGGACCGTCAAGCGGATCCACTGCGGCTGGGCCGCGCACGCCGCCGTCACCGCCGCCGGCCTCGCCCGCACCGGCATCACCGGCCCGCCGACCGTGTTCGAGGGACGGTTCGGGTTCCTGCAGGCATGGTGCGGCGACCAGGTCGACCTGGACGCGCTCACCGACCGGCTCGGCGAGCACTGGGAACTGCCCGGGATCTTCTTCAAGCCCTACCCGTGCAACCACTTCACCCACGCGGGCATCGACGCCGCGCTGCGGCTTCGCGCGCGCGGGCTCGACCCGTCCGACGTCGAGGGCATCGAGCTGGGCGCGCCGACGGCCGTCCTGCGGACGATCGGCGAGCCCCGCGAAGACAAGGTCCGTCCGAAGTCCGGCTACCACGCCGCGTTCTCCGGGCCGTACACGGTCGCGGCGGCGCTGCTCGGCGGCGGCGGGCTCGGCGTCTTCCACGAGGACTTCACCGACGAGGCTGCGGCGGACCCGGAACGGCTCGCGCTGGCCGCCAAGGTCCGGTGCGTGCCGGACGCCCGCTGCGACGAGATCTTCCCGCACCAGTTCCCGGCCGTCCTGCGGGTGGCGACCCGCGGCGGCGCCGTCCTTGAGGAGCGCGTGGACGCCAACCGCGGCGGACCCGGCAACCCGCTGTCCGCCGAGGAGCTGGCGACCAAGTTCCGCCTCAACGCCGCCCGCCGGGTCTCCGCCGAGCAGGCCGACCGGATCACCGACCTGGCCTACGGCCTGGCCGGCCTGGAGGACCTGAGCGCCCTCACCGCCCTCCTCGCCTGACCCGCCCGACGTTCACTTGCGGCGAGTCGTCGTCATGGCAGCGCCCATAACGACGACTCGCCGCAAGTCGACGGTCAGGTGTGCTCCATGATGAAGGTCGCGGCGGTGCCGGGGGCGAGGGCGCGGAAGACGTGCGGGGCGTCGCCGGGGTAGGCGACGTAGTCGCCCGGGGCCAGTTCGACCGGGTCGTCCGCCGGGCCGGCCAGGGCGCGGCCCGCGCTGAGGACAACGTGCTCGGTCGTCCCGGGCGAATGAGGGTCCGACAGGTGCGGCTCCCCCGGCTCCGCCGTGACGCGGTAGACGTCGCGGCGGGCGTTCGGCGGGCTCGACGCCAGCAGCGTCGCGGTGTAGTCCGCCTGCCGAGAGCGCGTCGCCGGGCCCTCCCCGGCGCGGACGACCCGCACGCCCGCCCTCGGCGGGTCGACGAGCCGGCTGAACGGGACGCCGAGGGCGTCGCCGAGCGCCCACAGCGTCTCGACGCTCGGGTTGCCGGTGCCCGCCTCCAGCTGGGACAGCGTTGACTTGGCGAGGCCGGCGCGCCGGGCCAGCTCCGTCTGGGTGAGCCCGGCACGGGCGCGCTCGCGCCGGATCGAGGCGGCGATCTGCGCGATCAGGTCGAGGTTCCCCACGTGTTCGCTCCAGACGTCCGAGTGTTCAATTTGACGAACAGTCCTGCCGTTGTTCATTCTAGTGGACAGATGTTCGGCACATCGGACTGGAGCGATCATGGAGCATCTCGGCATCCTCGCCCACAGCGCGGAGGGCGCCGCGCTGTGCTTCCGCGCCTTCTGCCATGAGGGCTTCCGCGAGCTCGGCCCCGACGACCATCCCGACGTCACGCTCGACCTGATCGCGCTCGCGCGCAGCATGCCGTCCTGGGACGCGGGCGACCACGACGCCGTCCGCGCGATCCTCGCCGAGAGCGTCCGGCGCCTCGCCGCCGCCGGGGCGACGTTCTTCGCCTGCCCCGACAACACCGCCCACCTGGCCCTGGAGCGTCCCGGCGACGACCTGGCGCTCCCCGGGCTGCACATCGCCCGGGTCGTCGCCGACCGGGCCGCCCGCGACGGGCGCGCCCGCGTCGGCGTCCTCGGCACCCGCTACACCATGGACGGTCCGGTCTACCCGCGCGAGTTCGCCGCCCGCGGCATCGAGGCCGTGGTGCCGGACGCCGCCGACCGCGCCCGCGTACACGAGATCATCTTCGGCGAGCTGGTGAACGGCGTCGTCACCGAGGAGTCGCGCCGCGAGTACGTGCGGATCATCGAGCGGCTCGCCGGGCGCGGCTGCGACGCCGTCGCGCTCGTCTGCACCGAGATCCCGCTGCTGGTGACCCCGGAGGCGGCGCCGCTGCCGACGCTGGACTCGACGCGCCTGCTCGCGCGCGCCGCCTTCGAGGCCGCGGTGGGCCGCCGCCCGGTGCCGTCCTGGCGCGGCGGGCCGGCCGTCACCGGCTGAGGCGGCGGGCCAGCCGCGGGAGCAGCCGGAGGGCGTTGCCCCGGTCCACGGCGGCGTGCGCCCTCCGGTCCAGGGACGGGTCGCGGTCGAGGAGCGCCGTCGTCCCGTCCGCCTCGGGACGGGCGACCTGCGGCCAGTCGGTGCCGAACAGCAGGCGCCCGGCTCCCGCGGCGGCCATCACCCGCCGCCTGCTCGGGCCTGCCGTCCGCTCGTCGTTCTGGACGCGCATGCGTCTCTCCCCGCTCTCACCGAAGCCGCCCAAAGTAGGAGTATGCGAGAACGTCTCGACTGAGACTATATCGCCGGCGCTTAAAATCGCTGGCGTGCAGACCGAACCTCCTGACCGGGCCGCCGTCGGCGACCCGCGCGCCGACGACACCGCCCTGGGCCTGCTGCTCGCCTCGGCCCACCGCGCCGCGCGCGGCGCGCTCGGCGACGAGCTGCGGCCGCTCGGCATCGAGACCCGGCACCACGCCGTGCTGGCGGCGCTCGACCGGCTCGGCCCCACCAGCCAGCGGCGCCTCGGCGCGCTCCTCGGCCTCGACAAGTCCGCCGTCGTCCGGGTCATGGACGAGCTGGAGCGCCTCGGCCTGGCGGAGCGCAAGCGCGACGCCCACGACCGCCGCGCCTACGCGATCGAGCTGACGGACGAGGGGCGGCGGCGCGCCCGGGCCTCCGCGCGGACGGCGGCGGCCGTGGGCGCCCGGCTCTTCGGCGCGCTCGGCCCCGGCGACCGCGCCCGGCTCGTCGAGCTGCTGACCGGGATCACCGAACGCGCCGCCGGCATCTCGACCGGCGGCGGCGCATCGACCGGCGCCGACACTTCGGCCGGCGGCGAAACGGCTTCTCCCTAGATTCGGGGGCATGGCGAACACCGGCCCGGTCATCACCCGGTACGAGGGCACGCCCGACGACGTGGAGGCCGTCCGATGAACCATCCGCAGACGTTCCGGGACCTGCACCACGGCGACGGCCCGCTGCTGCTGCCCAACGCATGGGACTTCGCGAGCGGCGCGGCGCTGGCGCAGGCGGGGTTCCCCGCGGTCGGGACGACCAGCCTCGGCGTCGCCGCCGCGGCCGGGAAGACCGACGCGACCGGCGACGCGCGCGACGAGACCCTCGTGCTGGCGCGCGACCTCGCCCGGCTGCCCGTCCCGGTGACCGTCGACATCGAGGGCGGCTTCTCCACACGGGTCGCGGACGTCGCCGAACTCGCGACCGAGCTGGCCTCCTACGGGATCGCGGGCCTCAACCTGGAGGACGGGCGCTCCGACGGGACGCTCGCCCCGCTCGACCACCAGACCACCGTCATCGCGGCGGTGAAGCGGGCGGCTCCGCAGCTGTTCCTCAACGCCCGCACCGACACGTTCTGGCTCGCGGGCGGCGAACCCGACATGGCCGAGACGCTGCGGCGGGTGCGGGCGTTCGCCGAGGCGGGCGCGGACGGCGTGTTCGTCCCCGGCATCGCCGCCGACGGCGACGTCCGCGCCGTCGTCGAGGCCGTCGACCTGCCGCTGAACGCGCTGTTCATGCCGGGGAAGACCGAGGTCGGGCGGCTCGCCGGCCTCGGCGTCCGCCGCATCAGCACCGGATCCCTGCTGTTCCGCAAGGCGCTCCAAGCCGCGGTCGGGTCCGCCCTGGAGGTCGCCGGCACTACCACCGAGGCTCCCGCCTTCTCCTACGGCGACGTCCAGGCCCTGGTCTCGCGGTGAGGGGGCCGGGCAGCCGAGGGCCCGGCTCGGGACAACGGATTCTAAGGAACGGCGTCGATCCCACGACGGGATCCGAGCCAACCGGACCGGTCGGCGGCATAGTAGGCCGCGCCGTCGGGCCCGTCCGGGCCGCCGCGCCACGGCCGCATCCCGAGGCTCGCGGCGACCTCGGCGGACACCGCGCTGTCCGGGTCGAACTCGGCGGTGACGCGGCGCAGCCCGACCACCCCGAACGCGTAGTCGAGCACCGCCCGCGACGCCTCCGCCGCCAGCCCCTGCCCCCACCGGTCCGGTTCGAGGCTGTAGAGGATCTCCACGTCCACCCCCCGGTCGAACGGGCCCTCGTGGCCGCGCAGCCCGGCCACCCCGATCAGCGGCGCGCCCGGCCGCGGCTCCGCCCGCCCGAGCCCCCGGCGCAGCGGCCGCAGCGCCCACAGCCCGTAGCCCTCGGTGGCGAAGTCCCGCTCGCTGGTCTCGATGATCTCGGTGACCTGGACCGGCGAGATCGACGCGCCGTCGAACAGGTGCCGCCGGACGACCGGGCCGGTCCAGTGCGTCAGCAGCGCATGGTGGTCGACCATGCCGATGGGGTGCAGGGCAAGGCGTCTGGTCTGCAGCGTCTCGGTCATGCTCGCCTCACTCGCCGTGCGCCGCGCCGTCCGCGGCATCGGGCCCCGGCCAGGACGGGGCGGGCTCGCCGTCGGGCACGCCGACCCGGAACACCCGCAGCTGCGTGGCCAGCGCGGTGTAGTAGCCGACGAGGGTGACGAGCTCGACGAGCGCGGGCCGGCCCAGGGTCGCGACCGCCTCGGCGTAGACGGCGTCCGCGAGGTCGCGCTCGGCGACCAGCTGCCGGGCGGCCTCGTGGACGAGGCGTTCGCGGGCGTCGGCGAGCATCGGGGCGCGGCCCTCCCGCAGCGCGTCGAGCTCGTCCTCGCGCAGGCCGGCGCGGCGGCCGAGCCGCTCGTGCGCGTACCACTCGTAGTCCGAGCGCAGGCAGGCGGCGACGACCAGGGTCGCGATCTCCCGCTCGCGCTTGGTGAACGCGGTGCGGAACCGCAGCGCGGCGCCGAGGTCCTGCAGCGGCATCCCGACGGCCGGGCTGTACAGCATCGCGTTGAACGGGCCGAGGAGGCGGCCCTCACCGTCCATGAAGCCCAGCGCGCGGGCCTTCGCCCGGGAGTCCGCCGGGTCGCCGCCGGCCGCGCGGGGGCCGCCGGTCAGGGCGTCGTACACGGCCTGCTGCTCGGCGCCGAGCGAGCCGGGCGACAGCAGGGGCAGGCGGGCCGCGAGCGGCCCGCCGCGGGGTAGGTCGTTGACGTGCTCACCGCTCACGGGGTCGATCACCCACCGCACGCTAGGCCGTCGCGGCGGGCGTCTCAAGCCCTCGTCCGGAATGTGAAACCGCGCGCTCACGGTGACGTAGCGCCCGCGTAACAGCCCTCGGCCAGAGTGGCCGCGTCCGCACCGGACACCGTCCGGGCCCGGATCGCCCGCGACCGGGCCGGCGGCCCGCGAAGGGAACGTTCCATGCCGTTGCTCCGCATCCGCACCGAGATCGAGGACCGGCCGGGCCGGCTGGCCCTGCTCACCGCCGCGCTGGCCGGCCGCGGCGCCAACATCCTCGCCCTGTCCGTCCAGGTGGACACGGGCGGCGTCGTGGACGAGTTCCTCGTGGACGTCCCGCGCGGCGCCGCCGGGCCGCGCGAGCTGGCCGAGACGCTCGCCGCGGCGGGCGGCGCGCGCACGGCAGTCCGCCCCGCCCGGCCGCACGAGCTGGTGGACGAGCCGACGCGGGCGCTGGTGCTGGCGTCCCGGCTGCGCGCCGAACCGCACGCGGTGCCGGAGATCCTCGCGGAGCTGCTGCGCGCCGACGAGTCCGCGTGGGCGCGGCTCGCCGACCGCGAGGGCGAGGGCGACGACCGCGTCCTGACCGTCCCGCTGGGGCACGGCCGGGCCGTCCGGCTCCGGCGGTACGGCATGCCGTTCACCGCGACGGAGGCCGCGCGCGCCGACGCACTCGTCCGCGCGGCGCTGCCCGCCGAGCCGCCGCGCCCGGCGTCCCGCGGCCTGCCGCTGCGCGACGGCACGCGCGTGACCGTCCGCCCGATCGAGCCGCGCGACGCCGGCGCGGTCCGCGAGCTGCACGAGCGCTGCTCGCTGGACAGCCGCCGGATGCGCTACTTCAGCCCGAAGCCGTACCCGCCGCCGCGGGCGATCGAGCGGTTCTGCGACCCGGCGCACGGCCTGACGCTCGTCGCCGAGGGCCCGGACGGGTCGCTGCTCGCGCTCGCGCACCTGATCCACGTGCTCGACCCCGGCGTCGCGGAGCTGGCGTTCCTGGTCGAGGACCGCTGGCAGGGCCGCGGCCTCGGCCGCGCGCTCGCCGAGCTGCTGCTGCGGCTGGCCCGCGAGCGGGGCCTGGTGGAGCTGCGCGCGACGGCGCTGAGCGAGAACGTGCGGATGCGGCGGCTGCTGACCTCGCTCGGCGGCCGGACGCGGCGCACCGAGGAGCCGTGCATCGTGGAGATCAGGCTGCGCGCGGACGGCCGCCCCGCCGGCGGCGCGCTGGCAGGATGGCGGAGTGACCGGCATCTATGACGACCCCTGGGCCTACGAGCTGGCCTGCTCGTTCCGCGACGTGGGCGCCGAGACCGGCGTGCTGCTCGGCTGGTGCGCCGAGCACCGCCCGGACACGGCGGGCCCGGTCCGGACGGTGCTGGAGCTGGCGGCCGGGCCCGCCGAGCACGCCCGCGAGCTGGCCCGCCGCGGCCTGGCCGCGACCGCGCTCGACCTGAACCCGCGGATGTGCGCGTACGCGGCCCGCGAGGCCGGGCGGGCGGGGGTCGCGGTCGAGGTCGTCCAGGACGACATGACGGCGTTCGACCTGCGCCGCCGGTTCGACCTGGTGCTGACCATGCTGGACTCCACGTCCCACCTGATGACGCTGGACGCGTTCGTCGCGCACCTGCGGCGGGTCGCCACGCACCTGGCGCCCGGCGGCCTGTACGTGATCGAGATGTCGCACCCGCGCGACCGGCTGTCGGACGACCCGAGCGTCAGCACCGGCTGGACGGTCGAGCGCGACGGCGTGCGCGCGACCGTGCGGTGGGGCGAGCCGACCGACCTGCTCGACCCGGTCACCCAGATCGCCGACGACCACGTGACCATGACGATCGAGGCGGACGGCGCGACCCGCGTCATCTCGGACGTCGTGCCCTACCGGTTCTGGACCGCGACCGAACTGGACGCGGCGATCCGGCTCGCCGGCGGCCTGGAGGTCGCCGCCCGGTACGGCGACTTCGGGACCGGCGCGGACGCGGTCGCCCTCACCGATCCCGAGGCCTGGCGCATGATCACGATCCTGCGGCCGGCTGATCAGGGGGTGGGCGCCCACCCCGGCATCGGGTAGCCGGCGAGCAGCTCGCGGACCTCGCCCGCGACCCGCTCGACGACCGTCTCGTCCGCCCGGGCGGCGGCCCGCACGACCTCGTCGATCCAGGCCGCGACCTGCGGCATCCGCGCCTCGTCCAGCCCGCGGGTGGTGATCGCGCCGGTGCCGAGCCGCAGCCCCGAGGGGTCGAACGGCTTGCGCGGGTCGAATGGGACGGCGTTGTAGTTCAGCTCGATGCCGGCGCGGTCGAGGGCCTGCGCGGCGGGCTTGCCCGCGACGCCCTTGTTCGTCAGGTCGATGAGGATCAGGTGGTTGTCGGTGCCGCCGGAGACCAGGTCGTAGCCGCGCTCGGCCAGCGCCGCCGCGAGCGCCTTCGCGTTCGCGACGACCTGGTGGGCGTAGCGGGAGAAGTCCGGCGCGGCGGCCTCCTTCAGCGCGACGGCGATCGCGGCGGTGGTGTGGTTGTGCGGGCCGCCCTGCAGGCCGGGGAAGACGGCCTTGTCGACCGCCTTCGCGTGCTCGGCCGTCGACATGACCATCGCGCCGCGCGGGCCGCGCAGCGTCTTGTGCGTGGTCGTGGTGATCACGTCGGCGTGGCCCACCGGGGACGGGTGCGCGCCGCCCGCGACCAGGCCCGCGATGTGCGCGATGTCGGCGGCGAGGACCGCGCCGGCCTCGCGGGCGATCTCGGCGAACGCCGGGAAGTCGATGGTGCGGGGCACCGCCGTCCCGCCGCACCAGATCAGCTTCGGCCGCTCCTTCAGCGCCAGGTCGCGGACCTCGTCCATGTCGACGCGGCCGGTGTCGGCGCGCACCTCGTACCGGACGGGCGTGAACCACTTGCCGGTGGCCGACACCGACCAGCCGTGCGTCAGGTGCCCGCCCATCGGCAGCGACAGGCCCATCACCGGGTCGCCGGGGTCGAGGAACGCCAGGTAGACGGCGAGGTTGGCGGGCGAGCCGGAGTACGGCTGGACGTTGGCGTGCTCGACGCCGAACAGCCCCTTCGCCCGGCCGATGGCCGCCAGCTCGATCGGGTCGACGTTCTGCTGGCCCTCGTAGTACCGCTTGCCCGCGTAACCCTCGGAGTACTTGTTGGTCAGGACGGAGCCGGTGGCCTCCAGCACCGCGGGCGACACGTAGTTCTCCGAGGCGATCAGCCGGATCTTCTCGAACTGGCGGCGGGCCTCCGCCTCGACCAGCCCGGCGATCTCGGGGTCCGCGGCCTGCAGATGAGGGACGGCGGGTTCGTGCACGACTACCTCCGCGCTGCTCGCGCCGGAACGCGCTGCGGGCGCCCCGGCCAGGGGACCCGTACACCCAGGCGCGCGGCGTGCGGACTAGTTTCGCTCCCCGGTGGTCGTCTCCACCTTGACTGCGCCAGTCGCGTACGCGCCATCATAGCGAGCCGCCTCGGACGTCTCTCGTCCTCGCCGTGCGCGGCGGGCCCGGGACGTCCGGGACGTCCGGGCCGGGAGCGACACCACGACCAGCCCGCCGAGCAGCAGCACCGCCCCGGCCGCGACGCGCCCGGACATCCGCTCCCCCAGCACGGCCACGGCCAGCACGGCGGCCACGAGCGGCTCGGCCAGGCTCAGCGTCCCGGCCGTCGCCGCGCTCACCCGGTGCAGGCCCGTGACGAAGGACATGTACGCGGCGGCGGTCGCGGCGATGCCGAGCCAGGCCACCAGGCCCGCCGACCGCGGCGCCGCGAGGGCCGGCAGGTCCGCGAGCGTCCAGGGCAGCAGCACCGATCCGCCGGCGAGCAGCGTCACCGACACCGCCGCCGCCATCCCCGTCGCGCCGGCGCCCGGCCCGCTGCGGCCGGTCAGGACCTTCGCCGCCACCGTGTACACGCCGAAGCACGTCCCGGCGACCAGGCTGAGCGCGACGCCGAGCAGGTCGGCGCGGGCGTCCGGGCCCGGTGCCGCCAGCAGCGCGACACCGCCGATCGCGCAGGCCGTGCCCGCCCACCAGCGGCCGCTCAGCCGCGTCCGGAGCACCAGCCGCTCGCACAGCCCGGTCGAGACGGGCGCGAGCCCGAACACCACGGCGGTCGCGACCGCGGCGCCCGTCCGGCCGACCGCGCTGAAGAACGACGCCTGGAAGATCCCCGTGGCGGCGGACGCGGCGGCCACCGGCGGCCAGGTGCGCCGCGACAGCGCGCGGAACGCCCGCGGGTCGACCGCGAGCACCAACGCGGCGAGGACCACCCCGCCGGAGAGGATCCGGGCGCCGCCGACCGCGACCGGGCTCGCGGCGGAACCGGCCAGCACCTGCGCCGGTCCCACGGTGCCCCACAGGACGCCTGCCGCCAGGACCAGCAGTGCGGCGGACGGATTGTTTCGTCGGTCCATGCCCCCGAAGCTAGGCACGAATGCGGCGCCAGGCCTCGTGAGCCGTCATTCGTTCGGAATGCTCCGCCTGCCCCGCCGGTTCTTCGGCGAAGCGGCGCCGAACGTCCGCTCAGGCGTACGGCGTTCGCCCATCGCGCGCCTCAGCCGCCGGAAGTTCGCCCTGCTCCTTCGGCTGGACGTAGTCGTACACCACGAGGGTGCGCACGTCCACGAACTCCTTGCGGCGGGCCAGCCGGTCGAGCACGAAGTCCCGCAGGTACGTGGTGCTGGGCACCGCCACGTGGACGAACAGGTCCTCGTTGCCCGTCACGACGAAGACGCCCACGGCCTCGGGCATCGCGGCCATGCTGTCGCGGGCCGACTCGATCGCCTCGCGCGACTGCGGCCGGATCCGGATGGAGATCAGCGCCTGCACGCCGCGGCCGAGCCGCTCGAAGTCGACCGCCGCGTGGAAGCCGGTGATGACGCCGCGCGAGCGCAGCGCCCGCGTCCGCTCCAGCGCCGTGGACGGGGCGACCCCCACCGCGTCGGCCAGTTCCCGGTTCGTCTGCCGCCCGTCCCGCTGCAACCGCCGCAGGATCGCCTGATCGACCGCGTCCATGGGGCTCCTCCCGAATTCCCGGCCGGACGCCGAACTCCCGCGCGGGAATCACGTCCGTACGTCCCGTATCCCGAAGATTATTCGATGCGGAGCGTCGCCGCGGCGGCCAGCAGCGCTATCGCGCCGACGCCGAGCATGGCCGCGGTGGCGCCGGCCGCTCCGAGGTCGAAGAGCCGGCCGATCGCCAGGTCGGCCGCGAAGGCGAGAATGCGAAGCAGAGGCAGCCGCGACGTCCAATACGGATATCCCTCGCGGTCCCATATCCATTCGGATATCGAGCCTGATGAGCCGCTCGAACCACGGCTTCGACCACGGGACCGGCGATCGCGCCGATGCCGGTGGAAAGCCTGTGGCCCGGCCCCCTCGACGGGGACCGGGCCACGGCTCGGTGCCGATGCGGCGGAGGGGTCAGCTCCGGCCGGCGGCCTCCAGGGCCTTCTTCACCGCGGCGCGCTTCTCGCGCAGCTTGGCCAGCGCCTCCTCGAGGATGGCCTCGCCGTCCTCGTCGCTGCGCCGCTCCTTCACGTACGCCAGATGCGTCTTGTAGGGCTCGGTCTTCGGCGGCGCCGGCGGGTTCTCCGCGTCCTGCCCGGCCGGGAACCCGCAGCGCGGGCAGTCCCACGTCTCGGGGACCGCGACGTCGGTCGCGAAGCTGGGGCGGGTCTCGTGCCGGTTGGCGCAGTAGAAGGTCACCCAGACGCGGGGGGCTGCGTCGCCGCGCTCCGCCTCTCCCATTGGACCGGCCCCGACGCGGCTGCCCCGAATCGCGTTGCCACTACCCACGGACTACTCCTCGCTTTGTGTGCCGCCGCCGCCAGGGACCTCCGAGGACGGCGCGGCGCTCGAACGTGTTGGACGGGCGGCTCAGCCGACGCCCTTGTGCTTGAACAGCAGCCCGAGCACGATGATCGAGGCGAACCAGACCACCCCGACGCCGATCGTCAGCCGGTCCAGGTTGCGCTCCACCACCGACGAGCCGCCGAGCGACGACGAGATGCCGCCACCGAACATGTCGGACAGTCCCCCGCCCTTGCCCTTGTGCATCAGGACGAGGACCACCATCAGCAGGCTCGTGACGATGAGCACGATGGACGATGCGATGATCACAGTTCTTCAGCGCCTTCTCTGGCCGGCCCCGCGGTGCGGGGCCTCGTCTGTCGGGACGGAGGATCGAGCCGGGCGGTTTACCCGTCAGCTACGAAGGGTACGACGAACTACCCGCTGGTTCGGCAAGAACCCCCATGTCACGCGGAATTGATCAGTTTTGATCAGGCCGGGAGATCCCGGTACCGGCAGATCTTGACGAACTCGCCCGGGTCGAGGCTGGCACCACCGACCAACGCGCCGTCCACGTCGGGCTGCGCCATCAGCCTGGCGATGTTGTCGCCCTTCACCGAGCCGCCGTACAGGATACGCACCTGATCGGCCACTCCGCCGTCGTACAGCTCGGCGAGCCGGGTGCGGATCGCCCCGCAGACCTCCTGCGCGTCCTGCGGCGTGGCGACCTCGCCGGTGCCGATCGCCCAGACCGGCTCGTAGGCGATCACCGTGCGCCGCACCTGCTCGGCGGTGATCTTCTCCAGCGCGCCGTCCAGCTGCGTCACGCAGTGCGCGACGTGCTCGCCGGCCCGCCGGACGTGCAGCCCCTCGCCGATGCATACGATCGGGCTCATCTCCGCGCCGAGGACCGCCTTGGCCTTGGCGTTGACGAGCGCGTCGTCCTCCCCGTGGTACTCGCGCCGCTCGGAGTGCCCCACGATCACATAGGAGCAGCCGAGCTTCGCCAGCATCGACGCGGCGATCTCGCCGGTGTAGGCGCCCGAGGCGTGCTGCGAGACATCCTGGGCGCCGTACCGGATGGCGTAGTTGTCGGCCGCGATCACCGTCTGCACCGTGCGCAGGTCGGTGAACGGCGGGCACACGACGACGTCGACGGCCTCGAAGTCGGGCTCCTTCAGCGCGAACGCCATCTTCTGGACGAGCAGCAGCGCGTCCAGGTGGTTCTTGTTCATCTTCCAGTTGCCCGCCATCAGCGGCTTGCGGGCGGGGGTCGCGGCGGCCATCGGTCAGTCCTCCAGTGCCTGCAGGCCGGGCAGCGCCTTGCCCTCGAGGTATTCGAGGCTGGCGCCGCCGCCGGTCGAGATGTGCGAGAACGCGGCCTCGTCGAAGCCGAGCCGCCGGACGGCCGCGGCCGAGTCGCCGCCGCCGACGACGGTGAACGCGCCGGAGTCGATCAGGCCCTGCGCGACGGCGCGGGTGCCGTGCGCGTACGGCTCCATCTCGAACACGCCCATCGGGCCGTTCCAGAACACCGTCTTCGCGCCGGCGAGGCGCGAGGCGAACAGCTTGCCGGACTCGGGGCCGATGTCCAGGCCGAGCCGGTCGGCGGGGATCGCGTCGGCGGCGACCACGTCGTGGGCGGCGTCCGCGGCGAATTCGGTCGCGGCGACGACGTCCACCGGCAGCACGAACTCCACGCCGGTCTCCTCGGCGCGCCGCAGGTACTCGCGGACGGTGCCGAGCTGGTCCTCCTCGAGCAGGCTCCTCCCGACCTCGTGGCCCTGCGCCTTGAGGAAGGTGAAGACCATGCCGCCGCCGATCAGGATGCGGTCGGCCTTGCCGAGCAGGTTGTCGATCACGCCGAGCTTGTCGGAGACCTTGGAGCCGCCGAGAACCACCGCGTAGGGCCGCTCGACCCGCTCGGTGAGCTTCTCCAGCACCGAGACCTCGGTGGCGATCAGGTCGCCGGCGGCGTGCGGGAGCCGCTTCGGCACGTCGTAGACGCTCGCGTGCCGGCGGTGCACGGCGCCGAACCCGTCGCCGACGTAGACGTCGGCGAGGGCGGCGAGCCGGTCGGCGAACGCGCCGCGCTCGGCGTCGTCCTTGCTGGTCTCGCCCGGCTCGAAGCGCAGGTTCTCCAGCAGCGCGACGTCGCCGTCGCCGAGCCCGCCGACCGCGGCGTGCGCGGACGCGCCCACCACGTCGTCGGCGAACACCACGCGAACGCCGAGCAGCTCACCGAGCCGGCCGGCCGCGGGCGCGAGCGAGAACTCCGGCCTGACCTCGCCCTTCGGGCGGCCGAGGTGGGCGCAGACGATGACCTTGGCGCCCTTGGCGAGCAGCGTCTCGATCGTGGGCAGGCTGGCCCGGATCCGCCCGTCGTCGGTGATCGCGCCGTCCTGCAGCGGGACGTTCAGGTCCGCGCGGACCAGCACCTTCCGGCCGGCGACGTCCAGATCGTCAATGGTGCGCATCGGGATGCGGTGTCCTTCCGGATACGGCCCCGGGGGGGGGGGGGGGGGGGGGGGGGGCGCCGCGGGGGGGGGGGGGGGGGGGGGGGGGGGGGGGGGGGGGGCCGGGCGCAGCCCCCC
>NZ_WBMS02000005.1:0-56143 GCF_008923205.2 Actinomadura physcomitrii | reverse complement strand
TGGGGGTGGGGGTTCCGTCCGGTATCCGCCCCGGCCGGGGCGGGGCGCGGGGGGGGCCCACGGCGGGGACGGGACTCTCGTCTCGGTCAGAGCTGCGAGCCGACGAGCTTGACGAGGTCGACGAGGCGGTTGGAGTAGCCCCACTCGTTGTCGTACCAGCCGACGACCTTGACCTGGTCGCCGATGACCTTGGTCAGCCCGGAGTCGAAGATGCAGGACGACGGGTCGGTGACGATGTCGCTGGAGACGATCGGGTCCTCGGTGTAGGTGAGGTAGCCCTTGAGAGCGCCCTCCTCGGCGGCCTTCTTGAACGCCGCGTTGACCTCCTCGGCGGTGACCTCGCGGGACAGGGTCGCGGTGAGGTCGGTGGCCGAGCCGGTCGGCACCGGGACGCGCAGCGCGTAGCCGTCCAGCTTGCCGTTCAGCTCCGGCAGCACCAGGCCGATGGCCTTGGCGGCGCCGGTGGAGGTCGGCACGACGTTCAGCGCGGCGGCGCGGGCGCGGCGCAGGTCCTTGTGCGGCGCGTCCTGCAGGTTCTGGTCCTGGGTGTAGGCGTGGATCGTCGTCATCAGGCCCTTCTCGATGACGAAGTTGTCGTGCAGCACCTTCGCCAGCGGGGCCAGGCAGTTGGTGGTGCAGGACGCGTTGGAGATCACCGTGTGGCTCGCCGGGTCGTACTTGTCCTCGTTGACGCCCAGGACGACGGTGAGGTCCTCGTTCTTGGCCGGGGCCGAGATGATGACCTTCTTCGCGCCGTTGTCGGCGTGCACCTTGGCCTTGGTCGCGTCGGTGAAGAAGCCGGTGGACTCCACCACGATGTCGGCGCCGACGTCGCTCCACTTGAGGTTCGCGGGGTCGCGCTCCTCGAACGCCTTGATCGACGTGCCGCCGACGACGATCTCGTCGGCGGTGGCGCGCACGTCCTCGGGGAAGCGGCCGAGGATGCTGTCGTACTTGAGCAGCTGGGCGAGCGTGGCGTTGTCGGTCAGGTCGTTGACCGCCACGATCTCGATGTCGGCTCCGCTCGCCTTGACGGCACGGTAGAAGTTGCGGCCGATCCGGCCGAACCCGTTGATGCCTACTCGGATGGTCACGGAACGGCTCTCCTCGTACGTCGTATCGCCCGGTGGCACCAGGCTGTCAACTGCGGTCTACCGGGGTCTTCCCCCGCTGCCGACCCTATCCAATGACCCGCGGGTAGCCCGACACCGGCGGCGGTGGATTCGCGGGTGACCCGCGCTCCCCCGTCCGGGGGACGGCCGCCGGGCCGCCGACCGGCCCGTCCGGACGATCATCAGTAGACTCCCGCCATGCGGCGCGGGTGGTTCGTCCTTCTGATCAGCGTTTTGATGGCCTGCCGCACGGCCGTACCCGCGTCGGCGGGGCCCGTCCGGGCCGCGGAACCGCCCGCGGCGCAGACCCGGGTCGGCTTCATCACCGCTCAGCTCAAGCGCGATCCCGTGTACGTCACCGACCAGGTGCCCCGATCGCTCCCGCCCGGCACCGCCGGGCGGATCAAGGCGCTGGTCGCCCGGCTCGGCGTGCCCACGTACGTCGTGGTGACGCTTCGCCCGCGGCCCCTGGACGACGACAGCCGGGCCCCGGACGAGTTGGAGTCCCTGGTGCCCGTGCTGCACGACCGGCTCGGCAAGGACGGCGTCTACCTCGTCACCGATCCGAGCGGCGCCCTCGGCGAGGTGCAGCAGTTCGGCGGGACGCGCCGGATCGACGTCGAGCACGCCTACCAGGCCGCGACGGCCGAGATGCCCTACGAGGCGGGCCTGCTGCGCATCCTCGGCCGGTTCGTGGAGATCGCCTTGTCCGGCCATGCGCGGGAGCGCGCCCTCCACCCCTCGCCCAGGCCCGAGTCCGCGACGCGGCGGGAGCTGGACGCCTACGACCGCGGCAACCACCGGGCCGCCGTCAAGAACACCACCGCGCTCTGGATCGGCGCCGGGCTCGGCGGGCTGATCGTCCTGGGACTGCTGACGGGACGCCGGATACGCCGCGGCAGGCGGCGGCCCGCCCCGGGGGCGAGACCGGTCCGCAAGGATCGGAAGCGGCCCGCCGCGCGGGGAGGGACGCGGTGAGACCCCTCATGCCCGGCGTCCTCGGCGTCACGGCGGCGGCCCTCGCGCTGTGGCCGGCCTCCGCGTCGGCGGCTCCCGACCCGCGCTACTCCGGCCCCCGCCTCGACCGCGTCGCCGCCGCGCTCGCCAAGGACCCGCTCTACGTCGACCCGGACGTGGAGGCCGCGCTCGGCGCCGCCGACCGCGCCCGCGTCGACGCCGCGATCCGCGCCGCCGCCCAGCGGGTCGCGGTCCCGATCCTGGTCGTGGCGGCCCCCAACCCGACCGCGTCGGAGTCGCAGGGCAAGGACGACGCCTTCCTGTCCGCCCTGCACGGCGTCACGCGCCGCGACGGCCTCTACCTGATGGTCGACGACGGCGGCTACATGCTCGGCCAGGGCTGGAACGTGCCCCGCGAGATCGACCTGGACGTCGTGGCGCAGGACGACGCCCCCGACTACGAGCCGCCCGACATCCACCACCCGTTCGGCGGTCTCGCCGACCGGCTGATCAACCGCGTGAACGCCTGGGCCGCCGCGCCCGCCGCGCCGCCCACCTCGTCGCCCGCGCTCCTCAGCCCGCCGGCCCCGTTCGGGCAGGAGGACGACCGCAGCCCGCTCGTGCCCGACGAGCCCAGCGTCAAGAGCCATTTCCTGCGGGGGTTCCTCCTCGTGGGCCCGGCGTCCGCGGTCGCGCTGTACTGGGCCGGGATCGGCACGGCCGCAGCGGGGCGCCGCTGGTTCCGCCGCGGCGGGACCCGGGGCGCCCTCGCGGGCCTGCCGGCGCACGTGGAGGAGCATCCCCGCGCGCCGGCCAAGCCCTCGGACCGATGGCTGCGGCGCACCGCGTCCGCCGAGTTGGACCGGCTGCGCGACCGGCTGCCCGACGCGTCCGTCAACAACGGCCGCGCGTTCGCCCTCGCCGCCTACGACGCCGCGCAGATCCTCTACGACGACGTGCAGGGGCAACCCGGCCACCCGCTCGACCTCGCCGGCGTGATCGTCCTGGCCCGGCAGGGACGGCACGCCCTCGCCGGGCTGACCACCGCCCCTCCGCCGCCGTGCTTCGTGAATCCGCTGCACGGGGACGCCACCCGCCGCAAGACCGTCGCGCTGCCCGACGGAGGCAAGCCCCGCAGGCGGCCCCTGTGCACCGCCTGCGAGCGGGCGTCCGCCGCGGACCTCGCGGAGCGGGTCCTGCGCGTCCAGGGCCCGGACGGCCTCGCGCCGCACTACGCGGTGCCCGGCGTGTGGCGGGACGCGGCATGGGGGTCCCGCGGAAACGACCTCGTCAAACGCGTGATGGAGTACCTCGGTGTCGAGTGAGCCCTCCCCCGGCGAGCGCATCGCCGCCGCGCTGCGCCGCTTCCCGATCTACGTCGACCCGTCGTACGCGTCGGCGCTCGCGGCCGCGGACCGGCGGCGCCTGGCCGCCCGGCTGAAGAAGATGCCGGCGCCGACCTACATCGTCCTGGTGCCGCTGGTCCAGGGCGGCACCTGGAACGACGACAAGCAGCTCGCGGCCGTCGTGCACAGCCGCCTCGGCCGGGACGGGATCTTCATCACCTTCCACGAGTCGGCCGACGAGCTGGCGGGACACGAGTGGGGCGGCGACCATGCCGCCGACGACGCCGCATGGGCCGTGAACTTCGACGACTCGCTGGACGGCGCGTCCCTCGCCGCGCGGCTCACCCGCTGCACCGACCTGATCGCCTCCGGCACCGCCACGCAGGTCTACAAGCAGGAGTCCGCGGAGATCGACCGCAGGTACCAGGCGCACCTGAAGTCGTCCGCCCCCAGACCGCGCGAGAGCGACGGCGGAACCGGCCTCGCGCTGCCGCTCGCCGCGGGCGGCGCCGGCGTCGCGGTCGCCGCCGTCGCGGGCGTCCTGCTGTGGCGGCGGCGCCGGATGACCGCCGTCCGCCGGGAGGCCGGCGACGGCCTGCTGCTGCCCCGCACCGTCTTCGCCACCGCGGGCAAGGCCAACGAGGACCAGCTGCGCGAGCAGGCGTCCCGCGAGGTCATCGCCTTCGGCGAGCTGCTGGACGACTCGGGCGCCCCCGCCGGCGAGCGCGCCGGGGCCCTCATGGCCAGGGCCCTCGACGCCTACCAGGCCGCGGCCAAGACCCTCGACGGGGCCCGCGGCGTCCCCGACCTCGCCGGCGTGCTCGTCCTGCTGGACCAGGGCCGCGACGCGCTCGCCTCGGCCCGCGCCCTCGCCGACGGGAAGCCGGAGGTGCCGCCGAGCCCGCTGTGCTTCTTCAACCCGCTGCACGGCGACGGCCCCGCCGAGATCGACTGGCGGCCGCTCGGCTCCCGCCGCCGCCTCCACGTCCACGCCTGCCGCGCCTGCGCCCGCGCGGCCCGCGACCGCGAGACCCCCGACATGCTCATGGACCGCCGCGACGGCCGGGACGTCCCCTACTTCGAGGCCGACCCGGCGGCCAGCGTCTGGGCCGAGACCGGCTACGGCCAGCTCCGCGACGACCTCGTCCCCCGCATCCTCCGAGGCGACCTCCACAAGAACTGACCGCCGGCCTCAGCGACCTCGACCGCAGGTGGCCCCGCTGAGCACGTCGACGAAAGACCCGGCTGAGCGTCCTTCCGGAAGGCCGAACCCCAGCCAGCGGCACGGGCAGGCACGCGGAGCGAGCTCTGCGAGCGCAGCGGGCCCGTCCGTCGTGACGGGGGGTTCGGGGGGTCGCCCCCCCGGAAAACTACGGTGCCAGCATCTCTGCCGTGAGGTTGGCCTCGGTGCCGGGGATGCCCTGGTCGCCGGCGCGCTTGTCGGCCATGGCGAGCAGGCGCCTTATGCGGCCGGCGATGGCGTCCTTGGTGAGGGGCGGGTCGGCGAGCTGGCCGAGCTCCTCCAGGGAGGCCTGCTTGTGCTCCAGGCGGAGGCGGCCGGCGTTGACGAGGTGCTCGGGGGCGTCGTCGCCGAGGATCTCCAGCGCGCGGGCGACGCGGGCGCCGGCGGCGACGGCGGCGCGGGCGGAGCGGCGCAGGTTGGCGTCGTCGAAGTTGGCGAGCCGGTTGGCGGTGGCGCGGACCTCGCGGCGCATCCGGCGCTCCTCCCAGGCGAGGACGGCGCCGTGCGCGCCGAGCCGGGTGAGCAGCGCGCTGATCGCGTCGCCATCGCGGACGACGACCCGGTCCACGCCGCGGACCTCGCGGGCCTTGGCGTGGATCTTCAGCCGGCGGGCGGCGCCGACGAGGGCGAGCGCGGCCTCCGGGCCGGGGCAGGTCACCTCGAGGGACATCGAGCGGCCGGGCTCGGTGAGCGAGCCGTGCGCCAGGAACGCGCCGCGCCAGGCGGACTCGGCGTCGCAGGCGGCGCCGGCGACGACGTGCCGGGGCAGGCCGCGGACGGGGCGCCCGTTGTTGTCGATGAGGCCGGTCTGCCGGGCGAGGGACTCGCCGTCCCGGAACACCCGGACCACGTACCGGTTGCCCTTGCGCAGGCCGCTCGGCGCGAGCACGACGACCTCGGAGGTGTGCCCGAACACCTCGGAGATGTCCTTGATGAGGCGGCGCGCCGCCACGTTGGTGTCGATCTCCGCCTCGATCACGATGCGCCCGCTGACCAGGTGCAGACCCCCCGCGAAGCGCAGCAGCGTCGAGACCTCCGCCTTGCGGCAGCACGGCTTCATCACCGTGAGCCTGCTCAGCTCGTCCTTCACCACGCCGGTCATCGCCATAGATGAACCCTCCCCCTCTCGGACTTCCAGCAGTCTGGCCGATCGCGGCCCGCCGGGTCGTCACTCACTGAATATCTGTACGAAGGCTTGGGCCAGGCGGGCGGGTTCATGACGCGGCGAGCCGTCGTCGGCGGCGACCTGGGACAGCACGAGGCGGCCGCCGAGCCGCTGGACGGCCTTGTCGAGCGCGTCGGGGTCGTCCACCACGCCCTCGTCGGCGAGGACGACGTCGACGCGCAGGTCGGGGGCGTGCGCCTGGAGGACCTCCAGATGCGTCTGGGGGGAGAAGTCGTCGGTCTCGCCGGGCTGCGGCGCGAGGTTCAGCGCGACGACGCGGCGGGCGCGGCTGGAGGTGAGCGCGCGGGCGAGCGCGGGGACCTTCAGGTGCGGCAGGACGCTGGTGAACCAGGAGCCGGGGCCGAACACGATCCAGTCGGCGTCGTCGACGGCGGCGAGCGCCTCGGGGCAGGCGGGCGGGTCGGCGGGGACGAGCGAGACGCCGAGCACGGAGCCGGGGGTGCTGGCGCACGCGACCTGCCCCTTGACGTAGGTGATCTGGTCGGGGCGGGCCGGGTCGGCGCCGCGGACCTCGGCGACGATGTCCATCGGGACGGCCGCCATCGGCAGGACCCGGCCGTGCGCGCCGAGCAGCCGGCCGACCCAGTCGAGCCCGGCGACGGTGGAGCCGGGCGCGGCCCCGCCGGGCGCGCCGTCCGGGGCGTCGCCGCCGAGCAGCTCCCACAGCGCGACGATCAGCAGGTTGCCGACCGCGTGCCCCTGCAGGTCGCCCTCGCTGCGGAACCGGTGCTGGACGACGTCGCGCCAGGTCTGGCCCCACTCGTCGTCGCCGCACAGCGCGGCGAGCGCCATCCGCAGGTCGCCGGGCGGCAGGACGCCGAGCTCGCGGCGGAGCCGGCCGCTGGAGCCGCCGTCGTCGGCGACGGTGACGACGGCGGTGAGCCGGTCGGTGACGCGCCGCAGCGCCGACAGCGAGGCGTACAGGCCGTGGCCGCCGCCGAGCGCGACGACCTTCGGGCCGAGGGGCTTCAACGCGTTCGCTTCCCTCTCCGTCCGGGACCCCGCGGCGCCGCGGGTCTCATTCGCGGCCGAGGTCACGGTGGGCGACCTGCACCTCGATGCCCTCGTCCCGCAGCCGGGCGGCGATCTGTTCCGCCATGGCCACACTACGGTGTTTGCCGCCGGTGCATCCCACGGCGAGCGTGACGTAGTGCTTGCCCTCGCGCTCGTACCCGTTGGCGAGCAGCCGGAGCACCTCGGCGTAGGCATCGAGGAACTCCTTGGCGCCGCGCTGGCCGAGCACGTAGTCGCGGACGGCGGCGTCCCGGCCGGTCTTCGGCCGCAGCTCGGGCACCCAGTGCGGGTTCGGCAGGAACCGGCAGTCGACGACGAGGTCGGCGTCGACCGGCAGCCCGTACTTGTAGCCGAACGACACGACGGTGGCGCGCAGGCTGGACTCGCCGGTGTCGTTGCCGAAGAACCCGATGATCTTGTTGCGCAGCTCGTGGACGTTCAGCCCGCTGGTGTCGATCACCAGGTCGGCCTCGGCGCGGACCTCCCGGACGAGCTCGCGCTCGCGGGCGATGCCGTCGACGAGGCGGCCGTCGTCCTGCAGCGGGTGCGGGCGCCGGACGCTCTCGAAACGGCGCACGAGATCGGCGTCGCTCGCCTCCAGGAACACGACGCGAGGGTGGACGCCGCGCGCCTCCAGCTCGGCGATCGAGGAGTGCAGGTCGTCGGTGAACGCGCGGCTGCGCACGTCGACCACGACGGCGATGCGCGGCACCGCGTCCTTCACCCGGCCGCCGAGGTCGGCCATGGTGGCCAGCAGCCCGGGCGGCAGGTTGTCGACCACGTACCAGTCGAGGTCCTCCAGGGACTTGGCCGCGGTGCTGCGGCCCGCCCCCGACATCCCCGTGACGATGACGATGTCCGGAATCTTTGATTCGCTGGTCATGTCCGCTTCCCCCCGTGCTCCCCGTCGGCCTCGCGGCCCCCGTCGGCCTCGCGGCCCCCGTCGGCCGCCCGGCCTCCACCGGCCCCGTCCCGCGACCGGGCCGCGCCGTCCGCGGCGGCCCCGCGGTCCTCCGGGCCGTCGCCGGCACCGCGCGCCGGGACGGACGCGCCGTGCAGCGCCGCGACGATGCCCTCGGCACTGCGCGGCCCGATGCCCGGGACCTCGGCGACCTGCTCGGGCGTGGCCTCCTTCAGCCGCTTCACCGAGCCGAAGTGCTTCAGCAGCGCCGCGCGCCGCGACGGGCCCAGACCCGGAACACTATCGAGTTCGCTGACCGTCATGGCCTTGGAACGCCGCTGCCGGTGGAAGGTGATCGCGAAGCGGTGCGCCTCGTCGCGGACCCGCTGCACCAGGAACATGCCCTCGCTGTTGCGCGGCAGGATCACCGGGTCGTCCTCGCCGGGCAGCCACAGCTCCTCCAGCCGCTTGGCGATGCCGCAGACCGCGATGTCGTCGACGCCCAGCTCCTCCAGGGCCCGCTGCGCCGCCGCGACCTGCGGCGGGCCGCCGTCGACGAGCACCAGCTGCGGCGGGTAGGCGAACTTGCGGGGCCTGCCGGTCTCCGGGTCGATCGGCTGGTGCGCGCCCTCCTCGGTGCCGTCCGCCGGGTCGCCGAGGGTGTCCAGCTCGCCCATCTTCTCGCTCTCGGCGAGGTAGCGCCGGAACCGCCGGGTGATCACCTCGTGAATGGAGCGGACGTCGTCCTGCCCCTCGACCGCCTTGATCGTGAACCGGCGGTACTCGCTCTTGCGGGCCAGGCCGTCCTCGAAGACGACCATGGACGCGACCACGTTGGTGCCCTGCAGGTTCGACACGTCGTAGCACTCGATCCGCAGCGGCGCCTCGTCGAGCTCCAGGGCCTCCTGAATCTCCTGCAGCGCCCGGCTGCGGGTGGTGAGGTCGGACGCGCGGCGCGTCTTGTGCTGCTTGAGCGCCTCGTGGGCGTTGCGCGCGACGGTCTCCAGCAGCGTCCTCTTGTCGCCGCGCTGGGGGACGCGCAGGTGGACGGGCCCGCCGCGCTGCTCGGCGAGCAGCTCGGTCATCGCGCCGGCGTCCGGCGGCAGCGCCGGGACGAGAACCTCGCGGGGCACCGACTCGCTGTCGCCGTAGATCTGGATCAGGAAGTTCTCGACGAGGTCGGCGGTGGTGACCTCCTCGACCTTGTCGACCACCCAGCCGCGCTGCCCGCGGATCCGGCCGCCGCGCACGTAGAAGACCTGGACGGCGGCCTCCAGCTCGTCCTCGGCGAAGGCGATCATGTCGCAGTCGGTGGTGTCGGCGAGCACGACCGCCTGCTTCTCCAGCGCCCGCTCCAGCGCGCGGATGTCGTCGCGGAGCCGGGCGGCGCGCTCGTACTCCTGGGACGCGGCGGCCTCGCGCATGTCGCGTTCGAGGCGCTTGATGAACCGGGAGGTGTTGCCCGCCATGAAGTCGCAGAAGTCCTCGGCGAGCAGCCGGTGCTCGTCCGGGGACACCCGTCCGACGCACGGCGCCGAGCACTTGCCGATGTAGCCGAGCAGGCAGGGCCGGTCGAGCTGGTGCTGGCGCTTGAACACCCCGGCGCTGCAGGTGCGGACGGGGAACACGCGCAGGAGCTGGTCGACCGTCTCCCTGATCGCCCACGCGTGGGAGTACGGCCCGAAGTAGCGCACGCCCTTGCGTTTGGCGCCCCGCATCACCATCACCCTCGGGAACTCCTCGTTGAGGGTGACCGCGAGATAGGGATAGGACTTGTCATCGCGGTAACGGACGTTGAACCGCGGGTCGAACTCCTTGATCCAGGAGTATTCGAGCTGGAGGGCCTCGACCTCGGTGCCGACGACGGTCCAGTCGACCCGGGCCGCGGTCTGCACCATGGTCTGCGTTCGCGGGTGCAGCGCCGAGAAGTCGGCGAAGTAGGAGTTCAGCCGGGAACGCAGGCTCTTGGCCTTGCCCACGTAGATGACCCGGCCGTGCTCGTCGCGGAATCGGTACACCCCGGGGGATTCCGGAATGGAGCCCGGTGCGGGTCGGTAGGTCGCCGGATCTGCCACATCATGAAGCCTAGTGGGCGCCGCCGACACCCGGCGCGCCCGGACGTCCTGGCCTGGGGTGATGGAGATCTCCCCCATTCGGGTGGATGTTCGTAATGGGAGTGGAAAGGGAGGTTCGGTCAGCTTTTTCACACGCTCGGAGGGGGTCGTACCGCAGGTGTCCGCGCTGTGGGCCTGGATCACGTTCGCCGTCGTCGTCGGGGTGTCCGTAATCATCGTCGAGGGAGGGCGGCTGCTGCTCGCCGGGCGGCTGTCGCGGCACTGGCCCGAGGTCGGCCGGGTCGCCCGGCGCTGCGCGGCGCCGGCCTTCGCGTTCGCCGCGGTGGTCAGTGCGAGCACCGCGATGCCGTACCCGCACATGGACGAGCACTCCGGCGAGATCGTCGGGCACGTCATGCGCATCGCGGCGGTGGTGGTCGTGCAGGGCCAGTGGGGCGCGTCGAGGAGCTGACGCTGTCGTACGTCGTCGTCCGTCTCCGGGACGACCGGCGGCTCATCTTGCCCGTCTCCTACTTCACCGAGCAGCCGTTCGAGAACTGGACCCGGCACACCAGCCGGGTGATCGGCTCGGTGGAGCTGCACGTGGACTGGACCGTCCCGATCGAGGAGCTGCGCACCGAGCTGTACGCGATGCTGCAGGACAACCCGCTGTGGGACCGGCGCGAATGGATGCTGCAGGCCGTGGACGTGCTGCCGAACGGCCTGGTGACGGTGCGGGCGCTGATCAGCGCCGCGGACTCGGCGAGCGCCTGGGACCTGCGCTGCGACGTGCGCGAGCACCTGATCGCCCACATCCGCGAGCACCATCCCGAGGCGCTCCCCCGCTTCCGCACCGACGCCGGGCCCTGGCCGGGCCGCGCCGCCGGACCGGACGGCGACGGCTCCGGCGTCGCCGCGGCCGATCCGCGCGCCCGGGACCGCGAGATGCGGGGCGGCGAGGTCGACGACCACGTCCGGGCCGCCGCCGAGAACGGCGGCGGCCCGGCGCGGACGGGGTCCGGCGCGGTGCCGGTCAGGCGAGGCTGATCTTCCCGCCCTGCACGGTGATCTTCTTCTCCGCGAGCGGCTTGTCCGCCGGCGGCTGCGCCACCGACCCGTCGGAGATCTTGAACTTGCTACCGTGGCACGGGCAGTTGATCGTCCCGCCGGACACCGACCCGACGGAGCAGCCGCGATGGGTGCAGGTCGCCGAGAAGGCCTTGAACTCCCCTTGCGTCGGCTGGGTCACCACGACCTTCTCCGACTCGAAGACCTTGCCGCCGCCGACCGGGATCTCGCCGGTCGACGCGAGCGCCCCACCGCCGCCGCCCCCGCCGCCGCTGCCGCCGTCCGCGCTGTCACCGCCGCCGGACGACCCGCCGCACGCGGCGGCCAGCCCGGCGACGCCCGCCAGCCCGGCGCCGATGAGCAGGCCGCGGCGGGACCCGCCGGCCGGCGCCGTGGCCTCGGGCGCCCCGGCCTCGCCCGCCGGGGCCGGTTGCACGGCCGCGGGCTCGGCCCGCTCGTCGGTCGCGTCCGCCCGCGTCTCGGACTGCTGTGGCATCGTCTCCGCCCTCCGCTGAACTAGGTTCCTGATCTCCCTGCGTCACCAGGGAGTACGGAGCGGAAGCGGCGTCGGTTCAAATCCGAACCAAAATCGATGATCTCCACAGGCCGGCCGGCGCCGTTCAGCTGATGACGATGCCGCCGTTCTTCACCTGCACCGGGTACTCCTTCAGCGGCCGCGACGCCGGGCCGTGCGCGACGGAACCGTCGGCGATCGTGAACTCGCTGCCGTGGCAGGGGCACTTGATCACGCCGTTGGACACCTTGTTCACCAGGCAGCCCTGGTGCGTGCAGATCGCGGTGAACGCCTTGAACGCGCCCTGCCGCGGCTGCGTCACGACCACCTTGGCGTCGGCGAAGGCCTTGCCGCCGCCCACCGGGATGTCCGCCGCCTTCGCGACCTGCTTGCCGGACAGGTCCTTCGGCTCCTCGTTCTGGTTCGTCGCGCAGCCCGCGGCGAGCAGCGCCGCGCCCGCCGCGCCCGCGCCGCACAGCACCGTCCGGCGGCCGACTCCCGCCGCCCCGGCGGACCCCGCGTCGTCGCGCGGGGCTCCGGGCGTCACTTCGTTGGTCATGCCCCCATGATCCTGGACGGCCCGCCGCCCGCCGCACCGACCCGCCCGGGCCGTGGTCCCGCGATCGTAAGACCGCCCGGTCCGACCGGCGCGGGCGCGGCGCCCGAGATCCAGCACGGACGGAGCGCGCGGACGAACGGCGCCCGCGAGGTCCGCGAGCGGACCGGCGGGCGCCGGTGCGGCCGAGCGCGGCCCTGGAAAGAGGGCGGTCAGCCCTCGAAGAAGGAGGTGAGCGCCGAGGCGAGCACGTCGGGAGCGGCGTCGTGGGTCTGCCCCTCCAGCTCCGCGAGCCTGCCGTCGGGCAGCAGTTCCGCGAGCCGCCGCGCGACCTGCCGCATCGGCTCGGGGCTTGCGCCGCCGCAGGCGACGAGGGCGGGCAGCGTGATCCCGCCGATCAGGCCGGCCGGGATCGTGCCGTCGCCGTCCGCCGCGATGGCGGCGTGGTCATAGGGCAGGGTGTGCGCGATCGCCTCCAGCGCCGGGAACATCGGGGCGTGCCGCATGCCCTGCGCCATTTCCGGCGGCAGCCCGATCCCGGTCAGGAACTCCACCACCGCGTCGCCGCGGCGGTCCTCGTCGAGCAGCGCCCGGACCGCCTCGGCCCGGCGTGCGGCGTGCTCGCGCGCCTCGTCCTCGTCCGGGACGAACGGCACCTCATACACCGCCACCCGGGACACCGGCACGCCCGCGGCGACCGCCCGCAGCGCGAGCGCGCCGCCCGAGGAGAGCCCGAACAGCCCGGGCCGGCCGCCGACCGTGTCGGCCAGCGCGGCCAGGTCCTCGATCTCGCGGGCGACGTCGTAGAGCGGGTTGTCGCCGCTGTCGCCGCGTCCCCTGCGGTCGTAGCGGACGACGGTGAAGCGCGGCTCCAGATGCTCGGCGAGCGGCATCGCCGAGCCCCGGTCGTTGAACGCCCCGCCCACCAGGATCAGCACCGGCCCCTCCCCGGACCGCTCGAACGCGATCGGGGTGGCGTCGGCCGAGGTCACGATCTCCATGGCTTGTCCCCTTCCGTCGTTGCCGACCAAGCGGGAGATCCCGGAGCCGCGCAAGCACGGCAACATCCCGCTGTAGGGCGGGGCCGCGGCCCCGCCGCACGGGCGCTTCGGCCGTCAGCCGAGGATCTTGGCGAGGAACTGGCCGGTGTGGCTGCCCTCCACCTTCGCCACGTCCTCGGGCGTGCCCGTGGCGACGACGGTGCCGCCGCGCGACCCGCCCTCCGGGCCCATGTCGACGATCCAGTCCGCCGTCTTGATCACGTCGAGGTTGTGCTCGATCACGATCACCGTGTTGCCCTTGTCGACCAGGCCGTTCAGCACGTCGAGGAGCTTGCGGATGTCCTCGAAGTGCAGGCCGGTGGTCGGCTCGTCCAGCACGTAGATCGTCCGGCCGGTGGAGCGCTTCTGCAGCTCGGCGGCCAGCTTGACGCGCTGCGCCTCGCCGCCCGACAGCGTCGGCGCCGGCTGGCCCAGCCGGACGTAGCCGAGGCCGACGTCGTTCAGCGTCTTCAGGTGCCGATGGATCGCCTTGATCGGCTCGAAGAACTCGGTGGCCTGCTCGATCGGCATGTCGAGCACCTCGGAGATCGTCTTGCCCTTGTAGTGGACCTCGAGCGTCTCCCGGTTGTAGCGGGCGCCGTGGCACACCTCGCACGGGACGTAGACGTCCGGCAGGAAGTTCATCTCGATCTTGATGGTGCCGTCGCCGGAGCAGTTCTCGCAGCGGCCGCCCTTGACGTTGAAGGAGAACCGGCCCGGCTGGTAGCCGCGCACCTTCGCCTCGGTGGTCTGCGCGAACAGCTTGCGGATGTGGTCGAACACGCCGGTGTAGGTCGCCGGGTTGGAGCGCGGCGTCCGCCCGATCGGCGACTGGTCGACGTGCACGACCTTGTCGAGCTGGTCGACTCCGTTGACCCGCTTGTGCTTGCCGGGGACGGTCTTGGCCCCGTTCAGCTGCTTGGCCAGCGCGTTGTAGAGGATGTCGTTGACCAGCGTCGACTTGCCGGAACCGGACACGCCCGTCACCGCGGTCAGCACGCCGAGCGGGAACGCCACGTCGACGTTCCGCAGGTTGTTCTGCTGCGCGCCCTTCACCGTGACCTCGCGGCCCCGGGCGCGCGGGCGGCGGATCTCCGGCACCGCGATCGACCGGCGGCCCGACAGGTACGCGCCGGTCAGCGAGCGCTCGGACGTCAGCAGCTCGTCCACCGTGCCGGACACCACGATCTCGCCGCCGTGCTCGCCGGCGCGCGGGCCGATGTCGACGACCCAGTCGGCGGCGGCGATCGTGTCCTCGTCGTGCTCGACGACGATCAGCGTGTTGCCCATGTCGCGGAGCCGGACCAGCGTCTCCAGCAGCCGGTGGTTGTCGCGCTGGTGCAGGCCGATCGACGGCTCGTCCAGCACGTACAGCACGCCGACCAGCCCGGACCCGATCTGCGTCGCCAGCCGGATGCGCTGCGCCTCGCCGCCCGCCAGCGTCGCGGACGCGCGGTCGAGCGTCAGGTAGTCGAGCCCGACGTCGAGCAGGAACCCGAGCCGGGCGTTGATCTCCTTCAGCACCCGCTCGGCGATGTGCTTCTCGCGCTCGTTCAGCTCCATCGCCAGCAGGAACTTCGCGGCCTCGCCGATCGGCATGGCCGCGACCTCGGCGATCGACATCCCGCCCATGGTGACCGCCAGGACGACCGGCTTCAGCCGGGCGCCCTCGCAGGTCGGGCAGGGGATCTCGCGCATGTAGCCCTCGAACCGCTCCCGGCTGGAGTCGCTCTCGGACTCGGCGTGCCGCCGCTGGATGTAGGGGATCACGCCCTCGTAGGCCGTGTAGTACGAGCGCGTCCGGCCGTAGCGGTTCTTGTACCGGACGTGGACCTGCGTCTCATGCCCGTTGAGGATCGCCTTGCGCGCCTTGGCGGGCAGCTTCTCCCACGGGGTGTTCAGGTCGAAGCCCATGGCGTCGCCCAGCGCCGACAGCAGGCGCAGGAAGTAGTCGCTGACGTGCCCGCCCGACCAGGGCTGGATGGCGCCCTCGCCGAGGGTCAGCTCCCCGTCGGGGATGACCAGCTCGGGGTCGACCTCCATGCGGGTGCCGAGGCCGGTGCAGTCGGGGCAGGCGCCGTACGGCGAGTTGAACGAGAACGACCGCGGCTCCAGCTCCTCGAACGACAGGTCGTCGTACGGGCAGTACAGGTGCTCGGAGTACATCCGGGTGCGGTTCTCGTCGTCCTCGGGCAGGTCGACGAAGTCGAGGACGATCGTCCCGCCCGCGAGGCCGAGCGCGGTCTCCACCGAGTCGGCGAGCCGCTGCCGCGCGGTGTCCTTCACCGAGAGCCGGTCGACCACGATGGAGATGTCGTGCTTCTCCTGCTTCTTCAGCTTCGGCGGCTCGTCCAGCCGGATCATCGCGCCGTCGACCAGCGCCCGCGAGTAGCCCTTGGACTGCAGCTCGCGGAACAGCTCGACGTACTCGCCCTTGCGGCCGCGGATCACCGGCGCCAGCACCTGGAACCGGGTGCCGGCCTCCAGCTCCAGCACCCGGTCGACGATCTGCTGCGGCGCCTGCCGGCTGATCGGCCGGCCGCACTCGGGGCAGTGCGGATGCCCGATCCGGGCGTACAGCAGCCGCAGGTAGTCGTAGACCTCGGTGATCGTCCCGACCGTCGACCGGGGGTTCTTGCTGGTCGACTTCTGGTCGATCGACACCGCCGGGGACAGGCCCTCGATGAAGTCGACGTCGGGCTTGTCCATCTGCCCGAGGAACTGCCGGGCGTACGCCGACAGCGACTCCACGTACCGGCGCTGCCCCTCGGCGAAGATCGTGTCGAACGCCAGGCTGGACTTCCCGGACCCCGACAGACCGGTGAACACGATCATGGCGTCCCGCGGCAGGTCGAGCGAGACGTCCTTCAGGTTGTGCTCGCGTGCTCCACGCACGATGAGTCGGTCATGCACGGCGTACTTCCGGTTCCTCTTCTGGGCGCGGTGATGGGGAGAGACAGATCGCTCTCCAGGCTAGCCAGGGGGTCCGACAGAATCCCCCGAGTCGTTAACAGCGGCGGACGCCGCCGCATTTCATGCCGCGCCCCGCCCGTCCCCGGACGGTCCCGGCGGCACTCTGGCACCGTACACGTGTTCGAACGCCCCCCGCCACCGCAACCCGCCTACCGGGGCCGGAGGGCGTCCTTGACCAGCTCGACGGTGCGCCGCCGCAGGTCGTCGGACCAGCCGCCGGCCACGGCGCCGTGGCCGGTGGCGGCGACGAGGGCCATGACCTCGTCGAGGCGCGCGTCCGCGCGGACCGTCCCGGCGCGCTGAGCGGCCTCCAGGAGGGCGCCGAAGGGGTCGGCGAGCGCCATGATCTGGTCGCCGGGCTCGATCTCGGTGCCCTCCTCGGCGAGCAAACCCACGACGGGGCCGATGTTCGCCGAGCGCGATCGCCGCGCGGCTGCGCGAAGGCCGCAAGGCCTTGCCCATCGTGTTCGAGGAGTTCCGGGACGTGGTGATCCACGAGACCGCCGACCCGGAGGTCATCGTCGCCGAGTACGTGATGGTCGCGAGGGTGCCCGCGAACGGCAGGCGCGCCTCGGCGAACTTCGCGGTGGTGCTGCGGGCGCGGGACGGGCGCATCGTGCACTGGCGCGAGTACCAGGACCGCGCCGCGATCAGCGAGGCGCTGGCGTCCTGAGCCACTCGCCGTCCCGAGCCACTCGCCGTCCCGAGCCACTCGCCGTCCCGAGCCACTCGCCGTCCCGAGCTACTCGTCGTCCAGTGCGAAGGACAGGTAGCGGTCGGCCGAGCGGCGCACGGCGTCCTTGCCGTCGGTGTAGACGATCTTCCGCCACCAGGCGCCGTAGACGCGGTCGAACTCGTAGGGTTCCAGCAGCCGCAGCGCGCGCCGGACCGTCCGGGGCCGCTCCGGGATGTAGTTCGGGTAGCTGTACATGAAGCTGACCCAGTCCCGGTCGTTGACGACCTGCAGGATGTCGCCGGAGAACAGCGCTCGGGCGTCCCGCCAGTGCAGCACCTGCCCGCCGTCGAAGTGCACGCCCGCGTTGATCAGCGTGAGGCCGTCGGCCAGCTCGTGGGTGTCGCCCTCCCAGAAGACGACCGCGTCGTCGGGGCGGGCCACCCACCGGCGGTCGGCCTCGTGGATGTAGACGGGCGCGTCGAACGCGTGCGCCCACTCGATCATCGTGCCGTAGTAGTGCGGGTGGCTGATCGCGATCGCGGTGATGCCGCCCAGGTCGTCGACCTCGCGGATCAGCTGGTCGTCGATGTGGGTGACCATGTCCCACAGCACGTTGCCGGACGGGGCGCGCAGCAGCAGCGCCCGCTGGCCGATGGCGATGGACGGCTCGGTGCCGATGCCGACGACGTCCAGGCCCTCCTCCTCGACGAGGCCGCGATGGCCGGCGGCGCGCAGTTCCTCCAGGCTCGTCCAGCGCTGGCCGTCCCAGCCGACGTACTGCCGCTCGTCCTCGCAGATCGGGCAGTCGGGCCGCGGCTCGCCGTACTGGACGCCGCAGGTGGCGCAGATGGGGTACTCCATGATCCACATTGTGGTACCGGGACGGCGCCGGAGTGAGCGGAAACGCACCGGCGGTCCCCGCGGGCCGTCTGGTGCGGGCGCGGCGGCTGCGCCAGGATGAAGCCTCCGACGGGAGATTGGGGGCCGGCATGGGCGGCGCGGTGGAGACCTGGCGGCCGGCGATCGGCGAGGCGGACGCGGGCGCGGAGCGGGTGGCGGCGCGGATCGCCGGGCTCACCGACCAGGAGCTGCGGGGGCCGTCGGCGCTGCCCGGCTGGACGCGCGGGCACGTCGCGACGCACATCGCCCGCAACGCCGACTCGCTGTGGAACCTGCTGGAGTGGGCGCGGACCGGCACGGTGATCCCGCAGTACCCGAGCTTCGAGAGCCGCGTCGCCGACATCGAGGCGGGCGCGGGCCGCAGCGCCGCCGAGCTGGCCGCCGACGTGCGGGCCACGACGGCGCGGTTCGCCGAGCAGGTCCGCACGCTGCCGGACGAGGCGTGGAACGCTCCCGTCGCGGCGATGACCGGCGCGGAGCACCCGGCCTGGTACACGGTGCTGCGCCGCTGGCACGAGGTGGAGGCCCACCACGTCGACCTCGCCGCCGGGTACGGGCCCGCCGACTGGCCCGAGCCCTACGTGCGGTGGGCGCTGACCAGCACGCTCACCGACCTCGCGGCGCTGCCCGCCGAGCGGTGGGGCGAGCTGGCCGGCTACCGGATCACCGCGACGGACTCGGGTGAGTCCGCAAACCTCGGCTGGACGGCGGGGGGACCGGAGGCGTCCGGGTCGGGGCGGGCGCTGCTGGGCTGGCTGAGCGGCCGCTCGGACGGCGCGGGCGTGACGCTGCGTCCGGGCGGCCCGGTGCCCGTCCCGCCGCCCTGGCCGCACCCGCCGTCCGCGTTCTGACCGGGCCGGATCCCGGTCAGCCCGGGTCGTCGCCGCCGGTCAGGCGGCGCAGCACGGCCGCCGACCGGACGATGATCGTCCCGCGGGCGACGGTGACGCCGGCGGCCAGCGGGCCGTCGGCCAGCAGCTGCGCGACCTTGCGGCGGCCCATCCCCGCCCAGCGGCCGAGGTCCTGCTGGGTGACCGGCACCTCGATGCGGACGGCGTCGTCCGGCGCGGCGACGCCGTCCGCGCGCTCCTCCTTCAGCGGCGTCCCGAACCGGGCGGCCAGCCGCAGCAGCCGGCTCGCGAGGCGCCGCTCGGCGTCGTCGGGGAAGTGCGCGATGCGCAGCCCGTTGGCGTCGCGGAGCCGTTCGGCGAGGACGGCGGCGACGGCCCACGCCGACCCGGGGTGGGCGTCCAGGACGCCACGGAACCGGTCGGCGGGCAGCACCAGCGCCTCGACGCGGGTGAGCGCCTCGACGTTGGCGTGCCGGACGCCGCCGTCCGCCGCCTCCAGCTCGCCGACGAGGTCGCCGGGCCCGAGGACGTCGAGGATCGCGGTCTCGCCGTCCCGGCTCACCCATACCTTGACCGCGCCGGCGCGCAGCACGAACACCTGCGCCGCGCGGGTGTGCTCGCGGGTCAGGAAGGCCCCGGGCCGGATCACGGCGGGCGCGCCGGTGCGGCGCAGCGCCTCCCGCGCCGCCGCCGGCAGCGCGTCCCAGAACGGTGCGGGTGCCATCTCGCCTCCTCGCGGAACCGGGCCGGGGCCCCGCGGAACCTCGCCGCGCGGGGCGTCCGGTGTCCAGTGAACGCGGCGGTACGCCGATGGACCGCGTAGTTCGTCACATGTCGAGCGACCTGTCCGAGGCGAGCCACTTGTCGAGCGCCGCGACCCGCCGTTCGCATTCCGCCGCGCCGGCCTCGTCGCCGAGCGCCTTGCGCGACCGCGCCTGCAGCTCGAGCGCGGCCCGCCGGCCACCATGATCGTCCATGTCGCGGCGGATCGCGATCTCGGCCTCGAAATGCTCGCAGGCGTCGGCGTGCTCGCCGAGCAGCAGGCACGCGCGGGCCATGACGTGCAGCGCGTACGCCTGCTCGCGGGCGTCGCCGACCTCGGTGGCGACCCGCAGCGCCCGCGCCCCGGTGGCGCGGGCCTCGGCGGCCCGGCCGAGGTCCAGGTGGATGGCGGCGAGGTGGACCAGCGCGGTCGCCTCGCTGTGCCGGTCGCCGACCTCGCCGAGGACGCGCAGTGCCTTCAGTTCCATCTCCAGCGCCTCTTCGGGGCGTCCGCTGCGGCGCAGGACGGCGGCGAAGGTGTCCATGCCGACGCCCATGCCGTACCAGTCACCGCCGGCCCGCCTGATCCGCAGCGCCTGGGCGGCGGCGCGCTCGGCGTCCTCGGGCAGGCCGAGCCGCAGGTAGGTGCGGGCGAGGCTGCCGAGGGTCCCGGCCAGGCCGCTCTGCGCGCCGAGCCCGTGCCACAGGTCGAGGGCCTCCAGGCCGAGGACGAACGCCTCCTGGGGGCGGCCGAGGCGGCGCATGACGACCGACAGGTGCTCCAGGTCGTGCGCCTCGCCGTGCTGGTCGCCGATTTCGCGGCGGATCTCCAGGGCGCGCAGCAGGTGCTCGCGGGCCTCGCGGTAGCGGCCGAGCTTCCAGTGGACGATGCCGATCTGCGCGAGGGTCTCGGCCTCGCCGTGCCGGTCGCCGGTGTCGCGGTGCAGGCGCAGCGCCTGCCCGCAGTAGGTGAACGCCTCCGGGTAGCGGGCGCCGTCGCACATCAGCATGCCCAGGGTGGTCAGCGCCTGCGCCTCCCCATGACGGGCGCCCAGCGCCTGATAGGTCCGCAGCGCCTGCTCGGCGTCCCGCAGCGCCATCTCGCGCAGTCCCAGCGACGCGTTCATCCGGGCCAGTTCGGTGAGCGCCTGCGCCGCGCCGTGCCCGTCGGCCGTGTCCTGGCGGATGTAGAGCGCCTCCAGCGCGTGCGAGACCGCCTCGTGGACGTTCCCGAGGTGCCGGTGCACCTGCGCGAGGGTCAGCAGCGCCTCCGCGACCCCGGGCTGGTCGCCGATCCGGCGGCGCACCTTCAGCGCCTCCCCCGCGTGGTCGAGCGCGATCTCGTAGTCGCCGAGCCCGAGGCGTGCGCGGGCCAGCGTGTCGTGGTCCTTGGCGAGGCCGCCGAGGTCGTCCATCCCGGCGTGGACGTCCAGCGACCGGCGGGCGTGCTCGATCGCGGTGAGGTAGCGGCCGAGCGCCACGTGCACGTCGGCGAGCGTGGCGTGCGCGGCCGCCTCGCCGTACCGGTCGGGCGGCTCGACGGTCCGGAACGCGCGCCGCGCGTCCTCGCCGTACCCGATCGCCTGGACCGAGCCGCCCGCCTCGAAGTGCGCCACCGCCAGGCTGTGCAGCATGACGGCGGCGGCCGCCCAGTCCTCCTCGGTGCGGGCGGCGTGCAGGCCCGCCTGGTGGACGGCGATGTTGTCCTCGCTGTAGCGGCGGAACTCCTGGAAGTCGAACAGCGCGTCGGCCAGTTCCCAGCAGGTGCGGTGCAGGCCGAGGCGGGCCGCCTGGTGCACCGCGGCGACCAGGTTGCGCCGCTCGGCCTCGAACCACGCCAGCGCCACCGCCCTCTCGGCCCCCGCACCCGTGCCGGTCTCCGCGCCCTCCGTTGTGGACGGCTCCGGACGTGCGGGCGGGCGCCCCCGCGCCCCGTCCGCCCGCCGGACCACGGGACGGGGCCGTACCGCCAGCGCGTCGCCCGCCGCGCGCGCTTCGGCGAGGTATCCGGCGAGCAGCCGGCGCTGCGCCGCCAGCCGGTCGCTGTCGGCGTCCTCGGCCAGGCCCCGCTCCCGCGCGAAGTCGCGGAGCAGGTCGTGCATCCGGTACCGGCCCGGCGCGACGTCGTGCACCAGGTACGCCTGCCGCAGGCCCTCCAGGCATTCGCGCGCCTCCTCCACCGTCCGGTCCCGCAGCGCGGCGAGCGCGGCCGGGGTGAAGTCGGGGCCGGCGACCAGGGCCAGCACCCGGAACGCCTCCCGGTGGTCGCGGCGCAGGCTGCGGTACGCGACGTCGAACGTCGGGTTCAGCACGCCCCGCAGCCCGGGGCCGGCGCTGCCGTGCCCCGCCCCCTCGTGCAGTTCGATGCCGGTCAGGGCGATGCCGGCGCCGGACGGGGCGGCCGGCTCCCCCGCGGCCGGTCCCGACCCGTCCGGCGCCGGCCCGTACCCGGCGCCGGGCAGGCCCGTCCCGTACGACGAGGCGGCCTGCGCGTCGCTCTCGGCCAGTTCGCGGACGGTCCCGGCGATGGACTCGCCGGGGTTCTCCGCCAGCCGCCCGGCCATGACCGACAGGGCAAGGGGGAGGTGCCCGCACTCGCGGGCGAGCCGGGCGGCCGCCCCGCGCTCGTCCCGGACGCGGGCGTCGGCCGGGCCGAGCACGTTGGAGATGAGGTCGACGGCCTCCTGCGTCACCATCTCGCGCAGCTCGAGGGCGCGGACGTCGGCGCCCTCCAGCAGCGCCGGCAGCCTGCGGCGGCTCGTCACCACGGCGAGCCCGGACTCCACCGCCCCCACCAGCGGCCTGATCTGCTCCGGCCGCGCCGCGTCGTCGAGGATCAGCAGCATCCGCCGGTCGGCGAGCAGCGACCGGCACTGCGCGGCCAGCTCCGCCTCGGTGCTGCGCAGCTGGTCGCCGGGGACGCCGGCGGCGCGCAGCACCTGCCCCATCGCCTCCGCGGGCGTGACCGGGCTGCGGGTCGTCCCGCGCAGGTCCGCGAACACCGCCCCGTCGGGGAACCGGTCGACGACCCGGTGCGCCCAGTGCAGCGCGAGGGTCGTCTTCCCGACGCCCGCCATCCCCTGGACGATCACCGCGCGCGGCCACTCGGCCTGCGCGACGAGCAGGTCGAGCTTGCCGAGGCTGACCGCCCGGCCGGCGAAGAACGGGTTGTCGGCGGGGAGGCGGACCGGCGGCGTCCCGCGCGCCGCGTCCAGCCCGGCCGGCGTCCGGGCGGCGAGGCCGCCGGGCTCGTCCCCCTCCGGGCGGGACTCGGGCGGCACGGCCGGGGCGGCGCCGGCCTCCGTCTCGACCGCCGGCCACTCGTCGCCCCACGGGCTGGCGGCGCGGCGCAGCTTCTCGGGGTCGAGGACGGTCAGCGGCCGCGGCCGGCGGTCGATGATGCCCTTCTGCCGCCACAGCCGGAACCAGCGCACCAGCGTCTCGCGGGAGATCCCGGCCCAGTTCGCCAGCTCCGCCTGGCTGAGCCGCAGCGGGATCTCCGTCCCGCGCTCGGTGCGGACGCCGAACCGGTGCGCCAGCTCCAGCAGGTGGTAGGCGAGGCGCTGCGGATGCTCGGCGGCCCGCACCGCGTGGCGCCGCCCGCCGTACCCGACGCGCTGCGACACCGCGTGCATCATCGCCTCGGCGACCTGCGGGTTCGCGGCGAGCAGGCTGCGGAAGCGGCGGCGGTCCACGCGCAGCGCCTCGACGTGGTCGAGCGCCGCGACGGTGCCGCGCTCGGGGTGCCCCCACGCGCCGAGCGCGCCGACCAGGTCGCCGGACCCGAACAGGTCGATGATCGACTCGTCGCCCTCGCTGGAGTCGACGAACTCCTTGGCGACGGCGTTGCTCGCCGCGCGCGGGGCCGCCTTGAACACCACCCATACGGACGGGGCGGTCACGCCCTGGTGGCAGAGCGTCCCGCCGGGCGGGATGCTGGTGCGCCGCCCCATGGCCCGCAGCGCCTGCCGGTCGTCCGGGCCGAGCCGCTCCCAGAAGCTGCCCGGCCGGACGTCGTGGTCGATCATCCCGGTCATCCGCCCGCCATCGCCGTCGCCAGCCACCAGAACAGGAACAGCACGGCGGTCGCCGCCGACCACGCGACGGCCAGCCAGGACAGCTCTCCGCAGCGGTGCGCCGCCGCCAGCAGCCGGCGCAGCTCGGTGTCGCGGACCCGGGCGTCCAATGCGGTCGCCGCGCCGAACGGCGTCCAGGGCGCGGACGGGTCGACCGGCGCGCCGGTGCGGCCGCGCACCTCGCCGAGCACCGCCAGCAGCGTGCGCCGGGACCGCACCGCGTACCCGGCGGAGACCGCGAACGCGCCGGCGAGCACCGGCAGCAGGGCCAGCGCGACGGCGCCGGGCAGACCGGCGGCCAGCCGGCTCACGGTCCCGACCAGCACCAGGGCGAGGAACACGGCGGCGATCGCGGCGTCGCGGCCGCAGAGCCGGACCAGCGCGCAGGCGTGGCCGAGCAGCTCCTCCGGGCGTTCCCGGTCCGGACCGGGACGGAAAGCGGTGATCAACGCGGCACCGTCCTCACGGGTCGATCCTGATCTTCCAATGACCATGGTGGGACGGCAAGGCGGAAACGTCCGTCGCCGGGCGCACGGTTCGGCTGCGTCACGTGACTCATCCGGCCCCGGCGCGCCCGGCGGCGGACCTTTGGGGGAAGATGGGTCCGCACGCACCACCACGGGGCGCACCGCCGGCGGGGCGCACCACCGGCGGCGCGCAACGCCGATGGGAGGACTCGCCCATGACCTACACGGGGAACGTCGAGGCGGGCGGCCGCCCCGACGTCCGGGAGCTACCGGGCCTGACGGTCACCAAGGTGGCGGTCGGGCCGTACGACAACAACGCCTACCTGCTGCGCTGCACCGCGACCGGCGAGCAGCTGCTCATCGACGCGGCCAACGAGGCGCCGCGGCTGCTGGAGCTGATCGGCGACGGGCCGCTCGAGCGGATCGTCACCACGCACCGCCACGAGGACCACTGGACGGCGCTGAGCGAGGTCGTGCGGGCCACGGGCGCGCCGGTCGTGGCGCACCCGCACGACGCGGAGGCGCTGCCCGAACCGGTCGCCGAGCCCGTCGAGCACGGCGCCACCGTCCGCGTCGGCCGCGCGGAGCTGGAGGTCATCCACCTGCGCGGCCACACGCCCGGCTCGATCGCGCTGCTGTACGACGCGAGCGGCGAGCTGGCCGCCCGCCCGCACCTGTTCACCGGCGACAGCCTGTTCCCGGGCGGGGTCGGCAACACCTGGGGCGACCCGACGCTGTTCAAGCAGCTGTTCGCGGACGTGGAGGAGCGCGTCTTCGACCGGCTTCCGGACACCACCTGGTTCTATCCGGGCCACGGCAAGGACTCGACGCTCGGCCGGGAGCGCCCGTCGCTGCCCGAGTGGCGCTCGCGCGGCTGGTGACGCGGCGCCGCCGACGGCCGCCGCGGCGTCCGTGGCGCCCCGATGCGCCGGCCCGCCGGAACCAGTGGTGCGGAGTGTTCGTTTTGACGACCACATCCGCACCGAACCGGGGGCCGAGACCAGGAGCGCATCATCGACGACACGCAACCGGGCACCGCCCTGCGCTACCCGCGGGGCTCGCTGGTACTGCTCGCCGGGCTCCCGGGGGCGGGCAAGAGCACCCTGCTGAATCGGCTGTACGGGCTGACCGGCGAGGAGACCGCGCCGGTGCCCGCGGGCGACGTCCGGATCATCGACTCGCGGCAGTCCCGCAACTGGTGGGCGCGCTTCCTGCGCCCGCTGCCGGTGCGGCTGCGCACCCCGCTCGTCCACGTCACGCACGTGTGGCGGATCGGGCGGGCGGTGCTGGCCGGCCACGGGGTCGTCGCGCACACGCGCGGCACCTGGCCCCACATCCTGTACTGCTTCGCCTGGCTGGCGCGCCGCCGGGGCGGCCGGCTGCACCTGATCCTCATCGACGTCGCCCCGGAGACCGCGCGGGCCGGGCAGTTCGCGCGCGGGCGGGCCGTCACGGGCGTCACGTTCGCGCGGCACTGCCGGCGCTGGGTGCCGCTGATCGAGCGCGCCCGGGGCGGCGCCCTCCCGCCCGCCGCCGGGGTCACCGTGCTGGACCGGGAGGCCGCCGACCGGCTCCGGGCGATCCGGTTCGGCTGAGCGCGCCGCTCAGCGCAGCCCGGCGAACCAGCGGACGGCGAGGGCGGTGCCGGCGAGGTTCGACCCGAGGTGCCGGGAGCCGCCGTACACCTTGTCGCCCACGTCGATGACGGGCGCCGCTACGCCGCGGGCGCGGAATCCGGCGACGCAGTGGTCGGTGTTCGCGGTGACCGCCTGGTCGTCGTTGGTGATCTTGTAGAGCCGGAGGGGGACGCGCGGGGTCCACGCGGTGCAGACCTCGCCGTCCACCTGCAGCGCCTTCGCGAACGTCCCGGACGGGTGGCGCAGCACCTCGAACCCGCGCGGGGTGAGCAGCTCGTCGAGGGTCCCGGGCAGGCCCTTCAGCATGACCTGGCCGGGCGTGGTGCCGTCGAAGTACTTCTCGACACGGCTCGCGTACGGCTCCTTGAAGACGTCGGACGGCTTGCCGTAGATGCCTCCGTGGACGCGGTTCCACGACGTGAGCAGGTACGACACGTACGCCACGGACATCTTCGGGTCGACCCTGCCGTCCAGCAGCGCGGGCAGCTCCGCGCCGCGGAAGTCGTACGCGCCGCTGATCGGGGCGACCGCGCGGACCCGGAAGTGCGGGTCGGCGCCGTCCTGCAGCGTCCGGGCGAGGCCGAGCGCGGACGAGGCGCCCTGCGAGAACCCGGTGACGAAGACCCGCCCGTCCAGTTCGCGGTGCTCGCGCAAGGTGAACTGCCTGGCGGCGCGGAGCATGTCGAGCGCCGCGGACGTCTCGGTCGGCACGTCCTTCCACGGGTGGACGCCCGGGCCTTCGCCGAGGCCGAGGTAGTCGGGCGCTGCCGCGGCGAACCCGGCGGCGCCGTAGGTGACGGCCGGCCCCGGGCCCCACACGTCCTGCGCCATCGACGGCGCGTCGGCGATGTGGCTGGCGGTTCCGTGCGTGTAGGAGACGGTGGGCAGCTCCCGCTCGCCGTTGCGCGGGAGCACGAACAGGCCGCTGGCGACCGTCGCGCGCCCGCGCGCGTCGACCGTCCGGTAGATGAGGCGGTAGGAGTCGACGCCGTAGCGGACGGACGAGGCGTCGAAGCCCTCGGTCGGCAGCCAGGCGCGCACCTCGGCGGCGGACCTGGTGCCGAGGTAGCGCGCGGAGATCAGCTGCCCGCGGGCGGCGGCGTGCTGGTGCGTCGCGGCCGGGCGGTCCCCGGCCCCCTCCCCGGCCAGGGCGGGCACGGCACCGGCGGCGATGATCGCGGCGCCGGCGGCGCCCGCGGCGGCGATCTTCAGGCGGCGTGGCATGGCGGTCCTCTCGCTTGGGGGAACGAACGGCCACCAGCCTCCGGCCCGCGCGCCCGGACGGGCATCGCGCCGGCCGGGGAACTTCCATCCGCTACCTCGGGGGGCGGTGGCCTCCCTCCAGCGGAGGTGCCGGGATGTTCCGTCCGGCAGAAGTCCTGCCGGGAGGCCGGGGCCGTGCTCTATAGGGTCGGGGCAAGGACGGAAACATGACGAGAGGCGGCAGCATGGCGCAGCAGGTACGGGGGGTCGTCGCACCCGGGCGGGGCGAGCCGGTGCGGATCGAGACGGTCATCGTCCCCGATCCGGGTCCGGGCGAGGCGGTCGTGAAGGTGCAGGCGTGCGGGGTGTGCCACACCGACCTGCACTACCGTGAGGGCGGGATCAACGACGAGTTCCCGTTCCTGCTCGGGCACGAGGCCGCGGGCGTGGTGGAGTCGGTCGGCGACGGCGTCACCGAGGTGGCGCCCGGCGACTTCGTCATCCTCAACTGGCGCGCGGTGTGCGGGCAGTGCCGGGCGTGCCTGCGCGGCCGCCCGTGGTACTGCTTCAACACCCACAACGCGGCGCAGAAGATGACCCTCGAGGACGGGACGGAGCTGTCCCCGGCGCTGGGCATCGGCGCGTTCGCCGACAAGACGCTGGTGGCCGCCGGGCAGTGCACCAAGGTCGACCCGGCCGCCAAGCCCGCGGTCGCGGGCCTGCTCGGCTGCGGCGTCATGGCGGGCCTGGGCGCGGCGATCAACACCGGCAACGTGGGGCGCGGCGACTCGGTCGCGGTCATCGGCTGCGGCGGCGTCGGCGCGGCGGCGGTGCTGGGCGCGCGGCTGGCCGGCGCGGCGAGGATCATCGCGATCGACCTGGACGAGCGCAAGCTCGCCACCGCCACCTCCCTCGGCGCCACCCACACCGTCCACGCCAGGGGCACCGACGTGGTCGCGGCCGTGCAGGAGCTGACCGGCGGGTTCGGCGCGGACGTCGTCATCGACGCGGTCGGCCGCCCCGAGACCTACAAGCAGGCGTTCTACGCCCGCGACCTCGCCGGAACCGTCGTCCTTGTGGGGGTGCCGACTCCGGAGATGAAGCTGGAGTTGCCGCTGCTGGACGTGTTCGGCCGGGGCGGGTCGCTGAAGTCGTCCTGGTACGGCGACTGCCTGCCGTCCCGCGACTTCCCCATGCTCATCGACCTGTACCTGCAGGGCCGCCTCGACCTGGACGCGTTCGTGTCCGAGACCATCGAGCTGGACGGCGTCGAGGCCGCGTTCGAGAAGATGCACCACGGCGACGTGCTGCGCTCGGTGGTGGTCCTCTGATGGCACCGGCTTCACCGCGGGCGCGCATCGACCGCATCGTGACGTCCGGGACGTTCTCCCTGGACGGCGGGACGTGGGAGGTCGACAACAACGTCTGGATCATCGGCGACGACGGCGAGGCGATCGTCATCGACGCCGCGCACGACGCCGACGCGATCGCGGCGGCGGTCGGCGACCGGCGGCTGGTCGCGATCGTGTCCACGCACGGCCACGACGACCACATCGACGCCGCGCCCGCCCTGTCCGCCCGCACCGGCGCGCCCGTCCTGCTGCACCCGGACGACCTGATGCTGTGGAAGCAGAAGCACCCGGACAAAGGCCCCGACGGCGAGCTGTCCGACGGGCAGGTCATCACCGTCGCGGGCACCGCCCTGACCGTCCTGCACACGCCGGGCCACAGCCCCGGCGCGGTCTGCCTGCACGCCCCCGACCTCGGCACCGTGTTCTCCGGCGACACGCTGTTCAACGGCGGTCCCGGCGCGACCGGCCGGTCCTTCTCCGACTTCCCGACGATCATCGACTCGATCCGGGAGCGGCTGCTCACGCTCCCGCCGGACACGGTCGTGCGGACCGGCCACGGCGACTCCACCACCATCGGCGGCGAGGCGCCGCACCTCGACGAATGGATCGCGCGCGGCCACTGATCCAGGCCGGCAGGCGGCGATTCCCAGTGCCGGGGGTCGCCGCCTTCCGCGTCCGCGCTGCTCCTGGCCGGATTCCCGCTCACTGGCCGCCCCGCCGCCGCGTCCGGGATATCGTCGCCCGTGGTGGACGAGCCGGAGCGCACGGGCGCCGACCGGAGCTGAGGAGGCGCGGATGCGGCCGAGGGCATCGCTTGCCGCCGCTTTGGCGCTGTGCGGTGCCCTCGCCGCCGGCTGCGGCCGGGCGGCCGGAAGCTCGGCGGGCGCGCTGGACGTCCCGCCGCCCACCGCGACCGCCGCGTCCTCCCCCGCCGCCTCGCCCGACGTGTCGCCCGACGCGTCGGCGCAGGCCGAGCGGGCCCGGCCCCTCGGCAGGCCCGGCGCGTGGCGGATCACCACCTACTACACGGCGGTCGAGAGCCTCCACAAGGGGCGTCCCAAGGCCGTCAAGGGCTGCCCCCGGCTGCACTGCTCGCACGGGAGGACGCCGCTCGGCTCCTACCCGGAGGACTTCCTCGCCGTCATCCGGGAGGAGGGCAGCGGGCGGATCACGTCGGGGCCGCAGCGCGGCCGGTACCTCAACTGGTCGCACAGCGTCGGGTACTGGCTGGACGACACGACCCGCGACTCGGCCGGCCGTCCGCTGCGGCCCTGGTCGTCCGCCGCCGCCGACCGTTCGGTGCTCGCGCGCGGGCAGCGGTTCGCGATCGTCGACTGCGGGAGGGACGGCGCCGGGCACCGCATCGAGGCGGCGGTGTGCGCGGCGTTCCGGAAGGCGCGCTGGACGGTCACCGATCTGTTCCGTCCCGGCTACGGCGGCGAGCACCACGCCGACGTCTACATCGGCGAGGAGACCGGCCCCGGGTTCACCGAGTCGCCGTTCTACACGACGCTGAGCGGCGCCACGCTCGGCCCGTCCTGAGCCCTACCCGGAAGCCCCGCGCGGCGCGGCGAGCCGGGTCGCCCGCGTGCGGCCCCGCAGGACGACCTCCTCGCCGGGCCCCACTGCGCCGCCTCCTCCGGATCCGCCGTGGCCACCAGGGAGCCGGACGCGAGAACGCGCGCCTCGGTCGCCTTGGCGAGGTCGGTCAGCCGCGCCGCCTCGTTCACCGGGTCGCCGATCACCGTGTCGCGGTCGTCGGCGCGATCGCGACCGGATCGGGCGACGGGCCGTCCGCGCTCGCGCACGGCACCGACGTCACGATGCTCGTCTCCGCCGTCGTCGCCCTCGCCGGCGCGGCCCTGGCCGCCGCGATCCGCGAGCGCTAGGCCAGCTCCTCGATGAAGGCGGCGAGCTGGGCCAGGTTGCGGCACTCGAACATCGGGACGAGGTCGCCGTAGCGGGACGCGGCGGAGTCGCCGGTGTCCCAGAGGCGGCGCGGCTCCGGGTTCAGCCAGTAGGCGTGCCGGGCCCGGTCGACCATCGACCGCAGGATCGGCAGCGACAGCTCGCCGTAGTTGGAGCGGGCGTCGCCCAGAATGAGCAGGGACGTCTTCGGCGTGATGGCGTCGCGGTACTTGTCGTCGAACACCTTGATCGCATGGCCGTAGTTGGAGCGGCCGGTGATCCAGACGAGGTCGGCCTCGGCGGCCATGCGCGTCATCGCGTCGGTGACGTCAGCGCCCGGTGCGAAGTACTTGGTGATCTCGTCGGTCGCGTCGATGAACGCGAACGCGCGGACCTTGCTGAACTGCTCGCGCAGCGCGAACGTCAGCAGCAGCGTGAAGTGCGCGAACGCCGACACCGAGTCGCTGGCGTCGCACAGCACGACCAGCTCCGGCTTGTGCGGGCGGCGCGGCCGGTAGTGCGTCGTCAGCGGCACTCCCCCGCTGCCCAGCGACGCCCGGACCGTCCGGCGGAAGTCCAGCCGGCCGCGCTTGCCGTGCCGCTGCTTCTGGACGAGCTTGGACGCGAGCTTGCGCGCCAGCGGGTACACCTCGCGGCGCAGCGCGGCGAGGTCGGCGCGGTTGGCGCTGGAGAAGTCCAGGCGCTCCAGCGGCGGCCGGACGGCGAGGCGCGCGGTCCGCTCGACGCCGGTGTCCTCGGCGATGCGGCGGCGCACCTCGCTCGCGACGAGGTCCTCGAACCGGGCGATCCGGTCGCGGAAGGTGCGGCGCGCGACGCGCTCGGCCATCCCGCCGCGCTCCTGACCGTTCAGCACCGCGTTGAGCAGCCCCGCCATCAGCGTCTCGGGCGACAGCGCCCGCAGAACGCCGGAGGAGAACCACGATTCCTGCCCCGGCGTCCGCCCGTACTCGGCGACGGCCGTCCGCGCGAACTGCCGCAGCGCCGCGTCGTCGCCGGCCAGGAACAGCTCCATCAGCTCCTCGCGGCGGCGCTGCACCTCCGGGTCGAGGGCGGGCGGGACGGGGCTGCCGTCCGCGCCGAGCGTCCGGACGGGACGGTCCTCCTCGCGCGCCGCCCCGGCGCCGTCCCCGACCGCCGCCGGAAACCACAGGTCGAACAGCGTGTCGAAGGTCGGGCGGTGCTGCGGCCGCTTCACCACCGTCGCGGCGTACGCGGCCCGCAGCGCGCTCCGGTCCAGCAGGTCGACGGCCTTCATCGCGCGGACCGCGTCCAGGCCCTCGGCGACCGACACCGGCAGCCCGGCCTCCCGCAGCGCGGCGACGAACCCGGTGTGCCGGTCGACGAGCGAGGCCATCCGATCAGCCCCTCAGGCCCAGTTCCCTGGCGGCCCGTTCCTGGTCGGAGGCGTGCTTGAGGACGACGCCGAGCGTACGGGCGACGGCCGCCTCGTCCAGCTCGTCCAGGCCGAGCGCGAGCAGCGTGCGCGCCCAGTCGACGGTCTCGGCGATCGACGGCGCCTTCTTCACCTCCAGCGCGCGCAGCGTCCCGACCGTCCGGACGAGCTGCTCGGCCAGTTCCGCCTCGATGCCGGGCACCTGCGCGAGGACGATGTCGCGTTCCCGTTCCGCCGCCGGGTAGTCCAGATGCAGGTAGAGGCAGCGGCGCTTGAGCGCCTCCGACAGCTCCCGCGCCGCGTTCGAGGTGATCAGCACGAACGGGCGGCGGGCCGCGCTGACCGTGCCGAGCTCGGGGATGGTGACCTGGAAGTCCGACAGGATCTCCAGCAGCATCCCCTCGACCTCGACGTCGGCCTTGTCCGCCTCGTCGATCAGCAGGACGGTGGGCTCCGTACGCCGGATCGCCGCGAGCAGCGGCCGCTCCAGCAGGAACTCCTCGGAGAAGATGTCGTCGTGGGTCTCCTGCCAGGCCCGGTCCGCCGGGGCGGCCTGGATGGCGAGGAGCTGCTTCTTGTAGTTGAACTCGTAGAGCGCGCGCGCCTCGTCCAGGCCTTCGTAGCACTGCAGCCGGATCAGCTCGGCGCCGGTGGCCGCCGCGACGGCCTTGGCCAGCTCGGTCTTGCCGACCCCGGCGGGGCCCTCGACGAGCAGCGGCTTGCCGAGCGCCTGCGCGAGGAACACGGTGGTGGCGATCGCCTCGTCGGCGAGGTAGCGGACGCCGGCCAGCCTGCGCTCGACGTCGGCGGGCGAGGCGAACGCGCCGCCGCTCCCGGCGCCCGCGCCGCTCGCTGTGTGCCCGGCGTTCTGGCTGGTCTCGGTCATCCCTTGCCCTTGCCTTTGTGTGCGACTGCTTTGGTGTACGTCTGGTTCGTCCCCGCGAACAGCAGCTTGGTGTTCTTCTCGGTCAGCGACACGCCCCAGTAAGACGCGGTCTTCAGGTCGCCGCCCTGCCAGGAGAAGCGGTACTTTCCGCCGCCCTCCGGGATCGCCGTTCCGCTCCAGAGCCTCTGCCCGCCCCTCACCCACACGCCGGAGCCGTCCGCGGTGAACTGGAAGTAGTCCTTGGCGGTGCCGACCCAGCGGCCGACCAGCGGCTTGACGTCCGCGGGCTTGATCGCGGGGATCGGCCCGGGCGCGGCGGACGCGGCACCGGGCGACGCGCTCGCCCCCGCGTCGTCCGCCTTCTCCCCTCCACCGCAACCGGCCGGCAGGAGCGCGACGGCGGCCGCGCAGGCGGCGAGAACGGTCGAGCGGGCCCGCACGGTCACGGAAACCTCCGGCGATTATCGGACGAAAGCGGCAGTTTACCGGCGCGCGGTGTCCTGCCCGCGCTCATCCCTGCGAGGTACGCCCCGGTTGGCACCGAGGGGTGAGGCGGCACCGCCTTCCGCCCGCCTATAACCGAACCATGACGACCCGACGACTGCCTCGCGAGGACCTCGCCGCGGCTCTGGCGGCCCGGCGCGAGCTGGGCCCCGACTACGACGCGGCCTTCATCGAGACGGTCGTGGACCGCATCGAGGAGGCCCTCGACGCGCGTCCCGCCGACCCCGCTCCGGCCCCGCGCCGCCGCCTCCGGACGCCCCGCGCGTCCGGAGGCGGCGACCACGGCCTGCTGCTGGCGGTGCTGTCGATGGTCGCCGCCATCCCGCTCAGCGCGATCGCGGCCGTCAACGCCGGCGGCGTCGGACTCTTCCTCGCCTGGTCGGCGATCGTCCTGATCAACATCGCCTACAACTTCCGTCCCCGCTAGCCCGACCGCCGGATGGACGTCGACTTGCGGCGAGTCGTCGTTTTGAGCCGCCCCATGACGACGACTCGCCGCAAGTGAACGACGCTGCTATTTGCCGGGTTCGGGGTCGCGGGGGAGGCCGAGGAGGCGCTCGCCGATGATGTTCAGCTGCACCTCGGTGGTGCCGCCGTAGATCGTCATCGCGCGGCTGAACAGCATGGCCCGGGCGATGATCCCGCTCTCGGCCATCGGCGTCTCGGTGGCCGCCGCCTCGCCCTGCGCCGCCCAGCAGTAGTCGGCGACGTCCTGGTTGAACTGCACGCCGAGCAGCTTGCGGACGCTGGCCTCGGCGCCCGGCTCCACGCCGTTGAGCTGCTTCAGCGTGGTGCGCAGCCCCAGCAGGTCGATCGACTGGCCCTGCGCGACGAGCTTGCCGACCTCGGCGGTGGTGACCGCGTCCAGCCGCCGGCCCTTGAAGAACTTCAGCAGCTCGGGCACGCCCATGCCGAGGCCGCCGCCGGTCGACAGCGACACCCGCTCGTTGGACAGGGTGTTGCGGGCGACCTGCCAGCCTTGGTTCACCTCGCCGACCACGCAGTCGTCCGGGACGAACACGCCGTCCAGGAAGACCTCGTTGAACAGCGCGTCACCGGTCAGCTCGCGCAGCGGCCGGACGTCCACCCCCGGCGACTTCATGTCGACCAGGAAGTAGGTGATGCCGTCGTGCTTGGGCGCGTCGGGGGCGGTGCGGGCGATGCAGAAGCCCCACTGCGCGTGCTGCGCCACCGACGTCCAGATCTTCTGGCCGGTCAGCTTCCAGCCGCCCTCGACGCGCTCGGCCTTCATCGACAGCGACGCCAGGTCCGAGCCGGCGCCCGGCTCGGAGAACAGCTGGCACCACACCATCTGCCCGCGCAGCGTCGGCCGCAGGAACCGCTCCTTCTGCTCCTGCGACCCGTAGCGGACCAGCGACGGCACCAGCCATGCGCCGATCACCAGGTTCGGCGCCTTGACCTTGGCGGCCTTCAGCTCCTGCTGGATGATGACCTGCTCGACCGGGCTCGCGCCGCGTCCCCACGGCTTCGGGAAGTGCGGGACGGTCCAGCCCTCGTCGCCCATCTTGACGTGGAGGGCGTCCTTGTCCTCGATCGCGGCGAGCTCGGCGACCTCGGCGCGGATCCGCTCGCGCAGCGGCTGCGCGCCCTCGTCCAGCTCCAGTTCGACCTCGCGGCGGCCGCCGGCCAGGGCCAGCTCGGCGACCTTGGCGGCCCAGTCCTTGGCCGGGCCGAGCAGCGCCCGCAGGGTCAGCGCGCGGCGCAGGTAGATGTGCGCGTCGTGCTCCCAGGTGAACCCGATGCCGCCGAGCATCTGGATCGCGTCCCGGGCGGTCTGCACGCCCGCGTCCGCCGCGATCACCGCGGCGACGGCGGCGGCGAAGCCGGCCTCCTCGGTGCCCTCGTCCAGCGCGCGGGCGGCGTCCCACGCGGCGGCGCGGGCCTGCTCCAGCGCGATCAGGGCGCGGGCCGCCTTGTGCTTGACGCCCTGGAACTGCCCGATCGGACGCCCGAACTGCTCGCGGACCTTGGCGTACTCGGCGGCCGTGGTCACCAGCCACCCGGCCAGGCCGGCGGCCTCCGCGCCGAACAGCGCCGCGGCCAGGTCGCGGACGCGGCCGGTCGTCACCCCGTCCAGCACCCGGTCGGCCGGCACCGTCACCCCGTCGGCCTCGACGGCGGCGACGCGGCGGACCTTGTCCAGGCTCGCCACCGCGGTGACCTTCAGGTCCGCGGCGTCCACCGCGACCCACTGCTGCTCGCCCCCGGCCGTCACCGGCAGGACGACCACGTCGGCGAGCAGCGCGCCCAGCACCGTCGCCGCCGAGCCCGACACCGCCAGCGCGCCGCCCTGCCGGGTGCCGGTCAGGCTCCCCGACAGCGCGACCGCGCCGGTCCTGGACCCGTCCGCCAGCCCCGGCAGCAGCTCGGCGCGCAGCTTGGCGTTGCTGGACGCGTCGATCACCGAGCTCGCCAGCACCGTCGGCAGGAACGGGCCGGGCGCCGCGGCCCGGCCCAGCTCCTCCAGCACGACCGACAGCTCCAGCAGGCCGTAGCCCTGCCCGCCGTGCTCCTCGTCCAGATGCAGGCCCAGCAGGCCCTGCTCGGCCAGGGCCGGCCAGAACCCGGGCCGGGTCTCCTCGTCCGCGTCCAGCGCGGCGCGGACCGCCGTCACCGGGATGTTGCGCTCGGCGAAACCGCGCACCGAATCGGCGAGCGCCTCGTGCTCCTCGGTCAGCCCGATGGCCATGTGTCGAACCCTCTCTCAGACCGCTTGTCGACAGCGATTCTAGAACAGGATTCGGATGGCGTGGGGCAGTGATTCCGCTCTCACCGCTCGGGGGTCCCGGGCGCCCGCGCGTCCCCCGCCGCGACCTGCCTGGCGGGCTCGTCCCGTCCCCGGTCACCGGCCCCGCGAGCGCGGCTTCCCACGGTGAGGCTCGCGGCGGTGGTGGCGGCCAGCGTGCCGGCGATCACCGCGAGGGACAGCCAGATCGGCACGTCCGGCGCCCAGGCGACACCGTACTCGTGCAGCGCGTGGAAGATCAGCTTGGCCCCGATGAAGCCGAGGATGAACGCCAGCCCGTGCCCGAGGTACACCAGCCGGTCCGTCAGCCCGCCCAGCAGGAAGTACAGCTGGACGAGGCCCATCAGCGCGAACGCGTTGGCGGTGAACACCAGGTACGGCTCGGTGGTCAGCCCGAAGATCGCCGGGATGGAGTCCAGCGCGAACAGCACGTCGGTGGAGCCGATCGCGATCATCACGATCGTCAGCGGGGTGACCACGCGGCGGCCGCCGCGCCTGGTGAGGAAGCGCGAGCCGGCGTAGTCGTCGGACGTGGGGATGACGCGCTTGGCCCAGCGCAGGACCGTGTTCTCCTTGAAGTCGTCGTCGTCACCGCCGCGCACCAGCCCGTAGGCCGTCCACAGCAGGAACGCGCCGAAGACGAAGAAGACCCAGGTGAAGGTGGAGATCGCGGCGGCGCCGACCGCGATGAACGCGCCGCGCAGCACCAGGGAGATGACGATGCCCGCCATCAGGACGGTGTGCTGGGCGTGCTTGGGCACCGCGAACCGCGTCAGAATCACCATGAACACGAACAGGTTGTCGACGCTGAGGCTCTTCTCGGTGACGAAGCCGCCGAAGTACTGCCCGGCGTGCTGCCCGCCGGAGAAGAGCCAGACGCCGAGCCCGAAGGCCACGGCGAGGCCGATGTAGACGGCCGACCAGAACGCGGCCCGGCGGGTGGTGAACTCCCGCGTGTCATTGCGGTGGATGACCAGCAGGTCGGTGGCGATGACGGCGAGGATCCCGGCGAGCGTCAGGATCCACACCCAGGGTGCGACGGACAAGTTGAAACCTCCGGCGGACGTGGTAGAGCGCCGGAGGTCTCTCCCGCCCTCTGAGCGAGGGCCGCGGGCGCCGGGCCGGTGCAGACCGGCCGTGCTGACGACACCCGCGAGCGGGGATACTCCCCTCCACTTGCCATGTTCGACGAGGAACCCGGTCCCGGCGTTCCCCGGTTCCGCCAGAATCCCGACATTTCCGCAAACCGGGCCGCCGGGCGCCGCATCTAAAGCGCGGCGGCGGGGTCAGCGGCGCGCGGCGCGCAGCTCCAGGTAGAGCGCGGCGAGCTGGGCGACGGCGTCGGCCTCGTCCGGGAGCTCGGCGGCGCGCTGCGCGGCGGCGGCACCGAGCCGCACCGCGAGCGCCGAGTCGTCCAGGATCCGGCCGACGGCGCGGCCGAGCGCGTCGGCGTCCCCGGGCGGGACCAGCAGCGCCGCCTCGCTCTCCGGCCCCTGGAGCAGCGCCCCGTTCCCGGCCGGCCGGTCGTCCGCGCCGACCATCCGCGGGATCCCGCCGACCCGGGTCGCGACCAGCGGCCGCCCGGCCCGCAGGATCTCCTGCACGATCAGCGGCTGCCCCTCCCAGACGCTCGGCACCACCGCGATGTCCGCGGCGGTCAGCAGCGCGGGCACGTCGGCGCGGCGGCCGAGCAGCCGGACGGGCAGGTCCTCCGCCTCGATCCGGGCGCGGAGCTCGTCCTCGAGGGGGCCGTCCCCGGCGATCGCGACGAGCGGCGGCGGGATCCGGCCGGTCCAGGCGCGGGAGGCGTCCAGCAGCGTCGGCAGGCCCTTCTGCTCGGCGAGCCGGGCGACGGTGAGGATCAGCGGCCGGTCCCCCACGCCCAGCTCGGCCCGCAGGTCGGCGCGGACGGCCGGGCCCGGATGCGCGCGCGGCGCGGGCGCCGGGACCAGCGCGTACCCCACCGAGCGGGCGCCGAGCGAGCGCATCCGCTCCTCCAGGTCCGGCGAGACGCCGAGGACGCGCGCCGCGCCGCGCGCGACGACCCGCTCCAGCGCCCCGTGGATCGCGGCGGTCCGGCCCCCGGTGATCAGCGCGTTGTGCAGCGTGACGACCAGCGGCGGCCCGCCGCGCGAGAACCGCAGCGGGCCCGGCGCGACCCGCGCGCAGGCCGCGACGGCGAGCGCGCCGGCGCGCAGCCCGTGCGCGTGGACGACGTCGGCGCCGCGCAGCAGCCGCCGCAGCCGCCCGACCGCCCGGACGTCGCTCGCCGGGCGGGGACGGTCGGCCAGGTCCACCTCCTCGAAGCGGGCACCGCCCTCGGTGAACCCGAACAGCCGCTCGGTCTCGGCCGGCCCGCAGACCAGCACCCGCGCGCCGCGTCCGGCCAGGCCCGCCGCGACGGACCGGACATGCCGCCCGACGCCGCCCGCGCTCGTCCCGAGGACGAGGGCGACGCGCAGCCCGTCCAGGCGCGGGCCCGCCTGCGCCGCGGGCGTGCCGGAGCCGGCCGGCTTCTCGGACATGTTCGTCTCCTCAGGCACTGCGGGCGACCTTCCGGGTGAGGACGGCCCGCAGGTCCCGGCCGTCGACCACGAACGCGATGATCAGGAACACGGCGGCGGCGACCAGCGCGGCCAGCGCCCCCGTGCCGATGTTGCGGAGCTGCCCGGCGAGGCCGGGCGCGCCGACGCCGAGGAGCGCGGCCGTTCCGTAGCCGGCGGCGGCGCCGGCGCAGGCGCCGAGCAGGCCCCCGGCCAGCACGCGCCCGAGCCCCTGCACGGCGGCGGCGCCGCGGGCGCGCAGCAGCGTGCCGACCAGCAGCACCCCCGCGACGGTCATGCCGGCGGCGTTGCCCGCGCCGAGGCCCGCGACGACCCACTTCGGGTCGAGGACCCACAGCACGAGCACGACGTCGACCGCCGCCACCACGACCCAGCCCGCGACGACCGCGATCGCGCCCATCCGGCCGCGGTGGCAGGCGTACAGGACGCGGCCGAGGTGCGCGACGAGCCCGTACCCGAGCAGGCCGGGCGCGAAGGCGAGCACCGCGCGCGCCAGCACGTCCTGCTGGTCGGGATGGCCGGGGTTGAACACCACCGACACCGGCACCGCGACCGCCGCGAGCACGGCGGCCCCGGCGCACGACACCAGGATCACCGCGCGAGTGGTGGCGGCGGTCACCTGGTCGAACCTGGCGTGCTCTCCGGCGCTCATCCGCGCGGACAGCATCGGGAACGCGCTGGTCGCGATCGGCACCGCCAGGATCGCCCACGGCAGCAGGTAGATCGCCCACGCGTACTGGTAGTTGGCGAGCGCGCCGCGGGTGCCCCGCGAGCTGAGCCGCACGATCAGCAGCGTCGACAGCTGCTGCGCCGCGACCGTCGCGATCCCCGCCAGCGCCAGCCGCCGCACGCGCCGCGCCACCCCGTCCGGGAACCGCAGCGTGGGACGCAGCCGCAGGCGCAGCCGCCACGCGGCGACCCCGGCGGTCGCGGCCATCGCGACGCCGCCGAGCGCCGTGCCGACCGACAGCGTCAGCTCGGCCTCCAGCGGCAGCCCGGCCAGGTCGTTCTCGAAGCCCCGGCCGAGCGGCGCGTAGGCGACGTACGCGCCGATCACCACCAGGCTGGACACGAGCGGCGCCAGCGCGGGCGCGACGAACCGGCGGTGCGACTGCAGCAGCCCGTACAGCACGACGGCCGCCCCGTACATCACCATCTGCACGGACTGGATCGCCAGCATGTCCCCGCCGACGCGGACCACGTCGTCGCGCGAGCATCCCTGCAGGTGGTCGGAGACCGCCAGGTCCATCAGCGGGTGGGACAGCCCCGCCATCAGCGCCGTGAGCGGCAGCATCAGCAGCACGATCCAGGTCAGCAGCGCCGAGGCGGTCCGGCGGACCTCGGCGCGCTCGCCGCGCTCGGCGGGCCCGGCGAGCACCGGGACGACCATGCTGGCCAGCGCCCCGCCCGCGACGATCTCGTAGATGCTGCTGGGCAGCTGCGTCGCACTGAAGTACGCCTGGCTCAGGCAGGACGTGGTGACCGTCTGCGAGAAGGCGTACGTCCGGCCGAACCCGGCGAGCCGCGCCAGCACCGTGATGACCCCGATCACCACGGCGGCGCCGGCGAGCCCACCGGTCAGCCGCCGCAGGACGGACCCGCGCGGCGACGGCGTCACGGCGCCGCCCTCAGGCTCATCGGGCGTGCGGCCCGCCGGCGGGTCGCTCGGCGGGGTGCGGGACGGGGTGTTGGCGGGCATCGGTGAGGGGCACTCGTCACGGAAAGGCGCTGTCGGACCGGCCCGGAGGGCCGCAGCGATCCTACGCGGGGTCCGCGGCGACGCCGTTGCCGGTCGGGCCGGACGGCGGCGGGACGTGCGGACGGAACGCGTCCTCCATGTCCGGCTTGTCGGCTGAGTCGGAGGGAGGAGCGGGCACCGCGACGGGGCGGCGGCCCAGCATGTCGATCCGGTTCAGCACCGGGTTGCCCGCGATGACCTTGGTGAAGCTGACGAACTCGCTGGCCGCGTTCAGCGCGACGAGCCCGCCCAGCACGGCCAGCCGGGGACGGCGGCCGAGCCGCGTCGCGGCCAGCCCGAGCAGCGCGCCGAGCGCGTTGGAGCCGGTGTCGCCGAGCATCGCCCGCTCGGCGAGGTCCTCGGGCAGCAGCGCGGCGGCGGCGCCCAGCGGCGCGGCGACCACGGCGGACGACGGACGGGCCAGCGCCAGCGGCGTCCCGGTGAGCACGCCGACCTTGATCGCGCGGCCGGGCCGCAGGTCGAACAGGTTCATCAGGTTGGCGCTCCCGGCCACGATCGCGCCGTTCACGACGGTGTCGAACGCGCGGCCGCGCCGCGTCGGGGCGGGCGACCCGGCGATCGCGGCGGCGGCCAGCCCGGTCGCGCCGATGCCGAGGATCTTCACCGCGCCGCTGGTCACCTCGCCGCGGGCCAGCGCCCCGAGGTGGCCCTTGAAGCCGCGGGACGACGCCGAGCCCGCCAGGTCGTCGTAGCCGCCGAGGAGCCCGGACGCGGCGCCGGCGAGCAGCGCGGCGGCGCGGGTCCGGCCGGCGGCGCCCGGCGCCAGCAGCCCCGCCGCCGCGGCGCCCGCGACCAGCGCGGGGCCCTCCAGCAGCGTGACCGGCTCGCCCCGGTGGTTGGTGCGGTCCCACACCTCCTCGCCCGGCAGGCCGTTGAGGCCCGGGGGGCGCCGCGTCAGCGCGACGTAGGCGGCGCGCGCCGCGACGGCGCCGAGACCCATCCCGGCCAGCAGCCGCGCGCCGCGCGCCGAACCCGAGGCGATGCGTCGGTTCATCAGGTCGTCACCCGCTCTTCCCCGCCGTGGGCGCGGGCGAGGGCAGGTAGCCGCTCGCACCGGCGCCCGTCCCGTACTGTCCGGACTTGCCGTTCAGCTCGTTCTGCAGCGCCAGGATCGTCACGACCTGCCCGGACGAGGTGTCCACCATGTCGACGGCGGAGACCGAGTCGCCGGCGTCGGAGTCGCGCAGCGCAGCGATCAGCCCGCCCTCCTGGGCGGAGGTGACCGGGCCTCCGACGACCGTACCGCGACCGGCGCCGTCGAGTGCGGTGGCCAGCGAGATCAGTGCCTTGTCGTCCTGGTCGCCGCCGTCGTAGGCGTAGGGGTTCGCCGGCGCGACCATGACGGCGAGGGTGGCGTGCTGGCCGGGCTTGCCGCTGGTGGTGATGAAGCCGGCCTGCTTGAAGCCGCTGAGCACGGCCCCGCCGGCGGCGTCCTCGCGGCCGGTCTTGGCGGGGTCGCGGGTGAGCAGCGCGTTCGCCAGCACCGCGCCCGCCTTGTCGTAGGCGCTCGCGCCCGACGGGAACTCCACGCCGTCGCTCTTGAGCTGCGTGGCGAGCTCGTCCACGGTGCTCTGCTGGTCGTCGTCCAGCAGCTTCTTCTGGATCGTCACCCGGCCGGTGACGGCGGCGCCCGCGTCCTTGGCCAGCTCGCTGACCTGGTCGATGCTGTCGCTGCCCGCGCCCGGCGTCTCGATCATGACGACGGACTGGCCCTTCAGCCGGTCCGCGACGAGCTGCGGCGACAGCACCTTGCTGAACTGCTCCTCCCCGCTCACCCGGTGCTGCAGCTGGCGCTGCTGCACCCGCGCCTCCTGGGCGCTGCGGGTCGCCGAGCTGACCTGCTTGCGCAGGGTGTCGCCGACCGAGTTGGACAGGGTGGTGGAGCCCAGCACGATGCCGAGCGCCAGCGCGAGGAAGATCGCGACGATGGAGACGAGGTGGTAGCGGAAATCGATCACGTGAAGAGTCCGGTCAGCCAGAAGACGAAGGCGTGCCAGCGGTCGGCCAGCAGGGGGGAGATGACGTCCCCCGCCGGGGACATGGCGACGGCGGTGACGATGGCGACGAACGCGCCGAGGACGAGGAACAGCAGCGACCAGGTGGAGATCCGGCTGCGGTACAGCCGGGAGACGCCCTTGGCGTCCACCAGCTTGCTGCCGACCCGCAGCCGGGTGAGGAACGTGCTGGCCATGCCGGCGCGGCCCTTGTCGAGGAACTCGACCATGTTGGCGTGCGTGCCGACCGCGACGATCAGGGTGGCGCCCTTGTCGTCGGCGAGCAGCATCGCGATGTCCTCGCTGGTGGCGGTCGCGGGGAACACCACGGCCTCCTGGCCGAGCTCGTGCACCCGCTTCAGGCCGGGCGCCCGGCCGTCCCGGTAGGCGTGCACGACGATCTCCGCGCCGCAGGTCAGCGCGTCGTCGGAGACCGAGTCCATGTCGCCGACGATCATGTCGGGGCGGTAGCCGGCCTCCAGCAGCGCGTCCGCGCCGCCGTCCACCCCGATGAGCACCGGCCGGTACTCGCGGATGTAGGGCCGCAGGGTCGCGATGTCCTCGCGGTAGTGGTAGCCGCGGACGACGATCAGCGCGTGCCGGCCGCTGATCTTCGTGGCCACGTCGGGCACGCCGACGCCGTCGATGAGCAGGTCGCGCTCGCGCTTGACGTACTCCATCGTGTTGGCGACGAACGCCTCGAGCTGGCTGGCGAGCCCCGCCTTGGCCTCGGTGAGCGCCGTCTCGACCGTCTCGGCGGACTGCTCGGTGCCCTTGGCGACGACGTCCTCGCCGAGGTAGACGCACGGGCCCTCGACCCGGACCTGGTCGCCCTCGTGCAGCTTGCCGAAGATCTCCGGGCCGACGTCGTCGACGAGCGGGACGCCGGCGTCGACCAGGATCTGCGGGCCGAGGTTCGGGTACCGGCCGGAGATGCTCGGCGCGACGTTCACCACCGCGCCGACCTGGCACGACACCAGCGCCTCGGCGCTGACCCGGTCGAGGTCGACATGGTCGATCACGGCGACTTCGCCGGCCTGCAGCCGCTTGGTCAGGTCCTTGGTGCGGCGGTCCAGCCGGACGGTCGCGCTGACCCCCTGCCGGCCGTCGTCGCGGCCGCGGCCGAGCGCTAGCACGCGGCGCGGCAGCGTCAGCCGCTGCGTCAGCCGGACGCGCCGGTCGGTGGTGGGAGCCGGTTCGTTCATCGCCTGCCATCCTGCCAGAGCGCGGGAGTAAAGGGCCGCAGGGACGATCGACGGGGCGTGTCAGGACCGTCGCCCACCGTGTCCACTTGTCCCGTCCTTCCTTCTTCCCCCTGCCGACGGACGCGGGCTAGCGTTCCTCGGCGGCCATGGCCAGCAGTTCCTCGGCGTGCGCCCGGCCGAGTTCGGAGTCCTCCAGCCCGGCGAGCATCCGGGACAGCTCCCGGATCCGGCCCTCCCGGTCCAGCGCGGTGACGCCGCTGCTGGTGACGGTGCCGTCGTCGGACTTCTCCACCAGCAGGTGCTGGTCGGCGAACGCGGCGACCTGCGGCAGGTGCGTCACGACGATCACCTGCGCGTTGCGGGCGAGGCGGGCGAGCCGGCGGCCGATCTCCACCGCCGCCTTGCCGCCGACGCCCGCGTCGACCTCGTCGAACACGAAGGTCGGGACGGGGTCGGCGCCGGCGAACACCACCTCGATCGCCAGCATCACCCGGGACAGCTCGCCGCCCGAGGCGCCCTTGTGCAGCGGCAGCGGCGGCGCGCCGGGGTGCGGGGCGAGCCGCACCTCCACCTCGTCGACGCCGTGCGGCCCGTAGTCGTCGGTCGGGGTGACGGTCACCACGACGCGGGCGTGCGGCATCGCCAGCGCGGTCAGCTCCGCGGTGACGGCCTCGGAGAACCGCTCGGCGGCGCGGCCGCGGACCGCGGTCAGCTCCGCCGCCTCGGCGGCGAGCCGCTCGGTCAGCTCGGTGTGCTCGGCGCGCAGCTCCTCGATGCGGTCGTCGTCGCCGTCCAGCTCGGTGAGCCGGGCCGCGGACCGGCGCGCCCACGCCAGCACCTCGGCGACCGTCCCGGCCTCGCCGCCGTACTTGCGGACCAGCGCGGTCAGCTCGGCGCGCCGCTCCTGGACGGCGGCGAGCCGCGCCGGGTCGGCGTCCACGGACTCGGCGTAGGACGCGAGGTCGGTGCCGACGTCGGAGACGAGGTAGCCGGCCTCGGCGAGCCGGTCGGCGAGCGCGGCGAGGTCGGGGTCGTGCTCGCGGACGGCCTCGAGGGCGTTGCGGGCCTGGCCGAGCAGGCTCGTGACGTTCGCGGCCTCGAACGCGGCGGCCGCGTCGCCGAGCAGCGCCTCGTGCGCGGTGTCGGCGGCGCCGCGCAGCGCGTCGGCGTGCCCGAGCCGCTCCTCCTCGGCGGCGAGGTCGACGTCCTCGCCCTCCTTGGGGTCGACCTTCTCGATCTCCTCCAGGCCGAAGCGGAGCACGTCGGCCTCCTGCGCGCGCTCGCGCGACCGCGTGGTCAGCTCCTCCAGCAGCGCGCTGACCTGGCGGTGCCGCTGGTAGGCCTTGGTGTAGGCGCGCATCGGCTTGGTGAGGGAGCCGCCCGCGTACCGGTCCAGCGCGCCGCGCTGCCGCCCGGCCTGCAGCAGCCGCTGCTGGTCGGACTGGCCGTGCACGGCGACCAGGTCGTCGGCGAGGTTGATCAGCACGCTCACCGGCACGGACCGGCCGCCGAGGAACGCCCGGGAGCGGCCCTCCGCGGACACCGACCGGGTCACGATCAGCGCGTCCTCGTCCAGCTCACCGCCGGACTCCTCGACCCGCTCGGCCGCCCGGCCGCCCGGGTCGACCACGATCCGCCCCTCCACGGTGGCCCGGCCCGCGCCGGGCCGGACCCGCTGCGGGTCGGCGCGGCCGCCGAACAGCAGCCCGAGGCTCGTCACCACCATGGTCTTGCCGGCCCCGGTCTCGCCGGTCACCACGTTGAACCCGGGCGACAGATCGAGCACGGCCTCGTCGATCACACCGAGGCCCTGGATCCGCACCTCATCGACCATCGGACGCACCAGCGTCACAACCCTCCGAAAACGAATCCCGATCAGCGCCAGTGGAGATTATCCACTCTGCGCGCCGGATGCTCCCCCGTCCGTCCCGGCGAGATCGGACGCCGCCGGCCCGGCCCCGGTCCCGCCACCGATGGTCTCGACCCCGGTGACCTGCGGAGCCTCCTCCGCGGGGGACGGCGTCGCGGGCTGGCGGACCCGGCCGCGCCAGCCCGTCACCGGCAGCCCGAACTTGGTGACCAGCCGGTCGGTGAACGGGGTGAGGTGCAGCCGGGCGAGCCGGACCGGCTCGGCGCCGCGCCGGACCTCGACCCGCGCGCCGGGCGGCAGGTCGAGCGTGCGCTGCCCGTCGCACCACAGCACCGCGCGCGGGGTGTCGGCGAGGACCTCCACCGCGACCAGCGAGCGCGGCGACACCACCAGCGGGCGGGCGAACAGCGAGTGCGCGCTGATCGGCACCACCAGCATCGCCTCGACCTCCGGCCACACCACGGGCCCGCCGGCGGAGAACGCGTACGCGGTCGACCCGGTCGGGGTGGCGCACACCACGCCGTCGCAGCCCCAGTTCGACAGCGGGCGGCCGTCGATCTCGGCGACGACCTCCAGCATCCGCTCCCGCTCGGCCTTCTCGATGCTGGCCTCGTTCAGCGCCCACGTCGCGCCCATCACGGTGCCGTTGCGGCGGACGGTGACGTCGATCGTCATCCGCTCCTCGACGTCGTAGCGGCGGGTGACCACCCGGTCGACGGTCGCGGCGAGGTCCTCCCGCTCGGCCTCGGCGAGGAACCCGACGTGACCGAGGTTCACGCCGAGCAGCGGCGTCCCGGACGTGCGGGTGAGGTCGGCCGCGCGCAGCAGCGTCCCGTCGCCGCCGAGGACCATCACGACCTCGGCGCCCTCGGCCGCGGCCGCGCCGCTCGGCATGACGTCCACGCCGGTGCGGCCGATGTCGTCGGCCTCGCGGTCCAGGACGCGGACGCAGATCCCGGCCGCGCTGAGCCGCTCGATGACCAGCTGGGCGCTGCGGACCGCCTCCGGCCGCCCGGTGTGCGCCACGACCAGCACCGACCTGTTGCTCATACTCTCGCCCCACTCCCCGGCCCGACCCGGCGCGCCGACGTCCTGTCGACGAACGTCCGTGCCGCGGACGTTCCCGCCGCGGACGCCTTTCTCCGGGCCGCTGTGTTCTCGGACGCCCTCTGTACGGCCGCGCGCGCACGGACGATCACTGCGGGCCCTCCGCGATCGCCTTCTCGAGGGCGGCGTCGTCGAGCGGCGGGGCACCGGCCCGCAGCCACAGGAAGTACTCGACGTTGCCGGACGGCCCGGGCAGCGGGCTCGCGGCCACGCCGAGGACCCCGAGCCCGAGCGTCGCGGCGTGCCCGGCGACCCCGCGGACCGCCGCGGCGCGCAGCTCCGGGTCGCGGACGACGCCGCCGGCGCCGACCCGGTCCTTGCCGACCTCGAACTGCGGCTTGACCATCATCGCGTAGTCGGCGCCGGGGTCGGCGCAGCGCTGCACGGGGCCGAGGACGAGCTTGAGCGAGATGAACGACAGGTCGCCGACCACCAGGCCGGGCCGCGCGCCGCCGAGCGTCTCCGGCCGCAGGTCGCGGATGTTGAGCCGTTCGATCACCGTGACCCGCTCGTCGGTGCGCAGGGACCAGGCGATCTGCCCGTACCCGACGTCGACGGCGTACACGTGCGCGGCCCCGGCGCGCAGCAGCACGTCGGTGAACCCGCCGGTCGAGGCGCCCGCGTCCAGGCACACGCGGCCGTCGGTGCGCAGGCCCTCGAACGCCTCGAGGGCGCCGGCGAGCTTGTGCCCGCCGCGCGAGACGTACTCGGGCCCGGTGCCGGCCGCGTCGACGACGATCGCCGCGCCCGCCTCGACCTGCGTCGCGGGCTTGGTCGCGCGCTGCCCGCCGACCTTGACCCGCCCGTCGGCGATCAGCCGGCTCGCGTGCTCCCGCGACCGGGCGAGCTCGCGCCGCACGAGCTCGGCGTCCAGCCGCCGCCTCACCGCCATCGGCCCGCCCCGCCGACCGCCGCGCCCTTGCCCGCCGCCGCTGTGATCGTCGTCACCGGGTTCATGCGCGGGGGCGCAGTGCGTCGGGGAACGCGGGCCGCGGCGGCGGCACTGCCGGGCCCGCCTGCACGGAAGGCCCCTGCGCGGAGGCCCTCTCCGCGCCCGCGAGCAGGTCCTGGAGGCGCTGGTGGACGTCCTCGAAGATTTCCACGTGCTCGGCGACGGGCCGCCCGGCGAGCTCGCCGAGGCGCGCGACGGCCTCGTCGACCCGCGGGTCGCCGGTGGGCTCGGGCGGCGGCCCGGCCGGCAGGCCCGGCTCCCCGCCGCCGGCCTCGGCCGGCGGGACCGGCGCCGGTCCCGGCGTCGCCGCGGGCTCGTCGGACATCACGCGTACCTCCCTTGGGTTCCCCGGCGCGGGCGGCGAGTCGCCGCGCGCCCACTGCGAACGCTACCGTCCCAGAACGACATCGTTGCCGATCGAACGGGGAACGGCCTGACCATGGCGAACGAGGACGACTGCCGGACGGCGCTCGACCGGATCGCGCAGCGGCTGGCGCAGGTGGACGCCGACCGGCTCGCCGAGCACGTGGTCGAGCGCACGATCAGCTGCCGCATCCCCGATCTCGGGCTGGCCTTCCGGACGCGGCTGCACGTGGGCGGCCTGGACCCGTTCGAGCCCGCCGCCGACCCGGCGTCTGCCCAGGTCAGGCTGACCGTGGACAGCGACGATCTCGTCGCCATGGCGTTCGACGAGCTGAACCCGGCCAAGGCGTGGGCGGCCGGGCGCCTCCGGGTCGAGGCGAGCGTGTTCGACCTGCTGCGGCTGCGCAGGCTGCTGTGACGGGCCGCCGGCCGTGATCGCGCCGGTCAGCGGAGCCGCGGCAGCCGCAGGGCGTCCAGCGCGCCGCTGAGCGTCTCCGCCGCCGGCGGGGCCGCGTCCTGCCAGGCGGCGGACGCCAGGGCGCGCAGGCCGTCGTAGGGCTCGCCCGAGCCGGTGACGTCGAACCGGTCGCCGTCCCGGGTGACCGTCCAGCCCCCGCAGGAGTGCCGGCCGCCGTCCCGCGCCACCTCGGGGTGCGGGACGAGCAGCCCGGTCAGGTCGTGGGCCAGATAGGTCGGGCGGTGCTCGGGCGGCGCCGTGAGGGCCTGCATGTGGTCGGTGACGCCGGTGAACACCAGCAGGCTGTCGGCGCCGCCGTTGTGCGCGCCCTCGATGTCGGTGTCGAGCCGGTCGCCGACGACCAGGGGCCGTTCGGCGCCCGTCCGCAGGATCGACTCCTGGTGCAGCGGCCGCTCGGGCTTGCCCGTCACGATCGGCTCGACGCCCGTGGCCGAGCTGATCACGCGCAGCAGCGCCCCGTTGCCGGGGTGCGGCGGGCCGTCGCCTCCCGGGATCGTCAGGTCGCGGTTGGAGCCGACGAACAGCGCGCCCATGCCGACCGCCTGGGCGCCCTCGGACAGCAGCCCGTACGACAGCCGCGGGTCGTAGCCCTGCACGACCGCCGGGGGGCGCCCGGACGCCACCGACACCGGCCGCAGCCCCCGCGCGTACAGGGCGTGCCGCAGCCCCATCCCGCCGACCACCAGCACCTCCGACCCGGCGGGCAGCCGCTCGGCCAGCAGCCGGGCGGCGGCCTGCGCCGAGGTCACCACGTCGCCGGCGTGCGCGGGGACGCCGACGTCGTTGAGCAGCGCCGCCACCGCGGACGGCGTCCGGGACGCGTTGTTCGTCACGAACGCCAGCCGCTGCCCCGCCGCGCGGGCCTTGGCGAGCGAGTCCGCCGCCGCCGGAACGGGCCGCTGGCCGACGTACACGACGCCGTCCAGGTCCAGCAAGGCGACGTCGTACGCCTCGCTCAGGGGGCGGTCACTGCCCTTCATCGCACGCTCCTCGGTATCGGGGGGACAGCTCGTTCCGGGGGCTTCAGGGGCGCGGCGCTGATCGGGGTCTGGAGAGGGCGGGGGTCACCTGCGGGACGCGAGGGTCGCCCGGGCGTGCCGCAGCGCCCGCGCGTAGTCCTGGTTCTCCGGACGCATGGCCGCCGCGAGCGCGAGATGCTCGACCGCGCCCTCGAAGTCGCCCATCCGGCTGAGCGACAACCCTAACCCGAAGCGCGCGTAGTCCTCGGCGGGCTCCTCCTCCACGATGCTCTGGAAGCTCTCGGCCGCCGCGCCGAACTGCCGCGCGCCGAACTGCGCCCGGGCGAGCGCCTCCCGGATGCTGTGCGACGCCGGTTCGGCCTCCGCCGCCCTGGTCAGCAGCTGGAGCGCGGCCGCCGCGCTGCCGGAGCGGAGCAGCTCCAGCCCGCGGGTGTACCACTCGTAGACCCCTCCGCCCGGGGCCGCCGGATGCTCGCCGGGCGCGTCGCCTTGGGAATCGTCCGGGCGTCCCTGTGCTTCACCGTTCATGTGGACCTCCCATCGGACCTTGATCACCTCGACGGTACCCGGCCGACGCGCGGGGGCCCGTCGCTGATTACCATGCCCACAGTGGACGACGACCTCCCCTACGGGCTCGGACCGGAACAGTTCAGCGCCCGGATCTTCGGGTCCGCGGGGCCCGCGACGGGCGGCGGGCTGGAGCTGGCGCCGTTCCGCGGCGTCCGGTTCGCCCCGGAGGCGGCGGGCGACCTGGCCGCGGTGACCACGCCCCCGTACGACCTGCTGGACGACGCGGAGGTCGGTCGGCTGCTGTCGGGCGGCGGGCACAACATCGTCCGGCTGAACATGCCGCGCGCGGCCGGGGAGAGCTACCGGGAGGCGGGCGAGACGCTGCGCCGCTGGCTCGCCGACGGGATCCTCACCACCGACCCCGACCCGGCCCTGTACGTCTACGAGGCGGCCGAGGACGGAACGGTGCTGCAGCGCGGCCTGGTCGGCGCGCTGGGGCTGCGGGCGGAGGCCGACCGGGTCGTCCTGCCGCACGAGAACGTGTTCCCCGGCCCGGTCCGCGACCGGCTGGCGCTGATGGCGGCGGCCCGCGCCAACCTCGAACCGATCTTCCTGGTGTACGAGGGCGGCGGCGACGCGACCCGGATCGTCGACGACGCGGCGCGGGACGAGCCGCTGCTCGGCTTCCGCGCCGACGACGGGCTCACGCACCGGCTGTGGCGGATCGCCGATCCCGCGCTGCACGCGCGCGTCTCCGCCGACCTGCGCGGCAGGCAGGCGCTGATCGCCGACGGCCACCACCGCTACGCCACGTACCGCGCCCTGCAGGCGCGCCATCACGCCGCCGGGGACGGTCCCGGCCCGTGGGACCGGGGGCTGGCGCTGCTCGTCGACTCGACGCGGTACCCGCCGCATCTCGGCGCGATCCACCGCGTCCTGCCGGGCCTGGCGCCCGGCGACGCCGTCGAGCGCGCGCGCAAGGCCTTCCACGTCACCGAGTTCGCGGACGAGAACCATGCCATGCGGGCGCTCGGCGGCGCGCGGGGCCCCGCGTTCCTGCTCGGCGGCGGCGAGGCGCTGCACCTGCTGACCGATCCCGACCCCGCCGCGCTGGCCCGGGTGATGCCGTCCGAGCACTCGCCGCGCTGGCGCCGCCTGGACACCGCGGTCCTCGACCACCTCCTCGTCGGGGACCTTTGGAACGTCCCCGAGAACGAGAACGCCATCGAGGTCGTGCACGACGACCCGTCCGCCGCCCTCGACCGCGCCCGCCGCGCGGGCGGCACCGCCGTCGTCCTCAACCCGCTGAGGGTCGAGGACGTCCTGGCCGTCGCGAACGGCGGCGAGCGGGTGCCGCGCAAGTCCACCTCGTTCGGCCCGAAGCCCCGGACGGGCCTCGTCCTGCGCCTCCTCGACCCGGAAGGCGAGCGATGACGATGACGTCCACTGCCCGCCCGCCCGTCGCCGGCCCGCCCCCGGGTGGCCGCGCCGGACCGCCGGGGGCGATGATCTGCGCATGGCCTCTTCGAACATCACCCCCCTCGGCGGAGACGTCTACGAGATCGACACCTTGCTGGCGGGCCACTCCGGGATCACCGCCGCGTACCTGGTCCTCGCCGACCGGCCGTGCCTGATCGAGCCCGGGACCGCCGGCTCGGCGCCCGTCGTGCGGCGGGCGCTGGACGAGCTCGGCGTCGGCGCGGACGACCTCGCGAGCGTGGTGGTCACCCACATCCACCTCGACCACGCGGGCGGCGTCGGCGACATCGCCGCGCTGTACCCGCAGGCCGAGATCGTCGTGCACGAGAAGGGCGCCCGGCACCTCGCCGACCCGTCCCGCCTCATGCGCAGCGCCCGGATGGTGTGGGGCGACGCCCTCGACACCCTGTTCGGCGAGCTGAAGCCGACCGACTCGGCGCGCATCCGCGCCGTCGAGGACACCGGCGTGGTCGACCTCGGCGGCGGCCGCCGGCTGGAGTCGCACTACTCCCCCGGCCATGCCAAGCACCACGTCGGGCTCGTCGACTCCGGCACCGGCGACCTGTACGTCGGCGACGCCGCCGGCATCTACATCCCCGAGACGGCGGACGTCCGGCCCGCCACCCCGCCGCCGGACTTCGACCTCGACACGGCCCTCGCCTCGCTCGGCAGGTTCCGCGACCTCGGCCCGCAGCGCCTGCTGTTCGCGCACTACGGCCCGGTCACCGAGGTCGAGAGCACGCTCGAGCGTTCCGCTGAGGAGCTGCGCGTGTGGGTCGACGCCGTCCGCGACGCCCGCGAGCAGGGCCTCGAACTCGACCACGCCGTCGCGATGGTGGTGGAACGCACCAGGGACCGCTACGCGATCAACAGCGCCGATGTCGACCCCGAGCTGGCCGCCAAGTACGACGTCCTCAACAACCCGGTCAACAACGTCGCGGGCATCATGCACGCCCTCGACCGGCACGCCTGACCACCGCACGGCGCCCGGCGCATCAGGCCGGGGCGGCACGGGTCGCCGGACGGGCCGGGTCGCCGACGACCTGCTCGGTGAGCGAGCGGACGTAGGTCGCGACGGAGCGTCCGGCGGCCAGGAACGGCTCGGTCGAGCGCAGGCCGCGGGCCAAGAGGAACGCGCCTTCGAGCGCCGTCAGGAGGGCGTGCATCGCGCTGCGCGCGGCCGGTTCCGGCAGTCCGCGGCCGGTGAGGTAGCGGGTGCCCTCCTCGATCCAGCCGCCCATCACCTCGGCGGCGACCTCCCGCAGCATCGGTTCGACATCGGCGACCTCGCCCGTCACCGTGCCGACCGGGCACATGTTCGCCCAGCCGGTGCCGCGCATGTCGTCCGCGGCGGCGGCGAACACGGCCTCGACGCCTTCCGGTAGATCGTCGCAAGGGTCGAGCAGCAGCGAAAGCAGCTGGATGTAGGCGGCGCCCGTGGCCCGCAGCGCCGCCGCGCACCTCACCCTGCGCGGCCAGGTCCGCATCGTCGCCGACTTCCTCGACGCCCTCGACCTGGACGGCGTCACGCTCGTCCACAGCGACTGGGGCGGCGGGCTGCTCCTCACCGCCCACGGCCTCGACCGGCGGGTCTTCCGCCTGGTGGTCCTGCCGTGCGAGGCGTTCGGCAACTTCCCGCCCGGCCTGCCCGGCCGTATGGTCATGATCGCGTCGCGGATCCCCGGCGGGCTCCGCCTCGCCGCCCGCCATCTGCGCATCGGCCCGCTCCGGCGGCTCCCGCTCCTGTTCGGGCAGATGGCGCGGCGGCCGGTGCCGGACGCCCTCGTCCGGCGATGGACCGAGCCGCTGCTGCGCGACGCGGGCGTCCACCGCGACCTGCTCGCCTACTGGCGGAGCCCGTTCCACGGACCCGAACTCGTCCGCGACACCGAGGCGCTGCGCGGGTTCACCGGCCCGGCGCTCGTCCTGTGGCCGCCCGACAACCGGGTCATGCCGCCCGAGCACGGCCTGCGGCTGGCCGAGTTGCTGCCCGCCGGCCGGTACGCCGAGGTCCCCGGCGCCTACGTCCTGTCGATGCTCGACGAACCCGAGACGGTGGCCCGCGAGATCGGCGCCTTCCTCACCGGCTGACGTCCGCCGCCCCCGGCGTCCGCCGCGGGTGGGTCCGCCGCGGGGGTCCGCCGGGCGGCGGTCACCGCTTGCGGGCGACGCCGCCCCACATGCCGGTCGTGGGCGACGGCGCCGCGTCCGCGTCCGGCCGCCAGTCCTGGACCGGGACGACGCCCGGCTCGAGCAGGTCGAGTCCCGAGAAGAACGCGCTGACCCCTTCATGGGTGCGGAACGTCACGCGGAAGCCCATCGCCTTGGTGAGGGCGTCCTCAGCGGCCGCCATCTGCTCGGGCAGCTGGTCGATGCCCGGATGCGTGATCGCGACGAAGCTGCCGGGCGCGAGGGCGTCCAGGAACGTGCCGATGACGCCTCGGGGATCGTCGTCGTCCGGGATGCAGTGCAGCACAGCGATCAGCAGCAGGCCCACCGGACGCTCGAAATCGAGCAGGCGCCCGGCCTCCTCCAGGATCCGGCCCGCGTCGCGCAGGTCGGCGTCGACGAACGAGGTCGGCGCCGTCACGCCGGACAGCAGGGCGCGCGCGTGCGCGAGCACGATCGGGTCGTTGTCGACGTACACGACCCGGCACTCGGGATCGGCGGCCTGCGCGACCATGTGCGTGTTGTTCGCGGTGGGAATGCCGGTGCCGATGTCGAGGAACTGGGTGACGCCCTCCGCCACCATCGACCGGACGGCGCGGCTCAGGAAGGCCCGGTTCTCGGTCACGCCCGGCTTGATCGTCGGCGTCGCGAGCATCACCTGCTCCGCGGCCGCGCGGTCCGCGGCGAAGTTGTCCTTGCCGCCGAGCCAGTAGTCGTAGATCCGCGCGATGTGCGGGGTCGTGACGTCGATGCCCTTGGGCGCGATCTCTTCCTCACCGGCCGTCATGCGGGAAAGCCTAGCCGCGATTCCCCACAGAAGATCATTTTTCGGTTCTTTCTCACTTTCCGGACATCGCGCAGGTCGGGCCGGGTTCCGGACGCCGCGTCCGGAACCCGGCTCTGCCGATCGTCAGTCGCCGGCCTTCGGCTCCTCGCCCGGCCGCTCCTCGTCGCCCTGGGCCTCCGCCGGAGGCTCGGCCTCCACGGCGGCCTGGTCGAGCTCGGGCCCGGGCTCGACGGTCTTGGGCTCGAGGAACACCGCCGGCGCCTCGGGAGCCTCGTCCGGCACCGGCTCCAGGATCTCCGGGTCGGCGGGCTTGAACTGGATGTCCGTCGCCGTGACGATCTCCGGTGCCTCCTCGACCGGCTCGTCCGGCGCCGCCGCCTCGTCACCGGCCTCGTCCTCCGGCTCCTGCCGGGAGTCGAGGGCCTCGGCGGTCTCCTCGCCGTCCTCTTCGGTGTCGAGGATGTGGAGGCCTTCGAGTTCGGCGTAGCGCTCGGCGGCGTCGGTCTCGCCGTCGCGGTCCGCCGCGGCGGCCCGGGCGAACCAGTCGGACGCCTCGTCCCCGCGTCCCGCCTCGGTGAGCGCGTCCGCGTAGGCGTAGAACAGCCGCGCCGACCAGGGCTTCAACCGCCGGTCGCGCAGCTCGGGAATCTGCAGCGTCACGACGGCCGCGTCGTACTGGCCGAGGTCGCGACGCACGCCCGACTCCACGATCCGCAGCTCCACCCGGCCCATCGGGTCGAGCCGGTCCGCCTCCGGCGATTTGATCACGTCGAGAGCCCGTTCGGGCCGTCCCAGGCCCCGCTCGCAGTCCGCCATGACGGGCAGGTACGAGTCGTCGCCCGCGCCGAGCCTGCGGGCCGCCCGCAGCTCGGCGAGCGCCTCCGCCCACTCCCCGTTCTGGTACGCGGCGATCCCGGCGGCCTCGCGGACGATGCCGACACGGGACGCCAGCCGGCGCGCGGCGCGGGCGTGCTTGTACGCCTGCTCCGCCTCGTCCTCGGAAAGCCGTCCCGCCATCACCAGGTGCCGCGCCACGCGCTCGGCGAGGTCCTTGGGCAGCGTCCGCAGTTCCGCGCGCGCCTCCGCGTCCAGTTCCTCACCGGTGACGTCGTCGGGCAGCACCGGATCGTCGTGCTTGGGGGCCGGACGCTCCCGCTCGGCCGCCTCGGGACGTCCGCGTCCCGGACCGTGCGGACGTCCACCCCGCTCACCGGGACGTCCGGAACCGCGCCCCCGGTAACCGTCGTCGCGCCGGCCGCGCGGCCGCTCCCGATCGCCCTCGAACCGGCGCCCTGCCGGCCGTTCCTGGCGGAAGCCTCCGCCGGGACGGCCGCCGTCGCGGCCACCGCGCTCATCACGGTCCTGGAATCGGCGGTCCTTCGGCCGACCCTCGAACCTGCGGTCACCCTGCCGCGCACCGGGACGAGACTCCTCCCGAGGCCCGCCCGGGCGCGCCTCGCCACGCGGGCTTCCGGGCCTGCCGCCGCGGCTCTCGCCCCGCGGCCCCCGACCGCCGCCGAAGCCGCCCTCCCGACGCTCTCCCCGGGGACCGCCGAACCGCTGCTCGCGCCCCTCACCGCGCGACCCCGGGCCACCGCCACGCGCACCACCGAAACGGTCGTCACGCTTCTCACCGCGCGGCCCTTGGCCACCACCGAACCGACCGCCGCCGGCGCCCTGCCCCGTGCGGGGGCCGCGCTGGTCGCCGAAGCGCCGGTCGCCCCGGGCGCCCGGCTTCCCACCGCGCTGACCGCCGGGAGCGCCGGCACGCCCCTCATCACGCGGCCCGCCGCTCCGCCGCTCGCCGCCGCCGAACCGGTCATCGCGCCGCTCACGGGGGGCTCCCTCGCCACCACGACGGTCGTCGCTCCCCCGGAACGGGCGGCCGGACGGCCGATCGCTGCGCCGGCCCTGGCCGTCGCGGCCCTTCCAGCCACCGCCGGGGCCGGAACGGCCCTTGCCGCCCTTCGGGCCGCCGTTGCGAGGCGCGGATCCGCGAGGACCACCGCTGCCGCGCGCACCCGACCCGCCGGTGCCCCCACGAGCGCCGGGCGTGCCGTGCCCGCCGTTCTTCCCCCGCCGCCCGCGGTTGTCGTCGCTGCGGCCGTCCTCTTCCGCGCTCATCACGTCCGTCACTGTTCTTGATGGTGGTTCGTGGACTCCTGCAGCCTACTTCGGCAGAGCCATGACATGCGTCGAGGGCCGCCCCCGAAAAACGGGGTGCGACCCTCGACCAATAAATGTCCGGCGGTGTCCTACTCTCCCACACAGTCTCCCATGCAGTACCATCGGCGCTGAAGGGCTTAACTTCCGGGTTCGGAATGGGACCGGGTGTTTCCCCTCCGCCATGACCACCGAACGCCTCACGCACCACCCCAACTAAGGAGTGGGCAAACTCGACGTCCCGGAGCAGCCGGCTCGAGAATCTTCACTTATCAACACGGGTTCCCGGTTGCTTCCTGGGAACCACACAGGGACGCGAACACTCCACACAACAGCGAGATGCTTTGAACGTTCAGTGTGTTCAAGCCACTCGGCCTATTAGTACCGGTCAACTCC
>NZ_WBMS02000049.1 GCF_008923205.2 Actinomadura physcomitrii | reverse complement strand
CGGCGACGAGCCGGGGCCGCCCCGCCTTGCCGGGCCCGTACAGAGCCGACACCAGGGAGCATTCGGCGCACAACCCCACCCCGTACGAGGCGTTCTCGACGTTGCAGCCGGTGATGACGCGTCCGTCGTCCACCAGCGCCGCCGCGCCCACCGGGAACCCCGAGTAGGGCACGTAAGCGCGCTCCATGGCCTCTCGCGCCGCGCTGCGCAGCGCGGGCCAGTCGATATCGCTCATACGTCCATGATCTCCCACGCCGAGGGCCAGGTCCGCGTCAGCGGGCCTCGCCGCGCCGGTACCGCAGCCCGTCGGCGGCGGGCATCCGCAGCCGCTGGCTGGCGAGCGCGAGCACGAGCAGCGTCGTCAGGTGCGGGCTGAACGACACGAGCTCGCCGGGGACGGCCTCGCTGAGCAGGAACCAGACGAGCAGCCCCGCCGCCGCGACCAGCGACAGCACCGCGCCGAGGTAGGCGCCGCGCACCTCGCGCCGTCCGAGGTCCGTCATGACCTGCGAGCGGAGCCGGTTGGCGCGCACGCCCTGCCAGACGGCGACGCCGACGAGCAGGATCGTGACGAACAGCAGCAGCGCGTGCACGGACTGGCCGCCGCCGCGCACGTTCATCGCGTCGGTGTAGCCGAACAGCAGCGACCCGGCGGCGAGCCCGCCCGGCCGCCAGTTCCCGAAGATCATGGACGCGAGGCCGATGTAACCGCGTCCGCCGGTCTGGCCGTCCTGGTAGAGCGACGCGGCGACGGTGACGAGGAAGGCGCCCGCGAGCCCGGAGAATCCGCCCGAGATGATGACGGCCGCGTACTTCATCCGATAAACGTGCACGCCGAGCGATTCCGCCGCGTACGGGTCCTCTCCGCACGACCGGATCCGCAGCCCGAACGGAGTTTTCCACAGGATCAGGAAAGTCAGCGGGATCAGCAGCAGGCAGACCAGAGTGAGCAAGGACAGCCCGTTCGTCACCCCGCGAAGGATGCCCGCGATGTCCGACACCAGGAACCAGTGGTGCTTCTCCAGCGACCCCAGCCAGTCGGGGCTCTCCCAGCCGCCGATCTTGCCGCCGGACAGCACCGGCAGCGTCAGCGTCTTGATCGGGTCGATCGGCGGCGACTGCCGGGGCCCGCCGCCGAGGTCCTTCGCATGCCCGGAGTTGAAGATCAGCCCGGCCAGGAACTGGGTGAGGCCCAGCCCGAGGATGTTGATCGCGACACCGGACACGATGTGGTCGACGCCGAACGTGACGGTCGCGATGGCGTGCAGCAGCCCGCCGAGCGCCCCGCCGAGGACGCCGAACAGCACACCGATCCAGGGACCCCACTGGTAGCCGGCCCACGCCCCGGTCCATGTCCCGAGGATCATCATGCCCTCGAGCCCGATGTTGATCACGCCGGAGCGTTCCGCCCACAGCCCGCCGAGCCCGGCGAGGAAGATCGGCACGGCCAGCCGCAGCGCCGCGCTGACCGTCCCGCTGGAGGTGACGTCGTCCGCGCCGTCGACCATCCGGACGAGCGACAGCAGCACGAGCAGCCCCGCCGCGATCAGCAGGTGGTGCGGCCAGCGCAGCCGGAACTTGCCGTTCCCGGCCTTCGCCGGCGCGACGGTCTCGGTCGCGGTCATGAGGTGCTCCCAGCGGCCTCGCGGGCCAGGTCATGGCCGGTGGCCAGCTCCGCGGCGACGGACCGCTGCTGCAACCGGATCTCCCAGCGCCGGACGAGCTCGTAGACGATGACGACGGTCAGCACGACCACGCCCTGCATCACCCCGACGATCTCCTTCGGCACCTCGACCTCCTGGAGGATGTCGGAGGTCTGGTCCAGGAAGGCGAACAGCAGTGACGCGAGCGCGATCCCCGCCGGATGGTTGCGGCCGAGCAGCGCGACGGTGATACCGGTGAAGCCGAGGCCCGCCGGGAAGTTCAGTGAGTAGTCGTAGGACTCGCCGAGCAGCCCCGGGATGCCGATCAGCCCGGCGACCGCACCGGACGCCACCATCGTGATCACGATCATCCGCTTGGCGCTGACCCCGCTGGCCTGCGCCGCGGACGGGGACAGCCCGGAGATCTTCAGGTCGAACCCGAACCGGGTGTAGTTGATCACGATCCAGAACACGATGCCGACCACGATCGCCAGCGGCAGCAGCCCGTACACCGCGCCGGGGAGGTCGATGCCGATCGCCGACAGGAAGCCGTTCAGCGGCCCGACCCGTCCCGAGTGCGGGATCGTCGCGGTCGCGACGTCGTTGCTGTTCGGCCGCGGCTCGGCGAGCCGCTTGTCGTTCAGCAGGTAGGCGATCACGCCGGTGGCGATCGCGTTCAGCATGATCGTGGACAGCACCTCGCTGACCCCGCGGGTCACCTTCAGCACGCCCGCGATCGCCGCCCACAGCCCGCCGACCAGCACCGCCGCGACGATCACCAGGATCTGCCCGAACGGCGCCGGCAGCGAGATCGCGCCGCCGAGCGCGGCCGCGAGGAACGCCGCCAGCCGGTACTGGCCGTCCACGCCGATGTTCAGCAGCGCCATCCGGAAGCCGATCGCGACCGCGACCGCCGACAGGTAGTACCGGGTGGCGCGGTTGATGATGTCGACGATGGAGTGCTGCTGCGTGCCGTAGTCGACCATGCTCTGCACGGAGCTGACGGGGTCGGCGCCGGTCAGCCGGAGCAGGATCATCGTGATGCCGAGCGAGATCAGCAGCGCCAGGATCGGCGCGCCGATCTTCAGCCCGAGCCCGGTCGGCCCGAGCCCGCGCAGGATCGCCTTCCACGAAGGCACCGCCTCGGCCCCCGCCTGAACCGGCGCCCCGCCCTCGGAGGCCCCGCCCTTTCGGGCGACGCCGCTCTCTGAGGGGTCCGGGTCGGCTGGGCGGGGCACCTCGGGTGCCCCGGCAGAACCGCCGGCCTCCGCGGCCTCAGGCTCGGCGGGGTCGGACGGGCCGTCCCGGCGGTCGGGCTCGTCGGGGGTCTCGGTCGGGCCGGTCGGGCCGGTCATGCGGGGTCTCCGGCGCCGGTCATGGCGGAGCCGAGCTCCTCCGGGGTGACCGTCCGCGGATCGACCTCCGCGACCAGCCGGCCCCGCAGGATCACGTGCAGGGTGTCGGACATTCCGATGAGTTCCTCAAGGTCTGCGCTGATCAGCAGCACGGCGAGCCCGTCGGCGCGGGCCTGCCGCAGGTAGTCCCAGATGGCGGCCTGGGCGCCGACGTCGATGCCGCGGGTCGGATGCGCGGCGATCAGCAGGTGCGGCTCGCCGGACATCTCCCGCCCGACGATCAGCTTCTGCTGGTTGCCGCCCGACAGGGCGGCGGCGGGCACGTCGATGCCCGGCGTCCGGACGTCGTACTCGCGGACGATCCGGGTGGTGTCGCGGCGGGCGCCGCGCCGGTCCACCCAGGGGCCGCGCACGTTCGGGCGCTGCGTCTGGTGGCCGAGCACCCGGTTCTCCCAGAGCGACGCCTCGAGGACGAGCCCGTGCCGGTGCCGGTCCTCGGGGATGTAGGCGATGCCGGCCTCGCGGCGCCGCCGCGTCGGCCAGTGCGCGATGTCCTCGCCGCCGAAGACGATCGTCCCGGCGTCCGCCGAGCGCAGGCCCATGATCGCTTCGATCAGTTCGCTCTGCCCGTTGCCCTCGACGCCGGCCAGCCCGACGATCTCGCCGCGGCGGATCCGCAGCGACACGTCGTCGACGACGGGACGGCCCTGCGGGGTGAGGACCGTCAGCCCGCCGACCTCCAGCTGGACGTCCTCGGTGACGGTCGAGTCGCGCAGCTCCGGGGTGGGAAGCTGCGAGCCGACCATCAGCTCGGCGAGCCGCCGCGAGGTGACCTGCGACGGGTCGAGCCGCGTCGCGACGGTGGTGCCGCGGCGGATCACCGAGATGGTGTCGGCGACCGACAGCACCTCGTCCAGCTTGTGGGAGATGAACAGCACGGTCAGGCCCTCGGCGCGCAGCTCCCGCAGGTTGCCGAACAGCTCCTCGACCTCCTGCGGGACGAGCACGGCGGTGGGCTCGTCCAGGATCAGCACGCGGGCGCCGCGGTAGAGCACCTTGAGGATCTCGACGCGCTGCCGCTCGCCGACGCCGAGGGTCTCGACGAGGACGTCGGGGTCGACGCGCAGCCCGTACGCCTTCGACATCTCCTGGATGCGGGCGCGGGCGGCGGCGAAGTCGATGCGGCCGCGCAGCCACCCCTTGGCGCGCGGTTCGGCGCCGAGGATGACGTTCTCCAGCACGGTCAGGTTGTCGGCCAGCTTGAAGTGCTGGTGGACCATCCCGATGCCGCGGGCGATCGCGTCGGCGGGGGTGCGGAACGACACCTGCTCCCCGCTGATCTCGATGGTGCCCTCGTCCGGCCGCTGCATGCCGTAGAGGATCTTCATCAGCGTGGACTTGCCGGCGCCGTTCTCGCCGCAGAGCGCGTGCACCTCGCCGGGCTCGATGCTCAGGTTGATGTCGCGGTTGGCGACGACGCCGGGGAACCGCTTGGTGATCGATGTCAGCCGCACGGCCGGCACCTGGTCAGGCACGAGTGCCCCTCCTCCTGCCTCGGGTACGCGGCCGCGGCGCGCGCGGCGGGCGGCGCCGCGTCGGCGACGCACCGCCCGGGCGCGCGCCCGGCCGGGAGACGTGCGGGCGGGCCGGCCCGGCCGGTGCCGCGGCGGCCCGCCCCCTGATCACTGCGGCTTGGTCGGGACGGTGATCTTGCCGGCGACGATCTGCGCCTTCAGGTCGTCCAGCTTGGTCTTGATGTCGTCGACGTTGCCGCCGGACGTGGCGTAGCCGACGCCGTCGTTCTGCAGGTTGTACTGCACCGTACCGGGCTTGAACTGGTTCTTCGCGACCGATTCCACGAAGTTGAACACCGACAGGTCGACGTGCTTGACCATCGAGGTGAGGATGTGCGACTTCACGTCCGCGACGGCGGGCTGGTTGTACTGGTCGGAGTCGACGCCGATGGCCCACTTGCCGGCCGCGCCGACGGTCTTGATGACGCCGATGCCGGCGCCGCCCGCGGCGTGGTAGATGACGTCCGCGCCCTTGTCGAGCTGGCCCTTGGCGGCCTCGTTGCCGAGCCCGGTGTCCTTGAAGCCGTTGAAGTTCGGCGGCTCGGTCAGGTACTTCGGCGGCAGCACCGTGATGCCGGGCTTGGCCTTCTTGGCGCCCGCCTCGTAGCCGGCGAAGAACTTCTGGATCAGCGGGACGTCGACGCCGCCGATGAAGCCGATCTTCCCGGTCTTGGACTTCAGCGCCGCGGCGGCGCCGACCAGGAACGAGCCCTGCTCCTCGGAGAAGCAGGAGCCGGCGACGTTGGCGCCCTCGACCTTGCAGCCGTCGGCGTCCACGATGAAGAACTTCGTGTTCGGGAACGCCTTGGCGACCTTCAGCAGCGACGCGGTGTAGGAGAAGCCGACGCCGATGACGGGGTTGTACCCGGTGCTGGCGAGCAGGCGCAGGCGCGACTCCTTGTCGGAGTCGGGCTCGTCCGGCTGCGCGGAGATCTCCTTGGTGGTGACGTGCAGGTCCTTCTCGGCCTTCGCGAGGCCCGCCGCCGCCGAGTCGTTGAACGACTGGTCGCCGCGGCCGCCGATGTCGAACGCCAGGCCGACCTTGAGGGTCTTCTTGCCGTTGTCGTCGCCGCTGTCACCGCCGGCCTTCTTGCCGCCGCACGCGGAAGCGCCGCCCAGCGTCAGCGCCGCACCCGTCACGGTGACGAGAGTGATCTTCAGTCCACGGCGCAAGGTAGCGCTCCTTCCGTTCCCCACCCGGTATCGGCGGCCGCTCGGCCACCGAAATCGATGGGACGCTACCTCGCGGTTGGTGGAAAACTGCCAGCTTGCACCGTTTCGCAACAGGTCCGTTACCAATGCGTACGCATATCGGCACAGGTCAGCGCGCACGTGATCGCTGCCAGTGACGGACGCGACGGGCGCGACCGGCGGGACGAGCACGCCCGGCGCCGCGCCGGCGGACACCGCGTCACGCCACGCGGGCGTCAGGCGAGGGTGGCGCCTTCGACGGTCTCCGGGTCGGCCGGGCGGCCGCCGTCCCACAGCGCGGTCAGCGCCGTCGCCGCCAGCACCCGGATCCCGACCGGGATGCAGCGCTCGTCGACGTCGAAGTCGCCGCGGTGCAGGTCGTACTCGCCGGGGGAGCCGGGGGTGCGGACGCCGAGCCGGGCGAGGGCGCCGGGGATCGACTCCAGGTACCAGCCGAAGTCCTCGCCGCCGAGGCTCTGCGGCGTCGGCACGATGCCCTCCTCGTCGAGGACCTGCGCGGCCGCGTCCCGGAACATCTGCACGCTCGCCGCCTCGTTGACGGTCGGCGGGACGCCCCGGACGTACTCCAGCGACGCCTCCACGTCGTAGGCGGCGGCGACCGACTGCAGCAGCGCCTTCATCATCTCCGGCGCGCGGTGCCAGGCCTCGTCGTCCAGGCAGCGGACGGTGCCCTCGGCGACGCCGTCGTCGGGGATCGCGTTGGCGACGGACCCGGCCGACACCCGCCCCCACACCAGCGAGAGGCTGGAGCGCGGGTCGACCCGCCGCGACAGCGCCGACGGCAGCTCGGTGACGATCTTGGCGAGCGCGTACACCAGGTCGGCGGTGAGGTGCGGCCGGGCGGTGTGCCCGCCGGGGCCGGTGACCTTCACGTACACCTTGTCGCAGGCCGCGGTGATCGGGCCGCTGCGCAGCCCGAGCTCGCCGACCTCGATGCGCGGGTCGCAGTGCAGCGCGAACGCGCGGTCGACGCCCGCGATGCCGCCGGCGGCCATCACGTCGAGGGCACCGCCCGGGGTCTCCTCGGCCGGCTGGAACAGCAGCCGGACCCGGCCGGGCAGCAGCCCCGCCTCGGCCTGCTGCGCCAGGAACAGCCCGGCGCCCAGCACCATCGTGGTGTGCACGTCGTGCCCGCACGCGTGCGCGACGCCCGGCACCGTCGACCGGTAGGGGGCGCTCTCCTTCTCGTCCTGCAGGGGCAGCGCGTCGATGTCGGCGCGCAGCGCGATGGTCGGGCCGTCGCCCGGGCCGATGTCGCAGATCAGCCCGGTGCCCTTCGGCAGGATCCGCGGTTCGAGCCCGGCCAGGCGCAGCCGCTCGGCGATCCGCGCGGTGGTGCGGCGCTCGTTGTAGCCCAGCTCGGGGTGCATGTGCAGGTCGCGGCGGAACGCGACGAGCTCCTCCTCGTGCCGGGCGAGGAACACCTCGAGCTGCGGCCGCAGCGCGGCCGGGCGCTCGCTGCCCGCGGGGCCCTCCGGCTCCGGGGCGGTCGGAGGTTCAAGGCCGGGCATCACCCCGGGTCCCGGTTGTGTCATGTGCGCCCCCTGCGCGAGGGCGGGGCCGCTCGGCGCCCGCCCGGTGGTCTTGTCGGCGCCGCCGCTGCCGGCCGCGCGGGTGTTTCCTGCCGTACCGCCGGTGCCGCCCGGCGTGCCGGCGTCACCGCTGTCCTCACGGGCACCGGACGAGCCGGTGCCCCCCGTGGTATCTCCCGTAGCGCCCGCCGCGGTTCGCTCAGGGCGCCCGTCCGGCCGCGCCGGCCGCTCAGGCCCCGGCATGGACGACCTCCCCCAGCGCGACGAAGCGGTCCTCGGCGAGCTCGGTGACGGCCGCGTCGACGATGTTCTCCAGCGAGCCGCCCCCGGCGCGGATCGCGCGCTGCCGCTCGTAGGGGGCCCCGTTCTCCAGTACCTCGCCGGCGACCTTGAGCTCCTCGGCGCAGCCGAGCCGGTCGGCGACCGGTTCCAGCTCGCGGATCAGCTCGTACAGGTCGTCGCGGAGCGGCGCGGTGCCGCCGCCGTCGTCGGTGATGACGGTGGCGTCGAGGCCGTAGCGGGTCGCGCGCCACTTGTTGTCGCGGACGACCCACGCGGCCGGCCGCGGCAGCGTGTAGCCGCGGTCGAGCTGCTGCTCGAACAGGGTGACCAGGCTCTGGCAGAGCGCCGCCGCCATGCCGACCTCGCGCAGGGTGGGGATCCCGTCGAACATCCGGATCTCGACGGTGCCGAAGTCGGGGTGGGGGCGGATGTCCCACCACACCTCCTTGATGCTCCGGATGGTTCCGGCGCGCATCAGGGTGGCCATGTAATCCTCGAAGGCGGCCCAGTCGTCCAGCAAGTGGGGAGGACCGGCCGTCGGCAGCTGACCGAAGACGACCGCCCGGCAGGACGCGAGCCCGGTGTCGGCGCCGCTCCAGAACGGGCTGGACGCGGTGAGCGCCAGGAAGTGCGGGAGGTAGGACGACAGCGCGTTCACGATCGGGATCGCCTTGGCGCGGTCGGAGACGCCGACGTGGACGTGCACGCCGAAGGTCTGGATGCGGCGGGCCAGCCACTGCATCTGCTCGACCAGGTCGGCGTAGCGCTGCGTCGGGGCCATCACCGCGTCGCGCCAGTCGCTGATCGGGTGGGTGCCGGTGCAGGCGAGGGCGATGCCGCGGTCGGCGGCGGCGGCGCGCAGCTCGGCGAGGGTGGCCGCGAGGTCGCTCTTGGCCTCCCCGACGGTGTGCGAGATCCCGGTCACGACCTCGACGGTGGACTCCATGAGCTCGTGCCGGACCTTGGGGATGTCGCCGTCCTCGCTGAGCGACGGCAGCGCGGCGAGCACCTGGCGCGCGTCCTGCCGCAGGTGCCTGGTCTCCGCATCGACGAGCTGGATCTCCCACTCGACGCCGAGCGTGGTGCCCCTCGATGCGTTGAACTCAATGGCCACGGCCAACCTCCGTCCACAATCCTTGCAGGTCGTTGCGTGGCACGTGGCGCAATTCAGCCAGCGGGTCCCTAAGCCTGGACAAACGCCGGGTCCAGGTCACGTGTTCACACCATCATGGCGCCCGCGCCCGCCGCCACGCCGGACTCCGTGCCCTTCGCGGATCAATTGACCCGTACGGGCGGCCTGCGGGCCCGCGCGTCCCCTACTTTTCGGTCATTGATCATGTTCCCGACGCCACTAGATCGAACTAGTCCGCCTGTCCCAAAATACCTGCGGCGACGGACGGTGAACGAGCCTAGCGTCCGCTTGCGTACCGTGAGTAGTCATAAGCACCACAAAAATCGTCTAACGCACCATACGCCTCGTCCGTCCCGAGCTTGCCGTCTGCGCGGTCGGGTACCCCTTCGCCGGATGTGTCGCCTAGTCTTCGGGGGAGCCATGGGCGTGCGGGGCGGAACGGCCGCTGCGGGACTGAGGAGCGTCGGAAGCTTGCGAGCAGGACGACAGGGGCGGACCGGGGCCCGGCGCGCCGTGCCGAGGATGACCGTGCCGATGATCGTGCCGCTGAGCGCGGTGTGCCTGCTGGCGGCCCCGGCCGCCGCGGCGCCCGCGGCCGCCGCACCAGGCGATCCGGTGGGCGGGCCGCAGCTGGCGAGCCGCGGCATCGTGCTGAACAGGGCGCCGGGCGTGCCCGCGCTGCCGAAGCTGAAGTTCTCCTCCTACCTCGTCGCGGACGCCGACACCGGCGAGGTGCTCGCCGCCAAGGACCCGCACGGGCAGTACCTGCCGGCGAGCACGCTGAAGACGCTGACCTCGGCGACCCTCGTCACCAAGCTGGACCCGAACCGGCTCGTCCGGCCCTCGCAGAAGGCGTGCGACGTCGAGGGCACCAAGGTCGGGATGACGCCGAAGATGCGGTACAAGGTCACCGACCTGTTCCACGCGCTGATGATGATGTCGGCGAACGACGCGGCGGTCACGCTCGCCGAGGCCAACGGCGGCATGAAGAAGACCATCGCCGACATGAACGCCGAGGCGAAGTACCTGCACGCCGACGACACGCTCGCCGCGTCCCCGAACGGCCTCGACGTCGACTACGGCCTCAACGTGCACACCCAGCACACCTCGGCCTACGACCTGGTGCTGTTCCTGCGGGAGGCGATGAAGAGCCCGCAGTTCCGCACGTACGTGCAGGCCACCCAGTACCACTTCCCGGCGCCGCTGACCAAGAAGGAGAAGAAGAAGCACAAGAAGGTCGGCGGCTACCCGATCTACACGCACAACAAGCTGCTGCCCGGCCAGAAGTACGCCTACAAGGGCATGCTCGGCGGCAAGAACGGCTACACCGTGCACGCCCAGCAGACCTACGTCGCCGAGGCCCGGCGCGACGGGCACACGATCATCGTCTCGGTGATGCACGGCGAGAGCTCGCCGTTCCAGGCCGGCGCCAAGCTGCTGGACTGGGGGTTCGCGGCGCGCGGCAAGGTCCAGCCGGTCGGCACGCTGGCCGCGCCCGGCAACGCGCAGGCGAAGAAGCACGCCGACGGCGAGTCGGGCGGCGTGCTCCCCGGCACCTCGCTGGACTCCTCGGGCGGCTCGTCCGCGCTCGTCTGGGAGATCGGCGGCGGCACGGCCGGCGCCCTGCTGGCCATCGGCGTCCTGTTCGCGGTGTACCGCCGCCGTCGCCGCCACCCGCTGCCGAGCCCCGCCGGAAACGCCGGCTTCGGCGGCGCGGAGCCCGGCGGGCACGTCCGCCCCGTCAGGAACGACGGCCCGGCCGGAAACGGCCGGAACCCTGAGAACACCGGGAACACCGGGAACTACGCCGGGTTCCACAATGACGACCCTTACGACTCCTACGACGAGAGCGGCCGCTGAAACTGCTCGCGTACGGCCGACCGTCCGCGCGCATAGGGCCTTTTTTGGAATCGTTCGAAAGAACGCGTCGGACGGCCGCCGAAGAAGGCCGCCTCTGATCGGAGAACGATTTGCCCCGATCGGCTCCGGCCCATCGGCCGGCGGCGTTCGCTCAAGCCGGGTCGTCGGTGTAGGACTGGAAGCCCGCGACCGGCTCGCCGTCGCGGCGACCGGGCTCCAGCAGTTCCCGCACGGCGAGCGCGAGCACCGACGAGTCGAGGTCGCCGAGGTCGCCGAGGGTCAGGTCCGAGACATCGGGAAGACCCTCGCGCACGTCGCCGGTTCGCTGCATGGCCTCTCCTTCGACTGACGCCTCAATCGCCACAGTGATCAGATTAGCGCACGCGGCGCGGGGACGTCGGCAAAGTTTTCGGCCGACCGTTCCCGCTTTTATGGCTCGAAGTCAGGAGAAGTGCCGCTGTCCACCCGCGGCCGCCTGCTCTACTCTGTAGGGCGCCCGTCCAACTTTCGTGACCTCGCGAATGCCGCTTGGCGAGGCGCGCGAGCGTCCGTGCACTGATCGGTTCTGAAAATGGTCAAGAAAGTGAGCATGCGGAGGCGGAGCCCGTGAGTCGCGGCCCCTCGGCCACGGATGAGCCGCAGAAGCATCCCGTGATCTGGGGCAAGATCCCCCCGCGGAACAAGAACTTCACCGGCCGCGTGGAGCACCTCGCCCGGCTGCGCTCGAACCTCACCGCGGACGTGACCGCGGTCGTGCCGCACGCTCTGCACGGCATGGGCGGCGTCGGCAAGACCCAGATGGCGGTCGAGTACGCCTACCGCACGCGCGGCGACTACGACCTGGTGTGGTGGGTGCCGGCCGACCAGCCCATGCTCGCGCGCTCCTCGCTGGCCGCCCTCGCGCCCGAACTCGGCCTGCCCGGCGCGAGCATGACCGGCATCGAGGACGCGGCGAACTCCGTGCTGGGCGCGCTGCGGCGCGGCCAGCCCTACGACCGCTGGCTGCTGATCTTCGACAACGCCGACCAGCCGGAGGACATCAACGAGATGGTGCCCCGCGGCCCGGGGCACGTCCTGATCACCTCGCGCAACCACCGGTGGGAGGGCATCGTCGACACGGTCTCGGTCGACGTGTTCACCCGCGAGGAGAGCGTCGAGTTCCTCGGCAAGCGGGTGCCCCGCTCGATGACGGCGGAGTACGCCGACCGCCTCTCCGCCGAGCTCGGCGACCTGCCGCTGGCGCTGGAGCAGGCCGGGGCGCTGGTGAACGAGACCGGCATGACGGTGAACGAGTACCTCGAACTGCTGCACGGCAAGACCTCGCAGCTCCTGCTGGAGGGCAAGCCGCTCGACTACCCCATGTCGATGACGGCCGCCTGGAGCATCTCCGTGGCCAACCTCAGCCAGAAGGTGCCCGAGGCGGTGGAGCTGCTGCGCTGCTGCGCGTTCTTCGGCCCGGAGCCCATCCCCCGCGACGTGTTCCGCCCGAGCGACGCCGCGCTCGGCACCGGGCTCGGCACGCTGCTGTCCGACCCCATCATGCTCAGCCGCGCGATCGGGGAGCTGAACCGGTACGCGCTCATCCGCATCGACACCGTGAGCCGCACCATCGGCGTGCACCGGCTGATCCAGGCGCTGGTGAGGGACGAGCTGAGCGAGGACGAAGGGCGGCGGGTCCGCGCCGACGTCCACCAGCTCCTCGTGGGCGCGCTGCCCGACAACCCGGACGAGGCCGTCAACTGGAGCGGTTTCGAGAACCTGGTCGCGCACCTGGAGCCGACCGGGGTCGGGGACAGCAGGGATCCGGCGGTGCGCGGGCTCGCGCTGGACATGGTCCGCTACCTGTTCCTGTCCGGAGACCTGCCATCGGCCCGCCACTTCGTCGAGCAGTTCATCCGGCGCTGGACGGAGATCTCGGGCGAGGACGACGCCGACGTGCTGCGCGCCTACCGGGAGCAGGGCAACATCATCCGCGACCTGGGCGACTACCGGTCGGCCTACGACCTCAACCAGCGGACGCTGGCCGCCATGCGCACCAACGGGCTGCCCGACGAGGACGTCTATCCGCTGATCAACAGCGTCGGCGCGGATCTGCGGGCCCGCGGCGACTTCCGGGAGGCGCTGCAGCACGACACCGAATCGCTGGCCGCCCACGAGGCCGCGTTCGGCCGGTCGGACGCGCGCACGCTGCGCGTGATCAACAATCTCGCGCTGGACTACAGCCTGAACAGCCGCTTCGCCGACGCCATGCAGCTGTACCAGGAGGCCTACGTCGCGGCCGACCGGACCGGCGGCGCCATCGGGGCGACCTTCATCCTGGGGACGTGGAACGGTCTGGCTCGCGCGACACGGTTGAACGGGGAGTACGGCAAAGCCTGCGACCTCAGCGAGGAGGCGCTCGCGTACGGACGGAACCTCCTGGGCGTCGAGCATCCGTGGACGTTGCGCACGTCCAAGGACCTGGCCATCGCCTGGCGTCGATTCGGTGAACTCGACAGAGCGCAGGAGGTGTCCCGGGACGTCCACGCGCGCTGCGTCAGGCTGTACGGCCTCGACCACCCCGACACGCTCGCCGCGGCCATGTCGCTGGCGAATGTGATGCGCAATTCCGGCGACGAGGAGGAGGGGCTCCGGCTCGCGGCCGACACGGTGCAGCGGTACCGGAAGGTCTACGGCGCCGACCACCCGTACACCTTGGCCTGCACGGGGAATCAGGCGCTGCTGCTGCGCGTCACCTCCGCCCTCGCGGAGGCCCGGCAGCTGAACCGGCGGGCGCTGGACCGCCTGGTCGCCCAGGTCGGCGCCGACCACCACTACTCGCTGACCGTGGCGACGAACCTCGCCAGCGACCATGCCGCGCTCGGGCAGATGGAGGAGGCGAGGTCCCTCGGCGAGGACACGGTCGTGCGGCTGCGGCGTCTGGTGGGCGAGGACCACCCGATGACGCTGGCGTGCGCCGCGAACCTCTCGGCGGACCTGAAGGAGCTCGGCCGCACCGACGACGCCGCCGAACTCTTCGACGATGTGCGGCGACGCTACGAGCGGACGCTGCCGCTCGAGCACCCGGACATCGACGTCTTCAACAGCCGGCGCCATCTCGACCTCGATTTCGACCCGCCGCCCATCTGACGCGAACGGGCGCCGCCGGCCCGCCCGAGTCCCGCGAGAGCAGGAGCGGCGGGCCGCAAAAGGCCGGTCCGTCAGGCGGGGAGGGGCGGCGCCGCGGCGGGGTCATCGGTGCGCGGTCGCTCGACGCGCCGCCGCCAGCGGGAGCGATGGCGCTCGGCCGCCTCCGCCGCCCGCGCCAGCGCCTGGTCGGGCACGGGCTCGGTGCACCATTCCCGGAGGACCTCGCCCATCTCGGTGACGAACGTCTCGCCCATGGGAGTGAGCCCGCCGCTGCCGAGGAGCGTCCGGATCGCCCGATCGGTGGCCGTCCGCCACCGGGCGAACTCGACGTCCGCCCGCATCAGGAGGTCGCCGTGCTGCCGGGCCCGTTCCCGGCGCCAGAAGGCGGTGACCCCGAGGTGGGCGTAGGCGCCCTGGAGCAGTCCGTCCAGCGGTCGCGGGTCCTCCCGCCAGGGCGCGTAGTAGCGGCGGTCGTCCGGCCAGGTCAGCTGGACGATGTCGAGCAGCGCGTTGAGCTTGACGTGCTGCACCTCGTGCGCCAGCGTCAGCGCCAGCCCGTGGGCGCTGCGCGGAGTCGAGAGCCCGACGGCGCCGGCGGCGTCCTTCCAGGTGACGCTGGTCTCGCCGTCCGCCGGGGCGGCCAGCGGGGTCAGCACCCTGAGCAGGGCGCGGACCTCCGCCGCCACCTCGGGATGCCCGGTGACCAGGACCTCCCACGCGGAGTCCAGGGCGGAGCGCCACTGGTCGCGGTCCGCGGCGGTCAGCCGTTCGCCGGCGAGCCGGGCTCCCGGCATGCGGTCAGGGTCGTGCTCGTCCAGCACGAGGCCCACGCGCGTCCCCTGATGCCCGGCCGTCAGCAGGGGCAGCGCACACCACCCCGGCCCGTCCCGGTGCGGGTCGGACGGAGGCGTGATGCGCTCGCCGGGCACCGCGAGTTCGACGCCTGTGGCGGACGACCGGACGAGCACCGTCGCGGGATCGCCGGCGTCCTGAGCGGCCCGGCCGAAAACGGCCACTCCCAGCGACGGGAGCAGGACCGTGCCGCCGGACAGCGGTACCTCGATCTCCGCCGGGAAGCCGGCCCGCACGGCCGCGGCGGCGGTGATGCCGGCGAACCGGCCGAGGTCGGTCCGGCGGGCGGCGTCCGCGTCCCCTGCCAGCCCGGTCAGCGCCCGCAGCGCCCAGGAGGAGACCGTGGGATAGCCCAGCACCGCGTCGGCTCCGGCGGCCCGCTCGATCTCGGCGAGCAGGTCGTAGCACCGGCGGACCAGGTCCGCCTGCGGGTGGCCGATCGCGATCGCCCGATCCCGCACGCCGCGGATCAGCAGCAGGGTCCTGCTTCGCTGGGCGGCCGTGAGTGCGGCGACCGCGGCCTCGCCGCCACCGCCGCGGGCCATCGCGCGGAGGACGTCCTCGGGCACGGCATGCCTGTCCAGGCTCATTTCTGGTCGCCACTCCCCTGCCGGTCGAGATCTTGCGACGTCCGGTGCCTGTCCTCGTCCCGCGTTTCCGTGCGGCTTTCCCGCAGCCGGCCGACATCTGCCCGGACCCGCCCGGCAATATGGTCGATGATGCGGAAAAGGTCGTTGCAGAAGATGCTGGGATTCGCGAACCCCGTCCCGGCGCGGTAGCGGTGCGGGTAGAGGCCCGCGCCGCATATCCCGGACACGCTGCATTCGCTGCACTGCGCCGACAGGGCCCTGCGGCCGATCTGGCGGGCCGCGATCGCCGGCAGCATCAGCGTCTGGTCGAAAGTGTCCCGCGATACGTGCAGGGACGTGCGCGCGGCTCCGTCGTAGGCCGACTTCAAGGAGTCGACCTGCTCGATGCTGCCGTCGGTCTCCACGACCGCCACCGCCACCGGCGACAGGCCGACCGCCTCGGTACGCGAAGGGCGGCCGAACAGCATCCGGATGATCTCGTTGAACAGGCGTATCCGGGTCTCGCGGACCGGTGCGCCGTACCAGCGGTCGAAGAGGGTGACGAGCCACTCGCCGTAGGGTGCGCCGTTCGACGGCAGCCCGGGAGGCGGTGCCTCCCACGTCCCATGGGGGAGCAGGAAGTCGACGCCCGGGGGGTCGAACTCCAGCAGCGCCTCGTAGGTGGCGACCGGGTCGTTCCGCAGGTCGATGGTGCTGAGCAGGCCGGCGAACAGGTGCCGGTAGCGGGGCTGGAGGAGCCGCCTCAGGCCTGAGGCGACCAGGTCGTGGCTGCCCTGCCCGCCGGGACGGCGCCGGTTCCGGTCATGGCTCTGCGCGTCTCCGTCCAGGCTGACGCTCACGCGGACGTCGAGTTCGCGGAACAGGTCGAGGAAGTCGGTGTCCAGCAGGACGCCGTTGGTCTGCACGCCGGCGACGACCGTCACCTCGGGCTCGACGGCGGAGCGCACGGCGGTGACGGCGTGGCGCAGGCTCGCGGCCCCGGCCAGGAGGGGTTCACCACCGTGCAGGATCAACTCGATCCGTTCGAGGCCGTTGGACCGGGCGTGCTCGGCGATGCGCTCGGCGACCGCGTCGATGGTGGCCGCCGACATCAGCCGGGGCTGGCGGCGCCAGCCCTGGTCGGCCATCTCGTACATGTAGCAGTAGTCGCACGCCAGGTTGCAGCGACTGTGGATCTTGACGACGAACTCGCGGAACGGCGTCGGGCGCCAGCCTTCCTCGAGGAGCCTCTGCACATCGAGGTCCGCCGGCCATTCGGCCTCCGCGCCCGCGGGTTCGGTGCCCACTGCCACACCAACCCCCATGGCGAGTTGCGACTAGGACTCTGGACGGCGGCCTTCCGCGCCCCTCTTCCAGGCCGCCATACTCGCATGTCGATCTTGGCGGCGAACAGTGATCGGTCGGTTTGCGCATGTCGCGCGGTGTTGTGCCCGGTCACCCGGCCGGATTCGCCGAGTCATCGCGGACGAGCGCCCGGATCAGGGTGTGCAGGTGCATCGTCCGGTCGGTGTCGTCGACGAAGGCCAGCCCGGCCCGGCCGAGTTCCTCGACGGCGGCGTCGAGCCGGAGCGGGTCGGCCAGCAGTTCCGCCAGCGGCGCGTGCCCGACGCCGGCGGCGGCGCGCAGGTGCGCGATGGAGACCGCGGCCGACTCCAAGGAGGCGCAATGACGCAGCAGGACCATCGCGTCGGGGCAGCGCTCGCCCAGCCGGGCGGCCGACAGCTCCCATTCCGTCCCCATCGGCATCGGGTAGGTGCCCGGGTCGCCCTGGGAGAGCGCCCGGCAGGCGCCTTCCGACAGCGACCGCAGGTAATCCGGGATCTTCAACGACGGCCCGCCGAGCATCGAAGCCGCCTGCTGCAGCGCCAGCGGGTGGTCGCCCAGCCGCTCGGCCAGCCTGTGGACGTCCGCGGCGGCGTGACCGGCCCTCAGCCGCTCGGTCAGGAACGCCACGCTCTGCTCCCGCGTGAAGCTTCCCAGCGTGGTGGAGGAGGTGCCCGCCACCGCCGTCCTCCAGGCGGCGTCGCGCGAGGTGACCAGCACGTCGCCGCCTCCGTCGTGGGGAACGAGGTGCTGGATGAGCTCGGGTCTGCCGGCGTCGTCGAGCACCAGCAGCCACCGCTCCTCGTGGCTCGCCTCGGCAAGGGCGTTGAGGACCGCCTGGTAGGCGCTCTCCATCCTCGTCGGGTCCGGGGGCTCCAGGCCGAGGTGGGGCGCGAGGGCCGCCAGGGACGAGCGCACCTGCGCGGGCCTCGCGGCGGGAACCCAGGCGATCAGCCCGTACTCGAGGCGGAACCGGTGGACGTACCGCAGCGCGACCTGTGTCTTGCCCACCCCGAGCGGACCGTGGACGACCTGCACCGGGTGCCTGGCGAACCGTCTCGCGATGGCGGCCACCAGGTCGCCCCGGTCGACGAAGGGGTCGGCGCGTCCCGGCGCCGGCCCGTGCAGGAACCCCGGGCCCGGTCTCGCCGGCGCGGTTCCCGGATGGTTCCCGGTGCCCGCGGCGTCATCCTCTTGTCCGATCGGCTCGCCCTCGCCGGTGTCGTTCGATGATGCCGGACCGTTCGCGGACGCCGGTGTGCCGGACCGCCGCCGGTCTTCGACCAGTTCCCGCAGCAGAGCCCGCACCTCCTCGAGCGTGGAGTCCGCACCGGGCGCGTCTTGTTCGGCGGGGGTGAGAAGCCGCGCGCGCGACGGGTCCGCCGCCTCCCATTTGCTCCTGGCGAGCTTGAGCAGCTCGCCGGCCGCGTGCGCGTCCCGTCCGGCACAGACCCTGATCAGCTTCTCGACGAACTCCCAGTCGGGCCGCTCCTCGCCGGACAGCCGCACCGCGATCGTGGACTTCGAGTGCAGCATCGGGCCTTCGAGGCTGCGGGTCGACCGGCGGTACTGACGGACGACCTCCCGCAGGAACCCGGCGAGGTCGCGAGTTTCGGCATGCCTGCCCTGGAGCGGTTTCCAGTTCCCCTCGCGTCCAACAGACATCCCGGCCTCCCGTCGCACCGCGGGTCGTGCCGGACGTCCGGGAACTGTCCGGCGCTCAATGCGCTGACCTGGGCCGATGCTGCAGCGCTCAGCTGGACACGGTGTCCTTGCACTTCCATCCGGTGGTGACGGCCCCTGTCCTCACCGGGAGAACGAACATGACCGCTCAGCCGGCACCCGACTTCAACGGCGACTCACCGATGACCGCCCGCTCGTCCGCGCGGCCGATGCCCGGCGGCCCGACGCGGACCGACCCCGCCGCGAGCGGCGCCGGACGCTCCTCCGGCGCCGCCGACCGTCCGGCCGGGCCCGACCCGGTGGCCTACGCGGCCGAGCGGTCCGCGCGGCCGGACGGCGGGCCGGGCCGCGCGGCGCCCTCCGGCGGGCCGGTCGCGCGGACTCGCCGGACCCGCGGATGGCGGCCCGCCCACCGGCGGGCCCGGTGGCCCCGGTGGCTCCGAACGCTCGGTGCCGCGGGCCCGTACGGGGCGGTGGCGGCGGGCCTGTCGGCCTGCGTCGCCGTCCTGGAGCAGTGCCCGCCGGCCTGGGCGAAGGACCTGGGTGCCGCCGCTCCCGTCCTCATGCTCGTGCTCGCCGTGCAGGGGCGGATCAATGACCGCAGGCGAGGCGGCCCGCCGCCCGGCGCGGGCGATGCGCCCGCATCGGCGGACCCGCCCATCGGCACCGGTACGCAGGACGACCCGGACCCGCGGGACGGCGACGCGACGCCGGAGCCGGAACCGCGAGGCGGGCCCGACCGGTGAACGCGGCCCCGCCGGGTCAGCCGTCCCGTAGCAGTTCCCGTGCCTGCCTGGACTGGAGCGGCGCGAGCGGAGGATCGGTGGCCCGCAGCGCCCGCGCCGCCAGTTCGCCGGCACGGTCGGCGTCCCCGCACAGCGCTCTGGTCCGAGCGGCCCGCAGCAGTACCGGGCCGTTCCGCGGAGCGGCATCGACGATCTCCTCCAGGTCGTCCGGACCGGTCTGCCCGCCGGTCACCATGCACAGCGCGAGGGAGCGCGCGGCCCGCGCGGAGGGCGGGGCCCGCCTGCCGAGCCGGTCGAGGTCGCGGAGCGCCTGCTCGGCGTGGTCCAGGTCGACGTGGATCTCGCCGCGCCACCGGCGGGCCTCGGCGTTGCCGTCCGTCCTGAGCACCCGGTCCAGGACGTTGATCGCGGCCTGCGGCCGCTCGACGTACCAGAAGGCGTGCGCCAGGCCGATCTGGACGGACGGGTCGTCGGGGGCGCACTGTGCGGCGGCCGACAACTCCTCCAGTGCCCCGGCCTTGTCCCCGAGCGCGAGTTTCAGCTCCCCGATGGCGGCGAGGAGGCGGCCCGCCTCCGGAAGCCGCTGGAGCACCTCGAAGAATCCGATGGCGGTCCGGTAGTGCTCCTCGGCGGCCTCGTGACGGCCGCCGAGGTGGGCGATGCAGCCGAGCAGCGACTGCGCCTGGGCCTGGATGTGCTGGTGCTCCGGGCGGCTGAGCCTCATGGCCGACAGCGCGTGCCGCATCGCCAGGTCGAGGTCGCCGGCGGCGTAGGCGAGGCGGGCCGACCGCAGGCACTCCGCCGGGTCGCGCTGCCGCGCGGGCAGTTGCACGTCGCTGAGACGCCGCAGCACCGTGGTGAGCCACGGGTAGCGGAGGCGGAGGTGCGGTTCGCCGTTCCGGTCGACCCGGGTCAGCAGGTAGCGGTCCTCGACGTCGCGGATGAGCGATTCGGTCATCTCCGGCGGCCGGGCGACGGGGCGCACCAGCCGCTCGCCGCCGTCCGGGGTGATGAACGCCCGGCGCAGCCACGTTCCGACCTCGCAGGTCGGCAGGCCGTGATCAGTGGTGATCGTGTCGAGGGCACGCGCGCAGTACGCGGCGAGGGCCGGTTCGGCGTCGGGCAGCATCCGGGGCGTGATCACCATGTCGTTCTCGGCGCGCGCCTCCCAGAGCGCGGTGGCGACGATCTGCAGCGGTACCGGCTCGGTCACCGGCGCCGGGTCGCCCGGTCCGGGCCGCACGGCGGCGGAAGCGGCCGAGACGCTGTCGACGAGGTGCCCGGCCGCGCCGTCGGCCAGCGAGACGCCCCAGGCGGCGAGCGGACGCACGACCGCCTCTATGGCCGAGTCGCGGGTCAGCGGGCCGAGGGCGTAGCGGGCGGTGACGGCGGCGGGGAGGCTTTCGGTGAGATGGCGCAGCACGCCCAGGTCGGACGTCCGGGTGGACAGCAGCAGGTGCGCGCTCGGGGTCTCGCCGAGGGCCTCGGCCAACTCCTCCAGGAAGCGGACGAGACCCGGTTCGTCCGGGGATCCGGGCGCGGCCCGGTGCACATGGTCGACCGCCACCAGTGTCGGCTCCGACCGGGACCGGCCGAACCGCTCGCGACGTTGCAGGAACTCCACGATCGACGCGTTCAGGACGCGGACGGCGGGCTCGTCCGGCTGCCAGGAGGCCAGCACGGCGAAGGAGACGGGGTTCAGCGCGCCGACCACGGGTCCGGGCAGGCCGGGGTGGCCGGCCGCGGCTCCGATGGGCAGCACGTTCGCGCCCGAGGCGACGAGATGCGGGCGGACGGCGGCCTGGAGCAGCGACGTCTTGCCCACGCCGGACTCGCCGTGCAGGATCGTCAGCCGATGGCACTGCCACAATTCGACGACCCGGGCGGTCTCGGTGGAACGCCCGAAGAAGCGGTCGGCGTCCGCGGCTCCGTACGGACGGACCCCGATCCATGGGCTGACGCGCGCGGGACGGGTGGGCGTGCTGGTGTTCATCGTCAGGGACCGCCGTTTTCCGCCACGGTCCGTGCCATGGCGATGTCCGCCTCACCGGCCTGCCGACACCTGCGTGACACACCGGGGAAAAGCATCTCTACCGGGCCGAATTGAGCCTCGCTCAGAGTTCTTTTATCACGACATGACGTCGATCTCCACCCGTCTGGATAACCCAGGTGAACTTCGCGATTAGGTACGACCGAAAACGGGTGAATATCCGGGATCGAACCGATAGGGGATCACGCCTCCACTACATTCCCGTGGAATGTGCCATCGGACATAGAGCGCGCCGTTCGGCGGTAGTAGGCCGCACTGAGCATCGCGATATGCGCTCAAGGCGGGTGGGGAGTGCGGGTGGTCAAGAGGCCGACCGTTCCCGGTGCTTCTCCGCTCCCCGGCCGTCCCGGTCGGGGGCGCGGCGGTCCTCCAGTTCGCCGATCTCCTGGTCGGCGACGTTCTCCGGGTCCTCGGCGTCGGCCTTCAGCACGACGCGGCGGGTCGCGGTCCACGCGGCGACGAACAGCGTGAACCGGGACACGATGTTGATCCACACCATCAGCCCGACCAGGACGGCGAACGAGGCGTAGACGGGGTTCTGCGTCGTCCGGCCGATCAGCAGCGTCGCGGCCTGCTTGAGCAGCTCGAGGCCGAGCGCGCCGAACAGCGCGCCGCGGATGATCCGCCGCCGCGGCGCGATCGTCCCGGACAGCCGGGTGAACAGCACCAGGAAGATCACCGTGTCGAACGCGACGGCGCAGGCCAGCGACAGCAGCCGCAGCCCGGTGCCGGCGCCGGGGACGCCCTCCAGCGCGAACCAGCCGAGAACGGTGTGGGTCGCCGACGAGGTGACCGTCGACACCGCCATCCCGCAGATCAGGACCACGCCGAGGAACGCCAGGACGGCGAGGTCCCACAGCCGCTTGAGGAAGTAGTTGCCGCCGCCGGTCGGCGGGTTGCCCCAGATGTCGCGCAGCGACTCGCGCAGCACCTGCACCCAGCCGAGCCCGGTGAACAGCAGCGCGACCAGGCCGACGACGCCCACCGCCGTCTTCGACTGGGCGATCTGCTCGACCTGCAGCTGGTCCGACAGGCCCGGCAGCAGGTCCTGGACGGCCTTGACGAAGTAGTCGCGGGCCTGCGTGCTGATCCCGACCAGGTAGCCGAGCAGCGAGTACGCCAGCGCCAGCAGCGGGAAGAACGACAGGAACCCGTAACAGGTCAGGGCGGCGGCGAGCCGGTCGCCGCGGCGCTCCTGGTAGCGCTCGAACGCGCGGGCGAGGTGGTCGAACCACCGCCAGCGGGACCGCGCGGCGTCCAGCCCGGCCTTCCCGGCCTCCAGCAGAGCCTCGACCCGCCGCTGCGCCCCGCTGATCACCTGCCGCATGTACGCAACGTACCCAACCCTTGGCCCTCGATGCGGCGGACGGTGATCAACCGTTGAACGTTGAGTGGCGTTTCCCGTTGCCGAACACGAAATCGCATTGCGGCCGCCACACCCCGTCAAGGCCGTGCTCGTACAGCGAGAACCCCCACGCCTCGAACTCGGCGCGGTAGCTCGACATGTCCTTGTACGCCCGGTCCATCACGTCGTCGGGCAGGTGGTGCGCGACGGTGATGTGCGGGTGGTACGGGAACGGCAGCGGGCGCGCGAGCGGCCCCGACGCGACCTTCGCCTGGACGCGCTCGCAGCCGCCGATTCCCTTCGCCAGCGCCACGTACACGACCGGAGATACCGGTCGGAACGTTCCGCTGCCGCGCAACCGGATGCGGAATGGGCGCTCGGATCGCGCGACGTCCAGCAGGTGCGCCTCGATCGCCGCGATCTCCCCCGGGGCGACCTCGGTCGGCGGCATCAGCGTGATGTGCGTGGGGATCGCGCCGGCGAGCGGGTCGCCGTAGGCGGCGCGGGTGCGCTGCAGCTGCGACCCGTACGGCTCCGGGACCGGGATCGCGACCCCGATCATCCGGACGCCGCCGGCGGCCGGGCCCGCGGGCACCCCGATGAAGGTGTCCGCGGCCCCCCTGCCGTAGGCGTCCGCGGCCCCGGGGCGCGCCCCCTCGCCCGCCACGGTCAGCGACCGCGTCCCACGAAGCCGACCCGCTCGCGGACGGTCTCCATGGTGCGCGCGGCGACCGCCCCGGCCCGCTCGGCGCCCTTCTCCAGGATCCGGTCGAGCTCGGCGGGGTCGTCCAGCAGCGCGGCGGTGCGCTCCCGGATCGGCGTGAAGGTGCCGAGGACGACCTCGGCGAGGTCCTTCTTGAACTGGCCGTAGCCGGACCCCGCGTACTTCGCCTCCAGGTCGGGGACCGGCGTGCCGTCCAGCGCGGAGTAGATCCGCAGCAGGTTGGTGACGCCGGCCTTCTTCTCCTCGTCGTAGACCACCTCGGAGCCGGTGTCGGTGACCGCGCGCATGATCTTCTTGCGCATCGGGCCGGGCTCCTCCAGCACGTCGATGATGCCCTGCGGCGAGGACGCCGACTTGCTCATCTTCGCGTCCGGCTCCTGCAGGTCGGTGATCTTCGCGGCGCCCTCGGGGATGTGCGCCTCCGGCGCGACGAACGTCTCGCCGAACCGGTGGTTGAACCGCTGCGCGAGCGTCCGGGTCAGCTCCAGGTGCTGCCGCTGGTCCTCGCCGACCGGGACGCGCAGCACCGCGGTGCCCGGCTCCGGCGTATACAGCAGGATGTCGGCGGCCTGCAGGACCGGGTAGGTGAACAGCCCGACGCTCGTCGCCGACGTGCCCTGCTTGGACGACTTGTCCTTGAACTGGGTCATCCGGCTCGCCTCGCCGAACCCGGTGAGGCAGCCGAGCACCCACGCCAGTTCGGCGTGCTCGGGGACGTGGCTCTGCACGAACAGCGTGGCGCGGCCGGGGTCGACGCCCATCGCGATGAGCTGCGCGGCCGACACCCGCGTGCGGCGCCGCAGCAGCTCCGGGTCGTGCTCAACGGTGATCGCGTGCAGGTCGACGACGCAGTAGAACGTCTCGTGCGTGTCCTGCAGCGACACCCACTGCCGCAACGCGCCCAGGTAGTTGCCGAGGTGGAACGAGTCGGCGGTGGGCTGGATGCCGGAGAGCACCCGCGGGGCGGGCGCCGCGGCGGGGCTGACGGGGCTGGACGCTTCGGGCATGTGCACGGACCGATTCTCTCAGGTGTCGTCGGAGGCTCCGCCGCCGGTGGCGGCGTCGCCGGCCGGCCGCGGGGCCGCGACCGGGGGCACGGGCGTCGCCGGCACCGCGGGCCGCACCGCCGCCGGCGCCGACCACCGCGCCGCCGGCCGGACCGGCTGCTGTGCCGCCTGGGGCGCCGCCCGCGGCGTGACGCGCACGCGGGCCACCCGCCGGCCCTCCATCCGGGCCACCCGCAGCTCCCGGTCCGCGGCCGGCACCGAGTCGCCCTCGGCGGGCACGCGGCCGAGCACCGCCATGATGTGCCCGGCGACCGTCTCGTACGGCCCGGCCGGCAGCCGGAGCCCGGTCTCGGCGGCGAAGTCGTCCAGGTTGAGCAGGCCGTCGACCTCGACCACGCCGCCGTGCAGGCGCCGCGCCTGCGCGTCCTGCACATCATATTCGTCGCGGATGTCGCCGATCAGCTCCTCCATCAGGTCCTCGAGGGTGACGATCCCGGCGACGCCGCCGTACTCGTCCATGACGATCGCCAGGTGGCAGCCCTCCCGCCGCATCTCCGACAGGACGGGCAGGACCCGCTGCGAGGCCGGCAGGAACTTCACCGGCCGCACCAGCTCCCCGACCGGCGCGGCGCCGTCCCGGTCCTCGGGGACGAGCAGGTCCCGGATGTGGACGAACCCGATCACCTCGTCGTGGGAGCCGCGGCACACCGGAAACCGGGAGTGCGGGCTGCCCGCCGCCGCGCGGGCCGCCGCCGCCAGCGGCAGCGCCGCGTCCAGGAACACGACCTCGGTGCGGGGCACCAGCACCTCCCGCAGCGGCCGCTCCCCCGCCGCGAACACCTCCTCGATCAGCGCCCGCTCGTCCGCGGCGATCTGCGTGTTCTCCGCCACGAGCGCGCGCATCCGCTCCGCGGTCAGCTCCTCGCGCAGCGCGTTCGGGTCGCCGCCCGCCAGCCGCACCACAAGGTCCGTCGAGGCGGACAGCAGCCACACCAGCGCCCGCGCGAGCCGCCTCGGCGGCCGGCCTGGCGAAGGCGGGAGCGACGCCGTCCGGTCCATGGGGTGAACCTTCCCCTCCGGCCCGGCTCCCCTACCATCCCGGAGGCCCGTCTTCCGCCGCGCCCGAGCGGCCGGGACGGGGGCGGCGCGGCGGCCTCGTCAGAGATCCAGCTCCGCGCGCTTCACCCGGGCGACCAGCGCGGCGAAGTCCCCAGCGGACAAGCTGAGGTGACCGGCCTCCGGGACCTTGGAGTCACGCACCCCGACGGCCCCGTTGAGAGCGGCCAATTCAACACAGTCGCTTTGGCCTTGCTGCCCACTGCCGCTGCGGCTGCTCTTGCGCCAGACGGGAGTCACGTCACGTCCTCCAGCACGTCTTTGATCACGCGGAATGAGGCGTCTACCGGCAAAGCCCAATCCCCGATTCGGGCGAACCGCACCCGAAACAACCCTACATCCGTGTTATCGACGACGAGCCGCCCGCCCTCGCAGGCTTCGGTGTAGACGTGTTCGGTACCCGCCACGGTCATGATCTTGAATGAGCCGTCTCGTCCGACGTGCGCACCGACTCTCCTCGGCATGATCCGCACGGTGATGTTCGGACGTTGGGCGAGCTCCATGAGCCGTTCGAGCTGCTCGCGCATCACCTCTGGTCCACCCACAGGCTGTTCCAGTACGCCTTGGTCTAGGAAGACCCAGACCAGTGGGCGCGGGGTGCGGTCCAGTGCCGTCTGCCGGGCGAGGCGGGAAGCGACGGCGCTCTCCACATCCTCCACTCCGCACGCCTCGAACAGTGCCCCCGCATAACGCTCCGTCTGAAGGAGACCGGGTATCCAGGCGAGTTCCCAGATCCGGAGTTCATCGGCCTTCCCCTCCAGCTCGAGGTGCGATTTGAACCACTCGACATCGTGGCCGGACTTGGCGAAGCCGACGAGTCGGCGGAACAGGCTTCCGAGGTTCCAAGCACGGTCGAGCTTGGCGGCGTGCGCGATCTGAAGCTTGGTATGGCCGGATTCAACATGTGCCACCAGCGATCGATCTCGGCCGATGAGATCACCCACGGCGGCGAGCGACAGGTTGCGTTCCTGGCGTTGTCTCCGCAGCTCCACGGCGATGAGATCCCAGAGACTGCCGTCCGGGTCGAACCCGCGCCGCGTCTCCATCACACCCTCCAGCTTGTTGAATTTGTTGCCCTCGCCTAGCCAAGCTAGCCCGATCCGAGAACTCTGTCAGGGAAACATGAAATCTCGGATAGGCAAGGAGTAAGGGCGATGAGCCACGAGGGTCCACGGGACGCGGGAACGGACGACCGGCCGCTTCCGTCGAACCAGCGGCGGGTATTCCTGGAAGGGCTACATTACTCAATCAATCACAATAAAACGGGCATTAAGGCGATCTTCGCGATGCGGGCCGGCTGCTCGGTGCTGTTCGTCCTCAACAAGTACGACATCGCGCACACCGCCGATATCGGCTGCGACTTCGACCGGGCCGAGGGATGGGCGTTCACGTGGGCGGCGGACGGCAGCCGGATCGGCCGCGCGGACGATCCGGACGGCGCGGCCGACACGCTCGAACGGGCCCTCCGGGCTCAGCCCGGCGAGGTAGGGTCGCGAACCTCCCACTGGGCCCGCTGAGGGGCCGGGGCATGGGAAGACACGAGAATCCGGCGAACTGTGGCATGTGCGGCGGGAGCGGGAAGGTCACCGTCAACAACGACAACAAGGAGCAGGACGTGACCTGCCCGGGCTGCAACGGATCGGGGAAGGCATGAGCGTCCGGGCGGCGTTCGACGCCGTGCCCCGCCATGCGTTCGTCCCCGACCTGGTCTGGATCAGGCGGGACGACGGCTGGGCGGTGCCGCTGCGCCGAGAGGACGACCCCGAGGGCTGGTGGGCGCTGGTGCGCTCGGAGGACGCCGTGACGACCCAGATCGACGACGGCGCGACCACCAGGGGCGTATGGCCCACCAGCTCGTGCTCGGCGCCGCGCGTCGTCCGGGAGATGCTCGAACTGCTGGATCTGCGTCCCGGGCACCGGGTACTGGAGATCGGTACGGGCACCGGCTGGAACGCCGCCCTGATGGCGCAGATCACCGGCGCGGAGAACGTGACCACGGTGGAGATCGATCCGGCGGTGGCCGGGTCGGCACGGCGGAACCTGACCGGGTTCGGCTGCGCGGTCCAGGTGATCGAGGGCGACGGGGAGGCCGGGTATCCCGCGAACGCCCCCTATGACCGGCTGATCGCCACGGCGGCGGTGGCCGAGCTGCCGTACGCGTGGGTGGAGCAGACGCGGCCGGGCGGCGTGATCCTGGCCCCGTGGGCACCGACCTTCCACCCGGACGGCCCGCTGGCGCTCCTCACCGTGGACGAGGAAGGCCGGGCGTCCGGACGATTCGTCGCGCCGTCCTGGTTCATGCCGCTGCGCGGCCAGCGGATCCCGCAGGCGGAGCGGAACGCCCTCAAACGGCGCTGGGCCGATGCCGGTTCACCCGGCATCGGGCTTTTCGGGATCAGCGTGACGCGGGAGGGGCAGAGCATCATCCGGCTCGACTCCGCCGGCGGCCCGGTCCGTCCCCCGAGTCGGGGCGTCCGGGGGCGGGGTTGCGGATAGCCTGGACGGCACCCCGCCGTCCTGTTGTCTTCCCGGGAGGTCCGTACGTGAAGCTGCTCGTCACCGGAGGCGCCGGCTACATCGGCAGCGTCGTCTCCGCACTGCTGCTGGAGGCGGGGCACGAGGTCGTCGTCCTGGACGACCTGTCCACCGGGCACGAGGACGCCGTCCCCGCCGGGGCGCGGCTGGTGCGCGGCACGCTGCGCGGCGCCGCCGCCGAGGTGATGGGCGGCGCCGGGTTCGACGCCGTGCTGCACTTCGCGGCCAAGTCGCTGGTCGGCGAGTCCGTCGAGAAGCCGGGCCTGTACTGGGACAAGAACCTCGGCGAGTCGCTCGCGCTGCTGGAGGCGATGCGGGTCGCCGGGGTCCCGCGGATCGTGTTCTCCTCCACGGCCGCCTGCTACGGCGAGCCCGAGTCGACGCCGATCCTGGAGACCGACCCGACCCGGCCCACCAACCCGTACGGCGCGTCCAAGCTGGCGATCGACACCACGCTCGCCGAGTACGCGCGGCTGCACGGCATCGGCGGCGTCTCGCTGCGCTACTTCAACGTCGCGGGCGCCTACGGCACGCAGGGCGAGCGGCACACCGTCGAGACCCACCTGATTCCGAACGTGCTGAAGGTGGCGCTCGGGCAGGGCGAGGCGGTCAAGATGTTCGGCGAGGACTACCCGACCGCCGACGGCACCTGCGTCCGAGACTACATCCACGTCGCCGACCTCGGCCGCGCCCACCTGCTCGCCCTGGACGCCTGCGAGCCCGGCGCCCACCAGATCTTCAACCTCGGCAGCGGCACCGGCAACTCCGTCCGCGAGGTCATCGAGGTGTGCCGCGAGGTCACCGGGCGCGACATCCCGGCCGAGGTCCACCCGCGCCGCCCCGGCGACCCGGCGGTGCTGATCGCGTCCTCCGACAAGATCCAGTCGCAGCTCGGCTGGAAGCCCGAGCGGGACCTGCGCGCCATGGTGTCGGACGCCTGGACCTTCCTGCGCTCGCGATGACCGATCTGCGCACCGCCTTCGGCGAGGCGTTCGGGCGCGCCGCCGAGGGCGTCTGGCACGCCCCCGGGCGGATCAACCTGATCGGCGAGCACACCGACTACAACGACGGCCTCGTCCTGCCGTTCGCGCTGTCGCGGGGCGTGTCGGTGGCCGCCGCGCGCCGCGACGACGGGGTCGTCGAGGTCCGCTCCCGGCAGGCCGGCGGCACCGTCTCCGCGCCCGTCGAGGGCGGGACGGTCGTCTCCGAGGGCTGGCCGTCCGAGCGGGCCTGGGCCGCCTACCCGGTCGGCATGGCGCGGGTGCTGCGCGAGCACGGCACCGGCGGCGCGTCCCTGCTGATCGACTCCGACCTGCCGCAGGGCGCCGGCCTGTCGTCCTCGGCCGCGCTGGAGTGCGCGACCGCGCTCGCGCTCTGCGACCTGCACGGCGTCGAGATCGACCGGCCGGAGCTGGCCCGGCTCGCGCAGCGCGCCGAGAACGAGCAGGTCGGCATGCCGTGCGGGCTGATGGACCAGTCCGCGTCGCTGCTCGCCACGCCCGGCCACGCGCTGCTGCTCGACTGCCGCAGCGGCCTGTCCGCCCAGGTCCCCTTCGACCCGTCGCAGGCCGGGCTGACGCTCCTCGCCGTCGACACCCGCGCCTCCCACGTCCTCACCGGCGGCGACTACGGGCGGCGGCGCGCCGAATGCGAGGAGGCCGCCGCGCGGCTCGGCGTGGAGGCGCTCCGCGACGTCAAGGACCTCGCGGGCGCGCTCGGCCGGCTCCGCGACCCCGTGCTGCGGCGCCGCGTCCAGCACGTCGTCACCGAGAACCACCGCGTCGAGGCGTCCGTCGGGCTGCTGCGCGCCGGCGCCGTCGGCGAGCTCGGCGCGATGCTGAACGCCTCGCACCTGTCGCTGCGCGACCAGTTCGAGATCTCCTGGCCGGAGGCCGACACCGCCGTCGACGCGGCGCTGCGCGCGGGCGCCCGCGGCGGCCGCATGATCGGCGGCGGGTTCGGCGGATCGGTGATCGTGCTGACCGCGTCCGACCGCGCCGGCCGGGTGCGGGACGCGATCGCGGCCGGCTACGCCAAGCGCGGCTGGACGGCGCCGGAGTTCCTCGACGCCGTCCCGTCCGCCGGCGCCCGCCGCCTGGCCTGACCCCGCCGCCTGGCCTGGGCCCGCCGCCCGGCCTGGGCTCGCCGCCCGGCTTGAACGCGTCGCCTGGTCTGGATGCGTCGGCCCGCCGGGCGCGTCACTCCTCCTGGAGCGCCGACCTGATGTCGGTGAGGAGCGCGGCGGCCTGGTCGGCGGGACCGGTCTCCTCCAGGGACCGGAAGCCGTCCACCGCGGCGGACGCGTGCGCCTCCGCGTCCGCCGGACGCCCCGTCTGCGCGAGGATGCGGGCCTGGTCGTACGACACCAGCGCCGTCTCCCAGACGCGGGGAGGGCCGTCCGGCAGGGCGTCCAGTGCCGCGCGGGCCGCCTCCACCGTCGTGACGGCCTTCTCCGGCTCGCCGCTCCACAGGTGGCACATCGCGGCGCGGCGGCGCGCCCGGACGGCGCCCTGCGGGTCGCCCGCCCCGGCGTAGGCGTCGGCGGCCTCCCCGAAACGCTCGGCGGCGAGGGCGTCCTTGTCCAGATTCGTGAGGATCTCCGCCGCCTCCTCCAGGAAGTGCGCGGCGGCGCCCGGCTCACCGTCCCGCACGGCGGTCTCGGCGAGGGACGCGAACGTGTCCGCCCCGTCCTCCTCCCCCATGCCCTTCTGCGCGTGCGCGAGGATCAGCCGGCAGCGCCGCGCGTCGCCCTCGTCCAGCCCGGGCAGCGCCTCCTCGGCGGCCTCCGCCGCCTCCAGGTGCCGCCCGGCCTCCAGGTACCCGGCGGCGAGGTCCACGCGCAGCCGGACGGCCCGCTCCTGAAAGCCCTCGGCCGTCCACGCCGCGACCCCCTCGGCGAGATCGGCGACCGCGTCCGCCGCGCGCCCCGCCGACAGCAGCGCGAGCCCCCGCTCGGTGTGCGCGATCGCCCGCATCGGCGACGGCTCGCGCAGCACGCCGATCACCTCGTCGAGCAGCGCGAACGTCTCCTCCGCCGGGCCGGCGCCGTCCTCCGCCGGGGGCCGCCGGGCGAGGACCTGGGCGAGCAGCAGCGCGGGCGCCGCCACCGTTCCGGGGTCGTCCGACGCGCGCGCCTCGGCGAGCGAGCGGCGCAGCGCCGCGTCCGCGCCGTCCTCGTCGCCGGTCTGCAGCAGCGCGCGGCCCCGCAGGAACCACAGCTCACCGGCCCGGTCGGGGGCGTCGTCCGGGACGACCCGGTCCAGCGCGGCGAGCGCGTCGGCGGGCCGGTCGCGGTCCAGATGGGCACCGGCGAGCCGGAGCAGCGCCGCCGTCGCCGCCCCGTCCTCCCCGGAACCCGCCGCGAAGTGATCGGCCGCGGCGGCCATCTCGGCCAGGCCCCGCTCGTCGCCCAGCTCGAACCGCAGCGCCCCGAGCCGGCTCAGCACCCGCTGCCGCCGGTCCTCCTGGCCCAGCTCCGCGAACCGCCGCGACGCCTCCTCCCAGGCCGCGACCGCGCCCTCGCGGTCGCCGTCCACGGCCAGCTCGACGCCCCGGCCGTCCAGCCGCCGGGCGCTCTGCAGCGGGGTCGGCGCGGCCGTCTCGGCGAGCGCGTCGAAGCGCCGCCACGCGGCCAGCGTGCGGGGCATGTCGCGGCTGGTCCGGCGCTCGTCGGCGATCGCGAGAAGGGCGTCGAGGTCGTCGATGGACGCGATGCCGTCGTCGCCGCGTTCCGGCTCCGTAGCAGGTGCGGGGGCCGGGGACGGGCGGCGGTGATGGGCGGCCAGCGGGACGAACCCGAAGAGCGGCTCGGCCGCCAGCACGGCGCGCACCTTGTCGCCCTGGTGGGACGTGCCGTTGCGGGCGTCGAACCGCGCCGCCAGGTCCGTCGCGCGGCCCTCCAGCTCGGCGCGCAGCTCCGCGACCGGCACGTCTTCCGCAGCACGGCCTCCCGACGCGGGACGACGGACCGTCACCCCGTCCCGCCCGGACGCCGCGACCCGGCCCAGCACGGCGGCCGCCGCCGCGGCGAACATCATCTCCGCGTGCGCGTGCGGCGCCCGGTCCAGCCACCCGAGATGCCGCTGCACGATCTCCAGCCCGCGCGCGTCGTTCCCGGTCAGCGCGCAGAACTCCAGATGGTCGGCGATGTCGCCGAGATCGGCGATCTGCCGCCGGTGCGCCCGGTACGCACGGCGGTGCGCGTCCGCCGCCGCCTCCGGACGGCCCGTCCGCAGGTACACCGGCAGCATCGCCGTCTGGATCCCCTGCGGCTGCTCCTTGCACGACAGCTCGGACGCCAGCACCGGCGCCGCGATCTCCGCGGCCTCCTCGTACCGCCCGGCGTCCGCCAGATGCGCCACCATCCCCGTCGGATCGCAGCCCTCGCAGTCCGACAGCCGGTCCCGCTGCGCCGCCCGCCACCGCGCGAACCACTCGTCCGCCGACGGGTCCCCGAGATGCCGCGCCACGATGTGCCGCCGCCGGTACACCGCCTGGAGGCTGTGGCCGCCCGCCCGGTAGCGGCGCTCCATGTCGTCCAGCACCGCCCGCGTCCGGTCGAGCGGGATCTCCGGGAACTTCGTCAGGGAGCTCACCACCGCCTTCATCTGCCACAGCAGCACCAGCGGCTCGTCGAACCGGCCGGGGTCGCGGTCGTGCTCGGCCAGCGTCCGCCCGAACGTCGCGAACGCCTTCGCCGGCTCGCCGCCGAACTGGTACGCGTCGGTCAGCCGGAGGCGTACCCGGAACGCCAGCACCTCGTCGGCCGCCTCCTCCGCGCGGCGCAGCGCGTCCTCCACCAGGACCGTCCGCGCCTCCCCGTACGGAAGCTCCTGCGACCGCGTCATCAGCGCGTACACGTCGTCGACACTCACCGGCCCGCCTCCGGGGGATGCACGGCCCACTCCAGCAGGCCGATGAACGAACGGTTCAGCACCGCCGTGTCCGCCGGACGCAGCGGATGGTGCCCGAGCAGCAGCGCCTGCCCGTACAGCGCCTGCACGGCCGGCTCCACCGGCCCCCCGTCACCGAGCGCCGTCACGCGCCGCGTCAGCGGATTGCGGTAGTTCAGCACCAGCTGCGGGCGCTCCACACCGGTGGTCGCGCCGACCGCGCCGAGCACGTCCGCCCACAGCTCGCCGGCCTCCTCCCGCGCCCGCGACAGCTCCTCCCGGAACTGCGCGTCCCGGCTGGTCAGGTACAGCGCCGGCAGCGACGCCGGGTCGAAGTCCCGGACGACGACCTCGCAGCCGAGCCGCTCCACCGCCCGCTGCGCCGCCGCCAGGAACGGCCGCAGCGCCAGCTCCGCCGCCGGGTCCAGCACCCCGAACGTCGTGGTCAGCTCGGACGCGTCCAGCCGCGCCAGCCGGGCGTCCGGATCGAGGTCCGGCAGCCGCTCGATGATCTCCGTGTCGTGCACGTAGCCGCCGTTGACGAGGCCGACGCCCTGCGCGCCCGCCACCGCCGACAGCCGCCGGAACTCCTCCACGCTCCCGGTGAACCGGCCGCCCGGATGCCGCCGCCGGAACTCGCGCAGCGTCATCGGGCCCGCCGACGTCTCGTACTCCATCCACCGGTCGACGATCCGCAGCATGTCGTCGTCGTGCAGCGCCATCGCCTTCACACCGAGCTGGTGCAGCCGCAGGAAGGCCCGCAGCTTCGGCGGATCGGTCTCCGCCAGCCGCACCAGCCACTGCCGCAGCACCTCCCCGAGGCCCTCCCGCGCCGACTCCAGCAGCTCGTCCTCGAACAGCGCCTCCCGGCTCGCCGTCGGCCGCAGCTCCCCCGCGTCCACCACGCACCGCACGAAGAACGCCCACTCCGGCAGCAGCCCGTGCACGCTCTCCGCCAGCAGCATCCGCTTCAGGTAGACGCGGTGCGCGGCGCGCGCCGTCGGCGACACCGGCTCCGGCAGGACGAACGCGACCCCGGTCAGCCCCGCCTCCGCCACCTCCAGGTCCACCACGTCGAACGGTGTGAACCCGTACAGCTCCTCGCAGTACCGCTCCAGCGCCCGCCGCCGCGCCGCCGGATCCCGGTGGGACGCCTGCCACGGCGGGCCCTCCCCCGTGACCGCGACCCCGTCCACGACCAGCTCGATCGGCAGCAGCGCCCCGTAGGCGCGGGCCAGCTCCGCCACCACCGGCGCGCTCAGCAGCTCCGCCGATCCGGGCCGCGGCCGCAGCGTCACCGTCGTGCCCGGCTCGTCGCGCTCACCGGGCTCGACCCGGTAGCTCCCCTCCGACCGGCCCGTCCAGCGGACCGCGTCGCCGCCCTTCGCCGACCGCGACACCACCTCGATCTCGTCCGCCACCAGGAACCCCGACAGCAGCCCGATGCCGAACTGGCCGAGGAAGTCGTGCCGCGCGAACCCCAGCTCGTCCCGCTTCGACGACCGGCCGATCGTCGCCAGCAGCGTGTGCACCTCGTCCGCCGTCAGGCCCACGCCGTCGTCGTGCACCCGCAGCGCCCCGCCGCCGGTCTCGATCACCACCCGGCCGCCGCCCGCGCCGCGCGCGGTGATCGCGTCCACCGCGTTCTGCAGCAGCTCCCGCAGGTACACCCGCGGGCTCGCGTACAGATGGCGGCTGAGCAGATCCACCACCCCGCGCAGATCCACCTGGAAAGCCTGTTCCGCCACCCGCGTCCCTCCCCGTCGCCTTCGAAGCGATCACACCCTAACGACCGCCGCCGACACCTTCGCGGGAATTTCGGTGGTACCGCGACGCGAACGAGCCCCGGACCGCGTAGGTCCGGGGCTCGCCGAGTGCGTACGGGCGCGGCCGGTCAGATCAGGCCGAGCTTGCGGACCGCGTCGCGCTCCTCCGCCAGCTCGTTCACCGACGCGTCGATCCGCGCGCGGGAGAAGTCGTCGATCTCCAAGCCCTGGACGATCTCCCACTTGCCGTCCTTGGTGGTGACCGGGAAGGAGGAGATCAGGCCCTCCGGCACGCCGTAGGAGCCGTCCGACACGACCGCCATCGACGTCCAGTCGCCGTCGGCGGTGCCGTTCACCCAGGTGTGCACGTGGTCGATCGCCGCGGACGCCGCCGACGCCGCCGACGACGCGCCGCGCGCCTCGATGATCGCGGCGCCGCGCTTGGCGACGGTCGGGATGAAGTCGTTCTCCAGCCAGTTCTGGTCGTTCACCGTCTCGGCCGCGTTCTTGCCGCCGATCTCCGCGTGGAACAGGTCCGGGTACTGGGTGGCGGAGTGGTTGCCCCAGATCGTCATCTTCTTGATGTCGGCGACGGACACGCCCGCCTTCTTCGACAGCTGCGCGAGCGCCCGGTTGTGGTCCAGGCGGGTCATCGCGGTGAACCGCTCGGCCGGGACGTCCGGCGCGTGCGACTGCGCGATCAGCGCGTTGGTGTTGGCCGGGTTGCCGACCACCAGCACCTTGACGTCGTCGGCGGCGCCGGCGTTGATCGCCTCGCCCTGCGGCTTGAAGATGCCGCCGTTGGCCTCCAGCAGGTCGCCGCGCTCCATGCCCTTCGTGCGCGGGCGGGCGCCGACCAGCAGCGCCACGTTCGTCCCGTTGAACGCAGCGGTCGCGTCGTCGAAGATGTCGATGCCGGTGAGCAGCGGGAACGCGCAGTCGTCCAGCTCCATCGCGGTGCCCTCGGCGGCCTTCACCGCCTGCGGGATCTCCAGCAGGCGCAGGCGGACGGGTACGTCCGCGCCGAGCAGGTGCCCGGAGGCGATGCGGAACAGCAGCGCGTAGCCGATCTGGCCAGCGGCGCCGGTAACGGTGACTGTGACTGGGGTGCGCGTCATGCGTCCTTCTCCTGCTGTGACCTGACGGGGCTCAGGCGGCCATCCTTCGAACCCGACCGCCGAAGAGCGCCCAGGGAACCGGTCCGCCGCACGGGTTCTCTCGCCGTCGAGATATTTCCGACGTCAGGCTATCGCGCGCCGCCCGCCCGTCATGCGCCAGGTGCCCGCCCCGGCATGGTTCACACCCGGCGAACGCGAAGGGCCGCCCCGGGACGAACCCGGGACGGCCTTCATCCCCGCCGAAGCGGGGCCGACTCCTCAGCCCCGCGTGCGCGGGGAGCACGGTGTGTCGCTCCCGACGAGCAAGGCAAGGTCGGGACCATCCCCGCATGTACAGGGAGCATTCAAGTGAATGCCAACAGTCAGCTCACCCTGGTCAGCCGTTGATCTTCTTCTGGAGGTTGGTGTCGAGCGCCTCCAGGAATTGTTGCGTGGTCAACCAAGGCGTGTCACTTCCGACCAAGAGCGCCAAATCCTTGGTCATCTGGCCCGCCTCGACGGTCTCGACGCAGACCTGCTCCAGCTTGCGCGCGAAGTCGGTGACCTCGGGCTGGCCGTCGAGCTTGCCGCGGTGCTCGAGGCCGCGGGTCCAGGCGAAGATCGACGCGATCGGGTTGGTCGACGTCGGCTTGCCCTGCTGGTGCTGCCGGTAGTGCCGGGTCACCGTGCCGTGCGCGGCCTCGGCCTCGACGGTCTTGCCGTCGGGCGTCATGAGGACGGAGGTCATCAGGCCGAGCGAGCCGAAGCCCTGCGCGAGGGTGTCGGACTGCACGTCGCCGTCGTAGTTCTTGGCGGCCCAGACGAAGCCGCCCTCCCACTTGAGCGCGGCGGCGACCATGTCGTCGATGAGCCGGTGCTCGTAGGTGATGCCCTTGGCCTCGAACTCGGCCTTGAACTCGGTCTCGAAGATCTCCTGGAAGAGGTCCTTGAACCGGCCGTCGTAGGCCTTGAGGATCGTGTTCTTCGTGGACAGGTACAGCGGCATCTCGCGGCTCAGCGCGTACCGCATGCTCGTCCGGGCGAAGTCGCGGATCGAGTCGTCGAAGTTGTACATGCCCATGGCGACGCCGCCACCGGGGAAGTCCGCGACCTCCATCTCCATGGGCTCCGAGCCGTCCTGCGGGGTGTAGGTGATCGTCACCTTGCCGGGGCCGGGGACCACGAAGTCGGTCGCCTTGTACTGGTCGCCGTGGGCGTGGCGGCCGATGATGATCGGCTTGGTCCAGCCGGGCACCAGGCGCGGGATGTTCGACACGACGATGGGCTCGCGGAAGATCACGCCGCCGAGGATGTTGCGGATCGTTCCATTGGGGGAACGCCACATCTTCTTCAGGCCGAACTCTTCGACGCGCGCCTCGTCGGGGGTGATGGTGGCGCACTTGACGCCGACGCCGTGCTCGGCGATGGCGTTCGCGGCGTCGATGGTGGCCTGGTCGTCCGTGGCGTCACGGTGCTCGATTCCCAGGTCGTAGTACTTCAGGTCCACGTCGAGATAGGGCAGGATCAGCTGGTCCTTGATGAATTTCCAGATGATCCGCGTCATTTCGTCGCCGTCGAGTTCGACGACCGGGCCCGCTACTTTGATCTTGGGCATGCTGTTGCTGTCCCTTTCCTACACCTGGCCAGCAGTCCTTGTAAGGCTCAACTGGCAAGGCTAGCCGAGGCCCGGGCCCGGTCTAGACCTGGGCTCCTGGCGAGGGCGGCCGCACCCCTGGCGAGCTGCGAAAACACCCTCAGCCGGGCGAACCGTCCCGGCGCCGGGCGAGCAGCAGCCGCGCGCCGCGCGCCAGCATGACCAGGGCGATCAGCACCCCGAACGCGCCGGCGCCGATGAGGCCGGTCTTGTTCATCGGGGGGATGCTGAGCGCGACGAAGGCGACCATCTCGCCGAGGATGACGAGCGTCCAGCAGTCGATCTGGCGGCTGCGGACCGCGAGCAGGCCGAGCTGGGACTCCGGCAGCAGCAGCCGGGCGAGCGCGCCGAAAAGCAGCGCCGCGGCCATCAGGCCGGAGCCCTTGCGGAAGTAGTTGAGGGCGCAGAGGGCGAGGCCGCCGCCGACGCCGCTGAGCACGATGAGGTAAGGCAGCCGCGCGAGCCACTGCGGGGCGGCGCTCTTGCCGCGCGGCGCCCTGCGCCGGCGCCGGTGCACCTGCGTGCTCATGGGTCCACGGTAATGCCGATCGGCGGGTGGCACGACATCGCGGCGCGACGCGGCGGGCGCGGCGCGGTGGGACGGGCGGTCCGGGGCCGGGTGAGGGGTCCGGTGATCGCCACGCCGGATCGGTGGCCGGACTTGTGCGCCGGCGACGGAAACGCACCCGGTCCGGCTGGTGGCGAAGAGCCCCGAATGCCTTGCGCCATCGGTGCTACTCGCCAGTAGGAGGGTGTGACGGGGGTCCGCCCGGGTAACCCGGCAGACAGGGGTCGCTAACTAGCTGGGAGGACTGCCGTGGAGGGGCCGTTCATGCGGATCGAGGACAGCGGGCTGGTGGTGCCGCTGCGCCCCGACGTTACGACGGTCGGGAGAGGGAGAGGAGTCGACATCCGCCTCGACGACCCGAGTGTGTCCCGTTTGCACGCCGAGATCGTGCGGCGCGGCCCGTACGTCTACGTCGTCGACATGGGCCTGTCCCGCAACGGGACCCGTGTCAACGGCCGGCCGATCGCCCGCCGTGTGCTGGAGGACGGTGACGTCGTGAGCTTCGGCACGGCGCGCTGCCGGATGGGGGGCATCCCCCGTGAGGAGGTCGACCCGGACGTCGAGCTGCGGCGCGCCGTGGCCCCCGAGCTGACCCGCCGCGAGGTCGACGTGCTGACCGCGCTGTGCCGCCCCGCGCTGTCCGACGAGGCGTTCGTGGCTCCCGCCACGGCGCGCGACATCGCGGGCGAGCTGGTCGTGACCGAGGCCGCGGTGAAGCAGCACCTGCTGCGGCTCTACCAGAAGTTCCGCATCCCGGAGGGCGCCAACCGGCGCACCCGGCTGGCCAACGAGGTCATCGCGATGGGCCTCGTCCGGCCGCTGCCTCCGGTGCACGTGCCCCAGCAGGGCCGGGCCCCGATGGACGGGCGTCCGCCGGGCATGCGGAGCCCGGCGGAGGCGCGCAGGCCCGGGGCGCCGGGGCACGGTCCCGGCCATCCGGCCGGGCCGGCGCGCGCCGCGCACACCGCTGCGAGCCGCCGTGCCAGCTGAGGTGCCGGCCCGGCCGGGCTGAGCGTGCGGTCGCCCTTACCGGCAGCGCAATGAGGGCGATCGCCAGGCCCGCCCGAGCGGGGCCGCGCAAGTGACGGCGCGGTCCCGTCCGGGTGGCCGGCCGGGCTCTTCGATCGATGCGGAGGGCCGCCACCAAGGGTGTCGGTGGCGGCCCTCCCGCATGTCCGCGCCCGGGTTCAGACGGTCTGCTCGGCGGCCTCGACGACGTTCTGCAGGAGCATCGCGCGGGTCATGGGGCCGACGCCGCCGGGGTTCGGCGCGACCCAGCCGGCGACGTCGCGGACGTCGGCGGCGACGTCGCCGGTGAGCTTGCCGTCGACGCGGGAGACGCCGACGTCCAGGACGGCGGCGCCGGGCTTCACCATGCCGGCGGCGATCAGGCCGGGGACGCCGGCGGCGGCCACGACGATGTCGGCGTCGCGGATGTGCGCGGCGAGGTCGCGGGTGGCGGTGTGGCAGAGGGTGACGGTGGCGTTCTCGCTGCGGCGGGTCAGCAGCAGGCCGAGGGAGCGGCCGACGGTGATGCCGCGGCCGACGACGGTGACCTCGGCGCCCTTGAGCGGGACGTCGTAGTGGCGGAGCAGCTCGATGATGCCCTTCGGGGTGCAGGGCAGCGGGCCGGGCTGCATCAGGACGAGGCGTCCGAGGTTGGTCGGGTGCAGGCCGTCGGCGTCCTTGGCGGGGTCGATCAGCTCGAGGACGCGCTGCTCGTCCAGGCCCTTGGGGAGCGGGAGCTGGACGATGTAGCCGGTGCAGGCGGGGTCGGCGTTGAGCTCGGCGACGGCCCGCTCGACGTCGGCCTGCGAGGCGGTCTCGGGCAGGTCGCGGCGGATGCTCTCGATGCCGACCTCGGCGCAGTCGCGGTGCTTCATGTTGACGTAGGAGTGGCTGCCGGGGTCGTCGCCGACCAGGACGGTGCCGAGCCCCACGGACACGCCGCGGTCGCGGAGCGCCTCGACGCGGCGCTTGAGGTCGGAGCGGATCTCGGCGGCCAGGGCCTTGCCGTCCAGGATCTGTGCGGTCATGCATGCCTCCGCGGTGTGTCGCCAGGGACCGAGCCCGGCGAGGTCCCGTCCACCCAGGCGCGCGGTGTCCGGACTGTCGTTCGCTCCCCGGTGGTGATCCACCTTGACCGCGCCAGTCGCGTCGAACCCATGGTAGCCGTCCGGCGGGCGGCGAGTGGCTCGCGGAAATCGCCGCGAAGTGGCCCTGCCGGGCGCTCAGCGGCCGCCCATAGCGTGGACGCCATGAGCGACGAGTGGTTTGCCCGCCCGGTGCTGACCGGGCGTTATGTGCGTCTTGAGCCGCTTTCCCTGGACCATGTCGACGGGCTGTACGAGGCGTCCAAGGAGCCGTCGATCTGGACGTGGAAGAGCGAGTACCAGCCGGACAGCGTGGACGCCATGCGCGACTGGGTGCGGAAGGCGCTGGACGGGTGCCAGCGCCGTCTCCGGCTGCCGTGGGCGCAGATCGACGCGGTGACCGGGGAGGTGGCGGGGAGCACGTCGTACTACGAGATCGCGCCGCACGACCGGGGCCTGTGCATCGGGCACACCTGGCTGGGGGCGCGGTGGCAGCGGACGGGATGCAACACCGAGTCGAAGCTGCTGCTGCTCCAGCGGGCCTTCGACGACCTCGGGGCGATCCGGGTGGGGTGGCACACGCACATCCGCAACGAGCGGTCGCGTGCGGCGATCGAGCGGCTCGGCGCGTCGTTCGAGGGGATCCACCGCAAGCACCGGGTCCTCGCGGACGGGTCGTTCCGCGACACCGCGGCGTACGCGATGACGGACGACGACTGGCCGGAGGCGTCGAAGGCGCTGCGCGCGAAGCTGCGCTAGCCGCGCCGGCCGCGTGGCGCCGGGTCAGTCGTCGGCGCGTTCGCGGCGGGCGAGGAGCCGGTCGGTGCCGTGCCGGCCGAGCTGCCCGGCGAGCATCGCGGCGAGCACCGCCGCGACGAGCCCGACGACCTGCCGGGCCTGCATCAGCAGCGCGTCGGATTGGCCGATGTGGGCGACCAGGAAGGTCGTCAGCGAGTCCAAGCGGGCCTCCCTCTGGCGGGCGACGCGCCGGGGGTCGGGGACGGTTCGGGGGCGCGGGCCAGGCAGAGGCTACCCGCGGCGGAGGCGTGGAACGTCCGGGCCCGGCGGGACGGTGGACGTCGCGCCGGGCCCAGGCAGTTCCGATCAGTGGAAGAAGTGCCGCGTCCCGGTGAAGTACATCGTGACGCCGGCCTTGGTGGCGGTCTCGATGGCGAGCTCGTCGCGGATCGAGCCGCCCGGCTGGACGACGGCCTTCACGCCCGCCTCGATCAGCACTTCGAGGCCGTCGGGGAACGGGAAGAACGCGTCGGACGCGGCGACCGAGCCGCGCGCCCGCTCCTCGCCCGCCCGCGCCACCGCGAGGCGCGCCGAGTCGACCCGGTTGACCTGGCCCATGCCGACGCCGACGGTGGCGCCGCCGGAGGCCAGCAGGATCGCGTTGGACTTGACGGCGCGGACGGCCCGCCAGGCGAACGCGAGGTCGCGCAGGGTGTCCTCGTCGGCCGCGTCGCCGCACTTGAGCTCCCAGCCGGACGGGTCGTCGCCGGGCGCGTCGACCCGGTCGACGGTCTGCACGAGCAGGCCGCCGTCGATCCGCCGGGACTCGGTGGCGCCGCCGGGGGCGTCCGGGCAGATCAGCAGCCGGGTGTTCTTGAACCGGTTCTTCAGCACGGTCACGGCCTCGTCCTCGAAGGACGGGGCGACGACGACCTCGGCGAAGCTGCCGGTGATCTGCTCGGCCATCGCGGCGGTGACCGGCCGGTTCGCGGCGATCACGCCGCCGTAGGCGGACGCGGGGTCGCACTCGAGGGCGCGCCGGTGCGCCTCGGCGATGTCGGCGCCGACCGCGATACCGCACGGGTTGGCGTGCTTGATGATCGCGACGCAGGGGCCGGTGAAGTCGTAGGCGGCGCGGCGGGCGGCGTCGGTGTCCACGTAGTTGTTGTAGGACATCTCCTTGCCGTAGATCTGCTCGGCGCCCGCGAGGCCCGTCTCGCCGGGCACCCGGTACAGGGCGGCGCGCTGGTGCGGGTTCTCGCCGTACCGCAGGGCGTTCGACCGCTCCCACGTGGCGCCGATGAAGTCGGGCCACCGCGTCTCGGCGGCCTGCTCGTCGGGCGCGTACTCGCTCGCGAACCAGGACGCCACGGCGACGTCGTAGGACGCGGTGTGCGCGTAGGCGAGGGCGGCGAGGCGGCGCCGCTGCTCCAGCGTGAAGCCGCCCTCCTTCACCGCGGCGAGGACGTCCCCGTACGCGGACGGGTCGACGACGACGGCGACGGACGCGTGGTTCTTCGCGGCGGCGCGGACCATCGTCGGGCCGCCGATGTCGATCTGCTCGACGCACTCGTCGGGCGCGGCGCCGGACGCGACGGTCGCGGCGAACGGGTACAGGTTCACCACGGCCAGGTCGAACGGCTCGACGTGCAGGTCGTCGAGCTGCTGGAGGTGGTCGTCCTTGCGCCGGTCGGCGAGCAGGCCCGCGTGCACCTTCGGGTGCAGGGTCTTGACCCGGCCGTCGAGGCACTCAGGGAACCCGGTGAGCTTCTCCACCTTCATCACCGGCACCCCGGCGGCGGAGATCCGGCCCGCCGTCGACCCGGTGGAGACGATCTCCACCCCGGCCTCGTGCAGGCCCCGGGCCAGCTCCTCCAGCCCGGTCTTGTCGTACACGCTGATCAGTGCGCGCTTGATCGCCACCCGACTCACCGGCCGAGCTCCCCTCGTTCCGTCTGACCTGGACTGCCGGACGGACCGCCGTCCGGCGCGGCGCCGCCGGACGTGCCGTCGCCGCAGGTTCTGCATTTCATCGAGACCCGCCGCCCCCGCGTGGTCCAGCCGTCGCGGGCCAGCCGTCCGACGACGTCGACCAGGAGCCGGCGCTCCACCTGCTTGATGCGCTCGTGCAGGGAGTCCTCGTCGTCGTGCCAGCCCACGGGGACGGTCTCCTGGGCGATGACGGGTCCGGTGTCCACGCCTTCGTCGACGAAGTGAACCGTACAGCCCGTGACCTTGACCCCGTACGCCAGGGCGTCCCGTACGGCGTGCGCGCCGGGGAACGAGGGCAGCAGCGCGGGATGGGTGTTGACGATCCGGCCGCCGAAGCGGGCGAGCACCTCCGGGCCGAGGATCTTCATGAACCCGGCGGACACCACCAGGTCGGGTTCGTGCTCGGCGATGGCGGCGGCGAGCGCGGCGTCCCAATCGGCGCGGGTCGGGAAGTCGGGGATGCGGAGGGTGAAGGCGGGCAGCCCGGCGCGTTCGGCGCGCTCGGTTCCGCCGATGCCGTCGCGGTCGGCGCCCACGGCCACCACTTTCGCCCCGTAGGCTGGGTCTGCGCAGGCGTCGAGCAGCGCTTGTAGGTTGGTCCCCGCGCCGGAGACGAGGACGACGAGCCGGGCGGACACCATGACTCCCTTGCGGACGGTGGGGTTGTCGGCGTTCGGTCTGAAGCCTATGAAGCTTATCGGCCCTGTTCGGCGCGGTTGAATCCACGGTTGGGAGGAAGCGGACGTGAGCGAGCAGCCGGGTCGCCCGGCCCATCCCGTCGAGCAGGGGCGGGATCCGGCGGGGCCGCCCCCGGGACCCGCGCCCGGGCCGATGGGGCCCCCGCCGGGGCCGCCGCCGGTGGAGCGGACCGGCCGGCGGGCCCTGTGGCTCGGCGTCGTCGCCCTGGTGACGTCCTTGTTCTTCTACCCGCTGGGGCTGGTGCTGGGCGTCGCGGCGCTGGTCATCGGGATCCGGGCGCGGCGGCGGGCGCGGACGGCCCGGGCGGTCGCCCCGGGCGCCGTCCCGGGCATCGTGCTCGGTTCGGTGGGGCTGGCGTTCTCGGCGCTGTCGGTGGCGCTCACGGTGTTCCTGTGGCCGGAGCTGAGCGGGTACCAGGAGTGCCTCGGCGCGGCGAACACGGGCACCGACAAGACGGCGTGCAAGCACGAGTACTTCCCGAAGATCGAGAAGAAGCTCGACCTGCCCCGCGGGCAGCATGGACAAGTACGGCGACCTGCTGTGACTCTCTGACCTCCGGGCCTTGAGGGGCTCAGTCGCGGCGGGGCTCCTCGCGCAGGACGTAGATCGCGCCGCCGCGGTTCTCGGTGCGCTCGGGGTCCTCGCGCGGCGGCGGGACGGGCTCGGGTTCGGGTTCGGCGTCCTCGACGATGTGGCCTTCGAGGACGACCTTGCCGTCCCGCTCGTCCGGCTCGGGCTCCCTCGGCGCCGGCTCGGGCTCGGGCGCCGGCGGGGCGGGCTCGTCGGCGATCAGGTCGGGCAGCGGGTCGGCGGCACGGCCGCGGCCGCGCCGCCGCCGCGGTGCCAGGACCGGCTCGGCCTCCTCGAACTCCAGCGGGTCGGGCGCGTACGGCGAGGGACGCGGCGCGGGCGGCTCCCCGGCCGCCGGCGGGGGCTCGTCGAGGACGGGCGCGGACAGCGGCACCGGCGCCTCCGGCAGCCGGGCCGTGGTCCGCCGCGGCTCGGGCCGCCGCGCCCGGCGCTCGCCGCTCTTGCGCGCCTTGCTCTTGCGCGCTCTGCTCTTGCGCGCGCTGCCGGGCGCGTCGTCGCCCTCCGGCCGCCGCATGATCCGCCAGTTCGCGGCCCACGCCGCGAGCGCCGCGGAGATCCCGACCTCCAGCGCCGCCAGCAGCCCGACCTGCCACGCCGACGGGCCGACGGTCGCCATCCGCCCGTCGCCGAGCGGGCCGCCCGACAGCGCCGCCAGCAGCGCCACGACGACGCCGGTCAGGGTCCCGGACAGGAAGCCCCACAGCGGCGCGCCCTCCGACGTCGCGCTCGGCATCGTGCGGATCGTCAGGACGCCGCCGGCGGCGCCCGCGACGAACGGCGCCGCGAGCGCCAGCAGCGACACCGCGGGCGCCGGGCCCGCCTCGGGCAGCGCGGCGAGCGGCGGGAACGCGGGGACCGTGTCCAGGAACACGCCGGTGGGCGACACACTCGTCCCGGCGCCGACCGCGAACCCGGGTCCGACCGCGTACGCGATCCCCCAGATCACCGCGTTCGGCAGGAACGCCAGCTCGACGAGCAGCAGCAGGACGCCGCCGACGATGCCGGGGGCGAGCAGGTCGTACACCCGGTCGGAGTCGGAGGTGTGCAGCGCCAGGGACCCGCCGACCAGGACGGCGCCCGCCGCCGCCAGCACCGCGACGGACCCGGCGACGCCGATCACCAGCGACCGCGGCCGGTCCGGCAGCAGCCGCAGCAGCGCGCCGAGCCCGGACCGGACGCGCCGCCCGCGCGCCTCCGCCGCCACCTGCGCGGCGACCACCGCCCGCGCGGCGCCGAGGCCGCCCGCGATGACCGCGACGAGCAGGCAGCCGAGCAGCGCCTGCCACGCCGACGGGTGCACCTCCGGCGCCGACACCGCGAGCGCCATCAGCATCGCCAGCAGCGCGTACGGGACGGCCAGCGCCGCCGCGACCCGCATCACGGCGACCCGCGGCCGGGCCGGCAGCCCGAGCCCGCGGATCATCCACGCGCCGCCCCGGTACAGCAGCGCCCCGGGCAGCACCAGCACGCCGAGCGGCAGCAGCCCGACCCGTCCGTGCCCGTAGGAGAACCCGGCGTGGTGGGAGACGAGCCAGAAGTTCACGGCCGTCCGGAACACCCCGGACAGCCCGTGCCCGAGCGCGGTCTTCGGCGCCGCGACCCAGCCGAGCAGCGTCACGGTCGTCAGGACGGTGAGCCCGATCCCGACGCACCACAGCGACGCGACGAGACCCGTCACGTACAGCGGGCGGCCGTTGCCGGGCGGCGGCGCGGGCCGCCCGGGGCGCGCCTTCGCGGGCCGCGGGGCGTCCTCGCGGCGCCGCCCCCTCGGGTCCCTCGCCGCCTCGGGGGTCACGCGCTGTCCCGGCCTCACGTCGCTCACCCGACCATGCTGGCACCCCGCCCCCGCGCGCCCCCGGCCCTCAGCCCGGCGTGTCGCCTTTGTCGGCCCCGACGCACGTCCCCGGTGACGACGAAAGACGCCCGGGCCGTCTCCAGCGGCTCGGGCGTCTTTCGGGGGCTGATCAGGCGATCAAGGGGCTCAGCGGTTCTTCATGATCTCCCGCATGAGGACGGCGGTCTCGCTCGGGGTCTTGCCGACCCGGACGCCCACCTTCTCCAGGGCCTCCTTCTTCGCCTGCGCGGTGCCGGCGGAACCGGACACGATCGCGCCCGCGTGGCCCATCGTCTTGCCCTCGGGGGCGGTGAACCCGGCGACGTAGCCGACGACCGGCTTCGTGACGTTCTTCTCGATGTAGGCGGCGGCGCGCTCCTCGGCGTCGCCCCCGATCTCACCGATCATCACGATGGCGTCGGTCTCCGGGTCCTCCTGGAACGCCTTGAGGGCGTCGATGTGGGTGGTCCCGATGATGGGGTCGCCGCCGATGCCGACGCAGGTGGAGAAGCCGATGTCGCGCAGCTCGTACATCATCTGGTACGTCAGCGTGCCGGACTTCGACACCAGGCCGATGCGGCCCGGCGTGGTGATGTCGGCCGGGATGATGCCCGCGTTGGACTTGCCGGGCGAGGCGATGCCGGGGCAGTTCGGCCCGATGATGCGGGTCTTGTTGCCCTTGGACTCGGCGTACGCCCAGAAGTAGGCGGTGTCGTGCACCGGGATGCCCTCGGTGATCACGACGCAGAGCGGGATCTCGGCGTCGATCGCCTCGACGACGGCGTCCTTGGTGAACTTCGGCGGGACGAACACGACGGACACGTCCGCGCCGGTCTCCTGCATCGCCTCCTTGACGGTGCCGAAGACGGGCAGCTCGGTGCCGTCGAAGGTCACGGTCGTGCCGGCCTTGCGGGCGTTCACGCCGCCGACGACCTTGGACCCGGCGGCCAGCATGCGGCGGCCGTGCTTGGAGCCCTCGGAGCCGGTGATGCCCTGCACGATGATCTTGCTGTTGTCGGTGAGCCAGATGGCCATTGTCATGCACCTGCCGCGGCGAGTTCGGCGGCACGCTTGGCCGCGTCGTCCATGGTGTCGACCTGCTGGACGCCGGTGAGCCCGGCGTCGGTCAGGATCTTGCGCCCGAGCTCGGCGTTGTTGCCGTCGAGGCGGACCACGAGCGGCCGGTCGACGGCCTCGCCGCGGTCGGCCAGCAGCTTGTAGGCGGAGACGATGCCGTTGGCGACCGCGTCGCAGGCGGTGATGCCGCCGAAGACGTTGACGAACACCGACTTGACGTCGGCGTCCGACAGCACGATCTCCAGGCCGTTCGCCATCACCTCGGCGGACGCGCCGCCGCCGATGTCGAGGAAGTTGGCGGGCTTCTGGCCGCCGAACTCCTCGCCGGCGTAGGCGACCACGTCCAGGGTGGACATGACCAGGCCCGCGCCGTTGCCGATGATGCCGACGGAGCCGTCGAGCTTGACGTAGTTGAGGTCCTTGGCCTTCGCCGCCGCCTCCAGCGGGTCGGCCGCGGCCTTGTCCTCGAGCTTGTCGTGCTCCTGGCGGAACCCGGCGTTGTCGTCGAGGGAGACCTTGCCGTCGAGGGCCTTCACCTGGCCGTCGGCGGTGAGGATCATCGGGTTGACCTCGACCAGCGTGGCGTCCTCGTCGGTGAACACCGCCCAGAGCCGCTCGATCAGCTGCGCGGCGCCGTCGAGCGCCTCCTGCGGCAGCCGGCCCTGCTCGGCGATCTCGCGGGCCTTGGCCCGGTCGACGCCGGTCAGCGGGGACACCGGCACCATCGCGAGGCGGTCGTGCGGGACCTCCTCGATCTCGACGCCGCCCTCGACGGAGCAGATGGACAGGAACGTGCGGTTGGCGCGGTCGAGCAGGAACGAGAAGTAGAACTCCTGCGCGATCGCCGAGCCCTCCTCGACCAGGACGCGGTGGACCGTGTGGCCCTTGATGTCCATGCCGAGGATCTGCCCGGCGAGGGCCTCGGCCTCATCGGCGGTGTCGGCGAGCTTCACGCCGCCGGCCTTGCCGCGGCCGCCGGTCTTCACCTGGGCCTTGACCACGACCTTCTTGCTGCCCGCGGAGAACAGCTCCTCCGCGATGGCGCGCGCTTCCTGGGGAGTCGAGGCGACCTTGCCGGTGGGCACCGGTACCCCGTACTCGGCGAAGAGTTCCTTCGCCTGATGTTCGAACAGGTCCACGAGGGCGTCCTTAAACGGATCGACAGCCAGATGACCACGCGAGTGGGGGGTGCACGGGTGTCCGTGCGGCCGGCACTCCGCGGTCCGCTCCGTCGACGCAGCCTAGTCAACCCCGGTCCGTGCTGCCGCCGCCGGGTCCGTTTGTCACCCCGAGTCCGGAAACCGCTGGTACGGGGGGTGCGGTGGCGGGCACGTCCGCCCCTCACGACGATGTGTTGATTGGCGTAGTTTGGTGTACTTGGGGGAGGCGAGGGGGGAGACGACGCCCATGGGGCAGCAGCGGGGGGACGTGCGCGCCGCCGCCGTGCCCGCGCCTTCCGGAGGCGTCCCCGCCGGACGCGGCGGGACGTCGCCCGCGCGGCGCCGCACGCGCCGGGTCCGCCGCGCCGCCGCGTTCCTCGTCGTCGCCGCGCTCGTCGCCGTGGCCGGGGCGAACGTGCCGGAGCCGGCGGCGCCCGGCTGGGTGAGCCCGGGGCTGGTGGGCGGCGGCGGCTGGCCGTTCGCGGGCGTCCCGCTCGACCCGGACGACGCCGACGGCGCCGCGTACCTGCCCGACAGCTCGGCGGTGCGGCTCGCGGACGGGCGGGTGCTGCTGGTCCCGTCCGGCGGGGAGGCGCCGGTCGCCGTCGCGGCGGACGACCCGCGGGTGGCGCAGGCGGTGCGGTCCGACAGCGCGTGGCTGGCGTCCGGGACCGTTCCGGAGGGCCCGCCGGACTCCGGTTTCCGCGACATGGCGGCGCGCGCGCTGCTGGACCTGCGGCTGCTGACGCCGCCGAACGGCGCGTCCCTGGCGTCCTGGTACGGGGCGTGGCGGTACTCGTGGCCGCGCGACTCCGCCTTCGCCGCCGCCGCGTTCACCGTGACGGGCCATCCGTCGGAGGCGCGCCGCGTCCTGCGGTTCCTGGGACGGGTCCAGACGGGCAACGGGGTGTGGGCGGCCCGCTACAACGCCGACGGGACCGCCGTGACGGACGGTCGGCCCCCGCAGCTCGACTCGCTGGGCTGGGTGCTGTGGGCGAGCTGGCTGTACCGGACGCGGAACCCCGGCGCGGACGACCTGCCGGACCTGTGGCCGATGGTGCGGCGCGCCGCCGACCATCTGGCGGGGTCGCTGGACGCGGAGGGCCTGCCGCCCCCCTCGTCCGACTACTGGGAACGCGATCACGGCCGTGAGCAGGACCCGCGGCGCCCGACACTCGGGGTGGTCGGGCCGGTGCTCGCGGGGCTGCGGGCGGCGGCGGACCTCGCGCAGGGCTACGGCCAGGGGGCGAAGGCGGCGCAGTGGCGGGCGGCGGCGGGCCGGGTGTCGGACGCGCTGGACCGCCAGTTCGCGCCGTACGGGTACCCGCGCTCGCCGGTGCGGCACGGGCTGATGGACACCTCCGTGACGTTCATCGCACCGCCGTTCGCGCCGGCGGACCAGGCCGTGAACGGGGCGATCGCGAACGCCGAGCGCGAGCAGGCGCTGCCGAACGGGGGCGTGCTGCCGGGCGAGAGCTGGTCCGGCGCCCCGGACGTGGCGTGGACGCCGGAGACCGCGCTGTTCGGGCTGTCGGCGGCGTCGGGCGGCCGGACGGACGAGGCGGTCGCGCGGCTCGGCTGGCTGTCGGCGCACCGGACGTCGCTGGGCGCGCTGCCGGAGAAGGTCGGGCCGACGGGCCGCCAGGCGGGCGTGGCGCCGCTGGCCTGGACGGATTCGCTGGTCCTGCTGACGCTGTCGGCGCTGCGGACTCCGCTGCCGATCCCGCCCACGTCCTGACGGCGCCCCCGCGCGGACGGACCCCGGGGTCAGGCGAACTGCTCGTAGCCCATCTTGAGCACGAGCGCGGCGACGGCGCACAGCAGCACGATCCGGACGAACCCGGTGCCGCGGTTGATCGCGGTCCGGGCGCCGAGCTGCGCGCCGGCGGCGTTGCAGACGGCCATGCCGAGCCCGAGCGCCCACAGCACGTGCCCCTGGGCGGCGAACACGATGAGCGCGCCGAGGTTGGTCCCGGCGTTGATGATCTTCGAGGTGGCGGAGGCGTCGACGAAGTCCAGGCCGAGCAGCGCCGTGAACGCGATGACCAGGAACGTTCCAGTGCCGGGGCCGACGAGCCCGTCGTAGAAGGCGATCGCGACGCCGGGCACGACGATCGCGAGCCCGATCCGGCGCCGGGTGCGCAGCACGAGCCGGGGAGCGCGGCCGAGGTCGGGTTTCAGCACCACGAGCGCGGCGACGGCGAGCAGCACCACCATGATCACGGGCTTGAGCACCTCGGACGAGATCGCCGCCGCGCACAGCGCGCCGCCGGCCGCGCAGCACACCGCGAGGGCCGCGGCGGGGCCGGCGATCCGGACGTCCGGCTTGGCCTTGCGGGCGTAGGCGACGGCGGCGGAGGTCGTCCCGGCGATCGAGCCGAGCTTGTTGGTGGCGAGCGCCGTCGCGACGGGCTGGCCCGGGCTGACGAGCAGCAGCGCGGGCACCTGGATCAGCCCGCCGCCGCCGACCACCGCGTCGACCCAGCCGGCCGAGGTGGCGGCGGCCAGCATGACGAGCACCTGCTGGGCGTGCACGGAGGCTCCCGGGGGTAAGGGGTTATTGGAGTATGACCATAACGCCCCGAAGGCCCCGCCGCCGCGCCAGGCCGCTTCGCCACCGCCGCGCCGGCGGCGAAGCGCAGATCTACCCGGCGCGGACCGTCCCTCGTGCCCCGAACGCCCAGTCGAACGTGTGCCGGGTCAGAACCGGCCCCCGGCGGTGACCCACTCGCCGCGGATCATGACGGCGGCGACGCGGGTCAGGGCCCCGATGTCGGCGAGCGGATCGCCGTCGACGACGACCAGGTCGGCGTCGTGACCTGCGCGCAGCAGCCCCTTGCGGTCGCCGAGGCCGCACTCGCCGGCCGCGCGGGACGTCGCCGACGCCAGCGCGTCGGCGGCGGGCACCCCGCCCGCGACCAGGCACCCGATCGCCGACGGCAGGATGCCGTGCGGCTTCCCGGCGCTGATCCCGCAGTCGCCCCCGGACACCAGCCGCACCCCGGCGCGGTGCATCGCGCCGGCGTGCCGCTCCCGGTCCCCCAGCGTCATGCCGAACCGCGTCAGCGTCGCCAGGAGGGGCCCGGCCGGCTCCACCCCGGCGGCCTTCCCCAGCGTCGGGCAGACCGTGATCTCCTGCCCGGCCAGGGCGTCCAGCAGTTCCTCCGGGATCCGGACGCCGGACTCGGTGAGGCACGTGCAGTGCTCGATCCCGTCCGCCCCCGCCCGCACGGCCTGCTCGACCGCGGCGAGGGCGTGCGCGTGGACCGTCACGGGCAGCCCGGCGCGGTGCGCCTCCTCGACGATCAGGCGCAGGTCGTCGTCGCCGAACTGGCGCACCGCGACCTCCATGCCCGCCGTCAGGACGCCGCCGCTGCCCATGACCTTGACGACGTCCGCGCCGCGCTCGGCCCGCTCCCGCACCGCGGCGCGCAGCCCGTCCGGGCCGGACGCCTCGCCGCCCATCGACCAGCAGTGGCCCCGCGGGCTGGTGATCGGCGGGCCGGCGGCGACGATCTGCGGGACGCCGGCTCCGGTCCGCGGTCGCGGCGCTCCAGCACGGTCCAGTCCCGGTCGCCGAGGTCGCGCACGGTCGTCACCCCGGCCGCCGCCTGATCGCGCAGGGCCCGGTCGGTGACGGCGCCGAGTTCGTCGCCGGTGTGGCCGGCGAGCCGGTCCAGCGCCCCGTTCCGGCCGTCGCCGCACAGGTGGACGTGCATGTCGATCAGGCCGGGCAGGACGGTGCCCGCGGGGAAGTCGGCCACCTCCCAGCCGTCCGGGACGGGTGCCGTGGCGGGCTCCACGCCGCGGATTCGGCCGTCCTCGACGAAAACGGCGGCCCCGCCGTCCAGCCGCCGCACGCCGTCGAATGCGCGTCCTGCCCGTACGACCGGCATCGGATGCCCCCGTTCGCGTCTTGTGCGGCCATCATGGTCCGGCCGGGCCGGACGCGGACAGTGCCTTCAGGGACGTGGCCGGATGAGGGCGGCGGCGAAGGCCGCGGCGAGGACGAGGAGCACGGCGGCGAGCCCGAACGCGGCCTCGGCGGCGGTCGCCGATCCGTGCGGCAGCACGTGGAAGAACGCGGTGCCGAGGACGGCGATGCCGAGCGTCCCGCCGAACTGCTGGACGGCGTTGAGCAGCCCCGCCGCCGACCCCGTCTCGTGCGGCCGGACGCGTGCCAGCGCCGCCGTGAAGAACGGGACAGTGAACAGCCCGTTACCCGCTCCCACCAAGACGAGCGCGCCGAGCAGCGGCCACGGGTACGCGTCAGGGGTGCCCCGGTACACCGGGATCGCCGCGCAGACGCCGGCCAGCATGATCGCGAGGCCGGCGAGCATCAGCCGCGGCCCGAAGCGCGGGACGAGCCGGGTCCCGGCGAGCCAGGACGCGGCCGCCATCGCCGCCGACCAGGGCAGCAGCGTGAGGCCCGCGTTCAGCACGTCCCGCCCGAGGCCGATCTGGACCTGGAGGACGACCACGACCATCAGCCCGTTCATCACCGCGAAGAACAGCGTCGAGGCCGCCAGCGCGGCGGGGAAGCCGCGGCCGGAGAACAGGCTCGGCTCGACGAGCGGCGCGGCGGCCCGGCGCTGGTGCCACGCGAACACCGCCAGCACCGCCGCGCCGCCGGCGAGCACCGCCCACATCCACGCCGGCCACCCCGCCGAATTGCCCTGGATCAGCGGAAACACGAGCATCGCCGCGCCGGCGGTGGCGAGGACCGTGCCGGTGGGGTCGAGGCGGGGCCGCCGCTCCGCCCGGTCCTCGAGCAGCAGCGGCGCGGTCGCGAGGACCCCGGCGGCGAGCGGCAGGTTCACGAGGAACGCCGCCCGCCACGACACGGCGTGGGTGAGGACGGCGCCGAGCACCGGCCCGCAGATCGCCGACAGCCCCATCACCGGCCCGATGCTGCCGAACGCCTTCGCCGTCTCGGGCCCGTCGAACATCGCGCGGATCAGCCCGATCGTCTGCGGGATGACCAGTGCGGCGGCGGCGCCCTGCACGGCCCGCGCCGCGATCAGCGCGCCCGCCGACGGCGCCAGCGCGCAGCACGCCGACGCCACCGCGAACCCGGCGACGCCGAGCGCGAACACCCGCCGCCGCCCGGCGATGTCGCCGAGCCGCCCGCCGGTGATCAGCAGCACCGCGAACGGCAGCGTGTAGGCGGCGCTGAACCACTGGATCCCGGACTCGCCGCCGCCGAGGTCCCGCCCGATCACCGGCGCCGCGACCTGCACGATCGTCGCGTCCAGCAGGTTCATCGCCTCGGCCGCCAGCAGCGTGGCCAGGGCCGCCCACCGCCACCGGTGGACGGCTCCGGCCCGCGCCTCCTCCTGCACTCGCATGGCACGTCTCCTTTCGGTTCCGTGCCCCAGCCTCGAAGGAACGCCGCACTACGTTCCAACCACGGCGCTCAGATGGCGGATATCTTCCATGGAAGCGGCTGAAATGAGGGAACGTGATGCTGGACGAGCTGGACCGCGCCGTCATCCACGCGCTGCACATCGACGGCCGCGCCCCGTTCAGCCGCATCGCGGACGCCTGCGGCGTGTCCACGCAGACCGTGGCGCGCCGCTACCGGCGGCTCCGCGCCGAGGCGGGCCTGCGCGTCGTCGGCGTCCTGGACCGTGACAGCGGCCCCGAGACGCACTGGACGGTCCGGCTGACCTGCACGCCCGCGGCGACGCAGACCCTCGCGCGCTCACTCGCCGCGCGGCCCGACACCTCGTGGGTGAAGCTGACGTCCGGCGGGACGGAGATCTTCGCGATCGTGCACGTGCCGGACGGTGCCGGGCGCGGGGAGGGCGCGGGCGCCCCGGACGCCATGTTGCTGCACGACGTCCCGCGCCGCGCGGGCATCACCGCCGTCTCCGCGCACTGCCTGCTGCACACCTACCTCGGCGGGCCGACCGCCTGGCGCGGCATCACCCGCGCGCTCTCCCCCGAACAGCAGGAACTATTGAGTCCGTCGCGGAAAGACCCGGGCGACCCGCGCCCGCTGACCGCCGCCGACCACGCGCTGCTGGACGTCCTGCGGCACGACGGCCGCGCCGGGTACACCGACCTCGCCGCCGCGACCGGCTGGTCACAGGCGACGGCGGCGCGCCGCCTCGCCGGCCTGCGCGCCCGCGGCACGCTGTTCTTCGACGTCGAGGTCGACTCCGCCCTGCTCGGCGGCACCACGCAGGCGCTGATCTGGATGTCGGTCGACCCGGGCCGGCTCGACGCCGTCGCCACCACCCTCGCCGGGCACGACGAGCTCGCCGTCGTCGCCGCGACCACCGGCCCCACGAACCTGCTGGCGCAGGCGCTCTGCGACGGCCCCGCCGACCTGCACCGCTACCTCACCCGCGAGCTCGGCGCCCTGGACGGCATCCGCGCCCTGGAGACCGCGCCCGTCCTGCGCACGCTGAAGCGCGCCGGTGCGGTCAGAGCTTCTCCACCGGCGCGAACCGCAGGACGAGGCGCTTGACGCCGTACTCGCCGCCGAAGTCGACGCTGGCGGCGGCCTTGTCGCCGGCGCCGTCCACGGACACGACCGTGCCGAGGCCGAACGAGTCGTGGGTGACCTTGTCGCCCGGCGCGAGGGCGGGGACGTCCCGGTTGCCCGGCGACTTCACGCCGGGCCGGGCCGCCATCCGCGACATCGCCGACGACGAGGTGGACGACGCCTCCCGCTCCCATTCGATCAGGGTGCCGGGCACCTCGCCGAGGAACCGGGACGGCGGGTTGACCTGAGGCGCGCCCCACGAGCTGCGCATCGTCGCGCGCGACAGGTACAGCCGCTGCCGCGCGCGCGTGATGCCGACATAGGCGAGGCGGCGTTCCTCCTCCAGCTCCTTGGGGTTGCTCATGGCGCGCAGGTGCGGGAAGACCCCGTCCTCCATGCCGGTGAGGAACACCACGGGGAACTCCAGGCCCTTCGCGGTGTGCAGGGTCATCAGCGTGACGACGCCCTGGTCGGTCTCCTCGGGCCGCTCGCCCGGCGGGACCGGGCCGCCCTTCGCGCCGCCGGGGATCGAGTCGGCGTCGGCGACCAGCGCGACCTGCTCCAGGAAGTCGGGCAGCCGGCCCTCGGCGGACTCGCCGTCGAGGCGCTCCTCGAACTCGCGGGCGACGGCCTCCAGCTCGCGGAGGTTCTCCACGCGGGTCTCGTCCTGCGGGTCCTTGGAGGCCTGCAGCTCGGCGAGGTAGCCGGACCTGTCGAGGATCTGCACGACCAGGTCGGCCGGAGTGAGCGACGCGGCGGCGGCGCGCAGCTCGTCCAGCAGCAGGACGAACTCGCGGACGGAGTTGATCGACCGGGTCGCCATGCCGGGGACGTCCTCGGGGACGCGCAGCGCCTGCCAGAACGAGATCCGCTCACGGGAGGCGTACGCCTCCACGCACGCCTCGGCGCGGTCGCCGATGCCGCGCTTCGGCACGTTGAGGATGCGGCGCAGCGAGACCGTGTCCTCGGGGTTGGCGAGGACGCGCAGGTAGGCGAGCAGGTCGCGGATCTCCTTGCGCTCGTAGAAGCGGACGCCGCCGACGACCTTGTAGGGCAGGCCGACGCGGATGAACACTTCCTCGAACACGCGGGACTGGGCGTTGGTGCGGTAGAACACCGCGACGTCGCCGGGGCGGGCGTCGCCGGCGTCGGTGAGCCGGTCGACCTCGTGCGCGACGAACGCGGCCTCGTCGTGCTCGTTGTCGGCCACATAGCCGGTGATCTTGTGGCCCTCGCCCTGGTCGGACCAGAGCCGCTTCGGCTTGCGGTCGGCGTTGCGCTCGATGACCGCGTTCGCCGCCGACAAGATCGTCTGCGTGGAGCGGTAGTTCTGCTCCAGCAGGATCGTGGTCGCGTCGGGGTAGTCGCGCTCGAACTCCAGGATGTTGCGGATCGTCGCGCCGCGGAACGCGTAGATCGACTGGTCGGCGTCGCCGACCACGCACAGCTCGGCCGCCCCGACCCCCTCGACCGGCGCCGTCAGCTCCCTCACCAGCTCGTACTGGGCGTGGTTGGTGTCCTGGTACTCGTCGACGAGGACGTGCCGGAACCGGCGCCGGTAGTGCTCGGCGGCCTCCGGGAACACCTGCAGCAGGTTGACCGTCATCATGATCAGGTCGTCGAAGTCCATCGCGCCGGCCTGCTGCAGCCGCGCCTGGTACATCTCGTACGCCTCGGCGAGCGTCTGCTCCATGTGCGTGGACGCGCGGTTCTTGAACGTCTCGTAGTCGATCAGCTCGTTCTTCAGGTTCGACACCTGGGCGCTGAACGACTTCGGCGGGTACCGCTTCGGGTCGAGGTCCAGCTCGCGGCAGACGAGCGCCATCAGCCGCTGCGCGTCGGCCTGGTCGTAGATCGAGAAGCTCGTGGGGAAGCCGAGCCGCTTGGCCTCCCGGCGCAGGATCCGCACGCAGGCGGAGTGGAACGTCATCACCCACATGGCCCGCGACCGCGGCCCGACGAGGGCGTCGACGCGCTCCTTCATCTCGGCGGCGGCCTTGTTGGTGAAGGTGATCGCGAGGATCTGGCCGGGGTGCGCGTCCCGCTCGCTCAGCAGGTGGGCGATGCGGTGGGTGAGCACGCGGGTCTTCCCCGACCCGGCGCCCGCGACGATCAGCAGGGGGCCGCCGGAGTGCACGACGGCGGCGCGCTGCTGCTCGTTCAGGCCGTCGAGCAAGGGGTGAGCTTCGGTCTTCGACATCACGTGCGAGTGTACGGCGCCGCGCCGACGTTTTCGGCGGCCTCGCCCCGGCGCGCGGGTCGGGACGGCGCCGCGCACTCCGTGCGCACGGGGTGCGCGGCGCCCCCGGTCCACGGGCCGTCCCCCGCCTCGGGGAGCCCGCCCGCGGCGGTGACAGGCCGATCAGGTCTTGCGGTGCTCGCGGGCGGCTTCGGCGGCGGCGTGCACGGCGGGGAGGCCGGCGCCCGTCGCGGCCATGGACGCGGCGGCGATCGCGCCCTCGACCAGCGGCGCGTCGGCGAGCATGATCTCCTCGCCGTCCGCGTCCTCGATGAGCATCTTCGCGGTGAGGACGGAGCTGCCGATGTCGGCGAGCAGCAGCACCCCGTCGCCGCCGTCGGCCCGCCGCACGGCGTCCTCGGCGAGGTCGATGCTGGTGCCGAGGCCGCCCTCGGAGTCGCCGCCGGCGGGCTCGACGGCGGCCTTCCCGACGCCCATGGCGCGGGCCACCTCGGCGACGGCCTCGGCGAGCGTCCGGCTGTGCGAGATGAGCACGATCCCGACCACGGTCACTCCCGTCCGGTGACGTCGGCGAGGGCGCGCAGGACCAGCGCGGTGGACGAGGCGCCCGGGTCGAGGTGCCCGGTGCTGCGCGGGCCGAGGTAGCTGGCGCGGCCCTTGCGCGCCTGCATCGGGACGGTCGCGGCGGCGCCCGCGTCGGCGGCGTCGGCGGCCGCGCGGGCGGCCGCGGCGAGGCCGGCGCCGCCGTCGAGCGCGGTCGCGTAGGCGGCGGCGGCCGGGGCCAGCGCGTCGATCATGGTCTTGTCGCCCTCGTTCGCCTGGCCCAGTTCCTGGACGCCCTCCACCATGGCCTTCAGCGCGGCGCCGACCGCGGCGGCGTCCGCCTCGGACGCGTCGCCGAGCGCCTTGCCGGCGCGGCGCAGCGCCGTGCCGTAGAGGGGGCCTGACGCGCCGCCCGTCTTGGACACGATGGCGCGCCCGGCGGCGATCAGCACCTTGCCGGGCCGGATCTCGGCGAGCTCGGCCTCGCCAGGGAGGGCGGCGACGGCCGCGGTGAACCCGCGGTGCAGGTTGTGGCCGTGGTCGCCGTCGCCGATCGCCGCGTCCAACCTGGTCAGCCGCTCGGCCTCGGCGGACACCAGCTCGGCGGCGCGGCGGATCCACGCCGCGGCGTCTCGCGCGTCAAGCCGCCCGCCCGCCTGCCCTTCCGCATCGCCTTCCATCGACGCGGTCACCGTCCCCACCGCAGCGCGGGCGTCTCGACGGGCGCGTCCCAGAGCCGGGTCAGCTCCGGAGTCAGCCGGCACACGCTGATCATGCTGCCGGCCATCTCCAGGCTGGTGACGTACGGGCCGACCAGCGGGCGGGCGACCGTGGCGCCGTGCCCCTCCAGCCAGCGGGCCGCCGCCTCGTACGCGATGTACTGCTCCATCAGCGGGGTGCCGCCCATCCCGTTCACCAGCACGAGCAGCTCGGACCCCGCCAGCGGCATGTCCGCCTCGATCGCGCTGAGGGAGGCGTCCACGATCGCGTCGGCGTCCGCCAGCGGGACGCGCTCGCGGCCGGGCTCGCCGTGGATGCCGATGCCGAGCTCCATCTCCCCGTCCTCGAGCTGGAACGTCGGCTCCCCGGCGGCCGGGACCGTGCACGGCGACAGCGCGACGCCGAACGAGCGGCTCCGCTCGTTGACCTCGCGGGCGACGGCGGCGACGGACGCCAGGTCGGCGCCCTCCTCCGCGAGCGCCCCCGCGATCTTCTCCACGAACAGGGTGGCGCCGGTGCCGCGCCGCCCGGCGGTGTAGAGGCTGTCCTCCACGGCGACGTCGTCGTTGACGATCACCGAGGCGACCTCGATGTCCTCGTCCTCGGCCAGCTCCGCCGCCATGCGGAAGTTCAGGACGTCGCCGGTGTAGTTCTTGACGATGTGGAGCACGCCCGCGCCGCCGTTCACCGCCATCGTCGCGGCGATGATCTGGTCCGGGACGGGCGAGGTGAACACCTGGCCGCAGCAGGCCGCGTCGAGCATGCCGTGGCCGACGAACCCGGCGTGCAGCGGTTCGTGCCCGGAGCCGCCCCCCGACACCAGGGCGACCCGGCCGGCCCGCGGCGCGTCCGCCCGCACGACCGTGCCGTTCTCGGGATCGGCTCGCAGCGACGGGTGCGCGGCGGCGAGGCCGCGCAGCGCGTCGGCGACCACGTTCTCCGGATCGTTGATGAGTTTGCGCATGTCTCAGCTCTACCCCGGCACGGCGTCCCGTCCCAGACCCAATCACGATCTTCAGACGCCGGTCCGCCGGGAACGCCCCGGGCGGTCTTATCGGGATGCCCCGGGCGGCCCGCCCGTCGTAGGTTGCACGGGTGACGAATGCTCCCGTTCTCCTGTTCGACTGCGACACCGGCATCGACGACGCCCTGACCCTGCTCTACCTCGCCTCCCTCGTCCGGGCGGGCGAGGCCGAGCTCGCCGGCGTCGGGACGGTGCACGGCAACATCGACCCGCTGACCGGGGCCCTCAACACGCTGCGCGTGCTGGAGGCGGCCGGCGTGGAGGCGGGCGAGAAGGGAGTGCCGGTCGCCGTCGGCGCGGCCCGCCCGATGGCCCAGGACGTCCACTACGCGCTCGACTGGCACGGCCGGGACGGCCTCGGCGACACGAACCTGCCCGAGCCGGCCGGACGGCCGGTCGCCGAGCCGGCCGCCGCGCAGATCGTCCGGCTGGCGCGGGAGCGGCCGGGGGAGCTGACGCTGCTGGCGACGGGCCCGCTGACCAACCTCGGCGCGGCGCTGCTGCTGGACGAGGAACTGCCGGCGCTGATCCGCGAGGTCGTCGTGATGGGCGGGGCGTTCGGCCACCCCGGCAACATCACCACGCACGCCGAGGCGAACATCTGGCACGACCCGGAGGCCGCCGACCTGGTGTTCGCGGCGGACTGGCCGGTCGTCCTGGTGCCGCTGGACGCCACGCACCCGACCGCCGTCCACGACGACTGGCTCGACCGGCTCGCGGCGCACGGCTCGCCCGTCGCGGCGTTCGCCACCCGGATCCTGTCGTTCTACGCCGACGCCTACACGCCCACGCTGCGGCGCCGCGGCGCGGTCATCCACGACGCGCTCGCCGCGATGCTGGCGGTCGACCCCGGCCTCGGCGAGTACGTGCAGCGGCCGGTGCGGGTGGAGCTGCGCGGCGAGCTGACCCGCGGCACGACCGTCTGGGACGCGCGATCGCTGCCCGCCGACGACACCCGCCGCCCGGTGAAGGTCGCGGTCGGCGGCGACGTGCGCGCCTTCCAGGAGCGTCTCCTCGCGTCCCTGCTGTCGTTCTGACCCGTCACGGCCGCACGGCCAGGGCGTTCGCGGAAAGCTCGATCATGGGTGTGCCCCGGATCCGTTCGGGGACTTTATTGTTGAATCCGTGACCAACGTTCTGGACGACAGCGGGCTGCAGCGGATCCTCGCCGTGATGGCGCATCCGGACGACGTCGACTTCGGCTGCGCCGGATCGGTGGCGGGCTGGACGGACCGGGGCGTCGAGGTCGTCTACCTGATGGTCACCGACGGCGACGCGGGCGGTTTCGACGACGGCGTCACCCGGGAGGAGATGGCGGCGCTGCGCCGCGAGGAGCAGCGCGCGGCGGCCAAGTGCGTCGGCGTCACCGACGTCCGGTTCCTCGGCTACCCCGACGGGCGGGTCGAGGCGACGCTGGAGCTGCGCCGCGACATCGCCCGCGTGATCCGGCAGGTGCGGCCCGACCGGGTGCTGATGCCGAGCCCGGAGCGCAACTACGAGCGGATCTACCCGAGCCACCCCGACCACCGCGCGGTCGGCGGCGCGGCGCTGGACGCGGTGTACCCGGACGCGCGCAACCCCTACGCGTTCCCCGAACTGCTGGCCGCCGAGGGCCTGGAGGCGTGGACGGCGCGCGAGGTGTGGCTGAGCGGCGGCCCGGTGGTGAACCACTACGTCGACATCACCGACCAGTTCGACCGGAAGGTGAACGCGCTGCGGGCGCACGCCAGCCAGACGTCCCACATGGGCGACGAGCTGCCGAAGATGCTGCGCGGCTGGCTGTCGGCGAACGCCAAGGCGGCGGGGTTCGGGGACGGGCGGCTGGCCGAGGGCTTCCAGGTCGTCGACACGGCATGACCCGGCGCGGCCGGCCGGTGGCGGTCACGCTGCAAATTCATGGCGTTACCAGCCGTAATTGTCCTCGAAGCGGGCATATCCGCCGTGTCCTGACTCAGGGGGGATGCCATGCCGCATGAGATCGAGGCCACCGCCACCACCTACGCCGCCCCAGAGGTGATCTTCAAGCATCTCTTCGTGGCGGACTCCTGGGACGAGTGGGCCGCGTTCTGGGCGCGCGCCCGGCACGAGGTCGTCGCCTACGACCCGCCGCGCCACTGCGGGTACGTCGCCCTCTCCGGGCTGCCGCGCGGCTACCGCGCCGACATCACGCTGGAGCCGCACGGGGTGAACACGCTGATCCGCTGGCGCGCGTCGTTCGACGGGCGGATCCCGGGCACCGCGCCGCTGAAGGGGGCGATGCTGCGCCGCCGGTTCGGCTCCTTCGCGCGCCGTGTCGCGTGGCACGCCGAGCGCTGCGAGCCGGGCTGCCCGGCCCGGCTGCCCGTCGAGTTCTGACCCTGCGCCGGGCGCGCGGCGCCGTCCCGGCGCAGGTGATCTTCCCGTTCCGGCGGGTAGGAGCCGTGGTGATCATGGCGGCCCCCGGGGGACGGGCCGCCGTCGCGCGAATCGGGGGATCGCATGCGGCGCAGCGTCACCGTGCTCGGCATCGCCATCGGCTTGACCGCCGGAACGGGCATCACCTGGATCATGACGCACGGGCACCCGCCCGGCGGCGTCCACCGGCCCGAGCCCGGCTCCTCCGCGGGACGGGTGGTGACGGTCGCGAAGGCACCGCTGGTCGATCCGCTCCGGCTGCGCGGCAACGTCCTGGCCTACCTGCGGGGACGGCCGGGCCGCGCCGGCGTGATGGCGGCCGACCTGCGCGGCGGCGCGGCGTTCGGGGTGAACGAGACGTCCCAGTTCGTCACCGCCAGCGTCATCAAGGTCGACATTCTGGCGGCGCTGCTGCTGCAGCACCAGCGGCAGCGCGCCGGCCTGTCGGACGGGGAGAGGACGCTGGCCGCGCGGATGATCCGCAAGAGCGACAACCCGGCGGCGGACGCGCTGTACGCCGGCATCGGCCGCGAGCCCGGGCTCCGGAACGCGAACGCGGCGTTCGGGCTCGGGCACACAGAGCCGTACCCGGTGTCGTGGGGGTCGTCGTGGACGAGCCCCGCCGACCAGGTGCAGCTCATGCGGATGCTCGCCTCGGACCGGAGCCCGCTCACCGCGCCGAACCGCCGGTACGTCCTCCGCCTGATGGGGTCGGTGACGCCCTCGCAGGCGTGGGGCGTCAGCGCAGCGGCGCGTCCCGGCGAGAAGGTCGCGCTGAAGAACGGGTGGGTTCCGCTGCGGTTCGAGGGCAACGGCTGGGCGGTCAACAGCATCGGCCGCATCACCGGCGGCGGGCACGACTTCCTCGTCGCGGTGTTCAGCGCCGACAGCCCGACGATGGCGGCGGGCGTGGCGACGGTCGAGCACGTCTCGTCCATGGTTGTCTCGGCCCTCCGTGAAGCCGGGCGCGAGGGCGGGCGCGAGGCGGGCTGATCCTGCGGGCCGGAAACGCGGCTCTCAGCGGAACGTCAGGCCGGTGAGCGGGGCGTCAGCGTTCTGTCGGCGCGTGCGGTGAGCCTTCGCGTTCGCCGGCTACGAGGCGGAGCTGCGCGAGTTCGTCACGGCGAACCAGGACCTCGCGCTCGGGAACATGGAACGCAACCGCGACCGGATCGCCGCCGAGATGGGCGCGGCGGAGGCGAGCGAGGAGCGCTTGGACGGCATCGCCGCCGTCACGAACTCCTACAAGCCGCGCGACTACTGAGCGTTCGCACGCTGATCGCGGCCCTCGGGCTGAGCGGCGGGCCGGCCGCCCAGCGGAGACCGCCGGAGATCAGCCGCGGATGGGGCGGGTGAGCTTCTTGCCCTCGGTGGCGTTCACCGCCAGGCAGGTCACGACGCGGTCGCCGTCCCGCCACGAGTCGGCCGTCGGGTAGTAGAACGACCGCCCGAGGTGCGCGGCGGCCGGGTCGCGGTCGAGCTTGCGCTGGATGCGCAGCTTGCATCCGGTGGAGGCCAGCCGGCTCATCTCCTCGTCGGCCGGCATCACCGCCTGCGTCAGCTTGAAGACGGCCAGCACCTCGCCGTCGTGCGGGCCGGTGCAGGGCACCTTCTTGACGCTCTCCACCTCGACCGGCGGCGCCGAGGCGTCGGCGGGGCTGCCGGAGGAGACGGGGTCGTTGATGCAGTCGCCGACCTTCATGGTGTACGCGTCGATCTTCTCCGGCTTGGTCGTCTTCGGCTTCGGGGTGGCGTCCGGGCCGCTTGCGGAGGACGAGGAGTCCGAGCCCTGGGCGACCAGGTAGCCGATCGTCCCGCCGACGATCCACAGCGCGGACAGCGCGATGCCGGCGATGGCGAGGCCGCGGCCCTTGCCGCCGCGGTCGGCGATCTGGCGGAGCGAGATGACGCCGAGGACGGCGCCGACGATGCCGCAGCAGCCGAGCAGCCCGGTGACGAACGCGGCGATGGCCATGCCGTTCGTCTTGTCCTGCGGCGGCCCGGAGCCGTAGGCGGGTCCGCTCGGCATGGGCGGGGGCGGGTAGGGGGCCGCGGGGTCGGGACCCGGCTGCGCGGGCCCGGGAGGTGGATAGCTCATGGGCAGCGACCCTGCCACACCCCGCGGACCCCTTGATCACGATGCCCGACATCCCGGACATTACATTTTGCTCACACCCATTACCAACGCGTAGCGCCGACGGCCGTCCGCTACACCAGGCGGCGGGCGGCGGCCCAGCGCGACAGCTCGTGCCGGTTCGACAGCTGGAGCTTGCGCAGCACGCTGCTGACGTGCGTCTCCACCGTCTTCACCGAGATGAACAGCTCCTTCGCGATCTCCTTGTAGGCGTAGCCGCGGGCGATCAGCCGCAGCACGTCCCGCTCCCGCTGGGTGATCTGGTCCAGCTCCGGATCCACCGCCGGGACGTCCGTCGCCGCGAACGCGTCCAGCACGAACCCCGCCAGCCGTGGCGAGAAAACCGCGTCGCCTTCCGCGACCCGGCCGATCGCGTCCGTCAGCTCCGGGCCCGAGATCGTCTTGGTCACGTAGCCGCGGGCGCCGCCGCGCACCACCCCGATCACGTCCTCCGCCGCGTCCGACACCGACAGCGCCAGGAACCGCGACGGCACCACCCCGGCCAGCCGCCGCAGCACCTCGATGCCGCCGCCCCCGGGCAGGTGCACGTCCAGCAGCACCACGTCCGGCGCGGTCGCGCGGATCACCGACACCGCCTCGTCGACGTCGCCGGCCTCCCCGACGATCTCGACGCCGCCGCCGAGCTCCGCCTTCACCCCGGTCCGGAACATCTGGTGGTCGTCGACCAGCACCACCCGCTTCAGCTCGCTCATCCCTTGTCCATTTCCAGCCGCACCTCGGTGCCCTCGCCGGGCGCGGTACGGACGGTGGCCTTGCCGCCGTTGCGCTCCATACGTCCGATGATGGACCCCCGGACGCCCATCCGGTCCTCCGGCACCTGATCCAGGTCGAATCCCTTCCCCCGGTCCCGCACGAAGATGGCGACCTTCTCCCCGTCGGCTTCCCCCTCCACCTCCGCGTACACCGACACCGACGGCGCCCCCGCGTACTTCGCCGCGTTCACCATCGCCTCCCGCGCCGCCTGCAGCGCCGCGCCCAGCCGGTCGTCCAGCGCGGTGTCCCCGACGCACACCACCTCGATCGGCACGCCGTGATCGTCCTCGACCTCGCCCGCCGCCGCCTTGATCGCCGCGGCGAACGTCTGGTCCGGGTCCGAGCGCGGCTGGTAGAGCCACGTCCGCAGGGTCCGCTCCTGCGACCGGGCGAGCCGCTGCACCTCCCGCGCGTCGTGCGCGTTCCGCTGGATCAGCGTCAGCGTGTGCAGCACCGAGTCGTGGATGTGCGCCGCGAGCTCCGCCCGCTCCTGCGACCGGACGCGCTCGGCCCGCTCGCTGTCGAGGTCCTGCCAGAGCCGCACCACCCACGGCGTCACGATCAGCGTCACCCCGGTCAGGATGATCAGCATCGCGATGACGACCGACCGGGCCTGCCCCACGTCCACCCGCTGCGCGACGAACCCGCCGATCCCGCCGACGACCAGCAGCAGCCCGAGCAGGCTGCGCAGCCAGCGCTGCCGCAGCGGCAGCACCCACCGCTGCCGCTGGTCCCGGTCGGCCTGCTGCCACAGGATCGCGGCACCGACGCCGCCGAGCACGAACGGCCAGATCGCCCACTGCATCAGCCCGCCGGCCCTGTCCGCCGCACCCAGCAGCAGCGCGGCCAGGCCGAGCGTGACCACCGCGTACACGGCGAGCTGCCCCACGTCGCGGCCGCGCCGCCCCGCCGCGCCCTCCCCCGCCGGTACCAGGATCCAGAACGCGCCGTACGCGGCGAGGCCCAGCCCGCTCGCCACCGCCAGCAGGACGAACGCCGACCGGACGATCACCACGTCGACCCCGAGGTGCGCGGCGAGCCCGCGCGCCACGCCCGCGACGAGCCGCCCGTCCGGCGCCCGTTCGAGCCGCGCCGTCCCGGGCACGGCCGGCGGCGCGGCCGTCACCCCGCCCGCCGCCTCCGCGTCCCGCGGGCCTTCGCCACGTACTCCCACGTCACCGATCGTCACACGGCCCGCGCCGTCCCCGCATCAGGGCCGCACCCCGAATTCCCTCAGGGTCGCACCGGCCCCGGGCATCTCGGGGTCCGGTCAGGGTCGTCCCCGATACCGCCGGGCGCCGCGGGCGGCCACGATGGTGGCATGGCTGAGGAGCGCAACGGCGGCGAGCGCCGGAGGCTGGCACGGGACCCGGAGCGGCGCGTGCTGGTGGGGGTCTGCACCGGGCTCGGGCGGTACACGGGAATCGACCCCGTCGTCTTCCGCGTCGGGTTCGGGCTGCTGGTCCTCGCGCACGGGCAGGGCGTCTTCCTCTACATCGTCGCCGTGCTGCTGATGCCGGCGAGCCCGGGCGAGTCGTCGGCGGCGGAACGGGCGTTCCGCCGCTGGTTCGACGCGCCGGCGGTGCTGTCGGCGCTCGGGGCGCTGCTGTGCCTCGGCGTCGCGTTCAGCCTGTTCGGCGGAGTGTCGACCGACTCGATCGCGCTGCTGGTCGTGTTCGCGCTGGTCATGCTGGTCGCCCACGCGCGGGGCGCCGACCTCGTCGGCGCGGCCAGGTCCCTTCCGGAGCGGTTCGCCGGGCACCCGCCGGGCCCGTCCGCCGAATGGACCACGGGCGCGAGCGTCTCGCTGGAGAAGCGGACGCCGGCCCGGACGGGCGGCGGCCTGCCCGACGGGATGATCGACCTCGCCGACTACGGCCGGGCCCGCGCCTGCGCACCGCCCGCGGAACCGTGGGACGACGCGCTCCCGCCGGAGCGGCGGCGCGGGCGCCCGAGGTCGCCCGCGGCGACGATCACGCTGCTGGCGGCGATGGCCACCGGCGCCGCGCTGGTCCCGGTCGCCCGCGGCTACCCGGGGCCGGAGTCGGCGCTGATCGTCATGGCGCCCGCGCTCGCGGTCGTCGGGCTGGGACTGATCGTCGGCGGCTGGTTCCGGACGCGCGGCCTCGCCGCCGTGGGAACCCTGCTCGCCCTGGCGCTGCTGGCCGCCTCGGTCGCGGCGCACCTGCCGGGGAACCTGAAGTACGGCGACATGGAGTGGCGGCCGATGAACGCGACCAGCACGCACCAGGAGTACCGGATCGGCGTCGGCCAGGGCACCCTGGACCTGACCGCCCTGCCGCTCGCGACCGGCCAGCACGTCTCGGTCGACGCGCGGGTCGGCCTCGGCGGGATGGAGGTCAAGGTCCCGCAGGGCGCCCGGGTCCGGCTGGACGCCCGGATCGCGCTCGGCGACCTGCGCATCGAGCACCGCACCACCAGCGGCCCGAACGCCAAGGTGATCCGGGTGCTGGAACCGGAGGGGACGGCCGTGAAGAACCCGCCCGAGATCGACCTGCGCATCCGCGGCAAGGTCGGGGACGTGGACGTGCACCGTGTCTGAGCGGTCCGAGCGGTCCGAGCGGTCCGAGCGCCGCGGCGGGTTCGACCCGGCCGGGCCGGTCACCGGGCTCTTCTTCCTCGTGCTCGCGGGGGCTTTCCTCGCGGACGGGCTGTCCGGCGGGCACGCCGTCGAGACGGCGGTGATGGTGCCGGTGGTGTTCATCGGGCTCGGGGTCGTCGGGACCGTCCGGGTGCTGACCCGGTCGAGGCGCCGGCGGCTGCGGTGACAGGAGTCACCCCCGGCCCCGGGAACATCCGGCCCGGAAGCGCCTGTTCAGAGCATTCGTGAAGTTCTCCGGGAAGAGCGTCCTGCTCGTGGCGCGGCTGCACGTCGACCTGTGCCGCCTCGCCAGCGTGCTGTGTAGCCGCTGAGCCCTCCGCGCCCACCGCTCGTCCCCTTTTCACAGCCGGCTCACGGCTGCCCTGGAGAACCCCTCGATGAACCCGCGTGTCTGGAAATGGCAGTTCTGGCAGCAGATCGTGCTGTCGCTGGTGCTCGGCGTCGCCGCCGGCGCCCTGATCAACAACTTCGGCGGCGGTGAGCGGACCGCCGCCGACTGGCTCGACCCGTTCGGCGACGTCTACGTCAGCCTGCTGAAGGTCGTCGTCGTGCCGCTGGTGTTCGCCGCGATCGTGGTGAGCGTCGGGCGGCTGCGGGGCGTCGGCAGCGTCGCCCGGCTCACCGCGAGGACCCTCGGCTGGTTCGTGGTCACCTCGGCGATCGCGACCGCGATCGGGCTGACCGTCGCGCTGCTGGTCAAGCCGGGCCGGGGGCTCGGCAAGCTCGCCAGCGAGTCCGCGACGACCGACCCCGTCACCTGGACGCAGGTGCTGCACAACCTGTTCCCGTCCAACATCGTCAAGGCGATGGCGGACGGAAACGTGCTCGGCGTCGTGACGTTCGCGGTGCTGTTCGGCGCGGCGCTCGTCGCGATCGGGCCGCGCGGCGAGCGGCTGACGAGCCTCATCGACGACCTGTACGCCGTGATGCAGAAGGTCGTCTGGTGGGTCGTCCGGCTCACCCCGATCGGCTCGTTCTTCCTGATCGGCTCGGTCGTCGCGACCTACGGGCCGAGCTCGCTCGCGCCGCTGGCGAAGTTCACCGGCGCGATCTACCTGGCCGTCGCGATCATGCTGCTGGTCGGGTACCCGGTGCTGCTGCGGGCGTTCGGCCGGGTGAGCCCGCTGAAGTTCCTGCGCAACTCCTGGCCGGCGATCCAGTTCGGGTTCGTGTCGTCGTCGTCGCTGGCGACGCTGCCGATCGCGCAGCGGGTGTCGGTCGAGCGCAACGGCGTCCAGCGCGAGTACGCGAGCTTCGCGCAGCCGCTCGGCGCGACGATCAAGTTCGACGGCTGCGGCGCGATCTACCCGGCGGTCGCGGCGGTGTTCGTCGCCCAGTACACCGGCGTGCACCTCGGCATCGCCGACTACGCGCTGATCGCGCTGGCCGCGGTGATCGGGCAGCTCGGCACCGGCGGCACGCCCGGCCCGGCGCTGGTCGCGCTGACGCTGACGCTGACCACGGTCGGGCTGCCGCTGCAGGCCGTCGGCTACCTGATCGCGATCGACAAGGTCATCGACATGGCCCGGACGGCGCTGAACGTCACCGGCCAGCTGACCGTCCCGGTGCTGGTCGCACGGTCCGAGGGACTGCTGGACGAGGCGGTGTTCAACGGGCCGCCGAAGGAGCTGACGTCGAGCCCGTCCACCCCGGACGACACCGACCAGGCCGGCGAGGCGCCGGCGCGCGACCGGGCACCGGAGCCCGTACCCGCCTGATCGCCGTATCGAGGACGCCCGCGCCCGCCCGGCGCGGGCGTCTTCGCGTGTGACCCGCGCCGCACCGCCGGGACATCCCCGTCCGGCGGGGACGCGAAGTAATGTGATCCCGACGGCAGGTGATCGGGGATCGAGGTGTGATGGCAGGGCAGCCCGGTGTCCCGGAGGCCGGCGGCACGGACGTGCTGCCGGGCTCGCGGTCCGCCCTGGATCCCGGCCGCGCGATCAAGCCGGGGCGGCACGGGCTGTCCCCCGAGACGGTCGCCGGCATCCAGCGCGAGCGGCTCATCGACGCGTTCGTGCAGGTGGTGTCCGAGCGCGGGTTCGCGCACACGACGATCGGGCGGGTCACCGAGGGCGCGGGCGTCACCAAGAAGACGTTCTACACGCACTTCACGGATCTGGACGACTGCTTCCTGGCCGCCTACCAGCGCGGCATGGACATCCTGCTGCGGCGGATGACGGAGGCGTACGAGGCGGCGCCGTCGTGGCCGGACGGGATCCGGGCGGCACTGCGCCGGATGCTCGCGATCCTCGCCGCGGAGCCGCGGTTCGCGCGGGCGTCGCTGGTGGAGGTGAACGCGGCGGGCCCGCAGGTGCGGCAGGCGCGCATCGACAACCTCGCCCGGTTCCGCGCGTTCTTCGAGGACCCGTCGCTGCCGCCGGTCCCCGTCGCGGTGATCGACGCGATCGTCGGCGGGATCTACAGCGCGATCCACGTGCAGATGGAGACGGGCGAGGCGGAGGAGCTGCCGTCGCTGCTGCCGGCCCTCACCTATTTCGTGCTGCTGCCGCTGATCGGCCGCGAAGCGGCCTCCCCCTACCTGACCGCAGACCCCGGCTAGATGAATGAGTCCAAGGAGTGTCGTTGCAGTCAGTGATCATAGGCAGTCAGTGACCGCTTGATCGACTGTCCGGTCTTGTCGTTGTGCCATATCGCCGCTGTGAGAGCGAGGATCCGGCA
>NZ_WBMS02000048.1 GCF_008923205.2 Actinomadura physcomitrii | reverse complement strand
GTGCCGCGCCGCCCGCCGAGCCCGCGGGCGGGCGCGGCTGGGCCTCCGAGGAGGGCCGCGGCGGCGCCGTCGCGCCGTCCGCGTCGGCCACCCAGGCGGTCCCGGCGTCCCCGCCGCCGCTCCCGCCGGAGCGCGGCCGCTCGTCCCGGGTGAACGGGGCCGGGTCGTCCGGAGCGGGGTCGGCGTCGCGCTCGTCGTCCGGGCCGCGCGGCACCCGCGTCGCCGGCGGCGCGAACGGCAGCGGTGCGTCCACCGGGAACGGGGCGTCCGCCCTGCCGAAGACGCCGCCCGCGGCGGGCAAGCCGCCGCGCAAGGGCGCCCCCAAGGGCCGCTCGGACAAGCCCACGGAGGGTGACAAACGCCCCGCCTCGGACATAGCCGCCGACCTGTGGCCGGACGGCGGTGACCCGACCCGCACCGCCGAGGACCCGCTGTACCTGCTCGGCGGCAAGGTGCCCAGTGCGGACAAACCCGCGCCCTCCGCCGACAAGCCCGCGGCCGACAAGCCCGTGTCCGACAAGCCCATGTCCGACAGGGGCCGGGGCGGCAAGTCCGCCGAGCCGGGCAGCGGGTCCGGCAAGGGAAAAGGCGACTCGTCCCTGATGCACTACGACCTGGACAGGTGACGCAGGGGGCTTCGGGACGGAGCGTCAGCACCCCTGAGAGCACGGTCGAGACCGCGATCGACCTGCCCGTCCTGCCCGACCCGGCGCCCGCGGCGCCGCCCGCGCGGGGCCGGGGCGGGCGGATCGCGGGCAAGGCCGGCCGGCTGCTGGCGTCCGCGGGCGGCGCGGTCGCCGTGCAGTTCGTCACCGCGGGCGGCAGCCTGGTCGTGCAGTCGCTGGCCGCCCGCACGCTCGGCGCGTCCGGCTACGGCGCGTACGCGCTGCTCTTCTCGATCATCGTGATGATCACCTCGGTGCAGACCAGCTGGGTCGGCGACACCCTCACGGTGTTCGACCGGTTCGAGCCGCGGGTGCGCGGCGCGCTGCTGCTGTCGGTCGCCGGCACCGTCGCCGCGGGCGCCGCCGTGGGCGCGGGCGTCGCGGCCGTCATGCACCTCGCCGGGCCGCTCGGCATCGGGCTGTTCGCGCTCTCGGTGGCCCTGTGGCTGCTGGAGGAGACCGGGCGGCGGATCTTCACCGCGCGGATGGAGTTCTGGCGGCTGACCGTCAACGACGCCACCTACCTGGTGACGACGCTCGCGGTGCTCGGCGGCGCGCTCGGCGCCGGCGCGGCCGCCTCGGTGGAGCTGCTGCTCGCCGCCATGTGCGCCGGGTCGCTGGCCTCGATCCTGCTGGCCCGGGTGCGGCTGCCGCGCGAGGAGTACGCGCTCGCCCCGCTGCGCGGCACCGCGTTCCGGGAGATCCTCGCGTTCTCCTGGTGGCGGTCGGTGCAGGCCGGGATCCGGCCGACGGCGCTGCTGCTCGCCCGCGTGATGATCGCCGGGTTCGCGTCCACCGCGGCGCTGGCCGGGGTGGAGGCGGCGCGGCTGCTGCTGTCGCCCGCGCTGACCTTCGTCAACGGGGCCGGCTGGTTCCTGCTCGGCGACTTCGCCAAGGCGCAGAAGGCCGGCCGGCCGATGCGGGCCCGGCAGGCGGTGCGCGCGTGCGGGCTGATGTCGGGGATCGCCCTCGTGATGAGCCTCGGCGGGATCGCGCTGGTGGGGTGGCTCGGCCCGGTCGTGACCGGCGGCTCGTTCACGGTGGACCGGGTGGCGCTCGGCGGCTGGGCGCTGTACTCGGTGTGCTTCTCCTGCACGCTGCCGCTGGCCAGCCTGGCGACGGCCCGCAAGCAGTCCCGGTCGGTGTTCGTGATCCGCGGGGTGGAGAGCCTCAGCGGCCTGGCGGTGCTGCTCGGCCTGCTGGCCGCCGACCCGGGGCACGCCGCGCTCGCGCCGTACTGCCTGGGCGCGGGCGGGATCGTCTCGGCGGTGATGCTGTGGCGGATGCTCCGCAAAGGCGACCCGCCGCGCGGGGGCGGCGGGCCGGCGGCATCGCCAGAGGCGGAGGTCCGGGAGTCCGGGGCGTCCGCCCGGACCGCGGCGTCAGGGGACCAACTCGTCGGCTGACGCGGGGACGCGGGCGCGGGTGGCGCCCGTGGGACGGGCCGCGCGGCGGCGCCCTGCGAGCCAGACGGCGGTCGTCCCGGCGCCGAGCACGACGACCGTCCACGCGATCGGGACGGCGCCGACGCCGAACATCTTCAGCGCCGACGCGACCAGCACCAGCGCCAGCACGCGGCGGATGAGGCCGCCGGGGGCCCGCGAGGAGATCTTCGAGCCGAGGTAGACGCCCGGGATCGAGCCGACCAGCAGCGCCGCGGTGACCTCCATCTGGAAGTCGCCGAACAGCAGGTGCCCGAGCGCGGCGGCGAACACCAGCGGCACGGCCTGCAGCAGGTCGGTGCCGACGAGCTGGTTGGCCTTCAGTGACGGGTACAGCGCGAGCAGCGCGACGATGATCAGCGAGCCGGAGCCGACCGAGGTGATGCCGACGACCAGGCCGCCGACGAGCCCGATCAGCACGGTCGGCACCGGCCGGATCCGGATCTCGGGGGCCGCGCCCTCCGCGCCGTTTGCACTGCCGGGGCGGTGCCGGTCGCGGCGGGCGAGCACGCCGCGGACGGCGAGGCCGCCCGCGGCGATCAGCAGCGCGACGCCCATCGCCTTGCTGATCAGGTCCTCCACCCCGTCGCCGTGGCCGAGGGCGCGGGCCAGCAGCACGCCGCAGAACGCGGCGGGCACCGAGCCGGCGCACAGCCAGCCGACGAGCCGCATGTTGATCGTGCCCTGCCGGTAGTGGACGGCGCTGCCGACCGGCTTCATCACCGCCGCCGCCACGAGGTCGCTGGAGACGGCGGCGAGCGGGCTGACGCCGAAGAACGTGACGAGCATCGGGGTCATGAGCGCGCCGCCGCCCATCCCCGTCAGGCCGACGACGATGGCGACCAGGAACGAGCCGAGGGCCATGGTCCAGTCGAAGTCCACGCGTCGTTCACCCCCTACGGCGGCATGACCTACCTGCTATATAGGAAAACTCGCCTAACACAGTACGGGACCGCACCCGGGTCTGTTAACCCGGGTGTAGCCCAACAAACGCGACTAGGGTGACGATCTACGACAAGAGTGATGAAAGGGGGCTATTCGGTTCGGAGCCAGCCGCCCGCGACCAGCAGCTCCAGGACCCGCCCCACCGCCTCGTCCGGCGTCATCGCCGAGGTGTCCAGCGTGAGATCGGCGTCGTCCGGCACCTCGTAAGGGTCGGAGATCCCGGTGAACTCGGGGATCAGCCCCGCCCGCGCCTTGGCGTACAGGCCCTTGCGGTCGCGCCGCTCGCACTCCTCCAGCGGCGTCGACACGTGCACCAGGATGAAGTCGCCCGCCGCCGACACCATCCGCCGCACCTGCGCCCGGGTCGCCGCGTACGGCGCGATCGGCGCGCAGATCGCCACCCCGCCGTGCCGGGTGATCTCCGCCGCGACGAACCCGATCCGCCGGATGTTCAGGTCGCGGTCGGCCTTGGAGAACGTCAGGCCCGCCGACAGCATCCGCCGCACCACGTCCCCGTCCAGCAGCGTGACCGTCCGGCCGCCGCGCTCGACCAGCGCGTCCGCCAGCCCCCGCGCCACCGTGGACTTGCCCGAGCCCGACAGGCCCGTGAAGAACACCGTGACGCCCCGCGAGTGCTTCGGCGGCCGGGCGCGCGCCAGCTCGGCGGCGACCGCCGGCGGGGTGTACCAGTCCGGCACGGGCTCGCCCGCGTCCAGCAGCTCGCCGAGCCGCTCGGCGGTCAGCTCCGCCTGCACGTGGTCGGGCTCGATCCGAGCGACCGGGCGCCAGACCTCCACGTCCGCGTCGTAGGCCCACGGCTCGGGCACCACGACCGGGATCGCGGTGCCCTCCATCTCCTGCTCGGCGAGCAGGTGCGTGGCGCCGTACGCGGCGGCGACGTGCGCGCGCAGCAGCAGATCGCGGTCCGCGTCGTGGCCGGCCGCGTCGCCGCGGAGCGGCAGCGGCACCGGGATGATCCGCGTCCCGTCCGGCAGCTCCTTGCGGACGCCCAGCAGCGCCCGGACGAGCCACTCGTCGTGCTCGCCGCTCAGCAGCGGCAGCACCAGCACCTGCGCGCCGAGCCGCTCGGCGACCTGCCGGATCTGCCCGAGCTGCCTGCGGTGCAGCGGCTCGCGGGTCGCGACCGCCAGCAGCGGGCCGTCCACCGGGTCCAGCTCGTCGGGACGGCGGCGCAGGGAGTGGAACGGTCCGTGCGCTGGGGAGCGGAGCGCCTCCAGCGGCCCCGCGAGGCGCCAGCCCTGGGACGTCGGGTCCTGCCAGGCCTCGGCGACCTCCAGCACCGCCAGCGGCACGCCCTCCGGGTCCTGCAGGACGATCCGCTCGTGCGCGGTCAGCTCCTCGGGCACCGCCAGGGTGACCGGGACCGGCCACGGCGTGCCGTCGGCGAGCCGGCCTCCGGCGATCACCATCGCGGCGTCGAAGGAGCCGAGGAACCCGGTCAGCGGCCGGTACACGCCCGCGAGCAGCAGCTCCAGGTCGGCGAGCTCCACCGCGTCCGGAGCCCACCCGGGCAGGTCGCGCAGCGTGTCGGGAAGGCCGGCTTCGGCGGTCACCGCGGTCTCCGATCCCGCCCGGCGCGCACGCCGGGCCGATGCAGGTCAAGGGTCGATTTCCCGCCAAATTACTGCGGTCGCGGCGGTGCCCGCACCTCCGCCCCCGTCAGATCAGCCGGGCGAAGCGGTTCTCCGGCTTGCGGATGACGAGGGTGACGTCGCTGTGGTCTGCGGTGAGGCGGCCCCGGCTCACCGACGCCACCAGCCGGCACAGCAGGCCGGTGAGGCCGGTTCCGGCCCCGAGCGCGTCGACGGCCTGCCGGGAGGTGTACTCCTCGGTGATCATCAGCCCGCGCATCACGCAGTACCACTGCATGCCCTGCCGGGACGCGACCTTGTCGTAGACCGCGGGCGGCGGCTGCGGCCGGGCCCGCCCGGCGCGCGGCTCGGGCGCCGGGGCCCGCCGCCTCTGGCGCCGCGGAGCGGGCGGCTCCCGTCCGGCGGCGTCCTGCCCGCCCGCGTGCGGCGCGGCGGCGTCGCGCACCGACGGCGGGGCGGCGGCCTCCGCCGCGCCCTTCCCCGTGGTCTCCGCGGCGCTCCCCGCCGGGCCCCCGGCGGGAACGCGGGCGTGGGCGCCCCGCGCGGCCCGGCCGGGACGGGACTTGCGGCTCCGGCCCGAGGCGTGCATCCAGCGCGGCAGGTGGCGGTCGAGGAACCCGAACGCGGTGTTGCGGTCGCGCAGGTGGACCAGCAGCAGCCCGCCCGGCTTGAGCGCCGCGACGAACCGGTCGAGGACCAGCTCGGCGTGCGGGACCCGCTCGACGAGGTAGGCCGCGTGGACGATGTCGTAGGCGCGCGGCGGCATCGGGACCGTGCGCAGGTCGCCGAGGTGCCACTCGTCGAGGTCGGGCCGCTCGCAGGCGTGCGCGCGCAGCTCCGGGGACTCCAGGTCGACCCCGGTCACTTGGCATTCGCGGTCGCCGAGGTCCAGCCCCGCGCCCCAGCCGCAGCCCGCCTCCAGGATGTGGATCCGCTGCAGGGGCTTCTCCAGTGCGTACTGCCTTGCGCGTTCTGAGAAGAGATCGCCGTCGTTGACCGGCGGCGTACGCAGATCGGTCACAGTTTCGCAGCGTAATCGCTCGACTGCGCTCTGTCGGCTATTTGCCCATTCTCGGTAAGCGTCGTGTCGCCCTCCGCGACCGCGGGCACCGGCGCCGCCGGCGGCGCCGCCAGCGCGAGGGCGTGCGCGGGCGCGTAGTCTGGTACGCGGTGCCGGGTCCGCTCGCGGATTCCGGTTGTTCGGGCTGCCCTGCCCCTCGGGGTGAATGCGAACTTACGGGCGAAGATGACGCTTTCTGGACTTGTTGACCTTGCGTGCGCCGACCCTGAGCTGGAGCGCGCGCTGAAGCGGGCGCGCACCGACACCGAGGTCGTCGCCCCCGCCGCCACCTGGCCGATCCTCGCCGCGGCGTTGAGCCGCGCGGTCGCCTCGCGCTCCGCCGGGCCCGGCGGACGGCACGGCGCCGTGCTGGCGGTGACCGCGACCGGCCGCGAGGCCGAAGACCTCACCGCCGCGCTGACCAGCCTGATCGGCCCCGGCCGGGTGGCGCACTTCCCGGCCTGGGAGACGCTGCCGCACGAGAAGCTGTCGCCGCGCTCGGACACGGTCGGGCAGCGGCTCGCCGTGCTGCGCCGGCTCGTCCACCCCGACGCCGGCGACGCCCCCACCGAGGAGGAGGCCGGCGCGCACCTGCCGGGCAAGGGCGGCGCGCTGGACGTCGTCGTCACGCCGGTCCGCGCCGTCCTGCAGCCGATCGTGTCGGGCCTCGCCGACCTGGAGCCGGTCCGGCTGGTGTCCGGCGAGGACGCCGACATGGACGACGCCGTCCGCCGCCTCGTCGACGCCGGGTACCACCGCGTCGACCTGGTCGAGAAGCGCGGCGAGATCGCGGTGCGCGGCGGGATCCTCGACGTGTTCCCGCCCACCGAGGAGCACCCGCTGCGGGTCGAGTTCTGGGGCGACACCGTCGAGGAGATCCGCTACTTCAAGGCCGCCGACCAGCGGTCCCTCGAAGTGGCGCGGGACGGGCTGTGGGCGCCGCCGTGCCGCGAGCTGCCGCTGACGGAGAAGGTCCGCGAGCGCGCGAAGCTGCTGGCCGAGGAGCACCCCGCGCTGGAGGACATCCTCGGCCGGATCGCCGACGGCGACACCGTCGAGGGCATGGAGGCGTTCTCGCCCGTCCTCGCCGACAGCATGGAGCTGCTCACCGACCTGCTGCCCGAGGGATCGGCGCTGCTGGTGTGCGAGCCGGAGCGGATCCGCACCCGCTCGGTCGAGCTCGTCCGCACCAGCCAGGAGTTCCTCGAGGCCAGCTGGGTGAACGCCGCCGCGGGCGGCGAGGCCCCCATCGACCTCGGCGCCGCCGCCTTCCGGTCGCTGGAGGAGGTCCGGCGGCACAGCACCGAGCTGGGCCTGCCGCGCTGGAGCGTCACCGCCCTGAACCCGGAGGGCGACGCGCTGAACCTCGGCGTGCACGCCGCCGAGGCGTACCGCGGCGACACCACCCGCGTCGTCGGCGACCTCAAGGGCTGGATCGACGCCGGCTGGCGCGTCGTCATGGTCACCGCCGGGCACGGGCCCGCCGAACGCCTCGTCCAGCTCGTCGGCGAGGAGGGCATCGGCGCGCGGCTCGCCGACGTCGCCGCGCCGCCCGAGCCGTCCGTCGTCACCGTCACCACCGGGCTGCTGGAGAACGGCTTCACCTGGGAGCCGGTCAAGCTCGCGGTGCTGACCGAGACCGACCTGTCCGGGCAGAAGTCGTCCACCAAGGACGTCCGCCGGATGCCGTCGCGGCGGCGCGGCGGCATCGACCCGCTGCAGCTCAAGCCCGGCGACTACGTCGTCCACGAGCAGCACGGCGTCGGACGGTACGTGGAGATGGTCAGCCGGACGGTGCAGGGCGCCACCCGCGAGTACCTGATCCTGGAGTACGCCAAGAGCGACCGGCTGTTCGTCCCGACCGACCAGCTGGAGGAGCTGACCCGCTACGTCGGCGGCGAGGCGCCCAGCCTGCACCGGCTCGGCGGCGCCGACTGGCAGAAGGCCAAGTCCCGCGCCCGCAAGGCCGTCAAGCAGATCGCCGGGGAGCTGATCCGGCTGTACTCGGCGCGGATGGCGAGCCCCGGGCACGCGTTCGGCGCCGACACCCCGTGGCAGCGCGAGCTTGAGGACGCCTTCCCCTACGTGGAGACGCCCGACCAGCTCGCCGCCATCGACGAGGTCAAGGGCGACATGGAAAAGCCCGTCCCGATGGACCGGCTGATCTGCGGCGACGTCGGCTACGGCAAGACCGAGATCGCGGTGCGCGCCGCGTTCAAGGCCGTCCAGGACGGCATGCAGGTCGCGGTGCTGGTGCCGACGACGCTGCTCGTCCAGCAGCACCTGTCGACGTTCGCCGAGCGGTTCGCGGCGTTCCCGGTCGTGGTGAAGCCGATCAGCCGGTTCCAGACCGACGGGGAGATCGAGGCGACGCTGCGCGGCCTCGCCGACGGCACCGTGGACGTGGTGGTCGGCACGCACCGCATCCTGTCGGCGCAGACGAAGTTCAGGAAGCTCGGCCTGGTGATCATCGACGAGGAGCAGCGGTTCGGCGTCGAGCACAAGGAGGAGCTGAAGCGGCTGCGCACCCAGGTCGACGTCCTCGCCATGTCGGCGACGCCGATCCCGCGGACGCTGGAGATGGGCCTCACCGGCATCCGGGAGATGTCGACGATCCTGACGCCGCCGGAGGAGCGGCACCCGGTGCTGACGTTCGTCGGCCCGTACGAGGAGAAGCAGATCGCCGCCGCGATCCGCCGCGAGCTGCTGCGCGAGGGCCAGGTGTTCTTCGTGCACAACCGGGTGCGGTCGATCAACAAGGTCGCGGCGAACCTGGCGCAGCTCGTCCCGGAGGCGCGGGTCGCGATCGCGCACGGCCAGATGAACGAGCACGAGCTCGAGAAGGTCATGGTCGACTTCTGGGAGAAGAACTACGACGTGCTCGTCGCCACGACGATCGTGGAGTCGGGGCTGGACGTCCCGAACGCCAACACGCTGATCGTCGACCGCGCCGACATGTACGGCCTGTCGCAGCTGCACCAGCTGCGCGGGCGCGTCGGCCGCGGCCGCGAGCGCGCGTACGCCTACTTCCTGTACCAGCCGGAGCAGCCGCTGACCGAGACCGCGCACGAGCGGCTCGCGACGCTGGCGCAGCACACCGAGGTCGGCGCCGGCATGTACGTCGCGATGAAGGACCTGGAGATCCGCGGCGCGGGCAACATCCTCGGCGCGGAGCAGTCCGGGCACGTCGCGGGCGTCGGGTTCGACCTGTACGTCCGGATGGTCGGGGAGGCCGTCCGGGACCTGAAGGAGGGCGGCGCCGAGCCCGAGGCCGTCGAGACCAAGGTCGAGCTGCCCGTCGACGCGCACCTGCCGCACGAGTACGTGCCGGGCGAGCGGCTCCGGCTGGACGCCTACCGGCGGATCGCGGCGATCACGTCCGAGGACGAGATCGGCGCCGTGCACGACGAGCTGAAGGACCGGTTCGGGCCGCTGCCCGTCCCGGTGCTGAACCTGCTGGAGGTCGCCCGGTTCCGCGCGAAGGCCCGCAAGGCGGGGCTCACCGACGTCACCGTGCAGGGCAACCACATCAAGTTCATGCCGGTGGACCTGCCCGACTCCAAGCAGGTCCGGCTGCAGCGGCTCTACCCGAAGAGCATCCTCAAGGCCGCCAGCGACACGCTGCTGGTGCCCGCGCCGAAGACGGCGCCGCTCGGCGGCCGGCCGCTGCGCGACCAGGACCTGCTGAAGTGGGCGACGGACCTGGTCGAGGCGCTGTTCCTGGAGGCCTCGCCCGCGTCGTCCGCCGGCCGGGGATAGGCTGCTTCGGATCGCCGGTGATCAGGGGCCAGGGCCGTCCCGACGCGCCGGACGACGCACAGCGACGAACGACGAGACGAGGATTCCGTGCCCGGTAAGTCCGTGAAGGTCGTGGTGGCCGCTGTGGTGGCGGCCGGCGCGCTGGCCGGCTGCGGCGGCCAGACCCGCGTCGGCACCGCCGCCCTCGTCGGCGGCGACCGCATCACCGTCACCTCCCTCGACCAGACCGTCCGGGACTGGCGCGGCCAGTTCGAGGACGACCCGGTCGCCAACCAGATCCGGGCGAACTCCACCGGTCTCGCGCCGGGGCTCGCCGACGAGGAGTCCGAGACGGACATGGAGGGCGCGCTGAGCCTGCTGGTGAACTTCCGCGTCGCCGACCGGGTCGCCCGCGACGCGGGCGTGCCGGTGCCGGACGGGCTGACCGCCCAGACCGCGGCGCTCATGGACCAGCGGGGCGGCGCCGGCTCGATCACCCTGGCCAGCGGCCTGCCGCGGTCGCGGGCCCGCGACCTGGCGCGTTTCATCGCCACGCAGACCGCGGTGATGCAGCGGTTCGGCGCCGACCTGAGCAACGCGCGCAGCCCGCTGACCGTGCAGGCCGCGCAGCAGTGGGGGCTGAAGTTCCAGCAGGCGGCGCGCGACATGCACATCAAGATCAACCCGCGGTTCGGCCGGTACGACGCGGCCAAGGTCGACATCGGGCCGGTCGTGTACGAGCTGTCGACGGCCGAAACGGGCACCGCCGAAAAATGAGCGGAGCGAACCGGGGGGTGCGTTCATGGGGTTGACGCTGCTGGCGACGACGCATCGGGTGGCGCCCGGGCTGCTGACCTGGAAGGCGTGGGACGCGCTGCGGTCGGCGGGACGGGTGCTCGCGCGGCCCGGCCATCCGCTGCTGCCGTACCTGCGCGACGCCGGGGTGTCCGCCGAGGAGACCGCCGTCCCGGACCCGGCCGCCCTGGTCGCCGCCGCGCGGGAGGCGCGGGTCGTGTGGATCGCGGCGCCCGAGGGCGACGAGGACCTGATGCGCGCGGTCGGCGCCCTCGTGGTGAACGACCCGCTGGACGTCGAGGTGCTGCACGGCTCCTACGACCTGCCGGGCGCGCGGCTGCTCGACCTGGTCGCGGTGATGGAGCGGCTGCGGGCCGACTGCCCGTGGGACCGTGAGCAGACGCACGAGACGCTCGTCCCGTACCTGCTGGAAGAGTCCTACGAGGTGCTCGACACCGTCGAGAACGGCGACTACGGCGCGCTGCGCGAGGAACTCGGTGACGTGCTGATGCAGGTGGCGTTCCACTCGGCGGTGGCGTCCGAGCGCACCGACGACACCGCGTTCACCATCGACGACGTCGCCGCCGGGATCGTCGACAAGCTCGTCCGGCGGCATCCGCACGTGTTCGCGGACGTGGCGGTGTCCGGCGCCGACGAGGTCAACGCGAACTGGGAGCAGATCAAGGCGGCGGAGCGGGCGGCGAAGAGCGGCGCGGACGCCTCGGCGCTGGACGGCGTCCCGATGGGCCAGCCGGCGCTGAGCCTCGCGGCGCAGCTGCAGCGCCGCGCGGGCCGCATGAACGCCCCGGACGAGCTGCTCCCGACCGCCGACGACACCGGCGATGACCTGGGAATACGGCTGTTCGACCTGGTTCGGGAGGCCGCCGGCCGCGGTCTGGACGCCGAGGCGGAGTTGCGGGCCGTTTCCCGGGTATTCCGCGATCGTGTCAGAGCGTGGGAACGGCGGCCGGGGCACGGCTGATCCGGCGGATCCCGGGCGGAAGATCCCCGATGGGGTGGTCCGCCGGAAGTCGCCCGTCTACAGTGAGCGCGTGCCGAACGGGGCCGGAGACGGCGGCGGGAACGGGAACGGGAACCGGTCACCGGTGCGCCGTCGCCGCCGGCTGCTGACCGCCTCCACCACCCGCGCCGAGAAGCTCCGCGCGCTGCGCGGGCTCGGCCTGCTCGGCGGGGTCGCCGGGCTGCTCATCGCGCTGCTGGTGCTGCCGACGGCCTGCACCGCCGGGGTCAACGCGCGCGACTCGGCGCGCTGGTTCGACAGCGCCCCCGCCGACCTGGACACCTCCGGCGTGCCGCAGCGGTCCCGGATCCTCGCCGCGGACGGTTCCACGCTCGCGACGTTCTTCTACCAGAACCGGGTGGACGTCCCGCTCGACGCGATCGCGCCGATCGCCCGCAAGGCGGTCGTGGCGATCGAGGACAGCCGCTTCTACGAGCACGGCGCGATCGACGCGCAGGGCACGCTGCGCGCGCTCGTCAGCGACCTCGGCAACGGCGAGGTCACCCAGGGCGGGTCCGGCATCACCCAGCAGTACGTGAAGAACCTGCTGCTCACCCAGGCCGACTCGGCGGCCGAGCGCAACGCCGCGAAGGAGATCTCCGCGGCCCGCAAGATCCGCGAGCTGCGGTACGCGGTGGCGGTGGAGCAGCGCTACTCCAAGGACGAGATCCTGCGCCGCTACCTCAACATCGCCTACTACGGCGCGGGCGCCTACGGGATCGAGGCGGCGTCCCGGCGGTACTTCTCCAAGCACGCCTCGCAGCTGGACCTCGCCGAGGCGGCGCTGCTCGCCGGGGTCGTCCGGTACCCGTACGCCTACGACCCGACGCGGCATCCGGAGGCGGCCCGCGAGCGCCGCGACACCGTCCTGGAGCGGATGGCCGACCTCGGCTACATCACGCGGGCCACCGCGGCGGCCACCGAGCGGCAGCCGGTGCGGCTGAAGGTCCAGGACGTCAAGAGCGGCTGCGTGACGAGCTCGGCGCCGTTCTTCTGCGACTACGTCCAGCGGGAGATCCTCGCGAACCCGGTGTTCGGCGCGACGCCCGCGACCCGGGAGAGGCTGCTGAAGCGCGGCGGCCTCACCATCCGCACCACGCTGGACCGGCGGGCGCAGAAGGCCGCGCAGCGCGCCGTCGACGCCGCCGTCCCGGCGAAGAACTCGGCGCACAAGGCGGCCGCCGAGGCGATGGTGGAGCCGGGCACGGGCCGGATCAAGGCGATGGTCGTCGACCGCAGGCTCGGCTCGGACAAGGTGCGCGGCAAGACCTGGATCAACTTCGCCGCGGACGCCGACCACGGCTCCAGCATCGGGATGCAGGCCGGGTCGACGTTCAAGGCGTTCACGCTGGCCGCGGCCCTCGACCAGGGCCTGCCGTTCGGCACCCGGCTGATGGCGCCGAAGGAGTTCACGCCGGTCGGCTACCGCGACTGCAAGGGCCGCCGCGTCGGCGACCCGAGCGCCTCGCTGCACAACGCGGGCGACGGCGAGGGCGGCAAGCCGTTCAGCATCGTCACCGGCACCCAGCACTCGGTGAACACCTTCTTCCTCGCGCTGGAGAAGAAGGTCGGGCTCTGCCCGACGGTCAAGATGGCCGAGAAGCTCGGCATGAGGCAGGCGACCGGCGCGCCGCTGCAGCAGTACCCGTCGTTCACGCTCGGCATCAACCAGGTGTCGCCGGTCCGGCTCGCCGCCGCCTACGCGGCGTTCGGGGCGCGCGGCCGGTACTGCTCGCCGATCGCGATCACGCAGATCACCGACGCGGCCGGGCACCGCCTGAAGGTGCCGAGCGCGCACTGCGGGCAGGCCATCGGCAAGGAGACCGCCGACGCCGTCAACTACGTGCTGAGCGGCGTGCTCACCAAGGGCACCGCCGCCGGGCAGGGCATCGGACGGCCCGCCGCCGGCAAGACCGGCACGGTCGACGACTTCTCCGCCGCCTGGTTCGCCGGGTACACCCCGGACCTGGCGTCCGCGGTGTGGGTCGGCGACCCGCGCGGCGGCTACAAGCACCCCATGACGGACCTGTGCATGGACGGCCGCTGCTACGGCCCCGTCTACGGCGCGACGATCCCCGCGCCGATCTGGCACCGGAGCATGGTCGGCGCGCTCGCCGGGACGCCCGCGTCGCCGTTCGTCCGGCCGCCGTCGCGCTTCTTCAGCAAGGGGTCGGGCGAGGAGAGCGCCAAGCTGCCCGACGTGCGCGGGATGAAGGTCGAGGACGCCGCCGCGAAGCTGCGCGGCGCCGGGTTCGAGGTGCGGATCGGCGGCGCGGTGAAGTCCGACTACCCGAAGGGGACGGTCGCGGAGGTCTCCCCGTCGTCGGCGCGGCCCGGCGGCACGGTCACGCTGCGCCCGAGCAAGGGCGCGGGAGGTCCGAAGCGCCGCGACGAGGCCGGCGGCCCGCGCCGCGGAATCCCGGGCTGACCTGCGTACCTGTGTGATCATCCGGTACGGGGGTAGATCATCGACGGGGTGATCCCAGTACGCAGTCCATCGGGGGGACGATCGTCATGCGAGCCATCGCCGTGTCCGAGTACGGCGCCACGCCGGCGCCCACGCACCTGCCGCGGCCGGAGCCCGGCCCCGGCGAGATCCTCGTCAAGATGATCGCGGCGGGGCTCAACCCGGTCGACTGGAAGATCGCCGACGGGATGCTGAAGGACGCGGTGGAGGCGCGCTTCCCGCTGATCCTCGGCCAGGACGGCGCGGGCGTCGTCGAGGCCGTCGGCCCGGGCGTCACCCGGATGGGGCGGGGCGAGCAGGTGTACGGGCTGTTCCGCGACGTCGAGCGCGGTATCGGCAGCTACGCCGAGTACGTGCCGGTCCGTGAGGACGGCCCGGTCGCCCGGATGCCCGCCGGGATGATCTACACGCAGGCCGCGGCGGTGCCGACGGCCTGCGGCACCGCCATGGCGATGGTGGACGAGGCGGAGCTCGACGGCGGGCAGACCGTCCTGGTCGTCGGCGCGACCGGCGGGGTCGGCCAGGCGCTGGTGCAGCTCGCCGCGCTCACCGGCGCGAAGGTGATCGCCACGGCCCGCGACGACATGGCGGGCACGATCCGCCGCCTCGGCGCGGACGAGACCGTCGACCACTCCGCCGGCGACCTGAACGACCAGGTGCTCCGCGTCCACGACGACGGCATCGACGCGATCCTCGACGTGGCCAGCGACACGCAGGGCACCGAGCGCCTCGCGCAGCTCCTGCGGCCCGGCGGCACCTACGTCAGCACGACGTGGTCGGTGAACCCCGACGTCATGGAGGCGCAGGGGCACCGCGGCGTCAACCACGTCGGCGCGCCGTCCGCCGAGCTGCTGGACCGGCTGTCCGACCTCATCGACGCGGGCGAGCTGCGGGTGACGGTCGAGCGCGAGGTGCCCCTCGAGGCGGCGGGCGACGCGCTCGCCGACAACCGCGCGGGCGGGGCGCGCGGCAAGACGGTGATCCGGATCTGAGGTGATCGCGGGCGCCAGGCGGGCATGCAGCCCGGAACAGAACCCCCGTTAGGAGATCCACATGAACGACGACGAGAAGCGCGCACGCATCCGCGACCTCGACGCGAACATCTCCCGGCTGCGCTCCGAGCTGCCGGCCCCGTCGGCGGACGCCACCGACTTCGTCGACGCCGGCCAGAACCTCGCCGCCCGCGAGGAGCTCGGCGGGCAGATCGAGGCGCTGGAGAACGAGCGCCACCGCCTCCGCGACGAACTGGGCGAGGGGTAGCCGCCCGGGCTGCGGCCAATATGCGCGGCGGGACCCGGTCCGCCTACCGGCCGAGGCTGGGGGTTCCGGCGGAGCCCTTCCTGGGCAGGCGCAGGACGAAACGGGCGCCCTCGTCGTCGGCGCGGCGGTCGGCGAGGACCAGCGAGCCGCCGTGCGCGGCGGCGATGTCGCGGGAGATGGCGAGGCCGAGGCCGGTGCCGCCGGCGTCGCGGTGCCGGCCCTCGGTGAGCCGGGTGAAGCGCTCGAAGACCCGCTCGCGGTCCTCCGGGTGGATGCCGAGGCCGTCGTCGATCACCTCCACGACGGCGGTCGCCGGCTCCTCGGCGCCGACGATCACGGTGACCGCGGCTCGCGCGTGCCGGTCGGCGTTGTCGATCAGGTTGGTGAGCAGCCGGGCCAGCTCGGAGCGCCCCCCGGCCACCGTCACCGGGCCCTCCGACAGGACGGTGACCCGGGCGCGCCGGGGGCGGCGCAGCACCTCCTGGTCGGCCAGCTCGGTCAGGTCCACGGCCTCGCGCGGGAAGTTGCGGTCGGCCTCCAGCCGGGCCAGCGCGAGCAGGTCGTCGACGACGGCCCCCAGCCGGTCGGTGTTGTTGAGCAGGGCGCGCAGCGTGTCGGGCAGGTCGGTGGCGTCGGGGTCGGCGAGCGCCAACTCCAGCTCCATCCGGAGCCCGGCGAGGGGGCTGCGCAGCTCGTGCGAGACGTCGACGACGAACGCGCGCTGCCGGGCCACCGCCTCCTCCAGCCGGTCCAGGGTGGCGTTGATGCTGTCGGCGAGCACCGCGATCTCGTCGCGCCGGCCCGGGACGGGGACGCGGCGCTGGATGTCGGTGGCGGTGATCTCGTCCAGCTCCCGGCGGATCGCCTCGACCGAGCGCAGCGCCTGGCTCGCCGACAGCCACGTCCCGTACCCGGCGAGCCCGGTGACGGCGGGGATGCCGACCGCCAGCAGCGCCGCGAGCAGCGGCCGCGGGAACAGGCCGGGCTCGGGCGCGAGCGTGTAGACGAACTGCTCGCCGGGCCCGGGGAGGCCCACCCGGTACTCGACGATCTGGAAGCACGGCCCGCCGGGCGCGTCGACGGCGCAGCTGCGGCCGGTGCGGCTGTCGTCGCCCGGCGGGGGGCGCGGGAACGCCAGCGGCGGGCGGCCCTGCATCCCGCTGCTCGCCGCGACGACGCGGTGCCGGCCGTCGACGACCTGCGCGAGCGTGTCGTCCACCGGGTAGATGCGCGGGACCGGCAGCGCGCCGGCGTGGATCAGCGTGGAGATGCGCCGGCCCTCGCGGGACAGCTCCTCGCCGAGGTCGCCCTTCACGTCCTGCCTGATCAGCACCGCGAAGATCAGGTACAGGACGGTGGACAGCAGGAACGCCGCGAGCGCCGCCGTCACCGTCACCCGGAACCGGACCCGCGAGCCGTGCAGCGCGACCCGCCACACCCAGCGGGTCAGGACCGCTGCGGCACGGCGGAGCCGAACACCGATGACGACCTCCCGGGTATGTTGCCGATACCCGGTGTTTCTTACCTGAGCAGGGCAAACGCGACCGTGGGCGGCGGGTAAAAGATCGGTCGCCCCGCCAGCCCCCTGCCCGTCAGTCCTCCAGCCCCCAGCGGCGGCGGACGGCCCGGTCCAGCACCCCGAACAGCTGGTCGATGACGATCCCGATCACCAGGATGACGATCATGTAGGAGATCATGTCGGCGGTGTTGTTGAACTCGCGGGCCTGCGACAGCAGCACGCCCAGCGAGGTGGTGCTGCCGATGATCACCAGCAGCTCGCCGGCCATCAGGCTGCGCCAGGCGAACGCCCAGCCCTGCTTGAGCCCCGCGATGAACGACGGCAGCGACGCGGGCAGCACCAGGTGCCGGTACAGCAGGAGCCCGCGCAGCCCCATCACCTTCCCGGCGCGCAGCAGGATCGGCGGGGTGTAGTCGACGCCCGCGATCAGCCCGTTGGCGATGGACGGCGCCGCGCCGAGCACCACCACGAACAGGATCGCGCTCTCGCTCAGCTTGAACAGCAGGATGGCGAGCGGGAACCAGGCGATCGACGGCATCGTCTGCAGCCCGGTGATCAGCGAGCCGAACGCGCGGCGCAGCACCCGGAACTGCGACACGAGCCCGCCGATGACGACGCCGACCGCGATCGACAGCGCGAACCCGATGATCGCGCGCCGCATCGTCAGCGCGACGGCCTTCCAGAACCGCGACGAGGTGACCTGGTCCCACAGCACCGGGAAGGTGTCGCGGGGGCCGGGCAGCACCCACGGCTCCTTCCAGCCGCTCCACACGACCGCCTGCCAGGCCAGCAGCGCGATCACGACGGCGGCGAGCATCGGCCAGGCGGCGGACCAGGTCCGCTGCGCCAGCCGCCGGCCGGTGCCGCCGCCGAGCTCCAGCGCGTCGAGGCCGGCGAGCTCGCGGTTCAGCCGGTCGGCCGCCGGCGCCTCGCCCGCGGCGGTGTCCGCGGCGGTGCCGGGCGCGGTGTCGGGCGGCGGGGCGTCGTTCCTGCTGGTCGTGTCATGCGCCATGGCGTCCGACCTCCTCGCGCAGCCGATCGGTGATGGCGGCGGCGAGCGAGGCCACCTCGGTGGAGTCGATCCGGCGCGGCCGGTCCATCGGGACGGGGAACTCCTCGACGACCCGCCCCGGCCGGCTGCTGAGCAGCACCACCCGGTCGCCGAGCCGGACGGCCTCGCGGACGTTGTGCGTGACGAACAGCACCGACAGGGCGCGCTGCCGCCAGATCCGCTCGATCTCGTCGTGCAGCAGGTCGCGGGTCATCGCGTCGAGGGCGCCGAACGGCTCGTCCATCAGCAGCACGGTGCCCTGCCCGCCGTCGGTGTCGTCCTCGGTGAGGGCCAGGGCGCGGGCGAGCGCGACGCGCTGGCGCATGCCGCCGGACAGCTGGTGCGGGCGCTTGCGCGCGAACCCGCCGAGGTGCACCGAGTCGAGCAGCTCGGCGGCGCGGGGCCGCCGCCCGGCGCGGGGGACGCCGCGCATCTTCAGCGCCAGCTCGATGTTCGCGGTGACGGTCAGCCACGGGAACAGCGCGGGCTCCTGGAACATCAGCGCGACCCGCGCGTCCTCGGTGTCGATCGTCCCGGCGCTGACCTTGTCGAGCCCGGCGACGAGGTTCAGCAGCGTGCTCTTGCCGCATCCGGACGCGCCGAGCAGGCAGACGAACTCGCCGGGCGCGACGTCCAGCGACACCTGGTCGAGCGCGAGCAGCCTGGTCTTGCCGGATCCGAACGCCTTGGAGACGCCACGGAGCCGGACCGCTGCCGCGGTCCGGCTCGGGGCGGCCGTAACGGCCTCTGTCATTTGTCGCTGACCTGTGCCTTCCCGCTCGCCTTGAGCACGTCGTTGAGGGGGCCGAGGCTGTAGATCCCGTTCAGGTCCGTCTTCTGCAGCAGCCCGATCTGCTCGGCGTGCTGGGCGCCCGCGGTCAGCGAGGAGGCGACCGGGTCGACGGTGAAGGTGATCGACTTGAACGCGGAGTCCAGGACGTCCTGCTTGAGCGGCTTGCCGCTCAGCTTGGTGAGCGCGTCGTTGGTGACCTTCTCGGCGTCGGCCTTGTTCTGGTTGATGTAGTCGGTGGCCTCGACGACGCCCTCCAGGAGCTTCTTCACCTCGTCCGGGTGCTTCTTCTCGAACTCCTGGCTGACGATCAGGTTGGTGATGACGAACTTGCCGCCGGGCCACAGCGACGCCTCGTCCAGCAGCTTGACGCCCTTGTCCTCGAGGATCAGCCGGGAGGCGTAGGGCTCGGGGACCCAGGCGCCGTCGATGGTGCCCTGCTGGAAGGTCTGCAGGGTCTGCGCGTTCTCCTGCGGGACGATCTTGACGTCGCCGCTGCCGTCCTTGTTCGCGGTGAGGCCCTGCTGCTTGAGCCAGTAGCGGACGGCGACGTCCTGGGTGTTGCCGAGCTGCGGGGTGGCGATCTTCTTGCCCTTGAGGTCCTGGGCGCTCTTGATCCCCGGCTTGACGATCAGCGAGACGCCGCCGGACGCCGCGCCGGAGATGATGTGCACCGCCTTGCCGTGGGACTGCGCCCAGGCGTTGATGGACGGGTTCGGGCCGACGAAGGTCGCGTCGAGCGCGCCGGAGAACAGCGCCTCGACGGCGGCGGGCCCGGCGTTGAAGGTCGCGGTCTTCGGCGCCTTGCCGAGGTGCTTGGCGAAGATCCCCTTCTCGACGCCGACGAGCGCGGTGGCGTGCGTGATGTTCGGGAAGTACCCGAGCCTGAGCTGGGCGTCCGCACCGGACTTCCCGTCGCCGCCATCGTCGCCGCAGGCACCGAGCGTCCCCGCGCCGGCCAGGACGATCAGTGCCGCGGCCGCCGCGCGCCATCGGAGTCTGCGATGCATTGTCACTTATCCCTACTTATCATGTGTGTTTGACGTGCTTAGTAGATAAGGTCGGCAATGATTCCGTCAAGTCGCTTGCGCGGCACGGTCGTGTAACGGCGGCCGCCGCCGAACGGCGAGCCAGTTGGGCGGCCCGGGGGGCGCGCGGGATAGGCTCGGTGACCGCACCATCTGTCCCGTACCACCAGGGGGTTGCCCGTGTCGTCCATCGAGGCCGTACTCGCCCGGGAGATCCTTGACTCCCGCGGCAATCCGACCGTCGAGGTCGAGGTACTGCTCGCCGACGGGACCGAGGCCCGCGCCGCCGTCCCGAGCGGCGCCTCCACCGGGCAGTTCGAGGCCGTCGAGCTGCGCGACAAGGACGAGCGGTACGGCGGCAAGGGCGTCCGCAAGGCCGTCAAGGCCGTCAACGAGACCATCGACGAGAAGCTCGTCGGCTACCCCGCCTCCGACCAGCGTCTGATCGACCAGCTGCTCATCGACCTGGACGGCACGCCGGCCAAGTCCGAGCTCGGCGCCAACGCGATCCTCGGCGTCAGTCTCGCCGTCGCCAAGGCCGCCGCCGACTCCGCCGGGCTGCCGCTGTTCCGCTACGTCGGCGGCCCGAACGCGCACCTGCTGCCCGTCCCGATGATGAACATCCTGAACGGCGGCGCGCACGCCGACAGCAACGTCGACGTCCAGGAGTTCATGATCGCGCCGATCGGCGCGGCGACCTTCGCCGAGGCGCTGCGCTGGGGCGCCGAGACCTACCACGCGCTGAAGTCGGTGCTGAAGTCGCGCGGGCTGAACACCGGCCTCGGCGACGAGGGCGGCTTCGCGCCCGACCTGCCGAGCAACCGCGACGCGCTCGACCTGATCGTCGAGGCGATCGGCAAGGCCGGCTTCACCCCCGGCCGCGACATCGCGCTCGCCCTCGACGTCGCCGCCAGCGAGTTCCACGCCGACGGCCAGTACGCCTTCGAGGGCACCAAGCGCTCGTCCGACGACATGGCCGCCTACTACGGCGAGCTGCTCGGCAACTACCCGCTCGTCTCCATCGAGGACCCGCTCGACGAGGAGGACTGGACGGGCTGGGAGGGCCTCACCGCCGCCGTCGGCGACCGCGTCCAGATCGTCGGCGACGACCTGTTCGTCACCAACCCCGAGCGGCTCGGCCGCGGCATCGAGGCCGGCGCCGCGAACGCGCTGCTGGTCAAGGTCAACCAGATCGGCACGCTCAGCGAGACGCTCGACGCGGTGTCGCTCGCGCAGACCAGCGGCTACCGCTGCATGATGAGCCACCGGTCCGGCGAGACCGAGGACACCACGATCGCCGACCTCGCCGTCGCGACCAACTGCGGCCAGATCAAGACCGGCGCCCCGGCCCGCAGCGACCGCGTCGCCAAGTACAACCAGCTGCTGCGCATCGAGGAGCTGCTGGACGACGCGGCCCGCTACGCCGGCGCCGCCGCGTTCCCGCGCTTCGCCGCGCAGGGCGCCTGACGGGCCGATGTCCCGGGACGAGCGGGACGACCCCCGGGGAGAGGACTCCCCGGGGGACGGCGCGTGCCGCACCAGCCCGGCGCTGACCGGCCGCGCCGCGATCCTCGCGGTGGTGATGTGCGCGATCGCGCTGAGCCTCGCCTACCCTGTGCGCGAGTACATCGCGCAGCGCAAGGAGATCTCCGATCTCCAGCGCGAGCAGGCCGCCGCACGTAAAAAGGTGGACGAACTCGCCCAACGCAAGCGGCAACTGGGGGACAAGTCGTACATTGAGCGTGAGGCGACGCGAAGGCTCCACTACTGCCGTCCGGACGTGACGTGCTACATCGTGCTGGACGGCGGAGGGGAAGACGGGCGCAAGGCCCGCAGCGACGGTCCGGCGAGCCGGCCGCCGTGGTATGAGACGTTGTGGCGGTCGGTGGAGACCGCCGACAGGCCGCGCTGATCCCGTTCCGCGGCGGGCGGCCGCGACCGGCGGGTGGGGCCGGGCGCGGACGGCCGGCGGCGCGGCAGGCCGACACGGATCGCGGGATCCGCGGGTGGGGACGAATGATCGACGAACGTTGCACAGGGGCATCCGGGGGAGCGCTCCCCAGGGCCGGGACCGGGACCGCCGCGACGGCCCGGACGGTCGGGGCGGCGGCCCCGGCGCGCGAGCCGGCGTCTGAACCGGCGTCCGAGCGGGACGTCGCGGCGGTGGCGGCGCAGCTCGGCCGCGAGCCGCGCGGCATCCGCGGGGTCGCCTACCGCTGCCCGTGCGGGCTGCCGGCGGTGCTGGAGACGGCGCCGCGGCTGCCCGACGGCACCCCGTTCCCGACGCTGTTCTACCTGACCTGCCCGAAGGCGGCGTCGGCGATCGGCACGCTGGAGGGCAGCGGCGCCATGCGCGAGATGCAGGCGCGGCTCGCCGGCGACCCGGCGCTGAAGGCCGAGTACACCGCCGCCCACGAGGACTACCTGCGGCGCCGCGGCGAGGCCGCCCGCGAGGACGGCATCGAGCCGCTGCCGGAGGGGATGCAGAGCGCGGGCGGGATGCCCGAGCGGGTGAAGTGCCTGCACGCCCTGGTCGCGCACGAGCTGGCGGTGCCGGGCGGCAACCCGTTCGGCCGCGAGGCGCTGGCGGCGCTGCCCGAGTGGTGGCGCTCCGGCCCCTGCGTGTGCCCCGCCCCCGAAGACGTTCCCGACGCCGAGGAGGCCAAGTGACGCGCGTCGCCGCCATCGACTGCGGGACCAACTCGGTCCGCCTGCTGATCGCCGACATCGCCGCCGGGCCGGACGGCGGCACGCTCACCGACGTCGAGCGGCGGATGGAGATCGTCCGGCTCGGCGAGGGCGTCGACGAGACGGGCCGGCTGTCGCCCGCCGCGCTGGAGCGGACGTTCACCGCGATGCGCGGGTACGCCGAGCTGATCGAGCGGCACGGCGAGGAGGCCGGCGAGGATCCGATCAAGACCCGGGTGGTCGCCACCAGCGCCACCCGCGACGCCGCGAACCGGGCCGACTTCGTCAGCGGCGTCGTCGACATCTTCGGCGTCGTCCCCGAGGTGATCAGCGGGGACGAGGAGGCGGAGCTGTCGTTCACCGGCGCCACCCGCGAGCTCGCCGCGCTGCGCCCGGCCCGCCCCTACCTGGTCGTCGACATCGGCGGCGGGTCCACCGAGTTCGTGCTCGGCGCCTCCGCGGTCGAGGCGGCCCGGTCGGTCGACATCGGCTGCGTCCGGATGACCGAGCGGCATCTGCGCGACGGCGACCCGCCGTCCCCGGAGCAGATCTCCAACACGGTCGCCGACGTCGACGCCGCGCTCGCCGAGGTGCGCCGGACGGTCCCGGTCGACGAGGCGCGCACGCTGGTCGGGCTCGCCGGGTCCGTCACGACGGTCTCCGGCATCGCGATGGACCTGCCGGAGTACGACTCGGCCCGGATCCACCTGTCCCGCGTCACCGCCGCGCAGGTGCACGAGGTGACCCGGCGGCTGCTGCACGCGACGCGGGCCGAGCGCGCCGAGATCGGCGTCATGCACCCGGGCCGGGTGGACGTGATCGGTGCGGGCGCGCTGATCCTGGACCGGATCATGCGGGAGTACGGGTTCGGCGCGGTCGTGGTCAGCGAGCGCGACATCCTTGACGGGATCGCCTGGTCGCTGGTCTGACGCCCGCGCCCCCGGCCGGCCCCGGTCAGCCCTTCAGGGCGGACAGCAGCGCGGGGATCAGCACCGCGTTCGGGTTCTGCTGCGGGACGTACAGGACCGGCGAGGGGCTGCCGGCCTGCCGGATCCAGACCCGGCCGCCGTCGACGACGGCACCGGAGATCGACGCCCAGCTCAGCGACACCCGGTCGCCGCGCACGCCGCCCGGATGCACGGTGAGGCCCTGCGCCACGTCCACCGACTCGCCGGCCCGCACATGCCCGGCCAGCTCGGCGACCAGCCGCGGCTCCGCGCAGGCCTGGCATAACTGGATCAGTCGCCCCCAGACCGTCTCCGGCTCGACCGTCCCGCCCGCCTCGATGACGACCTCGACGCGCGGGCCGCCGTAGAACGGGTAGCGGCCGGCCTGGAAGATCCACCGGGTGCCGGGCGCCTGGCCGGATCCGGCCGCGATCTGCGCGGCCCAGTAGGCGACCCACTCGACGTGCGGCCACGCCAGCGCCGCCTGCCCGTAGGCGACGCCCCGCTCGTCGGCCTCCAGGCGCACCCCGTGCACGGTGGCCGCGACGCCCTGCAGGGCGGGCGGCCCGCCCCACGAGGGCTGCCCCCCGTACCCGGCGTACGGGTCGGGCTGCTGCCGGTACCCCTGCTCTGACGTGCGAGGACGCGGCGGCCGGTCGGGCTCGGGGTTGAGCCGGTCGGTCCAGGTCCGGCCGTCCCACCAGCGCAGGCTGCCGGTTCCGTAGGGGTCGGGATACCAGCCCGGTTGCGACAAGGCATGCCTCCGCTCGGCAATGGCGCAACGCCGGACGCCCCGCGCCCCCGACCGGCGGAACCGCATCGTACCGAGGGCCGTCGCCGGGGCGTGCGAGGATCGACGGCATGACCGATGCGCGCGCGCCCTACGTGCCACCTGGGACGGGATGGCCCGATGACCCCGCCGCCCCGGACACGCCCGTCGCGCACGGCGCCGGCGAGGTGATCGAGCTCGCCGCCGGCGCGCCGGACCTCGCGGAGCTGTGCGCGCGGCAGTCGGTCTGCCGGGCGTGCGACCGGCTGGTGGCGTGGCGGGAGAAGGTCGCGGTGGAGCGGCGCCGCGCGTTCGCCGCCGAGGAGTACTGGGGGCGGCCGATCCCCGGCTGGGGCGACCCGGAGCCGCGCGTCCTCATCGTCGGGCTGGCGCCGGCGGCGCACGGCGGCAACCGCACCGGGCGGATCTTCACCGGCGACCGGTCGGGCGACTGGCTGTTCGCGTCGCTGCACCGGGTGGGGCTGGCGGCGCAGGCCACGAGCGTGCACGCGGGCGACGGGCAGCGGCTGATCGGCGCGCGGATGGCCGCGACCGTGCGGTGCGCGCCGCCCGACAACAAGCCGACGCCGCTGGAGCGCACGACGTGCCTGCCATGGCTGGCGCGCGAGGTCGAGGACGTCGCGCGGAGCGTCCGCTGCATCGTGTGCCTGGGCGGGTTCGCCTGGCAGGGCGTGTGGCCCGCGCTGAAGCAGGCGGGGTACGACGTGCCGCGGCCGCGCCCGAAGTTCGGGCACGGCGCGGAGGTCGAGCTGGCGCCGCCGCCGTCGGCGGCCCGCCGGGATCCGGTGCTGCTGCTCGGCTGCTACCACCCGAGCCAGCAGAACACCTTCACCGGCCGGGTCACCGAGGACATGCTCGACGCGGTCTTCGTACGCGCCCGCGACTACGACTAGCGCCTACCAGCGCCGTGTCCGGGCGGCGGCGGGTCACATTTTGCCGAGCTTGATCGGCGTGAGGCGGATCTGGCCCTGCTGGCAGACCGGGCCGCCGATCCAGTTCACGCTGAGGTGCGTCGTCTGGTTCGGCGGGATGATGTGCAGCGCCCTGGCGGTGGGCTGGCACTGGGCGCCCTGGTCGTCGCCGTCGCCGGGGATGACACCCCAGTGCAGCTGCTCGTAGGCGGACGCGCCGGCCGGGATCGTGATCGTGCGGGCGGTGCCCTCGCGGACGACCTTCGTCGGCAGCGCGCCGCTCGCGTTGACGAGGCCGAGCCCCGACCAGCCGCCGGTCGTGCAGGCCGTCCCGGAGTTGTTGGTCAGCTGGAGCGTTCCGTACCGCTGCCCCGCGCCCGGGTCGCCGTTGGCGTACGCGGAGGCGTGGAGGTCGGAGGTCGTGCAGTGCCGCGTCCCGGAGGCGCCGTGCGGGCGCGCTCCGGTGCCGCTTCCGGACGTCGTCGAGGTCCCGCTTCCCCCCGCGGGTGCGCTACTGTGTGACGATCCGGCGTTCTCGGTGGACGAGCTGGGGCTGGCGCTGAAACTGGCGTCGCATCCGGTGAGGGCAGCGGCCAGTGCGGCGGCGGCCAGAGTTCCCCAGATGATTCGTTGCATGCTCGCGCATCCCCTTCGCGGTGGCGGGAGTCGTCGACGGTGGGGCAGGGCCTTGGCCAAGCGGGCCTCTGGTGGGTGATGGCCGGCCCCTGTTCCCGGTCATCGCCGAGGTCGCTTGGCGCCCCCGTCCGGCCCTGTCCCGGTCCGTCCTCTCTCTGGTGGGTACGTACGGTGAGATGCCGGGCCGTCCGGGGAAGTTCGCGCCGTTGGACGATCTTTCCGCTGTGACGCGTTCGGCGTGATCCATTGGCGTATGCGGGTATCGGTCCCGTTATGCCTTCCGAGCGCAAGCACATCGTGATCGTCGGCGGCGGCTACGTCGGCATGTACACGGCCCTGCGGCTGCAGAAGCGGCTGCGCGGCGAGCTGCGGCGCGGCGAGATCGCCGTCACCGTCATCGACCCCCAGTCCTACATGACCTACCAGCCGTTCCTGCCGGAGGCGGCGGCCGGGAACCTGGAGCCGAGGCACGTCGTCGCGCCGCTGCGCCGCGTCCTGCCGCGCTGCCGGATCGTCACGGGCTACGTCACGAAGATCGATCACGCCTCGCGCAGCGTGACCCTCCGCCCGGCCGGCACGCGGACCGCCGGGGTGCCGGAGCGGACGATCGGCTACGACCTGCTCGTGGTGGCGCTCGGCTCGATCTCCCGCACGCTGCCCGTCCCGGGCCTCGCCGACTGCGGGATCGGCTTCAAGACCGTCGAGGAGGCCATCTTCCTGCGCAACCACGTGCTGCACCAGCTCGACATCGCCGCGGCCAACCCCGGCGACGAGGAGGTGCGGCGGCGGGCCCTGACGTTCGTGTTCGTCGGCGCCGGGTTCGCCGGCATCGAGGCGCTCGCCGAGCTGGAGGACCTGGCCCGCGACGCGTGCAAGATCTACCCGGACCTGGACGCGTCCGACATGCGCTGGATGATGGTCGAGGCGACCGACCGGATCCTGCCGGAGGTCGGCCCCGAGATGGGCCGGTGGACGACCGAGGCGCTGCGCCGCCGCGGCATCGAGGTGAAGCTGAAGACGATGCTGAAGTCCGCGGAGCAGCGGCACATCGTGCTGAGCGACGGCGAGGAGTTCGACGCCGACACCCTCGTCTGGACCGCCGGCGTGAAGCCGCACCCCGTCGTCAAGGCCAGTGACCTGCCGCTGGACGACAAGAGCCGGATCAAGACGACCGACGAGCTGACCGTCGAGGGCCTCGACGGCGTCTACGCGGCCGGGGACAACGCGGCCGTCCCGGACCGGTCCGGCTTCGCCGAGTTCACCGCGCCGAACGCGCAGCACGCGGTGCGGCAGGCCAAGCGGCTGGGCGACAACATCGTCGCGGACCTGCGCGGCAGGCCCCGCAAGCCCTACGAGCACAAGTACGTCGGGTCCGTCGCGAGCCTCGGCCTGCACAAGGGCGTCGCGAACGTCTACGGGCTGAAGCTGCGCGGGCTGCCCGCGTGGGTCATGCACCGCACCTACCACCTGTCGCGGATGCCGACCGTCAACCGGAAGCTCCGCATCACCGCGGACTGGACGCTCGCGCTGTTCTTCCGGCGCGAGATCGTCTCGCTGGGCGAGCTGGAGTGGCCGCGGCAGGAGTTCGAGCTCGCCGCGGGCCGGACCACCGAGGACAACTAGGAGCCCTGGTCAGCGCGGTGCCGGCCCCGGGCGCCCGCTCGGCGGCACGCGCCCCGGGACGCGTCCGCAAGGCCGTGTCGCGGGGCGCCGCCCCGGTATGATGACGCCGCCCCTGTAGCCCAATGGCAGAGGCGGGCTCCCTAAAAGAGCCATTGTGTCGGTTCGAGTCCGACCAGGGGCACCCGCGCGCGCATCGATCAGCCCCTCGCCGCGGCCGGCGAGGGGCTGATCGCGCGTGGGATCTCTGCGCCAGGGTCGTGGCGGCTGCTCGCGCGCAGCGGCACGACGGCGGGGGCGTCCGTTGGCGGGATCCCACCAGGTCCGTATGGAGTTCGACCGTATGCGGTTGTCCGGCGGCTCGCGCAGCGCGTTCAGTAGTGGCGCGCGCGGCGCGCCCGCTCGTGCTCGCGGACGAGAGCGGCGGCGTAGCCGTGCGAGAGGTTGTGCTCGTCGGCCAGCCAGCTGCTCCGTTCCTCGCAGCGGGTGAAAGAGGGACCGTTCTCGATCGTGGAGAACCACTCGGGGAGGTCACGTCCTGTGACCAACGGGATGCGGGCGATCAGCTTGCTGTGCGTCTCCGGCGAGTGGTTCAGTGACAATTGGCACCTCCAGGTCGCGGGGCTCTTCCTGGCACTCTGCAACACCGGCCCGTATGTGACAACCCCCTAACGGGGACCTATCTTTTACGTTACGTAGATCATTCGTAACGGGGAAGTCCTCCGGAAAACGCGCAGGTGGCCCGCACCGGCGCCGGAGCGCTCGGTACGGGCCGACGCGGGGCCGCAGGGGGCCGCTCGTCAGGAGAGCCGCTCCACGACCATCGCCATGCCCTGGCCGCCGCCGACGCACATGGTCTCCAGCCCGAACTGCTTGTCGTGGAACTTCAGCGAGTTCACCAGCGTGGAGGTGATCCGGGCGCCGGTCATGCCGAACGGGTGGCCGACCGCGATCGCGCCGCCGTTGACGTTCAGCTTGTCGAGGTCGATGCCGAGGTCCTCGGCGGACGGCAGCACCTGCGCGGCGAACGCCTCGTTGATCTCGACGAGGTCGATGTCGCCGATGGTCATGCCGGCCTTGGCGAGGGCCTTGCGGGACGCCTCCACCGGGCCGAGGCCCATGATCTCGGGGGACAGGCCGGTGACGCCGGTCGACACGATCCGGGCCAGCGGGGTGAGGCCGAGCTCGGCGGCCTTGGTGTCGCTCATGATGACGACCGCGGCGGCGCCGTCGTTCAGCGGGCAGCAGTTGCCGGCGGTGACCGTCCCGTCCGGGCGGAACACCGGCTGGAGCTGCGACACCTTCTCGTAGGTGGTGCCGGGCCGGGGGCCGTCGTCCTTGGCCACCACGGTGCCGTCGGGCAGGGTGACGGGGGTGATGTCCTTCTCCCAGAACCCGTTGGCGAGGGCCTTCTCCGCCAGGTTCTGCGAGCGGACGCCGAACTCGTCCTGCGCCTGCCGGCTGACGCCGCGCATCCCGGCGACGTTCTCGGCGGTCTGCCCCATCGCGATGTAGATGTCGGGGACCTGGTCGTCCTGGCGCGGGTCGTGCCACACGCCGGCGCCGCCCTCGGCGGACTTGGCGGTGCGGGCCTGCGCGTCGGCGAACACCGGGTTCTGGGTGTCGGGCAGCCCGTCGCTGCTGCCCTTGGCGAACCGGCTGACGGTCTCCACCCCGGCCGAGACGATCACGTCCGCCTCGCCGGCCTTGATCGCGTGCAGCGCCATCCGGGTCGTCTGCAGCGAGGACGAGCAGTACCGGGTGATGGTCGCGCCGGGCACGTTGTCCCAGCCGAGCAGCACCGACACGACGCGGGCCATGTTGTAGCCCTGCTCGCCGCCGGGCAGCCCGCAGCCGAGCAGCAGATCGTCGATCTGCGACGGGTCGAGCTGCGGGATCTTCGCCATCGCGGCGGTGATCATCTGGGCGGTGAGGTCGTCGGGCCGGATGTCCTTCAGCGACCCCTTGAAGGCGCGTCCGATGGGCGAGCGCGCGGTGGCGACGATGACTGCCTCGGGCATGTGCGGGTCTCCTGTCTCAGCGGCCGTCTCCGGACCCGGCGCGACCGTCGCCGCGGACGGTGTTACTCGCCGGTCACCAGCAATCTAGCTCCCGCGCCGCCCCCGCGCGCAACCCGGGCCCCCGGCTGTGTTGACGGTGAGTCCAATAAGTGTCCGCTTGCGCACCCGCGGGTGGAATCCCGGCGACTCCCGGCGCGTCAGGCGATGTCCGGCGCGACGGTCGTGGACGGCGGCGGGGTGTCGGCCGACGGCGCGGCGCGGCGGCGCAGCAGCCGCGCCCACCGCCCCCGGGGACCCCGGTCGCGGCCCGCGACGGACGCGCCCGACACCTCCGTGCCGGACACCTCCGCGGCCTCGGCCGCCGCCAGGTACACCGGCAGCACGCCCTCGCCGAGCCGCGGATCGGGCAGTGCCTCCAGGTCCGGCTCCAGGCCGAGCGCGTGCGCCATCGACGGCAGCACGGCCGCCGCGGCGGCGGCGTAGCCCCGCGCCGACGGGTGGTAGCGGTCCTCGCTGAACATCGAGATCGGGTCCGCGGCGAACTCGCGGCCCAGCAGGTCGCCGAGCGACACCGACCGCGCGCCCTGCTCCACCACCGCGATCGTCTGCGCCGCGGCCAGCTGCCGGCTCGCCCGCCGAGCGATCCACCTCAGCGGCTGCATCAGCGGCTTGATCGTGCCGAGGTCGGGGCAGGTGCCGACCACCACCTCGCAGCCCGCCGCGCGCAGCCGCACCACCGCGTCCGACAGGTACCGCACGGACGTGCCGGGCGACACCCGGCCCGTCACGTCGTTCGAGCCGATCATGATGACGGCGAGGTCCGGGCGGACCTGCAGCGCCCGGTCGGTCTGGCCCGCCAGCTCGGCGGACCGGGCGCCCGAGCGCGCCACGTTCGTCATCCGGACGGGGCGCTCCGCGATCGCCGCCAGCCCCGCCGCCAGCACCGCCCCCGGCGTCTCCTCCGCGGTGTGCACGCCGAGCCCCGCCCCGGTCGAGTCGCCCAGCATCACCAGGGACAGCGGAGGGCCGGCGAACGCCTCGCCGTACAGGCCGTCCGCCACCGGTGGATCCCCGTTCGGCGTCGCCTGGATGATCTTGCGGGCGAGCTTGGCCTCCGCCACGAGCAGCCCGAACGTGATGCCGCCGAGGGCCGTGATGCCCCCGCCTCCGTAGGCCGCGGCCGCCGCGATCCGGCGCGCCGTGAACGCTCTCAGCATGTTCGTTGACCCTCCGTGATTGAGTTGTACCCCTGCCGGGGCCGTTCGATGCCCGCGACGGCCGATCTCGGCTACCGTCGTTCCTGGGGCACCCCCGACGGCGCGCCGGTCACCCAGCGTCACACACTGCTGAAACAGGCGCGCCACACGTTGAATTCCGACTCACTGAACGACAAGGACGTCGCGGTGCACGTACACGACTCGCTCGTCGAGCTGATGGGCAACACCCCTCTCGTTCGGCTGCGCAAGGTGACCGGCGGCTCGCCCGGCGAGCGCGGCCCGCAGGTGCTGGCCAAGGTGGAGTACTTCAACCCCGGCGGCTCGGTGAAGGACCGCATCGCGGTCCGGATGATCGACGCCGCGGAGAAGTCCGGCGCGCTGAAGCCCGGCGGGACGATCGTCGAGCCGACGTCCGGCAACACCGGCGTCGGGCTGGCGATCGTCGCGCAGGAGCGCGGCTACAAGTGCGTCTTCGTCTGCCCTGACAAGGTCGCCAAGGACAAGGTCGACGTGCTGCGCGCGTACGGCGCGGAGGTCGTCGTGTGCCCGACGGCCGTCTCGCCGGAGCACCCCGACTCCTACTACTCGGTCTCCGACCGGCTCGCCGCCGAGATCCCCGGAGCGTGGAAGCCGAACCAGTACACCAATCCGCAGAACCCGGTGTCGCACTACGAGACGACCGGCCCGGAGCTGTGGGAGCAGACCGAGGGGCGCATCACCCACTTCGTCGCGGGCATCGGCACCGGCGGCACGATCAGCGGCACCGGCAGGTACCTCAAGGAGGTCTCCGGCGGCCGCGTGAAGATCATCGGCGCCGACCCGGAGGGCTCGGTGTACTCGGGCGGCTCGGGCCGCCCCTACCTGACCGAGGGCGTCGGCGAGGACATCTGGCCGGAGACCTACGACCGCGACATCTGCGACGACGTCATCGCGGTCTCCGACAAGGACTCCTTCCTGATGACCCGCCGCCTCGCCCGCGAGGAGGCGCTGCTCGTCGGCGGCTCCTGCGGGATGGCGGTCGTCGCCGCCCTGCGCGTGGCCGCCGAGGCCGGCCCGGACGCGGTCATCGTCGTCCTGCTGCCCGACGGCGGCCGGGGCTACCTCAGCAAGATCTTCAACGACAGCTGGATGGAGGACTACGGCTTCCTGCCGTCCTCCACCGAAGAGGCCCGCGTGGACGAGGTGCTCACCCGCAAGGGCGGGGCGCTGCCGGAGTTCGTGCACGTCCACCCGCACGAGAGCGTGCAGACCGCCATCTCGATCATGCGCGAGTACGAGGTGTCGCAGCTGCCGGTGATGAAGGAGGAGCCGCCGGTGATGGCGGCCGAGGTGATCGGCTCGGTCGTGGAGAGCGAGCTGCTCGACGTCCTGGTGAAGGAGCGCTCCGGCCTGGTGGACGCGGTCGAGGCGCACATGTCCCCGCCGCTGCCGACGATCGGCTCCGGCGAGCCGGTGAGCAAGGCCGTCGGCGTCCTGGAGAAGTCGGGCGCGGCCGTCGTCCTCGTGGACGGCAAGCCGAAGGGCCTGATCACCCGCCAGGACCTCCTCGCCTACCTGGCCGACCCGAACAGCTGACCCCTCGCCCCGTGCCACCGGAGCCCGGGGACGGCCGGACCACCGGTCGTCCTCGGGCTCCGCCAGTGAGACATGCGTCACAACAGGTGTACCGATGTCACTGGACGCCGGGCTGAGTCGCTCTTAGAGCCGCCGGCTTCGCGAACCCGCGCGCAGCGGACGGACATGCCCGCGCGTCCGCGGGCTGAGGAGAGGATCGCCATGCCCAGTCCGATGTCCCGTGCCTTGACCATCGCCGCGGCGGCGGCCGCCGTCCTGGGCGTCACCGCCACCGCCCGGGCGTCGGTGGAACCAGCCGCCTCCTGGACCGTGTCCGCGGGAGGCGCGACCGAGGTGCACGGTACGAGCGGTACCGCCGTCCTGACCAACGACCGGACCGGCGCCAGGATCACCTGCTCGACCGGCCTGACCTTCAGGAGCAGTGTCACCCCGGGCCGCACAACCGGCCAGCGGATCGGCCTGCTGGACGACTATTACATCGACTGCACCGACGGGAACGGCCTGACGCTGAGGTTCGGCGACGCCTACCGGGTCCTGCACAACGCCGACCTGCTGTACGGCACCGGTTACGACGCTGCCGCCGGCCGCGTGACGGGCTACCTCGACATCGATACGAGCGCCCCGCAGATCCCCGCCCTCCTCGCGCAGACCCTGTCGTCCAACACCTGCATGCTGGTCCTGCAGCCGCCCGGGGTCGCCTCGGCCCCGAACCACTACCGGGTGCCGATGATGTACACGAACTCCACCCGCACGCTGACCCTGAGCGCCCCGTTGTCGCTCGTCGCCCCGACCAGTTGCCCCGGCGTGCAGATCACCGACACCTACACCTACTCCGGCACCGTCCAGATCGGCGAACCGCTGACGATCACACCCGCGGCGTCCTGACGCGACCGGCCCCGGACGCGGCGAAGCGCCGGAGACCTTGATGGTCTCCGGCGCTTCGCCTTGGAGGGAACCGGATTGCGAGGCCGCGGCCCGTGGGCGGCATTTCTGACCGGGGCCCCGCAATCCGGCGTCTGCGAGGGCTGCCGTCCTAGGACGGGTAGCCCGTGCCGACGTACTGGTCCTGCATCGGGTCGGGGCGTCCGAGCTTCTTCTCCGGCTCGTCGCCGTGGCCCGGCCACCAGGCCCGGTGGCCCAGCATCGCGGTGATGCCCGGCACCAGGAACGTCGACATCACGAAGGCCGACAGCGCGATGCCCATCGCGACGGAGAAGCCCATCTGCTTGAGCATGGACACCGGCGCCAGCAGCATCACCGAGAAGGTGCCGGCCAGGATGAGGCCCGCCGCGGCGACCGTCGGGCCGCCGTGCCGGACGGCGCGCGACGCCGCCTCCCGGGGGGAGTGCCCCTCCTTGGCCTCCTCGCGCAGCCGCGCGGTCATCAGGATGTTGTAGTCGGTCCCGATGGCCAGCACGAACAGGTAGAGGATGATCGGCAGCTGGAAGATCACGCCTTCCTTGCCCTGGGCGTACTGGAAGACGTACACCGCGGAGCCGAGCGTGGAGGCGAAGCCGAGCAGCACCGCCACGACCAGGTAGATCGGCGCGACCACCGACCGCAGCAGCAGCCCGAGGATCAGCGCGATCAGCACCGCCGCCACCGGCAGGATCACCGACAGGTCGCGGTTGTTGACGGCGTTGATATCGGCGAAGATCGCGGTCTGGCCGCCGACGTAGGCGCGGGTGCCGGGCGGCTCGATCTTGTGCACGGCGGGCGCCAGGTCGTTCTTGACCAGGCTGATCGCGTCGTTGGAGGCCGGGTTCTTCTTCAGCACCAGGTCGACCCGGACGACGCCGTTCTTGCCCGGCTCGGCCGGGTTGACGCGCCCGACGCCGGGCGCGGTCTCGGCCTTCTTCGAGAACTCGGCGATCGCCTGCTTGCCGACCGGCTGCCCGTTGTCGCTCTTGATGAACACCTGGACGGGCTGGGTGAGGCCGGGCGGGAAGCCCCGCTCCATGTCCTTGGTGGCCTGCGCCGACTCGGTGTCCTGCGGGAACCCGGCGGCGAAGTCGTAGTCGGACTTGAAGCCGAGCGCGCCGATGGCGAGCACGACCATGACGCCGCCCGCGGCGAGCGCGGCGACCGCCGGGTGCCGGCCGACGCCGCGGCCGATCGCGCCGGAGACCCGCTCCTTGGGCTGCTTCTTCCAGGCCTTGGACGGCCAGAACACCGCGGTGCCGAGCAGCGACACGATCGCCGGGAACAGGGTCAGCGAGGTGATGCCCATGGTGACGACGGAGATCGCCAGGGCCGGGCCCCAGGCGCTGAACACGCCGAACGTCGCGAGCAGCAGCACCAGGAAGGTGACGGCGATGGCGGCGGCGGCCGAGGAGATGACCTCGCCGACCCGCTCCACCGCGTTGATCATCGCGGTCTTCTTGTCCTCGCCGGCGCGCAGCCGCTCGCGGAACCGGAACATCACGAACAGGTAGTAGTCGGCGCCGATGCCGAACAGCACGATGAGGATGATGGTGCTGAGACTGTCGTCGCCGGAGAAGTTGAACAGCTTCGAGGCGGTGCCGATGAGGCCCATCGCGACCTGCATCGTCAGCATGATCACCACGATCGGCAGCACCGCCGCGATCGGGGCCCGGAAGATCACCAGGATCAGCCCGATGATCAGTACGAAGGTGGCGATGCCGACGATCTCGAAGGACTTGTTGAACGAGTCCTCGTTGTCGACGAAGCCGGCGACGTCACCGCCGACCTTGGCCTCGAGGCCGCCGGCCTTCAGCAGCCCCGGCAGTTGCTTGCGTATCTCCTTGACCGCGTCGCCCTGCTTCTCGCCGGCCGCCTGGTCGGTGCCCTTCATCGGGACGGAGATGACCTGGACGGCCTTGTTGGGCGCCACCAGCTGCGGGCCGGTGAGGAAGTTCAGCACGGTGGCCGGCTTGTGCGCGTTCAGGGACGCGGCGGCCTTGTCGATCACCCGGGTGTCGGCCGGGGTGATCTTCCCTCCGTCCGAGCGCTTGACGACGACGATGGAGGAGGTGTCCTCCTGCTGGGGGAACGCCTTCTGGGCGATCTTGGCCGCCTGGACCGACTCGTACTTGGAGGGCAGGAAGTCGCCCTGGTCGGACTCGGTGGACAGCTTGGGGGACAGCGTGATGATGAGACCCGCGGCCACCAGCCAGGCCACGATGGTCCACCATGGGTGTCTCACGACGAAGCGCGCGAGCCGAGCGAACATGCGTCTTCCTTAGATAAAGGGTCATCTCGGGATACTGGTTAAACGGTAGGGAACGCGCGCGCTCTTGGGGTCAACCCGCGTGCTGAAATGGGGGCTGATACCTGCGGGGGAGTTCCTCCTCCCAGAGGAGGGGTGCCGGGTGGATAGCCTCGTACCCATGGACAACGAGGTTCACCGGGGGTTCGAGACCCTGGCCATCCACGCGGGACAGGAGCCCGACCCCGCCACGGGGGCGGTCGTCCCGCCGATCTACCAGGTCTCCACGTACAAGCAGGACGGGATCGGGGGGCTGCGCGGCGGCTACGAGTACTCCCGATCGGCCAATCCGACGCGTACCGCGCTGGAGGTATGCCTCGCCGAGATCGAGTCGGGGGCGCGCGGGCTGGCGTTCGCGTCGGGGCTCGCCGCGGAGGACGCCCTCATCCGCACCGTCTGCCGGCCCGGCGACCATGTGATCATCCCGAACGACGCCTACGGCGGCACCTACCGGCTGTTCGCGAAGGTCGCCGAGCCGTGGGGCGTGTCGTTCGACCCGGTGCCGCTCGGGGACGCGGCGGCGGTGCGCGCGGCGATCCGTCCCGAGACGAAGCTGATCTGGGTGGAGACGCCGACGAACCCGCTGCTCGGCATCGCCGACATCGCCATGCTGGCGGGCATCGCGCACGACGCGGGCGCGCTGCTCGCCGTCGATAACACCTTCGCCTCGCCGTACCTGCAGCGGCCCCTGGAGCTCGGAGCGGACGTCGTGGTCCACTCCACCACCAAGTACATGGGCGGGCACTCCGACGTCGTCGGCGGGGCGCTGGTCGTCGCGGACGGTGGGCTCGGCGAGCGCCTGGCGTTCCACCAGAACGCGATGGGCGCCGTCGCGGGTCCGTTCGACGCCTGGCTGACGCTGCGCGGGATCAAGACGCTCGGCGTCCGGATGGACCGGCACTGCGCCAACGCCGGGAAGGTCACCGAGATGCTGACCCGGCACCCCGCCGTCCGGCAGGTGCTGTACCCGGGGCTGCCCGACCACCCCGGCCACGAGGTCGCCGCCAAGCAGATGCGGGGGTTCGGCGGCATGGTCTCGTTCCGGATGGAGTCGGAGGAGGCCGCCGTCCGGGTCTGCGAGCGGACGAAGCTGTTCACGCTCGGCGAGTCGCTCGGCGGCGTCGAGTCGCTCATCGAGCACCCGGGCCGGATGACGCACGCCTCGGCCGCCGGGTCGCCGCTGGAGGTCCCGGCCGACCTGGTCCGGCTGTCGGTCGGCATCGAGGACGCGGACGATCTGCTCCGGGATCTGGAGCTTGCCCTGGTGTAACGTTCCATCCGCGAAGAACCGCGGAGAACTGCGGAAACGCCCCCGCCCGAGCGGACGGGGGCGTCGCCGTGCCGGCGGAGCAAAACCCCGAACGCCCCATGCTTCCCGCACGGGAATTGATCAAACATCTATACTCAGCCCGCCAGGTTCGTTCACGAAAGGGCCCGGGGTGCGCAAAGTACTGGTCAGTGGGGCGGCGTTCGCCGCGACGTGTGTCTCCGCCGTAGCCGTGCCGATGGCCGCCCAGGCCACCACTCCCGGGCCGAGCCCGACAGCGCCGGCGCCGTCGGTGTCGGCCCCGTCGGACGTCCCCACGGACGCCCCCGGCTCGCAGACCCCCACCGGCCCGTCCGGAAGCGGCGCGCCCGGCACTGAATCACCGTCCGGCACGCCGTCGTCGCAGGCCCCCGACGGGGAACCGCAGACCTCGGGCGGCGGCGGGACCGACGGCGTCGTCCGCGCCAAGGCCGTCATGGTGACCCCGAAGCTCCCGCGGTTCGCGACGTACAACTACGGGCCGGCCGTGAGCCAGCGCGTCGACGCCTACTGGCAGCCCACGCCGGCCCAGCGGGCCAAGGCCCGCGGCGCCGGGCGCAACACCGCCGGAGCCGCCGGAGCCGCGCAGAGCGCCGCCAGGCCCGGCGTCCTGATCATCCACGGCGGCTACTGGCTGGGCGGCAGCAAGGACAGCTGGAAGTACTTCGCGCGCAAGCTCAGCGACGCCGGCTACGTCGTCCTGTCGGCGAACTACCGGCTCGCGCCGAAGGCGCAGTGGCCCGCGCAGCGCGACGACGCGCTCGGCGCCCTGCGCTTCATGAAGCGGCACGCCCGCACCTGGAACCTCGACCCCGACCGCATCGTGGTGCTCGGCTCGTCGTCCGGCGGGCAGCTCGCGACGCAGATCGGCACCCACGGGACCGGCACGGACCTCGTGCGCGGCGTCGTGGCGCTGTCGCCGCCGAACAACCCGTTCCTGGCCTACAAGGACGGCGCGCTGACCGGCGCCTCGTCCCGGCAGCGCAAGCTGCGCCAGGCCGTCGTCGACCTCGTCCACTGCGTGCCCGGCTCGGCGGAGGCGACCCCGAAGGCCGCGAACTGCTGGAAGCGCGTCGAGGACGCCGACAGCAGCACGCACGCCTCCGCCGGGGACGCGCCGATGCTGCTGCTGCACGCCACCGGCGACTTCGTGCCGGTGGCGCAGAGCCAGGGCCTCGCGAGCGCGCTGCGCGCCGTGGGCGTCCCGGCGAAGGTGCAGACGGTCCAGGGCGTCATGCACGCCTCGGACATGCTGAACGTGCCCGGCATCACGCCTGAGATCATGCAGTGGATCAAGGCGCGCACGAAGGCGCGCCCCTGACCCCGCGGGGGCGCGCCCTGCGGGACGTCACGCGTTCCAGACCATCAGGACGAGGATCACCAGCCAGATCAGCGCGATGACGCCGGAGATGGCGGCGATCCGGCCGCGCTCCACCGGCGCGATCTCGGCCGCGGCCGTCCCGGCCACGGGTGCCTGCTCGGCGGTCTTCGCCGCGCCGGCCTTCGCCTCGGCCGCCTGCTCGCCCTTGTCGCCCTTCTCGTCGTCCGCGGCGGGTTCGGCGGCCCGCGCCGCGGCGGCGGGAGCGGCCGCCGGGCCCGCCTCGTCCAGCAGCTTCGCGGCCTTCCGCTGGTCCCGCTCGACGATCAGCAGCAGCACCAGCGCGACGATGAACAGCGTCATCGACGCCGACAGCCACACGTGCGCGAGCTCGCCCTTCGCCAGCCACAGCCCGAACAGGAAGATCAGCAGCGTGCCGGCGCCGTAGATCTGGGTCGTCCGGTTGAGGTACCGCACCACCGTGGCGTTCCGGTTGCGGATGTGGCGCGGCGTGGACATCGTCGCGGCGGTCAGCGGGCCCAGCGTGAAGATCGCGAACCCGATGTGCAGGATGAGCAGGATGTGGTCGGAGGTCGACATGTGCCGACCCTATTCCTCGCCTCGCCGGGGCGCCGCGCCGCCGCTTACCGGCGGCCCCGGCGCACCCTCAGGTAGTCGCTGACGACGTACTCGCCGAGCCGGTCGGCGTCCGGCGCGAACACCCGGCCGCCGTTGCGGCGCGCGACCTCCTCCACGAACGACACCAGCCGCCGGTCGTCGGCCAGCATGAAGAAGTTCATCGTGGCGCCGCGCCGGGTCATCTTGTCGACCTCGGCGAGCGTCAGCACCAGCGTGTCGGTGGACGGCGGGTAGTCGAACAGCGAGCGGCCGTCCGGCCGCAGGTGCGCGGTCGGCTCCCCGTCGGTGACGACCAGGACGATCGGCTCGAAGTCGGGGTGCCGGTCCAGATGCCGGCCCGCGATCATCAGTGCGTGGTGCAGGTTCGTGCCCTGCACCATGTCCCAGTCGAGCCCGGCCATCTCCTCGGGGTGCAGCGTCCGCGCGTAGTTGGAGAACCCGATGATCTGGATCGCGTCCTGCGGGAACTTGCTGGTGACGAGGGTGTGCAGGGCGAGCGTCGTCTGCTTGGCCGCCGCCCACGTCCCGCGCAGCACCATCGAGTACGACAGGTCCACCAGCAGGCAGACCGCCGCGCCGGTGCGCCGCTCGGTCTCGTGCACCTCGAAGTCGTCGACGCCGAGCCGCACCTTCGCCGGACGCGCCGGACCGCGCCGGTCCACCGTGTCGGCGCCCGCAGGCTCCAGCACCTCGGCCGCGGCGAGCGACTCCACGGACGCCGCCGGGGCCGCGACGAGCCGGGCCGCCGCGCCGGGCGGCGGTCCCTCCATCGCGCTGCGGCGGATCGCGTTGCTCACCGTCCGGACGACGTCGAGGGGCTGCTCGTCGCCGAACCGCCACTCCCGGCTGGACCCGGTCAGCTCGCCCGCCTGGCCGGCGTCGCGCTGGTCGTGGTCGCCCTGCCGGCCGGACGTCAGCTGCGAGAACACCCGGCGCAGCGCCGTCTCGCCGAGCCGCCGCACCGCCTTCGGCGTCAGCTCCAGCTTCCCGCGGTTGCGCCGCAGGTAGCCCTGCTTCTCCAGCTCCTTCTCCAGGCGGCGCAGCGCGTCGAGGTCGTCGACGGCCTGCCGGCCGAGGGCGCGCCGGACGGCGTCCTCGTCGATGTCGTCGAGCCGCGCGCCCGGGTAGTCCTGGCCGAGCGCCGCCTCCAGCTCCGACAGGTCGGCGAGCTCCGCCAGCGCGGTCGTCGCGTCGCCCACCCCGAGCGGGTTGTCGCCGTCCATCTGCTCGGGCTGGCCCCAGCCGAGGTCGGGCCTGCGCGCGCGCAGCGCGTCACCGAGCCGCGTCATCTCCATGGCGAGGCCCGCGTCCTGCATGGCCTGCTCCATCAGCCCCGCCAGCTCGGCGCGCTGCTCCGGGCTGAGCGAGGCGAGCAGCCGGTCCATCGCGGCGGCGCGGCGGGCGAGCTGGTCGACCAGCTCCTCCAGGTTCTCCGGACGGTCCGGGAACATGTCGCCGTACTCGTCCATGAACCGGTCGAAGTCGGCCTGGGTGTGCTCGCCCCGCGCGTCCTTCTCCAGCATCTCGTTCAGCGACGCCATCATGTCCTTGACGCGCTGCATCGCCGCCGGATCCTGGTTCTGCAGGGCCTGCTTCATGCCCTGGAACTGCGCGTCCAGCACCTCGCGGCGCAGCAGGTCCTTCAGCTGCTCGAACGTCTGCCGCGCCGCGTCCGACCGCCACTGGTAGTCCGACAGCCGCCGGATCGCCTGCGAGGTGTCGGACGGCAGCGCGTCCAGCTCCGCCTCCCGCAGCCGCGCGTCGTCGGACGGGTCGGGGAACAGCTCGGCCCGCTCCTGCCCGATCGCGGTGTCGAGCAGCGCCCGCGCCTCCTCCAGCGTGCCGTCGAGACGGCCCCGCTCGCGCAGCGCGCGGCGCCGCTCCCGCACCTCCCGCAGCAGGTCGTCCAGGCCGCGGCGGCCCTGCGCGTTCGGCAGGCCGCGGCGCAGCAGCTCCCGCAGCGCGTCGTCGGGACGGGTGCCGTCCAGCACCGAGTCGCCCATGGCGTCCAGCGCGTCGCGGACGTCGTAGGGCGGTGCGAGCGGGTCGGGACCGTCCTCGTACGCGCCGTACCTGTACCGGCTCATCGAACCTCCTCGGACATGGCGCCTCCAGGACCCGCGCTCAGGTCCGGTACGTCGCCGTCCCGTCGGCCCGGCCGCCCTGCACGTCCTTGGACAGCCGCCGGGTCAGGAACAGCCCCTCCAGGGCGAACTCCAGCGCGGCCGCGGCCTGCTCGGGGGACTCCCCGGACATGCCGAGCCGCTCCATGATCTTGGCGAGGCCGGGCACCTGCCCGATCCGCCGCAGCAGCTCGGTGGAGGGCACCAGCTCGCCCGACTCGACGGTGTCGCCGGAGTCGAACTTGTCCAGCAGCCCGGACAGGTCGGCGGGGCCGAGCGTGCGCCGGTAGGTCTCGGCGATCGCCCGGCGCAGCAAGTGCTCCAGCACCTCCTGCTCGCGGCCCTCCTCGCTGACCTCGAACTCCACCTTGCCCATCAGCGACGGCACCACCGCCGGCAGGTCGCACACCCGCGCGACGGCGCGCTCCTCGCCCGCCAGCGCCGCGCGCCGCACCGCGCCCGCCGCGACCGTCTCCGCGCCCGCCAGCGCGAACCGCGCCGACACGCCCGACCGCGCGTCCACCGCCGTCGACTCCCGGACGAGCCGGGTGAACCGGGCGATGACCTCGATCAGGTGGTCGGGCACCTCGGCGGGCAGCCCCGCGAGGTCGGCGAAGTCGGACTCCTGCCGGATCAGCGCCAGCTCGGCGTCCAGCTCCAGCGGGTAGTGGGTGCGGATCTCCGCGCCGAAGCGGTCCTTCAGCGGGGTGATGATCCGGCCGCGGTTGGTGTAGTCCTCCGGGTTGGCGGACGCGACGAGCAGCACGTCCAGCGGCAGCCGCAGCGCGTAGCCGCGGATCTGCACGTCCCGCTCCTCCAGCACGTTCAGCAGCGCCACCTGGATCCGCTCGGCCAGGTCGGGCAGCTCGTTGATGGAGAAGATGCCGCGGTTGGTGCGCGGGACGAGACCGAAGTGCACGGTCTCCGGGTCGCCGAGGGTGCGGCCCTCGGCCACCTTGATCGGGTCGACGTCGCCGATGAGGTCGCCGACGCTGGTGTCGGGGGTGGCGAGCTTCTCGCCGTAGCGGTCGTCGCGGTGCCGCCACTCGACCGGCAGCTCGTCGCCGAGCTCGGCGGCGAGCCGGCGGCAGCGCACGCACACCGGGTCGTAGGGATGGTCGTTGATCTCGCAGCCGGCCACCACCGGGGTCCACTCGTCCAGCAGCCCGCCGAGGGTGCGGATCAGCCGCGTCTTGCCCTGGCCGCGCTCGCCGAGCAGCACGAGGTCGTGGCCGGCGAGCAGGGCGCGCTCGAGATGGGGGAGAACGGTGTCGTCGAAGCCGAGGATGCCGGGAAAGCGCGGCTCGCCCGATCTCAGCCGGGCGAGCAGGTTGTGGCGGATCTCGGCCTTCACCGACCGCTGGACGTGGCCGCTGGTGCGCAGCTCGCCCAGGGTGGTCTCGCGTGGTGTGGATGAACGCACGCGATCGACACTACGTCGCCGACGCGCGCGATCGCACCTGTGCGCCGCGGATTCCTCGCCCCCCCGTGCCCGGGCGCGGCGCGACCCGGACGTGACCCGAAGGTTGGGGCGGCATCTCCCCCGGGGGCGGACCCCCAGACCCCCGGGCTTTCGCCCGAAGGTTGGGTCGGTATTGCCTCTGGGGGCGGACCCCCAGACCCCCCGGGCTTTCGCCCGAAGGTTGGGTCGGTATTGCCTCTGGGGGCGGACCCCCAGACCCCCCGGGCTTTCGCCCGAAGGTTGGGTCAGATGCGTCCGGCGGGGGAGACTTGCAGATGTGATGCGACCCGGTGAACGGAGTGAGGGAGGCGGCGCCGATGGCGCGATTCGGTGACGGCCTGGCCCTCGGCCCCGATCTGTCCAGTGCCGCCGTGTCCGCGGTCGAGCAGGCGCTCGCGCCGCTGTCCGCGGCGCCCGACCTGGTCTGCGTCTTCATCTCCGGGGACGACCCGGAGGAGATCGCGGCCGCGGCGCGGCGCGCGGCGCTGGCCGCGGCGCCCGCGCTGATGATCGGCTGCAGCGCGTCCGGGGTGATCGGCGGGGGCCGGGGCGTGGAGGACGCGGGCGCGGTCAGCGCGTGGGCGGCGGTGCTGCCCGGCGCGCGGCTGGAAGCGTTCCGGCTGGAGACGCTGAAGGCCGAGGACAAGCTGATCGTGGTCGGCATGCCGGAGGGGCAGGACGACGACGTGGTCGGGCTGCTGCTGGCCGACCCGTACAGCTTCCCGGTGGACGCGTTCGTCGAGCGGTCCGACGACGCGCTGCCCGGCCTCGCGCTCGTCGGCGGCCTCGCCGAGGCGGGCGAGCACGGCGAGGCGCGGCTGTTCGTGGACGGCGACGTGTACGAGGACGGCGCGGTCGGCGTGGTCATCGGCGGCGCCGTCACCGCCGCGACCGTCGTCAGCCAGGGCGCCCGCCCGATCGGCCCGGACATGGTCGTGACGAAGGCCGACGAGAACGTGCTGTACGAGCTGGCGGGCGTGCCGGCGCTGGAGAAGCTGGAGCAGATCGTCCTGGAGCTGCCCGAGGACGAGCAGGAGCTGGCCGGCCGCGGCCTGCTGATCGGCGTCGCGATGGACGAGTACGCCGACGAGCACGAGCGCGGCGACTTCCTCGTCCGCGGGGTGGTCGGCGCCGACACCGACAGCGGCGCGATCGCGATCGGCGACGTGGTGGACGTGGGGCGGACCGTCAGGTTCCAGGTCCGCGACGCGGGCGCCGCCGAGGAGGAGCTGTCGGCGCTGCTGGAGCGGTTCGACCTCGCCCCGGTCGAGGGCGCGCTGCTGATCTCCTGCAACGGGCGGGGCCAGGCGATGTTCCCCGACTCCGACCACGACGCCAAGGTGCTGGACCGGGCGTTCGGCCCGGCCGGGGTCGGCGGGTTCTTCGCCGCGGGCGAGATCGGCCCGGTCGCCGGGCGCAACCACGTGCACGGGTTCACCGCGTCCATCCTGGCGTTCGGCCGGGCGGGGGACCGGTGATGGCGGCTGCGGGCCCGGCCGCGGCTGCGGGCTCGGCCGCGGGGGCGGCCGCACCCGTCCTCGCGGTGGACGTCGGCGGGACGAAGCTGGCCGCGGCGGTCATCGAGCCCGGCGGCCGGGTCGCCGCCTACGACCGCGTCGCCACCCCGAACGGCGAGGGGCTGGACGCCGAGGGCCTGTGGCGGACGCTGCAGGGCCTGCTCGACAAGGTGCACGCCGACGCCGGCTCGCCCGCGCTCGCGGGCGTCGGCGCCGGCTGCGGCGGCCCGATGACCTGGCCCGCCGCGGAGGTGTCGCCGCTCAACATCCCGGCCTGGCGCGGGTTCCCGCTGCGCGAGCGGCTCCGCGGCCGGTACCCGGGGGTGCCCGTCCGCGTGCACAACGACGCGGTCTGCGTCGCGATCGGCGAGCACTGGCGCGGCGCCGGACGGGGGCGCAGCAACCTGCTCGGCATGGTGGTGTCGACCGGTGTCGGCGGCGGCCTGATCCTCGGCGGCCGGCTCGTCGACGGCGCGAGCGGCAACGCCGGGCACATCGGCCACGTGGTCGTCGAGCCGGCCGGCCCGCCGTGCGAGTGCGGCGGGCACGGCTGCCTGGAGGCGATCGCCCGCGGGCCCGGGCTGGTCGCGTGGGCGCGCGGGGAGGGCTGGCGGCCCGGCGGGCAGGACGTCACCGGCGTCGAACTGGCCTCCGACGCGCGCCGCGGGCACCCGGTCGCGGTGGCCGCGATGCGCCGCGCGGGGCACGCCATCGGCGTCGCGATCGCGTCGGCGACCCACCTGTGCGACCTGGACGTCGTCGCGATCGGCGGCGGCGTGTCGCAGGCGGGCGCGCTGCTGTTCGACCCGGTGGAGGAGGCGTTCCGGGCGCACGCGTGGATGGCGTTCGCGCGCAAGACGCAGATCGTCCCGGCGGCGCTCGGGCAGACCTCGGGCCTGATCGGCGCCGCCGCGCTGATCTTCGCGGCGGACCGCTACTGGAACGTGGCGGACTGACCGCATGGGAAGATCATGGGATGAGTGCGGTCTTCATCGACGACGTGCGCGCCGCGCGTGACCTCCTGCGCGACGTGGCGGTGCCCACCCCGCTGATCGCCTCCCGGGTGCTGTCGGAGCTCATCGGCGGGCCGGTGCTGCTGAAGTGCGAGAACCTGCAGCGCACCGGCTCCTTCAAGATCCGCGGCGCGTACGTGCGGATCGCCCGGCTGAGCGCGGACGAGCGGGCCCGCGGCGTCGTCGCCGCCAGCGCGGGCAACCACGCGCAGGGCGTCGCGCTCGCCGCGTCCATGCTCGGCTGCGCGTCGACGGTGTTCATGCCGGTCGGCGCGCCGCTGCCGAAGATCGCCGCGACGAAGGGGTACGGCGCGCGGGTGCGCTTCCCCGGTCCGACCGTCGACGACTGCCTCGTCGCCGCCGAGAAGTACGCCGAGGAGACCGGCGCGGTCTTCATCCACCCGTTCGACCACCTCGACGTCGTCGCCGGGCAGGCGACGATCGGCCTGGAGATCCTCGAGCAGTGCCCGGACGTCGCGACCGTCGTCGGCGCGGTCGGCGGCGGCGGGCTGATGTCCGGCGTCGCGGCGGCGGTGAAGGGCGCCGCGAAGGAGCTCGGCCGCGACTCCGGCGTCAAGATCATCGGGGTGCAGGCCAAGCGCGCCGCCGCGTTCCCGCCGTCGCTCGCGGCCGGGCAGCCCGTCCGCGTCGAGCTGCAGCCGACCATGGCGGACGGCATCGCCGTCGGCCGTCCCGGCGACATCACCTACGGGCTGGTCAGCGAGCTGGTCGACGCCGTCGTCACGGTGACCGAGGAGTCGATCTCGCAGGCGCTGCTGCTGTGCCTGGAGCGCGCGAAGCAGGTCGTCGAGCCCGCGGGGGCGGCCGGTGTCGCGGCGCTGCTGGAGCACTCGTACGCGGTGAAGCCGCCGGTCGTCGTGCTGCTGTCGGGCGGCAACATCGACCCGCTGCTGCTGTCGAAGGTGCTGCGGCACGGCCTGGCGGGCGCGGGCCGGTACCTGGTCGTCCGCTGCCGCCTGAAGGACCGTCCGGGCGCGCTCGTCACGCTGCTGGGCGAGCTGGCCGAGCTGGGCGTCAACGTGCTGGACGTGATGCACGAGCGGGTCGCCGCGCGGCTGCACGTCGAGGAGGCGGAGGTGCTGATGCACCTGGAGACCCGCGGCGCCGACCACTCCGAGGACGTCATAGGCCGCCTACGCGCCAAGGGCTACACCCTGACGCTGAGCTGACCCCCGTTGACTTGTGGCGTGTCGTGGTTATGCGCGTGCCGATAACCACGACACGCGTCCCCCCCCGCGTTTTTTTGGGGGGTTTGTTGGTGGTGGCGCCCCCCCCCCCCCCCCCCCCGCCACAAGTCAACGTTGTTCGGGGGTCAGAGGGCGGGCTTGCCTTCGCCGTAGAGCCACTTGGCGGCCCAGTCGCTCAGGTCCTTGCGGCCGATGTGCTGGGCGAACGCGACGAAGTCCTTCGTCGAGGCGTTGCCGTACCGGTAGCGGGCCGGCCACGCCTTCAGCAGTGTGAAGAACGCCTTGTCGCCGATGGTCTGGCGCAGTACGTGGATCGCCATCGCGCCGCGGTCGTACACCAGGCCGTCGAAGATGTGGTCGCGGCCCGGGTCGGCGACCTTGCCCTTCCACAGGTCGTCGCTCGCCGGGGTCGCGTAGGCGGCGTCGAAGGCCTGCTGGACGGTCTTGCCGCCGTGCGCCGCGCCGTACAGCCACTCCGAGTACGTCGCGAAGCCCTCGTTCAGCCAGATGTCGGCCCACCGCTCCGGCGACACCGAGTCACCGAACCACTGGTGGCCGAGCTCGTGCGCGAGGAGGTCGCCGGACGGGATAGTGCCGGGGTGGCGGCCCAGGTCGTACACCGGACGGCCCTGGGTCTCCAGCGCGTAGCCGACGCCCGCCTTCACCGTGACGCCGCCGGTGGAGGAGTACGGCCAGCGGCCGTACATCCCGGACTCGAAGTCCACGACCTCGGCCGTCTGGTCGTTGAACTTCTTGGCGTCCGCCGCGGAGATGCCCATCGCGCGGTCCGTCGCGGTCAGGTTCGGGACGCCGCTCTTGGTGCGCCCGGTGACCACGTCGTACTTGCCGAACGCGACCATCGCCAGCTCGCTGGCCATCGGGCTGCGCATCTCCCAGCGGGTGGTGGTCAGCCCGCCCCGGGTGCGCTTGCCCGTCAGGTCGCCGTTGGCGAGCGTGGTGAGGTCCTGCGGCGCGGTGAGCGTGAACGAGTACGTCGCCTTGTCGGTCGGCTGGTCGTTCACCGGGTAGACGGTGGCGGCGCCGATCGGCTGGTTCAGCATGATCCCGCCGTCGGCCGTCGGGATCCACCCGGACACGCCCAGCGCCGGGTCGTTGATCGTCTGCGGGACGCCGGAGTAGACGGCGCGGACCTGGAACCGGCGGTGCTCGCGCAGCCCCTTCCGCGGCGTGATCACCAGCTCCTGGGTGCCGGAGCGCGTGTAGGCGGCCTTGCGGCCGTCCACGGTCAGCGACGAGATCTTCAGCGGGCCCTGGAAGTCCAGGTCGAACCGCGACAGGTTCTGCGTGGCGCGCGCGGTGACGGTGGTGACCGCCTGGATCGCCTTGGTCTTCGGGTCGTAGCGCAGCGCGATGTCGTAGTGGGAGACGTCGAAGCCGCCGTTGCCCATGTCCGGGAAGTACGGGTCGCCGGCGCCGGGCGCGCCCGGGGTGAAGCGCACCGCATCGGCGCCGGCTGGGACCGCCGCCACCAAGAGGCCCGCCGCGGCGCCGAGCGCCACGGCGGCAAGCGCTCTGGGAGTTCTGCTCATCGATCTCGTCCTCGGGTGAGACGACACAAGTGGATCAAGAATTTCCCCTGCCAGAGCCGTGTTCAAGCGCGTTTCCATCTCGAATTCGTTGATCGCGGAACGGATTCGCGGTGGAACCGGAACGCGGGCCGGCGGTGCGGGCGGTTCAGGCGGTGCCGCCCGGGCGGGCGGTCACTTGGCGGGACGGCCCCTCTGGTACAGCCAGGCTTCGAAGAACGCGTCCAGCTTCTTGCCGGACACCTGGTTCGCCAGCGCGATGAACTCCTTCGTCGTGCCGGTCGAGTACTTGTGCTCCTTCGTCCACGTCTGCAGCAGCTTGTAGAACGTCGGCTCGCCGATCCGGCCGCGCAGCGCGACCAGCGTCATGCCGCCCCGGTCGTACACCGAGCGGCCGAACATCTGGCGGCGCCCCGGGTTGCCCGGCGGCACGTCCCACAGCTCCCCGGCAGACTCCTCCCGGTACCGCTCGTCGAACTGCTGCTGGACGCTCGGCCCGCCGGACTTCTCGCCCCACAGCCACTCCGCGTACGTCGCGAAGCCCTCGTTCAGCCAGATGTCCTGCCAGCGGCCGACGCTCACGCTGTCGCCGAACCACTGGTGCGACAGCTCGTGCGCGACGACCGTCGGCTGCAGCCCGAACGCCCCGTACACGGGGCGGGTCTGGGTCTCCAGCGCGAAGTCGACCTGCGCGTTGTCGATCAGCCCGCCGGCGGAGTCGAACGGGTACGGGCCGAACAGCGTGGACCACTGGTCGATGACGTCGGCGTTCAGCTTGGCGAACGCGTCCACGTTCACGCCGGGGACGCTCGGGTCCACCGCGGTGATCACCGGTTTGCCGTTCGCCGTCTTGCCGGTGCGGACCGCGAACCGGCCGACGTCCACGGTCGCCAGGTACGTCGCCATCGGCTCCTTGACGTGCCAGGTCGTGGTGGTCGTGGCGCGGCGGTCGGCGGCCGGGACGACCGACGGGCCGCCGTTCGGCGCTCCGCCGCCGGGCGACTCCCCGCCGCCCGGCCCGCCGCCGGGACCGCCGGGGAGGCCGGGCGCGCCGCCGCCCTCCGATCCCGTCACCGGCGTCGTGGGCTCGCCGTTGGCGATCGCCGTCAGCCCCTGCGGCACCGTGACCTCGAAGTCGAACGTGGCCTTGTCGCTCGGATGGTCGTTGGCGGGGAACCAGGTGTGCGCGCCGCTCGGCTCGCAGGCGATGAAGACCCCGTCGGACGTGCGGACCCACCCGTAGGTGCCGAGGATCGGGTCGGAGATGGTGCGCGGCGTCCCCGAGTACTTCACCACGGTGGTGAACTTCGCGCCCTTCGCCAGCTCCTTGGCCGGGGTGACCTCCAGCTCGCTGCCCGCCCGCTGCTGCCGCGCGGGCCTGCCGTCCACGGTGATGGACGAGATGGTGAGGCCGGTGAGGTCCAGGTTGAAGCGGCCCAGCTGCTCCCTGGCCGTCGCCGTGATCGTCGCCGTCGCGGTCAGCTCGGTGGACGCGTCCGGCGTGATGTTCAGCTTCAGGTTGTAGTTCTGGACGTCGTAGCCGCCGTTCCCGTCGCCGGGGACGTACGGGTCGCCGGCGGTCGTCGGCCCGGCGGGGCCGGCTGCGGCGGCCGAGGACGGACCGGACCCCGACTTGCCGTGATTGATGGAGACCTCGCAGGCCGCGGTCAGCGAGCCCGCGACGGCGAGCGCGGCCAGCCCCGCGGTGCCGCGCAGCATGGTGCCGCGCAGTACGCCGCCACGGGGGGCGGCGCCCTGGCCGCGTCGGCGGGGGCTGGGGGTGTTTCCGGCCATATGCACGCGGCCCAGCCTGCCCGGGACGGGCCGTGCCCGGCAACTCCGGCCCGTCCCGCGCGACGTCCTCAGCGGTGCGCATACGGGTCGGGCAGGTGCGCGCCCGCCTTGATGACGACCGTGTGCGCGACCTTGTCGTGCAGGGCCTGCTTGCGCGGGTCCCACAGGATCCACAGCACGTCGATGAGCCCGATGCAGCCGCAGATGCCGCCGAGGACGGTGTAGAACGCCGACCGGCCCGCCGCCTGCCCGGTCGAGACCGCCATGCCGTCTTCCTGCCGGACGACCCTGATCTTCAGCAGCATCTTGCCGAGCGTCTGGCCCCACCTGGCCGTCATCAGCCAGAAGTAGAGGAAGCTCAGCACGACGCTGACGGCGTTGGTGCCGACGCGGGCGCCGTCGTACATGGTGCCGTCGTTGTCGAACACGTTGCCCCAGTCGACGAACGGCAGCGAGATCAGCGCGACGACGATCCCGACGATGATGCCGTCGATGATGGCGGCGCCGAGCCGCGCCCACCGGCTCGCCAGCCCGGCGGACGGGTCGACGTACTCGCCCGGGCCGCCCTGGTAGCGGGGCAGGCCTCCGTAGGGCTGCTGCTGCCCGTATCCCGGCTGCTGCCCGTATCCCGGCTGCTGCCCGTATCCGGGCTGGCCGCCGTGGGGCTGCTGCTCGCCGTAACCGGGCTGGCCGTAACCCGGTTGCTGCTGTCCGTATCCCGGCTGGTCGCCGTACGGCTGCTGGCCTCCGTACGGCGGACCCGTGTACGGGCCCGGCTGTCCCGGCTGCCCGTGTGGTTGCTGCCCGTGCGGCCGGTTCTCCGGCTGGTCCCCGGACTGGGGGTCGTTGGGCGGTTGCGTCATGTCTGAAAGGTTCGCCGCGCCGCGTCCGTCCAAACCTCGCCGCGTCGGCGGAGATCGGAAAGTTCACCGCCCGGATGATCGAGGGTCGCCGCACGGCCGGAGATCGGCTGCGCGCATACCGGTCGGTACCCAGGTCGGCGCGCGCGCCGCCACCGCCCCGCTCCGCCCGCAGCGGCCGTGACCGGCTCCGGACACCGGTGTCCCGAGCCGGTCACGGCCGGGCGGCGGCGGGTACCGCAGCGGGCGGTGCGGCGTCACAGGTTGCCGCGGCGCTCCTGCTCCCGCTCGATCGCCTCGAACAGCGCCTTGAAGTTGCCCTTGCCGAAGCCGAGCGACCCGTGCCGCTCGATCAGCTCGAAGAACACCGTCGGACGGTCCTGCACCGGCTTGGTGAAGATCTGCAGCAGGTAGCCGTCCTCGTCCCGGTCGACCAGGATGCGGCGCTTCTGCAGCTCCTCGATCGGCACCCGCACCTGCCCGATGCGCTCGCGCAGCTCCGCGTCCTCGTAGTAGGAGTCGGGGCTGTCGAGGAACTCCACGCCCGCGGCCCGCATCCGGTCGACGGACGCGAGGATGTCGTTCGTGGCGAGCGCGATGTGCTGCACGCCCGGCCCGCCGTAGAACTCCAGGTACTCGTCGATCTGCGACTTGCGCTTGCTCTCCGCCGGCTCGTTCAGCGGGAACTTCACCTTGCGCGTGCCGTCCGCGACCACCTTCGACATCAGCGCCGAGTACTCGGTCGCGATGTCGTCGCCGACGAACTCCGCCATGTCGGTGAAGCCCATGACGCGGTGGTAGAACTCGGCCCACTCGTCCATGCGCTCGACGTTGCCGACGCAGTGGTCGATCGCCTGGAAGAACCTCTTCTCCTGCGGCTCGACGATCGGGTCCGCGGCCTCGAAGCCCGGCAGGTACGGGCCGGTGTAGTTGGAGCGGTCGACCAGCGAGTGCCGCGTCTCGCCGTAGGCGGCGATCGCCGCGATCGTCACCTTGCCGTGTTCGTCCTCCAGGACGTGCGGCTCCTCCAGGCCCGTGGCGCCCTTGGCGAGCGCGTGCCGGTAGGCGTGCTCGACGTCCGGCACCTCGATCGCCAGGTCGACGACCCCGTCGCCGTGCTCGGCGATGTGCCGGCCGATCGCGGTTCCCGCCTTCACCGGGCCGCGGAACACGAACCGGGCGCTCCCCGACTCGAGCACGTGCACCGCCTCGTCCGGGCTGCCGTTCTCCGGGCCCCGGTAGGCGACCCTGCGCATCCCGAAGGCGGTCGAGTAGTAGTGGGCGGCCTGCTTGGCGTTGCCCACGGCGAACACGACGGCGTCCATGCCCTTGACCGGAAACTCATCCATGCGTCCCAATCTCGGCGGACACCGACAAGGTGCGCAAGAGTCGCCGAAATCACTGCACAATCTGTACAGTCATCAACGGATACGACCGGACGCTCTGTACAGCGTGACCAGGACCACAACAGGGGAGGGCACCGTGCCCGTCGACGAGCTGGACGGCCGCCTGATCGAGATGTTCGCCGCCGAGCCCCGTGTCGGGGTGCTGGAGGCGTCCCGCCGCCTCGGCGTCGCCCGCGGCACCGTCCAGGCCCGCCTGGACCGGCTGTCGCGCGACGGCGTCATCGCCGGGTTCGGCCCCGAGATCGACCCGGCGGCGCTCGGCTACGGCGTCACCGCGTTCGTCACCCTGCAGCTGAGGCAGGCCGGCGGCCACGACCCCGTCGCGCGCCGCCTCGCCCAGGTCCCCGAGGTGATCGAGGCGCACACGATCACCGGCGCCGGCGACATGCTCTGCCGCATCGTCGCGCGCAGCAACGCCGACCTGCAGCGCGTCATCGACGTCATCGTGGACGTCGCCGGCGTGGAGCGCGCCTCCTCGGTGATCTCCCTCGCCACCCAGATCCCCTACCGCACCCTCCCGCTCGTGCGAAAGGTGTCCTCGGGAGCCCTCTCCGGCTCCCGAGGACACCTCGGGCAACGCGATTCTTGACCCCGGCCACCTCAGCGTTGCGATCGCGTGCGAAGCCGGATTCGAGCGAAGCAAGAATCCGATCGCGCAGCGAGGCCCCCGGCCGAGTCGGAGCGATGCGGCGATCGCCGCTTTGCCCGTTGAAGGGAGGGCCCCCAGGGCCCGACCGCCGAGGGCAATGCAATGAGTACGCTCAGCCGCCGTAGGGGGTCGCGTCGAGGATCTCGACGGTCATGCTGCGGCCGTTCGGCAGCGCGTAGGTGGCCTTGTCGCCGACCTTCTTGCCGTTGATCGCCGCGCCGAGCGGCGACTTCGGCGAGTAGACGTCGATGGGCGCGCCGACCTCCTCGCGGGAGGCCAGCAGGAACGTGACCTCCTCGTCGTCGCCCTCGAAGGTGACCGTGACGGTCATGCCGGGGCCGACGACGCCCTCGGTGCGCGGCGCCTCGCCCACGCGCGCGTTCTCCAGGATGCCCTGGAGCTGGAGGATCCGGCCCTCGATCTTGCCCTGCTCCTCCTTGGCCGCGTGGTAGCCGCCGTTCTCGCGCAGGTCGCCTTCCTCCCGCGCCGCCTCGATCTTCTGAGCGATCTCGATGCGGCCCGGGCCCGACAGGTGGTCCAGCTCAGCCTTGAGCCGGTCGTACGCCTCCTGGGTCAGCCAGGTGACGTTGTCAGCGCGGGTCTCGGTCACGGGTACTCCTCATCCACATGTTGCGATCCTCGCCGGCCCTTGCGGGCGGGCGCCACATCGACATGAAGTGCGGCCGGGTGAAACCTCAAGCCTATCCGGTGTGTGCGGGTAAAGGTTCCCTGAACTCGGCGTGTGCAACCGGCCAATCGGGTTTGACCCGCCGAACGGACGATCCGGGCACCGGCCGGCCCGCCGCGGCGTCACGCCTTCCGGCAGCCCTGCAGCTGGGCGGTGGTCGCCTTGTGCGGCGTCGGCAGTGTCTCCGACAGGCCCGCCTTCGACGTCCCGGCAGGGACCGTGACGTCCTTCTCCGCGATCACGGCCATGTTCTCGTCCACGGCCTGCAGCGTGCAGTGCACCACGTCCCCCTTCGGCTTGGCGACGGAGAAGTTCACCTCGATGGAGGCGGGGCGCGCGTCGTAGGTGATCACCTGCGCGTCGATCCCGGGAGTCTGCCCCACATGCGCGGCGAGGAACCCGAAGCCGCCCGCCGCGACCGCGCACACGATCCCGATGATCACCAGGCCGAGCCGGCCGCGCTTGGGCTCGGCGGGCGCCGCGGGCGCCGACACGCTCGTCGTCATGGCGGGGAATCTCCGTGCGGGGTGCGGACGTTGTCAGGGACAATTCTCGTCTGTAGGCGCGGGTGCTCCGAACCGGGGTCCGCCTTCACGGTAAGAACCGCTCGCTGAGAGGAAGAACCCCAGGTGTCCGAGGTCATCGACGATACGACGACGTGCGCCGGGCCGGACGGGGGCGCCGAACCGCTGCGCCTGATGGCCGTGCACGCCCACCCCGACGACGAGTCCAGCAAGGGCGCGGCCACGATGGCCAAGTACGTCGCGGAGGGCGTGGAGGTCCTGGTCGTCACCTGCACCGGCGGGGAGCGCGGCGACATCCTGAACCCCGCGATGGACCGCCCGGAGGTCAGGGCCGACATCGGCAAGGTGCGCGAGGCGGAGATGGCGCGGGCCCGCGAGATCCTCGGCGTCGGCCAGCGCTGGCTCGGCTTCGTCGACTCCGGCTTCCCCGAGGGCGCCCCGCCGCCGCCGCTGCCCGAGGGCTGCTTCGCGCTGGAGCCGCTGGAGACCGCGAGCGAGCCGCTGGTGCGCGCCGTCCGCGAGTTCCGCCCGCACGTGATGCTGACCTACGACGAGAAGGGCGGCTACCCGCATCCCGACCACGTGAAGTGCCACGAGGTGTCGGTGGAGGCGTTCGAGGCCGCCGGCGACCCGGACCGCTACCCGGACGCGGGCGAGCCGTGGCAGCCGCTGAAGCTCTACTACCACATGACGTTCAGCAAGGACCGCATCCTCGCGCTGCACACCGCGATGGAGAAGGCGGGCCTCGAGTCGCCGTACCACGACTGGATCGAGCGCTTCGAGGAGGAGAAGGAGAAGCGCGCGAGGTGGGACGTCACGACCCGCGTCCCCTGCGCGGACCACTTCGAGACCCGTGACCGCGCGCTGCTGGCGCACGCGACCCAGATCGACCCGAACGGGTTCTGGTTCCGCGTCCCGCTGGACGTCCAGCGCGAGGCATGGCCGACCGAGGACTACCATTTGGCCAGGTCCCTGGTCGACACCGAGTTGCCGGAGGGCGACCTGTTCGCCGGCATCCGGGAGAAGGTGTGTCTGTAGTGCTTCCGCTCGCCCACGCCATTCCGCTCAACAACGACACGGTCAGCCCCGGCTTCCTCGGCTTCGGGGTGTTCCTGGCGCTGCTGGTCGCACTGGTGTTCCTGGTCCGCTCGATGAACAAGCAGATGAGGAAGATCCAGGCGCCCCGCGAGGCCGATCTCAAGCAGCAGGAATGGGAGCGGGCGCAGGCCGCCAAGGCCGCGGCGGCCGCCGACCGCGGCGCCGGCGACGAGTCCGCCGGCACCGCCTAGCCCGGCGCGGCCCGGCCATCCCCCCATGAGCGACGCGCGCACCGGGCCCGCCGTTCTCGACGCCGTGCCCGCCCCGCGGCCGTCCGGGGTGGACGCGCTGCTGCGGTCGCGCGGCGGCGCGGCCCGGGTCACCTTCTTCGAGCTCTTCTCCGACCTGGTCTTCGTCTTCGCGGTGACCCAGCTGTCGCACCGGCTGCTGGAGCACCTGACCGCCCGGGGCGCCGCCGAGACGCTGCTGCTCCTGCTCGCGGTCTGGTGGGCGTGGATGTACACCTGCTGGACCACCAACTGGTTCGACCCGGACCATCCGGCGGTCCGGCTGGTGCTGGTCGGCGTGATGATCGCCGGGCTGTTCATGGCGGCGATGCTGCCCGGCGCGTTCGGCTCCGGCGGCGTGTGGTTCGCGTCCGCCTACGCGGCCATCCAGGTCGGCCGGACCGTCTTCGTCGTCGCCGCCACCTGGACGCACGAGCTCGGCCGCAACTTCCAGCGCGTCCTGTTCTGGCAGGCGGTGTCGGCCGTGCTGTGGATCGGCGGCGCCCTGGTGGACGCGGCGGACGTCCGCGCCGGGCTGTGGGTGCTCGCCGTCGCCCTGGAGTACCTGGCGCCCTGGCACGGGTACGCGACGCCGCTGCTGGGCCGGTCCAGCACCGCCGACTGGACGATCGACGGCGGCCACATGGCCGAGCGCTGCCAGCTGTTCGTCATCATCGCGCTCGGCGAGTCGGTGCTGGTCACGGGCGCGACACTGGGCGGGCACACGCCGACGGCGGGGGTCGCGGCGGGGTTCGTGTCGGCGTTCGCCGGCGCCGTCGCGCTGTGGTGGATTTACTTCGACCACACGGCGGAGATGGCCGCCGAGCGGATCGCCGAGTCCCCCGACCCGGGACGGCTGGGCCGGTCCGCCTACACCTTCATCCACATCGTGATGGTCGCGGGCATCATCGTCGGCGCCGTCGCGGACGAGATGGTGATGGCGCATCCCGGCGGGCACATGACCGCCGGTTTCGCGGCCGCCGCGGCCGGCGGCCCGGCCCTGTTCGTGTTCGGGCACGCCCTGTTCAAGCGGGCCGTCTTCGGAGAGTTCACCCGGGCCCGGCTCACCGCGCTGGTCGCGCTCGCGGGGCTCGCGGCGATCTCGCCCGCGCTGGACCGGCTGACCCTGCACGTCTGCACGACGGCCGTGGTCGCCGCGCTCGCGCTGTGGGACGTGCGCGCCTACCGGCTGCGCCGCCGCGACCTCGCCGTGCCGGGGATGCGGCCCGTCCCGTTCGACGGGACCGCGGAGACCGGCGGCGGGACCGGCGAGGCGCCCGCGGGACGCTGAGCCGGCCGGTTCCGGTCCGGCGCGTCGGGGGAAGGACCCCGACGTGCGCGCGAAATTCGAGGAGTCCTACCGGGCGCTCCCGCCGGACGCGGCCCGGCTGCTGCGGCTGCTGGGCCTGCAGCCCGGCGACGACTTCGGCGCCGCCGCCGCTGCCGCCCTCGCCGGGATCCCGGAGGACGGCGCCCGCGACCTGCTGGACACGCTCGCCGATCGCGGCCTCGTCGCCGGCGCGGGCGGCGGACGGTTCCGGCTGCCCGGGCCCGTCCGCGACTACGCGCGGGAATGGGCCGCCCGGGAGGACGGCGAGGAGGAGCGGGACGCGGCGCTGCGCCGCGTCCTGGACCACTACCTCGCCGGCCCCGCCGCGGGGGAGGCGGAAGTCGAGGCGGAGGGACTGGCGCTGCTGCACCGGGAGCGCTGGGCGGAGGCCGCCGAGACGCTGGAGGAGGGCCTGCGGCTCGCCGAGCGGGACGGCGACCGCCGCACGGTGCTGCTGGCCAGGCACAACCTCGGCCGCGCGCTGATGGAGAGGGGCGACCTCGACCGCGCCATCGGGCTGCTGGGCGCGCTGCCGGACGAGTTCGCCGCGGTGTCCGACGACCAGGACCGCGCCCGCGCCCTGACCACCCTCGGCGAGGCGTACCTGCGCGCGGGACGGCCCGTCGCGGCGACCAACTTCTTCGGGCAGGCGCTGGAGATCGTCCGGGCGGAGGAGGCGCCGGAGCGGGAGGGCGACGCGTTCGTGCACCTCGCGGACGCGGCGCGGCAGCGCGGCGACACCGCGGCCGAGGGCGCCGCCCTCGACCGCGCGATCGCCCTCTACGGCCCGGTCGAGGCGGGCAAGGCCGAGGCCCTGGCCCGCCGGCGGGAGGGGCTCACGCCTTCCGATGGTCCCAGCTGACGACGGTGTCGGGGTCCATGACGACGAGGACGCGCTTGGACATCGCCTGCTCGATGCCGGCGGCCATGGCGGGGTCGATGGGCTCGCCGATCTCCGGGACGGGCAGGCCCGCCATGCGGGAGCCGACGACGTAGCCGACCTTGTGCAGCTCGTCGCGGTCCTCGATGACCAGGCCGCGGCCGTACAGCGCGACGCCGCGCAGCTCGTTGTACTCGACGCCGTCCTCGACGAGGCAGGTCATCGTGGGGTTGCGGCGCAGGTTCACGACCTTCTGCGACGAGTGGTACGTGGTGAACGCGATCTTGCCGTCGAGCAGCGCGTAGAACATGGTGACGAGGTGCGGCTCGCCGTCCTTGCCGATGGTGGCGACCTGGACCTTGAAGTTGCCCGCGAGGTAGGCGGCGACCTCGTCCGGAGTCATCTTGATCTTGTCACGCTTGCTTCCGGCCACGCGGCTCTCCCTTGCTCGCATCGGTCCAGGACGCGGTCAGAATAACCAAGCGCTTGCATGAGTCCGCACCCGGCACCATGGGGTCATGTCGGTACGCGATCTGATCGTCCTCGGGTCCGCCAGCGCGGTCCCCACCAAGGCGCGCAACCACAACGGGTACCTGCTGCGCTGGGACGGCCAGGGGCTGCTGTTCGACCCGGGCGAGGGGACGCAGCGGCAGATGGCGCACGCCGGCGTCGCCGCGAACGACGTCACGTGGATCTGCGTGACGCACTTCCACGGCGACCACTGCCTCGGCGTGCCCGGCATCGTCCAGCGGATCGCGCGCGACGGCGTGGAGCACCCGGTGAACGCGGTGTTCCCGGCGAGCGGCGCGCAGTACTGGGAGCGGCTGCGGTACGCGTCGGCGTTCCACGACACCGAGGTCGTCCGCGAGTGGCCGGTGTCGGGGGAGCGGACCGAGCTCGACCTCGAGGACGCTCCGTTCTCGCTGGTCGCGCGGCGGTTGTCGCACCCGGTGGAGGCCTACGGGTACCGGGTCGAGGAGCCGGACGGCGTGACGATGCTGCCCGAGCGGCTCGCCGCGAAGGGCGTACGAGGGCCGCTCGTCCGCGAGCTGCAGGAGCGCGGACGGGTGACGGCGCCGGATGGTGCGACGGTCACCCTGGACGAGTGCAGCACGCGGCGCCCCGGGCAGAAGGTCGCGTTCGTCATGGACACCCGCCGCTGCGACGGCGTGCGCGACCTCGCCGCCGGCGTCGACATGCTCGTGATCGAGTCGACGTTCCTGGACGAGGACTCCCCGCTCGCGGCCAGGTTCGGCCACCTCACCGCGGGGCAGGCGGGCCGGGTCGCGGCCGACGCCGGCGCCGGGCACCTGGTCCTCACGCACTTCTCCGAGCGGTACCGCGCCGAGGACGAGCACCGCTTCGAGGACGAGGCCGCCGCCGCGTTCGGCGGCGCGATCTCACTCGTCCACGACCTGGACCGGATCCCGCTGCCGCCCCGGCGGGCCGCAAAACCTCGCCCGCCACAGTGAGACCGCGGCTCAACATGGGCAGGACTCCGGGCATGGCTGAAGAAGTCGATGTCGTCGTCATCGGACTCGGTCCCGGCGGGGAGGACGCGGCGGGCCGGCTGGCCGAGGCGGGCCTGTCCGTGGCGGCCGTGGAGTCCCGGCTGGTCGGCGGGGAGTGCCCGTACTACGCGTGCGTCCCGACGAAGATGATGGTGCGCGCCGCGGGGCTCATCGCCGACGGCACCCGCATCCCCGGGATGGCGGGCGACTCGATCATCAGGCCGGACTGGGCGCCGGTGGCCGCCCGGATCTGCGACGAGGCGACCGACTCGTGGACGGACACGGCCGCCGCGGACCGCCTCACCGGCAAGGGTGCTCAGCTCGTGCGCGGGGAGGGCCGCATCACCGCGCCCCGCGAGGTGACGGTCGGCGACCGGGTGTTCCGGGCCCGCCGCGGCATCCTGCTCAACACCGGCACGGCACCGTCGGCGCCGCCGGTCGACGGGCTCGCGGACGTCCCGTTCTGGACGAACCGCGAGGCCGTCCAGGCCACCGAGGTGCCGGAGTCGCTGCTGGTGCTGGGCGGCGGCGTGGTCGGCGTGGAGATGGCGCAGGTCTTCTCCCGCTTCGACAGCCGCGTCACGATCGTCGAGGCCGGCGACCGGCTCGTGGTGAACGAGGAGCCGGAGTCCAGCGACCTGCTGCGGCAGGTGTTCGAGCGCGAGGGCATCGGCGTGCGGACGGACGCGAAGGTCACCGCCGCGTCGTACGCCGGCGGCCAGTTCCGCCTGCACCTCGGCGAGGAGACCCTGACCGCCGACCGGCTGCTCGTCGCGACGGGCCGCCGCCCGAACCTGAAGGGCCTGGGCCTGGCCGCCGTCGGCCTGGACGAGAACGCCCGGCACATCGACGTGGACGGGCACATGCGCGCCGCCGACGGTGTCTGGGCGATCGGCGACATCACCGGCAAGGGCGCGTTCACGCACATGTCGATGTACCAGGCGTCCGTCGCGGTCCGCGACATCCTCGGCGAGGAGGGGCCGCAGGCCGCCTACCGGGCCGTGCCGCGGGTGACGTTCACCGATCCGGAGATCGCGTCGGTCGGGCTCACCGAGGCGCAGGCCCGCGACCAGAACCTGCCGGTCCGCACCGGCATCGCGCCGATCCCGGAGTCGACGCGCGGCTGGATCCACAAGGTCGGCAACGACGGCTTCATCAAGCTCGTCGAGAGCACCGAATGGGGCGTGCTCGTCGGCGCGACCGCGATGGGGCCGGCCGGCGGCGAGGTCCTCGGCGCGCTGGCCGTGGCCGTGCACACCGAGGCCCCCACCGCGGCCCTCCGCGAGATGATCTACGCCTATCCCACCTTCCACCGCGCGATCGAGACCGCGCTCGCCGCGCTGGAGGGCTAGCGGGGGCGGCCGGTGTTCCGGCGCATCGCGCGCGGCAGCGCGGTCGCGGCCCGGCCGACCCGGAAACTGACCGAGCCGCGGACGGAGTCGAGCTCGTGCTGCGCGCGGGCCCGCTCCCTCGACGGCCACCGCCTCCCAGACGGCGGCGGACACGCCGGGGGTGTGCTCGGAGCGGTAGTCGTCGCAGGCGACGACGCCCTCGGTAGGGAGCATGACGTGCGCGGCCTGGATGTCGCCGCGCACGTGCTCGTACAGGTGGGACGCGTCGACGTGCACGAACCGGCAGCTCTCCGGCCGCACATGGTCGAGGATCGCCGACGTCGGCGCCTGCACGATCTCCGGCCGACCGCCTCCCAGTCCCGCTTCTCTTCGAGCAGGCCGCGGAGAACTTCATCGAGGGCGGCGGACCGCTGCTGGAACACCGCTTGAGTGATCTCGCCCCGTCGATGGCGCTCCTGCAGCTCCTCCTGCCTGAGGCGAATGGCATCGGGTTCCGGAGCCCGAGCCCACGGCGCTTGCCTCAGGGCGCCGGGTCGCGCCGTGGCGAGCGAGTCCAGGACGAGTTCGGTCACCTCCGCCTCGATCCATTCGCCGCGCACGGCGCTCCCGCCGCACCCGCCATCGCTCCCCGGCCGGCACGCATACCGGTACGTCCTGCTTCGTGGCACAGCCCGCCATGACGCACCCGCGGCGGCGTCCGTCGGCCTCCTTGCCGCATAGGAGGAATCCCGACAGCAGATACTTCCGCGGCGTGCGCCCGTTGCCCGCCAGGCTCCTGCCTCCCGGCGCTCGGCGGCGTGGTTCGTACCGTGCGCGGACGGCCTCCCACTCGGCCCGGCTGATGATCGGCTCCCAGCAGCCCAGGACGGGAGAGCCGTTCGGGCCGATGACGATCTCGCCGTCCAGCATCCGCAGCCCCGCCAGGCGCGGACTGGAAATGATCTGCTTCACCGTCTGGGTCCGCCACGGGCCGCCGTTCCCGGTAGGAAGGCCGGACCGCGCGAAGATATCCGTCATGGCACCCCACGACCGTCCCTCGGCGCAGGCGGCCACCGCGGCGCGAATCACGGCGGCCTCTTCTGGAACGACTTCGATGGCGCCGGGAGCGCCGTCGACGAGGCGGTAGCCGAAGGTGCGCCCGCCCGTGTGCGGGATCCCGCGCTGTGCCTGGGCGGCATGCCACCGTTTCGTCCGTTCGGAGCGTCTGACGTTCTCGCCCATCACCACCGAAACGTCGTGCAGGCCCGACTCCTCGCTGCCCGCCGCGTAGAGGTCGTGGCATCCTCGCCAGTCCACGAGCATGCGTCCGGGGCGGAGCGAAACGCGGTCACGAACCGCTCCCACTGCACCGGTGTTTTGTGGATCCGGTCGACATCGACCGCGATCACCCCCTGGACAGGCGCTCCGTCGGCGGTTCGATCGCGGTGCAGGTCCCCGAGCATGGCCTCGAATCCGGGGCGGTGCACGTCGCGGCTCGCCGACCTGTCGTTGTCGGTGTAGCGCTTGATCACAATGCCGCCGTTGTCGCGCGCCATCGCGGCGCATGCGGCGTGCTGAGCCTCGACGCCCAGCGCGGCGGCGAGAGTTCGTCGTTTGCCTGAAAGGTCGCTGATACGTGCGTATCCGATGAAAGACGTCTCGGCCATCTCGCCTCCCGAACCGACGTGCGGACGCGCCGGACGCTACCGTCCGGCTCCGACGTTTCACGGAGGGTGGCCGAAGAGGGGTGGTCGCCGTGTGAGAGGGTTGGAGGGTGAATCGACTGGCTCAGGCTACGTCGCCCTATCTCCTTCAGCACGCCACCAATCCGGTCGACTGGTGGGAATGGGGAAAGGAGGCGATCGCGGAGGCTAAGCGGCGGGACGTGCCCATACTGCTCTCAGTGGGGTACGCATCCTGCCACTGGTAGCTCCGCCATCCACATGCTGCCATGTCATGGCCCACGAGTCCTTCGAGGACGGGGAGACCGCGCGGCTCATGAACGAGATGTTCGTGAGCGTCAAGGTGGACCGGGAGGAACGCCCCGACATCGACGCGGTCTACATGGAGGCCACGCAGGCGATGACCGGCCAGGGCGGCTGGCCGATGACCGTGTTCATGACGCCCGACGGGCACCCGTTCTACTGCGGAACGTACTTCCCGCGGCAGCAGTTCCAGGCGCTGCTGCAGGCCGTCCACAAGGCGTGGACGGAGCAGCGCGACGAGGTCGTCGGGCAGGGGCAGCAGGTCGTCGCGGCGCTGACGTCGCGCGGGACGGGCCTCGCGGGCGGTGAGGCCCCCGGCGCCGAGCGCCTCGCGCACGCCGTTCGGGCGCTGGCGCAGTCCTACGACGCGGCGCGCGGCGGGTTCGGCGGCGCGCCGAAGTTCCCGCCGTCGATGGCGCTGGAGTTCCTGCTGCGCCACCACGCCCGCACGGGCGACGCGGAGGCCCTCGCGATGGCCGGGCACACCCTCGAGGCGATGGCCCGCGGCGGGATGTACGACCAGCTCGGCGGCGGGTTCGCGCGGTACTCGGTGGACGCGAGCTGGGTCGTCCCGCACTTCGAGAAGATGCTCTACGACAACGCGCTGCTGGCGCGGGTGTACGCGCACTGGTGGCGGCTGACCGGGTCGCCGTTCGCGCGGCGCGTCGCGCTGGAGACCTGCGACTGGATGCTGCGCGACCTGTGGACCCCCGAAGGCGGCCTGGCGTCGGCGCTGGACGCCGACAGCGAGGGCGTCGAGGGCAGGTACTACGTCTGGACGCCCGAGCAGCTGCGCGAGGTGCTCGGCGAGGACGACGGCGCCTACGCCGAGCGCCTGTTCGAGGTGACGGGCACGTTCGAACACGGCACGTCGGTGCTGCAGCTCCTCCGCGACCCCGACGATCCCGAGCGGTACGAGCGCGTCCGGACGCTGCTGCTGGAGGCCCGCGCGCACCGGGTGCCGCCGGCGCGGGACGACAAGGTCGTCGCGGCCTGGAACGGCCTCGCCGTCGCGGCGCTCGCCGAGTGCGGGGCGCTGTTCGACCGGCCCGACCTCGTCAGGGCGGCCGAGGACGTCGCGCGGCTGCTCATCGGCGTGCACGAGAGCGGCGGCCGGCTCGTCCGGACCTCGCGCGGCGGCGCCGCCGGCGAGAACGCGGGCGTCCTGGAGGACTACGCGGACGTCGCGGAGGGCCTGCTCGCGCTGCACGGCGTGACCGGCGACCCCGCGCACATGCGGCTGGCGGGCGAGCTGCTGAACACCGTCCTCGAACGGTTCGCGGACGGGTCGGGCGGCTTCTACGACACCGCCGACGACGCCGAGCGGCTGTTCCGGCGCCCGCAGGATCCGACCGACAACGCCGTCCCGTCCGGGCAGTTCGCGGCGGCGGGGGCGCTGCTGTCGTTCGCGGCGCTGACCGGGTCGGACTGGCACCGGCAGGCGGCGGAGGCCGCGCTCGGCCCGGTCGGGCCGCTGGTCGGCGAGCACGCGCGGTTCGCGGGCTGGGGCCTCGCGGTCGCCGAGGCGCACGCGGCCGGACCGGTGGAGATCGCGATCATCGGCGGCCGTGACGACGAGCGGACCCGCGCGCTGCACCGCACCGCGCTGATGTCGCCCGCGCCGGGCGCGGTGGTGAGCGTCGGCGAGCCCGGCGCCGAGGGCGTCCCGCTGCTGGAGGGCCGCGAACCGGTGGACGGCGCGCCCGCCGCCTACGTCTGCCGGATGTTCACCTGCCGACTGCCCGTCACGACCCCGGCCGAGCTGACCCGCGAACTACGTGGGCAATTGGATTAACCGTCCATTTTGTGGCAGCGTGACCTTGCTCTCGTACCCGCATGGTGTTACCAATGGGTAGCGGAGACGGGGCTGACCTCATGGGGCGGGGCGGGCAGGGCTGCCCGCTGATGCGCCGGGTATCTGGACGGTTGCCGCTCCTCTAGGTCATAGTCGTGGGAGCCGGGAAGGCCGACCTAAAAGGAGCGTGGCAGTGCGGAAGCCGAACCGCCGGATCCTACCGACGATCATCGGCGTTTCGGTCCTGACCACGCTCGCCGCCAACACCGCGGTCCTCATCGCCCGCGGCCACGACGGCGATCCCGCCCCCTCCCCGCAGGAGAAGCAGGCCCGCTACGTCGCCGCGTCCGGCAGCACCCGCCTGTCGCCCGGCGCGGTCGCCCCCCTCGGCAAGCGCCTCACCCCGCACGTCCTCGTCGCCGCCCCGTCCGCGCTGCCCGCCGCGACCATCGCGAAGATCCGCGCCGCCAAGGGCGTGAAGGGCGTCGAGGTCGTCGACGCCGTGCAGGGCATGGTCGCCGGCAAGCGCGTCGGCCTGATGGGCGTCGACCCGTCCACGTTCCGCAACTACACGCCGAAGCCGACCGCCCAGTCCGACGCGCTCTGGCGCAACGTCGCCTCCGGTGACGTCGCCATCTCCTTCACGATGGGCAGCGACGGCGGCGTCAAGCTCGGCTCCCAGGTGCCCGTCGGCGGCAAGCAGCACCAGTCGAACCTGCGCGTCGGCGCCTACGCGACGATGGGCATCGGCGACGTCGACGCGGTCGTCTCGCACGCCACCGCGCAGGCCCTCGGCATGCCCACCGGCAACGCGATGCTGATCAGCGTCCCGAAGACCACGCCGGCCGCCTTCATCAAGAAGCTGAAGAAGGTGCTGCCGAAGCACGCCAAGGCCGTCGCGGTGAACCCGCAGCTCGACTTCCCGAAGGCCGGCTCCGGCAACGCGCCGACCTCGCACGGCCAGGTGATGACCGCCGCCCAGGTGCAGACGGTGATCAAGGCGGCGTACTCGCGGATCGGCTGGCCGTACGTGTGGGGCGGCGAGTCGGAGGCCGAGGGCGGCTACGACTGCTCCGGGCTGATGCAGTACGCGTTCGCCCGCGCCGGCATCCGCCTCCCGCGCGTCGCCGCCGACCAGGCCCGCGTCGGCTGGGTCATCCCGTACAGCAAGGCCGTGCCGGGCGACATGCTGATCTGGGCCAACGACCCGACCGCGCCCGGCTACATCTCCCACATCGCCCTGTACATCGGCAACGGCAAGATGGTCGTCGCCCCGCGCACCGGCCTCGACGTGATGATCCAGAACGTCTACACCCGCAACCTCAAGGGCGCCGTCCGAGTAAGCCCCAAACTAGCCGCCCGACTCGCCGGCTAGCTGTGCTTTCCCAGGGGGGCGACCCCCACCCGGCGCGCTGCCCCCAGCCCCGGCAGCCCGAGCCTTAACCCCGGCAGCCCGAGCCTCAGCCCCGGCAGGGTTGAACCTCAGCCCCGGCAGGGTTGAACCTCAGCCCCGGCAGGGTTGGACCCCAGCCCCGGCAGGTTGAACCCCAGCCACCTCACGGGCGGGCACGCGGAGCGAGCGCTAGCGAGCGCAGCGGGCCTGCCCGACGACTGACAGGCTGTTTCGCGCGGAGCGCTAGCGGAGCGGGAAACAGCCTGTCAGTCGTGATGGGGGTTCCAGGGGGTCGCCCCCTGGGAAAACAGGGTCGCCCCCCTGGGAATTACAGCGGGCAGCCTTGGCTCAGGAACTCCAGGTTGTGGTCGACGAGGGCGGGGATGTCCTCGATCGTGGCTTCGCCGTCCAGCCACTGGTACATGGCGGCCTGCATGACGCCGATCACGGCCCAGGTGAACGCCTGGACGTCGCCGTCGGTGGTGGGGCGGCCGGTCCGGGCGGAGATCGCCTCGCTCAGCATGGCCGCGGTGCCCTCGCGCATCGACTCGAAGGTGCGGCTGCGCAGTGCGGGCACGTGCGCGGTGAGCTCCAGCCGGGTCCGGACGACCTCCAGATCCTCGGCGATCATCTGCGGGAGGATCTCGCGGAGCGTGGCGCGCAGCGCCTCGATCGCGGTCAGGTCGGGCGGCTGGCGGCGGAAGATCTCCGCCATGATCGGGTCGTACTCGTCGGTGACCACGACGTCTTCCTTGGCGGGGAAGTACCGGAAGAACGTGCTGGGGGAGATCTCCGCGGCGGCGGCGATCTGCTCGACGGTGGTCTGGTCGTAGCCCTGCTCGCTGAAGAGCCGGAGGGCGTGGTCCTGGATCGCCCTCCGGGTCCTCAGCTTCTTGCGCTCCCTCAGCGGCAGCCGTGCGAGCCGTTCGTCCAGGCGGTCGAGGGCGTGCTCAGGGTGCGACGTGCTCATGCGCCGATTCTGGTTCATCCGCGGCGGCGTCCGCACCCCGGCGTCCCGGCTGGAAGGCCAGCAGGAGGACGGCGACGGCCAGCGACCCGGCGGCGCAGGCGGCGAGCACCGCGTCCATGCCGTGCACGTAGGCGTCGCGGGCGGAGGCCAGCAGGGCGCCGTCGTGGAGCCTGCCGGCGACCGCGACGGCGCCGCCGACGGAGTCGTGCGCGGCGTCCGCCGCGCCGGCGGGGAGGCCTCCGGTCGCGACGCGGTCCCGGTAGACGGCCGAGAGCAGGCTGCCGAGGCCGGCGACGCCGAGGGTGCCGCCGGTCTGGCGGAGGGTCTGGACGAGCCCGGACCCGCGTCCGGCCTGGTCGGCGGGGAGCGCGGCCATCAGCGCGTCCATGGCGGGGACGAGGGACAGCCCGCAGCCGAGGCCGATCAGCAGCAGCCACGGGACGATCGAGCCGTAGGAGTCGCCGGCGCCGGTGAACGCGCCCCAGCCGAGGCCGGCGGCGAGCACGGCCAGCCCGGTGGCGATGACCGGCTTGTGGCCGGTGCGGGGGACGATCCGGTCGGTGGTGAGCCCGCCCGCCATCAGGCCGAGCAGCATCGGGATGAGCCGCAGCCCGGTGCCGAACGCGTCGTTGCCGAGGACGGCCTGCAGGTACTGCGGGAACACGAACAGCAGCCCGCCCATCAGCAGGTTCGCGGCGATGGCGGCGACCATCGCCCAGCTGAACCGGGCGTCGCGGAACAGCCGGACGTCCATCATCGGGTGCGGTGCGCGCCGCTCCCACAGCACGAACGCGGTGAGCAGGACGGCGGCGAGGGCGAGGACGCCGAGCACGACGGGGTCGCCCCAGCCGCGGACGGGGGCCTCGATGACCCCGTACACGAGGGCGACGAGGCCGCCCATCGACAGCAGCGAGCCGGGGCCGTCCGCCCGGGGAGCGGCCGGGTCCCTGGTCTCGGGGATGGTCAGCGCGAGCGCGATGCCGCCGACCAGGACGATCGGCACGTTGAGCAGGAAGATCGAGCTCCACGAGTAGTGCTCCAGCAGCCAGCCGCCGACCAGCGGGCCGAGCGGCAGGCCGAGCGCGGTCGCCGACGACCAGACCGCGACGGCCCGGGTGCGCTCCTCGGCGGGGAAGATCGCGGGGAGCATCGACATCGACAGCGGGGTGACGATCGCGGCGCCGAGGCCCATGAAGGCGCGCGCGGCGATGACGCCGCCGGTGCCGCCGGACAGGGCGCCGGCGAGGGAGGCCGCGCCGAAGACGGCGAGCCCGGCGAGCAGGGTGCGCTTGCGGCCGAGGCGGTCGCCGAGCAGCCCGGCCGGGAGCAGCAGCGCGGCGAACACCAGCAGGTAGGAGTCGACGATCCACTGCAGTTCGCTGGTGCCGGCGTGCAGCTTCTCCGAGAGCGTGGTCAGCGCGACGTTCAGGATCGTCATGTCGAAGCCGAGCGCCAGCATGCAGAGCGCGAGAGCGCCGAGTCCCCACCAGCGCCGTTCGTATCCCACCCTCATGACTTTCACCTCCAAATAAGAGTCCATCGAAGTTGAGAGTAACTATCAAAAGATGGTGAATGTCAATCGAGGTGAGGTCTGGCGACCCCGGCGGTGGCGTTGTAATTTTGATTACATGAATACGAGTGAAGCCGCGGACCGGCTGCGCGGCTGGTTCGCCGGGCGGCTGCCCGACGGATGGTTCGAGGGCGCGCCCGAGGTCGTCGTCGACCGCGAGGAGGTCAGCGTGGTCGGCCGGCTCCCCGAGCCGGACGCCGCGGGGGACGACGTCTCGGAGACCGAGCGGTCCGCGCTGCTCGCCGGGCACGTCCAGCGGTTCCGGGAGGAGACCCGCGACCAGCGCATCGCCATCGCGCGCGAGGCCGAGCACGCCTTCGGCCACAAGGTCTCCTGGGGCGTCGAGTGCGGCGGCCACCGGGAGATGTTCACGACCCTGTCGGTGCCCGTCATGACCCGGCTCCGCCAGCCCGAGCGCCGCGTCCTGGACACCCTCGTCGAGGCCGGGGTCGCGCGCAGCCGCAGCGACGCGCTCGCCTGGTGCGTCCGGCTCGTCGGCAAGAACACCGACGAGTGGCTCGGCGAGCTGCGCAGCGCCCTGGAGCACGTCGAGCGCGCCCGGGCCGCCGGCCCGAACCCCTGACCGGCCCGCGCGGGCATTACGCGATCACGACGTCCACGGGGTGTGATCATGGTGCCGACCTGGCCTAATGTGCGTTGAAAGCGCGGAGCGGCCGCGCCGGGGCACCGCCGGGGAGGGGGACGGAGCGTGCGGACGCTGCGCTGCCTGGACGGCTCGGTGCTGGACGTCGTGCCGGTCGCCTCGCTGGACCGCGGCGGCACCCCGTTCGAGGTCACCCTGGAGCTGCGCCGCGACGGCGACCGCTTCGGCGCCGTGGGGGAGCGGTGCGGCTACTTCCTGGCCGACCTCGCCCGCCGGGTCGAGGCGGCCCGCGCCGACGGCTCGCCGCAGGCGGCCCGCTGGCCCGACCCCGACGACCGCTTCCCCGACCCGCCCGCCGCCGGAGGCGGCGGCCGCGAGCCCGAGCTGTTCGCCTTCCGCTACCGCGACCGCGGCGACGTGATCAGCACCGGCGAGCTGCGGTGCGCGCTGCGGACGTCGTCGATGTGGCTGGGGCGCCGGCAGTCCGCCGCCGGGCGGTGGCGGGTGGCGCGCCGGGCGGTGATCGAGGCGTGGGGCGCGAGCGGGCGCGGCGTCCGCGCCGTGCTCACCTCCGCCGAGCTCGCCCGGTTCCTCGCAGCCGTGCTGGCCGACGCCGATCGGGCGGGAACGTCCGGGATGTCGGGAGTCTCCGGAGCATCCCGGGCGGCCGGCCCCGCTCGCCTCGGCCGTGCCCCCCGGCCCGCGCGCTAGCCTGACATCACCGGAACGGCGGGAAAAGTGTCGCGGTCGGGCCATAATTGAGCGTCCGTTCCCGTCCGGGAGGATCGCTCGAAGGGATGCCCACATGGGGGTTCGGCGCACTGGGACGTCACGGCGCGAGCAGACCGCGAAGGGCGGCGCCGCCCGCGACGGCGGCGCGCGCCGCGGCCCGTCCGCCGGCGCCCGGCTGACCGCCGCGCTCCGCCGCAGCGGTCCGTACGCGGCCGTCCGCGACGCCGTCTACCGCATGTACGAGCACCGCGTCGAGGCGTCGCTGCCCACCGACATCACGCCCCGCCACGTCGGCGTCATCCTCGACGGTAACCGGCGTTGGGCCAGGTCGATGGGGCTGGCCGACGTCAACCACGGGCACCAGCGCGGCGCCGACAAGATCTCCGAGCTGCTGCAGTGGAGCACCGAGGCCGGCGTCGAGCACGTCACGCTCTGGCTGCTGTCCACCGACAACCTGAACCGTCCCGCGAACGAGCTCGACCCGCTGCTGGAGATCATCGAGAACACCGTCCGCGAGCTCGCCGACGAGGGCTGGCACGTCAAGCCCGTCGGCGCCCTCGACCTCCTGCCCGATAAGACCGCCCGCGTCCTGAAAGACGCGGGTGAGGCGACATCGGGCGCTCCCGGGCTGATTGTGAACGTCGCCGTTGGGTATGGAGGTAGGCGTGAGATCGCTGATGCGGTGCGCTCACTGCTCATCGAGCAGGCGAGCCGTGGCACCAGCATCGAGGAACTCGCCGAGGGCCTCGAGGTGGAGCACATCGCCGAGCATCTCTACACGCGCGGCCAGCCGGACCCGGATCTGGTCATCCGCACCTCGGGGGAGCAGCGCCTGTCCGGCTTCATGCTCTGGCAGAGCGCCCACTCGGAGTTCTACTTCTGCGAGGTCCACTGGCCGGACTTCCGCAAGGTCGACTTCCTGCGGGCGATGCGTTCCTACGCCGCGCGGCACCGGCGCTACGGTACCTGACGGGCCTCCTGTCGCCTTCGTCGCAGAGTCCACCGCCCCAGGCCGCCGTCCCCTGACCGGGGTCTCCGGCCGTACGGGGGCGGACTGTCGCGCCACCGGTACATCCCCCATGATCAGGGAGATCGAGTGGCCACAACCTCGCCGCGCCGTCCCGAGTCCGGGAACCCAGCCGGAACGCCCGTTCCGGACCGGCGCACGTACGTCCTCGACACCAGTGTCCTGCTCGCCGACCCGGGGGCGATGACCCGGTTCGCCGAGCACGAGGTCGTACTTCCCATCGTCGTCATCTCCGAGCTCGAGGCCAAGCGCCATCACCCGGAGCTCGGCTACTTCGCGCGGCAGGCCCTGCGCACCCTCGACGACCTGCGCCTGGAGCACGGCCGGCTGGACGAGGCCGTCTCGGTGCAGGGGCCGAACGGGGACCAGGGCGGGACGCTGCGCGTCGAGCTCAACCACTCCGACCCGAGCGTGCTGCCGGACGGCTTCCGGCTCGGCGACAACGACACCCGCATCCTGTCGGTGGCGGCGTGGCTGGCCCGCGAGGGCCGCGACGTCGTGCTGGTCTCCAAGGACCTGCCGATGCGGGTGAAGGCGTCCGCGGTCGGGCTCGCCGCCGAGGAGTACCGGGCGGAGCTGGCGGTGGTGGAGTCCGGCTGGACCGGGATGCGCGAGGTGGAGGTGCCGTCGGCGGCCCTGGAGGAGCTGTACGAGACGGGCGGCGCGGACCTGGAGGAGGCGCGGGACCTGCCCTGCCACACGGGGCTGCGGCTGCTGTCGGAGCGCGGGTCGGCGCTCGGCCGGACGCTGCCCGACAAGTCGGTGAAGCTGGTGCGCGGCGACCGGGAGGCGTTCGGGCTGCGCGGCCGCTCCGCCGAGCAGCGCATCGCGCTCGACCTGCTGATGGACGAGGACGTCGGGATCGTCTCGCTCGGCGGGCGGGCCGGCACGGGCAAGTCGGCGCTCGCGCTGTGCGCGGGCCTGGAGGCCGTGATGGAGCGGCGGCGGCACCGCAAGGTCGTGGTGTTCCGGCCGCTGTACGCGGTCGGCGGGCAGGAGCTCGGCTACCTGCCGGGGTCGGAGAACGAGAAGATGTCGCCGTGGGCGCAGGCCGTCTACGACACGCTCTCGGCGGTGACCACCCCGGAGGTCATCGAGGAGGTCGTGGACCGTGACATGTTGGAGGTCCTGCCGCTCACCCACATCCGGGGCCGCTCGCTGCACGACTCGTTCGTGATCGTGGACGAGGCGCAGTCGCTGGAGCGCGGCGTGCTGCTGACCGTGCTGTCGCGGATCGGCGCGGGCTCGCGGGTGGTGCTGACGCACGACGTGGCGCAGCGCGACAACCTGCGGGTCGGCCGGCACGACGGCGTCGCCGCGGTGGTGGAGAAGCTGAAGGGGCACCCGCTGTTCGCGCACGTGACGCTGACGAGGTCGGAGCGGTCGCCGATCGCGGCGCTGGTGACCGACATGCTGGGCGACGTCGGCGCCTGACGGGCGCGGACGGACGCACCGGGCGCCCCGCCGGCCCTCCGCGAGGAGCGGCCGGTGGGGCGCCGCCGTCCCTGCCTGTGGACGGCCCTGTGGACGAACCTGTGGAAACCTCTACGGAACGTGATCCTTAAACGCCGTACCGTGGAGTTGTGATGAAGGTCACACAACCCAATCCGATGCGAAGAAACCGCAGGTCGCGACGGGTTTTCAGGGAAGCGAACGGCGAGTTGACAAGCGCACCACGCGCAGCTTTCGTCTCGTTTCGGTTGCGGACCAGGGTTCGGGCTCGGGCATTGTGTGTCCTCGTAAGCACCCCCGGAACGGTGCCGCCCGGCAGCGCACCCCCTGAAAAAGCGCGCGGGCGAGAGCCGTTTCAGGCCCGGAGCCGTCCGCAGCCCGGACGGGCCGCCGGGCCGGGGTGGAAGCAGCTCGCCCGCGTGCCCATGCGCGTGCGACCGTCGGAAGGACCGCCTTGTTCGGAGACCGTCCCGGGTCCCCTAGGCGAGACGAACGACAGAGCTTTGCCCCCGAGGAGCCGTGGTCGCACGCGGCCCCGGCCTCCGCCGAGACCCCCCGGCCCGGCGGCGCCGAGGCCTTCCCGCCCGCGCCCGGCGACGAGGACGTCAGGGTCGCCGGCCCGCAGCCCGCGCTCGGCGCGGCCCCCGCGGGCGACACCCTCGGCTTCCAGCCCGTCCCGCAGGACGGGTCCCCGGCGGGCGCGACCGGTGCCACCGGCGTCCTCGCCATGGGAGCCCCCGGAGCCGATGGGGTTCATGGGATCGCCGGCGAACCGGACGCCGGCGAGCCCCGCGACGAGATCGTCTTCGGAGCCGGCTCCAACGCCGGTCCCGCCGGACCTTCCGGCGCCGGCGGCACCGCCCGCCGCAACGGCCCGCGCCGGCTCGGCGGGCCCCGCCCCGCGTCCGGCCGGTCGTCCGGCGGGCGCCCGCGCCGCTCCGGCGGCGGCCGGGGCGGCCTGAAGGTCGCCGCGGTGGTCGCGGGCGCGCTGGTCGTGGTCGGCGGCGGTGGCGCCGCCGCGTTCGCGATGACCGGCGGGTCCGGTGACGACGGCGCCAAGACCGTCCAGCCGCAGAAGCTGGCGGACGCCGCCGCCGCGCCCAAGGTCGACCCGATGGTCATGGAGCAGATGCGCCGCAAGGAGGCCTACGAGCGGGCCTCCCGCGCCACCCGCGAGGACCCGTCCAAGGGCCCGAAGCTGCAGGTCAAGGGCAAGCCGATCCCCACCCCGACCCCGACGAAGTCGAAGAGCTCGGGCAGCGGCGGCGGCCCGTCCGGCGACCCGGTCCCGGCCGGCGAGGCGCAGCAGATCGCCAAGAAGCTGCTGCCGAGCTACGGCATGAGCGGCTCCGGCCAGTTCGGCTGCCTGGTGAACCTGTGGAACAAGGAGAGCCACTGGAACACCCACGCGGCCAACCCGTCCGGCGCGTACGGGATCCCGCAGGCGCTGCCCGGCTCGAAGATGGCCAGCGCCGGCCCCGACTGGCAGAACAACGCCACGACCCAGATCAAGTGGGGCCTCGGCTACATCAAGGACCGGTACAGCACGCCCTGCGGTGCGTGGTCGCACTCGCAGTCCAGCGGCTGGTACTAGACCGCATCACAACATCGGAGAGAGGGGGGCGGCCCCGGGGGGGGGCCCCCCCCCCCCCGCGGCCCGCGGCCCCCGCGCCCGCCCGCCGGCGGACCCGCCCCCCCCCCCCCGCCCCCCCCGCCGCGGCGGGCCCCGCCTCGGCCCCCGGGGGCCCCCCCCCGCCCACGGCCGGGCGGCGGCGGGTACCGCAGCGGGCGGTGCGGCGTCACAGGTTGCCGCGGCGCTCCTGCTCCCGCTCGATCGCCTCGAA
>NZ_WBMS02000047.1 GCF_008923205.2 Actinomadura physcomitrii | reverse complement strand
GCAGCCAAACCTCAGAAGAAAATCCCAGCAACACGATCCATCCGAAAACAGACCGCTTTGCCTCAAAGAAATCCCCACCACCCCCGCGAACGAGGATGGCCACGGGGCGACCCGGCCTGCCGGCCGGATCGATAAAGGCACTGGCTTTTAACACGCTGTTGAGTTCTCAAGAAACGGACACCCACCGCGCCTGACCCGCTTCCGCGAGCCTTGCTCCGGGGCAACCCTTCTAACTTACCGGAACTTTCGCTCCTGTCAACCGACTCGTCCGAATCGATCTTCAGGCGCGTCGCCCGCCTCCCGCATGCCATCGCAGGCGACGAAGATCGCCTGTGTCTGATCTTGCGGAAGAGTCCCGGGGCCGGCCACCTTGCGGCGTCCTGCATCCCCTCTCAGGCTGTCCACTCCAGGGTACCTCGCTCCGAAGCGGGCTTCGAACCGTTTTCCCGGGTGGCTTCCCCTGGGGCCGTCCGCCTTCCGGCGTCCCGCATCCCCTTGGGGCAGGAAGAACATTAGGCAGGCGCGTGCGGTCCGTCAAATCAGCGCGGCCACCGCCCGGACATGGTCCGGCCGTCCGCCGGAAACTCCCTGGTCACACGGGTTCGCGGCGGTCCGCGTCAGTGCCGTGTCAGTTCTGCGTCAGCGACTGAGGCGCGATGTGCGCGCCGTATCAGGGCCCTCCTGGACGCTCGGTGATGTCGAACACGGGACTGAGAGAGGCCGACCGATGGACTATGTGATCCAGGCCGAGGGCCTGCGGAAGCGGTTCGGGGAGACGCACGCCCTGGACGGAGTGGACGTCCAGGCGAAGCGCGGCACGGTGCTCGGGGTGCTGGGCCCGAACGGGGCCGGCAAGACGACCGCCGTGCGGATCCTCGCGACGCTGCTGAAGCCGGACGAGGGCCGCGCCTCGGTGTGCGGTTACGACGTGGCCAAGGACCCGGCGCGGGTGCGCGCGATGATCGGGCTGACCGGGCAGTACGCGTCGGTGGACGAGGAGCTGACCGGTGCCGAGAACCTGGTGATGATCGCGCGGCTGCTGGACTTCGGCCGGGCCGACGCGAAGGCCCGCGCGCGGGAGCTGCTGAGCCGTTTCCGGCTCACGGACGCGGGCGGCCGCGCGGTGAAGACCTACTCGGGCGGCATGCGCCGGCGGCTCGATCTGGCGGCGAGCCTGATCAACCGTCCCGAGGTCATCTTCCTGGACGAGCCGACGACGGGCCTGGACCCGCGGGCCCGCAACGAGGTGTGGGACACCGTCCGCGAGGTGGTCGCCGACGGCGCGACCGTGCTGCTGACCACCCAGTACCTGGACGAGGCGGACGCGCTGGCCGACCGGATCGCGGTGTTCGATCACGGACGGGTGATCGCGGAGGGGACGTCCGACGGCCTGAAGTCGCGAATCGGGCGGCAGACGCTCGCGGTGCGGGCGACCGAGATGTTCCGGACGGCACAGCTCACCGCGATCGTGGCGGAGCTCACCGGGGAGCGGCCCGAGGTGCAGGACGCGACGGGCCTGGTCACCGCGCCGGTGCAGGATCCGAAGCTGCTGTCGGCGCTGGTCCGCCGGCTGGACGAAGCGTCGATCGTGGCGGCGGAGCTGTCGCTGCGGCTGCCGAGCCTCGACGAGGTCTTCCTCACACTCACCGGGCACCTCGCCGAGGAGCGGCCCGCCGACCTGATCTCCGAGGGGAGCCTGGCATGACCACGATGACCGTCGACGCGCCCGTCTCGTCCGAGCCGCCCGCGCGGATCAGCCCGCGCCGGACGCTGCGGCACGGGCTGACGCTGGCGTGGCGCAACGTCGCGCAGTTGAAGCATTCGCCGGAGAAGCTGCTGGACACGACGCTGATGCCGATCGTGTTCCTGCTGCTGTTCCTGTACGTGTTCGGCGGGGCGCTCGCCGGTAACACCCACGCCTACCTGCAGCAGCTGCTTCCGGGCCTGGTGGCGCAGATGGCGATGTTCGCCACGATGGGGCTCGGGACGGCGCTGAACGAGGACATCCACAAGGGGGTGTTCGACCGGTTCCGGAGCCTGCCGATCGCGCGGTCGGCGCCGCTGATCGGGTCGGTGCTCGGGGACACGGTGCGGTTCCTGACCGTGATGGTGGTGCTGGTGGGCTTCGGGTCGATCCTGGGGTTCCGGTTCCACACCGACCCGCTGTCGGTGGTAGCCGCGTTCGCGCTGGCATACGTGTTCTACCTGGCGGTGTGCTGGATCTCGGTGCTGGTCGGGCTGGTGGCGCCGTCGCCGGAGACGGTGCAGGGCCTGGCGTTCATCTGGGTGATGCCGCTGACGTTCGGCAGCAGCATCCTGGTGCCGAACACCTCGACGATGCCGGGCTGGCTGGAGGCGTGGACGAAGGTGAACCCGGTCACGCACCTCGCGGACTCGGTGCGCGCGCTGACCGTGGGCGGGCCGGTCGGCAACCACGTCTGGTACACGCTGGCGTGGGCGGCGGGGATCGTCGTCGTCACGTTCCCGCTGGCGATGCGGATGTACTCGCGCCGCACCTGAGCGCGGCGGTGGCGTAGGCGCGTGCCGGGGACGCCGGCCCGGGAGCGGAGGGCCGGGCCGGCGTCCTTCGCCGCGTCCAGGGCATGAAGCAGGCCGGCGGACGCGCCGGGCCGCGGGTCAGGCCGTCGCGACGAGACCGTCGGCCTGGGCGAAGACCTCCTCGCGGGTGACGCGGCGGCCGCGCTCGCAGGCCTCCTCGAACGCGGCGGCGCCGATCTCCCGCCGCACCGCGAGCTCGACGCGGCGGACCTCGTGCGAGCTCTCGTTGCGGAAGCCGAGCAGGCCGTGCGCGGTGCCGAGCAGCTCCGCGGCCCGGACGTGGTGGCCGCGCGCGGCGGCGAGCGCCGCGACGCCCTCCAGCAGCGACGCCAGCAGCGGGTTCCCGTTGATCCAGTCGTCGCCGAGGTCGTCCCAGGCGCGGGCGTGCCATGCCGCGGCCTCGTCGAGGTCGCCCTCCTCCTCGGCGAGGCAGCCGAGCCGGGAGTAGGTGAGGCGCACCTCCCGGCTGAAGTCGGGGCGGTGCCGGCGCGGCTCGACCCACTTGTAGGCGCGGTCGGCGTAGCTGCGGGCGGTCTCCATGTCGCCTTCCCACAGCGCCATCTCGCACTGCAGGAGCAGCGCGGACGCGGCGTCCGCGAACTCGCCGACGCGTTCCATCGCCGCCGCCGCGGTCTGCGCGTCGCGGCGCGCCTGCTCGATGTCGCCGAGCGTCGCGCGCACGCGGGCGAGGCCGGTGAGCATCCCGGCGGCCGCCTCGGGGCTGAGGCCCTCGCGGGCGTAGCCGAGCGCCTCCTCGCCGTGCCGGATCGCGTCGGGGAGCCGTCCCTGCCCGACGGCGACCTGCATCATTCCGTTGAGCGCCATGATCTGCCCCCAGCGGTCGCCGAGCTCGCGGAGCGCGGCGCAGCCCTCGGCGGTCTCGTCGGCGGCGCGGTCGATCTCACCGGCGTTCAGGGAGACGAACCCGAGGATCACCTTCACGATGGCGTGCACCCACGGGTCGGGATGGTCCTCGACGGCCCGCAGCCGGCGCCGGGTGTCCTCCAGGTCACCGGCGAAGATGCTGCTCGCCGGCCGGGCCAGGGCGAGCACGGGGTGGCGCGGCGCGTCCGGGACGAACCGGATCACGCGGTCGAGCGCCGCCTGCAGGGAATCCTTCGTCGGCCCGTCGGAGGAGGCCATCACGGTGATCAGGTCGGCGGAGATGACGCACAGCGCGAACTCCTCCGCCATCCCCGGCGGCGCGCTGTCGCCCGCGATCTCGCGGACGGACCGGGCCCAGCCGCCGGCCTCGATCTCCATGTCGCGCATCATCCAGAACCACACCAGCGACGCCAGCAGCCGCAGCGCCGACGGCACGTTCCGGACGGCGGTCAGGTGCCGGAACGCGGCGCTGCAGTTGTCGCGTTCCGCGCTCAGCCGCGCGGCCCAGTGGAGCTGGTCCGCGCGGCGCAGTTCCGGCTCGGCGCGTTCGGCGAGGTCGACGCAGTACGCGGCGTGCTCGTCGCGGACGCGGCCGGTCTCGCCCGCCTCGTCGAGCTTCTCCGCCGCGTACACCCGGACCGTCTCCAGCAGCCGGTAGCGGACCTCGGCGTCGCCGTCCGCCATCACCAGCGACTTGTCGATCAGTGCGGCGATCACGTCGATGACGTCGTCGGGGTGCGGCGCGTCGGGCGCGGCGAGGCCGCACACCCGCACGGCGCTCTCCGGCGTCGCGCCGCCCGCGAACACCGACAGCCGGCGCAGCACGGTGCGCTCCACGTCGTCCAGCAGGTCCCAGCTCCAGTCGACGACGGCGCGCAGCGTCCGGTGCCGGGGCAGCGCGGTGCGGCTGCCGGCGGTGAGCAGCCGGAACCGGTCGCCGAGCCGGTCGGCCACCTGGCCGGGGGTGAGCGCGCGGAGCCGCGCGGCGGCCAGCTCGATGGCGAGCGGGATGCCGTCGAGCGCGCGGCAGATCGCTACGACGTCGCCGACGGTCTCGGCGTCGACCGCGAAGCCGGGGCGCACCGCCGCGGCCCTGTCGGCGAACAGCCGGACCGCCGCGTACCCGAGCGCCTCGGCCGGTTCGGGGTCGCTCTCCTCGGGCGGCAGCGGCAGCGACGGGACGGGGCACAGCGACTCGCCGGTGATGCCGAGCGGCTCGCGGCTCGTCGCGAGGATCCGCACGGCGGGGGCGTGGGCGAGCATGTGGCCGGCCAGTTCCGCGACGGCGTCGACGAGGTGCTCGCAGTTGTCGAGGACGACGAGCGTCCGCTTGCCGATGAGGAAGTCGGTGAGCCGTTCGAGGGGCCGCGGCACGGTCCGGGTCTCGCCCTTGCGGACGGTCTCGGGCACGCCGAGCGCGACCAGCACGGCCTGCAGGAGGTCGCCGGGGTCGCTGACCGGGGCGAGCGCGACGAACCACACGCCGTCCGGCATGTCGTCCAGGAACCCGGCGGCGGTCTCCCCCGCGAGCCGCGTCTTGCCCGCGCCACCCGGTCCGGTCAGGGTGACGAGCCGGGTCTCGCGCAGCAGCTTGCCGACCCGCCGCGACTCCTCCTCGCGCCCGACGAAGCTGGTGAGCTGCGCCGGGAGGTTGGTCCGGGCGGGGCCCGGGGCCGGCCGAGGCTCCGGCGGCGGGCCCGCGGCCGGAGCCGTCGCCGCCGGTTCGCGACGCAGGATCGACAGGTGGACGGCGGCGAGTTCCGGCGACGGGTCGACGCCGAGCCGGTCGGCGAGCGCGCGCCGCGTCTCCTCGTAGACCTCCAGGGCGTCGGCCTGCCGTCCCGCCGCGTACAGGGCCCGCATGAGCTGGCCGCGCAGCCGCTCGCGCAGCGGATGCGCGGCGGCCAGCGGCTCGAGCTCCGCGACCGGCGGGACGGGCCGTCCCGCGGCGAGCTCGGCGTCCACGAGGTCCTCGACGGCGGCGAGCCGCAGCTCGTCCAGCCGGCCGATCGCCGCGCGGGCGTGGTCGGCGTCGGCGACGTCCGCCAGCGCGGGACCGCGCCACAGCTCCAGCGCGCGGCGCAGGCCGTCCGCCCGGCGGTCCGGGTCGCTTTCCTTGCGTGCGGCGGCGACGGCGCGCTCGAACGCGACGGCGTCGACCTCCCCGGGGTCGATGCCCAGCCGGTAGCCGCCGGGGCCGTGCTCGACGAGATCGCGTCCCGCGACGCCGCGGAGCCGCGACACCAGGGCCTGGAGCGCGTTGCCGCCGCCCGCGGGGGGCGCGCCGTCCCACAGGTCGTCCAGCAGCCGGTCGGCCGACACGGGACGTCCCGCCTCCGCCGCCAGCCGGACCAGCAGCGCGCGCAGCCGCGGGCCGCTGACCTCGACGGGTCGCGCGGCCTCGTCCCGCACGGACAGCGGGCCCAGGATGCCGATGCGCACATGTCCCCTTTCCGGGTGCCATTGTCCCCGATAAGGAGACCCATCCCACCCACCGTCCATGTGTGGACGGCGCATACCGGGTAGTCACCATCTGTGCCAGAGCACAGATCAAGGACGAGACGAAGTACCAGAAGCTCCGTGACAAGGGCGAGAGCAAGGAGAAGGCGGCCCGGATCGCCAACGCCTCGGCGGCCCAGGGCGGCAAGAAGGTCGGCCGCAAGGGCGGCAAGAACCCTTCGTACGACGACTGGACGGAGGAAGACCTCCTGAAGCGGGCCCGCGAGATCGGCATCAAGGGCCGCTCCTCGATGAACAAGTCGCAGCTCGTGAAGGCGCTGCGCGACCACTGATGGAACTGGTCTTCGTGCTCGACTGCGCGGACCCCGACGCGCTCGCCGACTTCTGGGCCGCCGCGCTCGGCTACGAGCGCGGCGGCTACGACCCCCCGTACGTCGGCCTCACCGACCCCCGCGGGAGGAACCCCCGGCTGCTGCTGCAGCGCGTGCCCGAGCCGAAGGCCGGCAAGAACCGCATGCACCTGGACCTGCGGGTGGCCGACATGGACGCCGAGCTCGCCCACGTGACGGCGCTCGGCGCTCACCGCTGTCGGCGGTGGCGCTCAGCCCTGTCGACGGTCTCCACGCCCCGGGCCACCGCCGGATCCCGCAGAACTCATGCTGGACGTCCACGCGTCGAGCGAGCGGGGCGGTGACCCGGCGGCACCTCGGGTGCATCAGCAGCCTCACGGCTACCGACAAGAGGATGGTGCACCAGTGAGCACCGTCGTCGACACGGCGCGCAAGCAGAAGCGGAAGTACGCCGGGGACGCCGACCGGCCCCTCGGCTCCTACCTCGGCACCCTCGCCGTCTACGGCGTGACCACCACCGCGATGGCGCTGGCGGCCTGGAGGCGCCGCGGCAGCGCGCCCGCCGTCGGCCTCGCCGACCTCGCGCTGATGACGATCACCACGCACAAGCTGTCCCGGCTGATCGCCAAGGACCCGGTGACGAGCCCGCTGCGCGCCCCGTTCACCCGCTACTCCGGACGTCCGGCCCAGCCGAGCTCGCCGAGGAGGCCCGCGGGCACGGCGTCCGGCACGCCGTCGGGGAGCTGATCACCTGCCCGTTCTGCACCGGGCAGTGGGTCGCGACGGCCTACGCGGCCGGGCTGGTCTTCGCCCCGGACGCCACCCGCCTCGCCGGCGCCACGATGACCGCGGTGGCGGGGTCCGACTGGCTCCAGCCGGCCTACGCCCGGCTCCAGCGGTCCGCCGAGGGTTGAGTCCACAATCGCCACATTCTTGACGTTTGCCCCAATGGAATCGGGTACGGCGACCCTATGGAGCTGTCATTCCTCAAGACGCTGTACCAGCACCCGGGCCCCTACGTATCGGTGTACGCCGACCTCACCCGGACGACCGAGGACGCGTCCAAGGCCGCCGAACTGCGGTGGCGGGCGCTCCGCGCGGAACTGGAGGCCCAGCACGCCCCCAAGGACACGCTCCGCGCCGTCGAGCGGACCCTCGACGAGGAGATGGCGGAGCGCCGCTCCGAAGGCCTGGTGGTCTTCGCCGCCGACGGCGAGGTGCTGCACACCGGCCGGCTCCCCGGCCCGCCCCGGACGGCCCACGCGTGCGTCGCCCCGCTCCCCCACGTCGTCCCCTACCTCGCCGACCGCGGTGACCGGTTCCCCCACCTGACGGCCATCGTCGACCGCCGCGGCGGCACCATCGACTGCGTCAACGCCGACGGCCGCCGCGAGCACATCGAGGTCGAGGGCGACGAGGACTACCCGATCCACAAGACCAAGGCCGGCGACTGGAACCAGTCACGCTTCCAGCGCTCCTCGGAGAACGTCTGGAAGGCCAACGCCAAGAAGGTCGCGCACAAGATCGACCGGGTCGCGGAGCGCTGCGGCGCCGAGGCGGTGCTGATCGCCGGCGACACCCGCGCCCGCACCGCCGTGCTGGACGAGATCTCCGAACCCGTCCTGGAGCGCACCGTCGAGGTCGACAAGAACACCGGCGCCGGGGACCCCGACCTGCGGGCCGAGCTGGGCCGCGTCCTGAAGCTGAAGACGACCGAACGCGTCATGGCCGTCGCGGAGCGCTTCGACCGCGAGCTCGCCAACGGCCAGCGCGCCGTCGCCGGCCTCCCCGCGACCGTCCAGGCCGTCCGGCAGGGCCAGGTGGAGACGCTCATCCTGGACGACGACCCCGACTCCCCGTCCCGCCTGTGGATCGGCCCCGACCCCGCCCAGGTGGCCGCCGACCCGGCCGAGCTGCGCGACGAGTTCGGCGTGGCCGACCCCGTCCCGGAGCGCGCCGACGCCGCCCTCGTCCGGGCGCTCACCGCCACCGACGGCGACCTGCTCGTCCTCCCCGCCGACGGGCCCAACGCGAACCTGCACGTGGGCGCCATCCTGCGCTACACGGCGTAGAAACGAAAAAGGAGCGGGCGGACCCGCTCCTTGCCTCGCGTGGAGCTATGGGGATTCGAACCCCAGACCTCCTCCATGCCATGGAGGCGCGCTACCAACTGCGCCATAGCCCCTTGCGGAGAAAAGCTTAGTGCACGCTGGGAGCGCTTCGGACGCCGCGGGCCGCGGAGGGCGTCCTCCGCGGCCCGCGGCGGGCGTCACTTGCCGTCCGACTTGAAGACGTACCAGTGGTCGTTGAGCGTCGGGACGTGGACGGTGAGGCTTTTCGGCCACTCGACCGGCAGGCCGAGGAGGTTGTACTCCTGGGTCTTCTGCGCGGACTCGGCGGCGGGCCGCCGCGCGCTGCCGGACGCGGACGCCGGGGCCTTCTCGGCGGTGTCGGCCGAGCACAGGACCTTGCCCAGGTCCGGGGTGCTCGGGAGCAGCTTCAGCGCCGAGAGCACCTGCAGGGCACGGGCGCAGTCCTTGTTGTCGTCGGGCGTCGAGGCGGTCGTCGTGCTGGGCGTGGGACCGGGCAGCGGCGCCTCCTGCGCCGAGGCGGGGGCCGCGACGGCCACGACCGAGGCCGCCGCCAGCGCGGCGGGCAGCAGCCCTCTTCCGGAGATCCGGCTTCGCATAGGTACAACCCTCATCTCGATCACATCACCACTACGTGGCGTGTTCCCGCATGATCGATACGGCGAAGCGCGGCCCGGCGAAAGGTAGCCGCCGCCATGGGCAAGCCTTTGCACTCAGCACGGCGCGGTACCCGCGAGGCGCCGCATTTCCAAGGCAACCCCCCACGGCGCCCGCATCCAGCTCAACCTGGGTAGATCACCGCGAACGGTCCGAGCTCCGGCATGTCAGGTCCACCCGAGCCGGTCGCCGACCTCGTCGGGAGCGTAGCCGAGCCGGCCGCCGTCGCCGATCCACACCATCCCGTCGGCCTCCGTCACGGCGCCGACGGTGTGCTCCTGCGGCATCCGCGGCTGCATCGCCAGCCGGACCTCCATCCGCGGATCGAACCGGCGCAGCTCGTCGATGAGGTCGGCCACGGTGACCTCGCGTTTCGCTCCCCTGCGGTGTCTGCCCATACCTCGAATGAAACCATCCCCGCAGGACCGCCCAGAACATTCGTCCCACTATGTCCGTTTGATCTTTACCCAGCTCCCGCGCACCACCAGAAGGCGCGCAGCGCCGGGGGCAGGGGGCGAAGCCCCCAAAAGCGCGCGCAGCGCGCGAGGGGGGCGTGGGGGCGAAGCCCCCACATCGGGGGGTTCGGGGGGTCGTCCCCCGGAAAACACAGCGGGCCACCGGGAAGGCCCCCGAAGGGGGCCGAACATGGTGGCCCGACTCGGGGGGTTCGGGGGGTCGTCCCCCCGGAAAACACAGCGGGCTCCGGCGAAGTCGGCCGAAGGCCGACGAGCACCAGAGCCCGACTCGTGGAGCTATGGGGATTCGAACCCCAGACCTCCTCCATGCCATGGAGGCGCGCTACCAACTGCGCCATAGCCCCGCCGCTGCGTGGACGTTCATCCCGCAGCGCTCCGCCAGTGTATAGGACAGCGGGGGCCGGTCTCGAATCGTTAGGGCGTCAGGCTCCGTTGTCGGTCCGGTCGTCGCTCAGGACGGGTTCGGGGAGGGTGCCCGCGTTGTGCTCGGCGAGGCGCCAGCCGCCGTCGCGCATCTCGGTGATGACCGACCAGTTGCAGTTGGAGAGGCCGCCGAGGCGCTCCCAGGTCTCCTCGGGCAGGCCGAGGAGGTGGGACATGCCGAGGCGGAGCGCGGCGCCGTGGGACGCGACGACGAGCCTGCCCGTGGGGGGCAGGTCGTCGAGGGCGCGCTCGAGGGCGGCGCCGACGCGTTTGGCGACCTGGGCGCTGGTCTCGCCGCCGGGCGGCTGCCAGGCGGCGTACTCGACGGGGTAGCGTTCGCGGATCTCGCGGCTGCTGAGGCCCTCCCAGGCGCCGCCGTCGCGCTCGATCAGGTCCTTGTCGTACTGGACGGGGAGTCCGGTGATGTCGGCGAGGGCCTGGGCGGTGTCGGCGGCCCTGCGCAGCGGTGAGGCGAGCAGGGCGGTGGGGCGGAGCCCGGCGAGGAGCCGGGCGGCACGGTGCGCCTGGGCGATGCCGGTGTCGTCCAGCGGAATGTCGGTCTTGCCCTGGAAGCGGCGTTCGACGTTCCAGGCGGTCTGCCCGTGCCGCCACAGCAGGAGGGTGCGCTTGCCGGGTTCGCGGGCGGGACGGGCGTCACTCACTCGCGCTCCCGACGGCGCGGGCGCGCTGCTTCATGTGGGCGTTGACACCGTCGGGCAGGGCGATGAGGGGGCAGTCCTTCCACAGCCGTTCGAGGGCGTAGAAGAGCCGGTCCTCCTCGTGCTGGATGTGCACGATGACGTCGGAGTAGTCGAGGAGGACCCAGCGGCCCTCGCGCTCGCCCTCGCGCCTGATGGGCTTGGCGCCGGCCTCCTCCCGGAGGCGCTTTTCGACCTCGTCGACGATGGCGCGGACCTGCCGGTCGTTGGGCGCCGAGCAGAGCACGAACGCGTCGGTGATGACGAGCTGCTCGCTCACGTCGTAGGCAAGAATGTCGTCGGCCAGCTTGTCGCCCGCCGCCTCGGCGGCGATCCGGACGAGCTGCGCCGCCCTGTCGGATGCGGTCACGATGCGCTCGCGATCCTCCCTGTAGGGGTCGTCTCGGCTAACACCTTCTCATGGGTGGCGGCCGGCGTCCCTGTTCGTCGATGTTCGGGCTGGTACGGGCGTCCAGCCGCTTCTTCCAGGTTATGCGGCGCGCCGCGCTGATCGTCCGGACGAAGGCACAGGTCAACGCGCTGCGAGCGGGTGCCTAGGCGGCGTCGGCGCGGTAGAGGTCGCGCTTGTTGATGTACTGGACGATGCCGTCGGGCACGAGGTACCAGATCGGCTCGCCGGAGTGGACGCGCTCGCGGCACTCGGTGGAGGAGATCGACAGGGCCGGAACCTCCATGAGCGAGACCCTGCCGTCGGGCAGGCCCGGGTCGGCGAGGCGGTGCCCGGGGCGGGTGACGCCGACGAAGTGCGCGAGTTCGAACAGCTCGTCGGTGTCGTGCCAGGTGAGCATCTTCTCCAGGGCGTCGGCGCCGGTGATGAAGAACAGCTCGGCGTCGGGGCCGTGGATCTGCCGCATGTCGCGGAGGGTGTCGACGGTGTAGGTGGGGCCGGGCCGGTCGATGTCGACGCGGCTGACCGAGAACGCCGGGTTGGACGCGGTGGCGATCACGGCCATGAGGTAGCGGTCCTCGGCGGCGGCGACCTTGCGGCCCTCCTTGTGGGAGGACAGGCCGGTGGGGACGAACACGACCTCGTCGAGGGAGTAGAAGTGGGCGACCTCGCTGGCGGCCACCAGGTGGCCGTGGTGGATCGGGTCGAACGTGCCGCCCATGATCCCCAAACGGCGCTTTTGCGTCATGGCGACGAGAATAGCCAGCCGGGCCGGCGGCCGGAACGCCCGCCCCGGCGCTGGCTCAGCTCAGGCCGGGCAGCGGCGGCCGGCCGCCGTCCCAGGACACCACGCGGACGGCCTTTCCGACCTCCACGCGAGGGACGGTCCCGCCCGGCAGGACGACCACCTCGGCGGTGAGGCCGAGCGCCTCGTGCAGGTCGTGGACGAGACGCTCGCGGGGGTCGCCGGACACCGCCTCGCAGGCGACGAGGAGCCGGACGGCGGGGCTGCGGCGGTCCACGACGAGCTGGTAGTGGGGGCGGACGAGCCCGGACCCGAGCAGCACCCGCTCGACCTCGCTGGGGTACACGTTGACGCCCCGCACCACGATCATGTCGTCGGCGCGCCCGATGACCTTGCTCATCCGGACGAGCGTCCGGCCGCAGGGGCATTCTCCGCGAGCGAGAGAGGCGATGTCGCCCGTCCGGTAGCGCAGTAGCGGCAGCGCCTGCTTGGTCGGCGTGGTGAAGACGAGCTCGCCGGGCGCGCCGTCCTCGACGGGCTCGCCCGTGGCGGGGTCGACGGTCTCGACGATGAAGTGGTCCTCGTTGACGTGCAGGCCGTCCTGCTGGAGGCACTCGGTGGCGACGCCGGGCCCGATGACCTCCGAGAGCCCGTAGACGTCCATCGCCTTGATGGGCAGCACGTCCTCGATCGCGGTACGCAGCTCCGCCGACCACGGCTCGGCGCCGAACAGCCCGGCCTTCAGCGCGGGCAGTTCCACCCCGGCCTCGGCGACGGCCTCCCCGAGCCGGAGCGCGTACGCGGGGGTGCAGGTCAGGATGTCCGGTCGCAGGTCGGCGAGCATGCGGACCTGCCGGTCCGTCATCCCGCCCGACATCGGCACGACGGTCGCGCCGAGCGCGACGGCGCCCTGATGGATGCCGATGCCGCCGGTGAACAGCCCGTACCCGTAGGCGTTGTGCACGATGCTGCCCGGCGCCGCGCCCGCGCACGCCAGCGACCGCGCGCACATCGCGGCCCACAGGTCGAGGTCGGCCCTGGTGTAGGCGACGAGGGTCGGCCGGCCGCGCGTCCCGCTGGAGCCGTGCACGGCGGCGACCTGGTCGCGCGGCACGCTGAGCATCTCGAACGGGTAGCCGTCCCAGAGGTCCTGCTTGGTGGTGAACGGGAGGCGCCGCAGGTCGGCGAGCGTCACGTCCGCGCCGCCGGCGACACCGGCCTCCTTGAGCCGCCGGCCCTGCACGCCGCCCGCCGCGACGAGCCGGTCGACCAGCCCCCAGAGCCGGTGCCGCTGCAGCGCGGCCCGCTCGTCGGTCGACATCGCCTCGGCTCTGGGATCGAACATCGCGCCTCCCGGGCGGGCCGCAGCCGGACGCGAGCCCCAGGGAACCCTCCGGCAAAGTGGTTCGTCGGAACTACCATGCCAGAGATGACGGAGAACACACCGGATCGGGCACGGACGCGCTTTCCCGGGATCAGTTCCCGGGCCTACGAACACCCGGCGGACCGTTCGGCGCTCGTCGCGCTACGCTCGCTGTCCGGGTTCGACGTCGTGCTGCGCAAGCTGTCGGGGCTGGTCAACGAGCGGTCGCTGCGGCTGATGTTCCTCGGCGGGACGGTCCGCGTCGGCGACGACCAGTTCCACCACCTGAACGACATGGTCCGCGACGCCTGCTACATCCTGGACATGCCGGAGGTGCCGGAGGTCTACGTCCGGCAGGACCCGACGCCGAACGCCATGGCGCTGGGCTCCGACCACCCGTTCATCGTGGTGAACACCGGGCTGCTCGACCTGCTCGACGACGAGGAGTTGCGGTTCGTCATCGGGCACGAGGTCGGGCACATCCTGTCCGGGCACGCGGTGTACCAGACGATGATGCAGATCCTGCTGCAGCTCGGGTCGCGGCTGGCGTGGCTGCCGCTCGGCAACATCGGCATCGCGGCGATCATCATCGGACTGCGCGAGTGGTTCCGGAAGGCGGAGCTGTCGTCGGACCGGGCGGGCCTGCTGGCCGGCCAGGACCTGGACGCGGCGAAGCGGGTCAACATGAAGCTCGCCGGCGGGACGCGGCTGCACGAGATGAGCAGCGAGGCGTTCCTGCAGCAGGCCCGCGAGTACGACGCGGCCGGCGACGTGCGGGACGGGCTGCTGAAGTTCCTGAACCTGCTCGGGCAGTCGCACCCGTTCGCCGTGATCCGGTTCGCGGAGATCGACCGGTGGGCGCGCGGCGGCGAGTACGAGCGGATCCTCGCGGGCGACTACCCGCGCCGCGACGACGACGGCGGCGCCTCGGTCACCGACGAGATCAAGAACGCGGCGAAGTCGTACCGGGACTCGTGGGAGCGGACGGCGGACCCGTTCGTCGGCAAGGTCCGCGACATGGCGGACGCGGCGGCGAACGCCGCGGGCGGCCTGTTCGACCGCATCAACCGCCGCAACGGATCCTGAACCCGGAAAAGACCAGGGCCGCCGTGACACGGACACGGCGGCCCTACTTTTTCAGGCCCGGCCCACGGTGCTCGCCTGGCGGCTCCCACCGGCAGGGCACTCAGAACGGGGCGGGAATCAGGAGTTCCACGTTGCGGTCGGCGGCTTCGCCGCGGCGGTGCTCGGCGCGCTCCTGCCAGTCGTTGCCCGCGAGCTCGCGGGACAGCGACGCCAGGTGGACGGGATCGGCGAGCCGTCCGCCGTAGGAGGCGGGGCCGGCGGAGTCGAGGATCGTCGCGAAGACCGACAGGGTGCCGTCGCGGTTGTCGGCGATCTCAACGATGCGGCTCTGCTGCGGGAAGTCGATGTGCGCTGCGGTGTTCACCTCCCAGAACCCGCCGCCGGTCGTGCGGGCGTGCGGGATGACCTGGTTGCGGTGCGTGTGCCCGTTCACCCACAGGACGACGTTGGGGTAGCGGAGCAGCAGCGCCTCCACGTCGTCGCCGAGGACGCGGCCGCCGCCGAGCGGGTTCGTCAGCGAGGCGATGGGGTGGTGGCTGAACAGGACGAACAGCCGGTCCTTCGCGGCGGTGCGGACGGTCGAGCCGTCGGCGGACAGGTAGCGGCCGCTGCCCGCCTTGAGCTGCGCTTCGAGCCAGGCGAACTGGGCCTGGTCGAGCGAGCCGTCGGAGTAGCCGTTGGGGTTGACGGTGTCGAGGACGAGCCCGCGCACGATGCCGCGGTCGAAGGCGTAGTAGGCGGTGCCGTCGCGGAGGTTGGCCTGGGTGAAGCCGTGGCCGCGCAGCGACGCCGATGTGCGGAAGTGCTCGGCGACGACCTCGGCGCGTGACAGCATCCGCCGGTCCGGGTCGGGGGTGACGGGGCGGAACAGGCCGCCGGCTCCGCCCTGCTCGCGGCTGAGCCGGACGAGCTCGGCGGCGTCGGCCTTCTGCATCATCCGGGCGAGGCGCTGCGCCTGCGCGTCGTCGCCGGGGGCGCCGATCTTGATGCCGCCGGTGGCGAGGCCGGAGACGAGCGGGTTGAGGGGCAGGTTGCCCTGGATGAGGCCGTCGTGGTTGCCGAACGCGGCGAGCCACGGCATGGTCAGGCCGGTCGCCTGGAATGGGCGGCGCGCGGCGTCGATAAGGCCTTTGACGCGGGGGAACCCGTACGTCGCCGTGGGGATGTCGGGCTGCACGCCGGGCGGCGGGCCGTCGGGATGCCAGAAGGCGCGGTCGTAGGACGTCGTGTCCATGACGCCCTCGTAGCGGTTCGGGTCGCCGGAGTCGGGGCGGATCCGGCCGCCGTCGAGCAGGTCGATGATCCAGCGCAGCTCGTTGTACTGGACGTTGTCGGCGGCGTCGCCGGTGTTGATGGTGAACGACAGGCCGAGGCCGGTGGCGGGCCCGCGCCCGACCTTGTTGATCGCGCGGACCATCGCCTCGGCGACCTGGGTGGTGAGGATCTCCTGCGGCCGGTAGGCGCCCTCGACGGGCAGCATGCCGATCGCGTCCTTGAGCCGGTCGGCGAACTCGACCCGCGCCGGGGACTGCGCGTCGATGATGTGCACGTCGGTGAGCTGCCCGAACGCCAGGACGCCGCGCCGGGTCGCGGCCCGCTTCGGGGAGGCGGTGCCGCCGAGGTCGCGGCGCAGCAGGTGCGGTTCGCCCGGTCCGGTGGTGACGGGCCGGTAGCCGCCGGCGCCCGCCTTGCCGAGCAGGTACGTCCGGTCGAGGGTGGTGCCGGCGGCGGGGCCCTGCAGCGGGGCCGCGGCGGCGGGGCGGGCGGGGAACGCGGCGAGTCCGGTGGTGGCGATCCCCGCGCCGAGGGCGGCGCCCTTCAGGACGCGGCGGCGGCTGATCTCAGGAGTCACATGCCGCATCAGACCATGGCACGCAACGTGACATCAAGGGTCACAGTGTCACAATTCCGCCCTCACCGCCCCGGCACACCGCGCCCCGGCCGCGGGTCAGCCGCGCAGGTGCCCCTCGCCGGTGACGACGTACTTGGTGGACGTCAGCTCCGGCAGCCCCATCGGCCCGCGCGCGTGCAGCTTCTGCGTCGAGATGCCGACCTCCGCGCCGAACCCGAACTCCTCGCCGTCGGTGAACCGCGTCGAGGCGTTCACCATGACGGCGGCCGAGTCGACCAGCGCGACGAACCGCTTCGCGGCCGGCTGCGACGCCGTCACGATCGCCTCGGTGTGCCCGGAGCCGTACGTGCGGATGTGCGCGACGGCGTCCTCGAGGGAGTCGACGACGCGGGCGGCGATGTCCAGCGACAGGTACTCGGCGTACCAGTCGTCCTCGGTCGCCTCCACGACGTCGCCGCCGTAGGAGCGGACGCGCTCGTCGCCGTGCACGGTGACACCGGCCTGCTTGAGCGCGTCGAGCGCGCGCGGGACGAACGCGTCGGCGATGTCGGCGTGCACGAGGAACGTCTCCGCGGCGTTGCACACCGACGGGCGCTGCGTCTTGGCGTTCAGCAGGATGTCGACCGCCATGTCCACGTCGGCGGCCGCGTCCACGTACACGGCGCAGTTCCCGACGCCCGTCTCGATGACGGGGACGGTCGACTCCTCCACCACCGAGTTGATGAGCGAGGCGCCGCCGCGCGGGATCAGCACGTCCACCAGCCCGCGCGCGCGCATCAGGTGCTTCACCGACTCGCGCGACGTGCCCGGGACGAGCTGTACCGCGTCCGCCGGCACCTCCGTGCCGGCCAGCGCCGCCTGCATCACCTGGACCAGCACGGTGTTGGAGTCGTGCGCCGACGACGAGCCGCGCAGCATCGCGACGTTCCCGCTCTTCAGGCAGAGCGCGGCGGCGTCCACCGTCACGTTCGGGCGGCCCTCGTAGATGATCCCGACGACGCCGAGCGGCACCCGGACCTGCCGCAGCTCCAGCCCGTTCGGCAGCACGCTCCCGCGCACCGACTCCCCCACCGGGTCGGGCAGCACCGCGACCTTGCGCACCGCGTCGGCGATCCGCGCGATGCGGCCCTCGTCCAGGCTCAGCCGGTCGATCATGTACTCGGACGTGCCGCTCTCGCGGGCCCGCGCGACGTCCGCCGCGTTCGCCTTGACGATCTCGGGGGCCGCGGCGACCAACGCGTCCGCGATCGCGTGCAGCGCCGCGTCCTTGGCCGCCCGCGGCAGCGGCGCCAGGCCCGCCGCCGCCTCCCGGGCGCGCCGCGCCACCATCAGGAACTGCTCGCGCTCGCTCATCGCGAACTCCTCACTGCTCGGTCAGGACCACCAGGTGGTCGCGGTGGATGATCTCGCGCTCGTACTCGGCGCCCAGCTCGCGCGCCAGCCAGCGGGTCGAGCGCCCCATCAGCTCGGGGATCTCGGACGCGTCGTAGTGCACCAGGCCGCGCGCCACGACCCGGCCGGACGGGTCGCACAGGTCGACGGGGTCGCCCGCCGCGAAGTCGCCCTCGACGCCCGTGACGCCGGCGGGCAGCAGCGACTTGCGGCGCCGCACCACCGCGTCGACGGCGCCGGCGTCCAGCGTGACGCGGCCCTGCCCGGTAGTGGCGTGCGCGAGCCACAGGTCGCGGGTCGACATCCGGCGGCCGCCGGCCGGGTGGAACAGCGTGCCGACCCCGTCGCCGGCCAGCGCGTGCGCGGCGGACGCGGCGTTCGTCAGCACGACCGGGACTCCCGCGATCCGCGCCGCCTCGACCTTGGTGACCATCCCGCCGGTGCCGACCCGCCCGGACCCGCCGAGCTCGACCTCCGCGAGGTCGGCGGGACCGTGCACGTCGGTGATGCGGCGGACGCCGGGACGCCGCGGGTCGCCGGTGTACAGCGCGTCGACGTCGGACAGCAGCACGACCGCGTCCGCGCGGGTCAGGTGCGCGACCAGCGCGGCGAGCCGATCGTTGTCGCCGAACCGGATCTCGTCGGTCGCGACCGTGTCGTTCTCGTTCACGATCGGCAGGACGCCGAGCGTGATCAGCTGCTCGAGGGTGCGCTGCGCGTTGCGGTGGTGCGTCCTGCGGATCATGTCGTCCGCGGTCAGCAGCACCTGCCCGACCGTCACCCCGTACCGGGCGAACGAGGAGGTGTAGCGGGCGAACAGCAGGCCCTGCCCGACGCTCGCCGCCGCCTGCTGCGTCGCGAGGTCGCGCGGCCGCCGGGTCAGCCCGAGCGGGCCGAGCCCCGCCGCGATCGCGCCGGACGACACGAACACGATCTCGGCGCCGCCGGCGCGGCGCGCGGCGAGCACGTCCACCAGCGCGTCGATGCGGTTCGCGTCGATCGTGCCCTGCGGGGTGGTGAGCGACGACGATCCCGCCTTCACCACGATCCGGCGGGCCTTCGCGATCGCCTCGCGCTCGCTCATCGGGCCTCTCTCCTCAGGGGGTGCGATCGGAGCCTCCCGGGACGGGACGAACCCCGCGTCCCCCGCCGGCTCCCTCGGCATCAGTAGTGGCCGTCCAGGCGGCGGTCGGTGCCGCGCGGGCCCGCCGCCGCCTCGCCGGCGGCGATCTCCGGCTCCCAGTCGAACACGATCGAGTCGTCCGGGGTGCCGATCAGCACGGTCGCGCCGGCGCTCGCCCCGGCCTCGGTCAGCGCGTCCTCCACGCCGAGCCGCGCCAGCCGGTCCGCGAGGTAGCCGACGGCCTCCTCGTTGGCGAAGTCGGTCTGCCGCAGCCACCGCACCGGCTTCGCGCCGGTGATCAGGTAGGTGTTGTCGCCGAGGTCCTTCACCTCGAAGTCGGCGCCCCCGCCGACCGGCTCCGGCCGGATCACGATCCGGGTCGGCTCCGCCGGCGGCAGCGACGCCCGGTGCTCCTCGACCATCGCCGCCATCGCGAACGACAGCTCCCGCAGCCCCTCGTGCGACGCCGCCGACACCTCGAACACCCTCAGCCCGCGCGCCTCGAACTCGGGCCGCACCAGTTCGGCGAGGTCGCGGGCGTCCGGCACGTCGACCTTGTTCAGCACGACGATACGCGGCCGGTCCGACAGCGGCCGGTCGCCGAGGACCCGGTCGTAGGCCCGCAGCTCGCGCTCGATGACCTCGAAGTCGCTGACCGGGTCGCGGCCCGGCTCGGGCGTCGCGCAGTCCAGCACGTGCGCGAGCGTCGAGGACCGCTCGATGTGGCGGAGGAACTCCAGGCCGAGGCCGCGACCCTCGCTGGCGCCCTCGATCAGACCCGGCACGTCCGCGACGGTGAACGCGGTGTCGCCCGCGCTCACCACCCCGAGGTTCGGGACCAGCGTGGTGAACGGGTAGTCGGCGATCTTCGGCTTGGCCGCCGACAGCGCCGCGATCAGCGACGACTTCCCGGCGCTCGGGAAGCCGACGAGCGCCACGTCCGCGACGCTCTTCAACTCCAGCACCACATCGCGCTCCTCGCCCGGCTCGCCGAGCAGCGCGAACCCGGGCGCCTTGCGCTTGGCGGTCGCGAGCGCCGCGTTCCCGAGCCCGCCCTGGCCGCCGCGCGCGATCACGAACCGGGTTCCCTCGCCGACCAGGTCGGCGAGGATCGCCTCGCCCTGCTTCACCACGGTGCCGTCGGGGACGGGCAGCACCACGTCCGCGCCGTCCGCGCCCGTCCGGTGCCCGCCCTGCCCGGGACGCCCGTTGCCCGCCTTGCGGTGCGGGCGCCGGTGGTACTCCAGCAGGCTCGCCGCGTTCGAGTCGACGACGAGGACGACGCTTCCGCCGCGGCCGCCGTTCGCCCCGTCCGGGCCGCCGAGCGGCTTGAACTTCTCCCGGTGGATCGACGCGCAGCCGTTGCCGCCGTTGCCCGCGGCGACGTGCAGCACCACCCGGTCGACGAACTGCGCGCCCGAACCCGCTCCAGCGGCCACGGTGGTCCTCCTCGGTGTCGGCCCTGCGGCGGGGCGCGCGCCCCGCGCACGGGGGCGCCCCATGAACAGGGCAAAGGGGCGGACCTTCAGCGGTCCGCCCCTCGGAAAACGTCTGATGCAGGCGGACTACTCCGCCGGCGGGACGATGCTCACGGCGTTGCGGCCGCGGTACCGGCCGAACTGCACCGCGCCCGCGACCAGCGCGAACAGGGTGTCGTCGCCGCCGCGCCCGACGCCGGGGCCGGGGTGGAAGTGGGTGCCGCGCTGCCGGACGATGATCTCGCCCGCGTTGACGACCTGGCCGCCGAACCGCTTCACGCCGAGGCGCTGGGCGTTGGAGTCGCGACCGTTACGGCTGGACGATGCGCCCTTCTTGTGTGCCATGTGACCGCTCTCCCTTACTTCCCGGACTCGATACCGGTGATCTTGACCTCGGTGTACGGCTGACGGTGACCCATCCGCCGCTTGTAACCGGTCTTGTTCCGGTAGTGCATGATGTTGATCTTCGGGCCCTTGACCGCACCGAGGATCTCGGCGGTCACCTCGTAGCGGGCCAGATCGGCCGAGCCGCTGACGACGTTGTCGCCGTCCACCACCAGCAGCGCCGGGAACGTGACGGTCGAGCCGACCTCGCCGGCCAGCTTGTCGACGGTCAGCACGTCGTCGACGGCGACCTTCTCCTGCCTGCCGCCTGCGCGGACAATCGCGTACACCGCGGAAACCTCTCGTCTGCGCGCGCTTCCGGACTGAACCGGTCCCGCACGTGGCTTACACCAGCCTCCGGATGGAGGCCTACCCCCGGCACCGGGCCGAAGGCGGCACGCCGGGGCGGCACCCCAGGCGCTCTCTGCTGTTCCCCGCCGGATCGGCGGGGCGTGCACCGGACGAGCCCCGGACGGGCCTCGCGGTGCTGGTCCGGACGCGTCACAAGACGCGCCGAACTCCGAGTGTACTGCATCCTCCGCGCCCGCCGGGTCGTGCCGACCCGGCGCGGGGCCGGGCCGGCACGACGCGCGGGACTACTCGCTCTCGGCCTGGGCGGCCGCGCGCGGGCGGCGGGTGCGGCGGCGGCGCGGGGCCTCCTCCGCCGGCTCCGCGACCTCCGTGGATTCCGCCGGCTCGGCGGCCGGAGCCGCGCCGTTCGCCTCGGCCGGGGCGGCGCCGTTCGCCGAGACCGCGACCGGCTCGTCATCGAGGATGCCGGGCGAGGTGCCCGCCACCTCGCCCGCGGCCTCCGCGGCCTCGACCGCCGCCTGCGCCGGCGGCTCCTCGCCGTCGACCTCGGGCGGCGGGCCCGCGGGACGCTTGGCCGGGCCCGACTTCTTCGGCCGCGACCGGACCGGCTCGGGCCGCGCGGCCTCCGCCTCGGGCTCCTTCGGCTCGGCCTCCCGCCTCGGCTCGGCCGGCTCCTTCTTCGCCTCGTGCTGCGCCAGCTTCTCCTCGACGGCCTTCTCGACCTCGCCCTTGCGCTTGCGGCGGCGGCCCGTCTCCTTGCCCGCGGCCTTGTCCGGCTTCGGCTCGACCGGGGTGAGGTGGACGTGGATGCCGCGCCCGTTGCAGGACTCGCAGGTCTCCGAGAACGCGTCCAGCAGGCCCTGCCCGACCCGCTTGCGGGTCATCTGCACCAGGCCGAGCGAGGTGACCTCGGCGACCTGGTGCTTGGTACGGTCCCGCGACAGGCACTCGACGAGGCGGCGCAGCACCAGGTCCCGGTTGCTCTCCAGCACCATGTCGATGAAGTCGATCACCACGATGCCGCCGACGTCGCGCAGCCGCAGCTGGCGGACGATCTCCTCGGCCGCCTCCAGGTTGTTGCGGGTGACGGTCTCCTCGAGGTTGCCCCCCTGCCCGGTGAACTTGCCGGTGTTGACGTCGATGACCGTCATCGCCTCGGTCTTGTCGATCACCAGCGAGCCGCCGGACGGCAGCCACACCTTGCGGTCGAGGGCCTTGGCGATCTGCTCGTCGATCCGGAACGCGCCGAGCACGTCCTGGCCGCCGTTCCAGCGCTCGACGCGGTCGGCCAGGTGCGGGGCGACGTACTCGACGTACTCCGAGACGGTGTCCCACGCCTCGTCGCCCGAGACGACGAGCTTGGAGAAGTCCTCGTTGAAGATGTCGCGGACGACCCGGATCGTCAGGTCCGGCTCACCGTACAGCAGCGACGGCGCCGAGGCGGTCTTGACCTTCTTCTGGATGTTCTCCCACTGGGCGGCCAGCCGCGACACGTCGCGGCCGAGCTCCTCCTCGGTGGCGCCCTCGGCGGCGGTACGGACGATCACGCCCGCGTTCTCCGGCATGACCTTCTTCAGGATCGACTTCAGCCGGCTGCGCTCCTTGTCGGGCAGCTTGCGGCTGATGCCGGTCATCGAGCCGTCCGGCACGTACACCAGGTAGCGGCCGGGCAGCGAGACCTGGCTGGTCAGCCGGGCGCCCTTGTGGCCGAGCGGGTCCTTGGTGACCTGCACCAGCACCGACTGGCCGGACTTCAGCGCCGACTCGATCCGGCGCGGCTGGCCCACCAGGCCCGCGACGTCCCAGTTGACCTCGCCCGCGTACAGCACGGCGTTGCGGCCCTTGCCGATGTCGACGAACGCCGCCTCCATCGACGGCAGCACGTTCTGCACCTTGCCGAGGTAGACGTTGCCGACGTAGGACTGGTGCGTCGCGCGGTTGACGTAGTGCTCCACGAGCACGTCGTCCTCGAGGACGGCGATCTGCGTGCGGTCGCCCTCCTGCCGGACGACCATGACCCGCTCGACGGCCTCGCGGCGCGCCAGGAACTCCGCCTCGGTGATCACCGGCGGGCGGCGGCGGCCCTGCTCGCGGCCCTCGCGGCGGCGCTGCTTCTTGGCCTCCAGCCGGGTCGAGCCCCGCACGGACTGGACCTCGTCCTCGGCGGCGGCGCGCTCCTCGCGGGCCGTGCGCACGTGCACGACGGTGTTCGGCGGGTCGTCGGACCCGCCGCCGTCGCCGTCGGCGCCCGAACGGCGGCGGCGGCGCCGACGCCGGCGGCTGGTGCCGCCCTGAGAGCCCTCGCCCTCCTCGTCGCCCTCGGCCTCGTGCTCGGCCTCGGCGTCCTGCTCGTCCTTGTCCTTGGCGGACCTGGACTTCGACTTGGCCTTCGCGGGCTTGGCGGGCTCCTCCTCCTTGGCCTCGGCGGCCTCGGGCTCCTCGGCCTCGTCCGCCTCGTCCTCGGCGCCCTCCTTGCCGCCGCGGCCGCGGCCACGGCCGCCCCTGCGGCGGCGGCGGCGCGACGGCCGGTCCTCCGACTCGTCCTCGTCGGACGGCCCGTGGTCGCCCTCGTCCTCACCGGCGGCGGCGTCGCGATCACGGTCGCGGTCGGACGGCTCGGGCTTCGGCTCGTCCTTCGGGCGCGCGGACGGCTCGGCCGTCGGCTGCGGTGGCTGGAACACCACCATGGGCGGCTGGAACGTCACGCCGGGGACGCCGACGCCGCTGGCGGGCTCGCTCTCCGACACCTGGCCGGCCTCCGGCCCGGCGCCGGCGACCGGAACGGAGGGCACCTCCGGCACGGACGGCACCGGGGGCACCGTCGGCGCCGCGGGCGGCGCGGCGGTCTCGGGGGTCTCGGCGGTCTCGTCCTTGGCGACCGCGGTGCGCCGGCGGGTGCGGGTGCGGCGCGCGGGTTCCGGGGGCGCCTCGGCGGCCTCGGGCGCCTCGGCGGCGGCCGGGGCGGGCTCCTCAGCGATCTCCGGGGAGGTCCCGGCGCCCGTCGGCGGGACCGGCTCGGCGGTTTCGGCGGCCTTCGCGGCACGGGTGCGGGTCCGGGACCGGGCCGGCTTCTTCGCGGGCGGCTCGGCGGCCTCGGCCGCGGGCTCCGCGGCCCCGGCGGGCTCCGGCTCGCCGGACGACGGCGCGGGCGCCGCGGCGGGGGGCTCGGCCGCGGTCGCGTCCTCGACGTCCGGCGGCGGCCCGGCAGGGCGGCTCGCCCGGCGGCGCGGGTGCGAGGTCACGCCCGCCGCGGCGCCGTTCTCGGCGGCGGCGCCTCCGGTCGCGGTTCCGGTGGTCTCTTCTTCGGTGCCTTCGGCGTTGGCCGCATCGGCTTCGTTATCAAGCATCCGGGTGATCTCCCGTCAGGCTCCCGGGCGCGACCGCTCGTCCCGCCAGGGGGCGGGGCCGGGCGGTGCGCCGCGCGGGAGCGCTCCGTCAGTCGTCGGCGTCGTCACGAACGGCACGTGGTCCCGGCGGGTCCAACAAATAGTCGGGGGTGCGCCGCGGGGGTGCGCTCCGTCTGTGGTGGGGGTCGTCACGACCGGACGGTGGTCCGGTCGTGACGACGAAGTCGTCGGGGGTGCGCCCGCCGTCCCCTGCGGGACCGGTTCCGTGTCGCCACGGCTTCGGTCCCACGATCAGGCGCTGACGGCATCCGCGCTCGCGGGGTCCCCGGGGCGCGGCCGCGCGCCGCCGGCCGGACCGGCGTCGTCGCCGATCGGCAGGCCGGTCTCCCGGTCCGGATCCAGAGGATCCGCGAGGCCACCGGTGGCCGCGTCCAGGGGCCCCTGCGCCAGCCTGGTCACCAGTGGCGGTGACGGCGGCGCGAGGTCGGCGACCTGGCGCAGTCCGGTGAGGATGTCGTCGGGTCGTACGGCCGGTGTGGAATGCCGAACAACCATTCGAAGTATCGCACAAGGGGCATCCGCCGCCTCCGCGGCGCGCCGGTCCAGCTCGCAGGTGGACACGGCGGCGCGCACGTCGAAACGGCGCCGCCCCTTCTTGGTGAGGCGCTCGACCTCGATGCTCTCGGCGGCCATGAAGGCGGCCACGGCAGCGGCGGCGGCGTCGTGCGCCACCCCGTCCAGCCGGATCCGCCACTGCGACGCCTCGAGCCGATCGGCGAGCGCGGCCGGCCTGGCCTGCGCGTCGCCGGTGCGCCCCGGCCCGGCCGGCACGACATCCACGATGTCGAGCCCGGGGGGCAGGGCCGCGTCGAGATCGGCCTGCACCCGCGCAGGGTCGCGGGTCTCGGTCAGCCCGATCTCGAGGTACTCCGCCTCACTGGCCACCCCAGTCGCCGCCGCACCCGCGTACGAGATCTTCGGGTGGGGGGTGAATCCGCCGCTGAACGCGACAGGGATCCCGGCGCGCCGCACGGCGCGTTCCACGGCCCGGGAAATGTCGCGGTGGCTCGTGAACCGCAGCCTGCCGCGCTTGGCATAGCGCACGCGCAGTCGCTGGATCACGGGGGCCGGCGCCGGTCCCTCCGGCATGGGTGCCAGGGTTCTGGTCCTTCCTACTCGTGCCGAGTCGAAAAACAAGGTCTCTCTATAGAGTACGGGGCGGCGGACATCGTTGCGCCGGGCCCCGTCCCCCGGACGGCCGCCCCCGCCCAGGCCACAAGCCCGAAAAGCCCGATTGCAGCGGCGTTTCGCGGGGCCGGCGCGCGGCGTCAGACGACCGAAAGTGGAAGCAGCTTCCGGCCCGTCGGGCCGATCTGGATCTCCGTGCCCATGGTCGGGCACACCCCGCAGTCGTAGCAGGGCGTCCAGCGGCAGTCCTCGACCTCGGTCTCGTCGACGGCGTCCTGCCAGTCCTGCCAGAGCCACTCGCGGTCCAGGCCCGCGTCGAGGTGGTCCCAGGGCAGCACCTCGACCTCATCGCGCTCCCGGACGGTGTACCAGTCGAGGTCGACGGGCTCGCCGGCGAGGGCCTTCTCGGCGCAGGCCGTCCAGCGCTCGTAGGAGAAGTGCTCGCTCCAGCCGTCGAACCGGCCGCCGTCCTCCCACACCGCGCGGATGACCTTGCCGACGCGGCGGTCGCCGCGCGACAGCAGGCCCTCGATAATGGACGGCTGGCCGTCGTGGTAGCGCAGGCCGATCGCGCGGCCGTACTCCTTGTCGCCGCGCAGCTCGTCCTTGAGCGCCTTGAGGCGGCGGTCGACGGTCTCGTGGTCGCACTGCGCCGCCCATTGGAACGGGGTGTGCGGCTTCGGCACGAACCCGCCGATCGACACCGTGCAGCGGATGTCCTTGCGCCCGGTCGCCTCGCGGCCCGCCTGGATGACCCGCTTGGCCATGCCCGCGATCGCGAGTACGTCCTCGTCCTCCTCGGTGGGCAGCCCGCACATGAAGTACAGCTTGACCTGCCGCCACCCGTTCTCGTAGGCGGTGGTGACGGTGCGGATCAGGTCGTCCTCGGTGACCATCTTGTTGATCACCTTGCGCATCCGCTCGGAGCCGCCCTCCGGCGCGAACGTCAGCCCGGAGCGCCGGCCGCCGCGGGAGAACTCGTTCGCGAGCGTGATGTTGAAGGCGTCCACCCGGGTGGACGGCAGCGACAGCGAGGTGTTGGTGCCCTCGTAGCGGTCGGCGAGGCCCTTGGCGACGTCGCCGATCTCGCTGTGGTCGGCGCTGGACAGGCTGAGCAGCCCGACCTCCTGGAACCCCGACTCCTTCAGCCCCTGCTCGACCATGTCGCCGATCGTGGTGATCGACCGCTCCCGCACCGGACGGGTGATCATCCCGGCCTGGCAGAACCGGCAGCCGCGGGTGCAGCCCCGGAAGATCTCCACGCTGAACCGCTCGTGCACCGTCTCGGCCAGCGGCACCAGCGGCTTCTTCGGGTACGGCCACTGGTCGAGGTCCATGACGGTGTGCTTCTCGATCCGCCACGGCACGCCCGGACGGTTCGGCGCGACCCGCTGGATCCGGCCGTCGGGCAGGTACGTCACGTCGTAGAAGCGCGGCACGTACACCCCGCCGGACGCCGCGAGCCGCATCAGCAGCTCGTCGCGGCCGCCGGGCGAGCCCTCGCCCTTCCACTCCCGGACGACCTCGGTGATCGCCAGCGCGATCTCCTCGCCGTCGCCGAGCACCGCCGCGTCGACGAAGTCGGCGATCGGCTCGGGGTTGAACGCCGCGTGGCCGCCCGCGACCACGATCGGGTGCTCGTCGGTGCGGTCGGCGGCCTCCAGCGGGATGCCCGCGAGGTCCAGCGCCGTCAGCAGGTTGGTGTAGCCCAGCTCGGTGGAGAACGAGACCCCGAACACGTCGAACGCGGCGACCGGGCGGTGCGCGTCGACGGTGAACTGCGGGATGCCGTGCTCGCGCATCACGGCCTCCATGTCGGGCCAGACCGAGTAGGTCCGCTCCGCCAGCACGCCGTCGCGCTCGTTCAGGATCTCGTAGAGGATCTGGACGCCCTGGTTCGGCAGCCCCACCTCGTAGGCGTCCGGATACATCAGCGCCCACCGGACGTCGGCGCCGTCCCACTCCTTGACCTGCGAGTTCAGCTCACCGCCGACGTACTGAATCGGCTTCTGCACGCTCGGGAGCAGCGGCTCCAGGCGCGGGAAGAGCGACTCGACAGGCATGGCGGTGTCCTCCGTGCTGCGTACAAGGAATGAACGCCCAGCCTACCGCCGCCCGACCGGTCGAACGGCGGCTAGTCGAACGGCCTGCGGCGGATGTGCACGGCCTGGAGGAGGCCGAAGGCGATCATGTTGGCGAACGTCGCGGACCCGCCGTAGGACACGAACGGCAGCGGCAGGCCCGTGATCGGCATGATGCCGAGCGTCATGCCGACGTTCTCGAACGTCTGGAACGCCAGCCAGCACACCACCCCGGTCGCCACCAGGGTGCCGAACAGGTCGGCGGCCTGGGACGCGATCCGCAGCCCGCGCCACAGCACGACGCCGAGCAGCAGGACGATCACGGCGGCGCCGACGAAGCCGAGCTCCTCCCCCGCGACCGTGAAGATGAAGTCGGTCTGCTGCTCGGGCACGAAGTGCCCGCCGGTCTGCTGGCCGTTGAACAGGCCCTTGCCGAACGGGCCGCCCGAGCCGATCGCGATCCGCGCCTGCTGGGCGTTGTAGCCGGCGCCGCGCGGGTCCGCGGACGGGTGCAGGAACGCGGTGAACCGGTCGATCTGGTACTTCTTCAGCAGCCCGAAGAAGAACACCGCGGCCCCGGCCGCCGCGCCGCCCACGACGAGCCCCACGAGCCAGCGCTTCTGCGCCCCGGAGATCGCGAGCATCCCCAGCACGACGGCGATGAACACCAGCGTGGTGCCGAGGTCGGGCTGCAGCATGATCAGGACGCCGGGCACCCCGGCGAGCGCCAGCGCGAGCAGCACGTCCCGGCGGCCCGGGCCGATCTCCCCGTCGCGCGGCTCGCCCAGGATCATCGCGAGCAGCACCACCAGGCCGACCTTCGCGAACTCCGACGGCTGGATCTGGAACCCGCCGCCGATGACGATCCACGAGTGCGACCCGTTGATGGTGGAGCCGAGCGGGGTCAGCACGGCCAGCAGGCCGACGCACGCCAGCGCGTACAGGATCGGGACGTAGGCGCGCAGCAGCCGGTAGTCCAGGACGGTGACGACGCCGCCCAGCACGAAGCCGATGAGCAGGTTGAGGATGTGCCGCTTCAGGAAGCCCTCGGGGTCGTCGCCGTGCTCGAGCGCCAGCTGGAACGTCGCGGACCGCACCAGCAGCGCCCCGGCCACCGACAGCACCAGGACGGTGACGGTCAGCGGCCAGTCGAGCTTGCGCAGCCCGGCGAGCCGCCCCTGCCACAGACTCCGGTCGCCGTACCCGCCGACCGACCCGGCTCCCGTGCTGTTCAGCATCGTCCCGCTCCGATCGGCGGCTCGCAGTGCCGCACGGCGGCGCCCGCGGCGGTCACGGCGCGGTCCCCTGGACGGGCGCGCTCGGCAGCTCGGACGGCAGCTTCCCGTCCTTCAGCAGCGGCTTCTGCTTCTTCGTCCCGTACATGGCCTCCCAGATCTCCCGGACGGCCGGCGCCGCCGTCACGGCGCCCTGCCCGCCTTGGGCGACCATGACCACCACCGCGTACCGGGGGTGCTTCACCGGGCCGAACGAGGCGAACCACGAGTTGTCGTCCTTGCCGTAGACCTCCGCGGTGCCGGTCTTGCCGGCCACGTCGACCTTCTTGAAGTCGAAGCCGTTGAACGCACCGGCGGCCGTGCCGCTCTTGGTGACGCCCGCGAGGCCGCCCCGGATGTAGGCCAGCACCTTCGGGTCGACCGGCAGCTTCGTGGGCGGCGGGTCGGCGATCCGGCGCTCGATGCCGCCGTCCGGGCGCATCACCGCGAGGCCGAGGCGCGGGGTGAACAGCTTGCCGCCGTTGGCGACCGCCGCGTACGCGCGGACGAGCTGCAACGGCGTGACCAGCACGTCGCCCTGCCCGACGGAGAAGTTCGCCGCGTCACCGGCGCGCCACACGTACCCGTCGACGCAGTTCTCCGCGGCGACCGCCTTCAGGTACGCGGCGCGCGCCGGGTCGGTCTTCTGCACGTCGGGGAAGCCGCTCTTGGCCGCCTTGCAGTCCGCCTTCTTCGTGGCGTCCCAGTAGTCCTTCTTCCAGCCGCGGTCCGGGATGCGGCCGCCGGCCTCGCTCGGCAGGTCGATCCCGGTGGGCTTGCCGAACCCGTAGTCGCGGGCCATCTTCACCATCGGGTCCGACGGATTCTTCTTCGGGTGCATGCCGCCGTCGCGCAGCCACTCCTCGTACGCGAACTTGTAGAACACCGTGTCGCACGACTTCACCAGCGCGGTGTGCAGGCTCATGGAGCCGAGCGCCTCGCCCTCGAAGTTGTGGAACGCGCGGCTGCCGACGTCGAACGACCCGGGGCACTGGTAGGTGCCGTTCAGCGGGTAGCCGTCCCGCACCGCCGCCGCCACCGAGGAGACCTTGAAGGTGGAGCCGGGCGCGAACTGGCCCTGGGTGACCCGCGAGATCAGCGGCTCGCCCTTCTTCTTGCCGAGCAGCGCGTCGTACTCGTCCTGGGAGATGCCGCCGGTCCAGATGCTGGGGTCGTAGGTCGGGTAGCTGGCCATCGCGACCATCCGGCCGGTCTGCACGTCCATCACCACGGCGGCGCCCGCGTCGGACGGGTGGCCGCCCTTGCGGCCGTTCTCGATCGCGTGCTTCAGCGCCTTCTCCGCCGCGCCCTGCACCCCGGCGTCGATGCTGGTGACGAGGTTGCCGCCGGGCACGGCCGCCTTCTCCTCGGCGGTGCCGGTGACGCGGCCCTGGCTGTCGACCAGCACCCTGCGGAACCCGGGCTCGCCGCGCAGCGCCGCGTCGTACTGGGCCTCCAGCCCGGCGCGGCCGATCAGGTCGACGCCGCTGTAGCCGGTGACCTTCAGCCCCTTGCGCTTGTCGAGCTCCTCCTGGGTGATCGGCTGCAGGTAGCCGAGGACCTGCGCGGCGGTCGCGCCCTCGGGCCGCGGGTAGTCGCGGACGGCCTGGACCTGCGCGGTCACGCCGGGGAAGTCCTCCTGCCGCTCCATGATCTGCAGCGCGCGCTTGGGGTCGACGTGGTCCTCGACGGGGATCGGCTGGTACGGCGAGCCGGGCCAGCACGGCCGCTTGATGCCGGGTCCGCACAGCCGGATGCGGTTCGCGACGTCCTGGTAAGTGGTGCCGAGGACGCCGGCGAGCCGGCCCAGCACGGCCTTGCCGCCGTCCTTCTGCCGAGACAGCGTCGTGCGGTCGACGGACACGACGAGCGCGCTGCGGTTGCGGACGAGCGGGATCCCGCGGTCGTCGAGGATCATGCCGCGGACGGCCGGGACGACGATGTCGCGGGTGCGGTTCTGGTCGGCGAGCTGCTGGTAGTGCGAGCCGTCGAGGATCTGCATGCTCCACAGCCGGCCCATCAGGACGAGCAGCAGCAGCCCGACGAGCACGTACAGGACGACGAGCCGGAAGTGCGTTCTGGGGTTCACAGGCCGCCGCCCCGCCCCGACATCGCGCGGTAGCGGGCGGTGGGCACCGACAGGCGGTCCCCGCGGGAGCGTTCGCCGCGCTCGTACCTGCGGGTGACGCGCAGCACCGCCCATACGATGAACGGGCTGGCGACCACGTCGTAGCCGACCTGCAGCGGCACCATGCTCGACACGGTGTCCCACTGGGCGCGCGGATCGCCGAGGATCATGCCGGTCACCGCGTACAGCACGGTGCCGGCGAGGGCGCCGGCGGCGACCGCGAAGAACGGCACGAGCGTCTGCCGGTCCATCTCGGCGGACGCGATGCCGCACAGGTGGCCGATGAGGCAGTAGACGAGCGCGTACCGGCCGATCGTGTGGTCGGCGGGCGGGATGATGTCGGCGGCGAGGCCCGCGAGGAACCCGGTGACCATCCCGGTCATCGAGCCGAAGACGAGCGCGAGCGCGACCACCGCCAGCAGCACCAGGTCGGGCTGCACCCCGCCGGGCAGCGGCAGCCGGTTGGCCACCGACACCTGCAGGATCAGCGCGACCACGATCACCAGCACGGTGGTGAGGGTGCGGCCGGTCTGCGACGTCTCCGGTGGGTTCAGCACGTCATCCCCCCGAGGTCGGGTTCGCGGACGGGGTGGCGGTGCCGTCCGCTTCGGTCTTGGGTCCCTTCTTGCCCTTCTTCTTCTTTGCGCCGGGCGAGCCGCTGGGGGTGGGCGTCGGGCTCGGCGGCGGGGCGGGCTTGGGCGGCAGGACCGCGTCGCGCGGGTCGGTCTTCGGCGGCGCCACCACGACGGCGACCACGTCCAGGCGGGTGAAGTGCACGAACGGCTTGACGTAGGCGGTGCGGGTCAGCCCGCCGGAGGAGGCGTCGATGCGCTCCACGGTGCCGATCGGGACGCCCGGCACGTACGGGCGCTCGCCCTGCGAGCCGAGCGTGACGAGCCGCTGCCCGACCTTCATCGGCGCGCTGGCGTCCAGCAGCTGGAAGCGCAGCGGGGTGGCGCCGCCGCCGAGGCCCCGCCGCCCGGTGCCCTGCACGATGCCGATCTCCTTGGAGTCCTCCAGGCGGGACCCGACGGAGGAGGTCTGGTCGGTGGCGAGCAGCACGGTAGCGGTGGCGGGGCCGACCCGGGTGACCCGGCCGACGAGGCCGTCCGCGCTCATCACGGTCATGTCGGGGCGGACGCCGCTGCGGCTGCCGACGTCGATGGTGACGGTGTCCTCGAAGCCCTGCCCGGCGGAGATCACCTGCGCGGCGAGGATCTTGTAGCCGCCCATCCCGGCGGTGCCGAGCAGCCGCTGCAGCTGCGCGGAGCGGTCCTGGTCGAGCCGGGTGGAGCGCAGCTGCTCGCGCAGCCGCTGGTTGTCGCGGGCGAGCCGGTCCGCGCGGCGGCGCTCGCCCGGTGCGTCGGTGATGGCGTCGAAGGTGTTGCCGACCGGCCGCACCACCGCCGCCGACGCCCGCTCGACCGGCCCGAACACGGCCGCGCCGGCGCTTCTCAGGCCGCGCAGCGGCGAGTCGTCCCCGCCGCGGTAGTCCATGGTGATCATCGCGAGGGCCGCGACGAGCAGCACGCCGAGGACCGCGCGGGTGCGCCGGGTGTCCTTCACCCACCGACCTCCGGATTCTGTGGTCGCCGCCGGCAGTTCAGTGCCGCGACCGGTTCAGTGCCGCGACTCCGGTACGAGGACCTGCCGCAGCGACTCGAAGTCCTCGACGCACTTGCCGGTGCCGAGCACCACCGAGTCGAGCGGGTTGTCGACCAGGTGGATCGGCATGCCGGTCTCCTCGCGGAGCCGCTCGTCCAGGTTCTTCAGCAGCGCGCCGCCGCCCGTCAGGGCGATCCCGCGGTCCATGATGTCGCCGGACAGCTCCGGCGGGCACTTGTCGAGCGTGGTCTTCACCGCGTCCACGACGGCGTTGACCGGCTCCTCGATCGCCCGCCTGACCTCCTCGGCGGAGATCACGACGGTCTTGGGCAGCCCGCTGACGAGGTCGCGGCCGCGGATCTCGGCGTGCGGCTCCTCGTCGCCGCCGGGATAGGCGGACCCGATCGCCATCTTGATCTCCTCGGCGGTCCTTTCCCCGAGCATCAGCGAGTACTCCTTCTTGGAGAAGGAGATGACCGCCTGGTCCAGCTCGTCGCCGCCGACCCGCACCGACTGGCTCGTCACGATGCCGCCCAGGGAGATGATCGCGACCTCGGTGGTGCCGCCGCCGATGTCGACCACCATGTTCCCGGTCGGCTCGTAGACGGGCAGCCCGGCGCCGATCGCGGCGGCCATCGGCTCCTCGATGATGTACACGCGGCGGGCTCCGGCCTGGTAGCCGGCGTCCTTGACGGCGCGCTGCTCCACCCCGGTGATCCCGCTCGGCACCGCCACCACGATCCGCGGCTTGGCGAAGTGCCGGCGTTTGTGGACCTTCTGGATGAAGTAGCGCAGCATCCGCTCGGTGACGTCGAAGTCGGCGATGACACCGTCCTTGAGCGGGCGGACCGCCACGATGTTGCCGGGCGTGCGGCCGATCATCCGCTTGGCCTCGATGCCCACCGCGACGATCTTGCCGGTGTTGGTGTTGATCGCGACCACGGACGGCTCGTTGAGGACGATGCCGCGACCGCGCACGTACACCAGCGTGTTGGCGGTGCCAAGGTCGACCGCCATGTCACGGCCGAGAAACGACAGCTTGTTACCCATGAAGAAAGGGAGCCCTTCATGATTGTCGGGCGTGTATAGCGGCGCGTCCATCGTAACGTGCAGGCGCGCTCGCGGGCAGTCGCCCCCGCTCCGCGCGTCGCCCAAAAAACGGGTGCTGACCAGCCCGCTTTTAGCTAAAGCAACGCGGGCCGGAGATCTCCGGCCCGCGTGTCGTGCGGGACCCGTACGGGCGGTCGCGAGGGTCGCCCCCGAGGAGGGTCAGCCGAGCTCGGGGAAGAAGAGCTTGATCTCGCGCTCGGCGGAGTCGGGCGCGTCCGAGCCGTGCACGATGTTCTCGCCGATCTCCAGGGCGAAGTCGCCGCGGATGGTGCCGGGCGTGGCGCTGACGGGGTCGGTGGCGCCGGCCAGGGCGCGGAACGCCTCGATGGCGCGCGGGCCCTCGACGACCATCGCGACGAGCGGGCCGCCGGTGATGAACTCGACGAGCTCGCCGAAGAACGGCTTGCTCGAGTGCTCGGCGTAGTGCGCCTCGGCGGTCTCCCGGGAAAGGGTGCGCAGTTCGAGCGCGGCGAGCGTCAGTCCCTTGCGCTCGATCCGGGCGATGACCTCGCCGACGACGCCGCGCCGGACGCCGTCGGGCTTGACCAGGACGAGAGTGCGCTCGGACACGTGTGTTTCTCCTTGTGGAATTCAGATTGGGTGAGCGCGCGAATCCTACCCGGCTTCGGGGACCGGAGCGGATTCGGCGGCGCGGCGGTGCCGTTCACCGCTGCCGCCCTGCCGTTCACCGCTGCCGCTCTGCCGGGCGATGAGGCGCAGGGTGAGGGCGGCGAGCAGGACGGCGGCGCCGCCGGCGACGAGGAGCCAGACGCGGTAGCCGTCGGCGAGCGCGCCGAGGTGCGACGCGCCGGCGGGCGCGTCCGTGCGCCGCAGCCGGTCCGCCTGGAGGGAGAGGACGAAGAGCTGGCCGGTGAGGACGGCGGGGAAGCACAGCGAGAGGCCGAACAGCGCGGCGCCGACGTGCGCGTCCCGCAGGGAGGCGGCGAGGGCGAGCCCGGCGCCGGTGCCGATTGGGACGAGCAGGACGACCGGTGTCCAGCGTCCGGTGGGCCCGGCGGCTACGGCCAGGGCGATGCCGGCGGCCATCAGGGCGTGGCCGGCCGCGACGGCGGCGCGGGGGCGCGCGCGGGACGCGGCGAGCGCGCCGATGACCGCGGCCACGGCCGCGGCGGCGGGCGGCAGGGTATCGGACGCGGGGCCGCCCGCGGCGGCGAGGCCGGACAGCGGCGCCGCGAGCGGGTAGGTGAGCAGGCCGGTGGCGACCATGACGACCGCGCAGCCGAACGGGCCGCCCTCCGCGCCGCCGGCCGCCGCGATTCCGGCGAGCGCGGCGAGCGCGGACGCGGCGACGACGAGGCGGGCGCCGGGCGACCAGCCGTGCGCCGCGACGACGGCGAGGAACGCGAAGCCCGCGATGGGGACGGACGGGAGGGCGAGCCGTCCGCGCTCGGCGAGGCGCGGCGGCGGCAGCGTCCACGGGACGCGCCCGCGCAGCAGGAACCCGAGGACGGCGGCCGCCGCGGCGGCGCCCGCGAGCCAGGGGAAGGGGGCGAGCGCCGCGTGCCACCCGGCGGGCGCCGCGCCCGGGCGCGGCGGCGGGACGGCGTGCAGCGCGACGGGCATCGCGACGAGGAGCGCCGCGGCGAGCACGCCGGCCCAGACGACGGACAGGACCGCGTTCCGCCGCTCCCACACGAGGACGAGGGAGGCGGGCAGTGCGATCCCGGCGCCGGCGCCCTGCGCGGCGCGGACGGCGCCGACGAGCGGCACGGAGCCGGCGAACCGGACGGCGCCGAGCCCGCCGAGCAGGACGGCGAGGCCGGTGGCGAGGACGGTCCACGCGGGCAGCCGGCGGGCGGCGACGGCGGCGAGCGGGACGGTGAGCGCGAGCGCGGGCAGCGACAGGCCGGTGGCGCGCAGCAGGGCGGGGACGCGGGCGTCGCCGAGGCCGAGCGCACGCGCGGCGGCGGGGACGGCTCCGGCGGTGGCGTCGGGCACGACCAGCACGGCGGCGGGCAGGACGGTGACGGCGGTCAGCAGCGCGCCGAGCGCCGCGGGCAGGCGCCGTGCGGCGGCGCCCCCGCCGGCGGCGGGGCGGTCCGGCGCCGTGCGGTCCGGCGCCGTGCGGTCCGGCGCCGGGAGCGGGACGCCCGGCTGGTCGTGCGCGTGGGAGGACACGGCGTGCTCCTTCGGAGGTCGTCCCCGCCGAACGCACTATTTCCCAAAAAAGAAGAATGTCAGAATTGTTCGTTCATCGTGCGCAGGGATCCGGCGAGGAATGGGTGCCGTCCCCGCGAATTTAGCGCGCCGGGAGCCGCTCCACCTTGCGTCCCATCCAAAAGGCCGTCAGCCAGAGCGCCCCGAACACGGCACCGAGGAAGAACATGGCCGGCACCATGAACCCGGTCGCGATGATCGCCACCTGCAGCACCGAGCCCGCCGCGAACGACCACCGGAACCGCAGCAGCCCGGCCATCAGCAGGCACAGCACCGCCAGGCCGCCGCACACCGCCCCGGCCGTCGCGCCGGACACGTCCAGCACCGCGACCGCCACCGGGATCGCCAGCGCGATCACGATCGCCTCGCAGGCCAGCACCGTCGCGTACAGCCTGCGCACCCCGTCGGCGGCCTTCCTCCCGCCCCTTCCGGCCTGCTCCTCGACGCCTTCCGTCGTGCCTTCCGCCATGGCGGTCACCGGCCCTCCCCTACCCGCAGCAGTGTCCTGGCGTCGCCGGCGGTGACCACCGAGCCGGTGATCAGTACGCCGGCGCCCCGGTACTCGCCGGTCTCCTCGGCCAGCCCGATCGCGCGGTCGATCGCGTCGTCCAGCCGCTCGGCGACGTGCACCCGCTCCGGCCCGAAGACCCCCTCGGCGAGCTCCGCCAGCTCCTCCGGCGGCAGCGACCGCGGCGAGGAGTTGCGCGTCACCACCAGCTCGGCCAGGACCGGTTCGAGCTGGTCGAGGACCCCGGCGACGTCCTTGTCCGCGGCGACGGCGAGCACGCCGACCAGCCGGGTGAAGCCGAACGACTCGGTGACCGTGGCGACCGTCGCCGCCATCCCGGCCGGGTTGTGCGCCGCGTCCAGCAGCACGGTCGGGCCCGTCCGGGCGACCTCCAGCCGGCCCGGCGACGCCGACTTGGCGAACCCGCTGCGCACCAGCGCCGGGTCGAGCTGCCCCTCGTCGCCGCCCAGGAACGCCTCCCCCGGCGCGATCCGCGTGGCGGCCTCCAGCGCGACCTCTCCCCTGGTCGGCGCGCCGCTGGCGAACGCCTCGACGGCCGCCAGCGCGGTCGCGGCGTTGCTCGCCATGTGCTCGCCGAACAGCGGCAGGAAGATCTCCTCGTAGGTGCCGTGCAGCCCGCGCAGGCCGATCATCTGGCCGCCGACGGCGACGTCCCGGCTCAGCACGCCGTACTCGATGCCCTCGCGCGCCGCGGCGGCGCCGGTCTCCACGACCCGCCGCAGCAGCACCTCGGCCGCCTCGACGGGCTGCTGGGACAGCACCGCGACCGAGCCCGGCTTGATGATCCCCGCCTTCTCCGCGGCGATCTCCTCGAGGGTGTCGCCGAGGTAGCGGGTGTGGTCGAGGCCGATCGGGGTGACGACGGCGACGGCGCCGTCGGCGACGTTCGTGGCGTCCCACGTCCCGCCCATGCCGACCTCGACCACCGCCACATCGACCGGCGCGTCGGCGAACGCGGCGAACGCCATCGCGGTCAGCACCTCGAAGAACGACAGCCGCGCCTCGTGCTTGCCGTCGATCAGCTGCACGTACGGCAGCACGTCCTGGAACGCCTCGGCGAACCGCTCCTCGCCGATCGGCTCCCCGTCGATCGCGATCCGCTCGCGCAGCGTGGTCATCTCGGGGCTGGTGTACAGCCCGGTGCGCAGGCCGCGCTCGCGCAGCAGCGCCTCGATCAGCCGCGCGGTGCTGGACTTGCCGTTCGTGCCCGCGACGTGGATCACCGGATACGCGCGGTGCGGCTCGCCCAGCACGTCCACGAGGTCGCGGATCCGGTCGAGGGTCGGGTCGATCTCCCACTCGACGCCCCGGCTCATGATCGCGCTCACGGCGCCGCGGTAGTCGAGCGGCTCGGTTGCCTGGCTCACGATGCGAGCCTATCCGGCGCCGCCGGGAGCCCCGTCCGGACCCGCGCGCGGCGGCCGGGGGCGCGCGGAGTGGAACCATGGGACGTATGCGGGCCGACGAGGTTTTCTTCCGGGAATGGGAGCGGCGGCGTCCGGGTGAGACGCGCAGCCCGTCCCGCGCGCGGGAGCTGGCGGAGGTGCTCGGCGTCCTGTCCCCCGGCCTGCCGGTGCTGACCGTCGTCGGGTCCAAGGGCAAGGGGACGGCGGCGACGTACGCGTCGGCGTTCCTCGCCGCCTCGGGCCTGCGCGTGTGCACCGTCACCAGCCCGGGCCTGCGCAGCAACCGGGACCGGATCAGGATCGACGGCCGGGCGGTCGCGGCGGCGGACCTCGCGCGCCTCGGCGCCCTGCTCGACGCGGCCATGGCGGGGCTCGGCCCGCCGGTGGACGGCTACCTGTCGCCGTCCGGGCTGTTCACGCTGGCCGGCGTCCTGCACGCGCGCCGGGCGGGCGCGGACGCGCTCGTCCTGGAGGCCGGGATGGGCGGCCGGTCCGACGAGGTCGCGCTGTTCCCGCCGGACGTGGTCGCGATCACGCCGGTCTTCCTGGAGCACGCCGGGGTGCTCGGCGACACGCCCGCGGAGATCGCCGCGGAGAAGCGGGGGGTGGCGAAGCCGGGCACGCGGATCGTGTCGGCGCCCCAGACCCCGGACGTGACGGAGGCGCTCGGACCGGTGGAGCACGCCGGCGACGGCGGCGTCCCCGCCGATCTCCTGCCCGCCGGGCTCGGACGCGCCGCCGCCGCGACCGGCATCGCCGCCGCGCGCGTCCTCACCGGAGGCGATCCTCCGGCGGAGACGCTCCGACAGGTGCTGGCCACGGTCGTGCTGCCCGGCCGGATGTCGTGGCACACCGTGCCCGGGACGGCCACGACGCTGCTCATCGACGCCGCCATCGACGGCACCGGCGTCGCCGCCGCGCTCGCCGCCGCCCGCGACCGCTGGGGCGAGGTCGACCACGCCGTCGTCTGCCTGCCCGACCACAAGGACCTCGACGGCGCCGTGCGCGCGCTCGGCGACCTGCCCGTCACCTACGTCCGGCTGCCGCAGCCGCACCTGCGCTTCACCCGGCCCCTGCCGCCGTCCTGGGACGTCGTCGGCGCCGAAGCCGTCACGCCGGAGGCGCTGGCCACCCTCGGGCACCGGGTGGCCGTGCTCGGCACCGGCTACTTCACCGGGCTGGTCCTCGGCCGGATCGGCGCCGGCACCGAGCGGCTGTTCGTCCCGCCCGCTACCGCGCCGGCTTCTCGACGTCCTTCCTGATCCGGCGCATGACGTCGTCCATCAGCGAGAAGTCGGGGTTCCGGGTGGCGACGTCGGACGCGACCACCCCGTAGGAGTCGCGGGTCGCCCACGCGCAGTACGTGTGCGTCTCGGCGAGCACCGCGAACGTCCCGCACTCCGCCCTGCCGCCGTTCTGCCCCGGGTTGCCCTGCTCGCCGGAGATGAACGTGCTGGGCCGCAGCTTGCGCAGGAACGCCGCCGGGTCGCCGACCGCGCCCGTCCCGCCCACGAACAGCACGTTCGTGCGCCCGACCGGCTCGGCGTAGACGGCCGTGCCGTTCTTCGCCGCGGGGACGCCGGCGGCCTGCACGGCCGCCATGACGAACGGGTACGCCGCGCTGGCGGCGGGCTCGATCGCCTCCCTGGCCATCCCGCCGGCCCGCGGCACGGCGTTGATCTTCCGGGTGGACGCCGCGGGCCCCGGTCCGGCGGTCTTGCGCCCCTTCCCGGCGCCGGACCCGCCGGGCTTGAACGCCAGGACGCCGACCAGCAGCACCGCGACCAGTGCCGCGCCGATCGCGGCGCCGAGCAGCAGCCCGGACACGTTCCGGCGCTCCCGCGGCGGCTCGGCCGCGCCGGGCGGCGCCGCGCCCAGCGGCGCGGGCAGCGCGTGCGGCCCGGTCCCGTTCGGCAGGACGATCGGGCCGGTCCCGTTCGGCAGCGGGCGCCCGCCCGTGCCGCCGGGCAGCGGATGCCCGCCGGTGCCGCCGGGCAGCGGATGCCCGCCGGTGCCGCCGGGCAGCGGATGCCCGCCGGTGCCGTTCGCCGGGACGGGCAGGCGGTGACCGCCCGTCCCGCCCGCGACCGGCTGCGGGCCGGTGCCGTTCGCGATCATCTGCGGCCCGGTTCCGTCGGCGCCCGCCGACCACCAGGGCGGCGAGTCGCCCCAGGGCGCCGGGGCGGCGGTGAACCCCCCGGGCGGCCCGCCGTCCTCGACGACCTGCTGGCGGCCCGGCTCGTCGCCCGGCACCGCACCCGGCGCGCCGGGGCGAGGAGATGATTCGGCCATTGCTCTCCCGAGTCTTCCGTACCGCCTCAAAGCCCGCGGATCACCCGGATCGTAACCGGGCGGCCGGGCCGGTGCCGACCGTTCGCGGCAGGCCGCGCCGGGCCCGGCCGGGCCCGCCGCATGGCGCGCCGCGCTCAGGCCGGCGGCAGCGCGCCGAGCTGCGCCTCCAGCCGCGCGATGGCGGCCTCCGCCTGCGCCAGCCGGTCGCGGTTCTTGGCGACGACCGCCTCGGGCGCCTTCGCCATGAACGCCTCGTTGCCGAGCTTGCGCCGCGCCTGGTCGGCCTCCTTGCGGGCCGCCGCGAGATCCTTGTCGAGCCGCTTGCGCTCGGCCGCGACGTCGATGACCCCGGCGGTGTCCAGCCGGACGGTGACGCCCTCGACCGGCAGCGACGCGGTGGCCGCGAAGCCGTCGCCCGGCGCGGTCAGCCGCAGCAGGGCGCGGACGCCCTCCTCGTGCGCGGCGAGCGGCGACCCGCCCCACTCCAGCGCGGCGGCGACCTTCTGGCCCGGCTTGAGCCCCTGGTCGGCGCGGAACCGGCGGACCTCGGTGACGAGCCGCTGCAGCGACTCCACGACCGTCTCGGCGCCGCGGTCGGCGCGCGCGGCGTCGGCGGACGGCCAGGACGCGGTCACGATCGTCTCGGCCCCGGTCAGCGAGGTCCACAGCTCCTCGGTGACGAACGGGATCACCGGGTGCAGCAGCCGCAGCAGGTTGTCCAGGACCTCGCCGAGGACGCGCCGTGTCGCATCGGCGCGCTCGTCGGCGAGCTGCACCTTCGCCAGCTCCACGTACCAGTCGCACACCTCGTCCCACGCGAAGTGGTACAGCGTCTCGCACGCCTTGGCGAAGTCGTAGGACTCCAGCTGAGCGTCCACCTCGGCGATGACCGCGTGCAGCCGCGACAGGATCCACGCGTCCACCGTCGACAGCTCGGCCGGGACCTCGCCGCGCACGTGCGCACCGTTGATCATCGCGAACCGGGTCGCGTTCCACAGCTTGTTGCAGAAGTTGCGCGAGCCCTGCGCCCACTCCTCCGCGACCGGGACGTCGCCGCCCGGGTTCGCGCCGCGCAGCAGCGTGAACCGGGTCGCGTCCGCGCCGTACCGGTCGATCCAGTCCAGCGGGTCGACGACGTTGCCGAACGACTTCGACATCTTCTTGCCGTGCTGGTCGCGGACCATCCCGTGCAGCGCGATGGTCGCGAACGGCTGCACGCCGTCCATCGCGTACAGCCCGAACATCATCATCCGGGCGACCCAGAAGAACAGGATGTCGTAGCCGGTGACCAGCACCGACGTCGGGTAGAAGCGCTCCAGATCGGGGGTCTTGTCGGGCCAGCCGAGCGTGGAGAACGGCCATAGCGCCGAGGAGAACCAGGTGTCGAGGACGTCGCCGTCCTGCGTCCAGCCGGCGGGCGGCTCCTCGTCCGGGCCCGGGCAGGCGGTCTCGCCGTCCGGGCCGTACCAGACCGGGATGCGGTGCCCCCACCACAGCTGCCGGCTGATGCACCAGTCGTGCATGTTGTCGACCCACTCGAAGTAGCGGGACGCCATCTCCGGCGGATGGATCGCCACCCGCCCGTCGCGGACCGCGTCGCCCGCCGCCTTCGCCAGCGGCCCCACCTTCACGAACCACTGCAGCGACACCCGCGGCTCCACCACCGTGGAGCAGCGCTGGCAGTGCCCGACCGAGTGCTCGTACGGGCGGATCTCCTTGACGATCCGGCCCTGCTCGCGTAGCGCCGCGACGACCGCCGGGCGCGCCTCGAACCGGTCCAGGCCCTCGAACGGGCCGGGCGCGGTGACCACGCCGCGCTCGTCCATCACCGACATCGACGGCAGCGAGTGCCGGCGGCCGATCTCGAAGTCGTTCGGGTCGTGCGCCGGGGTCACCTTGACGGCGCCGGTGCCGAACGCGGGGTCGACGTGCTCGTCCGCCACGACCGGGATGCGGCGGCCGGTCAGCGGCAGCTCGATCTCGCGGCCGACCATGTGCGCGTACCGGGCGTCGTCCGGGTGGACGGCGACGGCGGTGTCGCCGAGCATCGTCTCCGCCCGCGTGGTCGCCACGACGATCTCGTCGTCGCCCGACCCGTACCGGATCGAGACGAGCTCGCCGTCCACGTCCTCGTGCTCGACCTCGATGTCCGACAGCGCGGTCAGGCAGCGCGGGCACCAGTTGATGATGCGCTCGGCCCGGTAGATCAGGCCGTCGTCGAACAGCCGCTTGAAGATCGTCCGGACGGCGCGGGCGCGGTGGTCGTCCATCGTGAACGCCTCGCGCGTCCAGTCGACGGAGTCGCCGAGGCGGCGCATCTGGCCGAGGATCCGGCCGCCGGACTCGGCCTTCCACTTCCACACCCGGTCGACGAACGCCTCGCGGCCGAGGTCGTGCCGGGACAGGCCCTCCTTGGCCAGCTCCCGCTCCACGACGTTCTGCGTCGCGATGCCCGCGTGGTCCATGCCGGGGATCCACGCCGTCTCATGCCCCTGCATCCGGCGGCGCCTGATCAGCGTGTCCTGGATGGAGTGGTCGAGGGCGTGCCCCATGTGCAGCGAACCGGTCACGTTCGGCGGCGGGATCACGATCGAGTACGCGGGACGCGACGGGTCGCGGGCCGGGTCGGCGGTGAACAGCCCGGCCGATACCCACCGCTCGTAGAGCCGGCCCTCGACATCGGCCGGTCGGTACTGGGTGGGCAGGTCGACGTCCGCGGCGGCCCCGTGGCCGCGCTCAGTGCTGGGCTGTGTCACGGCCAACGATTCTACGGGGACCGCGGCGGTCCCACGGCCCGCCCCGCGCCGCCCGCCCCGCGCAGCCCGGCGGCGCCGCGGACCGGCCCGCACCGGCCCCAGAGAGCGTTTTCCCGCCGTGTTCGGGACACAGGTCACCTGACACCGGGTCGCCCCCGAAGAAAGGGTGATGCCGACACGCCGCGACATCGGGGGCGAAGGGAGTGGGAAGGGATGCGAGCGGTACTGGGGCGCACCGCCGCGCTGGCCGGCGCGTTCGTCGCCGGAGCCGTCGCGGCGCACGCCGCGGCGATCCCCCACCTCGTGCGCCTCACCCGCGACCTGCAGCGCTCCCGCGAGCGGATCCTCGCCAGCCGGGAGGAGGAGCGCCGCCGACTCCGCCACGACCTGCACGACGGCCTCGGCCCCACCCTCGCCAGCCTCGCCATGTCGCTGGACGCGGCGCGCATCACCCTCGCCGGCGAGCCCGAGCGGATGGACCCGCTGCTCGCCGACGTGCGCGACCGGCTCGCCACCGCCGTCGGCGAGATCCGCGACCTCGCGCACGGCCTGCGCCCGCCCGCGCTGGACGACCTCGGCCTCGTCGCCGCCATCGAGTCGTTCGCCGAGGGCTGCGCCGAACGCGTCGACGTCCGCTTCGACGGCGGGCCCGCCGAACTGCCCGCCGCCGTGGAGGTCGCCGCGTACCGGATCGTCCAGGAAGCGCTGACGAACGTCCGGCTGCACGCGCCCGACAGCACCGCGATGGTGCTGCTGCGCCGCGACGCCGACTTGCACGTGATGGTCGCCGACTCCGGCCCGGGGCTGCCGGACGGCGCCCGCAACGGCGACCGCCCGCGACCGCGCCGCGGGATGGCCGCGATGAAGGAGTGGGCCGCGGAGATCGGCGGCGGCTGCACCGTCACGTCCCGGCCCGGCGGCGGGACCGTGGTGTCGGCGCGGCTGCCGCTGCCCGCCCCCGGCGCCGCCGGGTACCATCATGCTCCGCCCGGACACCGCAACGGGCACCCCTGAGCAGGTTGAGCGGAGGCCGCCGATGACGGACGCGATCCGGGTCCTCATCACCGACGACCACCCGGTGTTCCGGCAGGGCCTGAAGGGCCTGCTGCAGGCACTGGGCGTCGAGGTCGTCGGCGAGGCCGAATGCGGCCCGGACGCCGTCCGGATGGCCGCCGAACTGCAGCCCGACGTCGTCGTGATGGACCTGCACATGCCCGGCGGCAACGGCATCGAGGCCACCCGGACCATCACCCGCACCAGCCCCCGCATCGGCGTGCTCGTGCTGACGATGTTCCGCGACGACGACTCGGTGTTCAACGCGATGCGCGCGGGCGCCCGCGGCTACCTGCTGAAGGAGTCCGGCGCCGAGGAGATCGCGCGCGCGGTGAAGGCCGTCGCGGCGGGCGAGGCCATCTACGGGCCGGAGATCGCCCGCCGCGTCCTCGCCTACTTCACCGACATGCCCGACCCGCGGCAGGCCGCGTTCCCGCAGCTCACCGAGCGGGAACGGGAGGTCCTCGAGCTGATCGCGCAGGGCCGCAGCAACCCCGAGATCGCCGCGACGCTGTTCCTGAGCCAGAAGACCGTCCGCAACCACGTGTCGAACATCTTCATGAAGCTGCACGTCGCCGACCGCGCCCAGGCCATCGTCCTCGCCCGCGAAGCCGGTCTCGGCGGCTGAGTCTCCACAACCCCGGCCCAAGGGCCTCGCCTAGGGGCTGTGTTTCCACAACCCCGGCCCAAGAGCCTCGCCTAGCGGCTCGGCCCTTGACCGTGCTTGGGCGAGCGCGAACTCGCTTCGCGAGCTTCCCGGTGGGGCTCGCCTTCGGCTTCGCCCCACCGGTCAGATAACGCGCCCGCATGCAGGCTCGGGTCGCTGCATGAGGTTCTGAAACGCGGGAACGCCCCCGGCGCGGTGGGCGGGGGCGTTCGCGGGCGTGCTAGGCGCTCTTCTCGCGCGGTTCACGCTTGGGGCGGTCGCGTGGGACGAGGGTCGGGTTGACGTGCTCCAGGACCGCCTCGCGGGTGATGACCACGCGCGCGACGTCCTGCCGGCTCGGCACCTCGTACATCACCGACAGCAGGACCTCCTCCATGATCGCGCGGAGGCCGCGGGCGCCGGTGCCGCGCAGGATGGCCTGGTCGGCGATCGCCTCGAGGGCGTCGTCGGTGAACTCCAGGTCGACCCCGTCCAGCTCGAAGAGGCGGTGGTACTGGCGCACCAGCGCGTTCTTCGGCTCGGTCAGGATGTTGATCAGCGCTTCCCGGTCCAGGTTGTGCACCGAGGTGATCACCGGGAGCCGGCCGACGAACTCGGGGATCATGCCGAACTTCAGCAGATCCTCCGGCATGACGTCGCCGAGCACCGCCGAGGACTCCTCGAAGTCGGACTTGGAGCGGATCTGGGCGCCGAAGCCCATGCCCTGCTTGCCCACCCGGGACTCGACGATCTTCTCCAGGCCGGCGAACGCGCCGCCGCAGATGAACAGCACGTTCGTGGTGTCGATCTGGATGAACTCCTGGTGCGGGTGCTTGCGGCCGCCCTGCGGCGGGACGCTCGCGGTGGTGCCCTCCAGGATCTTCAGCAGCGCCTGCTGGACGCCCTCGCCCGAGACGTCCCGGGTGATCGACGGGTTCTCGCTCTTGCGGGCGATCTTGTCGACCTCGTCGATGTAGATGATCCCGGTCTCGGCCTTCTTGACGTCGTAGTCGGCCGCCTGGATCAGTTTCAGGAGGATGTTCTCGACATCCTCGCCGACATATCCGGCCTCCGTCAGCGCCGTGGCGTCCGCGATGGCGAACGGGACGTTGAGGAGTTTGGCGAGCGTCTGCGCGAGCAGCGTCTTGCCGGATCCGGTCGGGCCGAGCAGCAGGATGTTGGACTTGCCCAGTTCGACCTGGTCGTCCCGGCCCACGTCACCCGACTGGATCCGCTTGTAGTGGTTGTAGACGGCGACCGACAGCGCCTTCTTCGCCGTCTCCTGCCCGATGACGTAGGAGTCCAGGAACTCGTAGATCTCCCGCGGCTTGGGCAGGTTGTCCCACTTCAGGTCGGAGGTCTCGGAGAGCTCCTCCTCGATGATCTCGTTGCAGAGATCGATGCACTCGTCGCAGATGTACACGCCCGGACCCGCGATGAGCTTCTTGACCTGCTTCTGGCTCTTCCCGCAGAACGAGCACTTGAGCAGATCACCACCGTCGCCGATGCGTGCCACCCAACTGTCTCCTTTTCGTGGGGCCGCCCGTCTGAGAGGGTGCGGCGCGGCGTCCTGGCGTCCCGAGGGCTCTCGACGTTGGACTCGACGTTACCGCCTCCAACGGACTTGGTAAGCCCCTCGCCCGGAAGTATGGCCACCGGGCTCGGGACTCCCGCGTCCTACGTCCTCAGGACGACACTACCTCTGCCTTGCGCTTCCTGCTGGCGAAGACGTCGTCGATGAGACCGTACTCCTTGGCCTCGTCGGCGGTGAGGATCTTGTCGCGCTCGATGTCGCGGCGGACCTCCTCGATGGGCTTGCCGCTGTGCTCGGCCAGGATCGTCTCGAGCAGCTCGCGGATCCGCATGATCTCGCGGGCCTGGATCTCGATGTCGCTGGACTGGCCGTAGGTGCCCTCGGTCGCGGGCTGGTGGATCAGGATCCGCGAGTTGGGCAGCGCCGCCCGCTTGCCCGGCGTGCCGGCGCCGAGCAGGACGGCGGCGGCGGAGGCGGCCTGGCCGATGCAGACCGTCTGGATGTCGGGCTTGACGAACTGCATCGTGTCGTAGATCGCCGTCATCGCGGTGAACGAGCCGCCGGGCGAGTTGATGTAGATGCTGATGTCGCGGTCGGGGTCGATCGACTCCAGCGTGATCAGCTGGGCCATCACGTCGTTGGCGGACGCGTCGTCGATCTGCACGCCGAGGAAGATGATCCGCTCCTCGAAGAGCTTGTTGTACGGGTTCATCTCCTTGACCCCGTACGTGGTGCGCTCGACGAAGGAGGGGATGATGTACCGGCCGTCGACCGGCATCGGGGACCCGCCCGCCTGGACGCCGGGCCGGACCAGATCGCTGAAGCCGGGTCGGATGAGGTCGCTCACTGTGTGCCTCCGATTAGGTGTTCAGGTCGTCAGGAGACGGGGCCCTCGGAGGGCACCTGGTTGGCGCTGAGGACGACGTGGTCGACGAACCCGTAGTCCTTGGCCTCGTCGGCGGTGAACCAGCGGTCCCGGTCGGAGTCGCGCTCGATCTGGTCGAGCGGCTGGCCGGTGTGCGCGGAGATCTTCTCGGCGAGCGTCTTCTTGACGTACAGCATCTGCTCGGCCTGGATCTTGATGTCGGAGGCGGTGCCGCCGATGCCGCCGGACGGCTGGTGCATCATGATCCGGGCGTGCGGCAGGGCGTAGCGCTTGCCCGTGGTGCCCGCGCACAGCAGGAACTGGCCCATCGAGGCGGCCAGCCCCATCCCGACCGTGACGATGTCGTTCGGGACGTACTGCATGATGTCGTAGATCGCCATGCCGGCGGTGACGGAGCCGCCTGGCGAGTTGATGTAGAGCGTGATGTCGCGGCGGCCGTCCTCGGCCGACAGCAGCAGGAGCTCGGCGCAGATGCGGTTGGCGATGTCGTCGTCGACCTGCTGGCCGAGGAAGACGATGCGCTCGCGCAGCAGCCGCTGGAACAGCTGGTCGCCCAGGGGCAGCAGGGGCGCCTCGGCCACCCGCGCCTGGATCCGCGACGACTCGTCGAAAGTCGGAGGCATGCTCACCGGGTGTTCCTCCGGTCCTTTTAATCGGTTCGGATGCTTGGACAGTAACGCGCTCACGACCCCGTTCACGCCCAGGGGGCCGCCTTTTCGCCAGGGGCGTACCCACGCCTCCGCGAGGTATGGACGATCTCCGCGAACGCGACACGCCCCGCACCCGGAGCGCGGGTGCGGGGCGTGTCGGGAACGCTCAGAGCGTCCTGGACGTGACGGGCCTACTTGGCGTCGTCCTTCTCGGCCTCGGCGGCGGGGGCCTCCTCAGCGGCGGCCTCAGCCGTCTCCGCGGGGGTCTCCTCGGCGGCCTCCTCGGCCTCGGCGGCGTCGCCCTCGGCGGTCTCGGCGGTCTCGCCGTTCAGCTCGCGCTGCACGGCCTCCACGTCGATCACGTTGCCGGACTCGTCCTTGATCGTGACGTGCTCGACCACGAGGTTCAGCGCCTTGCTGCGCAGCACCTCCGACACGATCGCCGGGAGCTGGTTGTTCTGGGTGAGGTACTCGGCGAGCTGCTGCGGCGCCACGCCCATCTGCATGGCCTGCGTGACGACGTACTCGCTGAGCTCCTCGTTCTCGACGCCCAGCTCCTCCTGGACGGCGAGCTGGTCGAGGACGAAGCCGCCCTTGACGGCGAGCCGGGCCGCGTCGGCGACCTCGGTGTCGAACTCCTCCTCGGACTTCTCCTCGTCCTTGAGGTAGTCCTCCTTGGCCATCCCCGCCATCTGGAGCTGCTGCTCCAGCTGCTGGTTGCGGCGGCTGATCTCCTCCTCCACCACCTTCTCGGGCAGCGGGATGTCGATCTTCTCCAGCAGCGCCTCGAGGGCCTTGTCGCGCGCCTCGGACAGCTGCTGCAGCTTCACCTGCCGGCCGAGCCGCGTGCGGACGTCCTCGCGCAGCTCCTCGATGGTGTCGAACTCGCTGGCGAGCTGGGCGAACTCGTCGTCCAGCTCGGGCAGGTTCTTCACCTTGACGCTCTGCACCGTGACGGTGATCTCGGCTTCCTCGCCGGCGTGCTCGCCGCCGACCAGGGTGCCGGTGAAGGTCTTGTCCTCGCCGGCGGACAGGCCGACGAGGGCGTCGTCCAGGCCCTCGATGGCGGACTTGCTGCCGACCTCGTAGGAGTAGCCGGTGGTGGAGGCGTCCTCGATCTCCTCGCCGTCGATCCTGGCGACCAGGTCGACGGTGGCGAAGTCGCCCTCCTCGACGGCGCGCTCGGCGGTGGTCAGCGACGCGAACCGCTCGCGCAGGTTGCCGACGGTCTCATCGACCTGCTCGTCGGTCACCTCGGCGTCGTCGACGACGACCTCGATGCCGTCGTAGTCCGGCACCTCGAACTTCGGCCGGATGTCGACCTCGGCGGTGAAGGCGAACTGGGAGCCGTCGTTCAGCTCCGTCACCTCGACCTCCGGCTGGCCGAGGACGAAGATCTCGGTCTCCTCGACGGCGCGGCCGTACAGCTCGGGAAGCGCGTCGTTGACCGCCTCCTGCAGGACCGCACCCCGGCCGACGTACTTGTCGATCAGCGGGGCGGGGACCTTGCCGGGCCGGAAGCCCTTGATCCGCACCTGCTGCGAGATCTCCTTGTACGCCTTGTCGAGGTTCGGCTTGAGCTCGTCGAACGGAACCTCGACGGTGAGCTTGACCCGGGTGGGGGTCAGCTCCTCGACATCGGTCTTCACTGGGGTAGGTCTCCTTGATCGGGCGCTGTCTCGGCCGCGGCGTTCGACGCGTGCTCTTTCCTGCCTGCGAGCGCCCGGCCTCGACGCAGGCGGCCTCAGTGCCGCTGCCCGTCTGCGTCTTCTCAGCCGGTCGGTCTTCGCGGGCGCGGGCATGCCGAGATGCGGCTCCGCGCCCTCGCGCGCCAAGTCTATGGGGTAGCGGCGGCGTCTGCGGACATCGCGGTGCGCTTCGATCGGCTTGGACCGGCGAATCGCTGTCAACAATCCCGTACGGGCAGTGACATTTGGCACTCTTGCCCCCATACTCGTCCGGGATGAACGGGATAGCCGCGGCCTTCAGCGCGACCGGTCTGTACTACCTGGGGTTCGCCGTCTTCAAGCTGGCGGCGGACCGGATGGCCCCTGTCCGGGGCAACCGCATCCTGCACATGATCTGGACGATCGTGAGCAACTGGATCTTCCTCATCGCCCTCGCCATCGTGCTCGGCGGCCTCAGCCTGCAGATCGTGGCGCTCGGGAAGCTCCCGCTGTCCACCGCGGTGCCGATCTTCATGTCCGGCGTCGTGCCGCTGCTGCTGATCGCGATGGTCTTCTTCGGCGAGCGGCTCACCGTCCGCGAGTGGCTCAGCCTGCTGCTGATCGCCGCCGCGATCCTGCTGCTCACCGCGTCCATCAGCGGCCACGAGCCGATCCGGTCGGCCGACGTGCCGCTGTGGAAGATCGCGGTGGTGGTGGCGCCGGCGGTGCTGGTGCCGGTGCTGATCCTGGTGCTCGGCGACTACCGGCCGGACGGCCGGCACGCCCGTCCCGTCACCGGCATCGCCTACGGGCTGAGCTCCGGGTTCCCGGTCGGCACCGCCGAGCTGGCGATCAAGGGCTGGAGCGACGACGCGCACGCCACCAGCCTGCGGATCGCCACGACGCCCTGGCCGTACCTGACGGTGTTCGCGGCGGCGATCGGCTTCGGGATCATGGTGATGGCGTTCCAGCGCTGCCGGGTGTCGATCGTAGCGACCGTGATGACGGTGGCCGCCAAGTCGTACCTGCTCACCATGGGCACCTTCATGTACGCGGAGGCGTGGCCGAAGGACATGGGGCACTCGGCGATGCGGTTCGGCGCGCTGCTGCTCGGCGCGGTCGCCGTCCTGCAGTTCCCCCGGCACCGGCCGGTCGAGGAGGACGAGCGCCCGCGCGAGGAGCCCCTCGACGCGCACCAGGACCCGTTCGGCGGGCCCGCGGTGGGCGGGCCGGTGCTCGGCGGGCCGCAGCTCGGCGCGCCGCAGCCTCCGCCCCGGGTGCCGCCGCAGCGCAGCCCGTACGCGCAGGACCCGCTGGGCACGGGGCCGTACAACCTGCCGAACCCGCCGCAGGGCGGTTCGCCGCGGCGGCCCGCGCCGGATCCGCGCCGCTCCCCCGCGCCGGAGCACCACACCGAGACGGGGTCGGACGGCCGCTGGCGCGGGACCGGCCGCTGACCGCCCGGCGCGTCACGAACGGCGCGTCATGAACGGCGCGTCATGAAACGGCAGGGGCCGCCGCCACCGGAAGTCCGGTGACGGCGGCCCGCCGCGTATGAAGGTCCGCTGAAGAGGCGGGACGGTTCAGCGGGACTTGCGGTCGCCGCCGGGCAGGCCCTTGTCGAGGCCGGCGCGGCGGAGCGCGTCCGCCATCGCGCCGCCGCCGGAGAAGCCGCCCTGCCCGGACCGGCCGCGTCCGCCGCCCTGGCCCTGCCTCTGGCCTTGACCCTGGTTGCGGCCGCCGCCCTTGCCGCGTCCGCCGCTCTGGCCGCCTTGACCGCCCTGGCCGCCGCCGCGGCCGGGACGGCGCTGGTCGCGGTCGCGGGCGTCGCCGCCGCGGCCGCCCCGCCGGTCGCGGCCCGGCTCGTCGTCCAGCCGCAGCGTGAGCGAGATCCGCTTGCGCTGCAGGTCGACGTCCAGGACCTTCACCCGGACGATGTCGCCGGGCTTGACGACCTCGCGCGGGTCCTCGACGTACCTGTCCGACATCGCGGAGATGTGGACGAGCCCGTCCTGGTGGACGCCGACGTCCACGAACGCGCCGAACGCGGCGACGTTGGTGACGACGCCCTCCAGCAGCATCCCGGGCTCGAGGTCGGAGATCTTGTCGACGCCCTCCTTGAAGGTCGCCGTCCTGAACGCCGGGCGCGGGTCGCGGCCGGGCTTCTCCAGCTCGGCGAGGATGTCGGTGACGGTCGGCAGCCCGAAGACGTCGTCGACGAACTCGGCGGGCTTCAGCGAGCGAAGCACGGCGGTGTTGCCGATGAGGCCCTTGATGTCGCTGCCGGCCGCGTCCAGGATGCGGCGCACGACGGGGTACGACTCGGGGTGCACGCTGGAGGCGTCGAGCGGGTCGTCGCCGCCGGGGATGCGCAGGAAGCCCGCGCACTGCTCGAACGCCTTCGGGCCGAGCCGCGGCACCTCCTTGAGCCCGGAGCGGCTGCGGAACGGGCCGTTGGCGTCGCGGTGGGCGACGATGTTGTCCGCGAGGCCCTCGCCGATGCCGGACACGCGGGTGAGCAGCGGCGCGGACGCGGTGTTGACGTCCACGCCGACGGCGTTCACGCAGTCCTCGACGACGGCGTCGAGGGAGCGCGACAGCTTCACCTCCGACACGTCGTGCTGGTACTGGCCGACGCCGATCGACTTCGGGTCGATCTTCACCAGTTCGGCGAGCGGGTCCTGCAGGCGGCGGGCGATGGACACGGCGCCGCGCAGCGAGACGTCCATGCCGGGCAGCTCGCGGCCCGCGTACTCCGACGCCGAGTACACCGACGCGCCCGCCTCCGACACCATGATCTTGGTGAGCTTCAGGTCGGGGTGCCGGGCGATCAGGTCGGCGGCGAGCTTGTCGGTCTCGCGGGACGCCGTGCCGTTGCCGATGGAGACCAGGTCGACCTTGTGCTCGCGGGCCAGGCGCGCGAGCGTCTCGATCGACTCGTCCCAGTTGCGCCGCGGCTCGTGCGGGTAGACGGTGTCGGTCGCGACGACCTTGCCGGTGGCGTCGACGACGGCGACCTTCACGCCGGTGCGCAGGCCCGGGTCCAGGCCCATGGTCGCGCGGGTGCCGGCGGGCGCGGCGAGCAGCAGGTCGCGCAGGTTCGCGGCGAACACCCGGACGGCCTCGTCCTCGGCCTCCTGCCGCAGCCGGGTGCGCAGGTCGATGCCGAGGTGCACGAGGATCCGCGTCCGCCAGGCCCAGCGGACGGCGTCGGCCAGCCACTTGTCGGCGGGGCGGCCCTGGTCGGCGATGCCGAAGCGGCGCGCGATCTCCGCCTCGTAGGAGCTGCGGGCGGCCGGGTCCTCGGGCGCGTCCTCCGGCTCCAGGTCGAGGTCGAGGACCTCCTCCTTCTCGCCGCGGAACAGCGCGAGGACGCGGTGCGAGGGCAGCTTGGCGAACGGCTCGGCGAACTCGAAGTAGTCGGCGAACTTCGCGCCCGCCTCCTGCTTGCCGTCGCGGACCCGGGACACCATGCGGCCCTGGTTCCACATGCGCTCGCGCAGGGCACCGATGAGGTCGGCGTCCTCGGCGAACCGTTCGACGAGGATGGCGCGGGCGCCCTCCAGCGCGGCGGCCTCGTCGGCGACGTTCTTCTCGGCGTCGACGTAGGCGGCGGCCTCGGCCCGCGGGTCGCGGGACGGGTCGTCCAGCAGCAGTTCGGCGAGCGGTTCGAGGCCGGCCTCGCGGGCGATCTGCGCCTTGGTGCGGCGCTTCGGCTTGTACGGGAGGTAGATGTCCTCCAGTCGGGCCTTGGCGTCGGCGGCCATGATCTGCGCGCGCAGCTCGCCGGTGAGCTTGCCCTGCGATTCGATCGACTCCAGGATCGCGGCGCGGCGCTCGTCCAGCTCGCGCAAGTAGCGGAGCCGCTCCTCCAGCGCGCGCAGCTGCGCGTCGTCGAGCGCGCCGGTCGCCTCCTTGCGGTAGCGGGCGATGAACGGGACGGTCGCCCCGCCGTCGAGCAGGTCCACGGCGACCCGCACCTGGCCCTCGCGGACGCCGATCTCCTCGGCGATGCGCTCGGTGATGGGCCGGATGGAGGGCTCGTCGCCCTCCCGGCCGGCGGACGTCTGGCTGATGGTCGCTGTCACAGCTTGGATTCGCTTTCTCCCCTGGGTATCGCCTGTGCATTGTCCAGGGATCGGGGCCGCTTGTCTTGTCACCGCTCGAATGACGGTAGGTCCAGCACCACCTCTCCGGCCGTTGAAGAGTGGGTCCAGCACCACCGAGCCCTGGGACGCGCTCGACCACAATGGTGGAGATCCACCGCTATGGCGACTGCTTGGAGGACATGGTGAGCGAGCCACTGCGCGCGTACGGGCGCCGCGTCCTGACCTCCTTGTACCCGAATCTGTTCCGCGCGGTCGTGCAGATCGTGGTGGCGTTCACGGTGAACCTGCCGCTGTTCATCCTGGCGGTGCTGTCGATCGCGTTCATCCCGCTGGGCGTCGGCGTCGTCCTGGCGCCGGTGGTGTTCCAGGCGATCCGGTCGGTCGCCGACCAGCAGCGGACGTGGGCGGCCGAGTGGTCGGGGGTGGCGATCCCCAGCCCGTACCGGCCGGAGCCGGCGGGCGCGGCGAATCCGTGGCGGCGGCTGAGGTGGCTGCTGGCCGACCCCGCGTCCTGGCGCGACCTGGTGTGGACGATTTTGAACGTGCCGGTCGCGCTGGTGCTCGGGGTGCTCGCGGGCGGGCTGGCGGTGTACGGGCTGGAGGGCGTGTTCCTCGCGCCGTGGCTGGCGCTGATCAGCGGCTACGGGTGGGGGCCGTTCTGGCCGCTGGAGGACTGGGGCGCGGCCGGGATCGCCGGGTCGGTCGTGCTGGGCGCGGCGCTGGTCGCGGTGGGCGGCCCAGTGGGGCCCTTCTTCCTGAAGGCGCACGCGCTGTTCGGCCAGTCGCTGCTGGCGCCGACGCGGGCCGCGCTCGCCGCGCGGGTCGAGCAGCTCGCGGAGTCGCGGTCGGAGACGGTGGACGCGTCCGCGGCGGAGCTGCGCCGCATCGAGCGGGACCTGCACGACGGCGCGCAGGCCCGGCTGGTGGCGCTGAGCATGAGCATCGGGCTGGCGGAGGAGATGATGAAGCATGACCCGGAGATGGCGGCGAAGCTGCTCGCCGAGGCCCGCGAGTCCAGCGGGACGGCGCTGACGGAGCTGCGCGACCTGGTCCGGGGCATCCATCCGCCGGTGCTGGCCGAACGGGGCCTGGACGGGGCGGTGCGAGCTCTGGCGCTGACGCTGCCGCTGCCCGTGGAGGTGCGCATCGACCTTTCCGGGCGGCCGGGAGGCGGGCCGGCCGGCCGGGGAAGGCTCGAGGCGCCGGTGGAGTCGGCGGCGTACTTCGCGGTCGCGGAGATGCTGGCGAACGTGGTCAAGCACTCCCGGGCGCGGCGGGCGTGGCTCCAGATCGAGCATTCCGGCGACCGGCTGATTATGATCATCGGGGACGACGGGACGGGCGGCGCGGACCCCGCGGCGGGGAGCGGCATGGGCGGCATCGAGCGCAGGCTCGCGGCCTTCGATGGGACGATGGCCGTGACGAGCCCGCCCGGCGGGCCGACCGTCGTGACCATGGAGCTGCCGTGCGCGTTGTCATCGCCGAGGACCTCGCCCTCCTCAGGGACGGGCTGATCAGGCTGCTCGGGGCGTTCGGCTTCGAGGTCGTGGAGGCGGTGGACAACGGGCCGTCGCTGCTGCGGGCGCTGACCTCGCACCGCCCGGACGTCGCGGTGGTGGACGTCCGGCTGCCGCCGACGTTCACCGACGAGGGGCTGCGGGCGGTGCTGGAGGCGCGCGAGCAGGTGCCGGGGCTGCCGGTGCTGGTGCTGTCGCAGCACGTGGAGCAGCTGTACGCGCGGGAGCTGCTGTCGGGCGGCTCGGGCGGTATCGGGTACCTGCTGAAGGACCGGGTGTCGGACGTCAAGCAGTTCGTGGAGGCGGTGCGGCGGGTCGCGGACGGCGGCACCGCGCTGGATCCGGACGTCGTGGCCCAACTGCTCACCCGGCACGCCCGCGAGGAGCCGCTGCAGCGGCTGACCCCCCGCGAGCGCGAGGTGCTCGGGCTGATGGCCGAGGGCCGCTCGAACGCGGCGATCGCCGCGAAGCTGTTCGTGACCGAGAAGGCGATCAGCAAGCACACGAACAACATCTTCGGCAAGCTCGGGCTGCCGCCGTCGGAGGACGACAACCGCCGCGTGCTCGCGGTCCTGGCCTATCTCGGCGGCTGAGCCCGCCCGGGCGACCGTGCGGTCACCGGGCCCACGGCGGGACGAGGCGCTCGTCCCCCTGCGGCGCGAGGTGGCACTTCGACGCGTCGACGACCGCGTCGGGGTCGTAGACGAGGCAGCCGGCGCGGGCGGCGACGACGGCGGTGAAGCCGTCGGCGGACGCGGTCACCTGGCGGCGCAGGTCGGCGGGCAGGACGACGGTGTCGCCGGGGCCGACCTCCAGCTTGCGGCCGTCGAGGTCGACGGTGGCGGCGCCGTCGAGGAACGTCCACACCTGCTCGGTGTCGAAGGCGTGCAGCGGGCCGGTCCGGCCGGGCGTGGCGTCGACGCGCCAGACGGCGATGCCCTCGGTGCCGCCCTGGGTGGGCGTCGCGAAGGTGGTCATGACGCCGTTCGGCGTCTCGGTGCGGCGGTTGTCGGCGTTGCGTACGAGGGTCATGGTCCCCATCCCGTAGATTGGTCAATATGGTTGTCCATATAGTCAACGAGGTTGTCTTTCATGTCAAGCGCTCCGACCGATCCGCCCGGCTTCGAGCTGCCGCTACGGCTGCTGCTGGCGTTCCAGGTGATCATCGATGACCTGCACGCCGAGATCGCCCGCCAGGGCCATCCCGACATGCGGCCGATGCACGGCTTCGTCTTCCAGGCGATCGGCCCGCACGGCACGACGGCCGTCGAGCTCGGCCGCCGGCTCGGCGTGTCCAAGCAGGCCGCGGGCAAGATGGTCGAGTCGCTGGAGCGGATCGGCTACGTCGAGCGCACCGCCGACCCGGCCGACGCCCGGCGCAAGATCGTCCGGCTGACCGCCCGCGGCGTCGACGCGTTGGTGCGGTCCGCGCGGATCTTCGACCGGATCCGCGACGACTGGGTGCGGCGGCTCGGCGCCGACCAGGTGCGCGCCCTGGAAGGCACCCTGCGCGCGATGACGCCGGACGACCTGTGGCACCTGGACATGCCGGGCTGGTTCGGGACGTCCTGAACCCGCGTTCCGGCCTTTCTCCGGCGCGCCGTCCCGTACGTCCCCAGGCAGGCGCCCAGACCACCAGGACCCCGGTCCGGTCGCCGTTCCGGAGGGCTTGAACGGCCGTGTCCGCGCGGTTACCATCACTCCAATTTCTTAGGAAACTTTCCTAAGAGAAAGAGCGGGGATTCCTGTTGGTTCGGGGGCACGGACGAACGGAGAATCATGTCCAGACCGGACGGAAGGCGGGCCGTCGCGCTCGCCGCCGCGGCCACCCTCGCACTCGCGACGTCCCTGCTCGCGGCGCCACCGGCGCCCGCGGCGGGCACGGTGACGGCCACGTGCGCCAAGACCTCGGACTGGGGCACCGGCTTCGAGGGCAACTGCACGATCAGCAACGGGACGGGCGCCGCGATCAGCGGCTGGAAGGTCGAGGCCGACCTGCCGGTCGGCACCTCCATCACCACGGTGTGGAACGCGACGAAGACCGTCTCCGGCGCCCACTACACCTTCGCCAACGCGAGTTGGAACGGTACAGTCGCGGCCGGCGCGACCACGAGTTTCGGCTTCGACGGCACCGGCTCCGGCTGGCTGACCGGCTGCACGGTGAACGGCGCCGCCTGCGACGGTTCCGGCACCCCGCAGCAGGACACCCAGGCCCCCACCGCTCCCGGGAACCTGCACTCGACGTCCAAGACCGCCACGAGCGTGTCGCTGGCGTGGAACGCGTCAACGGACAACGTCGGCGTCACCGGCTACGACGTGTACAACGGCGCCACCAAGGCCGCCACCGTCACCGGCACCAGCGCGACCGTGTCGGGCCTGTCCGCCAAGACCGCCTACAGCTTCACCGTCAAGGCGCACGACGCCGCCGGCAACGTGTCCGCCGCGTCCGGCGCCGTGTCGGTCACCACCGACGACGGCGGCGGGAACCCCGGCGGCGGGAACAAGGTCGTCGGCTACTTCACCGACTGGGGCGTCTACCAGCGCGCCTACTACGTCAAGAACATCGACACCAGCGGCTCCGCCGCCAAGCTCACCCATCTCAACTACGCGTTCGGCAACGTCACCAACGGCCAGTGCGCCATCGGCGACGCCTACGCCGACTACCAGCAGACCTACACCGCCGCCAACAGCGTCGACGGCGTCGCCGACACCTGGGACCAGCCCGTCGCCGGCAGCTTCAACCAGCTCCGCAAACTGAAGAAGAAGTACCCGAACCTGAAGGTCCTCTGGTCGTTCGGCGGCTGGACCTGGTCCGGCGGGTTCGGGCAGGCCGCCGCGAACCCCGCGGCGTTCGCCGACTCCTGCTACAACCTGGTCAAGGACCCGCGCTGGGCGGACGTGTTCGACGGCATCGACATCGACTGGGAGTACCCGAACGCCTGCGGGCTCTCCTGCGACACCAGCGGCCCGGACGCGTTCAAGAAGGTGATGGCCGCGCTGCGCGCGAAGTTCGGGTCGGGCAACCTGGTGACGGCCGCGATCACCGCCGACGCGAGCGACGGCGGCAAGATGGACGTCACCGACTACGCGGGCGCCGCCCAGTACGTCGACTGGTTCGACCCGATGACCTACGACTACTTCGGCGCGTGGGACGCGCAGGGCCCGACGGCGCCGCACTCGCCGCTGACGTCCTACCCGGGCATCCCGCACGCGGGCTTCAACACCTCCGACACCATCGCCAAGCTGAAGGCCAAGGGCGTGCCGGCGGGCAAGCTGCTGGTCGGCATCGGCTTCTACGGCCGGGGCTGGACGGGCGTCACCCAGTCCGCACCGGGCGGCACCGCGACCGGCGCCGCGCCCGGCACCTACGAGGCGGGCATCGAGGACTACAAGGTCCTCAAGGGCAAGTGCCCGGCGACCGGCACCGTCGGCGGCACCGCCTACGCCAAGTGCGGCAGCGAATGGTGGAGCTACGACACCCCGGCCACGATCGGCGGGAAGATGGCCTACGCCAAGGACCAGGGCCTCGGCGGCGCCTTCATCTGGGAGCTGAGCGGCGACACCGCGGGCGGCGAGCTGATCACCGCCATCAGGAACGGCCTCGGCTGACGCGGCTCCCCGGGACGCGCCCTCCCGGCGTCCCCTGAGCGCGGCCGAGCCCAACGGGCCCCTGACCGGAACCGGACACCGGTCAGGGGCCCCTCCACGCAGGCGATGCTCGAAGTAGTACGCGGGGCCGAGCGCGTCGGCGTCGTCGGCGGGGACGCCCGCGTTCCACGCGCCGCTTCGACCTTCACCCGCGTCGCTTCGAACCCGTCCGCGCGCAGGTCGGCGACGGTACGGGCGGCGGCGAGGGCGCCGGCGAGCGTGCCGCGGGTGCGCAGCGTCAGCATCGGCTGCGACGCCACCCGGCCGCGGTCCAGGACGATGTGGACGAACTTCAGGCCGCGCGCCGCCGCCCACCCCGCGACCGCTCCGGCGGCGGGATGGACGGTCACGTGCGTCTCGAAATCTCCGGCGAAGTCCACATCCGGATGGTCGCAAACCGGCCACCGCGGGACCTACCGGTTCTCCTTGCGGCCCGCCTGCGAGGGGTCCGGGCGGTCAGAGGCCCTGGCCGCCGTCGATGGTGAGGATCTCGCCGGTCATGTACGGGTTCGCCATGAGGAACAGCACGGCGGACGCGGCCTCGTCGGGGGTCCCGAGGCGGCCGAGCGGCATCTGCAGCCCGGCCTTCGCGACGGCCTCGTCCCCCGCCGGGTCCGCACCGGCGCCCAGCGCGCCGCGCGCCAGCGGGGTGTCGAACATCCCGTAGCGGACGGTGTTCGCGCGCAGCCGGCGCGGCGCCAGCTCCACGGCCAGGGCGCGGGTGAGCGTCTCGATGCCGCCGACGGTCGCGATCAGCGTCATGCCGGGCCGCGGCCGGGACACCAGGCCGCCGGACGTCAGGGTGATCGATCCGCCCGCGCGCATCCGCGGCACCGCGGCGCGCGCGGCGGCGAGCGCCGCCCACACCCGCCCCTCGAACGCCTCGCTCGCGGCGTCCCGGGTGAGCTCGGTGATCGGCGTGGGGCCGGCCATGCTGCCCGCGGTGAGCAGGACGTGGTCGACGGTGCCGGCGCGGTCGAAGGTCTCCTCGATCGCGGTGTCGTCGGCGGCGTCGCCCGCGACGCCCAGGACCTCGGCGCCCGAGCCCGCCGCGCGGGCGCGCTCGACGGCGGCGTCCAGCCGGGCCTTGTCGCGCCCGGTCAGCACGACCCGCGCGCCGAGCGAGGCCAGCATCGCGCCGGCGGCCAGGCCGATGCCGGAGCTGCCGCCGATGACGACGGCGGTCTGCCCGGCGAGGCCCTGCGGCAGCGGCGAGCGGACCGGGATGGGCGCCTCGGTGGTGGCCATCGCATCCTCCTCAAATAAAACATCTGGTTGGTTTAGCCCTCACCCTGGACCATCGCGGGCCGCAAAGTCAACCGGGTGGTTTAATTCAGGCCATGAGCTACGACGCGGAGGCCACCCGGCGGCGGATCTTCGCCGCCGCCACGGCCGAGTTCGCCGCGCACGGGCTGGCCGGAGCCCGCATCGAGCGCATCGCGTCGGCGGCCCGCGCCAACAAGCAGGCCATCTACCTGTACTTCGGCGGCAAGGAGAAGCTGTTCGGCGAGGTCGTGCGGTGCAAGGTCGACGAGATCTGCCACGGCGCCGACCTCCGCCCCGGAGACTTCGCCGAAGGGGTCGGCCGGCTGTTCGACTGGTACCGGGACCACCCCGAGCTGGTCCGGCTGGTGCTCTGGGAGGCCCTGGAAGGCCGCGGCGAGGTCCAGGGCGAGGCAGAGCGCCGCGAGGACTACCGCGCGAGAGTCCGCGAGATCCAGGCCACCGGGGTCGTCCGGGCTCGGCCCGGCGCGGAGGGCACCCGCGTCGCGCAGGACCGGATCTTCACCGTCCTCGGCCTCGTCGCGTGGAACTTCGCCGTCCCGCAGCTGCGCCGGCTCGTCCTGGACGAGGACGACGACGACGTCGCCCTCGCGCGCCGGCGCGCGTCCGTCGTGGAGGCCGCGCGCGCCCTCGCCGAGGCGGGGATCTTCACATGACCGGAAGCCCGGAGCCCCGCGCGGCCCAGCCGGACCCGGAGATCTTCTGGGTCACCTGCCTGGACGTGCCCCGCATCGCGTCGCCGGACGAGCTGCCCGGCCTGCTCACACCGTGATGCCGGCGAGCGCCGAGCGCGTCGGCTCGATCGCGATGACCTCGTAGCGGACGCGTCCGGTGCGCAGGAACGGGTCCTCGGCGGTGATCTCCTCGATGCGGGCGCGGTCGGCGCCGGCCGCGAGGATCACCCCGCCGACGCGCGGGTCGCGGCGGGCGGTGAGCAGGAACGTCCCGGCCTCCATGTGCCGGTCGACGTACGCGTAGTGCTCGGGGATCAGCGCGTCCAGCTCGCCGAGGACGCCGTCGTCGTAGTGCAGCAGCAACAGGAACATGCGGGCAGTGAACGCCGCGGCCCGCCGCCGCGTCCACGAGGCGCCGCCTATGGCGGGTGAGGCCCCGCCTAACGCCGCAGACGGCGGGCGACCGCCTCGGCGGCCGCGTGACCGGCGTCACGGCGCCAGGCGAGCGCGAACCTCAGGCGCGGCGCGTCCGCGGCGAACGGCCGCCACACGAGCCCCGGTTCGGCCGCCCGCTCCGGGCGCAGGGCGATGATCGGCTCCCCGGACGTCAGCTCGGCGCGGGCGACCGCGCGGCGGGCCGTCGAGACGCGGGTCTCCGGGTCCCAGCCCGCGGCGCGGCATGCGCCGAGCACCGCGTCGTGGTAGCCGGACGCGAGCCCGCGGTCGAACCACAGCAGCCGCTCGCCCGCCAGGTCGCGCCACGCGATCGCGTCCCGGCGGGCGAGCCGGTGGCCGTCCGCCATCAGGACGCCGAGCGGCTCGTCGTGGACGGTCTCGTGCGCCAGCCCGGCGAGGTCGGCGGGCAGCGTCACCACGGCGAGGTCCAGCTCGCGGCGGCGCAGCGCGGCGAGCTGGACGTCGGTCGCGGCGTCCGCGTACACCGGCCGGACGCGGGCCTCGCGCGCCGCCGCGCCGAGCCGTCCGGGCAGGTCGGGCGGGATACCGGGCGGTACGCCGACGACCAGGGGCGCGGTGGCGGACGCGGCCGCCGCCACCGCCCGCGCGCCCCGCTCGGCGGCGGCCAGCGCCGCCCGCGCCTCCGGCAGCAGCGCGGCCCCGGCCGGGGTCAGCTCCATCCCGGCGGCGGTCCGGTCGAACAGCGCGGCGCCCAGCTCGCGTTCGAGCCCGCGGACCTGCTGGCTGAGCGACGGCGAGCGCAGCCCGAGCCGTCCGGCGGCGCGGGTGAGGTTCGCCTCCTCCGCGACCGCGACGAAGTACCTGAGCTGCCGCAGTTCCACGCCCCCAGTCTCCCGGACGCCGCCGCCGGTGCGCGCTAGTCCTCCGGCGGCTCGGTACGGGCGAGGACGGCGCGGGCCCGGCTCTCCCCCGCCGCGTTCCCCAGGCTCCGGTACAACTCGAGGGCCTCGCGGGCGGGACGCCGCGCCGCCGCGCGGTCGCCGGCGTCCAGCAGGATCTCGGCGAGCGTGCGGCGCCCCCGCGCCTGCCACCAGCGGTCGCCCAGCCCGTCGAACTCCGCGGTCGCCTCGCGGACGGTGTCGGCGGCCTCGGCGTACCGGCCGAGCCGGGCCAGCGCGTTGGCCTCCGACACGCGGGTGCGCGCGACGCCCCAGACGTCGCCGAGGTCGGCGAGCACCCGGGCGGCTGTCCGCACGAACGTCAGCTCGCGCAGCCCGTTGCGGGGATCGCCGACCTCGCCGGCGGTGCGCAGGCAGCGCGCCTCCTCCCACTGCTCGTCCCGCCGCCGGAACGCCTCGGCGGCGCGCTCCAGCGTGGGCGCGGCCAGGCTGTACTTGATCTCGGCCGCCGCCTCGTCACCCGCCGCGTGCAGCGCGCGCGCCTCCGACGCCAGCACCTCCCCGAGCGCGCGCAGCGTCTGCGCCTCCGAGTACCGGTTGCCGTTGTGCTGGAACACCGCGAGCGCACGCTCCGCCAGTTCGCGGGCCTCCCCGTAGCGGCGCTGAGCGAGCCGCAGCTCGGCGAGGTTGCGGCGGGTCCGCGCCTGCCACCACGCGTCGCCTTCCTCCCCGAACACGTCGATGGCCTCGGTCAGGAAGCGCTGGCCCTCGTCGAGGTTGCCCGCGTCCCGCAAGCTCATGCCCGTGGCCCTCAGCGCGCGCGCCCGCCACCACGTCTCCCGGATTCCGGTGAAGATGCGGAGGGCCTCGGCGGCGTCCTCGTGCGCCAGGTCGATCCGCCCCTGGTTGCCGCGCATCGACGACCGCTCCAGCAGCGCGACGCCCAGCGAACGGGCGTCCAGATGCCCGGCGGCCGTGCAGGTCAGATCGGCCGCCGCCCTCCACTCCGGCCAGAACACCCGCAGCGAGTGGAACAGCGAGCACGCCGCCCGCCCGAGCCGCCACACCAGCGTCCACATCCCGCGCTCCGCGCCCTGCCCGAGCAGCGCCAGCAGCGCCGGACGCTCGCTCGCCAGCCAGTCGACCGCCGAGAACTCCAGAGCGGGCACCTGCCCCGCGCCGCGGTGCCAGTCCTGCGGCCAGCGGCTCGCCGCGACCCGCTCCGCCCGCTCCCGGTACCCGTCCAGCACCCGCTCGACCGCCGCGTCGTGCTCCTCCTCCTCGTTCTCCCTATCCGTCGCCTTCTCCACCGCGTACAGCCGGACGAGATCGTGCAGCCGGTACCGCATCGAGCCCGTCGCGTCGGTCCCCGAGCACTCGACGAGCTGCGCGTCCACGAGGGCCTCCAGCAGGTCCTCGCCCTCGAGATCCGACACACCGAGCAGCGCGCCCGCCGCCCACGCCTGCACGTCCGGGGCCGCCTGCACGCCGAGCATGCGCAGCAGCCGTTGCTGTGTCGGGCTGCAGTCGTCGTAGCTCAGCGAAAGGCTCGCCCGGACGCCGTTGTCGATGCCGTGCTCCAGCTCGCCGAGCCGGCGCCGCTCGTCGCGCAGCCGGTCGGTCAGCACCCGGAGCGTCCACGACTCGCGCGCCGCGAGCCGTCCGCCGCAGATCCCGATCGCCAGCGGCAGCCGGCCGCACAGCTCGGCGATCTCGGCGGCGGCGGCCGGGTCCGCGGCGACCCGGTCCCGGCCGGCGAGCCGGCCGAGCAGCTCCACCGCGTGCTCGGCGGTGAACTCGGTCAGCCGCCGGTCGAGGTTGTTGAGCAGTTTGAGCGGCTGCCGCGACGTCACCAGCACCGCGCAGTCGCCGCCCGGCGGCAGCAGCGCCCCCACCTGCGCCCCGTCGTGCGCGTTGTCCAGCAGCACCAGCAGCCGCCGGCCGCGCGTCCACGTCCACCACAGCTTCTGCAGCTCGGGCAGCCCGCCCGGGTCGGTCGCCAGCCGCACCCCGAGGGCCTGCAGGAACCCGAGCAGCACCTCCTCCGGAGGCACCGGCGCCCCGGCCGCGCCGCGCAGGTCGAAGTACAGCGCGCCGTCCGGGTACTCGTCGGCGATCTCGTGCGCGAACCGCGCCGCGAGCGCCGACTTGCCCACGCCCGCCGGCCCGTGCACCGACACCACCAGCGGCGACGCCGGCGACCCGGACCCGGCGGCGAAGGCCCGGCGCAGCTCGGCCAGCGACGCGTCCCGCCCGGTGAAGTGCGCGATCACCGGCGGCAGCTGCGCCGGCGTCACCCCGCCCGCGGCCTCCGCCGGCGGGTCGGGCCGGTCCGCCTGCTGCGCGCCCCACGCCGCGATGCCCGCCAGCACGGCCACCCCGCCCGTCACGGCGGCCTGCACCGGCGCGGGCAGGCTGAACGTGCCCAGCGACGTCGTCACCGCCGTGATCACCGCGGTCAGCCCGCCGACGATCCACGGCGCCGCCAGCCGCGCCCGCCGCTCCACCGGGGCGGCGCCGTCCGGGACCGGCCGCGAGCGCGCCCGGGACGTCCCGTTCGGCATCGGCAGCCCCTCCGTCCGCCCTCCGTCCTGTCTCCTCCGATCATGGTGCGCCGCGGACGCGCGTCGGCGGAACCCGCGGAGAACGGACGGTTAACAGCACGCTACTCGGTGCGCAGCACCGCCTCGATCTCCAGGACGATCTCGACCTTCTCGCTCAGCCCGAGCTTGCCGCCCGGGATGGTGGCGGCGTCGCCGACGCCGAACTCCAGCCGGCTGATCTCACCGGTCGCGGTGAACCCGGCGCGGGCCCCCTTGAACGGGTCGTCCTGCCGGAACACGTCCGGCCCGAAGCCCTCGACGACCAGGTCCAGCGTGACCGGCTTGGTGACGCCGTGCAGCGACAGCTCGCCGTCGAGCAGGAACCCCTCACCGCCGGCGCGCACGCCGGTGGACCGGAACGCCATCCGCGGGTACTTCTCGACGTCCAGGAAATCGGCGGACCGGACGTGCTCGTCGCGCTGCGCGTTGCCGGTGTCGACGGACGCCAGGTCGATCGTCGCGGTCACCTCCGAGCGCAGCGGGTCGTCGCCGGTGACGACCGTCCCCTCGAAGGTCCCGAAGCGGCCCCGCACCTTGCTCACCATCAGGTGCCGGATCGTGAACCCGACGCCGGAGTGCAGCGGGTCGATCGTCCAGGTGCCGGCGACGTAGCCGGGGATCTCGACAAGTTCCGCGGTCATCGTGTCTCCTTGGTTATGCACAGTAAGACGGTTCCTTTCCGGAACCGCCTCCATGGTGCGGACCTGCGCGCCACGGGCACAAGAAGGCACTTTTTCCTGCCTCGGTCACCTGGAGATAACCATGCACGTTCCCGAGCACACCGTCGCCGGCTGCCGCGGACGCGAGATCCTCGATCGCATCGGCGACAAGTGGTCCCTCCAGGTGATCGCGCTGCTCGGCGACCGGACCCTCCGGTTCACCGAGCTCAAGCGCGAGATCGAGGGCATCAGCCAGCGCATGCTGACCGTCACGCTGCGCGGCCTGGAGCGCGACGGCATCGTCACCCGCACCGTGTACCCGGTGGTGCCGCCGCGCGTCGAGTACGCGCTCACCCCCATGGGCGCGACCCTCCTGGAAGCGGCGATCACCCTCGTCTCCTGGGCCGAGTCCCACCTGTCCGAGATCGACGCCGCCCGCGCCGCCTACGACGCCCGCGAATCCGTCAACACCCCCTGAGCCTTTTTCGGCGAGGGGAATTCGGTGTGCGGGGGCGGGGGCGGCTCGGTTAGCGTTGGAGGCAGGTGTCCGCGAACGGGAAAGCGACCGATGGTCTTTCACGAGGTGGGGCGGCGAGCTAGCCGCGCCGAGCCGGGGAACGGGCAGTCGTGCCCGGCCCGGCTCGGCGGAGCGCGCCGTCATCCCATCGACCTCGTGAGGCCGTTCCATGCGCTCGTCTGAGATCCGCTCCACCTTCCTCGACTTCTTCCGGGAACGCGACCACCGCGTCGTCCCGTCCAGCCCGCTGATCCCGCAGGATCCGACGCTGCTGCTGACCAACGCGGGCATGAACCAGTTCAAGCCGTACTTCCTCGGCGAGACCGAGCCCGCGCACCCCCGCGCGATGTCCGTGCAGAAATGCGCGCGGACGTCCGACATCGAGAACGTCGGCCGGACGACTCGGCATTCGACGTTCTTCGAGATGCTCGGCAACTTCTCGTTCGGCGACTACTTCAAGGCGGAGGCGATCGCCTGGGCGTGGGAGCTGTTCACGCGCCATTACGGACTCGACCCGGATCGGATCTGGGTCACCGTGTACCTCGACGACGCGGAGGCAGAGGACATCTGGCGCCGCGTCGGCGTCCCGTCCGAGCGCATCCAGCGGCTCGGAATGGCGGACAACTACTGGTCGATGGGGACGCCGGGGCCCTGCGGGCCGTCCTCCGAACTGCACTACGACCGCGGCCCTTCGTTCGGCCGCGAAGGCGGCCCCGCGGTGGACGGCGAGCGGTACCAGGAACTGTGGAACCTCGTGTTCATGCAGAACCTGCGCGGCGAAGGGACCGGTAAGGGCGATTACCCGATCCTCGGCGAGCTGCCCGCGAAGAACATCGACACCGGGCTCGGCCTCGACCGTCTCGCGGCGGTCCTGCAGGACGTCGACACCGTGTGCGAGACGGACCTGCTCGCGCCGACGCTCCGGCTCGTCCAGGAACTCGCCGGACGCCCCTACCCCGGACGCGACGGCGGCGAGGACTCCATGTCGTTCCGCGTCGTCACCGAGCACGCGCGCTCCATCGCGTTCCTCATCGCGGACGGCGTGCTGCCCGCGCGCGACGGCCGCGGCTACGTGCTGCGCCGGCTGATGCGCCGCGCGGTCCGGCACGCGCGCCGGCTCGGCATCGACGAACCGGTCCTGGCGCCCCTGACGGGCAGCGTCGTCGGCAACCTCGGCGGGACGTGGCCGGAGCTCGAGCGCCAGTCCGGGCTGATCGAGCGGGTCGTCGCGGCGGAGGAGGACGCGTTCGACCGGACGCTGCGGCAGGGCACCCGGCTCCTGGAGTCCGCGATCTCCCGCGCGGACACCGAGATCTCCGGGCGGACCGCGTTCGAGCTGCACGACACCTACGGCTTCCCGATCGACCTCACCCTCGACGCGGCGCGGTCCGCGGGCCTCACCGTCGACGCGGACGCGTTCGCGGAACTGCTGGACGACCAGCGGCGCCAGGCGCACCGGGCGGGCCGCGACCGCAAGGGCGACGCGGTCGCGCGGCGCGACCTCTACGGGCGGGTGCTCGCCGAGCACGGCCGCACCGAGTTCGTCGGCTACTCCTCCACCACCGCCGAGACGCGGGTCGTCGCGCTCCTCGACGGGACGGGCACCGCGCCGGTCGCGTCCGAGGGCGACGAGATCGAGGTGGTCCTCGCGCGCAGCCCGTTCTACGCCGAAGGCGGCGGCCAGGTCGGCGACACCGGCGCGATCCGCACGCCCGGCGCGGTCCTGGAGGTGGTCGACACCCGTCCCGGCCTCGACGGCCTGCACGTGCACGCCGTCCGAATCGTGGACGGCGAGGTCCGTCCCGGCGACGAGGCGCAGGCGGTCGTGGACGCGGACCGGCGCGCGGCGACCGCCCGGTCGCACAGCGCCACGCACGTGCTGCACGCGATGCTGCGCCGCGTCCTCGGCGACCACGCGGCGCAGCGCGGCTCCCGCGTCGAGCCCGGCCGCCTGCGGTTCGACTTCGCGCACTTCTCCGCCGTGCCCGAGATCGGCACCGTCCAGACGCTCGTCAACGAGTACCTGGCGGACGACCCGGACGTGCGCGTGTGGGAGGCGTCCCGCTCCGACGCGCAGGCGGCGGGCGCGCTCGCGCTGTTCGGCGAGAAGTACGGCGACGACGTCCGCATCGTGGACATCGGGGACGCGTCCCGCGAGCTGTGCGGCGGCACCCACGTCGGGCACGGCTCCCAGGCGGGGCCGGTGCACATCGTCGGCGAGTCGTCCATCGGCACCGGCCTGCGCCGCATCGAGGCGCTCACCGGACCGGACGCGCTCCGCCACTTCGACCACGAGCGGGCGCTGCTGCACGAGCTCGCCGCGCTGCTGAACGTCCCGCCCGACCAGGCGCCCGGCCGGCTGCGGCAGCGCCTCGGCCTGCTCGCGGAGACGCAGCGCGAGCTCGACGCCCTGCGCCGCGCCGAACTGGACGCGCTCGCGGAGCGCCTCGCGTCCCAGTCCGAACCGGTGCCGTCCGGCTGGCTCGTCGCCCGGCAGGTGGACGACGCGACCACCGCGGACCTGCGCACCCTCGCGTCCGCGATCGTCTCCTCCGGCGACGGGCGCGGCCTGGCCGTCCTCGGCACCGCGTCCGGCGGCAGGGCGCAGCTGGTCGCGGCGGCCGGCCCGCGCTCCGGCGTCCGGGCGCGCGACCTGCTCACCGACGCGGCGCGCGAGGTCGGCGGCGGCGCGGGCGGCAAGGGCGCCGTCGCGAACGCGGGCGGCCGGCGCCCGGAGAACCTCGCCAAGGCGATCGCGGTCGCGGCGGCCCACGCCCGCGCCCTCTGAAACCGACCGCCACGGACGGAACGGCGAAGGCCGGGCAGGAGCACACGAACTCCTGCCCGGGTTTGCAGCCGGAGCGCCGTTTACAGAGGCGCCTTCGGGTACGGGTCGGGAATGGCGACCAGTGACCCCCGGCGACTTCTGGGCATCTACTTGAGCGACCATCTGGCAGGTGCGGCGGGCGGGGTGGCGCTGGCGCGCCGGATCGCGCGGACGCACAGCGGGTCGGGCGATGCGGAGCGGCTGGCGCGGCTGGCCCAGGACATCGCCGCCGATCGGGGCGCGGCGCTGTCGATCGTGCGGTCGCTCGGCCTGCCGGTCCGCGGGTACAAGAGCGTGGCGGTGTGGGCCGCCGAGAAGGCGGCGCGCCGGAAGTTCAACGGACGGCTGCGCGACCGCTCGCCGCTGAGCGATCTGGTGGAGCTCGAGGCCCTGCGCCTGGCGGTGGAGGGGAAGGCCGCCGGGTGGCGCACGCTGCTGGCCATCGCCGACCGGGAGACCGACCTGGACGCCAGGGCCCTTCGCATGCTCCTGGACCGCGCCGAGGCGCAGGCGGCCGTTCTCGAAGAACTGCGTGTGAAAGCGGTCGACGAGGTGTTCGGCGGAAGGGACGTCCACGCTGTCACCGACGCTTCCGAATAGGGGCACGCCACGGCCGACCGCACCGGCGCACGTTCGGGAAGCGGCCCAAGCGCGCGCCCGTCCGGACCCACTGGCACATTCGCGACAAGGCTCGCTCCGATAACGCTCTCCAGGCGTATCCTCAGCCCTACTGCGCGAACTCCGTCCGCATCGTGCTGGAGGTCGTTCGCCATTTCGACCGGGCCTGGAAGCCGTAATCCTGGGAGCGGGTGATGGGCCACCATGAGCGATCCGGCCGTACCCCCTGACCGGGCGGATGGCGCCGCCGAGCCCCCGCGGCCGTGGCGTGCGCGGATGAAGCGGTGGCGGGAGCGGCTGGCGCAGACGCTGGCGCTCGCGTTCATCCTGGTCACCCTCGCCTCGTTCGCTTACAACGCGGCCACGCGGGGCAGGGCCGCGCCGCCGGCGGGGCAGCTGTACGTCCAGGCCGGGGACGTGCGGACCCGCTACCGCGTGTGGGGCACGACCGGCAGCGCGATCGTCCTGGTGCACGGCGCGTTCGAGAACGCCGACATGTGGCAGCCGCTCGCCGAGGTGCTGGCCGAGCGGCACGTGGTGTACGCGCTGGACGCGACCGGCAACGGCTACAGCGAGCGGCGTCCGCCGTACAACGCGGCCCACATGGGCGCCCAGCTCGTCGCGTTCATCAACGCGCTGCATCTGACCAGGCCGGTCATCGCCGGGCATTCCAGCGGCGCGGCCATCGTCGCCGAAGCGGCGCTGCTCGATCCGCAGGGCATCGGCGGGGTGGCCTTCCTGGACGGGGACGCGTTGCTGACCGGGGCGGGCCAGCGCAGCCCGCTGCCCTACCTGCTGCTGGATCCCTACTGGACGTCCGCGCTGCGACTGGGCCTGCGCTCGGACTGGCTGGTACGCACCGCCTATGCCGCCATCTGCGGACCGCGCTGCGAACGGCTCGACCACGCCGGGGTGGACCAGTGGCGGCGGCCGTTCATGGTCGAGGGCGCGGAGAAGGCGATGTGGCAGATGCTGCGGGAGGGCGTCGTCGGCCTGCCCACGGCCCGGGTGGCGGCTCTGCGCGCTCTCCCCCTGCCCAAGAGGGTGATCTACGGCGCGGACGACCCTGTCTTCAGCAAGCGGTCGCCGTACGAGACCGCGGCGCGGATCGGCGCCCCGGCGCCGACGCTGATCCCGGACGCCCGGCACCTCGCGGTGATCTCCGATCCGGTCCCAGTGGCCACCGCGCTGGAGCCGCTGACGCGGTGATCCTCGGTTCGGCCCGCGAAAGGAAACGAGAGAGCGGGCGACGGGAATCGAACCCGCGTAGCCAGTTTGGAAGCGGCGCCGATGGACCTTTGTCTGATCATGGAAAGTCCATTAAACTGCAGGTCAGAGGCTGTTTCGTGTGCCATCCTGTACTCGTCGGTATCGCTCGGATTTCCATGTTCCAGTGACAAATGAGTGACAAATGATCTTGCTCGGGGGCCATGGGTTTCACACGCAAGCGCAAGTGGCCGAACGGCACCCGATACCAGGCGCTCTACGACGACGCCCGAGGCGTCCGCCAGACGGCCGGCACCTTCGGCGCCCGCAAGGAGGCCGACCCAGCCTGGCAAAGAGCCGAGTCCCGCATCGCCGAAGGCAAGGCAGGCGACCCCCGCCGAGCCCGCCAGACCTTCCGCACCTACGTCGAAGAACGCTGGTTCCCGAACCACCGCATCGAGGCATCAACCCGCCAGGACTACGCCTACGCGCTCGCCGCCCATGTCATGCCGTACTTCGGCGACATGAAGCTGCAGGACATCACCTCAGAGACCGTCCGCGAGTGGATCACGCACCTCAAGAAGCAGGGCGCCTCGGCCTACAGCATCAAGTACTGCAAAACCGCGATCCTCAACGCCATCTTCACCACCGCCGTCAACGACGGCGTCCTTGTCTACCACCCGAGCCGCGGCGTGAAGACCGACCCCGTCCCCGAGAAGCCGCGCCAGATCATCACCGCCGAGCAGTTCGCCCGCATCTACGAGGCGCTCCCGGACGCGACCGCCAAGCTCCTGGTCGAGACCGACATCGAGAGCGGCCTCCGCTGGGGCGAACTGACTGAACTGCGCGTCAAGGACCTCGACTTCGCCACCGGCATCCTCACCGTCAGCCGCTCGGTCGTCGAACTCGTCCCCAGGTTCCACCCCGAAGGCCGCCGGTTCCTGGTCAAGGACTACCCCAAGGGCAAGCGCTGGCGCCGCTTCAAGCTCAGCCCCCAGATCGTCGCCAAACTCAAGGCTCATGCAGAAGCCAACAACCTCACCCCCGACGACCTCTTCTTCAGTCGCCGCCGAGATGAACCGCCCAAACTCGAACTCCTAGACCCCGACACCCTCACCTTCACAGCACCTAACGGGCGCACCTACACCCATGGAACGATCACGGCCTACAGCCTCGGCAAGTGCAAATGTCACCACTGCCGGGCCGCCTACGCCGCCTACCGCGCCAAGCGCCGCGCCCAGGGCAAAGACAACCCCCGCAACCCGCGCGTCATCGATGACGACCCCCACATCTCCGCCAACTGGTTCCGCAGTACTGCTGGCACCCGGCCCGAGCCGCCGCCAACCTCGGGTGGTCACCCCGCATCCACGACCTCCGCCACGCCCACGCCTCCTGGCTCCTCGCCGGCGGCGCGGACCTCCAGGTCGTCAAGGAGCGCCTCGGCCACCGCAAGATCTCCACAACCGAGCGCTACCTCCACACCCTCCCCACAGCCGACGAAACCGCTCTAGAAGCCCTAGCCAAGATCCGCGCCACCCAGCAGGAGAGCCAGGACACAGCCTCAGACCTCGAAGCTCAACTCGCCGAAGCCCAAGCGAAGATCAGCCAACTACAGGCCGTCCTCGCTGACCGGATAGTCGCCCAGCACGCTGAGACGAGGCCGAACCTGCGCTCTGTGTAACCCCGCGCTGCCCGGGGCCGCGGTTCCTCCACCTGCCGATCCCACATTCGCGTGGTATCGAAGTACCATGGGGTACCAAGGTACTGGGAGGTGATCGTGTGGCTGCCGCAAAGCCCACGGCGGGACGGGCCGCCGCGCCGCTCAAGGTTGACCTGGACACAGATGAGTTGATCACTGACGGTGCCCACTTCCTCGGGATGACCAAGAAGGATCTGGTGGGTGAGGCTGTCCGGGCCTACCTGGCGTCCCGCCGCGAGGAGATGCGTCAGGCCATGCTCGACAAGCTCCGCAAGCTTGACGGGTCGGCCGCCTCCAGCGTCTCCCTCCTGACCGACATCCCAGCCGAGGACATCGAACGACTCGGCGGGATCAGCGAGGACACCTGATCGATGGAACCGACTCGGCCGACGCTGCGGGCGCTCCTGGAGGACCTCGGCCTCCCGCTGCCTCCGCTTGATCAGCCTTTAGACGAGATAGACCACCCCCTGCTGACCAAGGCCCGCGCCCAGTTCGCGGCAGACGAGGTCGGCCACGAACGGATCCGCGCGATAGACGGCAAGGTCGGATCCGCGCGATAGACGACAAGGTCGTCTTCAAGGTCAAGGTCCAGCGGTGGCGCGGCGCCGTCTGGCCCGATACGAACATGCCCTGGCTGATCGCCGCCGGCATACGCGAGGACGGCTCCGGCGACGACTTCTACCAGGCCCTCACGCGTGACGCCCAGGCGGCTCGTGCGCGCTACAACGCTGAGAACGCCAAACCGCTTGGCGGCAGAACCTATTATCGGTCATCTGCTGCCGACCGACGACGACCACAAGCGCCATCAGTTGGAAGCAGGCACCCGCCTGGTCCGCCGACTGATCAGGGTGATCCGCGAGTTGGCGCGCGGGTCTCTGCACGACGGTCACGAGCATGCTGCCGATCTGCCCGGCTTCCGGTTGGGCATCGTCGTCCGTGCTGACGACGGAAACGAGACCTATGTCGCCGTGAAGATCACCGGCTCTGTCCCCGGCGATCTGGTCGCTGTGATCCTGCGGCACGTGCCCGGCTGCGACCCCGAACTCTGGGACACCGCAGTCAGGCTTCCAGAGCGAAGTCTCTTCGGCCCTGAACAAGCCTGGTTCAACGTCATGGAACCAAAGGCCGCCGCCCAACTCCTGGAAGAGGACGTCTGACCCATTGGGGAGTATCAAGTTAACCCACGAGAGTACCGGCAAGCGGGGCAAAAAAAAGTAAGTACCTGACCTTTCGTGCCTGCCTTGCTATTTCGGTGGTGGGGGCCGAGGTCAGAGGTCCAACGCAGTTTCAATGGCATCACGATCTGGAACCGGAGCAGCGTTCGGTGCCTGCGACCGAAGTGGCGCTGGTGCTGGTCGACCACTGGGAGATCGGTGCATTGCCGCTGAAGCAGAACGTGGAGTTTGCGCATGAGAAGCGTGCTATAGGCGCAGACGCACCATCCTTGCTAAAACAGGTCGCTTGATGGTGGGAGTTGAAGCGCCGGACTCTCGTCTGGTTACTGCGGCTGTTTACTCGTGCGGCGGCACTCGCACCACGACAATGCCTGCGATGTTGTCCGGCATGTCCGATGTCAATCGGTCCTGATCGAAATCGCCCGAGGCGATTCCAAGGACGTAGCCGGGCGGCACGTGCAGTAGAGGGTTGAGTGTGTGCTCGAAGTACCTTTGACCCCAGTGCCCGGTGTCGTCGGGGACGTCGCCGAAGACCCGGCCAAGTTGGTCATGGTCACCAGATTGCGGGCTTGCGACGCTCGTCGATACTGCGGTGAACGCTCCGTAGCGGGCTCTCAGCACCTGGTCGATCATTGAACGGGTGACTGCTCGTGTTCCATCCTGCGGCTCCTGTAGGAAATTCAAGAGTTCCGGTGCGAGTTGCTTCTCGAGCGTTGGTATCAACAATGCGCCCGCCGGGGGCGGCGTCCACAAGTCCTCCAGCGCAACAGACCGCTCGTAGGTCGATACTGCGTCACTCACAATCAGTTTTTCTGCAAGTAGCGCTGGCATCAGGGAGATAGTGCGCTTGACGCAAGAGATGCAGTTCCCGTTCCCGTGGTCGTCCGAACAGCACTCCCACCCTCGGTAGTCGCCTGTTCCAAGGTAAAGCGCATATACAGGCAGAAGATCGAGTAGCGCCGCAGTGGAAAGAAGCATCTCCCGTTGCGGACGCGCCGCGCTTTTCACTTCGTAGCCGAAGTCGAAGCTCCAATTGCTCCTCGTCACGGTAACGCGCTTCGCCTGCACTAGCATCCCGTAAGCACCCGTTCCGTCCACCCACCACCAGACCCAGTCGGCACCAGTGAGAGCCTCGGCTCGCTGGGTGAACGGAACAACGGTGACTGCCCGCGCCGCCTGGGCCATCACGATCTCAGCCTGAATCCACCGCGGGAGTTTGGGTGATCGGCTGGCCCCTGTTTCCTGGTTTCGAGTGTGCTTGGCTGGCCGCTCACGGTTGTGCGGCTTGTCCATAGGCTGGTGGTCGGAGGGCTCGGGCAGGTGGCCGTGGTGGTCGTCAAGGGTGTGGTGACCGGGGTTTGGGCTGGTCAGGCCGCTGCTGCTGGTGGTGGGTGGACGGCTTGGAAGGCAGACAGCCAGGCGGGTGCCCAGGGCCAGTGCTCGGGCAGGTGCAGGGTGAGGTGACTGCGTCCGTGCCGGGCGAGGCGGGCCGGGACCTGGACCAGGTGGCGGCGCAGCGTCGCGCCGCGGGCGCGGGCGTGGAACGCCGAGGCCAGGCAGCCCGCGGCGCGCAGCAGGTTGTGGGTGATGGCCGCGCAGGTCAGCCAGGCCGCGTTGGCGGCGAAGTGCCCGGACGGCAGGTGCGCCACAGGCCCGTCGGTGAGGTCGGCGAAGGTCTG
>NZ_WBMS02000046.1:38399-77859 GCF_008923205.2 Actinomadura physcomitrii | reverse complement strand
GGGGCAGGCGGAGCCTGCCCCTATCACCTGCCCAGGGGTCGCAGAGGCTCCAAAGTCAAGGGTGGACGAAGTCCATCGCGTAGCGACGCCGAAGGCGCCCTTGACTTTGGAGGGGCGGCCCCGTACGCAAGCGCCACCCCACCACCCGAACACCCCTCTTGCCGATTACTCGAACTTTAGTGCCCCCTCTAGAAAAACACCTGCACGTTCGCTTGAGGAACACCTGCACGCGCCCTTTAGGAACCCGCGCTCGCCACTATCGAAGAACCAGGGCGCCCCTTTTGGTGGGCAATCGAGCACTGCTCTTGTGATTCTCCGAGCATCCCTTTACTTACCGCGTCGGAACGGCGTCCAAATGGATTATGGGAAACCGACACCCTCATGTGGTCGCACTAGATTCGCGCGCGTTCGGACGAAGCGTGCGTGGCCGCGGGGGGCTGATCAAAGCTGCTGCGCGGTGTGAGCGCGATGAGTTACGGCGTCGGCGATGGTCTGTCCCTGCATGGAGTCCTTCGTCAAGATCAATGGTGTGGCGCTGTGCGTGGAGACGTTCGGGAATCCGGCGGACGCGCCCGTCCTGCTCATCGGCAACACGATGCTCACCTGGCCGGACGAGCTGTGCGCGCGGTTGGCGGCGCTTCGCCGGTTCATCGTCCGCTACGACCAGCGCGGCACCGGACGATCCGCCCCGGCCGCCCCACCCCTCACCACCACCCCACCGAACACCCCGGCGGACGAAGCCGCCGCGTCCGGCGTGGACTTCACGTTGCGTGATCTGGTGGCGGACGCGGCCGGGGTGCTGGACGCGCATGGGCTGGAGGCCGCGCATGTCGTCGGGTTCGGGACGGGCGGCTGGATCGCCCAGCTGCTGGCCCTCGACCGTCCCGAGCACGTTGCCAGCCTGACGCTGATCGCGACGCGGCCGACCGCGCCGGGGCCGAACGATCCGGACCTGCCCGAGCACGCGCCCGAGGTCATGGCGCATTTCGGGGGCCTCGCGGCGGTCGACTGGACCGACCGCGCGTCGGTCGTCGAGTTCATGGTGGGGAACGCGCGGCGGCTCGGCGGGGCGGGGTTCGACGAGGCGGAGGCGCGGGCGGGGATCGAGCGGATCCACGACCGCGCCGACGTCGTGTCCCGCGACCCGGGGGAGGCGCTCCGCGGGGACCTGCTGGGGACGGCGTTCGCCGTGATGGACTGCGGGCCCCGGTGGCGCGAGCGGCTCGGTTCCGTCACCGCGCCGACCCTGGTGGTGCACGGTGAGGACGATCCGTTCTTCCCGCTCGGCAACGGCGAGGCCCTCGCCGCCGAGATCCCGGGCGCGGAGCTCGTCGTCCTGCCGGGCACCGGCAGCGAGATGCCTCGGAGGACGTGGGACGTGCTCGTCTCCGCGCTGGTCCGCCACACGTCCTGAGGTTGGCCCGGATCCGGCGGGAAATGGCCGGGAGCCGGGTGGTCGGCGGGTGGGGAGCCGGTGACGCTTGGGGCAGTGGACGTGATCGAGTTGCGGCAGTACAGGCTGCGTCCGGGCCGGCGGGACGAGCTGAGCGAGCTGTTCGACCGGGAGCTGGTGGAGCCGCAGGAGGCGGCGGGCATGGCCGTGCTCGGCCAGTTCCGGGATCTGGACGATCCGGACAGGTTCGTCTGGATCCGGGCGTTCGAGGATCTGGCCGAGCGGGGCAGGGCGCTGCGGGCGTTCTACTTCGGCCCCGTGTGGAAGGCGCATCGGGAGCAGGCGAACGCGACGATGCTGGATTCGTCGGACGCGCGGCTCCTGCGGCCGCTGCGTCCGGTCCCCGAGCCGGGGGCCGCGGCCGCCGGTCGGGGCGCCGGACCCGGACGGTGTGGTCTTCGCGTTCCTGTGGTCGTTCGGCGATCGGCTCGCGGAGGCCGAGCGGGTGATGCTGGACGAGGTCGTTCCGCTGTACGGGCCGGACGCGCTCGCGCTGGGGGACCCGGAGGTCGCCGGGCTGAGGGCGGGGATCGGGTCCGTCGAGCAGTGGGTCGACAGCGTGGACGTCCTCGGCCACGCCGACCGCCGCGCCGCGCTGCAGGTCGCCTACCGCACCTGGATGGAGCGCGGTCTCTAGGACAGCCGGAGCGCCAGGAAGAAGTCGACGCGGTCTTCGAGCCGGGTCAGGTCGCGGCCGGTCAGGTCCTGGATGCGCTGGATCCGGTACCGGACGGAGTTGACGTGCAGGTGCAGCTGCTCGGCGCACTTGGTCCACGATCCGGAGTTCTGCAAGAACGTCTCCAGGGTGCGGATCAGGTCGGCCTTGTGGACCTCGTCGTATTCGCGCAGCGGGTCGAGCAGCCGCACCTGGAACATCTGCCGGACGTCCTCCGGGACGGTCGCGAGCAGCAGGACGTGGGTGGCGAGTTCGTCGTGCCGGACGACGCACACGGGGTCGGTGCGTCCGGAGGCGAGCCGGCGCGCATAGCGGGCCTCGTCGACGGCGCCGCGCAGCTCGCCGGCGCCGACGACGCCGCTGACCCCGACCATGATCCCGGCGCCCGCCAGTCCGGGCGCCAGCGCGTCCAGCGCGGTCTGGACGGAGAAGGCGACGTCCGGGGCCGGCTCGGCGGGGACGGGGACGAGCGCGACGGCCTCCTCGTCCAGCAGTCCGACGACGGGGCGCGGTACCGGGATGACCTCGCCGAGGACGGAGCGCAGCTCGCCGGGCCGGAGCGTGCCGCGTCCGGCGGCGGCGACGGCGACGTAGGAGGCGTGCGGGTCGAGCCCGGCGAGCTCCAGCCGCGGGACGATCTCGTCGGCGGCCGCGGCGGACACCACGAGCCGGACGAGTTCCTGCGCGAGCCGTCCCTCGACGCTGAGCCGGTCGTCCAGCCGGGCGCGCTCCAGCGCGGCGATCGCGGCGAGTTCGGTGGTGAGGGTGCGGCGCTCGGCGGGCCAGTCGGCGTGGTCGCCTTCGCAGGCGACGAACCAGTCCGCGACGCGGGAGGTGGTGTCCTCGGCGACGGGGAAGACCGACACGCCGGAGGCGGCGGTGTGGTGCGGGAGCCGCGGCGCGGTGAGGAACGCGCGGGCGAGGGCGGCGCCGTCGGGGGCGCCGGGCGGGCCGGCGACGACGCGTCCGGTGGCGGTCAGCACCCAGCAGCGCATGCCGAGGTCGCGGCCGACGAGGTCGAGGACGGCGCCGAGGCCGGCGCCCTCGCTCATCCCGGCGACGAGCCGGCGGTGCCGGTCCAGGACGGCGGTGAGGTCGGCGGCGCGGGCGCCGGACAGGTGCCGGACGACCGCCTCGGTGACCGTCGCGAACGCGACGTCCTCGGGGACCTTGAACAGCGGGATGCGGTGCCGGCGGCAGGCGTCGACGAGGTCGCCGGGGACGGTGCCGGTGGTGAGGTCCCAGGCGGCGAGGCCGGACACCCCGGCTCGGGCGAGCGCGCGGACGAACACCTCGGAGTCGGCCGGTCCGGACCGCCAGACCAGGCCGGTCAGCACCAGTTCCCGGCCGCCGAGGTACCGGCCGGGGTCCAGCAGGTCGGTGGTGACGACCCAGGTGATCGCCCGGTCGAGCAGGTCGTCGCCGGTGACCACCTCGAGCCGCAGCTCCGGCATGTCGAGCAGCGCGCGCAGCTTCATGGGACCAGTTAACCCACCGTTCGCCGGGCCGTGTGCCGACGGCCGGCGACCCGCTATTGGAGCAACGCACGAAAACACCGGCGTGAGCGGGGTCACGGTTCGGACGTCCTGTCTCTTCACCCGGTCCGCGGTTGCTGTGTCTACTGGCGGCAATGACGCGGACGGGGAGGTGCCGGTGAGGGGACGGCTCGACGTCACGGAGGGCGGGCTGCTGGCGTGCTGCGCGTCCCGCCGCTGGGCGGCCGAGGTCGCGGCCGGACGCCCCTACGCGGACCTCGCCGAGTTGCGGGCCGCGTCGGCGACGGCGCTCGCGGACCTCGACTGGGCCGATGTGGAGGAGGCGCTGAGCGCGCATCCCCGCATCGGCGAGCGGCTGCGCGGCGGAAGCCGGGAGGCGGCGTGGTCGCGGGGCGAGCAGTCCGGGATGGACGCGGCGGCGGTAGAGGTGCGGACGGCGCTGGCGGACGGCAACCGGGCCTACGAGGAGCGGTTCGGGCACGTCTTCCTGATCTGCGCCACCGGTCTCGGCGCCGCCGAGATGCTCGCCGCGCTGCGCGTACGCCTCCGCAACGACGCGGCGGCCGAGCGGGCGGCCGTCCGGGCCGAGCTGGCGAAGATCGTCGACCTGCGGCTGGCGAGGCTCGCCGCCGCGCCGGGCGCCGAGGGGGAGCGATGAGCCTGTCCACGCACGTGCTGGACGCGGCGAAGGGCCTGCCGGCGGCGGGCGTCGCGGTCCGGCTCGACCGGCGGGAGCCGGACGGGACCTGGACGGCGGTCGCCGAGGCCCGCACCGACGCCGACGGGCGGGTCAGGGAGTGGGGCGCCGAGCCGGGCACGGGCGTGCACCGGCTGACGTTCGACACCGCCGGACTGTCCGATTTCTACCCAGAGGTCACGGTCGCCTTCACGGTCGACGATCCCGGGCGGCACTACCACGTGCCGCTGCTGCTGAGCCCGTTCGCCTACTCGACCTACCGAGGGAGCTGACCCGATGGCCATCGTTCTCGGCCCCAACCGCTACGGGAAGGCGGAGATCCGCGTCGTCCGGGTCGCGAGGGACGGCGGGACGCACCGCATCCGGGACCTGAACGTCGGGGTGTTCCTGTCCGGTGACATGGACGAGGTGCATCTGTCCGGCGACAACGCGGCCGTGCTGACGACCGACACGCAGAAGAACACGGTGTTCGCGTTCGCGAAGAAGCACGGGATCGGGGAGCTGGAGGAGTTCGGGCTGCTGCTGGCGCGGCATTTCGTGGATTCGCAGCCGACTATTCACCATGCCCGCGTGCAGTTGGAGGAGTACCAGTGGGACCGCATCACCGGCCCGCACTCGTTCGTCAGGGGCGGCACGGAAGTGCGGACGGCGGTGGTCCACAGCGACGGCTCGGACGGCGCCGAGTCGGTGCTCTCCGGCCTCAAGGACCTGACCGTCCTGAACTCGACCGGCAGCGAGTTCCACGGCTTCGTCCGGGACGAGTTCACGACCCTCGAACCGACCAACGACCGAATATTGGCGACGGCCGTGACGGCGCAATGGCGGCACCGCGGCACCGATTCGAATTGGGACGAGTCGTACGCGGCCGCCCGCGAAGCCCTTCTCGGCGCGTTCGCGACGACGCACAGCCGGTCGCTCCAGCAGACGCTTTACGCGATGGGCCGCCGGGTGCTGGGGGAACGCCCGGAACTGTGCGAGGTGCGGATGTCGATGCCGAACAAGCACCACTTCCTGGTCGATCTGGAGCCGTTCGGAATGGACAACGACAACGAGGTGTACTTCGCGGCGGACCGCCCGTACGGGCTGATCGAGGGCACGGTGCTCACCGACGACGCCCCGGACGCCCCGTCCGCCTGGACCTGAGGGAGGCGGCGGCATTGGAGTTCCTGCGCCCGGTGACCTGGGCGGACGCCCTGGAGGCGAAGCACGAGACGCCGGCGGCGCTGCCGGTCCAGGGCGGCACCGACGTCATGGTGGAGATCAACTTCGATGTGCGCCGGCCGGCGGCGCTGCTGGACCTGAACCGGGTCCGCGAGCTGGCCGAGTGGGACGAGGCGGACGGCCGCATGCGGATCGGCGCCGGCGTCCCGTACGCGCGGGTGATCGGCGAGCTGGGGGACCGGCTGCCGGGCCTCGCGCAGGCGTCCCGGACGGTCGGGTCCCCGCAGATCCGCAACCGCGGCTCGATCGGCGGCAACCTCGGCGCCGCGTCGCCCGCCGGCGACGCCCATCCGCCGCTGCTGGCGGGTGACGCGGTGATCGAGGTGGAGTCGGCCGAGCGCGGCGTCCGGATGATCCCGGCCACCGAGTTCTACCTGGGCGTGAAGCGGAACGCGCTGGAGCCGGACGAGCTGATCCGCGCGGTCTGGACCGCTCCCGCGTCCGGCCCGCAGTACTTCTCCAAGATCGGCACGCGGAACGCGATGGTGATCGCCGTCTGCTCGTTCGCGGTCGCGCTGCACCCGGAAGAGCGCCGCGTCGGCACGGGCGTCGGGTCCGCCGCGCCGACGCCGCGCCGCGCGACCGCCGCCGAGGAGTTCATCTCGCACGAGCTCGACTGGGACGGCCGCGGCCCGCTCTCCGAGTCGGCGGCGCGGCGGTTCGGCGAGCTGGTCCGCGAGGCCGCCGCGCCGATCGACGACGTGCGCGGTACCGCCGGCTACCGCAGGCACGCCCTGGCGGTGATGGCGCGCCGCACGCTGACCTGGGCCTGGAACGACCACCGCGCCGAACGGAGGGAGGCGTCCTGATGCGCGTGAACGTCACCGTCAACGGCTCGGAGGAGACCGTCGACGACGTGTGGGAGGGCGAGAGCCTGCTCTACATGCTGCGGGAGCGGATGGGCCTCCCCGGCTCGAAGAACGCCTGCGAGCAGGGCGAATGCGGGTCCTGCACGGTCTACCTGGACGGCGTCACGGCCTGCGCGTGCCTCGTCGCGGCGGGCCAGGCCGAGGGACGCGAGGTCCGGACCGTCGAGGGCCTTGCCGAGGGGCAGCCGGGGGACGAGCGGCTCGACCCCGTCCAGCAGGCGTTCGTGGAGGCGGGCGCCGTCCAGTGCGGGTTCTGCACGCCCGGGCTGGTCGTCCAGGCCCACGACCTGATCGAACGCACCCCCGAGCCGTCCGACGCCGAGATCCGCGAGGCGCTGGCCGGCAACCTGTGCCGCTGCACCGGCTACGAGAAGATCCTCGACGCGGTGCGGCTGGCGGCCCGGCGAAAGGCTGCACCGAAGTGACGACCATCATCGAGAACGCGCACGTCGTGACCGTGTCCGGGGACGAGCACCCCGGCGGGCACCTCGTGATCGAGGGCGACCGGATCACCGCCGTCGGCGCCGGCCCCGCCCCCGAGGCAGCGGGCGCCGACCGGATCGACGGGACCGGCTGCCTCGCCACCCCCGGCCTGGTCAACGCGCACCACCACCTGTACCAGTGGGCGAGCCAGGGCCTGGCCACCGATAACACGCTGTTCGAATGGCTCACCACCCTCTACAAGCCGTGGTCGAAGATGGACGCCGAGGTCGTCGCGGGCGCGGCGAGCGCGGGGCTCGGATGGCTCGCCATGTCCGGCTGCGCCACCTCGTCCGACCACCACTACCTGTTCCCGCGCGGGCGCGGCGACCTGTTCGCCGCCGAAATCGAGGCGGCGGCGGAGCTCGGCATCCGGTTCCAGCCGTGCCGCGGCTCGATGGACCGCGGCGAGTCGCAGGGCGGGCTCCCGCCGGACGAGGTCGTCGAGGACCTCGACACGATCCTCACCGAGACCGCCGCCGCCATCGACCGGTACCACGACCCCTCGCCGGGCTCGATGCTGCGGATCTCGGTGGCGCCGTGCTCCCCGTTCTCCGTCACCCGCGACCTGCTCGTCCGGTCCGCCGAACTGGCGCGCGAGAAGGGCGTCCGGCTGCACACCCACCTCGCCGAGACCCTCGACGAGGAGGAGCACACCAGCGAGCAGTTCGGCATGACCCCGGCCGAGTACATGGACTCGATCGGCTGGCTCGGCCCGGACGTGTGGCTCGCGCACTGCGTCCACCTGCACGACACCGACATCAAGCGGCTCGCCGAGACCGGCACCGGCACCGCGCACTGCCCGAGCTCCAACGCCCGGCTCGGCGCCGGCATCGCCCGCGTCTCCCACCTGCTGGAGGCGGGCGCGACGGTCGGGATGGGCGTGGACGGGTCGGCGTCGGCGGAGTTCGTCCCGCTCGCCGGGGAGATCCGGCAGGCGCTCTACATGCAGCGCGCCCGCTACGGGCCGGACGCGCTGACCGCCCGGCAGGCCCTGGAGATGGCGACGCTCGGCGGCGCCCGCTGCCTCGGCCGCGACGACGAGATCGGCACCCTCGAACCCGGCAAGCTCGCCGATGTCGCGCTGTGGCGGGTCGACGGCTTCCACGCCGCCGTCGACGACCCGGTGGTCGCGTTCGCGTTCGGCGGCACGCCGCCGCTGGAGCGGCTGCTCGTCGGCGGCCGGACGATCGTCGCCGCCGGCACGCTCGTCTCCGTCCCGCAGGACGTGATCGGGCGGCGCGGCGCCGACGCGCACCGGCGCCTCATGCGGCTCGCGGAGGAGGTCCTCTAAATGGCGTCTCCTGTCAGGACACCCGGCCACGTCGCCGCGCCCGGCAGCGGCGGTGTCGGCGACAGCCCGCCGCGTCCCGACGGCGCCCTCAAGGTCGCCGGGGAGTTCGCCTACGCGTCCGACCTGTGGATGGACGGGATGCTGTGGGGCGCGACGCTGCGCAGCCCGCACCCGCGCGCCCGCATCCGCTCGATCGACATCGGCCCCGCGCTGGCGACGCCGGGCGTGCACGCCGTCCTCACCCACGAGGACGTCCCCGGCCAGAAGCTGTACGGGCAGGACCACACCGAGGACCAGCCCGTTCTTGCGATCGGGGAGGTCAGGTACCAGGGCGAGCCGGTCGCGGTCGTCGCCGCCGACCACCCGGAGATCGCGCGCCGCGCCATGGAGCGCATCGCCGTCGGCTACGAGGTGCTGGAGCCGATCACCGACCCGCGCGCGGTGATCGCCGACCCGGAGCGGCTGAAGGTGCAGCCGCTCGGCGGCGTCACCCGGTACCAGCCGGTCCGCGTCGGGGACGTCGACGCTGCGCGCGCTCTGGCCGAGGTCGTCGTGTCGGAGGAGTTCGAGGTCGGCATCCAGGACCAGGCGTTCCTCGGGCCGGAGGCCGGCCTGGCGGTCCCGGCCGAGGACGGCGGCGTCGACCTGTACGTCTCCACGCAGTGGATGCACAACGACCTGGCGCAGATCGCGCCGTGCCTCGGCCTGGACGCGTCGCAGGTGCACATGACCCTCGCCGGCGTCGGCGGCGCGTTCGGGGGCCGCGAGGACCTCTCGGTGCAGATCCACGCCGCGATGCTCGCCCTGCACACCGGCAGGCCGGTGAAGATGTCGTACAACCGGTACGAGTCGTTCTTCGGGCACGTCCACCGGCACCCCGCGTCCATGCGGTACGAGTACGGCGCCACGGGCGACGGGACGCTCGTCTACGCCGACGTCGAGATCGTCCTCGACGGCGGCGCGTACACCTCGTCCACCCGGAACGTCACCGGGAACGCCGCGTCGCTCGGCGTCGGCCCGTACGAGATCCCGAACATCAGGATCGACGCGTACGGGGTGTACACGAACAACCCGCCGTGCGGCGCGATGCGCGGGTTCGGCGCCGTCCAGGCGTGCTTCGCCTACGAGTCGATGATGGACAGGCTCGGCGAGGTCTGCGGGCTGGGGCCGCTCGAGATCCGCCGCCGCAACGCCGTCTCGCGGGGCTCCAGGCTCGCGACCGGCCAGGTCATCGACTCGCCGGCGCCGCTCGCGGAGATGCTGACCCGGCTGGAGGCCATGCCGATGCCGCCGGCTTGCGACGTCTCCGACATCCGGAACCTGCCCGGCGGCGCGTCGCAGACCACCCGCGGCGAGGGCGTGGTGCGCGGCGTCGGGTACGGCGTCGGGATCAAGAACATCTGCTTCTCCGAGGGCTTCGACGACCTCGCCACCGCCCGCGTCCGGCTGGAGGTCATCGGCGGCGAGCCGACCGCGCTCGTGCACACCGCCGCCGCTGAGGTCGGGCAGGGGCTCGTCACCGTCCAGGCGCAGGTCGCGCGGACGGAACTGGGCGTCCAGAAGGTCACCATCGCCCCGGCGGACGACCGGGTCGGCGACGCCGGGTCGTCCAGCGCGTCCCGCCAGTCGTACATGTCCGGCGGCGCCGTCAAGGCCGCCTGCGAGGCCGTCCGCGCCGAGCTGCTCGCCCGCGCCGCCCGCCGGTACGGCCACGACGACCTCTCCGCGATCGGCGGGAAGATCGTCTCCCGGACGGCCGGGGTGCTCGGCGGCATCGAGGACGTCCTCGGCGGCGACGCCATCGAGGCGACCCGCGAATTCCACCACCGGCCCACCACCGCCATGGACCCCGTCACCGGGCAGGGCGCCACCCACACCCAGCTCGCCCTGTGCGTGCACCGCGCCGTCGTCGACGTGGACGTCGACCTCGGCCTGGTCAAGGTCGTCGAGATGGCCGCCGTCCAGGACGTCGGGAAGATCCTCAACCGGCTGTCGCTGGAGGGCCAGATCCACGGCGGCTCCGCGCAGGGCCTCGGCCTCGCCGTGATGGAGGAGATCGTCGTGTCCGGCGGACTCGTCCGCAACCCGTCCTTCACCGACTACCTCATCCCGACCATCCTCGACATGCCGCCGATGCGGCTCGACATCCTCGAGAACCCCGACCCGCACGCCCCCTACGGGCTACGCGGCGCCGGAGAGCCGTCCACGCTCTCCTCCACGCCCGCGATCGTCGCCGCCGTCCGCGCCGCCACGGGCAGAGCGCTCACCCGGGTGCCGGTCCGGCCGGAGCACATCGTCACCGCATGAGCCACGACCTGGTGATCCGGACCCGGCGGGCCGTCCTGCCGGACGGCGAGCGGCCCGCCGCCGTCGCCGTCGCGGGCGGCCGCATCGCGGCGATCGCCGACCGCTACGCGCCGCTGCCCGCCGCGTCCGAGACCGACCTCGGCGATACCGCGCTGCTGCCGGGGCTCGTCGACACCCACGTCCACATCAATGAGCCGGGCCGCACCGAATGGGAGGGGTTCGCGACCGCGACCCGCGCCGCCGCCGCGGGCGGCGTCACCACCCTCATCGACATGCCGCTGAACTCGCTGCCGCCGACCGTGTCCGCCGGGGCGCTCGCCGCCAAGCGCGCCGCCGCGGCCGGGAAGCTGCACGTCGACGTCGGGTTCTGGGGCGGCGCGGTCCCCGGGAACGTCCCGTCGCTGCGGCCGCTGCACGACGCGGGCGTGTTCGGGTTCAAGTGCTTCGCGTCCGACTCCGGCGTCCCGGAGTTCCCGCCGCTGCCGCCCGCCGGGATGCGGGACGCGTTCCGCGAGATCGCCGCGTTCGGCGGGCTCGCCATCGTGCACGCCGAGGACCCGTCCGCGCTGACCGACCCGGCGGACGGCGGGTACGCGGCGTTCCTGGCGTCCCGCCCGCCCGCCGCCGAGCGCCGCGCCGTCGAGCGGGTCATCGGGCTCGCCGAGGAGACCGGGGTACGCGCCCACATCCTGCACCTGTCCGCCGCCGACTGCCTCGAACCGCTCGCCGAGGCGCAGGCGGCCGGCCTTCCCGTGACCGCCGAGACCTGCCCGCACTACCTCGTCCTGTCCGCGGACGAAGCGGGCGGGCCGACGTACAAGTGCTGCCCGCCGATCCGCGACCCGGCCAACCGCGACGCGCTCTGGCAGGGCCTGGCGTCCGGTGTCATCTCCTGCGTGGTCAGCGACCACTCGCCGTCGACGCCCGACCTGAAGCAGGGCGACTTCGCCACCGCCTGGGGCGGGATCTCCTCGCTCCAGCTCGGCCTCTCCGCCGTCTGGACGGCCGCCCGCGCGCGCGGGCACGACCTCGCGACCGTCGTCCGCTGGATGGCCGAGGCGCCCGCCGCACTCGCCGCCGTCCCCGGCAAGGGCCGTATCGAGGTCGGCGGCGACGCCGACCTCGTCGCGTTCGATCCCGACGCCGCCTTCACCGTCGACCCCGCCCGGCTGCGCCACCGGCACCCCGTCACCCCGTATGAGGGCCGCACCCTGACCGGGACCGTCCGCACGACCTGGCTGCGCGGCGTCCCCGTCGACGGCACCCCGTCCGGCCGCATGCTCACCCGCGAGGAGGCGCCTTGAGCGACTTCATGTCCCTCCCCGACCTGGCCGTCCGCACCCTCGGCGGCTCGGTCACCGCCGCAAGCGACGAGTCGTTCGCGGCGAAGGAGAACCTGGTCAACCCGTGGCCGCCGGCGTTCCGGCCCGAGACGTTCGGGCCGAAGGGCCAGGAGTACGACGGCTGGGAGACCCGCCGCCGACGCGAGCCCGGCCACGACTGGGCGGTGGTCCGGCTCGGCCTGCCCGGCGTGATCCGCGGCGTCGTCATCGACACCGCCTGGTTCACGGGCAACTACCCGCCGCACGCGTCCGTCGAGGCCTGCGCGGTGGACGGGCCCGCCGACGACCCCGCCGACGCGGGCTGGACGGAGATCGTCCCGAAGAGCCCGCTCAAGGGCGACACCGCGCACGCCTTCCCGGTGGCCGCCGAGCGCCTGTTCACCCACGTCCGGCTCAACATCTTCCCGGACGGCGGGATCGCGCGGATCCGCGTGCACGGCGACGTCGTCCCCGACCCCGCGTTCCTCACCGGGCTGACCGTCGACCTGGCCGCGCTGGAGAACGGTGCCCGGGTCGTCGAATGCTCCGACATGTTCTACTCGTCGCCGGACAACATGCTCTTCCCCGGTCTGGCCCGCAACCAGGCCGAAGGCTGGGAGACCGCGCGGCGCCGCGAGCCCGGCAACGAGTGGGCGGTCGTCCGCCTGGCGGCCCCCGGGACGATCCGGCTGGCGGAGATCGACACCACGAACCTGAAGTTCAACGCGCCCGCCGAGGTCTCCCTCACCACGCCCGACGGCATGGCGCTGCTGCCGCGGACCCGCGTCCGGCCCGACGCCCGCCACCGCTTCCGCCTCGAGACACCCGAGGTCTCGCACGTCCGCGTGGACATCCACCCCGACGGCGGCCTGGCCCGCCTCCGCCTGTGGGGAAGCCTCACGTCCGCGGCGGAGCGGTCCCTCGCCGAGCGCTGGGCCGCCCTGCGGCGCCCCGACTGAGCCCGGGCCGAGACGGGCTGAGCGCCCGCGCCGCCGGACCTCCGGGGCGCGGGCGGCGGCGCCGTCAGCCCTCGGCGGGCTCCTCCTCGAGGAGGTCGTCGAACTCGCCGTCCTTGACGCCGGCGATGAAGGCGTCCCACTCGGCCTCGGTGAAGTAGAGGATCGGGCCGTCGGGCTTCTTCGCGTCGCGCATCACGACGGCACGGTCACCGAAGTCCTTGTGCTTGACGGGGACGTCCTTGCCATCGATGAACTCGATGATGACCCCGTCGCTGAGGATCGGTTCCTGCTCGGTCACTGGCACACCTTCTTCGTCCGGTCCGGTCGTGCTCAAGCGTAGTGCGCGGTGACGGGCCGCACACGCGAAAGAACGGCGTACCGGGCCGGGGCGCGGGCTCAGTCGGTGAGCAGGCGGTCGGCGGAGATCTCCAGGCGGGACTGGATCACCTCGGCGGTCGCCTGGCCGCGCAGCATCTCGATCATCTCCATCGTCCAGACCGACGACAGCGCCCGGGCGACGACGCGGCGCCGGTCGTCGGCCGGGATGTCGCCGGTGGGGCCGACGGCGGCGCGCAGCATCAGGTTCGTCATCCGCTCGCTGAAGTCGGTCTTGACGTCCGACAGCAGCAGCGAGCGGATCAGCGCCTCGGCGAGCTCGGGCTCGCGCATCAGCCCCCGCGTGGCGCGCATCAGCACCTCGACGGTGCGCTCGGCGGCGGAGCCGCCGCGCGGCGGGCGGCGCTCGATGCTGCGCTCCAGCAGGTCGATCTCCTCGCTGACGACGGCGACGACCAGGTCCATCTTGGACGGGAAGTAGCGGTAGAGGGTGCCGAGCGCGACGCCGGCGCGCTCGGCGACGGTGCGCATCTGCATCGCCTCGATGCCGCCGCGGGAGGCCAGCGCGGCGGCGGCCTGGACGATACGCTTGCGCCGCTGGTGCTGGCTGCGCGAGCGCACGCCCTGCCCCGCGCCCTGCCCTGCGGCCTGGCCCGCCCGCCGGTCCGCCGCGGCGCCGCCCGAAGGCTCGTCCTCGGTCACTGTCGGCTCTGCGGTCACGGTCATCCTCCTCGCGCGGGCGCCCGTTGCGCCGCCGTCCTGCCACCAGCCTACAGCCCGTGCGAGAACCTGTTATCTGATCGGCTGCGGCGGGTCGCCGGGCGGGTGTTCCCGGGGCGGTCACCGAACCCTTGCTTGCTAGGTGAATCCCCGTTTCCGGGAGAGTGATCACGTCGCTGGACACAGACTAGAATCTGTTCTACTTTTTCGCCGTGGGCGTCCGTCCGGCCGGCCGCGCCGCCAGGAAGGGAGCGGATGAGTGGACTTCAACCTCGACGAGACCCAGCAGGAGCTGAAGGGCCTCGCGGCGGACCTGCTCGCGCGGGAGGCCGCGCAGGAGCGGCTGGAGGCCTTCGAGCAGAGCGGCGCCCCCTATGACGGCGCCACCTGGAAGGCGTTCGCGCAGGCCGGGCTGCTCGGCGCCGTGCTGCCCGAGGAGGCCGGCGGCGCGGGGCTCGGGCCGGTGGAGCTCGCGGTGATCCTGCGCGAGGCGGGCGTGCGGACGGCGCCGATCCCGGTGTACGCGTCGCTGGCGCTGGCGGCCATTCCGATCGCCCGGCACGGCACCGTGGAGCAGCGCGCGCTGCTCGCGCCGCTGACCGACGGCGAGACCGTGCTGACCGGCGCGTACCGCGAGACCGGCCCGCCCGGCGAGATCGCGGCGACCGCCCGCCCGGACGGCGACGGCCACGTCCTCGACGGCGTGAAGACGTTCGTCCCCTACGCGCGGGAGGCGGCGCGGATCCTCGTCCCGGCGCGGGTCGAGGGCGCCGGCGTCGGGGTGTTCCTCGTCGAGCCGTCCGCCGTGACGATCACGCCGCAGCACTCCGCGACGAGCGAGCCGCTGTCGCGGATCGCGCTCGACGGCGTCCGGGTCGGCGGCGACGCGCTCCTCGGCGGGACCGCCGACGGCGCCGCCTGGGACACCCTCCGGCTGTCCGCCGTCGCGGGCGCGGTCGCGCTGTCGTCCGGCGTCATCGAGGGCGCGCTGGAGCTCACCAAGGAGTACACCAGGACCCGCGAGCAGTTCGAGCGGGCGCTCGCGCAGTTCCAGGCCGTCACCATGCAGATCAGCGACGTCTACATCGCCAAGCGCGCGCTGGACGTGGCGGTCTGGGCCGGGGTGTGGCGGCTCGCCGAGGGCGCCGCCGACGCCGAGGAACTGCTCACCATCGCGGCCTACAACGCGTGCGATCCCGTCGTGAAGGCGCTCTACACCTGCCAGCACCTGCACGGCGGCATCGGCCTCGACATCACCTACCCGCTGCACCGCTACTTCGCCTGGGGCAAGCAGGTCGGGCACCTGCTCGGCGGCGCGGAAGACCGTCTCGACTCGCTCGGCGCGCTCATCGCCCAGGAGGCCTGAATGTTCATCGACCTGACCGGCGAGCAGAAGAAGCTCCGCGCCGAGCTGCGCGAGTACTTCGAGAACTGCCTGACCGCCGAGCAGCGCGCCGCGATCGAGGCCGACCCGTTCGGCCCGCCCTACCTGGAGCACTGCCGGCGCCTCGGGCGCGACGGGATGCTCGGCGTCGCGCTGCCGAAGGAGTACGGCGGCCGCGGCTTCGGCCCCGTCGAGCAGACGATCTTCGCCAACGAGATCGCCCGCGCCGAGGTCACCTACCCGCTCATCACGCTGAACTCCGTCGCGCCGACGATCCTGCAGTACGGCACCGACGCGCACAAGGAGTTCTTCATCCCTCGCATCCTCGCCGGCGAGTGCCACTTCGCGATCGGCTACAGCGAACCGGGCGCCGGCACCGACCTCGCCGCGCTGCGCACCACGGCCGTCAAGGACGGCGACCACTACGTCGTGAACGGCCAGAAGATCTTCACCTCGGGCGCGCAGACCGCCGACTACATCTGGCTCGCCGCGCGCACCGACCCCTCCGCGAAGAAGCACAAGGGCATCTCGATGCTCATCGTGGACTGCGAGGACCCCGGCTTCTCCTGGACGCCGATCATCACCATGGACGGCGCGCACCACACCAACTCCACCTACTACCAGGACGTCCGCGTCCCGGCGGACATGCTGATCGGCGGGGAGAACAAGGGCTGGGACCTGATCGTCAACCAGCTCAACCACGAGCGGGTCACGCTCGGCCCGGCCGGCACCATCGGGCGCGCGCGCAACCGGCTGGAGCACTGGGCCCGCGCCGCGACCGGGCCGGCCGGACGGCCGCTCATCGAGGAGCCCGCCGTCCGCCGCGCGCTCGCCCGGGCGCGCGCCTACGAGCGCGTCAACGAGGTGCTGAACTGGCAGGTCGCGGCGAACCAGGACCTCGGCTGGCTCGGCGCGGCGGACGCGTCCGCCACCAAGATCTACGCCTCGGAGCGGGTGCAGGAGGTCGGCCGGCTCATCGGCGACGTCCTCGCCCGGTACGGCGACCCGGGCGACCCGGCCACCGCCGAGTTCATGAAGGTGACCGACCGGATGGCCAAGGGCGCCCTCGTGCTCACCTTCGGCGGCGGCGTCAACGAGATCCAGCGCGAGCTGATCGCGATGATCGGCCTCGGGCTGCCCCGCGCACCGCGCTGACCCGGGAGCCCACGGAACGAGGAGACCCGTGCACGACGAACTCATGGCGCTCGCCGGCCGGCTGGAGGCCGCCGGCGAGCGGCCCCCGCTGCCCTGCCCCGACCCGGTGAACGCCGCGATGATCCGCAACTGGACGCAGGCCCTCGGCGACACCGGCACCTGGGACGACGTCGCGCCGCCCGCGATGATCCAGGTGTGGTCGATGCCCGGCCTGGTCCGCCGGCCGGACCAGCGGGGCGCCGCCGACGAGGTGCTGGCGATGCTGGACGCCGCCGGCTACACCGGCATCGTCGCGACGAACTGCGACCAGGTCTACGACCGGTACGTGAAGGTCGGCGAGCAGCTGCGGACGCGGATGCGGTTCGGCGGCGTCACCGGTCCGAAGCGGACCGCGATGGGCGAGGGCTACTTCGTCACCTGGTACCAGTCCTGGTACGACGAGAACGACGAGCGCGTCGCCGAGATGCTGTTCCGGGTGCTGAAGTTCAAGCCCGGCCCGCGCCCGCCCGCCGCCGGGACGGGCGGGAAGTACCCGCTGCGTCCCGCGATCGGCCAGGACAGCGCGTTCTTCTGGGACGGGGTGGACGCGGGCGAGCTGCGCATCCAGCGCTGCGCCGGCTGTGGAACGCTCCGCCACCCGCCCGGCCCGATGTGCCCGAAGTGCCGTTCGCTCGACCGGGACCACGTGGTGGCGAGCGGGCGCGGCGAGGTGCACAGCTACGTCGTCCACCACCACCCGCCCGTCCCCGGCCGGACGGCCCCGTACGCGGTGGCGGTCGTCGAGCTGGAGGAGGGCGTCCGGATCGTCGGGAACGTCAACGGCTGCCCGCCCGAGGACGTGCGGATCGGCATGCCCGTCCGGCTGGAGTTCGAGCGGATGGACGACGAGCTCGTCCTCCCGCAGTGGGTACCGGCGGACGCCCCGCCCGCACCGCCTCCGGTGGCCGACGAGGCGGCGGGGGAAACGGCGTCCGGCGGCCTGGAGATCGAGCTGACCCCGACGTTCATCATCTCGGCGGCCATCGCGACCCGCGACTTCATGCCCGTCCACCACGACCCCGCGCAGGCCCGCGCGCAGGGCTCGCAGGACATCTTCGTCAACATCCTGACCAGCATCGGGCTCGTCCAGCGGTTCGCGCTGGAGACCGTCTCCGACGCGGCGCTGGAGAGCATCGAGGTGCGGCTCGGCGCCCCCGCCTACGCCGGCGACACGCTCACGCTGACCGGCGACCGCGTCGACGACCGCACCCTGCGCGTCCGCGGCGCGGTGAGCATCGGCGACCACCTCACCGCCACCGTCCGTTTCGCACGAGGGGGGGCGACCCCCCACACCCCCCGGGTCGGCTCCGCCGGAATCGAGGAGGCCGGATGAGCCTGTCCGGGAAGGCGGCGATCGCCGGGATCGGCGCCACCGAGTTCTCCAAGGAGTCGGGCCGCTCGGAGCTGCGGCTCGCCGCCGAGGCCTGCCTCGCCGCGGTCGAGGACGCGGGGCTGGCCCCCGCCGACGTCGACGGCCTGGTCACCTACACCGCCGACGCCAACTCCGAGATCGCCGTCCAGCGCGAGCTGGGCATCCCCGCGCTGCGGTTCTTCTCGCGCGTCGACTACGGCGGCGGCGCGGCCTGCGGCACCGTCGCGCACGCCGCGATGGCCGTCGCGACCGGCCAGGCGAACGCGGTGCTGTGCTACCGCGCGTTCAACGAGCGCTCCGGCCACCGCTTCGGCCAGGCCGCTGCGTCCGGGCGCGTCGACGCGACCGGCCTGGAGTTCTCCTGGCACCTGCCGTTCGGGTTCGCGACCCCGGCCGCGTGGGTCGCGATGCAGGCCCGCCGCTACATGCACGACTACGGCGCGACCAGCGAGGACTTCGGCCGCGTCGCGGTCGCGATGCGGCGCCACGCCGCCACGAACCCGGCCGCGTGGTTCCACGGGCGGCCGATCACGCTGGACGAGCACCAGGCGTCCCGCTGGATCGTCGACCCGCTGCACCTGCTGGACTGCTGCCAGGAGTCCGACGGCGGCGTCGCGGTGCTCGTCACCTCGCTGGAGCGGGCCCGCGACCTCCCGCACCGGCCCGCCGTCATCACGGCGGCGGCCCAGGGGACGGGCCCGGACCAGATGATGATGTTCGGCTACTACACCGGCGAACTGTCGGCGCTCCCCGCGATGGAAACCGTCGGCCGCACCCTGTGGCAGCAGTCGGGGCTGTCCCCGGATGACGTCCAGACCGCGATCCTCTACGATCATTTCACCCCGTTCGTCCTGGTCCAGCTGGAGGAGCTCGGCTTCTGCGGCCGCGGCCAGGCGAAGGACTACATCAAGGACGGTGGCATTGAGCTCGGCGGCAGGCTTCCGGTCAACCCCAACGGGGGTCAGCTGGGTGAGGCGTACATCCACGGCATGAACGGCATCGCCGAGGCCGTCCGGCAGGTGCGGGGCGCCGCGGTGAACCAGGTGCCGGACGTCCGCAACGTCCTGGTCACCGCCGGCACCGGCGTGCCCACCAGCGGGCTGGTCCTCAGCGCCCCGAACTAGCCTCTCGGCCTCGGCGCGGAGATCGAGATCGTCCCGTTGATGAACCTGGACGACCTGCAGAAGGGCCTCGCCGCGCTCCGCGGCTAGAGGCGGGTCGCGGTGCGGACGAGGTCGGCCAGGGGCAGGGAGCGGCTGTGCGGCGGCCACGCGATCAGCGTCGTCACCTGCGGCGCGTCCACCACCGGGACGGCGGCGAGCCGCTCGCCCAGATGGGGCCGGCACGACTCGGGCAGCACCGCTGACGCCCGGCCGAGCGCGATCAGCTGCAGCAGCTGCGCGTGGTCCCGGACGCGCGGGCCCGGGCCGTCCGGGTACGTGCCGTCGTAGCGCGGCCAGCGCGGCAGCGGCAGTCCGGGCAGCGCCGCGACGTCGGCGGCCCGCACCTGCGACCGGTTGGTGAGGGGATGCCCGGCCGGCAGCACCGCGACCTGCCCCTCGGTGCGCAGCTCCTCGGTGTCGAGCCCGGCCGTCGAGTCGAACGGCGTGTGCAGCAGCGCCACGTCGGCGCGCCCGTCCCGCAGCAGCCGCTCCTGCTCGCCGGGCCCGCACAGGATCACGTCGACGGCGGCCGCGCCGGGTTCGGCGGCGTACGCGTCGAGCAGCTTCGCCAGCAGCTCGTCGGACGCCCCGGCCTTCGTGACGAGGGCCAGCGCGGGCCGTCCGGCCGCGGCGGCGGCGCGGCGGGTGCGGCGGTCGGCGGCGTCGACCGCGTCGAGGGCCGCCCGGCCCTCGCGCAGCAGCACCTCCCCGGCCGCGGTCAGCGCGATGGTGCGGTTGGTGCGGTCCAGCAGTGTCGCGCCGAGCCGCCGCTCGAGCCGCTGGATCGCCCGCGACAGCGGCGGCTGCGCGATCCCGAGCCGCTCGGCGGCGCGCCCGAAGTGCAGCTCCTCGGCGACGGCGACGAAGTACCGCAGCTCCCGCGTCTCCATGCCGCCACGCTACCCGCCGCCGGCCCGGCTGCGATACCGCCGGGGTATCGCACCCCACCCAGACGGTGTTGGCGGCCGGGCCCGCCCGGCGGCGAGGATCGTGGCATGACCGAAACGAAGACGGCGCTGGTCACCGGCGCGAACAAGGGCATCGGGTACGAGATCGCGGCCGGCCTGGGCGCGCTCGGCTGGAGCGTCGGCGTCGGCTCCCGGGACGCGGGACGCGGGGAGGCGGCCGTCGCGAAGCTGCGCGCCGCCGGCATCGACGCGTTCGGCGTGCCGATCGACGTGACCGACGACGCGAGCGTCACCGCCGCCGCCGGGCTGCTGGAGGAGCGCGGCCTCGACGTGCTCGTCAACAACGCCGCCATCACCGGCGGGATGCCGCAGGAGCCCACGAAGGTGGACCCCGCGACCGTGCGGACGGTCGTGGAGACCAACGTCCTCGGCGTCATCCGCGTCACCAACGCGATGCTGCCGCTGCTGCGCCGCTCGCCGTCCCCCCGGATCGTGAACATGTCCAGCACCGTCGGGTCCCTCACCCGGCAGACCACCCCCGGCGCCGAGACGGGCCCGATCTCCGCCGCCTACGCGGCGTCGAAGACGTTCCTCAACGCCGTCACCATCCAGTACGCCAAGGAGCTGGTCGGCACGGACATCCTGATCAACGCCGGCTGCCCGGGCTTCTGCGCGACCGACCTCAACGGGTTCCGCGGCGTCCGCACCCCCGAGCAGGGCGCGGCCATCGCGATCCACCTCGCGACCCTCCCCGACGGCGGCCCGACCGGCACGTTCCACGACGACGACGGCCCCGTCCCCTGGTAAACCCATGGGGCTGCGCTGCTGAGAGCAGATCCGCCGTGGGCAGCGCGGGCTGTGACCGGCGCCCGCGTTGCCGCAGGCTGAAGGGCATGAGCGAGGAACAGAAGATCCCATTGTTCAACGAGCGCGTGCGCGGCGAGCTGTACGCGCAGCGCGTCCTCGTGCTGGACGGCGTGCTCGACGACGACAACGGCACGCTGCTCGCGACGCAGCTGCTCACCCTGGCGGGCGAGGACCCGTCGTCCGACATCGCGCTGTGGATCCATTCCCCCGGAGGGTCCGTGCCGTCGATGCTCGCGATCCGCGACGTCATGCGGCTCATCCCGTGCGACGTGGCGACGGTCGTGCTCGGCATCGCCTACAGCGCCGGGCAGTTTCTGCTGTCGTCGGGAACCCCGGGCAAGCGCCGCGCGATGCCGCACGCCCGGGTGCTGATGCACCAGGGGTCCGCCGGCATCGGCGGCGCCGCCGTCGACATCGAGCTGCAGGCCAACGATTTGCGCCACACCCGCGACACGGTCCTCGGCCTCATCGCCGAGGACACCGGCCAGCCGATCGAGCGGGTCTTCGAGGACTCCCTGCACGACCGCTGGTACACCGCGCGGGAGGCGCTCGAGTACGGGTTCATCGACACGATCGTCAGCGACTACGACGAGGTCGTGCCGCCCCGCCGCCGGGCCGTCGGGCTCGGCGCCCCGTCCGGAGGAGCCGGCCGATGAGCACCTACACGATCCCGAACGTCATCGCGAAGGACTCGCGCGGTGAACGGATCATGGACGTCTACTCGCACCTGCTCACCGAGCGGATCATCTACCTCGGCACCGCCATCGACGCCGGGGTCGCGAACGCGCTCGTCGCGCAGCTGCTCCACCTGGAGGCCGACAGCCCGGAAGCCGACATCCAGCTGTACATCAACTGCGAGGGCGGAGACCCGAGCGCGATGCTCGCGGTGTACGACACGCTGCGCTACATCCGCCCGCAGGTCGCGACGACGTGCGTGGGACAGGCCGTCGCGGTCGGCGCGGTGCTGCTCGCCGCGGGGTCTCCCGGCAAGCGCGCCGCGCTGCCGCACACCCGCGTCGTCCTGCACCAGCCGATGGGGCAGGGGCGCGGCGCGATCCCGGACCTCATCCTCCAGGCGGACGAGGTCGTCCGCGTCCGCGCGGACATCGAGCAGATCCTCTCCCGGCACACCGGCCAGGAGACCGCGACGCTCCGCGCCGACACCGACCGCGACCGTGTCTTCACCGCCAAGTCGGCGCTGGAGTACGGCCTCATCGACCACGTGATCGAGGAGCGCCAGCCGGAACCCCGCTGAACGCGGCCGCCCCGGGCAGGCGCCGTCCGGGTCAGGCTGCCAGGGCGTAGGCGACCTGGCAGGTCGGCCCGGTCGGCGCGGTCCTGGCCGGCGCGGTCCTGGCCGGCGCGGTCAGCAGGCTCGTCGCGACCGCGAGCGTGAGGTCGGCGAGCGTCACGTCCAGGGCGCCGGCGACCGCGGCGATCATCTCGCTCGACGGCTCCTTGACGCCGCGCTCCATCTCGGACAGGTACTGCGGGGACACCCCGGCGCGGCGCGCGGTCTCCGTCAGGATCTCGCCGCGCTCGACGCGCAGGCGCCGCAGGCACCGGCCGAGCGCGTCGCGCCACAGCGGCTCCGCCTGCGGGGGCGTCGCGTCCGGCTCGTGCGGCGTCTCGTCGGCGGGCATGAGCGGGCGGGTGATCTCGGCCATGCGCTCAAAATAACCCGGCGCCCCCGCCCCGAACCACACGTTCCGCCCACCGCAGAACGCCGCCCGGCCTCGAGACGGGCGAGGCCCGGTGCTGCGGCGCCCTTCCCCGTGGCATCGCGGAATTTGTGATGACTGCTGGAATGACGGCACCCCTCGATAAGGTGTCAGGGTGCAGACGTGCGTGCTCGAGCTATGGGAACGTTCGGTTTTGCGGCACATGCTGGGCGCCAAGCTGTCCGTATTGTCCGGCAATGCGTTCGAGGTCTTCTTTCATGAGGTCATGTCCGCGCGTCATGGCTCCTATGTCGATGTGGCCACCCATGGCGACCTGGGAGACATCGGTGCGGACGGGCTCATGCTCACTGAAAGGCGGCTGTATGCCTGCAACGGCCCCGAGGTGGACATACCCCGGCCTGTCGATGTGAGGAAGAAGGTCAGGGACGACTTCGCCACTGCCATGAAGAAACGCCGTGGTGAGTTCGACACCTTCGTCTTCGTGCACAACAACAGGCGGGGCATGCATCCGGAGGTGGCGGTCGCCCTCGCGGCCCTGCAGAAGGACAATCCCGACCTTGTCTTCGAGAACTTCGGCCACCGCCGCTTCTACGATGAGTTCTGCAGGCTGGAGCGACACCAGATCGAGGACCTGCTCGGCCCGTTCCCCGCGCAGAAGGTCGTCACTGGAGTGGGCCTGAACGACGTGCTCCCGCTGCTGGAGCACCTGGCGAGTGAGCGACGCCCGATGCGGGGACTTCCGGACATCCCCGTTCCCGCCGAACGGAAGCTGGAGTACAACGCCTTCTCGCCCGACCTCGAGGACTCGCTCAGGCAGGCCCTCAAGTACGTCCCCTCCGTGCATACCTACTACGACAACTGCCGGGATCCGGGCGAGCGCGACGAGGTGGCGGCGGCCTTCAAAGACCATTACCTTCTGGTGGCCGAGAAGCACGATTCGCCGGACGACGTCCTGTACGAACTCGAGTGCTACATCCTCGGCAACGAGCGGACCTCCTACCGGAGGACTCTGGACGCCCAGGTCGTCCTGATGTACTTCTTCGAGGAGTGCGACATCGGCCGGCTGCCACCGAACGGCTGGCGACCCGTCCCCGAGCCCAGGAGCGGGGCATGATCGTACCGACCAAGGGAGTCGCTCCTCAGCGGGCGCTCCTCGCCGTGGGCGCGCAGATCGTGCTGGCGACGGGCCGGCAGCCGGTCACGGTGCAGCAGGCGTGGCGCCGGCTGCTGACCTGGCGCGAGGAGAACAGGCACAACGCGCCGCTTCCCTTCTGGTGGTTCGCACTGGCTCTCGATGTTCTCTACGCTCTCGGGCTGGTCGATCTCGACCCGGAGAGCGAACTGCTGTCGTTCAGGAGCAGGAGCGATGCTCCATAGACTCGGATCCGATGACGATCGCTTCAGGACTCTGTCTTTCCGGTCGGGGTTGAACATCGTCGTCGCCGAACGCACCCATCGGTCCACGGACACCGACAGCCGGAACGGCACGGGCAAGACCAGCATGGTCGAGTTGCTGCACTTCCTCCTCGGCGCGACGACGCGGAAGAACTCGGTGTGGGCACACGAAGCCCTGGCCAGGAGCGTCTTCGATCTGGAGATGGACTGGCCGGGCATTCCGGAGGCGCTGCGGGTTCTTCGGCGTTCGGGAAGCGCGAAGGTATTCCTTCAACCGGACGTCACGCGAAAGCGAGGCGGAAGTGAACAGCTCTGGCATGGGCAGCTCGCCGGCGAAGTCTCGCTGACCGAGTGGCAGTGGGCCATTGAGCGCGACCTTTACGGTTTTCCTTCACCGGACTATCCGGCCAGTGGACGGACCATGCTCTCGTTCGCGATGCGCCGGGGCCTCGACGGCCTGCTGAGCCCGACCACGAGCCATGCCAGGCAGTCGGTTCAGGACGCGCAGATCAATCTCTGCCACCTTTTCGGGCTCGACGTCGGGCTCGCCGAGCAGTATCGCGTCCTCGCGACACAGGACTCGACCCGCAAGAAGCTGGTGCAGGCGGCGAAGGATCCCGTCTGGGGCAAGATCGTCGGCCGATCCGCGGAACTGCGCGGTGAGATCGGAGCGGTCGAGCAGCGGGTCCTGGAGCTGCAGCAGCAGGTCAAGGAGTTCCGGGTGCTCCCGGAGCACGAGAACATCCGCGCCGAGGCCGACGCGCTGGACCGGACCATCCGCGATCTGCGCGACCGCGACGCGGTGGACCGGCACAACCTCCAGGACATGCGGCAGGCCGCGATCGATGTCGTGGAGCCGGACGATCGTTATCTGGAACAAGCCTACGCACAGCTCGACTTCCTCATCGGGCACGAGGTGCGCCGCAGGTTCGACGACGTCCGGGCGTTCCACCAGACGGTGGTGCGCAATCGGGAGAAGCAGCTTCGCGAGGAATCGGCTCGGATCGAGGAACGCCTTGCCGAAAGCGCACGGAGCGGGAACGGCTCGCGGAACGGCAGGCGTCCCTGCTGGCCATGCTCAACGAGGGCGGGGCGCTCGACGCTCTGACAGCCCTCCAGCACGTGCTCGCACAGGAGCAGGCGCGCTTGGAGGCGCTGCGGCATCGGTTCGAGGCGGCACAGACCCTTGAGGCGAGCCGCCGCGAGATCGAGGGCAGGCGGATCGAACTCGAGGCGGCGATGGCCGAAGACCTGGAGCAGCGCGACGTGCTCACCTACCAGGCGAACCGGCTCTTCAACGTCTTCGCGCGCCGGCTCTACAGCGACGCGCGCACCCCTTTCCTCTCCTTCAACGCCGATCGGCAGCGCCTCGAGATCGAAGCGCACATCGACACCGACAGCAGTCGCGGCGTCCACAACATGGTCATCTTCTGCTTCGATCTCGCACTCGCCGTGATCGCCCACCGCGCGGGCCGCGGCCCGGACTTCCTGGTCCATGACAGTCATCTGTATGACGGCGTCGACGCGCGCCAGCTCGCAGCGGCTCTCTCGCTGGGAGCGGAGGCGGCTGAAGAGGAAAACCTCCAGTACATCGTCACTCTGAACTCGGATGACCTGGCCAAGGCGGTTGACGAGGGCTTCGACGCCGAGCGGTACGTGCTCGATCCGCGGCTGACCGACCAGCCGGACGGCGGTCTCTTCGGCTTCCGTTTCTGAGCCTTCCGCACGCTGTACCCAGATCCGTCCATGACCGGGCGGTCGTCTATCGTGGCCGGAATCGGTTTGAAGCTCTTTCATGCAGGAATCATGCATGGAGACGGCTACAGTGGATCCAGATCCCGAGTTGAGGGGTTCGTCATGTTGCTGAGGTTCCGCGGAGCGAACCACAGATCGTTCCGTGACGAGTTCGAGCTATGGACGTCGGCGAGCCGGTTCAACGTCGATTCCGGACGTCCGGCGGGGCTGGCGGAAGATCCGGAGGCCGCCTACCTGCCGGCTGTGGTGATCTATGGCGCCAACGCCTCCGGCAAGTCCAACGTGCTGTCCGCCATGCGCTGGATGCGGAGGGCCGTGGTCAGCTCGGTGACCGAATGGTCGGCTCTGGACCGGATCCCGCGCGAGCCCTTCGAGCTCGATCCGGAGGGCGAGGACGAGACATCGCTCTACGAGGTCGGCATCGTCATCGACGGAGATCGCTACGTTTACGGATTCGAGGTGTCCGACGAACGGGTCGAATCCGAGTGGCTGCACGTCCATCCACGAGGGCAGGCGCGCCGCCAGGTGTGGTTCGAACGGGACGCCGACGATCCAGAGCCGTTCAAGTTCCCTGGTGAGGGCCTCAAGGGTGACAAGGAGAGCCTGGTACCGCGCACGCGGCCGAACGCGCTCTTTCTCACGGTGGCCGCCGCCTTCAACCATCCGCACCTGGGGCCGATTCACGAGTGGTTCAAGAGGAACCTGTGGTTCATCGGTGACGAAGGCGAAAGCACCCGCGGCGGTTTCACCGGTGAGAAGCTGAAGGATCCGGCGATCGAGAAGCGGGTGCGGGATCTGCTGGAGGTCGCCGACCTGGGCGTGGACGGGGTGAGTCTGGAACCCGGCGAGAAGGGGCTGCGCGTCCGGCTCTCGCATCGGGGGAGGAGCGGCAGCGTTCCGCTCGCCTATTCGCTCGAGTCGAAGGGCACCCGGTCCTGGTTCGCTTTCCTGGGCCCCATGCTCGAGGCACTCGATACCGGTGCCGTGCTTCTCGTCGACGAGCTTTACGCCAGTCTTCACCCCCTGGTCGCCGCCGAGGTGCTCAGGATCTTCAGGGATCCGGTCGCCAATCCCAAGAACGCACAACTGGTGTGCACCAGCCATGACGTGACACTCCTCGGGAACCTGCACACGTTCCCGCCGCTGGAGCGGGACCAGATACGAATCGTGGTCAAGAGCCGTATCGGTGAATCCGAGCTCTACCCGCTCACCGATGCCCGGCCTCGCAAGAACGAGGCCCTCGACAAGCGATACCTGGCCGGCGCCTACGGGGGGATTCCCCGCCTTACCGAAGGAGAGGCGGCCGAGGCCCTTGGCTCGGAGAACGCCGAGGCCTGTGCATGACCTCAAGGAAGCGAAAGCGCAAGAGGGGAATTCCCGGAGGCGACTCGGCTTCTTCTCCGGCGATGCCGGGGAGGGACCAGAGACGCGTCGTGATGACGGTGATCTGCGAAGGGAAGACCGAGCGCAGCTACCTCAAGCGGGCCAACGGCGAGGCGGGCCAGGAGAGCCGCTTCGTCATCCATCTGGAGCCGCACAGCCAGCCGGACAAGGGGTTCAAGCCGAGCGACGCGGTCGAACGTGCCCGGGAGGTCCAGCGGCGAATCGCCGACGACTCCGCGCTGAGCCCTGAGGACTCGCTGACTATGCTCGACCGGCTGGCAGGACGATGACCGCAAGGAGGGCCAGTGTTCGACGTGGATCCCACTAGGGCCGACTTCCGCAAGAGCAGCTACAGCGAAGGTGGCAACGGGTGTGTAGAAGCTGCTGGCCTTGGGATGTTCCGACTTCTCCGGGACTCTAAGAACCCGAACGGAGGCTTCCTGAGTCTCAGGCGGGGCGAGTGGGTTGCCTTGGTGACGGAGATCAAGCAGGGGAAATACGACCTCGACGAAGCGCTCTGAGCCGAGCACCGCGCGAACGCACGGCCTGCTTTCGTTCAGGGCACGGCGAGGAGTCCCAGGAGTTTCACCGAAGCACGTGAGACTTGATCTTGTTGCTTCCCGCGGGCCGGCCGGGGGTGGCGGCCGCGTCGTCCTGTCCGCGCAGGGGAGGCGCCCAAATGCTCTGTGCACACGTCGAAGGCGTGCCGTGTCGCCTAGTCTGTCCCAGGTGCACCAGCCCCCTATGCGCAGTAACCGCCGATTCCTCCCCTGGCGCCGCCTCCTGGCCAGAAGAAGCCGCTTTTGGTCGCCCTGCTCGTCCTTGCGGCCTGCCTCGCTGTGAGCGTTGTGGGCGTCGGCGGATACCTGGTTTTCCGGGCCATCGACAAGCCCGCGAACAATGGCCTGATCGCTGCTGTCCTGGATCCGAGCGACTCGCCGGAGACGAAGGACGAGATCCAGCGGCGCATCGTGTCGATGCCGCAGATCGCAGTCGACTACGAGGCTTCGCCCGAGGAACTGCCTGAGTGGTTCAAGGGCCGGCACCCGTGGGGCGACATGCACCCTGCGGCCCATCTGGTGAAGCTGCGGTCGGGCGCCGACCGCGACACCGTCAAGGCGCACCTTCGTAACCTGGCGGGGGTCTACATGGTCACGGACGTGCCCGACACCGGCCGAACCATCGGCGTGTGAAGCACTGGCCGCACGCGGGTCGTTGGAGTCGGGCTTCCACGGTTACGGCCAGGACGGTGTCTTCGGGGTGGAAGCGGACGGCGGGCCGGTAGCGGCGGCGTGGTTCTCGGTGGTCATCGGGCCGAACGGTGGGCCGGGAGGCCGAATATAAGGCGGGTGCTGATGAAGCACGATCCAGGCGCCCGCGGGCTGCTGCTCGCCATGCCCGAGGTCTTCCCATGGGTGCGGCACCTCAGCACCGAGGAAGTCCGGGCCTTCACCGTGGAACTGGTCGAAGCCCTGTCGGACCCCGGCGGAGTTGGAGGTCGACGCGCCCGTCCATGAGGTGATCATCGGATGGCGCGCAACGGCACGCATCAAGGCCGATCCTCAGCAGCGCGAGGATGCGGTCAAGTGGCGGAGTTGCTCGTCGGCTGGGGAGGGTCAGGTGCGGCCCGGGGTGCGGGGGTTCTTGGTCTCCGCGCCGTGCGCGAAGCCGCCGGCGTCGTCGGCGGTGCGGACCGGGGACGGCTGGGCGGACAGCCGGGGCAGGACGCGGCGCAGGTCGTCCAGCAGCAGGTCGGCGAGGTCGTGGCTGAAGCCGTTGCGGACGACCACGCGCAGCACGGCGAGGTCCTCGCGGTTCTTCGGGAAGGTGTAGGCGGGGACGAGCCAGCCGTGCTCGCGGAGCGCGGCGGAGACGTCGAAGACGTTGAACCCGGCGCCGTCGCGGGCGCGGAACGCGAAGACCGGGATGTCGGAGCCGTCGGTGAGCGGCTCGAACGGGCCGAGCTTGGCGATCTCGGCGGACAGCCGGGTCGCGACGTCGCGGCAGGTCTGCTGGACGCGCCGGTAGCCCTCGAAGCCGAGCCGCAGGAAGTTGTAGTACTGCGCGACGACCTGCGCGCCGGGGCGGGAGAAGTTCAGCGCGAAGGTCGGCATGTCGCCGCCGAGGTAGTTGACGTGGAAGACCAGGTCGTCCGGCAGGGCGTCCTGGTCGCGCCACAGCGCCCAGCCGACGCCCGGCATGACCAGTCCGTACTTGTGCCCGGAGGTGTTGATCGACGCGACGCGGGGCAGCCGGAAGTCCCACGGCAGGTCCGGGTCGAGGAACGGGGCGATCATCGCGCCGGACGCGCCGTCCACGTGGACGGGGACGTCCAGGCCGGTGCGCCGCTGGAGGTCGTCGAGCGCGGCGCAGATGCCGGCGACGGGCTCGTAGCTGCCGTCGAAGGTCGAGCCGAGGACGGCGACGACGCCGATGGTGTTCTCGTCGCACAGGGCGACGGCCTCGGCGGCGCCGAGGTGGTAGCGGTCGCCCTCCATCGGCACGTAGCGGGGCTCGACCTCGAAGTAGTCGGCGAACTTCTCCCAGCAGATCTGGACGTTGACGCCCATCACGATGTTGGGCCGGCCCTTCAGCCCCCTCTTCTGCCAGCGGCGCTTCAGGGCGAGGCCGCCGAGCATGGCCGCCTCGCTGGACCCGGTCGTGGAGCAGCCGACGGTGCGCCGCGGGTCGGGGGCGTTCCACAGGCGGGCGAGCATGTGGACGCAGCGCATCTCCAGCTCCGCGGTCTGCGGGTACTCGTCCTTGTCGATCATGTTCTTCTCGGCGCACTCGGCCATCAGCCGCAGCGCCTCGGGCTCGGCCCAGGTGGACACGAACGTGGCGAGGTTCAGCCGGGCGTTGCCGTCCAGCATCAGCTCGTCGTGGACGAGCTGGTAGGCGGTGCCGGGCTCCATCTCGCCGCGCGGCAGCGCGTACCGGGGCACCTCGACGGGCTCCCGGCTGAAGATGGGGTTGACCTGCAGGTCCCGCTCGCCGCGGCCGTCGTGCCGGGGATGCTTCAGCGCCATGGTCGCGTCCTCTCCGAGGGGCCGTGCGGGGCCGTCCTCGGGAGGCGGTACCCCGCCCGCCCGGGGACCACACCGGGGCGGGCGCGGGCGCGCCGGAGGCGTTCCTAGGAGTTGAGGCCCTGTTCGAGGATGGCGAAGGCCTGGTCGATGGTCTCCGACAGCGAGCCGAAGGAGCCCTCGTGCCGGCGGGCGACGTCGGCGGCGGCCTGGAACCCGCAGGTGGCGGCGGAGGCGATCACGTGCGGGCGCAGGTCGGTGGCGGGGTCCAGGCCCATCCGCTCGGCGATGATCTCGGTGAGCAGCTGCTGCTTCTTCTGCGCGTGCTCCAGGCTGCTCGCCAGCAGCGCTGGGCTGTCGCTCATCATGCTGAACATGCACTGGAAGCGCTCGGGGTCGAAGCCCAGCTCGCCGCGCTCGCAGGCGCCGGCGATCTCCACCACGGTGCGCCGCAGCGCGGTCATGATCGGCTCGTCCGGGGGGCGGTCGGCCAGCGCCTGCATGACGGCGCGGGTCTGCTCCTCCTGGAAGGTGAGCGCGACGTCCTCTTTCGAGGCGAAGTAGCGGAAGAACGTGCGGGACGAGACGTCCACGGCGTCGGCGATCTCCTCGACGGTGGTCGCGTCGAACCCCTTCTCGGCGAAGAGGGTGAACGCGGCGTCGACGAGCGCCTCACGGGTGCGCTGCTTCTTGCGTTCGCGCCGGCCCGGGGGCTGGGAACCGGGGCCCGCGGGCGGGGTGCCCTGGCGGGTCTCGGGGGCGGTCGCGGTCATGTGCGAAGTGTAACGACGCGCGGACCCGTCGCCAAGTGACGGCGGGTGACGGTTGTTGTGATCTGAATCATGTCCTTAAGTGACGCGAGGCATTTGACGACAAGTGTCAGCACATGACAGTTTGGGGTCTTCAACATCGCAACGGAGGCTCCGCCCATGTCCCAGACCCGAGGCGCCGAGGTGCTCGACCCCGGCGCGTCCCGCCCGTCCCGGCCGCGCGACCAGGCGCGCGGCCGACCGGCCCGCCGCGGCCACGGGCATCCCTGGCTCACCCTCGTCGCCGTCGCTCTCGGCGTGATGATGGTCGGCCTGGACGCCACCGTCGTCTCCATCGCCAACCCGGCGATCGCCAAGGACCTCGGCGCGTCCCTGTCCGGCCTGCAGTGGGTCACCAACGCCTACCTGCTGGCCCTCGCCGTCACGCTGATCCCGGCGGGCAAGATCGCCGACCGGTTCGGCCGCAAGCGCACCTTCCTCGCCGGCGTGGTCGGCTTCGCCGTCGCCTCGCTCGCCATCGGGCTGTCCGGCGGCCTCGGCATGGTGATCTTCTGGCGGGTCGTGCAGGGCTTCGCGGGAGCGCTCCTGCAGCCCGCGAGCCTCGCCATCCTGCGCAACACCTTCCCCGCCGACAAGCTCAACGCCGCCATCGGCATCTGGGGCTCCACCGTCGGCATCTCCATCGCGGGCGGCCCGATCGTGGCCGGCCTGCTGGTCGAGAACGTCAACTGGGAGTCGGTGTTCTTCCTCAACGCCCCGCTCGGCCTCGTCGCGCTGCTCGTCGGTCTGTGGGTGATCCGCGAGTCCAAGGACGAGGAAGCCGCGGGCTCGTTCGACCTGCCCGGCGTCGCGCTGCTGACCGGCGCGCTGTTCGCGCTGGTCTGGGGCCTGATCAAGGCCGGCGAGCACGGGTTCGGGCATACCACCCCGCTGGTGTCGTTCGCCGCCGCGGCCGTGCTGTTCGCCGCGTTCGTGTGGAACGAGCTGCGCGCCGAGCACCCGCTGCTGCCGCTGTCGCTGTTCCGCTCGGCGTCGCTGTCGGCGGCGACCGGGCTGATCGTCCTCGGCTTCTTCGCGATGTTCGGGACGATCTTCTTCATCACCCTCTACCTGCAGCAGGTGCACGGGATGAGCCCGGTGGACGCGGGCGTGCGGATGCTGCCGATGACCGGCATCTTCATCGTCGCCTCGCCGGTCGCGGGCGCGCTCACCAGCCGGTTCGGCCCGCGGGTGCCGCTCGTGCTCGGCATGGCGTTCACCGCGGTCGCCATGTTCGGCCTGTCGCGCATCGGGGTGGACGCCCCGTACGTGCAGCTGTGGCCGTGGTTCGTGCTCGTCGGCCTGGCGTTCGGCATGGTCATCGTCGCCGGCACCGAGGCCATCGTCGGGAACGCGCCGGCGCACCTCGCCGGCGTCGCGGGCGGACTCCAGCAGACCGCGTCGCAGCTCGGCGGGGTGCTCGGCACCTCCGTGCTCGGGGTGCTGCTGTCGACGAAGGTCGGCGACGTGCTGTTCGGCCGGCTCACCGAGTCTGGCGTGCCCGCGGGGGCGGCGCACCGGCTGTCCGGGACCGGCGGGCTGGTCGCGCAGGGCGTCGCGCCCGTCCCGCCCGGCACGCCGGCGCCCGCCGCGAAGGCCATCACCGACGGCAGCCACCTGGCGTTCATGGACGGCTTCCAGACCTCGCTGACGGTCGCCGGCGCGGTCGCCGTCGTCGCGGTGCTCGCGGCGCTGCTCGTCCGCCGCGGCAACACGCCGGTGGACGCCGCCGCCGCCGTCTGACCCGCACGTATGACGCGCGGTGCGCCGTCCCACCCGCCGCTGAGGGACGGCGCACCGCGTGCCCGTGTCGCGGCACCGGGCCGGGGCGTCGAACCCGGCGTCCGCGGCGGCCGTACCGCGTGGGCAGGGAGGCACCTTGGAGAAGCCGTCGTTTTCCTGTGAGTATCGGGGGTATCGAGCTCCGGAAACCGCTGGAGTACCTAGGCTTGCCGGGATGACCGGGATGATGGGCGGGTTTATCAGGCGGTACCCGATGCCGCTGACGTTCCTGGGCCTGTTCGCGGCCATGTGGCTGGTGCAGGCCGTCCTGCTGCCGCCGGCGGCGCAGCGCGCCGTCATCGCGTGGACCAGCACCAACCTCGCGAACCTCGCGGTCGACCCGGTCGGCACGATGGTCGCCTCGGCGTTCGTCGCCGAGGGATCGCAGGGGGCGCTGCTGGTCGTCGCGGTGCTCGGGCTGTTCCCCATGGTGCGGCGGTTCGGCAACGCCCGCGCCGTCCTGCTGGTCGCGGTCTCGCACGTCGTCGGCACGCTGATCAGCCAGGGCATCGCGTTCGTGCGGCTGCAGGCCGGCCTGCTGTCGGACTCCGTCCGGACGATCTCCGATGTCGGCCCGTCCTACGTGCTGTGCGCGGCGCTCGTCGCCGCGATCCTGTACGGGCACGGCCTGATCCGCCGGCTGCTCGCGTTCGCCGCCTGGGCGGCGCTGCTGCCCTTCCTGTTCGACGGCCTGTTCTCGCTGGAGGTCGCGGCCGTCGGGCACCTGGTGGCGATGCTCAGCGGCGCGCTGGTCGGCGGCGTGCTGCTGCTGCACGAGCGCCGCCGCGTTTCCGGCGTCCCGTCCGCCGCCAGGCCCGTCGCCGACGCCATCGAGGCCGCCGAGGCCAAGGCGGCGCACGCCGTGCGGGAAGTGCAGGACTCCCTCAAACCCGGCCCCGCCCCCTCCGAGGCCTGACGCCCCGGCGCCGTCCGGGGCCGGGGGTCAGCTCTGGCCGGGGTCGGGCGTGGGGTTGGACGTGGGGCTCGGGCTCGGCGTGCCGGTCGCGGGCGGGTCGGACGGGGTGTCCGGCGGCGTCGTGGGGTCGCTCGAGCCGTCGTCCGGCGGGGTGGTCGGGTCGGGGCTGCCGGTGTCCGGGGGAGTGGTCGGCGTGCCGGAGTCGGGCGGCGTCGTCGGGGACGAGTCGCCGGGGTCGCTCGGCGTGCCGCTGCCCGGTTCGTCGCCGTTCGACGGTGACGAACCGACGGGCGAGTCCGCCGGGGCGCCCGGGGTGCTCGGCGAGCCCGGCGCGGTGCGCTGTGCCGGGGCGCCGCCGCCGGCGGGCGTCGGCGTCCCGTCGAACGCGCCGGTCACCGGGTTCCCGGACGGGTCGGCCTTGTCGCCGGTCGCCCGCTCGGAGCCGGTGAGGCCGGGCGGCGGGGTATCGGTCACCTTGGTCGTCTTCGCGGACGCGGGGTCGGTGCGGCCGCTGCCCGCGGTGGGAACCAGGGACGCGGCGCCGCCGCCCTTCGCGGAGGGCCAGGACGCCAGCAGGCCGATGACGGCGGCGGCGGACGCGGCGACGCCCGCGACGGCGCCGAGGCCCTTGGACCACGCGCCGCGCCTGTCCCGCGGCTTGCGGCCGGCGTCGCCGATGACGACGAGCGGGCTCGGGGCGGCGACGCTCGGCAGCGGCCGGTCGGCCTCCGCCTCGCACGCGGCGAGGACCTGGTCGCGCAGCCAGCCGGGCGCCCGAGCCGGGGCGCGCTTGGCCAGCAGTTGCGGCAGTTTCCCCTTCTCGAACGCGGAGATCAGCTCCAGCTGCGGCCCGGCGGTGCCGCGCATCAGCGTGTCGAGGACGGCGCGCTCCAGCCGGGACCGGGCGGCGTTCAGCAGCTGCACGACGGTGTCGGGCGCGAGGCCGAGGACGCGGGCGATGTCGCGGGTCTCCAGCCACTCGCCGGCCCACAGCAGCAGGACCTCGCGCTGGTCGGCGCGCAGGGAGCCCGCGGCGCGCAGCAGCGGGTCGGGGTCGGCGAACGGCAGGCCGCCGGGCAGGGTGCCGAAGGCGCCGCGCTCGGCGCAGGCGGTGCGGGACAGCGAGTAGAGCCAGAGCACGCTGTCGCCCCGCGGCGGCTGGTGCACCGCCGCGGCGAAGGTGTCCCCGACCGCCGCCGCCGCGAGCTGGTCGCCGACGAGCGACCAGCAGTAGGCGTACAGGCGGGCGGCGTGCGCGTCGTACAGCGAACCCAGGTCGCCGCGCATGTGACCTCCCCGTCGTCTCCGCTGCCGGCACCGGCGGCACGAAACCGTGCATACCGGTCGGTAGCGGGACTCTAGCGCCTCGAGTCAACCGGTGAGAAGTCTGGATGTGAACATCGTGTCGAATAGTACGGAAAGTAATCGTTTCGGCGGCAGACGGTCATGTTCATCCAGATTTAAGGAAGTTCCCGAAAATCGGCGGATTCCTGATCCGGTTCAGCAGGGAAGACTTCGAACTCGTTATCGAGTGATTTCGGGAGGTCGCGTGCCACGGCTCACCGAGGACGGCGTCTACCAGCACATTTACGGCGTCTGCTTCAAGACCGGCCCGCCCGGGACGGTCGGCGCGGAGACGGAGTGGTTCGTCGTCGACGCCGCCGACCAGGCGGCCCACGTGCCCGCGCGGCGGGTGCGGATGCTCGTCGACGAGGCCGGGCCGCCGCCCGGCGGAAGCGCCGTCACCTACGAACCCGGGGGGCAGCTCGAACTGAGCTCCGCGCCGTTCTCCCGCGTTTCCGACCTGCATTCGGCGCTCGCCGGGGACATCGCGCACGTCCGAGACGCGCTCGCGCCGGCCGGCCTGGACCTCGTCGGCCACGGCGTCGACCCGGTCCGGCGTCCCCGGTTCCAGGCAGAGCACCCCCGCTACGGGTGCATGCGCGACTACTTCAGCGCCGGCGGGTTCGCGGACGCGGGCCTCGCGATGATGTGCTCGACCGCGTCCGTCCAGGTCAGCCTGGACATCGGCGCCGACCGCGCCGACGCGGCCCGCCGCTGGCGGCTCACGCACGCGCTCGGGCCGCTGCTCATCGCCGCGTTCGCCAACTCGCCGGTGAAGGCGGGGCGCCGCACCGGGCTGCGCTCGTCCCGGCAGGCCATCTGGACCGAGCTGGACCCGTGCCGCACCCTGCCCGTGCTGCGCGACGGCGCGGACGGCGACCCCGCCGAGGCGTGGACGCGGTACGCGCTGGACGCGCAGGTGATGCTGGTCAAGACCGCGTCGGGGGAGTGGGTGTCCGACCCCGGCATGTCCTTCAAGGAGTGGCTGGACAAGGGCGAGCCGGGCCCGGAGGACCTGGACTACCACCTGTCCACGCTGTTCCCGCCGGTCCGCCCGCGCGGCTGGCTGGAACTGCGGATGATCGACGCGCTGCCGGCCCGGTACTGGCCGGTGCCCGTCGCGGTCGCCGCCGCGCTGCTGGACGACCCGGCCGCGTCCCGCGCCGCCGAGGAGGCCGCCGAGCCCGTCGCGCGGCTGTGGGCGGAGGCGGCCCGCTTCGGCCTCGCCGACCCCGCGCTCGCCGCCGCCGCGCGCACCTGCTTCGCCGCGGCGCTGGACGCGCTGCCCCGGATGGGCGCGGCCGGTCTCGTCCCGCTGGTGGAGGAGTACGCGCGCCGGTACGTCGAGCGCGGGCGCACCCCCGCCGACGACGGCCCGGCCCGCAACGGCTTCGCCCACGCGGGTTCGGGCGATGACGCCCACCGGCCCCACGATGCTTCCACCACGACGTCCGAGGAGGACCCGACATGGCACCGCTGAACTCCCCGGGCCCCATCGCCGAGCACGACGAGGACGCGCTGAAGGACCTGATCGCCGACGAGCTCGGCGGGGTGCGCGCCCGCAGTCTCGGCCTCACCACCGACGTCCTCGACGGGGACGACCTCACCTCGCAGGTGTCGCCGCTGATGTCCCCGCTGGTCTGGGATCTGGCGCACGTCGGCAACTACGAGGAGCTGTGGCTGCTGCGGGCCGCCGCGGGCGCCGACCCGATGCGCCCGGAGATCGACGGCCTGTACGACGCGTTCGAGCACCCGCGCGCCGAGCGGCCGGCGCTGCCGCTGCTGCCGCCGGACGAGGCGCGCGCCTACATCGGCACGGTGCGCGCCAAGGTGCTCGACGCGCTGCCGTCCGTGCGGTTCGACACCGCGGACCCGCTGACGTCCGGCGGATTCGTGTACGGGATGGTCGTCCAGCACGAGCACATGCACGACGAGACGATGCTGGCGACGCACCAGCTCCGCAAGGGCGCCCCCGCACTGCTCGACCCCGTGGCGGAGACTTTGCAGAAGCCCGCCGCCGCTTCCGGGGCCGATGAGGTGCTGATCCCGGCCGGTCCGTTCGAGATGGGCACGTCGGACGACCCGTGGGCCTACGACAACGAGCGTCCCGGCCACATGGTCGACCTGCCCGCCTACTACATCGACGTGGACCCCGTCACCAACGCCGCCTATCTCGCCTTCATGGAGGCGGGCGGATACGACGACCCGCGCTGGTGGACGCCCGCGGGCTGGGAATGGCGCAACACCACCGGCAAGCGCGCCCCCGCGTTCTGGACGAAGGAGGGAGGGCAGTGGCTGCGGCGCCGGTTCGGGCGCACCGAGCCCGTTCCGCCGCGCGAACCCGTCCAGCACGTCTGCTGGTACGAGGCGGACGCCTACGCGCGGTGGGCCGGCAAGCGTCTGCCCACTGAGGCCGAGTGGGAGAAGGCCGCGCGCTGGGACCCCGCCGTACAGCGGTCCCGGAAGTTCCCCTGGGGCGAGGTGTACGAGGAGGGCCGCGCCAACCTCGGGCAGCGGCTGCTGCGCCCGTCCGGAGCCGGCTCCTACGCGTCCGGTGCGTCGGCCTACGGCGTCCGTCAACTCATCGGCGACGTATGGGAGTGGACGTCGTCGGACTTCCACGGTTACCCGGGGTTCCGCTCGTTCCCCTACAAGGAGTACTCCGAGGTGTTCTTCGGCCCTGACTACAAGGTCCTGCGGGGCGGTTCGTGGGCGACGCATCCGCTCGCCATACGCGGCTCGTTCCGCAACTGGGACTACCCGATCCGGCGGCAGATCTTCTCTGGATTCCGCTGCGCGCGTTCCGCGGTTGCCGGGGGGCGTGGGGGGTCGTCCCCCCACAAGGCACAGGCGGGTGAGGTCTGAGTGTGCCGTCATCTGGGTTACCTCGGTCCGGAGCGGACGCTGCACTCGCTCATCTACGAAGGGGAGCACTCCCTAGAGCACCAGGCGTACGCGCCGCGCATGACGCAGGGAAACCTGCTGAACGCCGACGGGTACGGCGCCGGCTGGTACCAGGACGGCGCGCCGGTCCGGTTCAGGCGCTCCCAGCCGCTCTGGACCGACCAGTCGTTCCGCGAGATCGCGGGCGCCGTCCGCGCGTCATGCGCCGTCGCCGCGATCCGCTCGGCGACCGTCGGGTTTCCCGTGGACGAGTCGTGCGCGCAGCCGTTCCGCGAGGGCACGTGGCTGTTCAGCCACAACGGCAAGGTCGAGGGGTTCGCGGGCGTCGAGGCCAAGCTCCGCGACCTCGCCGGCGACCTCGCCGGGGTGCCGGACGCCCGCGCGCCGCTCGACTCGGCGCCGCTGTTCGCGCTCGCCGTCCGGCACTGGCGCGGCGGCGCGTCCCTCGGCGACGGCCTCGCCGCCGTCGTCGAGGCCGTCACCGGCCTCACCGGCGGCCGCTACAACCTGCTCGCCTCCGACGGGACGGCCCTCGCCGCCACCACCTGGGGCGACTCCCTGTTCGTCCGCGAGGACGCGGACGCGATCCGGATCGTCTCCGAACCGCTGGACGACCGGCCCGGCTGGCGGCCCGTCCCGGACCGCTCGCTCGTCACCGCCGGACCCGCGTCCGGCGTCCGCATAGACCCTTTGTAGGAGGACCACGTGGACCGGTTCCTGACCGCCGACGACCTCGCCAAGACGCTCCGCCGGGACGTCCGCGAGGGGCTCGCCGGCACGCCGAAGACCCTGCCGCCCAAGTGGTTCTACGACGAGCGCGGCAGCGCGCTCTTCGAGGAGATCACCAAGCTGGAGGAGTACTACCCGACCCGCCGCGAGCGCGAGATCCTCACCGCCCGCGCCCCCGAGATCGCCGCGGTCACCGGCGCCCGCACGCTGCTGGAGCTGGGCGCCGGGTCGGGAGAGAAGACCCGGCTGCTGCTCGGCGCCCTCGCCGGGACGCTGCGCGCCTACGTCCCGGTGGACGTCAGCGGCGACTTCCTGGAGGAGGCCGCCGCCGGGATCGCCGCCGACCATCCCGGCCTGACCATCCGGACCGTCGTCGCCGACTACGAGCAGCACCTGCACCTGCTGCCCGCCGGGGAGCGCAGGCTGATCGCCTTCCTCGGCGGGACGATCGGCAACATGCCGCCCGCCGCCCGCATCGGCTTCCTCGGCGGGCTGCGCGCCACCATGGACGACGGCGACTTCCTGCTGCTCGGCGCCGACCTCGTCAAGGACCCCGGACGCCTCGTCCGCGCCTACGACGACGCGGCCGGCGTCACCGCCGAGTTCAACAAGAACGTGCTGTCCGTCATCAACCGGGAGCTGGACGCCGACTTCGACCCGGACGCCTTCGAGCACGTCGCCGTCTGGGACGGCGCGGAGGAGTGGATCGAGATGCGGCTGCGCTCGACCCGCGACCAGGACGTCCGCGTCGGCGGCCTCGACCTGGACGTCCGCTTCGCGGCGGCCGAGGAGATGCGCACCGAGATCTCCGCCAAGTTCCGCCGCGAGCGCCTGGAGTCCGAACTGCGTGCCGCCGGCCTGGAACTCGCCGAGTTCTGGACCGACGAGGCCGGCGACTTCTCCCTCACCCTCGCCCGCCCCTGACCCTCCGTTCACTTGTGGCGGGGGGGGGGGTTGGGGGGGGGGGGAAACCACAAAACCCCCCAAAAAACCAGAAGATAGGGGGGGGGGGGGGGG
>NZ_WBMS02000046.1:0-38389 GCF_008923205.2 Actinomadura physcomitrii | reverse complement strand
CCCCCCCCCCCCCCCCCCCCCCCCCCTGTGGGGGGGGGGGGGGGGGGCGCCCCCCCCCCCCACCCCCCCCCCCCCCCCACAACTCAACGAGAAGTTAGGCGGGGCGGCGGAGGGGGTGGGTCAGGCCCAGGCGCTTGATGTCGGCGGTGAGGCGGGTCGCGACGTAGCGGTGGCCCGCCTCGTCCGGGTGCGTCCCGTCCCGCTTGATGTACTGCGGCGCGTTGCCCTGGTGGGTCAGCCGGTTCCCGGTGATCCACCGCTCCGCGAGCGGGTCGACGAACGGGACCGCCATCTGCGTCGCGAGGTTCCGCAGCGCGTTGCGGATGGCCAGCTCGTTGCGCGGCGGCGTGTCGTTGCCCCACAGCGGGCCCATCAGCACGATGTGCGTGCCGGGCCACCGCTGCCGGGCCCGCTCGAGCAGCGCGCGCGCCGCCGTCGCGACGCGCGGCGGCGGGACCCGCCAGTCGTTGTGCCCGCCCGAGACGATCAGCAGGTCGGGCGCGGGCCGCCAGCCGAGCTGGCTCTCGAACAGCTGCAGGAACGCCTGCCCGGAGACCGTCTTCACGAAGCCGGTGCCGGCCCGTCCCGCCACGATGACCTGCCAGCCGAGCAGCCGCCCGGTCGCCGACGCGTACGTGGTCTCCGGCTGGACGCCGCGGTCCCCCACCGTGTAGCTGTCGCCGAGGAAGAACACCACCGACGGCCGCTGGACCGGCTTCTTCGCGGCCGGGCCGTCCGCCCGGGCCGTCCGGGAGCCGGTCCCGCCGGTGCCGCCGCAGCCGGCCAGCAGGGGCAGGCCGAGCAGGCCCAGGCACAGCAGAAGGGTCGCCGCGCCGCGTCGGGCGCGGCGAGATGTCATCGAGGACCACCAAAGAGTCGGGTGAGAATGCACCGGTATCTTACTGATCCCCTCCCGCTCCACGCGCCGGTCGCGCGAAACCGCACCTCCGGCTACACCCGCCGTTCACCGCGTCCTCACGCCGCGTCCCGCGCCGCGCAACCCGTCCCCGAGAGGGTTCCGCGGTGACCCCCCGACGCCCGCGGCTCCGCGAACTCGACCTGCTCCGCTTCCTGGCGGCGATCGCCGTCGTGCTGTACCACTTCACCGGATTCGGCGGCGCGGGGCCGTGGCCGGAGCGCGCGCGGGACGTCTTCCCGGCGCTGGGCGCGGTCACCCGGTACGGCTACCTCGGCGTCGACCTGTTCTTCGTCATCAGCGGCTTCGTGATCCTCATGAGCGCGTGGGGGCGCTCGCCGGGCGAGTTCGGCGTCTCCCGGCTGGTGCGGCTGATGCCGGCGTACTGGGCGAGCGTGCTGCTCGGCGCCGTCGTGTACGCGGTGTTCCGGCAGGGGCACGGCGTCCCCGGCCTCGTCGTGCCGAACCTGACGATGCTCCAGGGCGGGCTCGGCATCCAGAACGTCGACGCCGTCTACTGGACGCTCTGGGTCGAGATGCACTTCTACGTGCTGGCGACCGTCCTCGCCGCGGTCGGCATCACCTACCGGTCGTGCCTGGTCTTCATGACGGCGTGGATGTTCGGCGGCGTCTTCGCCGACGAGGCCGGCAGCAAGTTCCTGCAGATCATGCTGGTGCCGACGTGGAGCGCGTACTTCATCGCCGGAATGGCCCTGTACATGATCCACCGGTTCGGGCCGACGCTGCTGCTGTGGGGATACGTCGCGGCGTCCTACCTGCTGGCGCTGCACTGGGGCGGCTGGCGCGCGGACCACGCGTTCAAGGGCTCCGCGCACCTGCCCGTCGCGGTCGCCGTCACGGGCATCTTCCTGGTGATGATCCTCGTCGCGACGGGCCGCCTGAGCCGGCTGCGGTGGCGCGGGCTGACCGTCCTCGGGGCGCTGACGTACCCGCTCTACCTCGTCCACTCGCAGCTCGCGCTGCCGCTGCTGGACGCGCTGTACCCCGGCATGAACCGGTGGGCCGCGCTCGCGGCGGCCATCGCGGCGTCCCTGGCGCTCGCCTACGCGGTGCACCGCCTGATCGAAAAGCCCGGCGCGAAGTGGATGCGGGCGCAGCTGCTCGCGTCGCTGGAGCCGCTGCGTGCCGCGAAGCCCCGCCGGGCGGGAAGGGCGCCCGCAGCCGCCGAGGAAGTGCCCGCCCCGCGCGCCCCCGAAGCGGAGCCCGAACTCGCCACCCGGTGACCGTCCGGCCCTGGTGGCCTTATGTTTGTCCGTCATGGCCATGGGGGTGGACGCCGCGGCAGTGGCTTCGACGGTGGTAAGCCTCGCGTTCGTACCGTGCCTTGTATGGAGGGGCAACAACGGCGGAGGAGGCGGACGCTCCTGGGCCCGCCCGGAAGCGTTCCTCGCACTGGTCGTAGCGCTCGTCTACCTCAACCAAGTGCTCTTCACCGTGTACGTCCTGCGCGTCCACGACGGGGACGCGTCGTTCATAACGCACTACGTGCCGGAGGGCTGGTTCGCGCTGGCGGACGGGTCGTCCATGCGCGCGTTCGCCGCGCACTTCCCCGACCCGGGGCTGCTCGCGCCGTGCCTGCTGCGCATACCGTCGGCCCTGGAACTGCCCTTCGGGCTCCTCTCCTTCGTGACGGTGCTGCGATGGTTTGACCGTGGCCTGTACCGGCGCGTCGCCACGTCATGGATGGTGTGGGCCGCGTCCCTCTCCTACACGTTCTGCTTCTGCGTCGTGGAGTGGGTCCTGCACACGCCTTACACGGTGGACGACATCGTCATCCGCGTGTGCACCGGCCTGGTGACGCCCTTGCTCGTCCAACGGCTCGCCCGGCAGGACACCGACGCACCGGCGGTCTCCTCGTTCCCGCAGATGCTCCTGTTCGCCATCTCGGTGTGGGCGCTGGGCCAGCTGGTCCTGACCGTCTACGACACCGCCCTGCTCTACAACCTCGGGCATCTCGCCGGACGCCTGCCAGGCGCGCTCGTCACGGCGGCGATCCTCGTGGCGGCCCGCCGCCAGGCCGCGCGGACACCTCAGGGCGGTGGAACAGGACTCGCGTTGGCGTCCATCGGCACCGGGCTGCGCTGGGCGCTCGCCCTCTTCTTCATCCCGGCACTGGCCGTCCGCTACGGCGTGAACTTCGGGACACCGCTCGTCGCCGGCGTCGCCGGCCTGCTCATCTGCGCTGCCGGAGCCGTCCACGCCCTCCGCGAAGGACTCGCCGGCGCCGGACCGCGCAGGACGATGCTCTGGGCCGCCCAGGTCGCCGTCGCGCTGCTCGCCGGGGGAGCGGCCGGAGCCGCGGCCGTCCTGCTGGTGACCGACACCTACTACGAGGCAGGCGTCCTCCGCGCCGCCGCGCTCTGCTTCGCCGTGGCCGTCACCGTCTGCGCCCTCACGGACCGGTGGATCGACCGCCGCTTCGCGACGACGCCCCCGCGAACGACCGCGCCGGGGTGTGACGTTCCCGGGAAGGACCGTGCTGAAGGAGATGTGGGTGGCCGTCCGATGTGAGCGGGCATCGGACGGCCACCCTCCTCCGGCGGGCCCGCCTCCCCCGGTCGGACCCGCCGGAGTCCCTCGGGGTCACTCGGGGGCGTCTTGGGGGCGGAGTTCGTCGGCGTAGCTGACGGACAGCCGGCGCATCACGCCGGAGTCGTCGATGGAGTACTGGCCCATCCGCCACAGCGGGGGCGAGTAGGCGTGGATGGAGACGCTCGCGTCGGCCACCCCGGTCAGCCGGTGGATGTGGTCGGGGCCGAAGCAGAACGAGCCGCCCTCGGTGACGACCGTGCCGACGTGCGCGCCGCCGATGCGCGGGTTGCTCTCCTCGATGGCGCCGGTGACGACGCGGACCGCGCCCGAGGACACGTCGTGGTCGTGCCAGCCGGTGTCGTCGTCCGGCGTCCAGCACAGCAGCCACACGTCCACGTGCTCGTCCCGGTAGAGCGAGGCGTAGTGCCGGTGGCCGTCCTCCGGGAACGCGACGTGCCGCCGCCATAGCTCCGGCCGCTCCGCGAGGTCGTCCACGAGCGCGCGCAGCTCGCGCTTGCCGAGGGTGCGGGCGGGCAGGTCCGCGAAGCCGGGAGTGCTGGGCAGGACATCGTGGGACACGGAGTGCTCCTTTCCTTTCCATGACGGCGCGGCCGACGCGGTGAGCAGGGGCGACGGCTCCTGAACCGCATCAGTTAACCGTTTCAGTGAAACGGTTCAGCAGCCCTCCCGTCAAGTGGGGTCCCCCGTTCTGTCAGCGGGGCCGTCTAGGGTTGGAGAGATGTCGGAGAGGCGCAAGCGCGCGACCATCCGCGAAGTGGCCCAGGCGACGGGGCTGTCGCCCGCCGCCGTCTCCTACGCGCTGCGCGGCATCCAGACCTCGGAGGAGACCCAGGAGCGGGTCCGGGCGGCGGCCGAGGAGCTCGGCTACGAGGCGCACCCCATCGCCCGCGCGCTGGCCAGCGGCCGAACCGACCAGGTCGGGCTGCTGTGCGGGTCGCTGGAGGACTACTGGCAGCAGTCCCTCGCCACCGGCATCGGCCGGGCGCTGCTCGCCCGCGACCGCTACGCGCTGATCGTCGACGCGGGCGGCGACCCCGAGCGCGAGCTGGCGCTCGCCCGCCGGCTGCGCGACCAGCGGGTGGACGGGCTGATCGTGCAGCCGCTCGACCCCGCCGCGCCGCTGTGGGCCGAGCTGTCGGAGACGGTCCCGGTGGTGTCGATCGGCGACGCCCTGCACGGCGGCCGGTCGCAGGGCGAGGTGGTGTTCGACAACCGGCGCGGCGTCACGCTCGCGCTGGAGCACCTGCGCGATCTCGGCCACGAGCGGGTCACCGTGTTCACCTCCACCGCCGCGAGCACCCCCGACCGCCCGGCCGACGTGCACGTCAACGCCGAGGCCGAGCGGCTCGGGCTGCGCGTCGACGTGGTCGTGGTGCCGCAGTCGCTCGCCGAGTCCACCGAGGTCGCGCTGCGCGTGCTCGGCGGCCCCGACCGGCCGACGGCGGTGTTCTGCTTCGCCGACTCCATCGCCTACGGCGTCTACGCCGCGACCCGCGAGCTGGGCCTGGACGTCCCCGGCGACATCGCGGTCTGCGGCTACGACAACCATCCGATGTCGGCGCTGCTCACACCGCCGCTGACGTCCGTCGACTGGGACATCGAGGGCATCGTGCACGCCGCCGTCCGGCTCATCGTCGACGTCATCGACGGCAAGCCGCGCAAGCGCCGCGTGGTGCGCGAGCCGTCGCTGCTCGTCCGCACCTCCACCGGCGGCCCGCCCTCCTAGCGTCAGGGATGCAGGCCGGCCAGGCGGGGGAGGAGGTCGGCGGCCACGGCGATGTCGGTGTCCAGCGGGCGGTCCTCCACGCGCGGGTCGAGGACGGCCTCGGCCAGGTCGAACGCCGAGCGCAGCGGCCCGCCGGACGGGGCGCGGCCCTGCATCCGCAGCGCCCGGACGGCCGCGACCAGCTCGCAGCCGAGGCCGAGCCGGTAGGCGGCGACGGCGTCGGTGGTCGCGCGGGCCGACTGGGTGGAGAAGCCCGCGTGCTCCTCGACGCCGCGCGACAGCACGGCGCTGCCGAGCGCGGCGGGGGTGGCGAGCCGGCGCACGTCGGCGAGGCAGGAGTGCGCGACGTACTCCAGGATCATGATCCCCGAGGACGCCTCGGTGGCGCCCTGGAAGGGGTAGAGGCCGGTGAACGACGGCTCGGCGAGCGTGCCGAGCCGCGCGGCGGCCAGGGCCATCGTCTGGAACAGCGCGGCGCGGGCGGAGTCGAGCGCGAGCCCGACGTAGGCGGTGTGGAAGTTGCCGTTGTGCCAGACCGTCCGCCCGGCGACGTCGACCAGCGGGTTCTCCGCCGCCGCGTTGATCTCGCGGGTGACGACCTGCTCGGCGTAGGCCCCGGCTTCCAGCGCCGGGCCGTGGACCTGCGGGAACGCCCGGTAGCCGTACGGGTCCTGGATCCGCATCGGGGCGGGCCGGTCGAAGGCGAGCAGGGTGCGCATCGCGTCGGCGGCCTCGCGCTGGCCGGGGTGGGGGCAGGCGTCCTGCACGGCCGGCGCGTACGGCTCCTCCGACGCCCGGACGGCGAAGTGCGACAGCGCGGCCACGACCGTCGAGGCGCGCAGCATCCGCCGCAGGTCGGCGACCGCGAGCGCGGACTCTCCGAGCGTGGCGGCGTTGGAGCTGATGAAGGCGAGCGCGTCGGCGGACTGCAGCCGGTAGCCGGGGCCGCGTTCGGGCGCCCCGTCCGGCCCGGCCAGCCAGGACCGCTCGCCGAGCAGGCACAGCGCGGTGGACGCCAGCGCGGTCAGGTCGCCGGTGCCGATCGCCCCGTACACCGGGACGGGCGGGAGGAGGCCCAGGTTGAGGACGTCCGCCAGGGCTTGGAGCGCTCCAGGCTCGACGCCCGAGCCGCCCGCCGCGATCTGGTTCAGCCGGACGGTCAGCATCGCGCGGACGATCTCCGGCGCGACCAGCGGCCCCGCCCCGGCCGCGTGGCTGCGCAGCAGCCGCAGCCCGTGCGCGTCGGCGTCCTCCCACTCGACGTCCACGACGCGGTTCGCGCCGACGCCGGTCGTCCGCCCGTAGACCGGCTGCGCGCCGGCGACCTCCCGGGCCACCCGCCAGGCCGCGCGGGCGCGCTCCACCCCGCCCGGATCTATGGCGACCGTCACATCCTCGCGGGCCGCGAGCACCACCTGGGAGCAGGTGAGCGAGGCGCCGTCGATAACGATTCGGCTGTTCTCCACGGCCCTACGCTACTTTCCCCTAATTTCAGGTAGTTATCCTCAAGAACTGACGTTCCGGACAAGACGGGACTCTGACGAGACGGTACACATTGGTTACGGTTGGGGAGAAGGCCGAAGTCGATCATCGGCGTTGCGACGCCCAACGAGGACGTGAATCGTTTGATCACCTTTGAGGGCGTGACCAAGCGCTACCCGGACGGCACCGTCGCCCTGGACGACGTGAGCCTGGAATGCCCCACCGGACGCATCACCGTGTTCGTCGGCACCTCCGGCGGCGGCAAGACCACCGCGCTGCGCACCATCAACCGGATGGTCGAGCCCACCGCCGGGCGCGTGCTCATCGACGGCGGCGACGTCCGCGAGCGCAAGCCCGCCGAGCTGCGGCGCGGCATCGGCTACGTCATCCAGCACGCCGGCCTGTTCCCGCACCGCACCATCGAGGACAACATCGCCACCGTCCCGTACCTGCTGCGCTGGAACAAGAAGAAGGCCCGCGCCGCCGCGCACGAGCTGATGGAGCGGGTCGGCCTCGACCCGTCGATGGCGCGCCGCTACCCGTTCCAGCTGTCCGGCGGCCAGCAGCAGCGCGTCGGCGTCGCGCGCGCGCTCGCCGCCGACCCGCCGATCATGCTGATGGACGAGCCGTTCAGCGCCGTCGACCCGGTCGTCCGCGCCGAGCTGCAGGACGAGTTCCTGCGCCTGCAGGCCGAGCTGCACAAGACGATCGTGTTCGTCACCCACGACATCGACGAGGCGATCAAGCTCGGCGACCGCGTCGCGGTGTTCCAGACCGGCGGGAAGCTCGTCCAGGTCGACGCCCCCGAGGACCTCCTCGCGCACCCCGCCGACGACTTCGTCGCCGGGTTCATCGGGCAGAACCGCGGCATCCGCACCCTCGGCTTCGCCGAGACGGGCGGCCTGCGGCTGAGCGGCGACGCGGTGTTCGCCGCGTCCGCCGACGCGGCCGACGCCGCCGGCCTGGACTGGGTCCTCGTCGTCGACGCCGACCGCAGGCCCCTCGGCTGGGCCCGGCCCGCCGACGAGACCGGACCGCTGGCGGAGGCGCGGCTCGCCCCGGTCGGCGCCACCTTCCGCGCGGGCGCCGACTCGGTCCGCGTCGCGCTCGACGCGGCCGTGCTGTCCCCGGCGGGCCTCGCGGTCGGGGTCGACGAGGCGGGCGCCGTGGTCGGCACCGCCGGCGGCGCCGACCTGCTCGCCGTCCCCACCCACGGCCCCGCCCACCACCGCGCGGACCGCGCCGCCGACCGGCCCGCGGGCGCGCCGGAGCCCGCCGACGCCCCCGCGAAGGGCGGTGCCGGCGACTGATGGACATCGACTGGGGCTGGATCGGCGACCACACCGGCACGCTCGGCGACCACGCCCTCATCCACATCCGGCTCGCGCTGCTGCCGGTGCTGTTCGGGCTGCTCATCTCGCTGCCCGCCGGGCTCGCGTGCCGCCGCTGGCAGTGGCTGTACGCGCCCGTCCTGACCGTCTCGAACGTGCTGTACGCGATCCCGTCGCTGGCGCTGTTCATGCTGTTCATCCAGTACACCGGGCTGAGCGCGTCCACGGTGATGATCCCGCTGACCCTCTACAGCCTGTCGGTGCTGATCCCGAACGTGGTGGACGGCCTCGGCGCGGTCTCCGAACCGGTCCGGCAGGCCGCCACCGCGATGGGGTTCGGCACGCTGCGCCGGCTCGTCCAGGTCGAGCTGCCGATCGCGGTGCCCGTCGTCATCGCCGGCGTCCGGGTCGCCGCGGTGTCGTCGATCAGCCTCGTCGCGATCGGCCAGCTGATCGGCCAGGGCGGGCTCGGCTACGACATCATCCGCGGCTCCCAGCTGCAGTTCCAGACGCAGATCCTCGCCGCGTCCGTGCTGATCGTCCTGCTGGCGCTCGCCACCGACGCGGTCCTGGTGATCGTGCAGCGGCTGCTCACCCCGTGGTCGCGAGCGCGCAGGAGGACATCGTGAACGACGTCTGGAACCAGATCCGGCTGAGCTGGACGTGGCTGACCGCGTCCGCGCAGTGGCACGGCGACGACGGCATCCCGCACCGGCTCCTCCAGCACGTGATCTACAGCGGCGTGTCGCTGGCCTGCGCCGCGGTGATCGGGCTGGCCCTCGGGCTGCTCGTCGGGCACACCGGGCGCGGCGGCTTCGTCGTGGTCAGCCTCGCCAACCTGGCCCGCGCGATCCCCACGTTCGGCCTGGTGGTGTACGTCGTCCTCGTCCACTACAGCATCACGGCCGCGCTGATCGCGCTCGTCGCCCTCGCCGTCCCGCCGATCCTCGTCAACACCTACGAGGGCCTGCGCGGCGTCGACGCCGACGCCAAGGACGCCGCGAGCGGCATGGGCATGACCGGCTGGGGCGTGCTGTGGCGCGCGGAGGTGCCGATGGCGCTGCCGCTGATCCTGCTCGGGCTGCGCACGTCCGCGATCCAGGTGGTGGCGACCGCGACGATCGTCGCCTACCCCGGCTTCGGCGGCCTCGGCCGCTACATCATCGACGGCCTGGCCCGCAACGACTACCAGCTCGTCGTCGGGGGGACGGTCCTGGTGGTGCTGCTGGCGCTGATCGTCCAGATCGTGTTCGCGGCGCTGCGGCGCCTCGTCGTCTCGCCGGGCCTGCTCGGCACCGCCCGTTCCTCCTGATCTGTTCCGACCGAAGGAAACCGACCATGAAGCACATCATCCGTGGCGCGGCCATCGGCCTCGTGGCCGCTCTCACGCTGTCGGCCTGCGGCGGCGGTGGAGGCGGCGACGACGAGAACCCGCTGTCCGGCGGCGGCGCGGCCAAGGGCGCCATCACCGTCGGCAGCGCCAACTTCCCCGAGAGCGGCCTGATCGGCGAGATCTACGCGCAGGCCCTGGAGGCCAAGGGCCTCAAGGTGAACCGGAAGTTCCAGATCGGCGCCCGTGAGATCTACTACGACCAGGTCGTCAAGGGCGGCATCGGCGTGATGCCGGAGTACAACGGCGCCCTGCTGACGACCTCGGTCGACAAGACCAGCACCGCGGCCACCACCGACGAGGTCAACGCCGCCCTCAAGGCCAAGCTGCCGCCGTCGGTGGAGGTGCTGAACTCGGCGCAGGCCGAGGACAAGGACTCCGTCACCGTCAACCCGCAGACGGCGTCGAAGTACCACCTGAAGAGCATCGCCGACCTCAAGCCGGTCGCGGGACAGCTCACCATCGCGGGCCCGTCGGAGTTCAAGACCCGCCAGCAGGGTCTCGTCGGCCTGAAGAAGGTGTACGGGCTGGACTTCAAGAAGTTCCAGCCGTTCGACGCGGGCGCGCAGGCCACCCTGGTCAAGCTGCTCACCGAGAACAAGGTGCAGGCCGCCGACCTGTTCACCACGGACCCGACCATCGTGCAGAAGAAGCTCGTCGTCCTGGAGGACCCCCAGCACGTCTTCAGCGCGCAGAACGTGACGCCGCTGGTCAACAAGTCCGCGGTGAACCCGACCGCGGTGGCGGCGCTGAACGCCGTGTCCGCCAAACTCACCACCCAGGACCTCCTGGACATGATGAAGCGGATCGCGATCGACAAGGAGGACGACCCGAAGGTCGCCGGCGACTGGCTCAAGAAGAGCGGCCTCGCCTGATCCGCGCCTGAGCACCGCCTGACCTCGCCTCCGGAAGCCCGCCGCGCCCGCCGCGGCGGGCTTCCGCGCAAGCGGCCGGACCTCGGCGGGCCGGACGTCGCGCAAACGTGATGCTTGTCAAGAATCAAAGGCTTTTCTTTGGGGACACCCATCGCCGACACGTTCGACCAAGGAGGTCCCCCCGATGCCCTGGCTCATGATTCTCGTCCTGCTGCTCGCGCTGATCCTGTTCGGGATCGGCTTCACCCTCAAGGTGCTCTGGATCGTCGCCGCCGTCGTGCTGATCGTGTGGCTGCTGGGCTTCGTCGCCCGCGGCACCGGGTCGTCCGGCCGCCGCGGCCGCTGGTACCGCTGGTAGCCGCCGCCGAACCCGGCCGGCCCGACGCTTGCTCCGCCGCGCCGGCCGGGTTTTGTCACCGAGTGCGCAATCGGAGGGGGCGCAGTCTCCCTTTCATGAGCAGCGGTCGCCGCCGGGCGGACCTAGGCTCGGCCCAGGACGGCCGGGCCGAAGGCCCGGCGGCACGCCGCGGCGCAGGGGGACGCCCGCAGGAAGGACGGCCATGCACCCCTCCCGCCCCCATCCCCTCACCGCCCCGCGGCGCCTCGCCGCGGGGGTCGCGCTGACCTGCACCGCACTGGCGGCGCCCGCGCTCGCCTCGCCGCCGTCCGCGCGGGCCGAGCCGTCCGCGCAGGCCGGCGCGCTGCGCCCGGACCGGATCACGGTCACCGTGGACGGCGCGCCCGCCTACCGGCTCGACGGCGACCTGCGCTCAGGCGGGATCACGGTCACCGAGGCCACGCCCGACTACAACACCAACAAGGTTCAAGGCCAGGGGACGCTGCGCGGCGCCGGCGGCGGGACGGCGACCGTCCGCTTCGGGCTGACGCGCACGATCACCGGCCTGTCGGGGACGTTCGGCCTCGACGACGCCGGGATGCAGATCTCCGCGACCGTCATCAGCGGCGTCCGGACGCCCGCGGACGGCACCGTGACCTGGCAGGGGCAGGGGACCGTGCGGATCGACGGGCGGGCCAGCACCCGGACGGTCGGCTTCACCGTCCAGGACCGCCATCCCGACCCGGGCGACCACGCGATCCACCTCGTCCACGCTGGCCAGCAGCGGGTGGCGATCCTCCGGCTGCCCGACGGCTACGACGGCCGGCCCCTCCCGGCTCTGTTCCACTTCCCCGGCCTGTTCGAGACGCCGCTGTTCGCCGAGTTCTACGGGCGCATGGCCGACTACGCCAGGACCCGCGGGTTCATCATGATCACCCCGGAGCACTACGGGACGGGATGGCAGGGCGTCGCCGGCGGCCAGCCGGGCGCCGACGTCGACGACCCCGGCTTCGTGTCCGCCCTCCAGGACGTCCTCATCCAGCGCTTCAACGCCGACCCGCACCGCCTGTACGCCTCCGGCATGAGCAACGGCGGGTTCTTCACCAGCAAGCTGGCCTGCGAGAACAAGCGGTTCGCCGCGTACGCGCCGGTCTCCGGCCAGCTCCAGGACCTGGTCGCCTGCCGTCCCGGCCGCGCCGTGCCCATCGCGATGATCCACGGCGATGCCGACCCGATCGTCCCCTATGCCACCGCGACGGCCGCCGCGCCGTTCTGGGCCCGCGACAACGGCTGCGCGGCCACGACGACCGACACCGATCTCCCCGACACGCACCCCGACGACGGAACCACCGTCACCCGGCACGCCTACAACGGCTGCCCCGCCGCCGCCCCGGTGATCCTTTACCAGATCAAGGGCGGCGGACATAACTGGCCCGGCGGCACGCCGTATCTCGGACCGCTGCTCGGCGGCACCACCCAGGACATCGACGCCAACGCCGTCATCTGGGACTTCGTCTCCCGCTTCCGCCTCTCCTGACTCTCGCGTCGGCGCGAACGCGTCGGCGTCCCGGAGGCGCTCGGTCAAGGCGCGGGCCGAAAAGATTCTCTGGAGGGCGGCGTATCGTGGGTACGCAGTCAGGCCAGGCGAATTGTTCAATGAACAAGAAGGGCCGGTACAGCAGGACAGCTCCGCCGGAGGACTGGCGGCCGTGCTGCGTCGCCTGCTGGACGGCAGCGGCCTGACCGTGCGGCAGCTCGCGCAGCGGGCGGGGTGCTCGCCGGGGACGGTGTCGTACGCGCTGCGAGGGGTGACCGTTCCACGCGAGGAGCTCTTCGAAAGGCTGGTGCGGGCCTGTGATGGTGAACCGGGGGACTGGCGGGCCATCTACGAGCAGGCCGCCGAGGCCGCTCGTGCCGCACGGCGCCCCGCGGCCCGGACGCCGGAGGCGGACGTGTCGGCGCCCGCCGGTGGCCGGCACGTGACGGTCGCGGTCATCGATGACCATCCCGTGGTCATCGAGGGCCTGGTCTCCTGGATCGAACGGGATCCGCAGCACCGGGTGCATGTGGTCCACAGAGGGGGGACCCGGGACGAGCCCGCCCCTGCTCCGGCGGCGGACGCCGACGTCGTCGTCCTCGGTCTGAACGAGACGAGCGAGCCGGTGATGAAGGCCCTGCGGGCGCTGGCCGCCCAGGGCCGCCGGGTCGTGGTCTTCTCCGCCGTCCAGGAACAGGCGGAGATCGCGGAGATCCTCAGAGCGGGTGCCGTCGCCTTCGTCGCCAGGCGTTGGCCCAGTCGTTCGAACCCGGTGGTGACCATCTCGGCATGAATCTGACCGTCATCTTCGATGACGCTGATCGCATCCCCGAACGCTACGTGCGCCTCAAGCCGCCGGTTTGACGGCGTCGACGGTGGATCATGGGCCGCCGCGCCGCGCCGCGCGGTGAACCGCGCAACCGCGAGCGTCCACAGGCATGCGCTGAAGGTTTTGGTTGCCTTCGTGACCGGAGTCGGCCGCCGGAACGGGCTGGGCTGGAGTATTCGCGGAGGCGGCGCCGGAGCCGGGTTTCCCGACGCCTCCATTTCACCGGGAATTAACCCGGGGCTGCTGGGGTCATTGCTCCGTCCCCAATGGAGTGGAGCGCATAGTGCGCGTCTATCTTCTGCTCGCCTCGCGCGAAGCGCGGAACCCCGTTCCGCCGGTCGCTCTCCGGGCGGCGAGACGCGCGGTCGGCGAGGCGTTCCCGGTGCCGTCCGAGGTGATCTCGGGTGTCGAGTGGTCCGCGCCGGACGGCCAGGTCGCGATGTTCGGCTGGTCGAACGAGCCGCGGCACGACCTGCTCCCCGGCACCGTCGCGGTGGGGACGGGGCGCCGGCTCGGATACTGCGGCTACCTGGCGGAGCCGAAGCGGGACGGCGACCTGCTGCTCACCGAGCCCGACCTGGGCGCGGCCGTGCCGGGACTGGGCGGCGTCTTCGCGGTGTTCCGCGCGGGCGAGGACGGCGTCGAGGCCGCGACGTCGATGGCCAGGGTGTGCCCCGTCTACCACGCCGAATCCCGCGGCGTGCGGATCGTGGGCAGCCGTGCGCTGCTGGTCCATCTGGTGGCGCGGGCGGTGGAGACCGGAGTGGAGGACCCGGAGGCCGACCTGTCGGTGGAGGCGCTGCACCCGCTGATCCGCCACGGGTTCTTCGTCAACGACGACACCCCCTTCCGCGGGGTGCGGGCATTGCCGGCGGGCGCGGTGCTGCGGGCGCCGCTCGGTGCCGCGGCGACCGTCCGGCGGCAGCCCGTGCCGGAGGCGCGCACGACGCCGGCGCGCGCCAAGGAGCAGCGGGGGCTGATCGAGCCGCTGGCCGGGGCGCTGGTGGACGCGGCGACCCCGCTCGGCCGGCACTCCGAACCGGTGACGCTGGCGCTGTCGGGCGGACGCGACAGCCGGCTGATGGCCGCGGTGCTGAAGGCCGCGGGCGTCCCGTTCACCGGGGCGACGCACGGTTTCGCGGACGATCCCGACGTCGTCCTCGCCCGGCGGGTGGCCGGGATACTCGGGATCGAGCACACCGTGGACCTGACCGTCACGGAAGGGCGCAAGGAGTCGGTGACCGTGCAGCATCCCCTCGCGCGGACGCACGAGATCGTCCGCATGTGCGAGGGGATGAACTCGGCGTACGAGAGCGTCAACAGGTACCGGCCCTACGACCCGGTGCCGAGGACGTCCGGCTCGGGCGGCGAGACGCTGCGCGGCGGCTTCCTCTACGACCAGGACGACGTGAGCCCGGACGGCCTCCGCAAGCGCCTGAGGCTGATCTTCTTCGCCGCGGAGCGGCTGATGACCGAGGACGCCAACGCGAGGGCCGCCGAAGAGCACCGGCGGTGGGCGGGACGCGACGGGTTCGACGTCCTCGACAAGCTGTACCTGTACTACCGCACCGGGCGGTGGATCGTCGGGTTGCACACCGCGACGCTCATGAACGCGCCCTACTACCACCCGTTCTTCGACAACAGGGTGGTACGGGCGGCGCTCGGCCTCGCGCCGGCATGGCGGCGCAGCGAATACCCGTTCTACCTGCTCATCCGGGAGCTCGCGCCGGGTCTGGCGGACGTCCCGCCGGAGGGCGGGAGGTGGCGGTTCGACCGGGAGCACAGGCCGGTCCTGGCCGGCCGGCGGGCGTGGCGGGCCCGCGAGGCGCTGGTGCCGCGCGGCAGGACCGCCGGGTTCAACTGGCGGACGTCCTTCGACGACGGCTTCCGCGACCTCCTGCGGGAGCGGATCATGGACGGTCCCGCCGAGCTGTTCGCCGTCGTCGACCGGGACGCGGTCGACGGCGCGCTGCGCGATTCGCCGAAGCGGTGGGCGAAGCAGCTCTGGCACATCCACACCGTGAGCGTCCTGCTGTCGGGGGAGTGGCGGCGGCCTCTGCCCGCTCTTCCGCCGGTCGTGATTCCGATCCCCGCCTGAACCGGGGTGCCGCGCCGGAGCGCGGTGACCGCGGATCGGCCACCGCATATCGCGGCGGTCTCGGGTGCCCCCGGTCGGATTCGAACCGACACTTCGACTCTTTTAAGGAGTTGGCCTCTACCTTTGGGCTACGGAGGCGTGCGCTGGTCGCGCGTCCCGGCCGGGCTCCGGCGCCATGCCGCGGAAACGTCACGTGACCATTCAAATGCCCACCGTGGCCACGGCGCCGCTTTCCGTGGATTCCGCGATCGGGCATGCTGCCATCCTGCCCTAGAGTTCGCCCCGGCTTCACCGAATTTCCCGGCTGGACCGGAAAAGGACGACCGATGGAATGGCCGTCCGTTGAATGGTAATGAATGCCGGGCGGGACGGCCGGTTCAGGCGGCGACCGTGTCGAGGAAGGCGTGCAGGTTGGCCCGCGTGCGGGCGATCTTCTCCGCCACGGTCAGGGACTCCTCGAGGTCCCCGCCGACCGCGGCCTGCCGCTTCCCGCGCAGGTAGAGCGAGCAGGCGAGGTCGGTGCACAGGTACCGGCCGACGGTGTTGCCCAGGCGTCCGGCCTCGCCCGTCCGCCGCGCGGTCATCAGGGCGACGCCGCCGCCGGTCCGCGTGGTCAGGCACAGCGAGCACAGGCTGCGCGCGGTGAAGCCGCGGGACGTGCCGGACGTGCCGCGCAGCGCGATGCCGACGAGGCGGCCGTCGCGTTCGGCGACCAGGTAGGCGCGCTCGGGCGCCCCGGGATCTCGCCAGCCGAGGAAGTCGAGGTCGTCCCAGGGGCTGCCGGCGAGGTCCTTGGGCAGGCCGAGCCGCCGGGCCTCGCCCTTGGAGCAGTTGACGAAGGACGTGCGGATGTCGCGTTCGGTCAGGGGGCGCATGCCGGGGACGGTAGCTTGCCTAGACATACTAGGCAAATTCTTAATCTACCTAGGTGACCGCGTCCGGGCCGGCGGCGGGTAGGATCGAACAAGATTGTGAGCGTGGCTAAGGACCTTTCGAGGGGGGAGCACCAACTGCTGGCGGACAGGGTGCGCGGGGGCGGCGGGAGCCTGCCGCGGCGGCTGGAGAGGGGGCTCCTCAAACGGGATCTCGGGCTGGCGCGGCTGCAGGCCGCACGGCGGATGCTGGTCAGCCTCCCGCCCGGGATGGCGGCGGGCCACGGCGTCGCCCACGCCCTCGGCGAACCCGCGTTCATCGGGCTGGTGCTCGGCGCGCTGCCCGCCATGCTCACCTCGCTGCTGATCGCCGACAACGGCACGGGACGCGCGACGGCCCGCGCGGCCGTCGTCTACGCGCCGTTCACCGCGGCGCTCTACCTGAGCATGACGCTGCACCCGCACCGGTTCCTCGGGCTGGCGGCGCTGGTCCCGGTGCTGTTCGCGCAGTTCTACGCGGCCCGCTTCGCGCCCTGGGGCAACGACGCGGGCGCCGTCCTGTTCGCCGGATACCTGAGCGGCCTGCTGCTGCCGATGCCGCTGACCGAGTTCGGGCCGCTCGCCGCGATCGCCGCGGCGGGCCTCGCGGCCTCGATCGCCGCCCGGCTCGCGCTGTGCCGGCCCGCGCCCGCCCGGGCGCTGGCGCGGATCCAGCGCGCGTTCCTCGCCTGCGCCGCCGACGTGACCCGCGCCGCCGCGGACCTGCTGGACGCGCCGGACGCCGGTGCGGCCCGCGAGCGCGCGCTGCGCCGGCTCCGCCGCCGGCAGGCCCGGCTGAACGAGTCCGCGCTGGTCGCCGACGGACTCCTCGCCCAGCCCGGCACCACCGGTGAGGCCGAGCGCCTGCACCGGCTCCTGTTCGAGACCGAACTGGTCGTGCAGGCCGTCGGCCGGGCCGTCCGGGAGCTGGACGACCTCGACCCGCCGGCCGGCCTGCGCGCCCGCGTCACCGCCGCGCTCCGCTCCTACTCCGCGGGCGCCGCCGGAGAGGAGTTCGACGAGCGCGCGGCCCGCGACCTCGTCGGCTGGCTGGACGCGCGGCGCGCGAGCGGCCCGGCCGCCGACGTGCGGACCTCCTCGCTCGTCCACCACCTGGCCGTGCTGCTGACCGACCTGTCCAGGACGTCGCGCACATGGGTGGACGCCGGGCGGGCCGCGCCGGACAAGGGCGACGCGGCGCCGTTCCAGTCGCCGGTCGTGCTGAGCGCCGGGCACACCGTCCTCGGGTCCGGGCCGGTCGCCGAGCGGCTCCTCGCCTCGGGCGGGCCATGGCGGCGGCTGCGGGTCTCCCCGCACCTGCGGACCGCCCTGCAGGTGGCGGTGGCGATCTCGATCGCGGTGCCGATCGGCGACCTGATCAGCGGGCGGCGGTTCTACTGGGCCGCGATCGGCGTCATGATCATCTTCACCGGCACGAATACCACGCACGAGCGCGTCCGCAAGACCTGGCAGCGCGCGCTCGGCACGGTCGCCGGCGGCGCGCTCGGCGTCGCATCGTTCGAGCTGCTCGGCGCCGCGCACCCGTGGATCAGCCTGCTGCTGGTGGTCGCCGGGCTGACGGTCGGCGCGTACGCGATCGCCTCGCACTACACCTGGTGGGTCATCGGGCTGGTCGTCGCGCTCGTCCAGCTGTACGCGTTCACGACGGACTTCAGCAGCTCGCTGATCCTGCTGCGCCTCGCCGAGAACATGGTGGGCGCCCTCACGGCCGTGCTGGTCGGGCTGGTGCTGCTGCCCGTCGGCACCCGCAGGATGATCGACGAGGCGGTCCGCGGGCACCTGTCGGCCGTCCGCGACCTGGTCGCGGCGGTCGGCGCGCACCCCTGGCGGCCCGGGGACGTCCCGCTGACCAGCGCGTCCCGCGCCGTCGACCAGGCGCTGTTCCGGCTGAACGCCGTCCTGCGGCCGATCGTCCGCCGCCCGACCGGCGGATCGGGGCACCTGGACGCCGAGACGCTGATGACGCTGACCACCGTCACCGGCCACGTCCGCGAGATCGCCGCCGCCCCGCCCGCCGTCCCGCCGCAGGCCGAGCGGACGCTGCACGCCGTCACGGCCAGGATGGCGCTCTCCCTGGACGCACTGATCGGCGCCTTCGCGGGCGAGACCGGCGGCGTCTGGCGCCGGTCGGGCGAGGCCCTCGACCGCCTCGACCAGGCCCTCGTCCACGACCTGGACGCCGTCGCCCTGCGGCACCGCCTGCAGGTCCTGGCCCTCGCCGACGACGCGCTCGCCGCGCTCGCCGAACGCCGCGGCATGCACGTCGTGGGCGAGGAGTACGCGGCGGTGGCGCCCGAGCGCCGCCTCCAGCTCGCCTCCCTCCGCTCCCGGCGCCGCCTCGCCGAAGCCTGCTGAGCCCTCGGAGCCCTCGCCGAGGCCGAGCGACCGGGTCAGAGGGCCGGGGGACGTCCGGTCAGGCGGGTGGTGAGCGAGTTCGCGGCGGTGCGGATGTCGGCGGCCAGGGCGGGCCAGGTCTCAGGCGGGTGGCGATCGCGGCGGAAGGTGAGGGTGACCGCGGCGGTCGGGTGGCCGGTGTGGTCGAACGCGCAGGCTGCGATGCTGGCGAAGCCCTCGGTGATGTAGCCGTCCTCGGCCGACCAGCCGCGCCGGGCGTCCTCGGCGAGCACGCGGCGCAGCTCGCGCAGCGACGCCGGGCCGCGCCCGGTGCGGGTCACGAAGCGTCCCGGGTACCTCGGGAACAGGGCCCTGACCTGCGCGGGCGGCAGGTGCGCGAGCAGCGACAGGCCGCTCGCGGTGAGCTGGGCGGGCATCCGGACGCCGACGTCGGTGACGAGCGTGGCGTGCCGGGGCGGCTGCTCCTTGAGCAGGTAGAGGGTCTCGGCGCCGTGCAGGACGCCGAGCTGGGCGATCTCGCCGACGCGGTCGACGAGGCGGCGCAGCAGGGGGCGCGCGAGCCGTTCGAGGGGCTCGTGGCGCAGGTAGGCCGAGCCGATCTCGAACGCGGCGACGCCGAGGCCCCAGCGCCGCTCCTCGGGGATGGCGGTGACGAAGCCGTCCTCTTCCATCGCGGTGAGCAGGTGGTAGGTGCTGGAACGGGGCAGGTCCAGGGCGCGGGCGATCGCGGACGCGGGCAGCGGTCCCGGCGCGGCGGCCAGCAGGCGCAGCACCGCCAGCGCGCGGCGGGCGGCGGGGACCTGGCTCATGCGCGCATTGTCTCGTATCTGAGACGGATCCGGCCGCCCGGCCCTCCCCGCGGCGCCCTCCGCCGGGTGGAATCGTGGGTATGGGTTTCGTCATGGGAGACACGAGTGTTCGGGTCGGTCCGGATCCGCTGGCGTTCGATCAGGTCGTGGCGGTGGCACGGGACGGCGCGGAGGTGTCGCTGACCGACGAGGCGCTGACGCTGATCGGGGAGTCACGGGCGCACATCGAGGAGCTGTCGTCGCGCCCGCTGCCGGTCTACGGGGTCTCGACGGGGTTCGGGGCGCTCGCGACCCGGCACATCCCGCCGGAGATGCGGGCTCAGCTGCAGCTCAACATCGTCCGGTCGCACGCCGCCGGGTCGGGCGCCGAGGTGGAGCGGGAGGTCGTCCGGGCGCTGATGCTGCTGCGGCTGCACACCCTCGCGACCGGCCGGACGGGCGTGCAGCCCGTCACCGCGCGGACCCTCGCCGCGCTGCTGAACGCCGGGATCACGCCGCAGGTGTTCGAGCACGGGAGCCTCGGCTGCTCCGGCGACCTCGCGCCGCTCGCGCACGTCGCGCTGGCGCTGATCGGTGAGGGTCAGGTGCGGGACGCGGCCGGCGAACTGCGTCCGGCGGCCGAGGTGCTCGCCGAGCACGGCATCGCCCCGGTCATGCTGGGCGCCAAGGAGGGCCTCGCCCTGCTGAACGGGACGGACGGCATGCTCGGCATGCTCGTCCTCGCCCTCCACGACCTGCACCGGCTGCTGACCGCCGCCGACGTCGCCGCCGCGATGAGCGTCGAGGCGCTGCTCGGCACCGACCGGGTGTTCGCCGCCGACCTGCAGGCGCTGCGCCCGCATCCGGGGCAGGCCGCGTCGGCCGCCAACCTGCGGGCGCTGCTCGCCGACTCGCAGATCATGGAGTCGCACCGCGGCCCCGACTGCACCCGCGTCCAGGACGCCTACTCGCTGCGCTGCTCGCCGCAGGTCAACGGCGCCGCCCGGGACACCCTCGCGCACGCCGAGCTGGTGGCGGCGCGGGAGCTGGCGTCCGCCGTCGACAACCCGGTGGTGCTGCCGGACGGGCGGGTCGAGTCGAACGGCAACTTCCACGGCGCGCCGATCGCCTACGTGCTCGACTTCCTCGCCATCCCGACCGCGGACGTCGCGTCGATGTCGGAGCGGCGCACCGACCGGATGCTCGACAAGGGCCGCTCGTCCGGGCTGCCCGCCTTCCTCGCCGACGACCCCGGCGTCGACTCCGGCCACATGATCGCCCAGTACACGCAGGCCGCGATCGTCTCGGAGCTGAAGCGGCTCGCCGCCCCCGCGTCCGCCGACTCCATCCCGAGCTCGGCGATGCAGGAGGACCACGTGTCCATGGGCTGGAACTCGGCGCGCAAACTGCGCCGCGCCGTGGACGGCCTCGCGCAGGTGGTCGCGATCGAGATCCTCACCGCCGCGCGGGCGCTGGACCTGCGCAGCCCGCTGCGGCCAGGGCCCGCGACCGGCGCCGTCGTCGCGAAGCTGCGCGAGGCCGTCCCGCCGCCCGGCCCGGACCGCTACCTCGCGCCCGAGATCGCCGCCGCGGCCGCCATGGTCCGGGACGGCTCGCTCGTCGCCGCCGCCGAATCCGTCACCGGCCCCCTCTCCTAAGGAGCCCGCACATGTCCGGTCCCCGACCCGTTCGCGCGCCGCGCGGCACGACGCTCACCGCCGCGAAGGGCTGGCCGCAGGAGGCCGCCCTCCGCATGATCCAGAACAACCTCGACCCCGAGGTGGCCGAGCACCCCGACGACCTCGTCGTCTACGGCGGGTCGGGGCGGGCCGCCCGCAGCTGGGACGCCTTCGACGGCATCGTCCGCTCGCTGGCGGACCTGGAGGGCGACGAGACGCTGCTCGTCCAGTCCGGCAAGCCGGTCGGGATCTTCCGGACGCACGAGTGGGCGCCGCGCGTGCTGATCGCCAACTCCAACCTGGTGCCGCAGTGGGCGACCTGGGAGGAGTTCCGCCGGCTGGAGTCGCTCGGGCTGACGATGTTCGGCCAGATGACCGCCGGGTCGTGGATCTACATCGGCACGCAGGGCATCCTGCAGGGCACCTACGAGACGTTCGCGGCCGTCGCCGAGAAGCGGTTCGGCGGGACGCTCGCCGGGACGATCACGCTGACCGCCGGGCTCGGCGGCATGGGCGGCGCGCAGCCGCTCGCCGTCACGATGAACGGCGGCGTCGCGATCTGCGTCGAGTGCGACCCGTCCCGCATCGAGCGCCGCGTCGAGCACCGGTACTGCGACGTCAAGGCCGACTCGCTCGACGACGCGCTGCGCCTCGCCGAGGAGGCGAGGGCGGCCCGGCGGCCGCTGTCGATCGCGGTGCTCGGCAACGCCGCCGACGTCGTCCCCGAGCTGCTGCGGCGCGGCGCGCCGATCGACATCGTCACCGACCAGACCAGCGCGCACGACCCGCTGATGTACCTGCCGAGCGGCGTCGCGTTCGACGACATGGCCGCCGAGCGCGGCAAGGACCCCGAAGGCTTCACCGCCAAGGCCCGCACGTCGATGGCGCGGCACGTCGAGGCGATGGTCGGGTTCCAGGACGCGGGCGCCGAGGTCTTCGACTACGGCAACTCGATCCGCGGCGAGGCGCAGCTCGCCGGCTACGCGCGCGCGTTCGAGTTCCCCGGGTTCGTCCCCGCCTACATCCGGCCGCTGTTCTGCGAGGGCAAGGGCCCGTTCCGGTGGGCGGCGCTGTCCGGCGACCCCAAGGACATCGCCCGGACGGACAAGGCCATCCTCGATCTGTTCCCCGACAACGAGCCGCTGACCCGGTGGATCCGGATGGCGGGGGAGAGGGTGCACTTCCAGGGCCTGCCGTCGCGGATCTGCTGGCTCGGCTACGGCGAGCGCGACAAGGCCGGCGAGGTCTTCAACGACCTCGTCGCGCGCGGCGAGATCAGCGCCCCGATCGTGCTCGGCCGCGACCACCTCGACTGCGGTTCCGTCGCCAGCCCGTACCGGGAGACCGAGGGCATGAAGGACGGCTCCGACGCGATCGCCGACTGGCCGCTGCTGAACGCCCTGCTCAACACCGCGTCCGGCGCGACGTGGGTGTCGATCCACCACGGCGGCGGCGTCGGCATCGGCCGCTCCATCCACGCCGGGCAGGTCTGCGTCGCCGACGGGACGGCCCTCGCGGGCGAGAAGCTCCGGCGCGTCCTGACCAACGACCCCGGCACCGGCGTGATGCGCCACGTCGACGCCGGCTACGACCGCGCCGCCGAGGTCGCCGCCGCCCGCGGCGTCCGCATCCCCATGCGTTGACTTGCGGCGAGTCGTCGTTATGAAGGCGTCCATAACGACGACTCGCCGCAAGTCAACGAGGTTCGGGTGAGGAGGGGTGTTGGGGTTCGAGGAGATGTGGCGGGCGCTGCTGCCTGTCGGGCGGGACGCGGATACGGGCGGGTACCACCGGTTCGCGTGGACGCCGCCGGAGCTGGAGTGCCGCGCCTGGTTCGCCGACGAGGCGCGCCGGCGCGGCCTGGCCCTGGAGCACGACCGCAACGGCAACATGATCGCCTGGTGGCGTCCCGAGGAGGGCGAGGGCGAGCCGCGGGTCGATCGGGGGCACAGGGCGGTGCTCACCGGCAGCCATCTGGACTCCGTGCCCGGCGGCGGCGCGTTCGACGGGCCGCTCGGGATCGTGTCCGCGTTCGCCGCGGTCGACCTGCTGCGCGAGCGCGGCGCGACGCCGCGGCGGCCCATCGGGATCGCGGCGTTCGCCGAGGAGGAGGGCGCCCGGTTCGGGGTGGCCTGCCTCGGTTCGCGGCTGCTCGCCGGCGCGATCGATCCGGCCCGGGCGCGGGGGCTCACCGACGGGGACGGCCGCACGTTCGCCGAGGTGCTCCATGGCGCCGGGCTCGATCCGGACGCCATCGGGCCCGACGAGGAGCTGCTCGGACGCGTCGGCTGCTACGTCGAGCTGCACGTCGAGCAGGGGCGGGCGCTCCGCGAACCGGTCGGCGTCGCGAGCTCGATCGTCCCGCACGGGCGGTGGCGGCTGGAGTTCGCGGGCGAGGGCAACCACGCCGGGACGACCGCGCTCGCCGACCGCCGCGACCCGATGATCCCGTTCGCCGGGATGGTCCTCGCCGCCCGCGACGCCGCCGAGCGCAACGGGACGGTGGCGACGGTCGGGAAGGTCCGGGTCGTCCCGGGCGGGGTGAACGCGATCGCGTCGTCCGTCACCGCCTGGCTCGACGCGCGCGGGCCCGCCGACGACGCCGTCCGCAGGACCGTGGCCGAGGTCGGCGCCGCGGCGCGCGAGGCCGCCCGCCCGCACCGGGTGGCGGTGGAGCTCGCCGAGGAGTCCTACACCGAGATCGTCGACTTCAACCTGGCGCTGCGCGACCGGGTGGCCGGAGCGCTGGGCGGCGCGCCCGTGCTGCCGACCGGCGCGGGCCACGACGCCGGCGTCCTGTCCGCGCGGCTGCCGACCGCGATGCTGTTCGTCCGCAACCCGACCGGCGTCTCGCACGCGCCCGCCGAGCACGCCGAGACCGCCGACTGCCTCGCCGGGGTCGAGGCCCTCGCGGCGGTACTGGACGACCTGGCCCGGGGGTAGGGAACCAGATATGCGCTGGCATGCCCAGTTCGCCTGGCTCGGAGACGGGGTGGCGGCCGACGTCCTCATCGAGGCCGACGGCGAGCGGATCACCAGCCTCACGCGCGGCGTCCCGGCCCCGCCGCACGCCCGGCACCTGCCCGGCCTGACCCTGCCGGGCCTCGCGAACGCGCACTCGCACGCGTTCCACCGCGCCCTCCGCTCCCGTGTCCAGATGAACAGAGGGACGTTCTGGACGTGGCGCGACCAGATGTACGAGGTCGCCGACCGCCTCGACCCCGCCTCCTACCGGGCGCTGGCCAGAGCGGTGTTCGCGGAGATGGCGCTCGCCGGGATCAGCTGCGTCGGCGAGTTCCACTACCTGCACCACCGTCCCGGCGGGGCCCCCTACGACGCGCCGAACGCGATGGGGGAGGCGCTGATCGCGGCCGCCGCCGACGCCGGCATCCGGATCACGCTGCTGGACACCTGCTACCTCACCGGCGGCATCGGCGAGCCGCTCAAGGGCCCGCAGCTGCGGTTCGGCGACGGCAGCGCCGGGAACTGGGCCCGCCGCGTCGACACCCTCTACGAGCAGACCGACAAGGCGGACAGGCCGCACGCCCGCGTCGGCGCCGCGATCCACTCGGTCCGCGCGGTGCCCCGCGAGCAGGTGCGGGCCGTCGCGTCCTGGGCGAAGGAGCACCGCGCGCCGCTGCACGTCCATCTGTCGGAGCAGCCCGCCGAGAACACCGCGTGCCTCGACGCGTACGGCGTCACGCCCGCGCGGCTGCTCGCCGAGGCGGGCGCCCTCGGCCCGCTCAGCACCGCCGTCCACGCCACCCACCTCACCGATGACGACATCGGCCTGCTCGGCGCCACCACGACCGGCGTGTGCATGTGCCCGACCACCGAGCGCGACCTCGCCGACGGCATCGGCCCCGCCCGGCGCCTCGCCGACGCGGGCGCGCCCATCTGCCTCGGCTCCGACCAGCACGCCGCCATCGACCTGTTCGAGGAGGCCCGCGCCGTCGAGCTGGACGAACGTCTCCGCACCCGCGTCCGCGGCCACTGGACCGCCGGCGAGCTGCTCGCCGCCGCCACGTCCAGCGGCCACCACGCGCTCGGCTGGCCCGAGGCGGGGCGCCTCGAACCCGGCGCGTACTGCGACCTCGTCACGGTCGCGCTCGACTCCGTTCGCACCGCCGGCGCGGGCCGCGCGCACGCCGCCGAGGCCGCCGTGTTCGCCGCCACCGCCGCCGACGTCCGGGACGTCGTCGTGTCCGGACGCCAGATCGTGCACGACGGCCGGCACCTGCTGGTCGACGACGTGCCCGCCGCGCTGGCCGCCGCCGTCGAGTCCGCCACCCGCGAGGAGCCCGCTTGAGCACCGCCATCACCAACATCGGGGAACTGGTCACCAACGACCCGGGCCGGGGCGACGGGCCCCTCGGCATCGTCCGGGACGCCGCGCTGGTGATCGAGGACGGCGCCGTCGCCTGGACGGGCCCGGCGGCCGAGGCCCCCGCCGCCGACGAGGCCTTCGACGCCGCCGGACGCGTCGTCCTGCCCGGCTTCGTGGACTCCCACGCCCACCTCGTCTTCGCCGGCGAGCGCGCCGAGGAGTTCGCCGCCCGGATGAGCGGCCGCCCCTACGCCGCCGGAGGCATCCGCACCACCGTCGAACGCACCCGCGCCGCGTCCGACGACGACCTGCGCGGCAACCTCCGCCGCCTGGTCGGCGAGATGGCGCGGCAGGGGACGACCACCGTCGAGTGCAAGTCCGGCTACGGCCTCACGGTCGACCAGGAGGAGCGCGCCGTCCGCATCGCCGCCGAGGTCGCCGACGAGGTCACCTACCTCGGCGCGCACGTCGTCCCGTCCGAGTACGGCGACGACGCCGCCGGCTACGCCCGGCTGGCCGCCACGGACATGCTCGCCGTGTGCGCGCCCCACGCCCGCTGGGTGGACGTGTTCTGCGAGCGGGGCGCGTTCGACGCCGACCAGGCCCGCGAGGTGCTGGAGGCCGGGATCAAGGCCGGGCTCATGCCCCGGCTGCACGCCAACCAGCTCACCGAGGGCCCCGGCGTCCGCCTCGCCGTGGAGCTCGACGCCGCGTCCGCCGACCACTGCACGTTCCTCGGCGACGCCGACGTGGACGCGCTCGCCTCGTCCCGGACCGTCGCGACGCTGCTGCCGGGCGTCGAGTTCGCCACCCGCCAGCCCTACCCGGACGCCCGCCGGCTCCTCGACGCCGGCGCCACCGTCGCCCTCGCCACCGACTGCAACCCCGGCTCCTGCTACAGCTCCAGCATGGCGTTCTGCATCGCCGTGGCCGTCCGCGACATGCGCATGACTCCGGCCGAGGCCGTCTGGTCCGCCACCGCCGGCGGGGCCCGCGCCCTGCGCCGGACCGACGTCGGCCATCTCGCCGTCGGCGCGCGCGCGGACGTCCACGTGCTGGACGCCCCGTCCCACGTCCATCTCGCCTACCGCCCCGGCGTCCCGCAGACCCACGTCGTCTGGAAGGCCGGCCACCGAATCTGACCGTCAGGCGGGCATGGCCACCGCGAGGTCGGGCCACCCGATCTGGATTTCGAACGGTATGGTCACATTGAGCGCCCATATATCGCGGTCCCGGTGAGCGATACCGACCCTCGAATAGGACGTATCCGTTCCTATCGGGGCGTAGTGCTCGACGATGGTCGCACCCAGTTCATCGAACTGGACGATCAGGTAGTGCGGGATAAGTGCTTTGGCGTATTCGCCCATTTTGTGGATACGGTCCCGCGAAACCGGCCAGCGCGAGACCACCTCCGCGACGATGACCGCGTCCTGCGCCTCGAGCATCTCGAACTGCCCGCGGCAGCGGTGCACGATCGCATCGGGTATGCGGACCGTCAGCGGGACCTCCCGCAGCTGAAGCGGCACCTCCGTGTTGATCTCGTAGCACGTGGCCGGTTCCCCTGAGGGGGACGCCTTGTACTTGAGCACCGCGGCCTCGAAGGCGTTGGCGAGCCGGAACGCCGTCTTCTGGTGCGGTCGGCTGCGCGGTTCCCGGGGCACCAGGCGGCCCTCGACGACTTCGTTGTCGCGCTGGACGTCCTCGTCCAGCGCGAGATAGTCATCGAGCGACAGGAGTCGCTGGAATGCAAGTTCGTTCGTCGTCATGTCGCCATCATCGCGATCCGGCACCTTATTCGCCCCCAAGATAGCGGCGGTTGACTCTTATGAGCGGTTTCTGATCGCGGGCGACGTAGTCCGTGGTGAGGACTTCGGCGGTGAAAAGGGTGTGGTCGCCGGCCTCGATGCGCTGCCGGGTCTCGCATTCGAGGGCCGTGACGCCCGAATCGGGGATCAGGGCGCCGGACGCCTCGCCGCGGTGGTGCGGCTCACTGGCGAGCAGAAGGCGGGCGCTCGGGCGGCCCTCGGCGGCGAACCGGCCGGCGAGGGCGCGCTGGCCCGCGCCGAGGACCGTCGCCGCCCACCGGTCCGTGCGGGACAGCACCTCGGCCAGGTAGGACGACGACGCCACGCCGGCCAGCACCATCGGCGGCTCCAGCGACACCGACATGAACGAGGTCACCGTCGTGCCGAGGTCGTCGCGGCCGTCCCGGACGGTCAGCACCACGACCCCGGTGGCGAACCCCGCGACCGCCTCGACGAAATCGGAGGGGGTCAGCGGATCTCCCAGGTGCCGGGCAGGGTCAGCGGGCCGGCGGACGGGAGGCCGAGGCGGGCGGCGAGGCCGCCGAGCGAGCCCCATCCGTCGAACCGGGCGGACGCGGCGGTGCGGTCCTCGCTGGACTCCGGCGGGCGCAGCCGCTCCAGCGGCGAGGTGTGCGGGTAGGAGCGGACGGGCGCGTCCGCGGGCAGCCCCGCCTTCTTGCGGGCCAGCTCGAGCGCCGTGTCGATGCCGCCGAGCTCGTCGACGAGGCCGCGGTCGCGGGCGTCGGCGCCGGTCCAGACCCGGCCGCGGGCCAGCTCGTGGACGCGCTCGCGGGACAGCTCGCGGCCCTGCGCGACCTTCGCGGTGAAGTCGTCGTAGATCTTGTCGAGAGAGGCGTTGATGCGCTCCCACTCGGAGTCGCTGAAGTCCTTGGTGGCGCTGAACATGCGGGCGTGGTCGCCGTCCGCGACCGAGCCGAGGCCGATGCCGATCCGGTCGAGCAGGTCGTTCACCACGGCCTTGCCGACGACGACGCCGATCGAGCCGGTGATGGTGCCGGGCTGCGCGACGATCGTGTCGGCGGCCATCGAGACGTAGTAGCCGCCGGACGCGGCGACGTTCCCCATCGAGACCACCACCGGCTTGCCGGCGCGGCGGGCGAGGACGACCTCGCGCCAGATCGCGTCGGACGCGACGGCCGACCCGCCGGGGCTGTTGACGCGGAACACGATCGCCTTGACCCGGTCGTCCTTCACGGCGGCGCGGAACGCGGCGCCGACGGTGTCGGAGCCCATCGCGGGGCCGGAGTTCGGCAGCGGTCCGCCGCGGCCGGAGCGGCCGAGCCGGATCGGGCCCTGCCCGTTGATCAGCGCGACGACGTCCTGGCGGCCCGGCTGCGGGATGCGGCGGGCGAGGCCGTGCGTCCGGTTGTAGCGGGAGACGTAGCGCAGCTGCGCGTCCGCGCCGAACTCCTTGCGCAGGAACGCGTACACCTCGTCGCGGTAGCCGAGGTGGTCGACGAGGCCCTCCTCCAGCGCCTCGCCGGCGAGCAGCGGGCCGCGGTCCGTCAGGTCGCGGACCTTGTCCTCGGGCAGGTCGCGGGCGGCGGCGATGCCCGCGGTGATCTGCTCGCCGAGGGACGTGACGAGCCGCCGCGACGACTCCTCGTGCTCGGGCGTGTACGCCTTCTCCATGAAGGTGTTCGCCATGGTCTTGTACTCGTACCGCTTGGCGAACCGGGGCCGCACGCCCGCCTTCTCCAGCGCGCCCGCGAAGAACGGCTCCTCCAGCGCGACGCCGGTCAGCCCGACCTCGCCGGTCGGCTGCAGGTACACCTTGTCGAACCCGGTGGCGAGGTAGAACGGGACGGTGCCGTGGCCGCCCTCGCCGAACGTCTCGGCCCAGGCGACGGTGAGCTTGCCGGCGTCGCGCAGCGCCGCGACGGCCTCGCGCAGCTCCTGCGCGAGGGCCAGCCCGACGCCGCCGGTCACCTTCACCACCAGCGCCTTCACCCGGTGGTCGGAGCGGGCGCGGCGCAGCCCGTCGAGCACGTCGCGCAAATTCGTCCGGCGCATGGACATGATCGCCGAGATGGGGTCCGCGGGCGCGGTCTCCACGATCCCCTCGGTGAGGTCCAGCTCCAGGATCAGCGGTGCCGTCCGCCGGTCCCGGGCCTGCTTGATGACGTTGACGACGGTTCCGGGATCCACCATGGCCCCAGCCTATGCGTTCGCCCGCGGGCGCCCGGTCCGCCCCGGGTCCCGCGCGCCCTCCGCCGCGAGGAGGAGCGCCGGCCCTATTTGCGGGCGAAGGCCTTGTTCGGCAGGACGCTGGCCGACGCCTGCGCGAGGGGACGGCCCTGCGCGTCGCTGATGACGGCGTTGGCGACCATCCGGGTCCTGCCGGGGTGCACGCACGTCCCGGTGACCGTGTAGGTCTCGCCCGCGCGGACGCCGCGCAGGTAGTCGATGTTGAGGTTGAGCGTGAGCATCGGCATGAAGTGCTCGCAGGTGCTGCTGCCGGCGAGGCAGACGGCGTTGTCGAGGATCATGGCGATGTAGCCGCCGTGCACGGTGCCGCCGGGGTTGCACAGCTTCTCGGCCGGCGTCCAGGCGATGTCGACGCGACCGGGCTCGGCGGCCGTGATGACCTGCCCGATGTAATCGTTGATGTCGGAGATCTGAGGGAACGCACCGTCGGCCATGGCCTGGATCAGCTCGGCGCCCGTCAGGGTGTCCCACATCCGCGCGGTCTCCCCGAAGGCCGCCGGTTCCGCCTCGACGCTCAACTCGTGTCTCCCCTGATCATGCGACGTCTCGCACCGAATGTTATTCGGCGTACCGTCCGCGCGGCACTGTGCCCTTCGTCACCGGGATCGGATCAGCCGATCTTGTGGAGCGTCCCCGACGTGGTGCCGATGCCGGTCGAGGTGTACCGCAGGCCGCCGGACACCTGCTCCAGCGACACCGGCCCGCCCGTGCAGAACCCCTCGCTCCCGGTGCTGCGTATCGTCGTCTCGTCGAAGTCGACCTTGGAACCTGACACGCTGGACACCTTCAGCCGGGTCTGGCAGCCCCACCGGAGGTACTCGGCCGTCCCGCCGTCGCTCCCGCCGGTCAGGTGCACCGTCACCGTGGTGCTGACGTCGCCGATGGTGATGCCGCCCTGCTGCGTCAGCGTGCCCTCCCACGTCCCGCCGAACGCCGCGGGCAGCGACCCGCCGGCCCCGCCCGAGCCGTTCCCGCCGCCGGACGGGGACGGGGAGGCGGACGAAGAGTTCTGTGCCGGCGAGCCGTGCGACGACGCGGTGACCGGCGTGTCGGAGTCCCCGCTCTTGGTCAGCAGGATGACGGCCGTCGCGCACGCGATGGCGACCGCGGCCGCCGCCGCGACGATGACCCGGGTGCTCCTGCCGTGACCGCGCCCGTCATGGGCGGGCGGCGGCGGTCCGGGGACCGGCGGCTGCGGGTGCGGCTGCGTGAGGTTGCGCGGCGCGAACGGGTCCGTGGCCGGCCCGGACGGGGACGCGCCCCCGCCGGCGTTCGGGCCTGGGGCCGGGGGCACCGGCACCGGCGGACCCCCATAGGGCGCCTGCGGCCGGGTGACGTCCGGCGCGGGACGCGTCGTGGGATCGATCAGCCGCATCGCGAGGTCGCGGGAGGACGGGCGGCGGCCCGGGTCCTTGGCGAGGCACTCGGAGAGCAGTGGGCGCAGCGTATCCGGGACCCCGGTGAGGTCGGGGTCGGCGGTGGCGATCCGGTGCATCATCGCCTCGACCGTCACCGCGCCGGCGAACGGCGGCCGCCCCGTCGCCGCGAACACCATGGTGCCCGCCCACGCGAACACGTCCGACTTCACCGTCGGCGGACGGTCGCGCAGCCACTCGGGGGCGAAGTAGGCGGGGGTGCCGACCATCTGCGTGCGGGTCTCGGCGTCGATCGCGCGGGCGATCCCGAAGTCGACGACGCGGGGGCCGTCCGGACCGAGGAGCACGTTGGCGGGCTTGAGGTCGCGGTGCACGATCCCGGCGGCGTGGATCGCGGCCAGCGCGCTCGCGGTGTTGACCGCCAGCCGCTGCAGGTCCCCGCCGCGCAGCGGGCCCGCGTCCGCGACGCGCTCCTGCAGCGAAGGACCGTCGACGAACTCGCTGGCCACGTAGGGGAGCGGGCCCTCGGCGGACGAGTCGAGCCCCGCGGCGGTGGCGAACGGCGCGACCTGCCGCGCCGCCGCCATCTCCCGGGCGAAGCGCTCGCGGGCCCGCGCGTCGGCGTTCTTCAGGACCTTCACCGCGACGCGCTCCCCGGACGGCCCTTCGCCGAGGTAGACGACGCCCTGGCCGCCCTCGCCAAGCCGTCCGGTCAGCCGGTAGCGGCCGATCTCGCGGGGATCGTCGGGGACGAGGGGCTGAACGGGCATCTTCGGCTTCCTCCGGCATGGGGGACCAGGGTCGGCCCCCCGAACGACGGCACCACCGTACTTGCGTCACCGAGCGGATATCGTCGCTCCATGGGCGATGGGGACGGCTGGGCCGATTGCGACCTGGGGCACACGCACTGGGGACGGTACGGCGCGGCGGGCCTGCTGGCCTACCACCGCGACGCGGAAGGCCAGATGTGGATCCTGCTGCAGCAGCGCGCCTGGTGGGGTCTCGGCGGCGGCACGTGGGGGATGTTCGGCGGCGCCACGCACAGCCATGAGGACCCGGTGACCGGCGCCCTGCGCGAGACGGGCGAGGAGTGCACGCTCGACACCGGGCTCGTGCGCGTGCGCGGTACCCGCATCGAGGACCACGGCGGCTGGGCGTTCACGTCCGTGATCGGGGCGCTCGACGAGAAGGTGCACGTGAAGCCGGCGTCGCGGGAGACACGCCGCGCCGAGTGGGTCCGCGAGGAGGAGGTCGAGGACCGCAAGCTGTTCGCGCCGTTCGAGAGGTCGTGGCCGCTGCTGCGGGAGGCGATGAAGGGCCTGGTGCTCGTGGTGGACGGCGCGAACGTCGTCGGGTCCCGGCCGGACGGCTGGTGGAAGGACCGGGCGGGCGCCAACGCCCGGCTCCGCGACGCGCTGGCGGTGCTCGGCGAGGGCGTCCAGGGGCTGCCGCCCGGCCCCGTCGCGTTCGACCGCTGCTACCCGGAGGTCGTGCTGGTCGTCGAGGGGGCGGCGCGGCCGGTGGCGGACGAGCCGGTGGACGGCGTGCGGGTCGTGGCGGCGGCGGGCAGCGGCGACGACCGCATCGTCGACCTCGTCCGGGACGCGGAGCCCGACACCGAGTACCTGGTCGTGACGGCGGACCGGGGGCTGCGCTCCCGCTGCGAGGCGGCCGGCGCGCACGTCACCGGACCCCGCTGGCTCATCGACCGCCTCGAACGGCGCTGATCCGCGGCTCCCCGGTCAGCGCCGGCCCGGGTCAGCGGTCCGAGACGCGGTGGCCGGCGTCGCGGAGGGCCTGCGCCGCGTCCTTCAGCCGGTGGTCCGGCACCAGGACGAGGTCGGCGTGGTAGGTGGAGGCGACGAACACCGGCACGCCGGCGTCCGCGAGCGGCCCGACGACCGCGGCGAGCATGCCGGGCAGGTCGAGGCCGTGGCCGGCGTCGCCGTAGAAGCCGACCCAGCGCTCCGCCTCGGTGAACGGCGACGCCTCCCGCACGACGGTCAGGCCCTCGGGGGCGCGGACCAGCGCGATCCACTCGTCGTCCTCGGGGAACGTCGCGTTCGGCAGATGCTCCACCAGGAACTCGGACGGGACGATGTGCAGGTGCTGCGCGGCGCTCATGGCGCCACCCTAGAGCCCGATCACTCCGGGACGAGCCACACGGCGCCGAGCGGCGGGACGCGCAGCACGGCGGAGGCCTCCAGCCCGTGCCACGGCTCGGCGGCCGCCTCGACGCGGCCGAGGTTCCCGACGCCACTGCCGCCGTACTCGTAGGCGTCGGTGTTGACGACCTCTCGCCACCCGCCCTCCTTGGGCAGGCCGATGCGGTAGTCCTCGTGCGGGGTGCCGGCGAAGTTGACGACGCAGGCCATCACCGGCGGCTCGGCGTCGTCCTTGGACGTCCCGTACCGCAGGTAGGACAGGGTGTTGCCGCCGGCGTCGTTGCCGTCGATCCAGCGGAACCCCTCGTGGTCGCTGTCGCGGGACCACAGCGCGGGCTCCGCGCGGTAGGCGCGGTTGAGCTCGCGGACGAGCTTCTGCAGCCCGAGATGCAGCGCCCCTTCGGCGGCGTTGTCGAGCAGCCACCAGTCGAGCGGGCGCTCCTCCGCCCATTCGGCGCCCTGCCCGAACTCCTGGCCCATGAACAGCAGCTGCTTGCCGGGGTGCGACCACATGTAGGCGAGCAGGGCGCGCAGCCCCGCGAACCGCTGCCAGGTGTCGCCCGGCATCTTGCTGAGCAGCGACCCCTTCCCGTGGACGACCTCGTCGTGTGAGAGCGGCAGGACGTAGTTCTCCGCGAACGCGTACACCAGCGAGAACGTGATCTCGTTGTGGTGGTAGTGCCGGAACACGGGCTCGTGGCGGAGGTACTCCAGGGTGTCGTGCATCCAGCCCATGTTCCACTTGAACCCGAAGCCGAGGCCGCCGAGATGGGTGGGGCGGGACACGCCCGGCCAGGCCGTCGACTCCTCCGCGACGGTGAGGACGCCCGGGTTGCGCTTGTAGACCGTCGCGTTCATCTCCTGGAGGAACGAGATGGCCTCCAGGTTCTCGCGGCCGCCGTAGACGTTCGGCGTCCACTCGCCCTCGTTGCGCGAGTAGTCCAGGTACAGCATCGAGGCGACCGCGTCTACGCGGAGCCCGTCGACGTGGAACTCCTCGATCCAGAACGACGCGTTCGCCACCAGGAAGTTGCGGACCTCGGCGCGCCCGAAGTTGAACACCAGCGTGCCCCAGTCGGGATGCTCGCCGCGGGCCGGGTCCTCGTGCTCGTACAGGGCGGTGCCGTCGAAGCGCGCCAGCGCCCACTCGTCCTTGGGGAAGTGCGCGGGCACCCAGTCGATGATGACGCCGATACCGGCCTGGTGCAGCTTGTCGACGAGGTACCGGAAGTCGTCGGGGGTGCCGAAGCGGGACGTCGGCGCGTAGTAGGACGTCACCTGGTAGCCCCAGGACGGCCCATAGGGGTGTTCCGCCACCGGCAGGAACTCCACATGGGTGAACCCCATGTCCTTCACGTACGAGGTCAGTTCCTCCGCCAGCTCACGGTAGTCGAGCCCGGGACGCCACGAGCCGAGGTGCACCTCGTACACGCTCATTGGCTCGTGCACCCACTCGTGCTCCTTGCGGGCGCCCATCCAGTCGCCGTCGCCCCACGCATAGGACGAGGTGTAGATACGCGACGCCGTCGCCGGGGGACGCTCGGTGTGCTGCGCCATCGGGTCGGCCTTGGTGCGCCACTGCCCGTCCGCGCCGAGGATCTCGAACTTGTAGCACATGCCGTCGCCGACGCCCGGGACGAACAGCTCCCACACGCCCGTTGACCCGAGCGACCGCATCGGGTGCGCGCGGCCGTCCCAGTGGTTGAAGTCGCCGACCACGCGCACGCCCCGCGCCGTCGGCGCCCACACGGCGAACCCGGTGCCGGACACCGGTCCGAACGCCGACGCGTACGTCCGCACGCGCGCCCCCAGCGCCCGCCACAGCTCCTCGTGCCGTCCCTCGCTGATCAGATGCAGGTCGAGCTCGCCGAGCGTCGGCAGGTGCCGGTACGGGTCGTCCTGCACGGTCTCGATGCCGTCCCGGTACGTCACCGCCAGCCGGTAGTCGGGGACCGCGAGGGGCGCCTCGTCCTCGCCGCCGCCGGCCAGCGACGCCGACTCCGGCAGCGTCCCGGCGAACACGCCCTGGTGGAAGTGCCGCAGCGGGTGCCGGTCCCCGTTCGGCAGGACGACCTCGACCTTGTCCGCCAGCGGGCGCAGCGCCCTGACGGTCACCCCGTCCCGGCCGGGATGCGCCCCGAGGACGCCGTGCGGATCGTGGTGGTCGCCGCCGACGAGCCGGTCGATCTCCGCGCGCGTCACCCGTGCCATGGCGTCATGGCCTCCTCGCACATCGCTCGCATCGCCCGGGATCCGGGGCCCGGGGCCGTCCCCGGGAACAGCCTTGATGCCGTTTCCCTGTAGGAGTGCCCCGAGATCGGGCGAACTCACATGGCGGGGCGAGGACGATTTGCGACCGCATGGACGGCACGACACTTTGTCAGGGGTCGCGCCGATTGCGCCGTCCATGCGGTCACGTCTACCTGGCCCCAGGGGTGACACCGACCCCGCCGCCCTGGGATCCATTCCTGTGTCACCTCAGCGACACAGGTACCTTCCGTACCGGAGCGTTCCGGCCCGGTCCGCCCCCGCCTGCGGACCGGGCCGCGCCGCTCCCCGCGACGCCTCACCGCGGCCGCCTCACCCGTCCCCGCGCGCCTGCTCGAGCAGCAGCTCGCGCAGCCCCGCCGGATCGTCCGCGGCCACCGTCATCGCACATCCCGCCTGCAGTTGCGCGTCCGTCAGATCGCCGCTCCGGGTGGCGTACCAGCGCCCGGCGTCGCTGCGCCAGACCTGCCAGCCCGGAAATTCCCCCTCGATGGCCGTCTTCAGATCGTCGAAGTCGCCCATCAAGGTCGTCCTTTCCCCGAGGCGGCTCTTCTGTATACAAAAGTCTTACTCGGTCTGAGAGGTGTCAAGCTGTCCGTAAGCGGACCATGCCCCCGCGGATAGCGGCCGGCTAGGTATGAGTGACGGGAAGGAGGGGGCGAAATCGAACACCGCATCGAATGACCACCGCGTCGACTGACCGGGGGCGCGCCGGAACGAAGGGGAGGTGACGCCGGTGCCGGACCGTCCCGCCTACCTGCGCATCGCCGACACGCTGCGAGAGGGGATCCGGGACGGCAGCCTCCCGCCGGGGACCCGGCTGCCGACCATGGCGGAGCTGTGCGCCGCGCACGGCGTCTCGGAGATCGTCGTGCGGCAGGCGGTCGCGCTGCTGCGCACCGAGGGGCTCGTCGAGACGCGCCGCGGCGGCGGCACCGTGGTCCGGGTCGTGCCGCCCGCCCGCCGGGTCGCGATGGAGCGCTACCGCGCCGTGACCAGGCCGCTCGCGGTGCCCGAGACCACCTTCACCCGCGACCAGAAGATCAGCTGGCAGGAGTACCGGCTCGACAAGGAGTACTCCCGTGTGCGCGCGGACGACGACCTCGGCGCGCTGTTCGAACTGCCCACCGGCACGGAACTGCTGCGCCGCCGGTTCGTGTTCTACGCGCGCGGCGAGCCGTCGCAGATCTCCGTCAACTACCTGCTGTGGGACCTCGTCGGCGGCACCCCCGTCGCCGACCCGGAGCGCGAGCCGTGGCCCGGCGGCACGCTCGCCCAGATGGCCTACCTCGGCCACCCGCCGACCCGCGTCGAGGAGGCGGTGCGCTCCCGCATGCCGACCCCCGAGGAGACCGAGACGCTGCGGATGGGCGGCGGCGTCCCGGTCATCGCCATCACCCGCCGGATGCTGTCGCGCGCCTCGGTCATGGAGGTCTGCCGCGACATCGTGATCCCCGCCGACCGCGTCGTCCTGGACTACTCCATCGACCTGTGACCCGGACCTCTGAACCGGACCTTTGAAATGGGCCCGTGTCGGCCGGCCAGGTGCTCCAGCGAGCGCAGCGGCACCGGCAGCCAGGACGGCCGGTTCCGCGCCTCGTACCGGATCTCGTACACCGCCTTGTCGAACTCGAACGCCCGCACCAGCGCCGCGTGCGCGGCCGGGTCGGGGCCGCCCGCCGCCGCGTACCCGGCGCAGAACGCGGCCCGGTTCCGCTCCGCCCACGCCTGGGCGCGCAGCTCCAGCATGTCGGCCGTGCCGGGGGCGAGGTTCCCGTCCGAGGCGATCAGGAACCGCGCCGCGTACTCGAACGAGCGCAGCATCCCGGCGACGTCGCGCAGCGGGTGCCCGGGCGCGCGCCGCTCCGCTGGCGCCCGGGCGGGCTCGCCCTCGAAGTCCAGCAGCACCCAGCCGTGGTCGGTGCGCATCACCTGGCCGAGGTGGAAGTCGCCGTGCACCCGCTGGAACGGCAGCTCCGCGCCGGCCGCGGCGACCTCCGCGAACGCCGCGCGGACGGCGGCGGCGTGCGGGCGCAGCTGCGGGACGTCCTCGGCGACCGCGTCGAGCTGCTCGTTCATCCCGGCGGCCAGGGCGCGCAGCCGCTCGGCGGGCGCGGCCGTCACGCCGAACGCGTCCGCGAGGTCGCGGTGCACCTGCGCGGTGGCGGCGCCGAGCCGTTCGGCCTCGGCGGCGAAGTCGCCGCCCGCCGCGCCCGCGTCGTCCGGGGTGAGCGCGGCCGGCGGACCGGAGGGCGGGCCGGGCGGGGGCTGCCGGGCGAACCAGTCGCGGACGCTGGTGAGCGCGAGCTGCCATCCGTCGGCCGCGCTGCGCAGGAACTCCGACAGCAGCGCGAGCGTGACGGGTTCACCGCCCGCGCCGTCGCCGGGCGCGAGCTCGATCCAGCCGTGCACGGCGGGGACGTGCTCGCAGCCGGCGCGGGTGAGCGCGAGGTTGACCTCCAGATCGGGGTTCACGCCCGGCGTCAGCTTGCGGAACAGCTTGCACATGTACGCGTCGCCGAAGACCAGCGAGGTGTTGCTCTGCTCGGCGGTGGACGGCGCGCCGTCCAGGTCGGTGCGGATGCCCGTGCCGGGCGTGCGGCGGAACCGCAGCGGCCCGATGACCGACTCGCCCGCCATGTGGGCGAGCAGCGGCCGGGTCTGCTCGGGGTCGTGGACGGCGTCGTAGGCGTGGCCGGCGATCCCGGCCGCCCCGGCGAGCAGCCCGATCTCGTGCGGGCGCAGCCGCTCGGGCAGGTCGCGGCGGACGCCGAGGAGGACCTGGTAGTGCTCGGTGGCGCCGCCCTGGCGGACGTCGAGGACGAGGTGGTGCAGGCCCGGGTCCCCGGTCCGCAGTTCGGTGGCGGTGCCGATCGCGAGGTCGTCGATGGGGGCGTCCTTGCCGCCGAACCACCGCTGCCGCGGCAGCCAGCCGGCCAGCAGCCGGACGAGGGACGGGTCGCCGCCGTGGCCCGCACCGCCGCCCACGGTCACATCACCCGCTCGGCGGGCGGTTCGTCGGGCGGGGGCGGCAGCAGGAACCAGTAGAACCCGTGGCCGGGGAGCGTGAGCAGGTACGGCAGGTCGCCGATGGCGGGGAACTGCACGCCGCCCATGCACTCGATCGGCGTCGATCCGCGGAACCGCCGCAGGTCCAGTTCCACCGGCTGCGGGAAGCGCGACAGGTTGTTCACGCACAGCACCGTGTCGGTGCCGCCCCATTGGTTGGTGTCGCCGTTTCCTATCTCGCGGGTGAAGGCGAGGACGGAGGGGTTGGAGGCGGACAGTTCGACGTAGCTGCCGACGCCGAAGACGGGGTGGCGCTGCCGGATCTCGATCATTTTGCGGGTCCAGTGCAGCAGGGATCCGG
>NZ_WBMS02000045.1:62801-78992 GCF_008923205.2 Actinomadura physcomitrii | reverse complement strand
GTCATGGGGGGACGAAGTCCATCGCGAAGCGACGCCGACGGCGCCCTTGACTTTGGTGGGGCGGCCCCGTACGCAAGCGCCACCCCACCACCCGAACACCCCTCCCACCGACGCGCCCGACGCGCCCGCGCGCCCGAACACCCACCGCCGACGCACCCGAACACCCCCTCCCACCGACGCACCCGAACACCCCCTGAAGATCACCGCACACCCCTCTGCCAACCACCAGAAACACCACCAGAATCGCCTGGAGGACACCGGGGCGCGGGGCTCGCACGGTGTTAGGGGCGGCGGGCATCATGGCGGGCATGACCTTCCAAGCGAGCGGCGCTTTCGACATCGACGCGTGGGAAGCCGAGAAGCCCTACGACGAGCAGGGCGGCAACAAGCTGACGCGGGTGCACGTCCGCAAGACGTTCCACGGGGACCTGGTCGGCACCAGCACCAGCGAGCTGATCACGGTCGAGTCGGCGGCCGGGCCGGTGGCGTACGTGGGGATCGAGCACGTGCAAGGGATCCTGCACGGCCGCGAGGGGACGTTCGTGCTGCAGCACAGCGCGGGCACCGAGGACGGCACGTCCGGCACCCAGTGGCTGCGCTGGCTGATCGTGCCGACGTCCGGGACGGTGGAGCTCGCGGGGATCCGCGGCGTCGGGCAGATCACCGTCACCGACGGCGGGCACACCTGGTCGCTGGAGTACACGCTGGACTGACGCGCGGCCGGTGACGGCGCCGGGCCTGCCGGTAATGTTTCGGCCATGCCCCCGGTCAGTACCGACGCGACGCGTGAGCGGATCATCGACGCCGCCGAGGCGTGCTTCTCGCGGTTCGGCGTGGCGAAGACCACGGTGGAGGACATCGCCGCGGCGGCGAAGCTGTCGCGAGCGACGGTGTACCGGGCGGTCAGCGGGGGGCGGGACGAGCTGATTCTCGCGGTGGTGGTGCGGGACCTGCACCGGTTCCTGGACCGGCTGGCGGTGCGGCTGCGCAGTGAGCGGTCGGTGCCGGAGGCGATCGTCGAGGGCACGATGGACGCGGTCGAGTACGTCCGGAACGAGCCGACGATCGCGCACTTCCTGGTGCCGGAGGCGGCGGGGCACATGCAGGCGGCGGTGGCGGGCGCGGCCGAGCACGTCCTGGCGTTGTGCTGCGAGTATGTGCGGCCCTATTTCGAGCAGGCGCAGCGGCAGCGGACGCTGCGTCCCGACATCGAGGTCGAGGGGACGGTGGAGTTCCTGTTCCGGATCATCACATCGCTGATCGTGATGGACCGCGAGCGGGAGCCGGACGACCTGCGCCGCTTCCTGCGCACGTACGTGGTGCCGGGGATCGCGGGGCGCTGATCCGGCGCGGGGACGTGTCCGCGCCTACGAGACGGTAGCTTGCAAGGAATCGACGGCGCGGACCGGAAGGGGTCGGGGCGATGGCTGCGGATTTCACGAGGCGGGGACGTTCGGCGGTGGCGCCGAGCCCGGTGTTCCTCGTCATCGTGGCGGCGACCGTCATCTGCGGCCTGCTGGCCTGGCGGTACGGGGACAACCCGGCCAAGGGGGCGCGGGTCGCGCTGTTCGGTTTCGTGATCGCGGCGTGGGTGCTGTCGCTGTGCGTGCACGAGTTCGGGCACGCCTACATCGCCTACCGGTCCGGTGACCGGAGCGTGGCGGCGAAGGGGTACCTGACGCTGAACCCGCTCAAGTACTCCGACATGCTGCTGAGCTTCCTGATCCCGGTGGTGTTCATCCTGCTGGGCGGGATCGGGCTGCCGGGCGGGGCGGTGTGGATCGAGCGGCACCGCATCCCGGGCCGGCTGCGGCACAGCCTGGTGTCGGCGGCGGGTCCGCTGTCCAACGCCATCTTCGCGATCATGCTGGCGGTGATCTACAAGAACTTCGCGGCGCAGGGCCACGCGGTGTTCTGGCTGGGGTTGGCGTTCCTGGCGTTCCTGCAGGTGACGGCGGCGCTGCTGAACCTGCTGCCGATCCCGGGGCTGGACGGCTTCGGGATCGTCGAGCCGTACCTGCCGCGCCGCCTGGTGGACCAGATCAGCGGGTACGGCGGGTACGCCTTCCTGGTGCTGATCGCGCTGCTGTGGATCGACCCGATCAACCGCGGCTTCTTCCACCTGATCTACCACATCACGGACGCGCTGGGGATCGGCGCCGTCTCGATCGACGTGGGCCACTCGCTCTTCCTGTTCTGGCAGAACTGAGGCCTATTCGGGGCGGGCGGCGAGGTGGCGGACGATGCGGCGGAGCTGTTCGGCGTAGTGCTCCTGGAACTCGGGTGAGTCGGGGCTGACGCCGAAGACGCGGCGGACGGCGTGCGGCAGCACGACGGGCGCGGCGACGACGGCCATCATCACGAGCATGACCGCGGCCGGGTCCAGGTCGTCGGCGAGTTCGCCCTCGGCCTGGCGCCGGACGAGTTCCGACAGGTCCTCGCGCTCGTCCGGCGGCCCGCCGTCGAAGGTGCCGGTGAGGCCGCACAGGGTGCTCAGCCGGGTGCCGCGCGGGTCGTCGAGGGCGTGCCGCAGGTAGCGGACCAGGACCTCGTCGAGGCCGATGCCCGGGTCGTTGAAGCGGGCCTCGGTCTCGCGCCAGCGGCTGGTGATCTCCCGGTACAGGCCTTCCTTGCCGCCGAAGTAGTAGTTGATCAGCTGTTTGTTGAGGCCGGCGCGGTCGGCGATGTCCTGCACGCGGGCGCCCGCGTAGCCCTTGGCGGCGAACTCGTCCAGGGCGGCGTCGAGCAGCAGCCGCCGGGACCGCTCGGCGTCCAGCTTGCGCTCGCCCGGGGCGGGGGCGCGCCGCGGTCTCCTGGTCTCCTCCGTCACGCGTTCATCGTACCGCCCGGCTGACGTCGTCATACATCCAGTTGGTTGACGTCTTCATCCGTTTGGTTGAAGATGGGCCGGACACACCCACGAGAGAGAAGTCGAACGATGATCCTTGTCACCGGAGCCACCGGCAACGTCGGGCGCCACCTCGTCGGCGAGCTGCTCTGCGCGGACGCGAAGGTGCGCGCGCTGACCCGCGCCCCCGCGACCGCGCGGCTGCCCAGTGAGGCCGAGGTCGCCCGTACCGACGAGATGCCGCTGGACGGTGTCACGTCGATGTTCCTCAACCCGGCGGTGTTCTGGAGCGGCCTGGGCGACGTGCTGCAGCGCGCCCGCGACCACGGTGTCCGGCGCGTCGTCATGCTGTCGTCGTCGGCGACGCTCGACGACGATCCGCGCAACGCGATCGGCGCCCACCACCTGGAGGTCGAGCGGGCGATCGAGGCGACCGGCCTGGAGTGGACGTTCGTGCGCCCGGGCGAGTTCGCGACCAACACGCTGGCCTGGGCGGACACGATCCGCGCCGGCGAGCCGGTGCGCGGGCCGTACGCGCGGGCGCGCAGCGCTCCGATCCACGAGCGCGACATCGCCGCCGTCGCCGCGCGGGCCCTGCTGTCGGACGGTCTCGTCGGCGCGAAGCCGGTGCTCAGCGGCCCCGAGGCGCTCACGCACCCGCAGATGGTCGAGATCATCGGCGCGGCCGCCGGGATCCCGGCTCGGTTCGAGGAGATCTCCCCGGAGCAGGCGCGGCAGGAGATGCTGGGCCGCCCCTACATGCGCGAGGAGATCGTGGACACGCTGCTGCGGGCGCGCGCCAAGGCGGTCGACCGCGAGGTGGAGATCTCGCCGGAGGTCGAGCGCATCACCGGACGTCCCGCCCGGACGTTCGCCGAGTGGGCCGCGGACCACTTCTGACGTCCGCGACGCACGAACGCGGTGGCCTCCGCCCTCGGGCGGAGGCCACCGCGGTCCACGGCCGGGCAGGCCCCCGCTTCGCCCGGCCGCATGCCCGTCAGCCCGTGTCCGCCTCGCCCGCACCAGCCCCGCCGCCCGCGCCGCCCGCGCCGGACGCGCCGGACGAGGTTTCGGGGCGGCGTTCGCGGTACTGCTCGCGTGCCCAGACGAACCAGTCGCGGCGCATGGCCATGAACCGCTTGCCGTACTCCATGGTCAGCCGGCCGTTGCCGGTGAGGCCGCCCTCCTCCTCCCAGGGGACGATCTCCTCGAGCCGGGCGAGGTCGTCGACCCGGTTCGAGAGGCCCTCGATCATCCGGTCCAGATAGCCGAGGGCCTCGTCGGGCGCGATCTGGTCGAGGAAGAAGACCCGCATCATCACCTCGTCGCGGCGGTTCGGCTTCGGGTCGGTCTCCACCATCCAGTGGTGCAGTTCGGCCCGGCCCGCGGCGGTGATCGCGTACTCCTTGCGGCCGCGCGGGCCTTCGGCGGACACCTCGATCAGGCCGCCGTCGGTGAGCTTGCCGAGCTCGCCGTAGAGCTGGCTCTGCGTCGCCTGCCAGACCGTACCGAGCGAGATCTCGAACACCTTCATCAGGTCGTATCCGCTGGCGCCGTCCAGCTCGGCGATCAGTCCCAGCAGTGCGTGTCGCAGGCTCATACTTTGATTATGACACGTCGGTGTTGACATGTCGATACAGGAACGTCTAGCTTCTGACATGTCGAACTTGGAACGTCGCTCCCGACGAGAGGCTCGCGCCATGCTGCTCTACTACCTCCGGACCTTCCTTCCGTGGATCCTGCTCGCCGTCGTGAGCGGCTGGAACGACCAGGCCGGCGCGGCGGCCGGCCTGGCGGCGGCCCTCGTCCTGCTCGCCCAGGACCTGCTCAAGGGCCACCGGCTCGACTCGCTGATCCTCGAACTGTCGACCATCGTGTTCATGGCGCTGCTGACCGCACTCTCCTTCGCCGACCCGGACTCGCCCCTGCTGGACTACGGCGCGTCCATGGCGATCGGCTGGCTCGCGCTCACCGCGTGGGGCACCCTCCTCGCCGGACGGCCCTTCACCGAGGGCGTCGGCCGCCGCGGCGTCAGCGCCGAGATCGCCGCGACGGACCTGTTCAAGCGCATCACCGCCGTCATCGCGATCGTCTGGGCGATCAGCTTCACCGTCGTGGCGCTCGTCCTGGCCTACGTGCAGCACGCCGCGCCGGACAACACCGCGCTGCTGGTCGCCACGAAGATCGCCGGCTTCACCGTCCCGATCGTCTTCACCATCCGCTACCCCGAGATCGCGCAGAAGCGGTACTTCGCCCGCCACGGCATCGACCGCCAGATCGTGCGATGACCCGGCCCGCACAGGGCACGCCCAGGTAGGCCCCTCGACCGCGCAGCGGAGGACAGGACATGGAGACGACACAGAACGCCGGCTGGCTCGAGGGCGCGCTCGCCCCCGTCCCGGACGAGATCGACGCCGCGGACCTCGAGGTCACCGGAGCGCTCCCGCCCGAGCTGACCGGACGGTACTTCCGCAACGGGCCGAACCCGCTGCCGGGCCGGCCGAGCGGCCACTGGTTCACCGGACCCGGGATGATCCACGGCGTGCGGCTGCGCGGCGGGCGTGCCGAGTGGTACCGCAACCGCTGGGTGCGGACGAAGACGTTCCTCGACGAGAACGCCCGGTTCGTCGGGGACGACGGGACGCTCGACCTCACCGCCGTGCCCGCCAACACCCACGTCGTCCCGCACGGCGACAAGATCCTGGCGCTGGTCGAGATCGGCTTTCCCTACGAGGTCGCGCCGGAGCTCGGGACGGCCGGGCCGTGCGACTTCGGCGGGACGCTCACCACCGCGATGACCGCGCATCCCAAGCAGGACCCGGTGACCGGCGAGCTGCTGTTCTTCGGGTACGGCGTGCTCCCGCCGTACCTGACGTACCACCGGCTGTCGGCCGACGGGGCGCGGGTCGTGGAGAGCCGCGAGATCGAGGTCCCGGGCCCGACGATGATGCACGACTTCGCGATCACCGAGAACCACGTGGTCTGGCTCGACCTGCCCGTGGTGTTCGATCTGGATCTGGCGCTGGGCGGCGGCGGCATGCCGTTCCGCTGGGACGACTCCTACGGCGCCCGGCTGGGCGTCATGCGGCGGGACGCGCCCGGCGACGTCCGGTGGTTCGACGTCGACCCGTGCTACGTCTTCCATGTCGGCAACGCCCACGAGGACCCGGCCGGGCGGATCGTGCTGGACGGCGTCCGGTACCGGCCGGAGGACTTCGCCGCCACCTGGCGGGAGATCGGCGGCTCCGCGAACCCGGCGGGCGACGCGGCCCGGTCCGAGAGCGCGCACCTGCACAGCTGGACGCTGGACCCCGCCACCGGACGCGCCGCCGAGGAGCGGCTCGACGACCGGAACGTGGAGTTCCCGACCCACGACGACGCCCGGACCGGCCGCCGCCACCGTTTCCTCTACACGGTCGCCCGGGGCGCCCTCGTGAAGTACGACCTGCGCGACGGCTCGTCGTCCGTCCTCGAGTTCGGACAGGACGCGTCCGTGGGCGAGGCGGTCTTCGTCCCCGCCGAGGGGGCGCGCGGGGAGGACGAGGGCTGGCTGCTGTCGATCGTCTCCGGGGCCTCCAGCGCCGAGCTCGTCGTCCTGGACGCGGCGGACCTGTCGCGGACGGCGAGCGTGCGGCTGCCCCGGCGGGTCCCCGCGGGATTCCACGGCAGCTGGATCCCGGACGCCTGAGCGGGCCCGGACCGGCACGGACCGGCCGGGGCCGGGACACCCGGCCGCCTAGAGTGGTTTACTAGCGAGTACGCATGTGCAAGTAACCACTTACCAGGCTCCTTCCGGGAGGTTCCGCATGTCCGTGGCCACGGAGAGCACCGAGACCTTCGCGTCCCTGAACCCGGCCACCGGCGAGGTCGTCGGCGAGCACCCCGTGCACGGCGCCGCCGCCGTCGCGCAGGCGCTCGGCCGGGCCCGCGAGGCGGCCGGCTGGTGGCGCGCCCTCGGCTGGAAGGAGCGCCGCCTCCGGCTGCTCAACGTCAAGGGCGCGCTCACCCGCAACCTCAACCGGATGGCCGAGCTCATCCACCAGGAGACCGGCAAGCCGGTGCAGGACGCCCAGCTGGAGACGATCATGGCGATCTCCCATCTGGACTGGGCCGCCCGCAACGCGCGCAAGATCCTCGGCCCGCGCACCGTCTACCCCGGCCTCATGGCCATCAACCAGCGCTGCGAGCTGGAGTACCAGCCGCTCGGCGTGGTCGGCGTGATCGGCCCGTGGAACTACCCGATCTTCACCCCGATGGGCTCGATCGCCTACGCGCTCGCCGCCGGCAACGCCGTGGTGTTCAAGCCGTCGGAGTTCACCCCCGGCGTCGGGCTGCTGCTCGCCGAGCTGGTCGAGGGCGTGGTCCCCGAGCACCCGGTGCTGCAGGTCGTCACCGGCCTCGGCCCGACCGGCGCCGCGCTCGCCTCGTCCCCGGACGTCGACAAGATCGCCTTCACCGGCTCCGGCCGCACCGCCAAGCGGGTGATGGCCGCGTGCGCCGAGAACCTCACCCCGATCGTCGCCGAGTGCGGCGGCAAGGACGCCTGCATCGTCGACTCCGACGCCGACCTGGACGCCGCCGCCGACGCCGCGCTGTGGGGCGCGATGTCCAACGCCGGCCAGACCTGCATCGGCGTCGAGCGGATCTACGTGCTCGACGACGTCTACGACCGCTTCCTCGGCAAGCTCACCGACAAGGCCAAGGACCTGCGGCCCGGCTTCGACCGCGAGGCCGCCTACGGCCCGATCACCATGCCCGGCCAGCTCGACATCATCGAGCGGCACATCAAGGACGCCCTGGACAAGGGCGGCAAGGCCGTCGTCGGCGGCGCCGAGTCGGTCCGCAAGCCCTACGTCGAGCCGGTCGTGCTGACCGATGTGCCGGACGACTCGTCCGCCGTCCGCGAGGAGACGTTCGGCCCGACGATCACCGTCCACCGCGTCAAGGACCTGGACGAGGCGGTCGAGAAGGCGAACGGGACCGGCTACGGCCTCGCCGGGACGATCTTCTCCGGGAGCAGGGCCCGCGCGCTGGACGCCGCCCGCCGGATGCGCTCCGGCATGACGTCCATCAACGCGTTCGCCGCGTTCGCGCAGGTCGCGGCCCTGCCGTTCGGCGGCGTCGGCGAGTCGGGCTTCGGCCGCATCCACGGCGCGGACGGGCTGCGCGAGTTCGCCCGCCCGAAGGCCATCACCCGGCAGCGGTTCGCGACCATGAACCTGACCTCGTTCGGGCGCACCGAGAAGGAGATGGCGCGCGTCCTCGGCCTGATCAACATGATCCACGGCCGCCGCTACAAGCGCTGACGCCGGAGCGGTGCCCGCCGGGCGCGGGCACCGCTGCCCGCGCCGCCGCTCAGGCGACGGTGAAGCCGCCGTCCACGGGGAGGATGGTGCCGGTCACGTAGGACGCGCCGACGAGGTAGGCGATCGCCTCGGCGACGTCCTCGGCGGTGCCGACCCGCTTCACCGCGAGCCCGCCCGCGGCCTCGGCGAACTGCGCCTCGCGGTGCTCGTCCGGCAGGAACGACCACCACGGGGTGTCGACGACTCCGGGCGCGACCGCGTTCACCCGGACCGGCGACAGCTCGGCGGCCAGCGGCGACACGATCCGCTCGATCGCGCCGTTCACCGCGGCGAGCGCCGCCGAGCCCGGCACGGCCGAGCGGGCGGTCGCCGCCGACACGAAGGTGATCGAGCCGGTCACCTGCGCGTGCTGGATCGCCGACAGGTACGGGAACAGCTTCCCGTCGAACGCGGCCCGGACGTCGGCCAGCTTCGTCTGCCCGATCGGGCCGAGGCCGACGGCGCCGGGGCTGAAGGCGAGCACCAGGTGGTCGAACGCGCCGGTCCGCGCGAAGAACGCGGCCACGGCCTCCTCGTCGGTTCCGTCGACCTGCTCCGCGGTCGCGGACTTCACCGCGGCGAACTTCCCGGTGTCCCGGCCGGTGACGATGACCTCGGCGTCCCGTGCCGCCAGCAGTTCGGCGGCGGCCAGCCCGATGCCGGACGTGCCGCCCATGATCACAACGCGCATCTCCGCGCCTCCATTTCAAGACGTAACGTCTCGATACTAAATCGAGACGCGACGTCTTGTAAAATGCCCGCATGGGACGGCCACGCAGCGAGACGGCACGGCGCGCGATCCTCGACGCCGCGATGAGCGAGCTCCAGGAGCACGGCTACGCCGCCCTGACCATGCAGGGCATCGCCGCGACCGCCGGCGTCGGCAAGCAGACGATCTACCGCTGGTGGCCGTCCAAGGCCGACGTCGTCCTGGACGGCCTGGTCGAGCTCGCCGACAAGCGCATCACCGTCCCCGACACCGGCTCCCTGCCCGGCGACCTCACCGCGTTCCTCGCCGCGACGTTCAAGGAGCGCGGCCAGCGGCCCGTCCTCATCGGGCTGATGGCCGAGGCTCTCCTCGACCCCGCGTTCGCCCGCGCGTTCCGCGACCGGTTCCTGTTCTCCCGCCGCGCCGCGCTGCGCGGCATCCTCGACCGCGCCGCCGAGCGCGGCGAGATCGCCGCCGGCACCGACCCCGAGCTGCTGATGGACATCGTCTACGGCGTGCTGTGGTACCGGCTCATGCTCGACCACGCGCCGCTGGACGAGGCCACCGGCCGCGACCTCACCGGCCTCCTCATCCGCGCCGTTTCCTGACCCCGAGCCCGCCCGCCTAAGGCGTCCCGGCGCCCCGTACACCGCCCCCTAAGGCGACTCAGCCTCGGGCGCCGCGAACTAAGGCGCCCTAAGGCGCGTGAATAGGGCGTCGTCCCGATGTGGGCCCTGGGGCCTTAGGACGAACCTTGTACATGTCGGGCCAAGAGGGGCCCGGCGGAGACAAGGAGCAGGACATGTACAGCACGGACATCAGCCGGGTCATCATCGCCGACCGCGTGCGCGAGCGGCAGACCGAGGCGCGCAACGCCCGCCGCGCCCGCATCGCCAAGGCGCTCAAGCGCTGACGCGCGACCCGTCCAGAAACCGAACGAACGGAAGGAGCCGACCATGATCAGCCACGAGTTCATCAAGATCGCCGGAGAGGACCGGGCGCGCCGGCTGCGGGCCGAGGCCCGCGAGGCGCGCCGCGCCCGCCTGGCGAAGGCGCTCAAGCGGTGACGCCCGCACAGCGACCCGACCCGCCGACGCCCCCGTCATCCGACGGGGGCGTTCTCCTTTTCCCGGCCGCTTCCGATCAGCGGTTCGCGGGGCGCAGCGGGGCCCGGCCGCGGATGAGGTCGGCGGCGCGCTCGGCGATGGCGATGGTCGGGGCGTTGGTGTTGCCGCGCGGCACCGACGGCATGACGGAGGCGTCCACGACCCGCAGGCCGTCGACACCGCGGACGCGCAGCTCCGGGTCGCAGACGGCGCCGTCCGAGCCGCCCATCGCGCAGGTGCTCGTCGGGTGGAACAGCGTCGCGCACTCGCGGCGGACGAACGCGGCGAGCTCCTCGTCGTCCTGGACGCGCTCGCCGGGCGCGTGCTCGCCGCCGGCGAGCTGGGCGAGCGGGCCGACCGCGGCGATCTCGCGGGCCTGCCGGACGCCCGCGACCAGGACGTCCAGGTCGGCCTTCTCGGACAGGTACGCGGGGTCGATCAGCGGCTTGGCGTACGGGCTCGCGGACCGCAGCGTCAGCGACCCCCGGCTCGCGACCGCGACGGCGGTGACCAGCACCGACAGCAGCCGCTGGGACGGCTCGACGAGCCCCTGGTCGACGAACGGGGTCGGCAGCACGTGGTACTGCAGGTCGGGCGCGGGAAGGCCGTCGACCGTGCGGACGAACCCGCCCGCCTCGGCGAGGTTCGACGCGTACGGGCCGCGCGCGAGGGCCGTGTAGAGCGCGAGCGCGCGGGCGTTCGCCAGCTCCCACAGCGACCTGGTGCGCGGGGTCGCGAACATGACGTTGACGAACGGATGGTCCTGCAGCCCCTGGCCGACCGGGGCGTCGACGACGACGTCGATGCCGTGCGCGCGCAGGTGCCCGGCAGGGCCGACGCCCGACAGCATCAGCAGCTGCGGGCTGTTCACCGAGCCGCCGGACAGGATGACCTCCGTGGAGGCGCGCGCCTCCACGGTCTCCCCGCGCGCCTCGTACCGGACGCCGGCCGCCCGGCCGTTCTCGATCAGGACGCGGGTGGCGAGCGCGTCGGTGACGACGGTGAGGTTGGGGCGCCGCAGCGCCGGACGCAGGTAGCCGTCGGCGGCCGACCAGCGCCGCCCGCGCCGCTGCGTGACCTGGTAGAACCCGACGCCGTCCTGGTCGGCGCCGTTGAAGTCGGGGTTCGCGGCGAGCCCGAACGCCATCGCCGACCGCACCCACGCCCGCGTCAGCGGGTGCTTGTAGCGCAGGTCCTCGACGCGGAGGGGGCCGCCGGTGCCGTGGTAGGGCGTCGCGATGCGCTGCTGGTCCTCGGCCCGGCGGAAGTAGGGCAGCAGGTCCTCGTAGCCCCAGCCGTCGCAGCCGTGGACGTCCCGCCAGGTGTCGTAGTCGTACCGGCTCCCGCGGATGTAGATCATCGCGTTGGTGGACGAGCTGCCGCCGAGCGCGCGGCCGCGCGGCCAGTACACGGCGCGGCCGGCGGCGTGCTCCTGCGGGACGGTCGTGTAGTCCCAGTCGTACGGGCCCTTGATCAGGCTCGCGACCGCCGCCGGGATGCGGATCTCCGGCGCGTCGTCGGGCGGCCCGGCCTCCAGCAGCAGCACCTTCGCCGACGGGTCCTGTGACAGCCGGGCGGCCAGCACGCAGCCGGCGCTGCCCGCACCGACGATCACGTAGTCGTACACGAAACGAACACTACCGAACGGTTTTCCAACGTCACCGTGCCGCAGGGGCCGGTCGGGCCGGCGCTAGTGTGACGGCCATGGCGAAGAACAGGGAGACCCCCGTCGTCCTCTCCCGGATCTACACCCGGACCGGCGACGACGGCAGCACCGCGCTCGGCGACGCGTCCCGGACGAGCAAGACCGACCCCCGCCTGGCCGCCTACGCCGACGTGGAGGAGGCGAACGCCGCGATCGGCGCGGCCCTCGCGCTCGGGGACCTGCCCGACGCGTTGAAGGCGCTGCTGACCCGCGTGCAGAACGACATGTTCGACGTGGGCGCCGACCTGTGCGCGCCGGTGGTGGCCGACCCCGAGTACCCGCCGCTGCGCGTCGACCCGTCCTACATCGAGCGGCTCGAGGCGGCCTGCGACGAGCACAACGCGGACCTGCCGGCGCTGCGCAGCTTCATCCTGCCCGGCGGCTCCCCCGGCGCGGCGCTGCTGCACGTCGCGCGGACGGTGACGCGGCGCGCCGAGCGGTCCGCCTGGGCCGCGCTGGAGGCGCACGGCGCCGCTCCCATCGGCGAATCGGGCGACGCCGTCCCGGACGCCGCGGACCGGGGCGTCAACCCGCTCACCGCCAAGTACCTCAACCGCCTGTCGGACCTGCTGTTCATCCTGTGCCGCGTCGCGAACGCCGAGCACGGCGACGTGCTGTGGAAGCCCGGCGGCGAGCGCTGACCCGCGCCGTCCGCCGCCGCGGGAGGTGGGGTTAGCCCCACCCCGGGAACGCCTGCCCGCCTCCTGTCGGCGCGGTCCGCCGTCCGGCAGGCTGTTGCGGGACGGGGTGGAAGGCGACCGGCGGAAAGAGACGCGACGTGAAGACTCTCGCGGGAGCGGCGGCACTGGCCGGCACGATGGCGGTGGCGAGCGCGGCGGTGGCGGGCTGCGGGCTCAGCTTCAGCCGCCACGCCGAGGACCGCTCCTACACCGCGCCGGCGGGCGTCGCCGCGCTCAAGGTGTCGCCGGGCGACGGGTCGGTGCAGATCACCGCCTCCGACTCCCCCGGCATCAAGGTCACCGAGCATCTGCGCTGGTCCAACGACCGCAACAAGCCGAAGCCGCGGCACACCGTGGACGGGCGGACGCTGTCGCTGTCGGCGAAGTGCGGGCACAGCGTGATCGGCTCCAACCCGTGCCGGATCTCCTACCGGATCCAGGTGCCGCGCGCCACGGCCGTCGACGTGCGCGGCGGCGCCGGATCGATCAGGGTCACCGGCCTGGCCGGACCGGTGCGGCTGCGCGGGGACACCGGCGCGGTCACCGCGACCGACCTGCGCACGTCCTCGGCCACGCTCAGCGCCGGACCGGGGAACGTCCGGGTGACGGGCCGCGCCGGCACCGCCGACCTGCGCACCGACACCGGCTCGATCAACGCCGCCGGCCTGGTGTCCGACCGGCTGACGGCGCATGCCGGCAGCGGCGGCGTCCGGCTCGGCGGCCGGATCGCCTCCGTCGAGGTGCGCACCGACACGGGCGCGCTGAGGGCGGACGGCCTCACCACCGACCGGCTGGCCGTCACGACCGGCACCGGCCCGATCGCGCTCGGCTTCGCCAGGGCGCCGAGCGTCGTGCGGGCGACGAGCGACACCGGTTCCGTCCGGCTGCGGCTGCCCGCCGCCCAGCCCTACGCGGTCACGCTGACCACCGACACCGGCGGCAAGCAGGTCGCCCCCGGCATCCACCAGGACTCGGCGGCGTCCCGGCACGTGACGATCGAGACCGGCAGCGGCGACATCTCCATCAGGCCCGCCTGACCCGTCCGCGACGCGGCCCGCTCACCGGACCAGGTGAGGGCCCTGCCATTCGGGCAGGTACGGGGCCGCCGGGACCGCCAGCACGCGCGCCTCCCCGTTCACGGGCAGGGTGCTGGCGGCGAACCGCTGCGTCACGTACGCGACGGCGTCGACGTTGGTGTCGAGCAGCTTGAGGTCCACGTTCTTCATCCGGTCGCACTTGGCGTGGTAGCACGGGTCGTACGCCTTGCCGGCCTTCCCGCCGTACGCCTTGGCCTCCGCGGCCGTCTTCACGCCCTCCGCGCCCGTCTCGATGCCGCCCGCCGGGATGCCCTTCGCGACGAACGGACCGTAGTCCGACCGCCCGGTGAACGGCGTCTGCGTCACCGGCAGGCGCCGTCCGGCGAAGTAGTCCCGGAACGTCTTCTCGATCGCGCCGGACCCGGCGGGCGGGACGGCACCGGCCCGCGCGGACCGGTCGCCGTCGTAGACGGCGCGGAGGCCGTTCGGCGAGCCGAGCATGTCGAAGTTCAGGGCCAGGGCGATCCGGCGCCGCCCGGCCGCGCCGAGCGACTTCACGTAGTGCGCCGACCCGACGAGGCCCTCCTCCTCGGCGCCCCACCACGCGAACCGCACCCGGTTCCGCAGGTCCTTGCCGTCCAGCTTGCCGATCTTCTGCGCGACGGCGAGCAGCGCCGCCGCGCCCGTCGCGTTGTCGTTGATGCCGGGCCCCGCCGGGACGCTGTCGAGGTGCGCGCCGACGAGCACGACGTTGCCCGCCCGGCCGCGCCGCGTGTCGGCGATGACGTTGCTCGCCGACTTCTTCCCGTGCACGGCGTCGGTCTTCACCCGCAGCTTCAGGCCGCCCTTCTTCGCGGCCTTCGCCAGCGCGGTCCCGACCCGGTAGGACGGGCCCACCACCGGGATCGGCGCGAGCTTCTGCACCGTCCCGTTCACCGGGCCCTTCTCGCCCGGCTTGTTGTAGATGACCGCGGCGGCGGCGCCCGCGGCCCGCGCCTTGGCGACCTTCGTCGCGAACGAACACGTCCCGCGCTGCATCAGTGCGATCGAGCCCTTGCGGAAGCGCGCGAAGTCGCCGCTCTCGCAGCCGCTCGTCCCCTCGCCCGACGCGGGAACGTCCACCGCCTCCACGCGCGCGGTCACGGCGCCCGTGCCCGAGTAGGCGAACGTCAGGAAGTCCGTCCCGACCTTGTAGGACGCCTTGGACGGCGCCACCCGCGCCAGCACCGGGGCCGAGCGTTCCCGCCAGTACGGGAACGTGAACCGCTGCACCTTCGGCTTGAACCCGGCCTTCTTCAGCCGTGCCACGACGTACCGGACGGAGACCGCGAACCCCGGCCCGCCGACCGCGCGGTTCCCGCCGTTGTAGTCGGCGATCTCCTGGAACGCGGACAGGTGCCGCCGGACGTCCTTCAGCCTGACCAGCGCCGCCAGGTCGGGCGCCTGCGGCCTCGGCGCGGACGGCGCCGCCGCCAGTGCACGTGCCGCGGACGCGGCCCGCAGCTCCGGCTCGGCGGACCGGGACGGCCCCGCCTGGACACCGGGGCCGACGGCGGCCAGCGCACCCGGGACGGCGGCGGACAGCGCCACGGCGGCGCCGGTGAGCAGCTTGCGCACGTGCACTCCTGCGGGAACGGGAACGGAGCTCCGACCAGCGCCGATCATGGCTCCGCGCCCCGCCCGCCTCAAGCGGCACCGCGGCGGCCCGGCCGTATCGATACCGCGGCCTTACCCTCCGCGACCCTCCGCGACCCCAGCCCGGCCGCCGCGCCTCACTCCGGCGGGTGCACCTCGACCGGGAAGCCGGGCGGTGCGGCCTCCAGCCACGCCAGGAACCCGGTCAGCGCCGCCGCGCCCATCGCCAGCTCCATCACCCGCGTGCCGTCCCGGACCTCGATCACGCTCACGTCCGGCAGCAGGCCGTCCGCCTCGTCCGGGCCGGGCGTCCGGCGGTTGGACACGACGAGGCCCCGGCGGTGGATCACCTGCCGGGGCCTTCTCCGGAAACCGAACACGCGGTGCCAGTGCAGCTCGTCGCCCCGGTACCGGCCGATACCGAGGCGCCACACCCCCGGGGCGGACTCCGGGCCCGCGCCCTCGGCGGGCAGTGTGCGCAGGCTGCACTCCACCGCGCCGCCGCCGCGGACGAACAGCCAGCGGCGCACGGCCATCACCACGAACACGAGCGCGGCCACCAGGACGAGCCCGGCGAGCACCCCGCCCGCGTCAACTGCCAGGTGCCCGCCCAAGTCCCCCCGCCGTTCGCTCGCTGAAAACTAGACCTCGATGCCCGCCGCGCGCAGCCGCGCCCGGGCCCGCCGCTCGGGCGTCGCGTCGTCGTCGCCGGCGGCCATCGCGTCCTCCAGCGCCTGCCGCGCGTGCTGGACGTCGATCTCCTCGCCCATCTCGGCCTGCTCGGCCAGGATCGCGACCTCGTCGCCCGCGACGGAGAAGAACCCGCTGCCGACCATCGCGCTGACCCGCTCGCCGCCGTCGGCCGGCTCGATGGTCACCACGCTGCCGTCCAACAGCACGCCGAGCACCGGGGCGTGGCCCGGCAGGATGCCGAGCGAGCCCTCGATGGTCTGCGCGACCACCGTCTTGGCCTCGCCGGACCAGATCTCGCGCTCCGGCGAGACCAGCCCGACCTTCAGGGTTGCCACGTCTCAATCCTCCGAATACTGGAGCGGTTCCGGCGGGGGGGCCCGCCCCGGGCGGGGGGGGGGCCCCCCCCCGCGGGCCAACATAGACCCCCAACGGG
>NZ_WBMS02000045.1:0-62791 GCF_008923205.2 Actinomadura physcomitrii | reverse complement strand
GCCGGCGCGGGCGCCCGGCGCGGTCGCGGCCGGGCCCCCCCGCCGGAGCGGACTACTTCTCCAGCTCCTTGGCCTTCTTCTCGACGTCCTCGATGCCGCCGCACATGAAGAACGCCTGCTCGGGCAGGTGGTCGTACTTGCCCTCCGCCAGCGCCTTGAACGAGGCGATCGTCTCGTCCTTCGGCACCGTCACACCGGGCTGGCCGGTGAACTGCTCGGCCACGTACATCGGGTGCGACAGGAAGCGCTCGATGCGCCGCGCCCGCTGGACGGTGACCTTGTCCTCCTCGGAGAGCTCGTCGATGCCGAGGATCGCGATGATGTCCTGCAGCTCCTTGTACTTCTGCAGGATCCGGATCACTTCCTGGGCGACCGCGTAGTGCTCGTTCCCCAGGATCTGCGGGTCCATGATCCGCGAGGTGGAGTCGAGCGGGTCCACCGCCGGGAAGATGCCCTTCTCGGAGATGCTCCGCGCCAGCGTGGTCGTCGCGTCCAGGTGCGCGAACGTGGTGTGCGGCGCCGGGTCGGTGATGTCGTCGGCGGGCACGTAGATCGCCTGCATCGAGGTGATCGAGTGACCGCGCGTCGAGGTGATCCGCTCCTGCAGCACGCCCATCTCGTCCGCCAGCGTCGGCTGGTACCCCACCGCGGACGGCATGCGCCCGAGCAGCGTCGACACCTCCGAGCCGGCCTGGGTGAACCGGAAGATGTTGTCGATGAACAGCAGCACGTCCTGGTTCTGGACGTCGCGGAAGTACTCCGCCATCGTCAGCGCGGACAGCGCGACGCGCAGCCGGGTGCCCGGCGGCTCGTCCATCTGCCCGAACACCAGCGCGGTGTCCTTGAGGACGTCCGCCTCGTCCATCTCCACCCAGAGGTCGTTGCCCTCACGGGTGCGCTCGCCCACGCCGGCGAACACCGAGGTGCCGCCGAAGTTGCGGGCGACGCGGCGGATCATCTCCTGGATGAGGACGGTCTTGCCCACACCCGCGCCGCCGAACAGGCCGATCTTGCCGCCCTTGACGTACGGGCACAGCAGGTCGATGACCTTGATGCCGGTCTCCAGCATCTCCGTCTTCGACTCCAGCTGGTCGAACGCCGGGGCCTTGCGGTGGATCGGCCAGCGCTCGGTGATCTCCAGCGAGGCGGTCGGCGCGTCCAGCGCGTCACCGAGGGCGTTCCACACGTGGCCCTTGGTGACGTCGCCGACCGGCACCGCGACGGACTCGCCGGTGTCGACCACCGGCGCGCCGCGGACCAGGCCGTCCGTCGGCTGCATCGAGATCGCCCGGACCATGTTGTCGCCCAGGTGCTGGGCGACCTCGAAGGTCAGGGTCTTCTCCTCGCCGCCCAGGGTCACCTGGACGTGCAGCGCGTTGTAGATCTCCGGGATGGCGTCGGCGGGGAACTCCACGTCGACGACCGGGCCGATGACGCGTGCGACGCGCCCGGTCGCGGTCGCCGTCTCTACCTGTGCAGTCATTTCACTCCCCGCCAGACTCGGCGAGCGCGTCAGCGCCACCGACGATCTCGCTGATTTCCTGGGTGATCGCGGCCTGCCGCGCCTGGTTCATCTGGCGCGTGTAGACCCCGAGCAGATCATTGGCATTGTCGGTCGCCGACTTCATCGCCCGCCGCACCGACGCCTGGAACGACGCCGCCGACTGCAGCAGCATGTGGAAGATGCGGCTCTCGACGTAGTTGGGCAGCAGCAGGTCGAGCGCCGCCTGCGCGGACGGCTCGAACTCGTAGGTCGGCAGGACCTGCCCGTCGCCGTCGCCCTCGGTGACCTCCAGCGGCATCAGCCGCCGGACCTGCACCTTCTGCGTCAGCATCGAGACGAACTCGGTGTAGACGACGTGGATCTCCCCGACCCCGCCCTCGGCGTCGGTCTTGAGGAAGTCCTCGGTCAGCCGCCGCCCGATCCGCTCGGCGTTGGCGAAGTCGGGGCGGTCGCTGAACCCGTGCCAGGTCTCGGCGACCTCCCGGCCCCGGAACCGGTACCAGGTGATGCCCTTGTTGCCGACGACGTACGGGACCGGCTCGCGGCCCTGCTCGCGCAGCGCGGTGATCAGCGACTCGGCCTCGCGGATGACGTTGGCGTTGTAGGCGCCGCAGAACCCGCGGTCCGAGGTGATGATCAGCACCGCGCTGCGGTTGTCGGTCGGCTGCTCGTGCAGCAGCGGGTGGTCGATCCCGACGCGGTGGCTCACCAGCGCGGTCAGGGCCTGCGTGATCCGGTCGGCGTACGGCTTGGAGGCCGCCACCGCCTGCTGGGCCTTGACGATCCGCGACGTGGCGATCATCTCCTGGGCGCGCGTGATCTTGGCGGTCGACTTGACCGTCTTGATCTGCTGCCGGAGTTGACGAAGCTGTGCGGCCATGGCCGATCAGCCCTTCTTGACGCGGGTGATCGTCTCCTGCTCGACGGCCTCGTCCTCGATCGCCTCGGCGGGCTCCTCCGCGCCCAGCAGGTCGCCCTCGCTGGTCTGGAAGCCCTTCTTGAACTCCGTGATGGTGCTCTTGAGGCTGGTGAGGTCGTCGTCGGACAGCTGCCCGGTCTCCCGGATCGAGGTCAGCAGGCCCGCGTCCTCGCGCTCGACGTAGTCGAGGAACTCGCGCTCGAAGCGGCGGACGTCGGCGACCGGGACGTCGTCCAGCTCACCGGACGTGCCCGCCCACACCGAGACGACCTCCTGCTCGACCGGGAACGGCGAGCCCTGCGGCTGCTTCAGCAGCTCGACCAGGCGCGCGCCCCGCTCCAGCTGGGCGCGCGACGCGGCGTCCAGGTCGGAGGCGAACGCGGCGAACGCCTCCAGGTCGCGGAACTGCGACAGCGCCAGGCGCAGCGTGCCGGCGACCTTGCGCATCGCCCTGATCTGCGCCGAGCCGCCGACCCGGGACACCGAGATGCCGACGTTGATCGCCGGCCGGACGCCCTGGTTGAACAGGTCCGTCTCCAGGAAGCACTGCCCGTCGGTGATCGAGATGACGTTCGTCGGGATGTAGGCCGAGACGTCGTTGCCCTTGGTCTCGATGATCGGCAGGCCGGTCATCGAGCCGCCGCCGAGGTCGTCCGACAGCTTCGCGCAGCGCTCCAGCAGCCGCGAGTGCAGGTAGAAGACGTCACCGGGGTAGGCCTCGCGGCCCGGCGGGCGGCGCAGCAGCAGCGACACCGCGCGGTAGGCCTCGGCCTGCTTCGACAGGTCGTCGAACACGATCAGGACGTGCTTGCCCTGGTACATCCAGTGCTGCCCGATCGCCGACCCGGTGTAGGGGGCGATGTACTTGTAGCCCGCGGGCTCGGACGCCGGGGCCGCCACGATCGTGGTGTACTCCAGCGCGCCGGCCTCCTCCAGCGACCGCCGCACGTTGGCGATCGTGGAGCCCTTCTGGCCGACCGCGACGTACACGCAGCGGACCTGCTTGGCGGGGTCGCCCGAGTCCCAGGCTTCCTTCTGGTTGATGATGGTGTCCACGCAGACCGTGGTCTTGCCGGTCTGCCGGTCACCGATGATCAGCTGGCGCTGGCCGCGGCCGATCGGGGTCATCGCGTCGATGGCCTTGATGCCGGTCTGCAGCGGCTCCTTGACCGACTGCCGCTGCACGACGGTCGGGGCCTGCAGTTCCAGCGCGCGGCGCTCGGTGCTCTCGATCGGGCCCTTGCCGTCCAGCGGGTTGCCCAGCGCGTCGACGACGCGGCCGAGGAAGGCGTCGCCGACCGGGGCCGAGAGGACCTCTCCGGTACGGCGGACCTTCTGGCCCTCCTCGATCTTGCTGAAGTCGCCCAGCACCACGGCGCCGATCTCGCGCACGTCCAGGTTCAGAGCCAGGCCACGGGTACCGTCCTCGAACTCGAGGAGTTCGTTGGCCATCGCCGAGGGCAGGCCCTCGACGTGGGCGATACCGTCGCCGGAATCGACGACGGTGCCGACCTCTTCGCGCGCGGCGGCCTCGGGCTCGTACGACTGGACGAAGCGCTCCAGCGCGTTCCGGATCTCATCCGGACGGATCGTCAGCTCCGCCATGATTCCTCTCTTGCTCCCTTTGGGGTCAGCTCTGCCGGCGTGTCAGCCGGTGCCGAGCCGCCGGCGGACGTCGTCCAGCCGTCCGGCGATCGTGCCGTCGATGATCTCGTCCCCGATCTCGATCGACAGGCCGCCGATCGCCGCGGGGTCGAGCTCGATGTTCAGGTGTACTTCGTGGCCGTAGGCGGCGGCGAGCACCGCGGCGAGCCGGGTGCGCTGCGCGTCCGCCAGCTCGACCGGGGTGCGGACCAGCGCGACCAGCCGCTCCCGCCGCTGGGCGACGATCCGGCCGAACTCGGCCAGCCCGCTCTCCAGGCTACGTCCTCGCGGACGCAGCACCAGTTCGGTGACCAGCGTCAGCGTGGCCGGCTGGACCTTGCCGTCCAGCAGCGCCTCGACCAGGCCCGCCTTGCGGTCGGCGGGCAGGCCGGGGCCGGCGAGCGCGCCGCGCAGCTCGACCTCGCCCTCCAAAACCCGGGAGAACCGGAAGAGCTCGTCCTCCAGGTCGTCGAGCCGCCCGTCCGCCTCCGCGCGGGCGGACTCGGCGATGACCGCGAGGGTCTCCACCGCGTCCGACAGCTCCGAGGGGGTGGACCAGCGCATCCGGACCACGTCGGCGACCAGCCCGAGAGCGGCCGGCGACACCTTGCCCTCCAGCAGGATCCGGACGAGCTGCGCCTTGTCCGCGCCGTCCCGCGCCGGGTCGGAGACCGCCCGCCGCAGGCCGTGCTCGCGGTCGATCAGGTGCAGCACCGCGAACAGGTCGCCGCCGAGCCCGTCGAGGTCCGCGCCGGCAGAGGAGATGACGGCCTCCAGCCGGTCCTTGGCCTCGGCCAGCGACGCCCTGCTCACCGCTCCCGTGATGGTCATGATGTGATCTGCTCCTGCGTGCGGGCGCGCTCCTCGAGCTCCTCGAGGAACCGGTCGACCACCCGGCTCTGGCGGGCGCTGTCCTCAAGGGACTCGCCCACCACGCGGGAGGCCAGCTCCACCGACATCGAGCCGATCTCGGCGCGCAGCGAGGACAGCGCCTGCTGACGCTCGGCCTCGATCTGCGCCTTGGCGGCGTCGATGATGCGGCGCGCCTCGGCCTGGGCCTGCTCCTTCATCTCGGCGATGATCTGAGCGCCCTGCTCCTCGGCCTTCTTGCGCAGCCTGGACGCCTCGATCGCGGCGTCCTTCTGCTGGGCCTTGTACTGCTCGAGGGTCTGGCGGGCCTCCTCCTGCGCCTGCTCGGCGCGCTTGAGGCCCCCCTCGATCGCGTCGGTCCGCTCCTCCAGCGTCTGCTGGATGCGCGGCGTGAGGATCTTCCCGACCACGATGAGCACGACGAGGAACGAGAAGATGCCGACGACCAGCTCGTACGGGTGCGGGACGAGAGGGTTGTTCTCCTCCGCCGCAAGGACGGAAGCTGCTGTGATCATGTCTGCAGCCCTTCCTCAGGTGGCAGGGGTGGTCAGACGCTCTTGAAGATGAACGGCGCGACCAGGCCGATCAGGGCGAGCGCCTCGGTGAGGACGAAGCCCAGCAGCATGTTGGTGCGGATCACGCCGGTCAGCTCCGGCTGGCGGGCGATCGCGTTGACGCCCTGGCCGAAGATGATGCCGATGCCGATGCCCGGGCCGATGGCCGCGAGGCCGTAACCGATCGCGGTGACGTTACCGTCGACGGCGGCGAGGACTCCCGTCATGGGTTCATTCCTTTTCTGTCGGCCGGCGGAGTGTCCGCCGGTCTGGGCTGGAGACGAGGTTGTCGGTTTCGGGCCGCGTGCCGGGGGGCACCGTCCGACCCGGAGGGCTAGTGCTCGGCTTCGAGGCCGCTCTGGATGTACATGGCGGCCAGCAGCGCGAACAGGAAGGCCTGCAGGAACTGGATCAGCAGCTCGAGGGCGGTCATCAGGATCGTGACGATCACGCCGACGACGCCGACGCCGAACCCGGCGACCGTGGGCTTCTCGAAGATGAACCAGAACCCGACGAGGCTGAAGAACGCCAGGATCATGTGGCCGGCGAACATGTTCGCGAAGAGCCGCACCGCGTGGGTGAAGGGGGCGATGATGAAGGTCGACAGGTACTCGATCGGCACGAGCAGGATGTAGACCGGCCAGGGCAGGCCCTTGGGCAGCATGTCCGTGAAGTACTTCGCGCCCTGGTGCCGCAGGCCCAGGTACACCTTCAGGCAGTACACGAAGATCGCCAGGACGATCGGGAACGCGATGTGCGACGCGATCGGGAACTGGATGATCGGGATGACCGAGAAGATGTTCCAGAACCAGATGAGGAAGAACAGCGACATCAGCAGCGGCATCCACCGCTCGGCGTTCTTGCCGAGGAACGGCCGGGCGATCTGGTCCCGGACGAACATGTAGCCGACCTCGCCGAGGTTCTGCGCGCCGCGCGGCACGAGCTTCGGCTTGGCGAACGCGGTCCAGAAGAACCCGCAGATCAGCAGGGCGCCGACGACCGCGAACAGCACCGGCTTGGTCAGCCAGGCCGGGCCACCGGAGAACAGCGGCGGGAAGTCGAAGATCTCAGGCCCGGGGGCCTGGAACTCATCTCCCCCGGAGGAGGCGAGGACCGTCAGCGCGTTCACGCGGCGTTCCCTTCGTCAATGTGGTGATGTTTCACGTAGGCTTCCTCGGCGGCGGGGCCGCTCAGGAGGAGTGGCGACCGTACTGCAGGTAGACCAGGTAGACGGCGAGCGCGACACCGATGATCAGCCCGATCGGGATCAGCCACGGCCACCCGGTCCACCAGGACAGCAGCCACCCGATCCCGCCCCAGATGATCATTCCGGACAGGAGGTAGCTCGGCACGGACCAGGCGACGTCGGCGAATTCCCGCTGGCCCTCCTCCGGCCGGCGCTTCTGCTCGCTCATCGCGCTCCGGACGATAGCAGGCCATGCCTGCAGTGGTCATATTGGAGTAGTCCGCCAGGACCGTGCGCCGGGTGGACATCACGGACTCCGGTCCAGGGCGCTTTCGGGCTCGTCAACGTAGGGCCTCCGCTGCAGGACGACGCGGAACTCGGCGGCGATCCAGCACAGGGCGAGGGCGATCACCGCCCAGCCGAACACCGTGGTGTTCCAGATCGACACCCCGTCCATCACGGTGACCAGGACCATCACGGCGAGGATCTTCACCATGTAGCTGGCCAGCGCGGCCAGCATCATCGTCTGGGCGGAGATCCTCCCGGCCCAGGAGACCGCGATCGCGCTGATGGAGAAGAAGACGAGCACCACGACGGTGGCCAGCGCCGCCGCCAGCGCGCCCTTGCCGCCCGCCGTCAGCAGGCCGATGAGGACGGCGCCCACCCCGACCGCACCGGTCGGGATCGCGGCGCCGCGCAGGTTCCGGGCGTCGGAAGGTTGCATGAGGGCTCCGGCTGGTCACGTTCAGTGGTCGTCTCTTGTTCGTGAAAGGTATCACAAGCGTCCGGAATGTCCACAATTACCCTAGAGGTAACGCCCCGCCCGGTCAGGTCCCGGGCGCGAGACCACGCTCGCATCACGGACCTTAACCCAGGTCACGACGGTCCATCGAGGGAACGGCCGGGACGCGCCGCGGGCCGGGGACCGCGGCGGACACGAGGCGTGAACACCGGCGGGGGACCGTGCGTCCCCGCCCGCTCCGCACCTTATGACTCGAATGGTATTCGACGCCGTGTAGTACACCGTCCGGACGGCCGGGTGGCCCTCGTCACCGCGCCCGGCCGGCCGTGCGACGCCGCTCGAAAAGCGCAGGGCCGGTCGACAAAGCGCAGGTCAGACCGGGAGCTGCGGGCTGGCGGCGGGCTGCCCGGCGTCGCCCGGTTCCGCCGCGGCGCCGCGCCGCTTCCCGCGCGGCCGGCCGAGCCGCAGCATCAGCACGACCCCGAGGATCGCCACCGCCAGCGTCACCCCGATGGTGAGCCAGGCGGCGTTGAACAGCGCCAGCCCGACCAGCCCGGACGCCAGCAGCCCGACCCAGAAGTACATGATCAGCACGGCCCGGCGGGTGGAGTGGCCGAGCTGCAGCAGCCGGTGGTGCAGGTGCTGCTTGTCCGGCGAGAACGGCGACTTGCCCTGGTTGGTCCGGCGCCACACCGCCAGCAGCATGTCCATGAACGGGACCGCCGCGACCGCCGGCACCAGCAGCAGCGGCACGTACAGCGGGAACAGCCCGTTCGCCAGCACCGCCGGGTCGAACTGCCCGGTCAGCAGGATCGTCGACGCGCTCAGCAGCAGCCCGATCAGCATCGAGCCGGTGTCGCCCATGAAGATCTTCGCCGGGCTGAAGTTGTGCGGCAGGAAGCCCAGGCACATCCCGAACAGCACCGCCGCGGTGAGCGTCGCCCCGCTCAGCGTGGTCATCCCGTTGATCTTGGTGAGCAGGTAGGCGTAGCCGAACAGGCCGAGCGCGGCGATCCCGACGACCCCCGCCGCGAGCCCGTCCAGGCCGTCGATGAAGTTCACCGCGTTGATCGTCGCGACCACCACGAACACCGTCAGCGGCACCCCGTAGGCGGGCGGCAACGACAGCGACTCACCGTTCGGCAGCGGGATCGAGTAGATCTGGATGCCCTGCATGATGAAGATCCCGGCGGCGGCGACCTGCCCGGCGAACTTGGTGAGCGGGTCGACCTCCCACCGGTCGTCGGCGATGCCGACCAGCACGATCAGCCCGCCCGACATCAGCAGCGCCTTGCCCACGCTGAGGTCCCCGTTGGCGAGCACCTTGCGCATCTCCGGCAGCCCGGACGCCACCACCAGCGCCGCCACCATCCCGCCGAACATCGCCAGCCCGCCCAGCCGGGGCGTCGGGATCACGTGCACGTCCCGGTCGCGGGGGACGGCCTGCGCGCCGAACCACACGGCGAACCGCCGGACCGCCGGGGTCAGCAGGTAGGCGACCAGCGCGGCGACCAGGATGGTGAGCAGGTACTCCCGCAACTTCCTCCGCGCCTCCCCTCGCCGATCACTTCGCCGATCACCGCCGTCCCGCGGCGGAACCCTCAGCGATCACCACTCTGCCGACACCACTGCGACGTGCCCCGGATGAACGCACCGTCACCCGGACGGGGTTCCCGACCGGGTAAGACGACCGTCGATCCTGATCGGTTCGCCGTCACGACCGACCAACTCTAGTCCCACCTGACCCCATCCGCGGCATATCGCGCCGTCTCGGACATCCCGGAGCACGCCGCGGCCGCCCCGGCGATCACCAGCGCGAGGCCGGCCAGCGACCGGTCCCCCAGCGAGAACGCCCACGGCCCGCGGTCCAGCACGTCGTCGGCGGCGTCCGAAAGGATCAGCAGCGCGCCCACCACCGCCAGTGCCGCGCCCGCCCGGCGGTGCGGCACCGGCCCCCGCGCCGCCGGCACCAGCACGGCCAGGGCCAGCGCGAGCACCGCCGAGCCGGCCCACGTCCCCGCCCAGCGCGGCCTGGCGTAGTGCGGCGGCGCCACCGCGACCGCGTGCTTCGGCAGCCGCACCCGGACCGTCATCCCCTCGTGCGGGGCGAGCGCGCTCTGCGTGAAGTCCATCGCGTAGCGCCCGTCGTGCTTACCGAGGCAGCGCGTCGTCGCCCCCGGCGCGCCCGCCCGGCACGTCGCGTGCCGCAGCGGGACCGGCGCCTCCACCCGGACGACCGCGTCCCCGATCGGCACGTCCCAGCTCGTCCCGATCGCGTCCCAGACCAGCTCGTCATGGTCGGCGTACGGGGTGAACGCCCAGCCCACCGCGTACTCGATCACGTAGGCCTGGCGGCCCCGGACCTCGCGGTGCCGGTCCCCGACGGTGATCTGCAGGTCGTTGAGGAGCCGCATCGTCCGGGCGCGGGCCGGGGCGCCCGTCGACGAGCCCGCGCTCACGTCCCGCACGTCGTACAGCCGGTTCGCGCGGCGGAACGGCACCCGCCGCACGATCCCGTGCTCGCCGCCCCGGTCGAAGTCGTAGGTGATCGTCTCGCGGACGTGCACGACCCCGTCCCGGCCCAGCGTGAGGACCACGTCGTAGGTCGGGATGCTCTCGCGGGGCCCGGGCGCGGCCGCCGCGGCGGGCAGCAGGAAGACCACGGTCACCAGGACCACGCCCGCGGCGATCACGGGCCCCCGAACACGGCCGCGCATTCCCCGAATGCTCTCACCGCCGCCCGCCCCATGTCGGCAGAACCCGCCGCTCCGCGACCCGCCGCGCAGTTCCGGCCCCGGCGCGTAGCGCGTCCGGACCGTTGGACGCGGCGGAAGGCGCTCCGGTTCGGACTTATCGATCTTTCGGCCGCCCCCGGCCGCCGGGTAAGAAAAACGTAAAGTTGATCTTGATGTCGCTGCTACGTTAGCCGCCGCTAACCCGTGATTCATGAGCATGGAGGGACCAATGCGGCGATTCGCAGCCGTAGCCCTGACCGCCGGCACCCTGCTGACCGGCACCGCCCTCGTCGGCGCCCCCGCCGAGGCCTCCACCACCCACAGCTGGGCGCCCTACAACTCGTACGGCAACGTCAGCGCGTGGGGCACCTACACCCGCAAGGGCGGCAGCACCTACGTCACCGGATACCTCCGGGACGGCAAGAAGAACGGCTGGACCGCCTGCGTCCGGTTCCTGTTCACCGAGGGCAGCAAGAAGTACTGGTCCCGCTTCAAGATCGTCGGCTACACCTCCGGCGGCACCCAGTACAACTACGACGGCAAGGCCACCGTCAAGATCAAGACCAGCTCCTCCTACAGCTGGCACCTCTGGGTCCAGGAGTGCGGCCGCAACAAGAAGACCGGCAAGTACCTGTACGGCAAGGGCAAGAAGCTGTTTTAGTTTGCATCGCCCTCGGCGGTCGGGCGCTAGGGCGCCCTCCCTTCAACGGGCAATGCGGCGATCGCTGTGTTGACTGCATCGCCCTCGGCGTCAGGCCCTGGGGGCCTTCCTTCAACGGGCAATGCGGCGATCGCTGCATCGCTCCGACTCGCCCTGGGGGCTCGCTGCGCGATCAAGTTCTCGCAGGCTCGAACTTGGCTTCGCACGCGATCGCAACGCTGAGGTCGGCGCCGGCTGAGCTTACGGACGTATCCGTGACGGTCGGCGGTGGCTGGACATGAAGCGGCCGGGCAGTTCTTCTGCCCGGCCGTTTCGTTTGTCCGCGGTCAGTCTTCCTTGGGCTTCGCGGGGGGTTCCGGGGCGTCGGCGGGCTCCGGCTTGTCCGCGGGTTCGGCGGGAAGCGCCGCGGACGGGGCGGGCTCAGTGGGGGCGGGGGCGGGCTCAGCTTGCGGCTGGGGGGCTTCGGCCGCGGGCTGCTTGGTGAGGGAGGGCTTGGCTTCCACGGCGGCGGAGGGGGCCGCTGTGAGCTCCGCGGGTTCGGGCGCCTCGTCCTCCTCGGTGAGCAGCACGCCGACCACGGACCGGATCTTGTCCTCGGGGATGGCGCCGGCCCGCAGCAGCCGCGGCACCGACCCCGTCAGGTCCACGATCGTGGACGGGTCCGCGTGCCCCGAACGGCCGCCGTCCAGGTACACCGCGACCGAGTCGCCGAGCATCTTCTCCGCCTCCTCGGCGGAGCGCGCGGCGGGCTCGCCGGACGCGTTGGCGCTGCTCACGGCGAGCGGCCCGGTCTCCTTGAGCACCTCCACCGCCAGCTCGTGCATCGGCATCCGGACGGCGACGGTGCCCTTGGTCTCGCCGAGGTCCCACATGAGGTTCTGGTTCGCGCGGAACACCAGCGTCAGCGCGCCGGGCCAGAACTCGTCGATGAGGTCCTGCCCGTAGGTGCCGAGGTCCTCGACCAGCGCGGTCGCGGCCCGGACGGACCCGACCAGCACGGGCGGCGGCACGTCGCGGCCGCGGCCCTTGGCGTCCAGCAGCGCCTGCACGGCGGCGGGCGTGAACGCGTCGGCGCCGACCCCGTACACCGTGTCCGTCGGCAGGACGACGAGCTCGCTGCGCCGGACGGCGGAGACCGCCTCGGCGATTCCCCGGGTGCGCTCCATCGGCTCGGAGCAGTCATAACGTCGGCTCACGGTCGCCCGTCTTCCCATCTCGCGGCGCTCGTCCTCTGGCAGGCACCAGGATAGCCGCGCCGCGTACCGGCTAGTCGGTGGCGAGGCGGGCGGTGACGAACCGGTCCCGGTTGGTGAGGTCGCGGCGGTTGCGGACGTCCCGCCAGCCGTTCTCCTCCGCGAAGATCCAGTACACGCCGTTGCCCTGCAGGTCGCTGTGCTCGACGGCGACGTAGCCGCCGGGGCGCAGCAGGCGGCGGGCGGTCCGCTCGACGACGCGGATCGCGTCGAGGCCGTCGTCGCCGCCGCCCCACAGCGCGTCCGCCGGGTCGTGGTCGCGGACGTCGCGGGGCACGTACTCCCACTCGCTCATCGGGATGTACGGAGGGTTGCTCACTACGAGGTCGACGGTGCCGTCCAGCTCGGGGAGCGCGGTGGCGAAGTCGTCGAGGTGCAGGCGGACGCGGCCGCGCTCGTCGAGCTCCTCGATGTTGCGGGTCGCGTGCACGAACGCCTTGGGGTCCTTCTCCACCGCGTGCACGCGCGCGCGGGGCGCCTCCAGCGCGATCGACAGGGCGATGGCGGCGGACCCCGTCCCGAGGTCGACGACGAGGGGGTCGCGGACGTCCATGTCGCGGAGCGTCTCCAGCGCCCAGCCGACCATCACCTCGGTCTCCGGGCGCGGGACGAACACGCCCGGACCGACCTTCAGCTCCAGGTACCGGAAGAACGCGCGGCCGGTGATGTGCTGGAGCGGCTCCCCGGCCTCGCGGCGCGCCACGAACTCCCAGAACCGGGCGTCGAACGCGCTGTCGGGCACGCCGTGCAGCTCCGAGCGCTTCACCCCGTGCACGGCCGCGGCCAGCTCCTCGGCGTCGGCGCGCGGCGAGGCGGCCCCCGCGTCCGCGAGCCGCGCGGTCGCCCTGGCGATCTCGTCCAGCAGCAATTTCATGCCCGTGCCTCTCGAGGGGGGACGACCCCCCACACCCCCCGGTTCGCTGCGCTCATGTCCGTGCCTCTCGAGGGGGGACGACCCCCCACACCCCCCGGTTCGCTGCGCTCATGTCCGTGCCTCTCGAGGGGGGACGACCCCCCACACCCCCCGGTTCGCTGCGCTCATGATTTCTGTGCTTCGGCCAGCCGGGTTTCCATGTCCGCGTCGACCAGCGCCTGCGTCACGTTGTGCAGGTCGCCGTCGAGCACCTGGTCGAGGTTGTAGGCCTTGTAGCCGACGCGGTGGTCGGAGATCCGGTTCTCCGGATAGTTGTAGGTGCGGACCCGCTCGGACCGGTCCACGGTGCGGACCTGGCTCTTGCGCTCGGCCGCGGCGGCGGCGTCCGCCTCCTCCTGCGCCATCGCCAGCAGCCGGGACCGCAGGATCCGCAGCGCCTGCTCCTTGTTCTGCAGCTGGCTCTTCTCGTTCTGGCAGGAGACGACGACGCCGGTCGGCAGGTGCGTGATGCGGACCGCGGAGTCGGTGGTGTTGACGCTCTGCCCGCCGGGCCCGGACGAGCGGTACACGTCGATGCGCAGGTCGTTCGGGTCGATCTGGACGTCGACGTCCTCGGCCTCGGGCGTCACCAGGACGCCGACGGCGCTGGTGTGGATGCGGCCCTGCGACTCGGTCGCGGGCACCCGCTGCACCCGGTGCACGCCGCCCTCGTACTTCAGCCGCGTCCAGACTCCCTCTTCCTGGGAGCCCCTGGCCTTCACGGCGACGGTGACGTCCTTGTACCCGCCGAGGTCGGACGGGTGGGAGTCGAGGACCTCGGTCTTCCAGCCGACCCGCTCGGCGTAGCGCAGGTACATCCGCAGCAGGTCGCCGGCGAACAGCGCGGACTCCTCGCCGCCCTCCCCCGCCTTGACCTCCAGGATCACGTCCTTGGAGTCGTTGGGGTCGCGCGGGACGAGCAGCCGGCGCAGCCGCTCCTCCAGCTCCTCCTTGCGCTTCTCCAGGTCGGCGGCCTCGGCCGCGAACGCCTCGTCCTCGCCGGCGAGCTCGCGGGCGGCGGCGAGGTCGTCCTCGGTGGACGCCAGCTCCCGGTGCGTCTCGACGATCGGCCGGAGCTCGGCGTACCGCTTGCCGAGCCGGCGCGCGAGGGCCTGGTCGGCATGGACGGACGGGTCGGCGAGCCGCCCCTCGATGTCGGCGTATTCGCTGATGAGTTCGTCGAGATTCACGGTGTGTCCTGGCCCGTTCCGGCCCGGGGCCGCGGCGGGCTCCGGAAGCCGACTCCGAACGGCCCGGGGACCTGGTTCCAGGTCCCCGGGCCGTCCCTGGTCGCTGTGCGGCGCTCCGCGCCGCGCGGCCGAACGCTACTTGCCGGCCTTCTTCTTGCCGAAGCGCTGCTCGAAGCGCGCCACCCGGCCGCCGGTGTCGAGGATCTTCTGCTTGCCCGTGTAGAACGGGTGGCAGTTCGAGCACACGTCGGCGTGGATCACGCCGTTCTCGGCGGTGCTGCGGGTCTCGAAGGTGTTGCCGCACGTGCACGTCACGGTCGTGACGACGTAGTCCGGGTGGATGTCGGGCTTCATGGGTTCTCCTCGCATGAGGCGGTCGCCGGGCGCCCCGCTCGCACGGCCGTTCCGCGTGGTCGTTTCCACGCGACGGCGCCATGGGAGATCTGGGAGGCGTGAACCGGTACCGCAGCGGTTGCACTCCAAGTGTGCCAGATACCCGAACGTGCCGAGGTCATCGGTCATTCCCGATCTTGGTTCGGGCGGGCCCGCCCGGGCCGGATCAGGCGTCGGCGCGGCCCAGGTAGGCGAGCACGGCCATCACCCGGCGGTGCCCGCCCTGCGCGGGCTGCAGGTCGAGCTTGGCGAAGATGTTGGAGATGTGCTTCTCCACCGCGCCCTCGGTGACGACCAGGCCCTCGGCGATGGCGCCGTTGGAGCGGCCCTGCGCCATCAGCCCCAGCACCTCCCGCTCCCGGGGCGTCAACGCCTCCAGCGGGTCGTCGGCGCGGCGGCGGCCGAGCAGCTGCCCGATCACCTCCGGGTCGATGACGGTGCCGCCGGCGGCGATCCGGCGGACCGCGTCGATGAACTCCGCGACGTCCGACACCCGCTCCTTCAGCAGGTAGCCGACGCCCTCGGCGCCGCCGCCGATCAGGTCCGTCGCGTACCGCTCCTCCACGTACTGGGACAGGACGAGGATCGGCGTGCCGGGCCTGCGCTCGCGGACGGCCAGCGCCGCGCGCAGCCCCTCGTCGGTGAACGACGGCGGCATCCGCACGTCCACGATGGCGAGGTCCGGCTCGTGCTCCTCGACGACGCCGGGCAGCCCGGGGCCGTCCCCGACCGTCGCGACCGTCTCGATCGCCGCGTCCGCGAGCAGCCGGACGAGCCCTTCGCGCAACAGCACCGAGTCCTCGGCGATCACTACCCGCATGCGCCCATTATCGGGCCTCGCGGGCGGCGCCGGGGCGCGTCACCAGGTGCAGGGCAGGTCCGCGCGGACGATCGTGGGGCCGCCGGGCGGGCTGTCCACGATCAGCGTCCCGTCGATGGTGGCGGCCCGGTCGGCGAGCCCGGACAGCCCGCCCCCGGCCCGCGCGACCGCGCCGCCGACCCCGTTGTCGATCACCTCGACGACGACCCAGCGGTCCTCCCGTGCGACCCGGACGGACGCGCGGGTCGCCCGCGCGTACTTGGCGATGTTGGCGAGCGCCTCGGCGACGATGAAGTAGGCGATGCTCTCCACCGCGGCCGGCGGCCGCTCCGGCAGGTCGACGTCGACCTCCACGGGGACGGGCGCCCGGCCCGCGAGCCCGGACAGCGCCGGGTCCAGGCCGCGGTCGGTGAGGATCGCCGGGTAGATGCCGCGGGCGAGGTCGCGCAGCTCGGTGATGGCCTCCTTGGTGCCGGCGTGCGCCTGCTCGATCAGCGCCCGCGCGCCCTCGGGGTCCTCGTCGAGTTTCGCGCGGGCCCGGCCGATGTCCATCGCGACGGCCAGCAGCCGCTGCTGCGCGCCGTCGTGCAGGTCCCGCTCGATGCGGCGGCGCTCGAACTCGGCGGCGTCGACGCCGCGCGCCCGGCTGGCCCGCAGGTGCGCGGTCCGCTCCCGCAGCTCCCGGTTCTCCGCCTGGGACGCGTTCGCGCCGAGCATCAGCCGCGCCCACGCCGCGTGCGCGATCGCCATGCCCCGCGTCACGTACAGCGCCGCCGCCAGGACGACCAGCCCCACCGCCGACACCGGCAGCGCCTCGAACGGGTTGCCGGACCAGTACGTCACCCGCCCGAGGTTGATCTCCATGCCGCCGCCGAACAGCACGATCAGCGGCATGAACAGCAGCGTCCCCGTCAGCGCCCACGTGAAGGCCGACACCACGAACTCGACCAGCGTGAGGGGGAACAGCAGCCCGAGGTAGACGAGGTCCTTCCAGGTGGCGGGGTCGGCGGCCATCGCCTTCAGCCGGGCGAACGGGTTGCGGCTCTGCGGCCGCGGCCGGTACGGGTCGGGGATCGCGACGCCGAACGCGGTGCGCACGAGGCGGCGCTCCAGCCGCGCGCCGAAGCGCCACGCCACCATCATCAGCGCCAGCAGCGGGAACCCGACCCAGATGATCAGCGTGGCGAGCGACACCGAAAGGCCGGCGACCAGCACCACGAACCAGGTGAGCCCGGACGCGAAGCTCACCGCCAGGTACAGCGCGGACGTCCAGGTCACCGCGGACCGGGCCATCGCCGCGGGGTGCCACGGGCCGTCCATGACCGACACCGCGCGGCCCGCCCGCGTCGCGCCCCCGCCGGGGGTCCCGGCGCGCGCCGGCGGCTCGCCGGCGCCCCCGATGCCGCTGCTCAGCTCGCCCACGTCGTCCCTCCACGCCCGTTCCAACCTACGGTGCAAGCCTGCCTTCCGGCACGCCCGGCCACCATGGAGGTCCCCGCCGGATCGGGGTGGGGCTAACCCCACCATCAGCCCGGCGGCGTCGCCCCCGGAAACGCGGAACGCCCCCGCCCGGACCCCGGGCGGGGGCGTTCACCGACGCTCGGTCAGCGGATCAGCAGTCAGCGGATCAGTGTTCGATCTGGGGGGACGACCCCCCAGACCCCCGGCAAAAGCCGCTGATCCGCTCCTTCGCTGGCGCTCAGTCGGCGGATCAGCGGTCGTCGGAGACCGTCGTCTTCTGCACCTGCAGCAGGAACTCGGCGTTGGACTTGGTCTCCTTCATCTTCTCGATGAGGAGCTCCAGCGCCTGCTGGGTGTCGAGGGCGTGCAGCACCCGGCGCAGCTGCCAGACGACCCGCAGCTCCTCCGGCGCCATGAGGATCTCCTCCTTGCGGGTGGACGACTGGTCGACGTCCACCGCGGGGAAGATCCGCTTGTCGGCGAGGGACCGGTTGAGCTTCAGCTCCATGTTGCCGGTGCCCTTGAACTCCTCGAAGATGACCTCGTCCATCCGGGAGCCGGTCTCGACCAGCGCGGTGGCGAGGATCGTCAGCGAGCCGCCGTTCTCGATGTTGCGTGCCGCGCCGAAGAACCGCTTCGGCGGGTACAGCGCGGTCGAGTCGACACCGCCGGACAGGATCCGGCCGGACGCCGGCGCCGCCAGGTTGTAGGCGCGGCCGAGGCGGGTGATCGAGTCGAGCAGCACGACCACGTCGTGGCCCAGCTCCACCAGCCGCTTCGCGCGCTCGATCGCCAGCTCGGCGACCGTGGTGTGGTCCTCGGCGGGACGGTCGAAGGTCGAGTGGATGACCTCGCCCTTCACCGTCCGCTGCATGTCGGTGACCTCTTCCGGACGCTCGTCCACCAGGACGACCATCAGGTGGCACTCCGGGTTGTTCTTGGTGATCGCGTTCGCGATCGCCTGGAGCACCATCGTCTTGCCGGCCTTCGGCGGCGACACGATGAGGCCGCGCTGGCCCTTGCCGATCGGCGAGACCAGGTCGATGATCCGGGTGGTCAGGATGCCCGGGTCGGACTCCAGCCGCAGCCGCTCCTGCGGGTACAGCGGGGTCAGCTTGGTGAAGTCGACGCGGCCCTTGGCCTGCTCCGGCTCCATCCCGTTGACGGTGTCGAGCCGCACGAGCGCGTTGAACTTCTCGCGCCGCTCGCCCTCGCGCGCCTGCCGGACCGCGCCGGTGATGACGTCGCCCTTGCGCAGGCCGTTCTTGCGGACCTGCGCGAGCGAGACGTACACGTCGTTCGGGCCGGGCAGGTAGCCGGTGGTCCGGACGAACGCGTAGTTGTCCAGGATGTCGAGGATGCCCGCGACCGGGATGAGGACGTCGTCCTCGGTGATCACCGGCTCCTCGTAGCGCTCGCGGCCGCCGCGGCCCCGGTTGCGCTCGCGGAACCGGCGCCCGCGCCGGCTGCGGCCGCCCTCGTCGTCGTCGTGCTGGCCGCCGCCGCCCTGGCCCTGGCCGCCGCGCTGCCGGCCGCCGCCGTCGCGGTCGCCCCGCTCGGCGCGCTCGCCCCGGTCGCGGCCCTCGCCGCGGTCCCGGCCGCCGCGCTGGCGCTGGCGCCCGCCCTCGCGCCCCTCGCGGCCGTCGCGGCCGCCGTCCCGCTCGCGGCCGCCCTGGGCCTCGCCGTCCTCGGAGCCGCCGCCCTGGGCCGCGGCGGGCTCGCGGTTCTGCCTGTCGCCGCGTTCGCCCCGGCCCTCGGACGCCCCCCGGTCCTGCTTGTCGGCCGTGCGCGCGCTCTGCCGGCCGCCCTGCCGCTCGGCCTTGTCGGGCCGGCCGTCCTGCTTGTCGGCCTGCCGGTCGGCGGCGGGCTGCTCCGGCGCGGTCTCGGGGATCGCGACCTGCTCGGCCGTCTCGCGCTTCGCCGCGGCGCGGGTGCGGCGCGGTCGCTCGGCCTTGGCCGGCTCGGCCTTGCCGGCGTCCTGCGTGGCCTTGCCCGCGTCGGCCTCGCCGGCCCCGGCAGCGGCCTTGGCAGCGCCTCCCTGCTCGCCCGCCGAGCCCTGCCCCTGGCCGCCGCCCTGCTTCTCCTGGATGGCCGCGATGAGCTGGCTCTTGCGCATCCCGGTCACACCGGTGATGCCGAGGCTGGACGCGAGCGCCTTGAGCTCTGGCAGCACCATGGCGGACAGGCCCGTACCGCTCCGGCGGCGCCGGGGGGCGGCGGGCTCCGCGCCGTTCTGGGCGGCGTCGGCCGCGGGTGCCGTGCTGGATGCGTCCGTAAGGAGTTCGCTGGATTCGCTCACTAAGGGTCCTTCCCAGGGAGCGGGCGTCGGCCGGCGTTCGGCCAGTCAACCCGGTAATACGGCCCGGCGGGGGCGCCGAGTCGGGCTCCGCTGATCACGATGGGGCCGGGATCGGCGATTTTCTGGGCACAGCCAGATGGTGGACGGGACGGTTCGCTCGCACGTGTCCCCGCTACCGCCACGTCCGTAGTTTCGCTGGAATGCCTGACAACGGGATGTCACGGTGTCGGGGAGCCTGGTACGCGGGACCGCCACGGCCGGAGGGCCGGGCAGGTGACGCGCGGCTGACGAGCACGCTGCCCCGAACGGGGCATCTGGTGCGGCAATCAGCCTAACATCACCAGGGCACACTGCTATTCCCCAGAGGTCGATGTCTTCGCATTTTACCTAGGTGGATCCTGCGGGGACCCGCACCGGCCGGAGCGCCGCGGCGGCCCGGGCCGCGAATCCGGCCCGGCCCGGCGCCCGCGTCAGGTCCGGCGGCCGGGTTCACCGGGCACGACGCATGCGCCGCGGGTCGCGACGTCCAACGGGTGTTCGTGCCACCCATTACCCACTCGCGGAGCCATCGAATCAACTCGTGATGCGTTTGTGAAGGCCAGGACAGTGGGTCCTGCCCCCGAAATGACCGCGGGGACTCCGGCGGAACGCAGCCGTTCGAGGAGTTCCGCGGACTCCGGCATCGCGGGGGCGCGGTAATTCTGGTGCAGCCGGTCCTGCGTCGCGTCCAGCAGCACCCCGTCGCCGAGGCCGCCGGTGAGCGCGGCGACGAGCAGCGCGGCGCGTCCGGCGTTGGCCGCGGCGTCGGCGTGAGGGACGGTCCCAGGCAGCAGACCGCGTGCCCGCTCGGTCGCCAGGCGCTGCTCGGGCACGAACGCCACGACCTGCCTGACCTGCGGTTCCAGCCGGACGAGGCGGGCGCCGCCGGGGGTCGTCCAGGCGATGGTGAGGCCGCCGGCGAGGCACGGCGCGACGTTGTCGGGATGCCCTTCGATGTCGGTCGCGAGGCGCAGCGCGGCGTCGTCGTCCATGAGGTCGCCGTACGGGTGCAGCGCGCGCGCCGCGACGATGCCCGCGACGATCGCCGCGGACGACGAGCCGAGCCCGCGGCTGTGCGGGATGCGGTTGCGGCAGCGCAGCCGGATCCCCTTCGGCTGGCCGGACGGTTGGCCGGGTCCGGCCGCGGCGAGCTCGTCCAGCACGTCGAAGGTCCGGCGCAGCACCTTCACGATCAGGTGCCGCTCGCCGCGGTCGGCGACCTCGGCGCCCTCGCCGTCCACCTCGATGGCGATCCCGTCGCCGGTCAGCGCCACCTCGACGTCGTCGTACAGCGACAGCGCGAGGCCGAGCGAGTCGAAGCCCGGCCCCAGGTTCGCGCTCGTCGCCGGCGTCCGCACCAGGACGGACCGCTCCGGCCGGTTCCCCGGTTCGGCAGGGCCCATCAGGTGAGGCCGAGCGCGGAGGCCGCCTCGTGGGCGTCGACGCGGACGACGGTCGGCGCCGGCGCGCCGGAGATCGCCCAGTCGGGGTCCTTGAGGCCGTTGCCGGTCACCGTGCACACGACCCGCGTGCCGGGCTTCACGACGCCCTGCTCGGCGGCCTGGAGCAGGCCCGCGACGCTCGCCGCGGACGCCGGCTCCACGAACACGCCCTCTTCCCGGGCGAGCAGCCGGTAGGCGGCCAGGATCTGCCGGTCGGTGACGGAGTCGATCGCGCCGCCCGACTCGTCGCGCGCGGCGATCGCGAGGTTCCACGACGCGGGGTTGCCGATGCGGATCGCGGTGGCGATCGTCTGCGGCTTCAGCACCGGCTCGCCCTTGACGAACGGCGCCGCGCCGCTGGCCTGGAAGCCCAGCATGCGGGGCGTCCGCGCGGCGACCTTGTCGGCGGCGTACTCCTTGTAGCCCATCCAGTACGCGGAGATGTTGCCGGCGTTGCCGACGGGCAGGCAGTGCACGTCCGGCGCGTCGCCGAGCGCGTCCACGATCTCGAACGCGGCGGTCTTCTGGCCCTGCAGCCGGTACTTGTTGACCGAGTTGACCAGCGCCACCGGGTAGTCGACGGACAGCTTGCGGGCCAGTTCCAGGCAGTCGTCGAAGTTGCCGTCCACCTGCAGCAGCCGCGCGCCGTGCACCAGCGCCTGCGCCAGCTTCCCCATCGCGATCTTGCCGTTGGGGACGAGCACCGCGCACGTCATCCCGGCGCGCACCGCGTACGCGGCGGCGGACGCCGAGGTGTTGCCGGTCGAGGCGCAGATGACCGCCTTGGCGCCGTCCTCGGCCGCCTTGCTGATCGCCATCGTCATCCCGCGGTCCTTGAACGAACCCGTCGGGTTGAGGCCCTCGACCTTCAGGTGCACCTCGCAGCCGGTCAGCTGGGAGATCCGGACGGCCGGCACCAGCGGCGTGCCGCCCTCCAGCAGCGTCACCACGGGCGTCGCGTCCGTCACCGGAAGCCGGTCGCGGTATTCCTCGATGAGGCCGCGCCACACGCGGGCGTTCCCGTTCACGTCAGTGTCTCCTTGGCTGACCTGGGGATGTGGACCCGGATTCTACCGGTGTCTCATTCCTCGCCCTCGACGCGCATGACGCTCGCGACCTCGCGGACGCTGTCCAGCCCCCGCAGCCCCTCGACCACCGCCGACAGCGCCGCGTCCGGCGCCCGGTGCGTCACCACCACGAGCTGCGCCTCCTCGCCGAGCCCCACCTGCCGGACGGCCTGGATCGACACCTCGTGGCGGGCGAACTCCTCCGCGACGGTGGCGAGCACGCCCGCCTCGTCCGTCACGTCAAGGTGGATGTAGTAGCGGGTGACGGTCTCGCCCATCGGCAGCACCGGGAGCTTCGCGTACGTCACCTCGACCGGGCCCGGCGTGCCGCCGACCACGTTGCGCGCCACCGCGACCAGGTCGCCGAGCACCGCCGACGCCGTCGGGGCGCCGCCCGCGCCCGCGCCGTAGAACATCAGCGACCCCGCCGACTCCGCCTCCACGAACACCGCGTTGTACGCCTCGCGGACGCTCGCCAGCGGATGCGTCCGCGGGATCATCGCCGGGTACACCCGCACCGACACGCCCCGCCCGTTGCGGCCGCCTTCGGAGGGGACCCGCTCGCAGATCGCCAGCAGCTTCACCACGCAGTCCATGCCCTTGGCGCCCGCCACGTCCGCCGCGGACACCTCGGTGATGCCCTCCCGGTGCACGTCCGCCGCCGTCACCGGGGTGTGGAACGCCAGCTGCGCCAGGATCGCCGCCTTCGCCGCCGCGTCGAACCCCTCGACGTCCGCCGTCGGGTCCGCCTCCGCGTACCCGAGCGCCTGCGCCTCCTCCAGCGCCTCGTTGAACCCGGCACCGCCCGAGTCCATCTGGTCGAGGATGTAGTTCGTCGTGCCGTTGACGATGCCGAGCACCCGGTGCACGTGGTCGCCGACCAGCGACTCCCGCAGCGGCCGCAGCAGCGGGATCGCGCCCGCCACCGCAGCCTCGTAGTACAGGTCCGCGCCGTACTCGCGGGCCGCCGCGAACAGCGTCGCCCCGTCCTCGGCCAGCAGCGCCTTGTTCGCGGTGACGACCGACTTGCCGGTCTTCATCGCCTCCAGCATCAGCGTCCGGGCCGGCTCGATCCCGCCGATCACCTCGACGACGATGTCCACGTCGTCCCGCGTGACCAGCCCCTGCGCGTCCGTCGTGACCAGCGCCGGGTCGACGCCCGCGCGGACCCGCTCGGGCCGCCGCACCGCGACCCCTGCCAGCTCCAGCGGCGTCCCCACCCGCGCCGCGAGATCGTCGGCCTGCTCGCGCAGCAGCCGGACGACCTCGCTGCCGACGACGCCGCATCCCAGCAGCGCGACCCGCAGCGGGCCACGTTCGGGTTTCACGCTCCGACCTCCGCATCCGCATCCAGCCGCAGCAGGTCCTCGGCGGTCTCCCGGCGGACGATCACGCGCGACCTGCCGTCCTTCACCGCCACCACGGCGGGCTTCGGGACGTGGTTGTAGTTACTGGCCATCGATCGACAGTACGCACCGGTCGCGGCGACCGCCACCAGGTCCCCCGCCGCAATATCTTCGGGAAACCACAGGTCCCGCACGACGATGTCGCCGCTTTCGCAGTGCTTGCCGACAAGCCTACTGAGCATGGGGGATGCGTCGGACGACCGGCTGGCGAGCGCGCCGGTGTACTCCGCCCCGTACAGCGCGGTCCGCAGGTTGTCGCTCATCCCGCCGTCCACCGACACGTACGTCCGCAGCCCCTCGACGTCCTTCACCGTGCCGACCTCGTACAGCGTCACGCCGCCCGGCCCGATGATCGCCCGGCCCGGCTCCACCGTCAGCCGCGGCATCGCCAGCCCGTACGCCCGGCACTCGTGCGCGACGATCTCCCGGAGGCCGTCCGCCATCGACTTCGGGTCGTGCGGCTCCTCCCCCGGCACGTACGCGATCCCGTACCCGCCGCCGAGGTCCAGCTCCGGCAGCTCGACCCCGTGCTCGTCGCGGATCGCCACCAGCAGCTCCGCCAGCCGGTGCGCCGCGACCTCGAACCCGTCCACGTCGAAGATCTGCGACCCGATGTGGCTGTGCAGCCCCACCAGCTCCAACTGCTTGAGCGCCAGCACCCGCCGGACCGCCTCAAGCGCCGCCCCGGAACCGCGCGAGAACCCGAACTTCTGGTCGTCGTGCGCGGTCGCGATGAACTCGTGCGTGTGCGCCTCGACGCCCGTCGTGACCCGCACCATCACCTTCGGCCGGACGCCCTTCTCCCGCGCCAGGTAACCCAGCCGCGCGATCTCCTCGAACGAGTCGACCACGATCCGCCCGACGCCCGCCTCAAGGGCCTTCTCCAGCTCCCAGGACGCCTTGTTGCTGCCGTGCAGCGTGATCCGCTCCGTCGGGAACCCCGCCGCCAGCGCCACGGCCAGCTCCCCGCCGCTGCACACGTCCAGCCCGAGGCCCTCCTCCTTCAGCCACCGCGCCACCGCCGTGCAGAGGAACGCCTTGCCCGCGTAATGCACCTCACCGTCGTGGAACGCCGCCGCGTACTCCCTCGCCCGGGACCGCACGTCCTCCTCGTCATAGACGTACAGCGGCGTGCCGTACTCCTTCGCCAGGTCCCGCACGTCGACGCCGCCGATCGTCAGCACGCCGTCCTCGCGGGTCGCGCCGCGCGGCCACACGTGCGCGTCCAGGGCGTTCAGGTCGTCCGCCGGCCCCGCCGGGTGGTCTTCGGGCAGGACGTCAGCGTGCCGGGGCCCGGCAGGGTGAACTCGACTCATATCCGCTCTCTAGGGGTCTCACCGATCATCTTCAGGCCGTTGCCGAGGGCGACGCGCACGGCCCGCGCCAGCCCGGCGCGTCCCGCGTGCACCGCCCCGGGTTCCTCGTCCCCCAGGGGCACGGCCGGGCACCGCTCATGGACGTCGTGGTACGCCCCGGCGACCCTCTCCAGACAGAACGCCAGCGGCCGGGCATCGCCTTCCCGCTCGGCCTGCGCCGCCCGCCCGGGCACCTCGCCCAGCACGCCCACCAACCGCAGCTCCGCGGGCTCGGGATCCCTGAGCGAGCCCTCCCCCACCCCGAGCTCCGCGCCCCAGCGCCCCACCCAGCAGGCCCGCGCATACGCGTACCGCACCGAGAACCCTGGATTCTCGAAGGACCTGGGCCGGTCGTCCCACCCGAACCGCGGCACGCGCGCGGTCCCGTAGCCGGGATCCCGCAGGATGGCCTCCACCACGTCCGCCGCCGGCACCTCGACCCGCACGAACCCGCGCCCGGTGACGGTCCCGCCGACCCTCTCCGCGATCGCCTCGGGCGTGATCCCCAGCACCAGCCCCACGGGACTCTCGAAAACCCCGGCCCCGCACGCGAGTACGAGCACCTCACCGGGCACCTCGACGGCCGGGCCGCCCTCGGCGACGACGCCGCGCGCCGCCTCCACAAGGGCATCGCTCACCTCGGCCGGAGTCACCCTGGTGAGACTATCCGACCACTATCTGGACACCGCGGCGAGCTTCCGCACCGTCTGGATCAGCTGGTTCGGGTCGAACGGCTTGGTGACGTAGGCGTCCACGCCGATCTCGTGCCCGCGCCGCACATCGTGCTCCTGCGCCCGCGCCGTGATCATCACGACCCTGATGTGCGCGGTCCCCGGGTCCTCCCGGAGCCGGACCGCCGTCACCCACCCGTCCAGCCGCGGCATCATCACGTCCAGCGTGATCACGTCCGGCCGCACCTCGGCGACCTTCTCCAGGCAGTCCTGACCGTCCACCGCGGTCGCCACCTCGAACCCCTCGAGCTGCAGGTTCACGGCGATGAGCTGCCGGATCACCTCGTCGTCGTCGACGACCAGCACGCGTCCCAGTGGCTCGGTCACGGGCTCGAAGTTAGTCGACTCGCCCCCCGAACGCACGGCGAACGTCCACGTACGCGCAAGCCCGCCAACCCTGGTAACCTTCCAACACGCGCCGCACCGCGACGCAAGGGCCCCCTTAGCTCAGGGGATAGAGCAACGGCCTCCGGAGCCGTGTGCGCAGGTTCGAATCCTGCAGGGGGCACCCACAACCGATCAGCTAAAACCCGTTACGACCTGGAAAAACAGGCCGGACGGGTTTCTCCGTCTGTGCAGCCCTGTGCAACCGGCGGCCGCCAATGGCCGCCTTCTGCGGGCTCACTGTGAAACAGACGTTCCGGCGCCCCGCGATCGAGACCGCCGATGACGCGCGCCAGGGCGCCCCGCGGCCACGTCCAGATCCCGCGCTCGCTCATCTACTCCCCCGACCACAGCGGCCCGGCCGTCTGGACGTAGGCGATGTACGAGACCCTCATGCCAGTCGCATACTGCTTCCATGCCTTCGCCCGACGGCTGGGGCGCACTTTCGATCAGCTGAATAGGCATCAGGGACCGGAGTTGCGGTGGGAGTTCCGGCAGCCGGTCGCCCGCGCCTGTCCTGAGATGCCTTCGAGGGTGGAGAGCTCCCCGTCGGTGAGGTCGATGTCGATCGCGGCGATGTTCTCCCGCAGGCGGGACCGGCGCTTGGTGCCGGGGACCGGGACGACCGTCAGCCCGTGCAAGCGGGAGCGCGCGGACAGCCAGGCGAGCGCCACCTGCGCCGGGGTGACACCGTGAGCCTCTGCCAGACGGCGGACCGGAGCAAGCAGGGCCGCGTTGTGCCGCGCGTTCTCCGGCGCGAAGCGCGGGTGGATCTGGCGCTCGTCGGTGGCGTCCAACTCCGCCGTCGTGGTTGCGGCACCGGTCAGGACGCCACGGCCCAGCGGCGCGTAGGGGACGAATGCGATGCCCAATTCCACGCACGCGGGGACGACCCCGCCTGAAGCATCCGCGTCGTGGTCAGGATCGCGGCAGGGGTGTCTCGAATGGGCCGATGAGGCGTTCGGTCACGTCCCAGAGACGTCCAGCGGTGGCGCGGTCGCGGGCGGGCACGGACGGGGCGGTGAGCGTCGTCCGGTCGTAGTAGCCGCCGTTGCCCTCGACCGGATCGACGGCGAGCCGGATGACGGCGGGGGCGGCACGGTCCGGGCTGATCGCCGTCATCTTCATCGCCATCACCAGCAGGCGGGGGAACTCGCGTCCCAGGTCCGTTCGCACCACTCCGGGGTGCAGCGCGTTGACGATCAGTTCGTGCCCGTATCGGCGCGCCAGTTCCAGTGTGAAGAGCATGTTGGCGAGCTTGGTGCGGCTGTAGACCAGGGCGGCCTCGTAACCGGATTCCGCTTGCAGGTCGGTGAAGTCCAGGGTCGGGTTGTGGTGCCCGCGCATGCTGGTGTGGTGCCCGGCGCTGTTGACGTTGACCACGCGCGGCCTGCCGGACCCTTCGGGGTCCCCGGGCATCGACCCCTTGCGCAGGAGCGGCAACAGCGCCCCGGTGATCGCGAAGGGCGCCAGATGGTGGACCGCAAAGTTCAGTTCGTGGCCGTCCTCGGTGACGCGCCGCCTCGGTACCATCACACCGGCGTTGTTGATCAGCACGTCGACCCGTCCGGTCAGGCCGAAGACGGATTCGGTGAACGCGCGCCGGCCGGTCGCCGTGGACACGTCCCCGACCAGCACCTCGTGGCCGGCTCCGCGTCGGCGGCGCAGTTCGTCACGCAGCGCGGCGGCACGGCGGGCGGCACGGCCCAGCCCGATCAGCCGGTGCCCACGGCCGGCGAGCATCAGCGCGACCGACCGGCCGATGCCGCTGGTGGCACCGACGAGCACCACCGTGCTTTTCGGAGCGGAAGTCATCATCATTGCCCCCATCGGATCTACGCGGCACCGCATTTGGGCTCATGGCAGGTCAGCAGGCGGGCTTCCCAACGCTCCGGGCCACGGATGGACAAGAGCAAATACGGACGCCCCTTGGTGTCGACTTTCAGTTGCAGGTCGTCCAGCGTGTTCCAGCCGCGGATGCGGAGGTCATCGGAAAGAGTCACCTTTCCCCGGCGAGAACAATCTGCGTTCTTGCAGGCGATAAGGACGGCTCTCCCGCGGTCGTGCTCGTAGGTCGCGATCAGCGGGAGCCCATCGGATCCCAGCGCCAGTCCCCACTCCGGTCCCCATTTGTCCCCCTCTGCGGTGTAGTAAGGTCCGGCGACGGAGACGGCGTCACTGGCGGCGCAGTCCGGGGTGCGACAGCGCAGCAATTGCAGGTTTCCGGTGGCCGCGTCGCCGTGCATGATGATCGGACGATCGTCCGGCGGCACGACCACATCGACGCCCTCCGTTTCCAGATATGTGTCGCGGGCGTAGGGCACGGGCCGGGCCAACTGGCGTGTCACATGCTGTCGGCAGTCAGCGTCATCACAGCTCACGAGGGTCATGGCATGGGTCGCCCTGTTCTCGAACACGGCAACGGGCCTTCCTCGCGCACCTTCGGCAATCGCGACCCTGCGGTCCTTCTCTTCTCTCGTCGGGCCGTATCCGGCGACCACTCGATCCGTCACCAGCAGGCGAGGCCCTTGACAGTCGAAATCGTCACAGCGCACGATTTGCAGCGCCTGGGAACGCACGCCACTGGAACCGGACGATGTCGCGTCGAACATGACGACCGCCATGATTCCCCGTCCAGCGGACATGATATCAAAGGCGGGGAAGTATGGTCTTTCAGGAAAGTTGCGCCCCTCCGCTATGACCGGCGACTGCCGGAAGTCGTTCGGGCATCTCTCGGACGTGCAGCGGGTGAGCCTGATTTCCATGGGTACCGGCCGATCATTGTCGCTGCCCATTTTCCTTTTAGCGCGTTCGGATGGGATGCTCTGGGCGAGTGCGATGGTCCCGTCCGGAAGCGCGGCAGATCTCGGCTCCCCGAAGCCGGGGTATGGATACGGGAGCGTGGAGGCGTGGCCGCATTCCGCGTCTTTGCATACGTCGATCTTGGCGTCCGACAGATACTTGTCGGATGCGACGACCACGGCGGCTCGGTTCCCGTTCACCGATACCAGGTCGTAGGTGAAACCGGCGTCGGGCAGGTTCCGGATCGTGACCTTGGGAAGGGAGAGCGGATTGGCGTGGAGGTACGCCCCGTACATGGCTCCAGGCGCGGCGAGCATCAGCGGAACCAGTGCCGCCAGCGAAACGGCACGTCCTGGGCGCCTTCTTCGTGGTGTGGTCCCGGAATGAAGCCGGGCCGCCACCGCGTCCAGGTCCATCGGACGGGGTTCCAATTCGGACGGGACGTTCAGGCGGACGTATAGCGGATATTCCGGGCTCAGCGTCACCACCGCGAGGGCCGCTCCCTGTACGACCACCGTTAGGACGGCCGTGATGATCCCGAGTGCCGCCTCGGCGACGCTCCGCTCGATGCCAGCGAACCGTGAGGTCGCCCATATGCAGACCAGTTCGAGCGTAAGGGGGGCCAAGACCGCCGGTACCATGCCGTGCCAGAAGATCTGCGGCCACCTGTAGCGGGCGAGATCCCGCAACCGAGACAGTGCCCTGAACGGTCCAGCCCCCTCCAGCACCACGATCGGGACCGTGAACAGCAGCCAGCAGGTGAACACCCCAAGCAGCGTGGCCGTCAGCGTGACGTACAGCCAGGGGTGGGTTACGACCGGAGTGAGGGCGAGCAGGAAACTCAGCACTCCTACGACGAAGCAGGCCAGGGTCAGCAGGATCATGATCGGCCCGGTTCCGTGCAGCGCCTGGCGCATTGCCCCGCCGACGGGCGCAGGTCGGCCCAGGAGCACGCCGGCCATCACCACGACGACCATCGCCACCATGACCAGGTGGGCGGCGAGCAGCACACCGGCGACCGCGAGACCGGTCACGACCAGTCCCGGCCGCGGTGCGTCAGGGCGCAACTCCCCGTTGATGATGAGCGCCTGGCCGTCCAGGTTCACCGGGACGGCCGCGAGGCCCAGCACGGTCAGCGTCCCGTAGACCAAGGCGACCGGCACGAGCGCGTGCAGGTTTCCCAGGGACAGCCGCACCACGAGCGCGGCCACTTTCCGCAATGGCCGGGCCACGGGACGCGGGCTGGAGGCGCTGTCCCAGATAGCGGTCGCTTGGTCGGACTTCCGCATTTCTCCCATTCAATGCTGTCCTTCAACGATGACCTGATCGGCCCAGGGACTCCGACCGGCTTCGCGGGCTTCGGCCGTCTGAAGCCCCGGTCGGTAAGGCAGAAGGCGAGGCAGAAACTGACAGGCGGGCACAACCGCCGGCCCCTGGAGGCTTCCAGGGCCCGCACCGGGAGCGCGGCGCCCGCGCTGCTCACCCTGCTTGCCCCAGCAAAGATGATCTTGATATCGGGCGGCACGCGCAGCCTGCGGTCGGCCACCGGCCTCACGAGTCGCACCACCGGTGCTCTTGCCCCATGGAAGACGGTGGCGTGCGGCATACCGCCCTGGCGCAACTGCTCCGGCGGGGCGGCAACAGCAGCCGATGGCGATCGTAGGCCTCTGCTGCGTTCGGGGAGGCGGCCTCGCCCCTGCTCGAGCCCCGATGACGCCCGATTCCGGCCAGGCCGTCCCCGACCGCAGGCTCGGCGAGCCCTCCGGGTAGGTGTCTACGGCCCCCATGCGCGCTTCCCCTCCGGCAACGAGACTTACGATAATCTCCGTTACCGGTATAGCAAGAGCACTATACGGAAGTCAATACTTCCGTTAACATGCCGGGCATGCCGGCGCGATACGCGGCCTTGTGGGCTGATATGGAAATCGATGCTGCCGTTAAACTTCTCCCAATGAGCGGAGACAAGACACGGGGCCGGCCCCGGGATCCGGCCGTTGACCAGGCCGTCCTGCGCACGACGCTGGCCCTGCTCGACAGTCACGGGTACGCGGGGCTGCATGTAGGCGAGATCGCCAGCACCGCCGGTGTCGGACTCGGCTCGCTGTACCGGCGCTGGCCGACCAAGTACGCCTTGGTCGTGGACGCGCTGCGGGCCGCGGCGGCCGAGCGCGTGCCCGAGCACAGCGACGATCCGGTCGAGGACCTGGTGACCGGGCTGATACAGATCGCCGAAGGACTCCGCCACCGGGGCGCACCGCTGCTGGCGGTGCTGCTGACCGATCCCGCCTCGGAGCTGGCCGCGGCGGTCCGCGAGGCCAAGATCGACCCCGTCCGCGCCGCCAACCAGGAGAACCTGCGCCGGATCCTCGGCCCAGTGCCCGACCTGGCGACCCGCGCCGACGCCGGACCGGCATTGATCTTCGTGCACATGATGATCCACGGAGCCCCACCCGACGAGCGGCATGTCCGGGAGCACATCGTGCCCCTCATGACCGCACCCCCGACGGAGTGATGCGGCGTGGACGAGGTGGAGTCTTACCGGGACATGGCGGGGTTGGCGGTCGGCGGCTTCCCCCTCCTGATCGCGTTGGTCGGGTCGGGTCTGCCGGCGTGGCGGCGCGGGTTCTACACGACGTACCGCAAGAGGCGGGGTGGCCTCGCGCCTTATCGTGCGATACTGCTGGCACTGCTCGCCGGGGCGCTGCTGACATCTTGGTTCGCGTACGACCTGCATCGCTCGGAGGGCGTCTCGCTGTTCGCGGGCGACTTCTGGGGCGGTCTGCGGGAAGGGACCGTCATCGTGGGCGTCGTCCCTTCGGGCATCGTGGGCATTGTGCTGGTCGCCGTGCGTGCGCTCATCATGAAGAGCCGTGGCGCCGTCGCCTACAACGCCCGCCCCTACCTATCGTTTGGGCGACTTGAGCGGATGTGGCGGGCGGAGCAGGCCGCACTCACTGGTGAGTTGGCCGACTCCGGACCGTCGAGTCCGGCGGGAGCCCAGGCGAGGGCATGCCTGGACGTCGCCACTCGTCTCTATGAAACTAAACGCGCCGAGCACGGTGACCCGCTCGGGGCCGGGCACGTCCTGGCGGCGATCGTTCTCGCGCGAGCCGGACGCACCGCGCTGAACTCCGGCGCCCCGATACCGGAAGAACTCCGGTTCTGCGCGCTCAACCCCCTTCACGGGGTGACCGCGGACACCTATCCACTATTTTTGAAGCGGACGGAACCGGCCTCGCTTCGTCCGCTGTGCGCGTCCTGCCGCGACCGTTCGATGGTCGACCCCGATTTCGATCCCTGGGATCGAACCCTGCAGCTTCCCGGCAGCTTTCCGCAATTGTACTCTGGGTACGAACCGTTTGTCGGCCTCGATCACGGCGACGGGATCGGCGTCGATGCCCTGCTGCGGGGCAGCGAGGAGCGCCTTGACCTGTGCGCCAGGACACGCCGCTGACCTGCGGACGCCCGGCGAAAAGATCTTCTGGGCGTCCACAGCCCAGGCAAACCCGAGTCGACCCGCTCCCTGTTCGCAGAGGCCATCGACAGGCCGACCCGCGCTACGGGGCGGCACTATTACCGACTACCGCGACCCGGTGCTCTTCCACAAGCCGCCGGACGTTGAGGATATGAACGCCTACTATGGGCGCCTTTCTGACACGACACGCTGGCCCACCTTCCTCCTCCCACTTAGCTCGGGAGCACAGGTCGTCGTCATCTTCCGCAACCGCGAAGGTGATGCCGGGACCGATTTCGTCCTTCGATCGGCCGACCGCTCCAATGCCCTTTGCTGGGTTCGTCTCGACGGGCACTTCCTGGCCCCGGGGCTGAGCTGGCCTGAGTTGGTCGACATCTCGTCACGTCCGGGCTCGGGCGAGGGCGTGATCGAACACCACGCCCGCGTGCTCCTCCTGTTGCCCGCCACCGGAGACGCCGATCCTCCGACCTCGGCCCTGCCCGCACTCGCCTCCGCTTTGACAGCCGCCGGCGCGACCAAAGATGCAGCGACACCGCTCGCCTGCGAACTTCTCAACCACCCGCTCGGCGGCACCGCACACTGGCGGCAAGACGGGGACGCCGTAATGTTCTGCGACGCCCTCAACAGCCGCCGAAACCCCGCCGGCCTCGCCGCACTCAGTCCCAGCGAGACCCTCTTCCTGTCCGAAGCCCTCCGCTCCTAGGGGTGGGCGGGGCCTGCAGGCGGAATATCAGAGATCGGGGGCCCGGTCGTCGTTCCGGCCCTCAGGGCCCCTTGGAGAAAGACCTTCGTGATGGCGGCGCTGGCCTCTTCGACGCCGAGGCGGCCCTGCAGGACGCGGGAGATCGCCCCTTCCAGAAGGCCGATGTAGATCTCGACCAGGACGGTGGCCGGCAGGTCCTGGCGGAAGGCTCCCTCGGCGGCGCCGCGGGCGAACAGGTCGCCGAGCGGTCCGGTGAAGTGCCGGTCGGCCTCCCGCGCCACATCCGGGGGTTTGCGGAAGATCACCAGACCGCGATATTTACTCGTGGCGCCGACCATCGCGCGGGTCAGGCGGGCGATCGCTTCGGGGATCGGGACGGTGTCCAGGTGAGCGTCGGCGATGCGCTCGGCCAGTTCCGCCAGTGCCGTCTCGGTCAGCGCCTTCAGCAGCGCGTCGCGGTTGGGGAAGTAGCGGTAGAGCGTCGCCCGGGCGACGCCGGCGGCCTCCGCGATGTCGGTCATGCCGGCCTGCTCGCCGCGCTCGGCCAGCACCCTGGCGGCCGTGTCGAGGAGTCCCTTGGCGACATGGTCGCGGAGTCTCGGATTCCTGGCCATCGGCACCACAGCCTAGCGAGCAGAGGGGGCCGTCCTTCAAGGGCGGGCCCTCACGGGCCCTTAAGGGACGACGCCGGCGATGTGCTCGTCAGCGGGAAGGGGCGGTCCGGGCTCTCATGAGCGAAGGTCGGTGTCGAAGGCCCCGCTGGCGACCAGGCGGGCGGAGATATCCCACAGGCGTTCGGCCAATTGCGGGTCTTTGGCCTGCGGGTTGACTTTTCCTGGTGTGAAACCGTGGAAATAGGTGCCGTTCGGAGCCGGGATCTCGTTGGCCGACGCGAGCCATACAAGGGGTTCGGCTCCGTCTTCAGCGGTGATCCGGAAGTGGCGCAGCGGGGGCCGGTCGAACAGCGGGGCGAGCCGGGACTCGCTCGCGAACCGCGGATAGGTCGACTCGGGCCCTCGCGGACCGCGGACGCCCGGGTCGGGATGGACCGAGAACGCTTGGATATGGGGGTAGCGGCGGACCAGCTCGTAGGTGAACATGATGTTCATCAGTTTGGTGGTGGAGTAGGCGATCCAGCCGCCCCCGTAACGGCGCTGGCGCCAGTTCAGGTCGTCGAGCCTCAGGCGGCCGAATCTGTTGCCGAGGCTGGCGGTGGTCACCACGCGCACCGGTGCTCTTCGGGCCCCCTCTTCCAAGTGCGGCAGCAGCAGCGTGGTGAGCAGGAAAGGCGCCAGGTGGTTGGTCTGGAAGGTGAGCTCGTGGCCGTCCGCGGTCTCCCAGCGCCGCGACAGCAACCCGCCGGCGTTGTTGACCAGGACGTCGATACGGTCGCGACGCGCCAGCAGGTCGCGGGCGAGGCGCCGCACCTGGGCCAGATCGGCGTAGTCGGCGACGAGCGGTTCGGCGCCGATCTCGTCGGCGACCCGCGCGGTGCGGACCGGTGAGCGTCCCACTGGGATCACGTCGGCTCCCTGTGCGGCCAACCGTCGGGCCAGGGCTGCCCCGAAACCGGAACTGGCTCCGGTGATCACCACGGTCTCGCCCGTCATGTCGATGCGGGTGTCGGGTCGCGCTGTTCTGCCCATGATGGTTTCTCCTAGGTGGTGTGCAGGTCGCGAGGCATCGCCGCTGCGGCGTGCGGCGCATGATCTGGCGAGTCGAGCCGGGTGCCCTCGATGTCGATGTCCGGCAGGAGCCGGTCGAGCCGGCTGGGCAGCCACCACGCGGTGCGGCCGAGCAGTGTCAGAACGGCCGGCACGATCGTCATCCGGACCACGAACGCGTCGAACAGGGTGGCGGAGGCCAGCGCGAACCCGATCGACTTCACCAGCGAGTCGGAGGAGAGGATGAAGCCGGAGAACACGGCGACCATGATGATCGCGGCGGCCGTGATGACCCGCGCGCCGTGCCCGACACCGCTGACGATGGCCGCCGAAGGGGTCTCGCCGTGCGCGTACTCCTCACGGATCCGGCTGACGAGGAAGACCTGGTAGTCCATGGCGAGCCCGAACACGACGCCGACGAGAAAGATCGGCAGTGCGCTGAGGATCGGGCCGTGCGCGCCGAACGTGTCTCCCAGCACGCCCCACTGGAAGACCGCCACCACCGCGCCGAAGGTCGCCGCGACGCTGAGCAGGAATCCCAGCGCCGCTTTCAGGGGTACCAGTACCGACCGGAAGACCAGGACGAGTAGCAGGAACGCCAGTCCGGCGACGATTGCGAGGTAGGGCGCGAAAGCGTCGCCGAGCTTGGCGGACATGTCGATGTCCAGCGCGGTCTGACCCGTCACGGCCACCTCGGCTCCGGTGGCGGCGCGCAGCGATGTTGCGCGGTCGCGGATCTGCGCGACGAGGTCCTCGGTGGCCCGGCTGCTCGGACCGCCGTCCGGGATCACCGTGAGCACCGCCGCGTCCGCCACCTTGTTGAAGCTGGGCGGAGTGACGGACGCCGCGTGGCCGAGGCGGGACACCTCGCCGGCGACCCGCCGCACCGCCTCGGTCCGATCCTTGGCGGCGGAGACGTCCACCACCAGCAACAGCGGCCCGTTGAACCCCGCACCGAAACCCTCGGCGAGCAGATCGTAGGCCTTGCGCTGCGTGGTGTTGGCGGGGGCGGTGCCGTCGTCGGGCAGGCCGAGACGCAGGTCGAGGGCGGGCACGGCCAGGACGAGCAGCCCGAACACCCCCGCGACCAGGGCGAGCACCGGACGCCGGGCGACACCACGCGCCCAGCGGGTTCCCATCGGAACCTTCTCGTCGCGGACGAGACCTGCGGGGCGGACGCGCCGCCCGGCGAAGCCGAGCAGAGCGGGCAACAGGGTCAGCGCGATGAGCACGGCCACGGCCACCGTGACGGCGGCGGCCAAGCCCATCTGGGTGAGGACCGGGATCCCCACGACCACCAGACCGGCCAGCGCAATGATGACAGTGAGGCCGGCGAACACCACGGCCGATCCCGCGGTCCCGACCGCCCGGCCGGCGGCTTCCGCGCTTTCGTGCCCGAGTGCGAGTTCGTGGCGGTAACGGGACACGATGAACAGCGAATAGTCGATGGCCACCGCGAGCCCGATCATCACGGCCAGGGTCGGGGCGGAGGCGTTGAGGTCGACGAGCCCGGTCGCGGCCGTCACCGCGGTCACACTGATGGCGATGCCCAGGATCGCCGTCACCAGCGGCAGACCGGCCGCTATGAGCGAACCGAACGTGACGACAAGCACGAGCGCCGCCACGACCAGACCGATCGCCTCCGTCGGACTCTGCCCGCCGGACTCCTCCACCGCGTCACCGCCCATCTCCACGGTCAGCCCGGCGTCCCGCGCCGGCGCCACCGCCCGGTCCAGTGCGTCAGGGGCACCCGCGCTGAGATCGGACGCCGCGACCTTGTAGGTGACCTGGCTGAAGGCGATGGTCCTGGCGGAATTCACCGTGCGCGCCGTGAACGGGTCGGAGACCGCCGCCACCTCCCGGCCGTCCCGCAGTCCCTGCACCACCTGCGCGATCGCGGACCGCTCGGCCGGGCCGGTCAGCTTCCCGCCGCCGGGTGCGGCGAAGACGATCCGGGCGGTGGCGCCTCGGGCGGACACCTCAGGGAACCGGTCCACGAGCAGGTCCATTGCCCGTTGCGCCTCCGTGCCCGGAATAGCGAAGGAGCCGGTGACCGTCCCGGACAAAGTCACCGCCCCGGTCCCGGTCAGCGCAAGGAGCAGCAGCCACAGCACGGCGACTGCACGACGGCGACGGAACGCGAACCGGCCGAGTCGGTGGAGAAGCACGGCCACAAGAAGCTCCCGAAGTAGACAGTGAGTCTCTTTTAAGAGACAGCATGTCTCATCTCGGAGTCCGAGTCAATCCGGGTGACCGCCCGGCACCGTGGAACGACGGAGCGTCGCTCACGACGAACGAACCGGTGACGGTCAGCTGGCCGTCGCCCAGGGCGACAGCACGTTCCCCTCTGTGTGGGATCCCCCGGGGGCACCAGAACACCTGTTACGACCTGAGAAACGGGCCGAACGGGTTTTTCCGTTCGTGCGGGCCTGTGCGACCGGCGGCCGCCAATGGCCGCCTCTGTGGGATAACCGTCGGCAACGCACTGATCGATTCGCTCTGGGGCTCGATGCGACCCGAATTGCCCGGCATTAGAGACCTGACGGCAAAATCGAGGTCGCGGAAATGGAGTGATGCCCCGCCGCACCTCCAGTCGGCGTGCCACGAAGCACTCGTGGATCCCTCAACCGCAAAGAAGGTGATCGGCATGCCGGTAGAACTGGTCGGCGGATTTCAAAGCCACTCGGTTTCGGCGGGCCGGTCGATCGCTCTTGAAGAGCACTTGAGGCATTATTGACCCGATCGCATGCCCGCTCGGCCGTAAGATTGCATATCTGCGCCTAGAGTGAGTGACATGGCACAGACGAGCGATTATGCACCCGGGATGCCGACATGGGCCGAACTGTCCACCCCCGATCTTGAGGCGTCCAAGAGGTTCTATTCCGCGCTCTTCGGCTGGTCATACCTCACCGTGGCCGCGGAGTCCCTCGGCGACTACGAGATGTGCACTTTGGGCGGGACCCAAGGACCGCAGATCGCCAGCATGCAGGCGATGGCCGATGACACACTGCCGCCCTCATGGACCTGCTTCTTCCGGACCGCCGACGTCGCGGCGACCGTCAGCGCCGTCCGGTCGGCCGGCGGCCGGGCCCTGACCGACCCGGTGCAAGTGGCCCAGATGGGGCGGTTGGCCATGTTCGCCGACCCTGAAGGCGCAAGCTTCGCTGTATGGCAGCCGTACGAGTACAAGGGCGCCGAGGCCACCGGTGAACCCGCGACCATGTGCTGGGTGGAACTGGCCTGCCGCGACATCGAGCAGGCGCGGAGCTTCTACCGAGCGGTCTTCAACTGGCGCGCGGTGGACCACCGGCACAACGTTCCCGCTTACACCGTCTTCAAGCTGGTCGATGAGGCGGTCGCCGGGATGATTCGCATAGAGGACTCCTGGCCGGCTCACCAGACCCCGCACTGGATCCCCTACTTCGCCGTCGCCGACTGCGACGCCTCCGCCGCGCTCGCCGCCGATTTCGGCGCCCGGATCCACGTCTCGCCGTCGGACATCCCGCCCGGCCGCATCGCGGCCATGACCGATCCTGTCGGTGCACGCCTGGTCATCATCACTTTGGCCGGCCACCACGAATGAAAGCGCCCTGTCCGGGCCACCCAGAAGATCGCTGTGTCCAGCGCGCGGGCCACTTTTCTCAGTGCGCCTAAGGCCTCGGAAGCTCGCTTGTCGTAGGCGGCCGAGCATCTCCCCGAGTGCTGTGAAGATTCAGTGGTGGGGGGATCCAGTTCCTGCCCATGACCGGTGGAGTCGTGCGTCAGAGCAGGCCGGCCTGATGGGCGAGGATGGCGGCTTGGACGCGGTTGGTGATGGAGAGCTTGGCGAGGATCCGGCTGACGTGGGCCTTCACCGTCGCCTCGCTCATGTGCAGGGCGGCTGCGATGCCGGCGTTGGAAAGGCCGCCGCCCACGGCGATGAGTACTTCACGTTCCTTGCCGGTCAGTACCGACAACCGCCTCTCGGCCTCCGAGCGGGCGGGGTCGGAGCCCATGAAATGACGCAGCAGTCGGCGGGTGGCCTTGGGAGAGAGCATCGCTTCGCCGCGCGCGGCGCTTCGTACGGCGGTGAGCATCTCCTCTGCCGAAGCGTCCTTGAGCAGAAACCCGGCGGCGCCATGCCGCAGTGCGGTGTGGACGTACTCGTCCAGCATTCCCGTGTCGGCGCGGCGGAGCGTCTCGATGCGGTCGATGACGAAGCCGGCCCGCTCGATCGCCGCGGCCGTGTCGCGGCCGGTGTGGCAGCCGCCGCTGACGAGCGGCCACAGCGTGGCGTCCGCGAGGCGCTGCACGCGCCGTCCGCCGGTGGTGTCGGCCCGGACGTGCTCGAAGAAGCGCAACCGGCCGCCGGGACGGAGGATCTCCGGAAGATCTCGGCGAGGGCCGTGACGGGATCGGGGACGGTGCACAGGACCAGGCAGGCCACCGCCGCGTCACAGGACCGGTCGTCGGCGGGGAGCCGGTCGGCGACGCCGTCGACGATCTCGACGGGCACGGGCGCCCGTTCCGCGGCGGCAGCGGCGACGTCGCGGAGATGCGCTTCGGGTTCGACGGCCAGGACCGAGGTCACCTCGGGCGGGTAGTAGGCGAAGTTGGCGCCGGCGCCCGCGCCGACCTCCAGGACCCGTCCGTGCAGGCCGTCCGGCAGCCTGGATCGGTAGGGGCCGAGGCCGCGTTCCAACCGTGGGCTCATCCGGGCGTAGTACCGCGCGTACAAGGGATGCCGCACCCGCCTGGACGTCATGGCTCCTCCTCTCGATCATGGTCGGCCTACCCGCGCGAGCGCTCCCCCCAACCGGTCCCGCCGCGTCGGCGGACGGGTTGCGGTTCCGGTCGGCCGGCGGTGCCGTGACCAGCGGCGATGTCGGCCATTGCATTATGCAGGTGATTACCTGCATAATGGCCCTCGTGAATCGGGACGCCACCACGATGGACGCGGCCTTCAAGGCGCTGGCCGACCCCACCCGGCGGCTGCTGCTCGACCGGCTGCGCGAGCGCAACGGCCAGACGCTGGGCGAGCTGTGCGAGCGCCTGGAGATGGCGCGCCAGTCGGCGACGCAGCACCTCGACGTGCTCGTCGACGCCGGCCTCGTGACCGTGCTGCGGCGCGGGCGGCAGCGGCTGCACTACCTCAACCCGGCCCCGATCCACGAGATCGAACAGCGCTGGATCGCGGAGTTCGACAGGCCGCGGCTGCGCGCGCTCAGCGCCATCCGGACCCGAGCCGAGGAGTACGCCATGACCGAGACGTCCGTCTCCGTGCCGACCTACGTGTACGTCACCTACATCCGCGCGAGCGCCGAGCAGGTGTGGCGCGCGCTGACCGACGCCGACCTGACCGCCCGCTACTGGGGGCACGCCAACGTCTCCGACTGGCAGCCGGGATCGTCCTGGGAGCACCGGCGCACCGACGGTTCGGGGGCCGTCGACGTCGTCGGGCGGGTCGTCGAGGCGGAGCCCCCGACCCGTCTCGTCATCACCTTCGAGGACCGGCCGGACGCCGAACCGGAGCGGGAGCCGTCGGTGGTCACCTTCCTCGTCGAGCCGCACCGGGACATCGTCCGGCTGACCGTGACGCACGAGAACCTGCCGAACGAGGAGATGCTGAACGGGATCTCGCAGGGCTGGCCCGCCGTGCTGGCGAACCTGAAGTCCCTGCTCGAGACCGGCGACGTCCTGCCGCAGGCGCCCTGGGAGATGTGACACCACGGAGGCCGCCCGCTCGGCACGGCCGCGGGACGGGACGTCAGCGCGGCGTCCAGATGGCGATCGCCAGGGCGGCGCGGTCCTCGAAGTCGAGGGGGTCGCGGCCCGTCAGCGCCTGGACCCGCGACAGCCGGTGCCGCAGCGTGCTGGGATGCAGGGACAGCGCGCGCGCCGTCGGGCCGACCGCGCCGCCCCGGTCGAGGAACGCGCGCAGCGTCTCCACGAGCCGTCCGCCGTGGGTCTCGTCGTAGTCGGCGAGGGGACGGGCGATCTGGTCCTCGAACGGGGCGAGCTGCTCCCGGTCCAGCCGGCCGAGCAGCGCCCGGAACGTGGCGAGGCCCGCGGCGTGCACGACGCCGCCGGTGCGGCGCGCCGCGTCCAGCGCCGCCCGCGCCTCCGCCAGCGACCGCGGCAGGTCCGCGAGCGGGCCGGGGGTGCCGATCCCGGCCACGTCCGTGCCGGCGTACTCGTCGCCCGTGATCATGAGCGCGACGTCGCCGTCCAGGCCGAGCACGGCGGACGCGTCCGGCGCGTCCGCCGCCGGCATCGCGACCGCGACCAGCAGGCCCGGATCGAGCCCCGCCTCCTCGACGAGCGGGCGCAGCGCCTCCGGAGGCACCAGCCCGTGCTGGACCTCGTGCAGCAGCCGGCCGGTCTCCTCCCGCTCGTCCCACTCCTCGCGGGTGGACGCGAGCCGCTCGGCGAACCACTCGGCGAAGCCGAGGAACGGCACGTCGGCCGGGATCTCGACCAGCGGCAGCCCGAGCCGCTCGCAGTGCCGGCGCAGCGCGTCCGGGACGGTCTCGGTGACGTCGCCGACGCCGTAGCCGATCGCGCCCGCGCGCGCCGCCTTAACCGAGGTCGCGAACGCGGCGCAGGCGTCCGCGTCGCGCAGGGCCGCCCCCGCCGTCAGGACGACCTCGTGGCCGCGCAGGTAGGGGGCGGGGTCGAGCAGCTCGGTCGAGTGCGCCGAGCGGATCGGCCGGTCCAGCCCGGCGGACCCGGCGACCAGCCGCAGCCGGAAGCGCGGGACCTCCAGGAGGTGCCGGACGGTGAGGCGCGGCATCGCGGGATCGCTGGTCACACCGTCACCTTCTCACCCCGTCCGGGCGCGGGGGACGGGCCGGGCGCCACCTTCCGGCGAAGGTCGCGGCAAACCTCGCGCCCGGCAGTGCATTCGGCCAAGAATCGGCCATGACCCTTGTCACCTGGGCTAATGCCGGGTTTGCCTGGGTCTCGGGAGGGGGGGACGGCGGATGCGCGAACGAGTCGCGCTCGTGACCGGGGCGGCCGGCGGGATCGGCAGCGCGATGGTCCGCGAGCTGGCGGGACGCGGCTGGACGACGGCCGCGCTCGACCTGGGCCCGGCCCCGGACGCCGACTATGCGGTCGGCGTGGACGTCGCCGACCCGGGCCAGGTCAGCGCGGTCGTCCGCCGGATCGAGCGGGAGATGGGCCCGATCGAGGCGGCGCTGTGCGCGGCGGGGCACTACGCGCTCGTCCCGGTGTCCGACATCGCCTGGGAGGACTGGAACCGCATGCTCCGGGTGCATCTGGGCGGGCTGGTGAACGTGTGCCGGGCGGTGACGCCCGGGATGGCGGAGCGCGGGCGCGGCGCCGTCGTCGGCGTGGCGGCCGACCTCGCCCTGGGCGGAGGCGACGCGGAGGCGCACTACTCGGCGGCGAAGGGCGCGGTGATCGGGCTCGTCCGGGCACTGGCGGCGGAGCTCGCGCCGGCCGGGGTGCGGGTGAACGCGGTCGCGCCGGGCCCGACCGACACGCCGCTGCTGCCGCCCGACTCGCCGTGGCGCCGGCCCGCCTTCGTCCAGGCCCTGCCGACGGGACGGCTCGCGGCCCCGGAGGAGATCGCGCTCGCCGCCGCCTACCTGGTGGAGGACGGGACGTTCTGCGCCGGCGAGATCCTCTCCCCCAACTGCGGTGCGGTGATCTGATGGCCCTCGCGCTGATCACCGGGGCGGGCGGCGGCCTCGGCACCGCCGTCGCGCGGCGGCTCGCGGCGTGCGGGCACCTCGTCGCGCTGAACGACCGCCCGGACCGGCCCGTCGGCGAGCTCGCCGCCGAGCTGGACGGCGTCGCCGCGCCCGCCGACGTGTCCGACCCCGACGCCGTCCGCGAGATGGTCGAGCAGGTCGAGCGCCGCACCGGCGAGCACATCGGGATCCTCGTCGCGAACGCCGCGTACACCGCCTTTTCCCCGTTCGCCGAGCACGACCTCGACGACTGGTGGCGGATCATCGACGTCAACCTCGGCGGGACGTTCGCGTGCGCGCAGGCCGTCATGCCCGGGATGGTGGAGCGCGGCGGCGGCCGGATGGTCCTCGTCTCCTCCGAATGGGGGGTGACCGGACGCCCCGACGCGACGGCGCACTCGGCGTCCAAGGCGGGGATCATCGCGCTCGCCAAGTCGCTCGGCCGCGAGCTCGCCCCGCTCGGCATCGCCGTCAACGCGGTCGCGCCGAACGTGCTCGATGCCGGGCTGCTGGAGGCGGACGCGGCGGCCGCGGGCGTCACCGGCGAGGAGATCCGGGCCCGGTGCGCGGCGCGGGTGCCGCTCGGCCGGACCGCCGCGCCGGAGGAGATCGCGGCGGCGATCGCGTTCCTGGCCGACGACCGGCTGCCCGCGCTCGTCGGCCAGATTTTGCACGTCAACGGCGGCACGACGCGCGCCCGCGCGTGACCGGGTCAGTCCGGCAGCGCCTCGACGGAGCGCCGGACCTGCTCGTCCAGGACGGGCAGCAGGTGCGCCGGCAGGTCGATCAGCGACCGCTCCAGCAGGCCGGGACGGTCGGCGGCCGACGCGATGGCCCTCCGGGCCTCGGCCTTGGTGAGCGTCCGCCCGTCCGCCTTGCGGAGCGCGATGAGGCCCTCGCGCCAGCCGTTGCCGATCTTGCCGTGTGCGCGCGCGTGGATGTGGGCGAGGACCCGCTCGGCGGCGTCCGCCGGACGGTCGTTCCGCTCGGCCAGCACGAGCGCCATGCCGGACGACGGGACGCCGCGGAGCATGCGTTCCACCCGGTATCCGGGCCCGGCGAGCCGCCGGACCTCGCGCTGCCCCTCCGCGTCCCGCAGGAACGGCAGGTCGTTGCGGCAGACGAGCCCGACGCGCGGCGCGTTGGCGGCCAGCAGCGCCCGGACCGCCGACGCCCCGAAACCCGGATACAGGTTGACCAGCACCGTGCCGTGGCCTTGGAGGTTGCGCGGCAGCGGAGCCGCCATGAAGTCGCGCAGCGACACGCGGCGCCCGGCGGCCTTCGCGGGCCAGCCGTCCCCCACCAGCAGCGGACTCTCGGCCGAGGCGAGCTCGACGATGCGGGCCGCCGCCGCGTCGTCCAGCGCGCCGGTCCCGGCCTCCACCGACTGCGCGCCGTGCGTGTACATGGCGGTGCGGGGATCCTCGGCGGCGGCGCGGACGGCCCCGGCTGTCCGCTTCGTGGGGCGCAGCACGTACAGGGCCGCCGCGCTGCCGATCGCCTGCGCCCCCACATACCGGTTGAAGCCCGGCAACATCGCCTCATACACCAGATGCAGCGGATTCAGCGCCTTCTGCACGGCGAGCCCGAGCGCCGGCTGCTGCTCCCCGTACCCGTACGCGAGCAGCACCCGCCCGTTCCGCTGGTCCCCGAGCCCCTCCAGGCCACGGACGACGAACAACCCCACGCCCTCCGGCGTGTACGGCGGATCCGTGAAGACGACCTGGCACGACTCCCGCAACGACGCCGGAAGGCCGAGCCGCAGGTCGGCGGCATGGCAGCGGACGTCCCAGCCCTTCCGTGACGCCTCCGCGTCGATGAACGCCAGCAGCCGCTCGTCGATGTCCGCCACGCTCACCCGCAGGCCCTCCGCGCCGCCCGCGACGAACAGGCCGAGCGACGTCAGATCATGATCGCCGACGCACAGCACGTGGGCGCCGCGCAGGTCGAAGCCGTCCAGCAGGTACCGGGCCCGCTTCAGCACCGTCTCCGCGGTCGCGGGCACATGATCCAGCGCCTGGACGGCCGGGGGCGCCGCCCTGACCAGCGCGTCCATCGCCTCGATGGCCCCGGGGTCGCGCCGGGCCCGCTCCGTCCACGGATCGGGGATCTCCACCGGCTCACCGAAGATGTCGCCATATTCGCCGACATGCCGCTTCGCGATCCGCCGCGCGTCCCCTTGAGCCTCCAGATGCGGCGCGAGCGTCCGCAACACCGCCTCCACCGTCCGCCGCGACGACCCCGTCCGCGCCACGACCTCCTCGACCGTGTGGAACGCGCCGTCGGCGAGCAGCCGCCCGATCCGGTCGACGCGCCTGCCGTCGATGCCGAACCCGGCCCGCACCTCGCGGACGGCCGAGCGCACCGAGTCGCCATCTGTCATGTGCCGGCCTGATCCGTTCCAACGGGGACGAGTGCGCACCGATCCTATGCACCGAGATCGTGCAATGCCGATCGACCGGCACCTGCTCGCCGCGTCCTCCCCGACCTCGGCCGTCGCGATGCCCGCCCCCGGCCCCGACATGCGGCCCCCGCGCCGGCCTCCTCGCCACCGCGGGCGTCGCGACCGGCGAGGCCGTCCACGCCGCCGTCGCCCCGCCCTCGAACCGCCGCGCCTACCTCAACGGCCTGGTGACCAATCTACTGAGACCCAAAATGGTCACCTTCAGCATCGCTTTCCTGCCCCAGTTCATCGACCCGGAATCGGGCCGGGTCCGTCTCCAGTTCGCCGTTCTCGGCACCCTCCTGGTCGTCCTCGAATTCCTCGTCGACGGCACGGTCGGCGTCCTCGCAGCCCGCATCGGCGAATGGCTCCGCCGCCGCCGGACGGCCCGCCGCCGCCTCGACGTCGCGACCGGTTCCCTCTTCATCGACCTCGGCCTGCGCCTCGCCGCCCGGCCCTGAAGATCCGGATGCCCGAATAAGATCATCCCGCCGCTCCGAATTGCCCGATCCCTGACACCTGGTCAAGCCGTATGACAGAGTCGACGGGCGCGTCCGCGCCGACGCCGAGACCAGCACGACGGGAGCCGGAGGGGGAACCGAAATGCCGCCCGTGGATCCGAGATCGGTACCGCCCGGCGCCTACGGCAACTGGCCCGGCCTCAACCAGACCGGCGAACTCCGCGTCGACCGCACCCGCCTGCGAGCCATCGCCAAACGCCTCGAATCCGACCTCGAAGAGCTCCTCGAAGCCACCAAGGACCTCCAGCGCGCGGTCGGCACCCCCGACACCGCCTACGGCACCTGGGACGCGGCGCAGAGCCTCGTCCCGAGCGTCGTGAAATGCCGATCCGTGCTGACCGAACAGCACGGTGCGTTCCTGACGGAGGCGCTGAACACCATCAAGATGCTCCGCCGCAGCGCGCAGGTCTACGACGACGCCGAATCCGAACTCGAACGCCGGGTCGCCGCCGTCCGGACCCAGCTCGAGGACACTCCCGATCCCACCGCACCCCGCACGACGGACTCGCCACGGCCGGGCCCAGGGTCGCTGAGGTAACGGAGGTCGAAATGACGAACGAGTACACGTACTACATGCGTGACGGGGCCCCGACCGGGTCACCGGGCCGATATGACCGAGCGAGCATCCTTCAGTACCTGAAGTCCAGCGATCCGGGCGCCGTCACGGAAGCCGGAGAGGCCTACCTCCGCTTCGCGGCGGCCTACGAGAAGCTCACGCCGAAGCTCGCCCAGATCGGCCACGATCTGAACGACGCCTGGAACGGCACCGACGCCGCCGCGGCTCAAGAACAGCTGCGGAATCTGTGGGCTTCCAGCCGCACGATCGGCGCCGCGTCCAGAGACTTCGGCACGGCCATCGAACGCCACGGCTCCGAATACCTGGCCTGGTACAAGAACAACATGCCGCAGCCGAAGAACGACGCCGAAGCGCGTTCCTGGATGCAAGGCGCGAACGAACGCATCACCGAAACCTGGAGTGCCTTCCCCTCGAGTATCTCGACGTCGCTCTCGTCGAGCAATCTCGAGCACGGTGGCCTCATCAGCACGACGCCTGCCGGAGGTTCCGTTGGGCCGGGTGCTCCCGGCGGCGTCGGGGGCCCGGATGGGGCTGGGGAATTCAATGGATCCACCACCTTGAACGCCGCTCCTTCTTCAGCCTCCTCCGGTAGTGAATCAAGAGGCGGCAACTTGCCCGGCAATCTGACGCCTACCCCCTTGGCAAAAAGCCCAGGCGGTGGACCCGAAACCCCGATCGCCCCTCCGATACCGCCAGGACAACACGGCGCTCCACCAGTCGGTTTTTCACCTACCTCACCTGGTAGCGGAAACCAAGCGAACCAGGGCACGGACCTCTCAGGCGTTCCCTCTCCCGGTATGATTGGAGACAGCAGCCCCGCCCTTCCTGACGATCCTAAAGTGCCGCTATCCAATCCGGGCTCGGGCTCTGCAAATCCCGTGTCGAGCGGTCTCCCACCTCACGTCCCCAATGGAGCGGGCTTCGTACCGGGTCCCGGGAGCGCCGGTCTACCTGGCGGTGCAGTACTAGGCCTGCCCAGAAGTGCAAACGGCGCCAAAGGCGGTGGCACACCCGAAATCGGCGACCTCAATCGGAATGGCCCAAGCGGAAACGGCCGTATTCGAAACGGCGTGATCGGCCGGGGCAGTATCGGCCCGGGCGCCGCAACAGCGGCAGCCACCTTCAGGGAAGCGACCGCTGCACGCTCGGGCCCCATGGCGATGGGCCCGATGGTCGGCGCGGGCGGATCGACGTCGGGAGACCGAGAGCGGCACCGCCAAGCGTGGGCGGACGAAGACTCAAATTTGTGGAACGAGGACATCGAGGCCGTCCCAGGCGTTCTCGGAGCAGCGCCCAGGCGGCCGACGCGAGACGGCGGCCCAGCATCGTGAAATGTCGAGGCTTATGAGGTATCAGCACGAGTTCACGAGGGACCGCATGTGAGGGCGCGTCACCGCGCCGTCGCGGCTCTGGCCTCAATGGCCCTGGTTTTCGTCAACGCGGCACCCGCTTCGGCGGACCTTCAGCCGCGTGCGGACGAATGGTGGTTCTCCGCTTGGGACGTCCAGAGCTCCGTCTGGCCGCTCTCGAAGGGGTCCGGCGCCACGGTCGCCCTTCTCGACACCGGAGTGGACGCAAGTATTCCGGAGCTTTCCGGCGCCGTCCTCAAGGGCGCGGACACCGCGGGCGGAAAGACCGATGGACGGAAAGACCTGGACGCCTTCGAGGACGGCCATGGCACGTCCATGGCCGTCATGATCGCAGGTCAGGGCGGAGGGAACAGCGGCTACGTGGGGATCGCTCCAGAGGCCAGGATACTTCCCGTGAACGTGATGACCAAAGATGTCACGGGGTCCGAGATAAATCCCACGGACGCCGTCGCCAACGGGATCCGATTCGCTGTTGGCAAGGGTGCCACGGTGATCAACCTGTCCTTCGGAGGCGGGGCAGATGATATTCCACATCAATGCCCCAAGAAACTCCTCGATACCATCGCTTACGCGATCGAGCATGATGTCGTTCTAGTCTCCAGCGCCGGCAACAAGGGGAGAACCATCAACTCCCCGGAGGCCCCAGGTTCCTGCCCCGGTGTCGTCGCCGTCGGCGGCATCGACTCGAACCTCAGTCCGTGGTCGCGAACTCAGCGGCAGCCCTACGTTGCCGTCGCGGCGCCCGCGAGCGGGTCGGTGGTCGTCGGCAGGGGTGACAAGGTCTACGCGGATGCCGAGGGGACGAGCGGGGCCGCGGCGTTGGTTTCGGGGGCGGTGGCGTTGATTCGGGCGCACAACCCGAACATGTCCGGCCGCACCGTCGTCCAACGGCTCATCGCCACCGCCTTGCCGATCAGCAAGCCCGTCCCCGACAAAGCGACCGGCTACGGCGCCATCCGCATCGCGCGCGCCATGGACCCCGCCAAGTACCCGGTGCCCGCCAATGCGCCCAACCCCGTCTACGAGCGGTTCGATCGGGTGCAGGTGGCGGCGAATGGTGTGAATGTCGTTCCGGCCGGTGCGGGGCGCGAGCCGGCCGGCGGGCGGTCTCCCTTCTTGTACGTCGCTGTTGCGGGGCTGGGTGCGTTGCTCGTTGGCGCGCTCGCCCTTCTGTGGCGTGGCCGCCTCAGAGGAGGTCGTAGCGGGTCAGGTGGGGGGTGAGGGAGTCGGGGGCGCCGGTGTGGGCTCGGTAGCCGTCGGGGCGGACGAGGACGACGGTCGGGCCCGTGATGTCGTAGGCGGCTTCCGCTTCGGGGTTCGCGGTGATCTGGACGGTGCGGACGCCGCGTCCGCAGGCGGGCGGCGGGGTGTTGAAGGCGAGCAGGGTGAAGTGGGGGCCGCGGAAGGCGTCGAAGAGGGTGGTGCCGTCGGCGAGGCGGGCGTCGGGGGCGCGGGTGCCGCCGTGGGGGCCGGACGAGAGGGGGCTGTCGGGGTAGGCGAGCAGGAGCTGCTGGGTCTCCTCGCCGCGCTGGTGGGCGTCGGCTTGGCCTTCGGCGGCCTTCTGGTAGAGGGCGGTGCTGATGCCGAGGACGCCGGCGGCGACGGGGAGGCGCTCCTCCTCGTAGGTGTCGAGGAGGGACGGGGACGCTCCGGACAGGACGGCGGCGAGCTTCCAGCCGAGATTGTAGGCGTCCTGGACGCCGGTGTTGAGGCCCTGGCCGCCGGCGGGCGAGTGGACGTGGGCGGCGTCGCCCGCGAGGAGGACGCGGCCGGCGCGGAACCGTTCGGCCATGCGGATGTTGACGCGGTAGACCGACGCCCAGCCGAGGCCGGTGAGGCGGATGTCGTCGCGGCCGGTGCCGGCGTCGAGGTGCCGCTGGTAGGTGGCGAGGGTGAGGTCGGGGTCCTCGCCGGGTGCGAGGGCGGCGGTGAACTGGAAGTCGGACGTGCCGGCGAGCGGGCACAGGCCGACACCGGGCGTGCGGGTCTCCAGGTCGGCCCACATGTGCCAGTGGTCGCGGTCGAGGTCGGGGGTCCGGACGTCGCCGATGAGCATGCGTTCCTCGTCGCGGGTCTCGCCGAGGAAGGGGACGCCGAGGGTCTTGCGGACGGTGCTGCGTCCGCCGTCGGCGCCGACGAGGTAGGCGGCGCGGACGGTCGTGCCGTCGGTCAGGACGGCGGTGACGCCGTCGTCGTCCTGTGTGAAGGAGGACAGGCCGACGGGGTCGACGCGGCCGCCGAGGGCGGTGAGGCGGTCGCGGAGGATCCGCTCGGTGCGCCACTGCGGCACCATCAGCACGTTCGGGTACGGCACCTCGGGCGTCGGCGGGACGGGCTCGTGCATGCGGCCTTCCCAGACGACGTCGGCGCCGGAGTAGGCGCGCAGCGGCGGGTAGGGGGCGCCGGCCGCGCGGACGGCGTCGATGACGCCGAGGTCGTCGAGGACCTCGAGGGTGCGGGGCTGGAGGCCCTTGCCGCGCGAGCCGGACGGCTGGGCGGGGTCGACGATGCGGTGCGGGACGCCGCGGCGGGCGAGGTCGATGGCGAGGGTGAGGCCGGTCGGGCCGGCTCCGGCGATGAGGATCATGGAGCCAGCATCGGCAAGGGCCCTGGCATATCGCTGGCAGGACGCTGACAGCGGCCGCCGGGCCGGGAGGCCCGAAAGGAATGCCGCCTGATTTTGATGTGAGGTATATAGGGAATTTATTTGACACTGCTATGATGGGGCTGTCGGCGAATAGGCTGCCTTTTCTCAGACACAGGCCCACGGGCGCACCGGGGCCAGATGGGAAAGGCACGCCATGGACGAAGGACGGCCCAGCCGCACCGCGCTGTCGGCGGCGGCGGCCCGCGCCGCGCACCCGCTGGTGGACGAGCGGCCCCTCATCTTCACCGATCCGCTGGCCGGGCGGCTGCTCGGCGGCCTCGCGGACGAGATGATCGGCTACCACCGCGGCAACGGCGGGCACATCATCCTCGCGGGGACCCGCACGATCACCACCGTCCGCAGCCGCTACGCCGAGGCGCGGGCCGGCGCCTTCGACCAGTACGCGGTGCTCGGCGCGGGACTCGACACCTACGCGTTCCGCGCACCGGCCGGGATACGCGTTTTCGAGGTCGACCATCCGGCGACGCAGGAATGGAAGAAGGGCCTGCTGGACGCCGCCGGAATCGCCGTCCCGGAGAACGCCGCGCTCGTTCCGGTCGATTTCGAGAAGCCGGACGGGCCCGTCCCGCCCCTCGAGGCCGCCGGGTTCGACACCGCCCGCCCGGCGCTGGTGAGCTGGCTCGGCGTCAGCTACTTCCTCACCCGCGACGCGGTCGCGGGCACGCTCGCGGAGATCGGCCGCCTCGCGCCCGGCACCGAGCTGGTCATGGACTACGCGCTGCCGCCGGGCCTGCGGGACGCCGAGGGCGACGCCTACGCCGAGATCGCGGCGCAGGTCACCCGGGAGGCGGGCGAGCCGTCCCGGTCCCGGTTCGCGCCGGACGAGGTGGACGCGCTGCTCGCGGAGCACGGCCTGGACGTCGTCGAGAACGTGACCCTGGAGCGGGCGGTGCCGCCGGAGGCGTGGCGGCGCACCGACGCCCTGCGCCCCTTCGACTACTTCCGCCTGCTCCGCGCGGTCGTCACCGGTTAGCCCCCGGCTCACCGGCGTCGGCGGGGCCGTGCAGGCGGAGGGCGCTGAGGGCGAGCGCGACCTCCACCAGATCGCGGGGGTGGGCGAGCGTGCGGCCGGTGAGCTGCTCGATCTTGCGGAGCCGGTTCAGGACGGTGTTGCGGTGGCAGAACAGCCGGTCGGCGGCGCGGGCGGCGGACCCGTCGCAGTCCAGCCAGGCGGCGAGGGTCGCGAGCAGCACGTCGCGGAACGCGGGGTCGACGCCGGCGAGGCCGCCGAGCGCGACGTCGCCGAGCCGGCCCGCCAGCCGCGGCTGGGACAGCACCAGCGCGTCGGGAAGGCGCCGGTCGAGCCGGACGACCTGGGAGCCGGGGCCGCGGCACGTGCGCAGCGCGAGCTCGGCGAGCCAGCGCGCGCCGCCGAGCTCGGCGAGGGTGTGCACGACGGGGCTGACGCCGGCGTGGGAGCGGGCGTAGGGGCGGACGGCGGCGACGAGGTCGTCCAGCTCCGCGGTGCCGAGCGCGACCAGCGCGACCTGCGCGTCCGCGCGCAGCCGCCAGATGAACCGCATCCCGCCGATGTCGCCGGGGCGCCGGTCCCGGCCGCCGGGGAACTCCGCGGACAGCTCGCCGTCGAGACCGCCCGCGAACCCGCCCTCGGCGCCCAGCATCACCACCGCGTACCGGCCCGCCGCGGGGAGCCCGAGGACGGACGCGGCGGTGGCGAGCAGCCCGCCGTCCGCGCCCTGCCCGTCCAGGAGCGCGTCCACGATCGCCTGGACGCGCTCCTCGCTGCGCCGCGCCAGCGACAGCTCGGTCTGGTGGTAGGCGTCGGCGGCCGCGCCGGACTGCTCGTCGATGGTGTCCCAGGTGCGGGTCGCCTGCCGGACGAGCGCGGGCACGTTGCCGGGGTCATGGGTTCCGACGACCTCGACGACGGCCTCCCAGAACACCCGTCCGGCGAGCCGGTAGGAGCGCAGCAGCTGGTCGAGCGGCTGCCCCTGGTGGGCGCGGCGCCGGCCGAGCCGGCGCGCCCAGTCCAGGTCGGTGCGGCCCCGGCCAGGGTCGAGGATCGCCTGGAAGCCGTGCCCGAGGCCGGTCTGGCAGACCTCCCACAGGTCGCCGCGCAGCTGCTCGGAGCGGTCGCCGTCGTCGCCGGACAGGATCTCGGCGGCGAGCCGGTCGGCGAGGTCGGGGAGCCGGTCGGTCAGCCGGAGCACCGCCTTGCGCAGGATCGCCCGGTCGGCGTCCGCGCGACCGAGGTCCCGGTCCCGGACGAGGTGGGCGGGGTGGGCGGGGTCGCGGCGGGCCGGCTCCCGGTGGGCGGGGTCCCCGCGGGCGCCCTCGCGGAGCCCGGTGTCCCCGCGGTCTGTGGTTCCCGACCGGCTCGCCGTCATCGCCTGCCACCTCCGGCACAATGCAGGGGGCCTCATCGTGCCACCGCGCGCACTCCGGTACCACCGGTACCGGCCCGCACTGTGCCGGCGCACAATCGGGGCCCTGTCCCGTTGCGCGGACGCCCCGAAACTGAACCGCGCTCTGGACCGTCCGGCGGGCCCGTGCTCCTCTCGTGACCATGGGTGTGTTGTCTGGACACGATCGGCTGTACGGACGCGACCGGGAGCTCCGGGTCGTCGAAGGGCTCCTCGGCCGGGCGCGCGACGGGCAGGGCGGCGCGCTGACCGTCGTCGCGGACGCGGGGATGGGCAAGACGGCCCTGCTGGACGCTGCGGAGCGGACCGCCGCCGAGGGGTTCCGGGTGCTCTCGGCGACCGGTGTCCCGGCCGAGGCGGACGTCCCGTACGCGGGCCTGCACCGGCTGCTGCGGCCCCTGTCGGACCTGGCCGGGGAGCTGCCGCCGGCGTTCCGGGCGGCGCTGGCGCCGCTGTCGGGCGGCGAGGCGCCGGCCCCGTTCGTCCTGTATTCGGCGGTCTGCGAGCTGCTGAGCGTCGCCGCGCGGTCCGGGCCCGTGCTGTGCCGGGTGGACGACGCGCAGTGGCTGGACCGGGTCTCGCTGGACGCGCTCGCGTTCGCGGCGCGCCGCGTCGGGGACGAGCGGCTCGCGATCGTCTTCGCCGCGCGCACACAGGCGCCGCTGACCGGCATCCCGCACCTGCGGTTACCGCCGCTGGACGAGGAGGCGAGCCTGCGGATCCTGCAGGACGCGGTCGGCGACGCGCTCGGCACCGAGCTCGCGGAGGAGGTCGTGGACCTGGCGAGCGGGTGCGCGCTCGCCGTCCGGGAGCTGGCCGGCGGGCTGACCGCCGCGCAGCTGTCCGGCGGCGCCGCGCCGCCCCGCGCGCTGCCGCCCGGCAGCGTCCTGCGGACCCTGTTCCGGCGCCGCCACCTGCGGCTCCCGGCGGGCGCGCAGCGGCTCGTGCTGATGGTCGCGGCGGACGAGTGGCTCGGCGCGGCGACGGTGGCGCGGGCCGCGCGGACCGCCGGGATCGGCGCGCGGGAGATCGAGGCGGCGCGCGAGTCGGGCCTGCTGCGGCTCGCCGACCACGCGGTCGCCGGGGACGACGCGGTGGTCGTGCGGGACCGGCTCGTCCGGTCGTCGCTGTGGGCGGAGGCGTCGCGGGCCGAGCGGCGCGCCGCGCACGCGCTGCTGGCGCAGCTGCTCGTGCAGGACTGGCAGCGGCCGTCGCTGATCTGGCACCGCGCGGCGCTGTCCGGGGAGGCCGACGACCGGATCGCCGACGAGCTGGCGGAGGCCGCGTCGCGGTCCCGGCGCGCGGGCCGGTACGGCGACTCGTGGCAGGCGTGGCAGCGCGCCGCGGCGCTGACGTCGGAACGCGGCGCGCGCGCGGACCGGCTGCTGGCCGCCGCCACCGACGCCTGGGCGGGCGGGCGCGCGCGCAGGGCCCGCGCCGTGCTGCGGCAGGTCCGGCCCTTGGACGAGGACGGCACCCGCGCAGGGCTCGCCGAACTGCTGCGCGGCGAGATCGAGGCGGGCTCCGGGTCGCCGGCCACCGCCGTCCCGATGCTGCGGGACGCCGCCGAACGGCTCGCCGGCACCGACGGCGCGCTGGCGCTCACGGCGCTCATGTGGGCGGCCGAGGCCGCCGACGCCGCGGGCGACCACATCGCCTACGCCGAGATCGCCGAGCGCGCCGCGAACCTCCCCGGCGCGCCGGACACGCCCCGCGCCGACCTGATGCGGGCGCACCTCGCCGGGATGGCCGCGACGTTCCGCGGCCGCTACACCGAGGCCGCGCCGCTGCTCGGCCGGGCCGTCCGGCTGGGCGAGGCCATCGCAGGCGACTCCCCGGCCGACCGTTCCGGCGACTCCGCCGGGGACTCCGCCGCGCAGGCGTGGGCGGCGCTCGCGGCCCTCGCCGTCGGCGACGACCGGGCGCGCGCGCTCGCCGCCGGGGCCGTCGCGTCCGCGCGGCTGCGCGGAGACGCGCCCGCCGAGTCGTACGCGCTGGCAGCCGCGGCGCGGTGCGAGACGCTCCTCGGCCATCCGCCGGTGCCGGTCGCCGCGTCCCACGAGGGCCTGCGGCTGGCGCGCGCGACCGGGCAGCACGGGCACGCCGCCGAGCACCTCGCCGCGCTCGCGCTCGTCGCCTCGTTCAACGGCGACCGCGACGCGGCGCACCGGCACCTGGAAGCGCTCTCCGGCGGCGCGGACCGGCGCGGCCTCGCGGGCGCCGACCGGCGCGGCCTCACCCGCGCCGCCGCATTCGGCGCGTGGGCGCCCGCCTGCCTCGACCTCGCCGCGGACCGTCCCGGCGACGCCGCCGCGCGGCTGCGGTTACCCGGCGGCGCGGGCCTGGCCCACCCGCTCGCCCGGCTGCTCGCCGCCCCGCACCTGGTGGAGGCGCTCGCCTACACCGGCCACCGGGCCCGCGCCGTCCGCGCTGCCGAGGACTTCACCCGCTGGGCGGACGCGACGCGCACCCCGGGACGGCTCGCGCTCGCCCGCCGCTGCGCCGCCCTGCTCGCCGAATGCGACGACGAGGCCGCCGCGCACTACACCGAGGCGCTCCGGCTGCACGAGTCGGCGGGCGCGGTGTTCGAGCTGGCCCGCACCGAGCTGCTGTTCGGCGCCCGGCTCCGGCGCGGCCGCCGCCCCCGCGCCGCCCGCGAGCACCTGCGCACCGCGCTGCGGATCTTCGAGCGGTACGGCGCCGTCCCGTGGACGGGCCAGGCCCGCGCGGAACTGCGCGCCGCCGGCGACGCGGGCCCCGTCCCGGACCCGGAGGCGGCGGCACCGCGCACCGCCTCCGGGCCTGGGGAGCCGCCCGCGCTGACCGGCCTCACCGCGCAGCAGGCGCACATCGCCCGGATGGTCGCCGAGGGCGCCACCAACCGCGAGATCGCGGCCCGGCTGCTGCTCAGCCCCCGGACGATCGACCACCACCTCCGCAACGTCTTCACCCGCCTCGGGATCCGGTCGCGCGTCGAGCTGGCCCGGATGATCCGCTGACCCGCCGGGCGTGGACGCGGGGTCCACGCCCGGCGCCCTGAGGAGGCCGCGGCGTTCCGTCCGGCGGAGGCCGGTGCGGTCTCAGGCCTTCTCGTACTCCTCCTCCTTGGCCGCGTCCTTCGAGCCACGGCTGCTCTTCGAGGAGCCCGAGGAGTTCGAGCCGGAGCCGCCCTTGGCCGCCGCGGACCGCCAGACGATGTGCCGGTCCGGGACCTGCTCGACGATCGTCGAGCGCCACGTGCGGCTCGACCAGAAGATCCGCGCCTTCCAGTCCAGCCTCTCGTCGGACGGCTGGTCGACGCCCACCACCTTCTTCATGAAGGACGGGAAGTCCTCGAAGCGGGTCCACTGGTCGTAGACCAGCCGGCAGGGCGCGCCGACGTCGATCCGCTCGACGATGTTCACCGGCCCGCCGCGCCGCCCGCCGCCGAAGATCCGCGGCCGCTTCCGCACCCGCCGCCGCGCGCCCGTCACGGCAGGTCACAGGGGTCGCGCGCAGAGTGAGCGCCCCAAACCCGCGCGACCACGGGCCGAAACCGCCCGACCAGACCAGCCCAGCGTGCACACCGGACCACGACCGCCTCCGGTAACGGTTAAGCCTCTTGCGTAATGCACCCCTTGAACTGGTACGGACCAGTGTTTATCTTCATGGCCACCACGCGCGTTTGTGCTCAGTGAGCATTCGCACCGCGCACAATTTTTCATGCGCGAAAGGGAGGAGGGCCGGGCGGCCGACGCCGCCCGTGGGAGGAGCACGCCAAAGGGTCATGCGACGGCACGCCGCGCGACCCGTCCGGGGCGGCGTGAACATGCGGGCCGAAAACGACGCACGGGCGCGCGGGAGCGTCCGCAAGTGCGAGCCGAAGAAGGCGGGACAGATGAAACGGCACCTCATCGGCGCCATCGCCGCGGGCCTCACCGTGGCACTCGGCGTCAGCGGATGCGGCAAGGGAAGTTCGTCCGGCGGAGACGACTCCGACGGCAAGACGATCAAATTCGTCGCGGCGATCTACGACGACAACACCAAGCCCTTCTGGGACGCCCTGATCAAGGACTTCGAGGCGAAGAACTCCGGGTACAAGGTGAACCTGGAGATGGTCGACTGGACCCAGATGGACGCCAAGGTGAAGACCTACGTCCAGACCAAGCAGGTCCCCGACATCCTCAACTACAACGCGTTCTCCGACTTCGCCCGCGACGGCCTGCTCTACAAGGCCTCCGAGGTGGTGTCGCCGGCCACGCTCAGCGACTTCACCCCCACGTTCGTCGAGCAGGCCAAGTACAACGGCGAGCAGTACACGCTGCCGTTCATCTCCAGCGCCCGGCTGATGTTCTACAACAAGGACCTGTTCAAGAAGGCCGGCATCACCGACCCGCCGAAGACCTGGGCCGACATCAAGGCCGACGCGCAGAAGGTCAAGAAGACCGGCGCCATCGGCTACGGCCTGCCGCTCGGCCCCGAAGAGGCGCAGGCGGAGTTCTACTCCTGGGCGATGAACGACAACGGCGGCTGGGTCGACTCGTCCGGCAAATGGGCCATCAACCAGCCCGCCAACATCGACACGCTCAACTTCCTCAAGGACCTCAACAAGTCCGGGCTGACCCAGCCGAACCCGGAGAGCACCGACCGCAAGACGGTGTTCAACCAGTTCGCGCAGGGCAAGATCGGGATGGCGATCGGCGGCCCGTTCACCAAGGCCGGATTCATCACCCCCGCGAACCCGAACCTGAACTTCGGGGTCACCTCGCTGCCGGTGAAGAACGCGGGCTCGCAGCCCAACACGCTCGGTGTCATGGACGTCCTCGACGCGTTCAAGAAGAACGACGGCAAGAACAAGGAGGCCGTCAGGAAGTTCCTCGACTTCTTCTACCAGAAGGACAACGTCTCGCGGTTCCTGTCCAAGGAGGGCTTCCTCCCGACGACGAAGTCCGCCGGTGACGCGCTCAGCTCCGACCCGTACATGAAGCAGTTCGTGGACGCGCTGCCGACGAGCAAGTTCGCGCCGACCAGCAACCCCGCGTGGTCCGCGGTCGCGGGCGCCGTCAAGCAGAGCCTCGGCACCTCGGTCGCCGACAAGGACCCGAAGAAGGTGCTCGACGAGATCCAGCAGACCGCCGAAAAGGCGAGCTGAGTGCAGGACGTCGCCGTGCAGCGGGACGCCGGGCTCCGTCCGGCGTCCCGCGCCTCCCTGCCCAGGCGCATCGGGCGCGCGCTCGTCCCGCTGCTGTGGCTCGGCCCGTCGATCGCGCTCATCGCCGTCGTCGTGCTGTGGCCCGTCATCGAGATGGTCCGCACCTCGCTGCTGAAGATCAGCTCGTCCGGCGTGACGCTCGGCAACCGCGGCTCGGCCAACTACACCGACCTGTTCGACGAGGACGCCCTCGTCCCCGTCGTGCTCCGCACGCTGCTGTGGGTCGCCGGTGTCGTCGTCGTCACCATGGTGCTGTCGCTCGCGATCGGGCAGCTGCTCAACGCCCGCTTCCCCGGCCGCCGCGTCGTCCGCTGGGCCGTCATCGTCCCGTGGGCGGCGTCGGTGCTGATGACCGCGCTGATCTGGAAGTGGATGCTGGACAACTACTCCGGCATCGTCAACCGCGTCCTGCTCGACCTGCACGTCATCGACAAGCCGGTCAACTGGCTCGGCCACCCCCACCAGGCGATGCTGTGGATGATGTGGGTCGCGGTGTTCGTCTCGCTGCCGTTCACCTCCTTCGTCATCCTCGCCGGGCTCCAGTCCATCCCGTCCGACGTGTACGAGGCGGCGCGCGTCGACGGCGCCGGCGCGTTCCGCACCTACTTCGGGATCACGCTGCCGCTGCTGCGGCCCGCCGTCCTGATCGCCTCCATCATCAACGTGATCAACGTCTTCAACTCGTTTCCGATCATCTGGGCGATGACCGCGGGCGGTCCCGGGCACGCCACCGACACCACCACCACCTTCATGTACAAGCTCGCGTTCTACGACCAGCACGTCGGCGAGTCTGCCGCGATGGCCGTCGTCAACTTCGTCCTGATCCTGGTGATGGTGCTGGTGTACCTGCGTGCCACCCGCTGGCGGGAGGAGGTCCGATGAAACGCTCTCCCGTCCGCAAGGTCATCCTCACCGGGGTCGGCTGGCTGGTCGCGCTGATCTTCGTGGCTCCGTACCTGCAGATGTTCCTGACGTCGCTGAAGACCGAGCACGAGCTGACGGAGTCGCCCGGCACCTACCTGCCCGGGCACTGGCAGTGGTCGAACTTCGTGGACGTCTGGAAGGCCGCGCCGATCTGGACGAACATGCGGGTCTCGCTCGTCGTCGCCGCCGTCGCCACCCTGGTGACGCTGGCGTGCGCGCTGCCCGCCGCGTACTACACCGCCCGCAACCGGTTCCGCGGCCGCGGCGCGTTCCTGCTGCTCGTCCTCGTCACCCAGATGTTCGCGCCGACCGCGCTGGTCATCGGCATCTTCCGGGAGATGGTCGCGCTCAACCTGACCGACACGCTGATGGCGCTGATCCTCGTCAACGCCGCGTTCAACCTGCCGTTCTGCGTCTGGATCCTGCACGGCTACTTCTCCAGCATCCCCAAGGAACTGGAGGAGGCCGCGTTCCTGGACGGCGCCGGACGCCTCGGCGCCCTGTTCCGGGTGACGCTCCCCATCTCCACGCCGGGAGTCGTCACCGCCATCGTCTACACGTTCATCACCGCCTGGAACGAGTACATCGTCGCCCTGACCGTCACCGCATCGCCGAACCGGCAGCCGCTGACCGTCGCGATCCCCTCGTTCGTCACCCAGTACCAGGCGCACTGGCAGTACCTGTTCGCCACCTCCCTCATCGCCATCGTCCCCGTCGTGATCCTCTTCGTCTTCATCGAGCGGTACCTGATCGGCGGCCTCACCGCGGGCTCCGTCAAGTGACCGTCATCGCGCTGGACGTCGGCGGGACGTCCATGAAAGCCGCCCTCGTCCCCGCCGGGACGGGGGCGGCGCCCGGCGAGACGCTGCTCGCCGAGACACGGCCCACCGACCGCACCGACCCCGTCGGCGGGATCCTCGACTTCGCCGCCCACATGGCCGCCCGCGCCGCAGCGCTCGGACGGCCCGCCCGCGCCGCCGGGATCGCCGTCCCCGGCATCGTGGACGAGGCGTCCGGCACCGCCGTCCGCGCCGCCAACCTCGGCTGGCAGGACGTGCCGCTGCTGCACCTGGCGCAGGAGCGGCTCGGCGTCCCCGTCGCCGTCGGCCACGACGTCCGCACCGGCGGGCTCGCCGAAGCCGTCCTCGGCGCCGGACGCGACGCCGGCGACTTCGTGTTCATGGCGATCGGCACCGGCATCGCCGCCGCCCTGATCCTCAACGGCACCACCTACCCGGGCGTCTCCGGCTGGAGCGGCGAGGTCGGGCACATCGTCGTCCGGCCCGGCGGCGAGGCCTGCGCCTGCGGCAATCGGGGCTGCCTCGAGACCTACGCGTCCGCCGCCTCCATCGCGCGCCGCTACACCACCGCAGCGGGCAACCCGATGCCGGACCCGGCCGGGAGGCTGGACGGCGCCGCCGGCGGGGCGAAGAGCGCGGGAATGACGAGCATCGCACCGAACGGCGCGGGCGCGGGAGGTGCTCACACGGAAAGTACCGCAAGAGGCGCCCGCACAGAGCCCACCAAGGAAAGCGCCCACGCAGAGACCGCTCCGGGAAACGTCCGCGCGGAGGACGTGATCGCGCGGGCCGGCACCGAAGATCTCGCCGCCCGGGTCTGGTCGGAGGCCCTCGACTGCCTGGCCGACAGCCTCGCCGCCACCACGCTGCTCCTCGACCCGGGGCTGTTCGTTCTCGGCGGCGGGCTCGCGCAGGCGGGGGCGCTGCTGCTCGAACCTCTGGAGTCACGGCTCGCCGACCGCCTGCTGTTCCGTCCCGCTCCCCCGCTGGCCGTCACGCGACTCGGCGACCGCGCCGCCGTCCACGGCGCCGCCCTCCTCGCCGCCCGCCTTCTCTGACCTCACCTCCCGACAACGGCGGCTTCCTTTTCGGCGTACGCCGAGGGTGGCGCCGTACGGGTGGCGCCGTACGGGTGGCGCCGTACGGGTGGCGCCGTACGGGTGGGCCGAACTGCGCGCGAGCCCAGGTCGAGAAGTGTTTCCTGACGAAGTGATCCAATGCTGATCTACGCGACTCCTTCGAAATTCAATCGAGAGCCCGTCGAGATTCTGCCGGGAGCCGGTCGGGAGTGTCCGTGGCCGTGCAAAAGTCTCCGGTGGTGGCCGGGTCGAGGTCACCGCTGGTGGCCGGTTAGAAGTCCCCACTTCTCGTTGATCATGCGTGTCGTGTCCGGGGGTGTGGGCCCTGGACGGCGATCTTGACGGTGTCAGCCAGTCGAGATCGCCGCCCAGGGGGCCTTCAGCGTCATGAAGTCATCGGGGGAAGTCATGGACATCATCGCCGCCTACCGTGAGGTGGGCACCTATCGCGGGGCCGCAGCGATGTGCGGGACGACGCACAAGACGGTCAGACGCATCATCGAGCGGCAGCAGGCCGGAGGCAAGGCGCCGGTCCGTGCGCCGCGCAAACACAACTACGACGCGGTCGCGGGGCTGGTGGCCCAGAAGGTGACCGCGACGCAGGGGAAGATCTCGGCCAAGCGGCTGCTGTCGGCGGCGCGGGCGGCCGGTTACACCGGGTCGGCGCGCAACTTCCGGCGGCTGGTCGCCTCGGCGAAGAAGACCTGGCGGCGCGAGCATCACCGGGGGCGCCGTCCGGCGGTGTGGACGCCCGGTGAGATGCTGGTCATCGACTGGGGCTCGGTGAGCGGGCTGCACGTGTTCTGCGCGGTGCTGGCCTGGTCGCGAGTGCGGTTCGTGCGGTTCGCCGCCGACGAGCGGGCCGCGACCACGCTGGGGCTGCTGGCCGAGTGCTTCGAGGAGCTCGGCGGGGTGCCCAGGGTGGTGCTGGCCGACCGGATGGGCTGTCTGAAAGGCGGCGTGGTGGCCAACAAGGTCGTTCCGACGGCCGATTACGTCCGTTTCGCGGCGCACTACGGGTTCCGGCCGGACTGGTGCGAGGCCGCCGATCCCGAGTCCAAGGGGATCGTGGAGAACCTGGTCGGTTACGCCAAGGCCGACCTGGTCGCCGCGCAGGCCCCGTTCACCGGCCTGGGGGCCGCCAATGCCGCAGCCCGGCAGTGGTGCGCCGAGGTCAACGGCGTGGTGCACTCGGAGATCTGCGCGGTTCCCGCCGAGCGCCTGGAGGCCGAGCGGGAGCTGCTGTCGGCGTTGCCGTCGCTGCGTCCGGCGATCGGCCCGGCGCCGGTGACCCGCAAGGTGGACCGGCTGTCGTGCGTGCGGTTCGGCTCGGCGCGCTACTCGGTGCCCACCCGGCTGATCGGCGCCCGGGTCGCCGTGGCCGAGTCGGGCGGGCGGTTGCTGATCACCGATCCCGCGACCGGCCAGATCGTCGCCGACCATGCCCCGGTCGCGCCGGGTGAGGCCGCCGTGCTCGATGAGCACTACGGCGGCCCCCGACCCGCACCGCGCCGCGCGGCCCGGCCGCGCACCGAGAACGAGAAGGCCTTCCTGACCCTGGGCGGGGTCGCCGAGCGGTGGCTGACCGGGTCGGCCGCCTCGGGCAACACCCGGCTGGCCGGCGACCTTGCCGATCTGGCCGCGCTGCGAGCAGCGCACGGCGACGACACCGTGGCCGCCGCGCTGGAGCGGGCGACGGCGTTCCGCCGATGGCGGGCCGCCGACGTGCGCGCGATCCTGGCCGCCGGACCCGGCACCCCGCAGCCCCGCCCCGCCGGAGACGCCTTGGTGCTGGACCTGCCCGCAGTGCCGACCCGGCCGCTGTCGGCCTACACGATCGGAGACGCCTCATGACCGCCGCGACCGATCCCGCGCTGCCGGCCGACCTGGACGCCGGGCTGCGCCGCCTGAAACTGTCGGCCATCCGGCGGCTGGCGCCCGAACTGCTGGTCACCGCCCGCACCCAGAGGTGGCGGCCCGAAGAGCTGCTGCGCACCCTCATCGACGCCGAACTGGCCGCACGCGATGCCTCCAACACCCGCAACCGGATGAAGACCGCCGCGTTCCCGGTCATCAAGACGATCGAGGAGTTCGACGTCGCCGCGTCCTCGATCCCGGCGGCCACGTTCGACTACCTGGCCTCGCTGGAATGGGTCCGCGCCGCCGAGAACTACTGCGCCGTCGGCCCGGCCGGGACCGGCAAGTCCCACACCCTCATCGCGTTCGGTGTCGCCGCGGTCCAGGCCGGCCACAAGGTCCGCTACTTCACCGCCGCCGACCTGGTCGAGACGCTCTACCGCGGGCTGGCAGACAACTCCGTCGGCCGCGTCATCGACACCGTGCTGCGCGCCGATCTGGTCATCATCGACGAGGTCGGGTTCGCGCCACTGGACGACACCGGCGCCCAACTGCTGTTCCGGTTCGTCGCCGCCGCCTACGAACGCCGTGCCCTGGGCATCGGCTCGCACTGGCCCTTCGACCAGTGGGGCCGGTTCCTGCCCGAGCACACCACAGCCGTCAGCCTGCTCGACCGGCTCCTGCACCACAGCCACGTCGTGGTCACCGAAGGCGAGTCCTTCCGCATGCGACAAGCCCGAACACGCACCGACCGACGACTCACCACCACCTGAAAACCGGCACCAGACCGGGGACTTTCACCTGGCCACCAGCGGCGACACGCACTTGGCCGTTGACAGGGAGTCGGTCCGGTCGGGAGTCGGTCGGGAGTCGGTCGGGAGCCCGTCGATTGGCAGGAAGGGCGTCGGGCGTTCTTCTGGGGTGTTAGGGCGCTCTTCAAGAGTGTGTTGCTTGATTGGCAAGAGGGGTGTTCGGGTGGTGGGGTGGCGCTTGCGTACGGGGCCGCCCCTCCAAAGTCAAGGGCGCCTTCGGCGTCGCTACGCGATGGACTTCGTCCACCCTTGACTT
>NZ_WBMS02000044.1:22258-81275 GCF_008923205.2 Actinomadura physcomitrii | reverse complement strand
CCGCCGCCCCCGCCCCCGGGTCGCGCCACCCCACCACCCCCCTCCGCAACCAACCAAGACAATGAACAGTCGAACGGCCCCCCGCGTCGACGAGAAAACCAATGTGAAACATATTCAAGAAAGGTCGCTCAATCGGTCGACCGGCCCGCGAAGCGACGAAATATCTGGCCTCGATCGCTGCTTTCCAGCTTCAAATGCCGGTCACATCGGGTAGTATTCAGGTATGCATTCAGTGACGGTCGACCTTGAGGCCGCGTCCACCACGCAATTGGTGAACGCGCTCTCGGTCATCGCCACTGAACTCGCCCAACGCGAAGCGCCCGACTCGGCCGCCGCGTGCCTGGAACTCACCGAGACTCTTTCCGCAGCCGCAGATATGCAGGAAAGCGCGCTGGCCGGGTTCATCGGGCGGGTGGATGCCGCCGGGGAGCAGGCCCGGTGGGGATATCCCTCCACCCGGGCGTGGCTGCGGTCCCGGCTGGGGATGCGGGAGAGCCGCGCCAAGGAGCGCCTCACCCTGGCCCGCCAGCGCCACCGCCTCCCCCAGGTCGCCGAGCGGCTGGCCGCCGGGGAGCTGTCCTACGGGTACGCGACCACGGTGGCCGACGCGGTCGCCCGCCTCGACGACACCGACTGCGCCCGAGCCGAGACCATGCTGCTGGGGATGGCCGATCAGGGGTTCTCGGCCGGGAAGGTCGCCGCGTTCGGCCGCCGGATCCGTGATGTCATCGCCGAGCGTGACGGCACCGAGGACGCCCCGGATGAGGACACCAAGCGGGGTTATGCCAGGTCGTGGTTGACCACGACGCGGTCGCTGGACGGCGGCCGGTATGTGAAGGGGTGGCTGAACCCCGAGGACGCCGCGATCTGGGACGGGACTTTGGCGCCGTTGGCCAAGCCGGCGGGGCCCGATGACCGCCGGGACGTGGCGGAGCGGACGGCGGCGGCGCTGTCGAGTGTGCTGTCGGGCGGGCACAAGGCCTCCAAGGTCACCGTGATCTGCGACCTGGAGACACTGACCGGCGGCAACGCCCCCGCCCGCCTCACTGACGGCACCCCCATCCCGGCCGCGCAGGCCCGCCGCATCGCCCTGGCGGCGGGTGTCTCACCGTTGTTGCTGGGGCGCGGGAACACCCCGCTGTACCTGGGTTATCGGGAACGGTTCGCCAGCGCCGCGCAACGGCAGGTTCTCGAGGCCCTGTACCCCTCGTGCGCGGTGCGGGGGTGTGAGATGCCGGGGACGTTGTGCGAGGTCGACCACGTCCACGGGTGGGCGTTGGGCAGCCCCACCGATATTGATCGGCTCGCCCTGACCTGCGGGTGGCACAACCGGTTCAAGCACAGCAGTCCTGATCAGATCCAGATCACCAAGGATCCGGACGGGCGGTATGTCTACCGGCTGCTGCCACCGGCCGACGCCCGAGGGGCGACCGGCCCGCCAGGCGGGACTGGCCCGCCGGACGACGCCCTCGACTGGGCCGCATGACCACCCGCCTGCAAGGATTTGGTGACCGGAATGCGACGCGGGGTACGCCGATCGGGTCCTTGATCAGCTACGTCGGCCGAGTCGGTGGACCTGGGGTTCGTTACGGGCCATCCCGCGCTGCGTTCGGTCGGCCGGGAACGCGGCGCGGACGATGAGGCCGCCGCCGGGGCGCGGCTGCGCGTTGAGGGTTCCGCCGTGTGCGAGGGCGATCGCGTGCGCGATGGACAGGCCTAGCCCGTGGTGCCCGTCGCGAGGTTCGCCACCAGGCGCTCGACCAGCGCCGGGTCGCCCGCGGTCGCGGCGGGTGCGATCCGGGGTTCCAGGCGGGGGCCCTCGGCGGAGGTCCGCGGCCGGGCCGCCAGCACCTGCTCGGTGAGCGCGGGCAGGTCCACCGGGACGCGGCTCTCCAGGCCTCGCTCGCTGGTCGCCAGTGTGAGCAGGGACTCCAGCAGCCGCGCATGCTGGTCGCTGATCGCGACGATCCGCTCGAAGGTCGCGCGGAACGCCTCGAGGGTCGGGCGGCGGTCGGTGAGGGTCTCCTCCAGCAGCGCGCGTTCGAGGGTGAGGGGGGTGCGCAGTTCGAGCGCGGTGTCCAGGCGGCCGAGCAGGCCGTCCACGGTGTCGGCGAGGTCCTTCAGTTCGTCGCGGGGGCCGGCGAAGGCCAGCCGCTCGTGCACGTTGCGCGCCGAGATGCGCTGCACGGTGGCGGTCATCGTGCGCAGCGGGCGCAGGACCCGCCCCGCGACGAGCCAGCCGAACGCCAGGGAGACCACCAGCATGATCGCCAGCGCGATTCCGGACTGGACGAGGAACCCGTGCAGCAGCGCGTCCTGCTGCTGCGCCAGCGCGCGGCCGAGATCCCTCGTGCCGAAGGGCGTGTCGAGCGGCTCCGGGCAGTCCTCGGCCCGGCCGGCGCACGGCACCCGCACCTTGAAGACGGTGTTCCTGCGGACGAGCAGGAACGTGATCGCCAGCAGGGCCGCGCCGGAGAGGGTGAACAGCGCCCCGTACAGCAGCGTGAGGCGCATCCGGACCGTCCTCATATGCGGGAGCCGCTCTGCGGGACGGTCTCGATCACCGGTGGGGGGCCGAGCTTGGCGCGAAGGCGGTTGATGGCCTCGTCCCACACCCGTTCCAGCAGTTCCTCGGCGGACACGACGCGTCCTCCCGCGGCGAGCAGGTACTCCAGCACCGCCAGCTCCTTCGGGCTGAGCGCCAGCCGCAGCCCGGCGCGGGTCGCGACGCGCTGGGCCGGGTCGAGCCGCAGGTCGCCGTGCTCCAGGATCGGCGGCAGCGCCGGCTGCGCCCGCCGTCCGAGGGCACGGATCCGGGCGACGAGCTCGGCGTAGGCGAACGGTTTGGGCAGGTAGTCGTCGGCGCCGAGGCTGGGCCCCTCGACCCGGTCGGCGATCGTGCCGGACGCGGTGAGCATCAGGACCCGGGTCCGGCGGTGCGGTCCGGCCGCCAGGGCGCGGCAGACGTCGTCGCCGTGCACCACGGGCAGGTCGCGGTCCAGCACGACCACGTCGTAGTCGGTCAGCGCCGTGCGGTCGAGCGCCGCCCGGCCGTCCAGGGCGACGTCCACCGCCATCCCCTCGCGGTTCAGGACCCGCGCCACCGAGTCCGCCAGCTCCGCGTGGTCCTCTGCCACCAGCACTCTCATCGCCGGTCAGCCTGCCCGATGCCCGGTCACACCCGGGTCACAGCCTCTCGCACCGTCATGTGACCGTCCTTTCCCTAGAACTTGGCCCTGCGAGAACGTTCCTGAAGGAGAACGATGAACAGGGCTTTCATGTTGCTGGTCGTCGCGTTCGCCATCGCGGGATGCGGCGGTTCCGGCGGTTCCGACGCCGGCTCGGAGGCGAACCCCGCCGTGGAGCAGGCGGTGAAGTACGCGCAGTGCATTCGCAAGAACGGCGTCCCGAACTTTCCCGATCCGTAGGACGGCCGGCTCCGTGTGCCCAAGGACAAGATCGATGTCAACTCGCCGCAGTTCAAGAAGGCGCTGAACGCCTGCCGCAACGTGTCGGTGGGAGGTTCCGGGCATGGCAAGGGCTGAGATCGGAGCACCGGCGGACGTCGGTGGTTCTCCTCGGGTGCCGGTGCGGCGGTGGTGGCGCGGGCGTCGCATGGTGATCGGGGTCGGTGTCGCGCTCGTGGCCGTGGGCGGCGGTGCGGCCCTGGCCGTCACGGGTTCGCCCGGCGACGGCACGTCCGCGACGGGCGCCGGCGGCGGGACCTCGCTGGCGGTCCAGGAGGGCCCGCTGTCCTCGCAGGTCGACCAGAGCGGGACGCTGTCGTACGCAGGGGGCGCCGACGGGAACCCCTACCTGGTGGTCGACCGGGCGAAGGGGACCTACACCTGGATGCCGGCGGCGGGCGCCCAGGTCGACTGCGGCGAGACCCTGTACAAGGTCGACCAGAAGCCGATGCTGCTGATCTGCGGAAGCACGCCCGCCTACCGGGACCTGGCCGCGGGCGACGACGGCAAGGACGTCCAGGCGCTGAACAAGACCCTGGTGGACGAGGGTTACGCCGACCGGTCCGTGCTCGATCCCGGCTCGCGCCACTTCGGGCTGCCCACCATGGCGACCCTGGAGAAGCTCCAAAACGACCGCGGCGCCGACGTGACCGGCCGGCTGGACCTCGGGCAGGCGGTGTTCCTGCCCGGCCCGCTGCGGATCGGCAAGGTGACGGCCAAGAACGGCACGAACGCCGTCCCGGGCCATTCGATCATGGAGGCGTCGTCGAACCGGCGCGAGGTGACGGTGAAGCTCGACCCCGCCCAGCAGTCCGAGGTCCACAAGGGCGACCCCGTGCAGATCACGCTGCCCGACAACCGGACCACGGCCGGCGTGGTGAGCCGGATCGGCACGGTCGCGACGTCCACCCTCCCGGTCCACATCACGCTCAAGAAGCCGAAGGACGCCGGAAGCCTGGACCAGGCCCCGGTCCAGGTGGAGATCACCACCGGCGGCGTCGGGCACGCCCTCATCGTGCCGGTGACCGCGCTCCTCGGCCGGGGGATACGCCGTCGAGGCCGTCGCGGGGAACGGCGGCCGGAGCCGGATCGTGCCGGTCACGCTCGGGCTGTTCGACAACGCCAACGGGCGGGTGCAGGTCTCCGGTGCCCTGACGGTTCATGACCGAGTGGTGGTGCCGTCGACGTGATCGCGACGAACGTCCTCGAGCTGGAACGGGTCACCAAGACCTACGGCACGCGGCCTCCCGTCCACGCGCTGCGCGGTGTGAGCTTCACCGTGCGGAGCGGGGAGCTGGTCGCCATCGTCGGCCCGTCGGGCTCCGGCAAGTCCACCCTGCTGCACATCCTCGGCACGCTCGACCGGCCCAGCAGCGGCACGGTACGGATCGACGGGCAGGACGTCGCGGCGCTCAGCGACCGGCGGCTCGCCGAGATCCGGGCGCGCAGCATCGGCTTCGTCTTCCAGCAGTTCTTCCTGACCGAGCGCACCACCGTCCTGGAGAACGTCGCCGACGGCCTGCCGTACGGCGGCGCGGCGCCCGCCGAGCGGCGCGAGCGCGCCGCCGAGGCGCTCGGCCGGGTCGGGCTGCGGGACCGGGCGGGCTCTCGTCCGAGCGAGCTGTCCGGCGGGCAGCGGCAGCGCGTCGCGATCGCCCGCGCCCTGGTCGGCCGGCCGGCCATCGTGCTGGCCGACGAGCCGACCGGCAACCTCGACAGCGGGACGGGCGCGTCGATCATCGAGCTGCTGCGCGAGCTCAACGCGGGCGGCGCGACGATCCTGGTGATCACGCACGACGGCGATCTCGCCGCCCGGTTCCCCCGCCGGCTGCACGTCCTGGACGGGCGGATCGTCGACGACAGCGCGGCGCGCCCGCTGGAGGGCGTATGAGGCTGTCCGACCAGCTGCGCGTGGCCGGGATCGGGATCCGGTCCCGCCGCCTGCGGGCCGCCCTGTCCGCGCTCGGCATCGCGATCGGCACCGCGGCGATCGTGGCGGTGCTCGGCCTGTCCGCGTCCTCGCAGGCCGGGCTCCTGGCCCAGATCGACCGGCTCGGCACCAACCTGCTCACCGCCAACACCGGCGAATCGCTCACCGGCGGGGCTGCGCAGCTCCCGACCGCCGCGCCGCAGCGGATCTCCCACCTGCCCGACGTCGAGCAGGTGGCGCACGTCGCCGCGATCGACGACGCCAACGTGTACCGCAGCCCGCTGATCCCGGCGGTCAACACCAACGCCCTGAAGGTCCGGGCCGCCAGCCTCGACCTTCCCGGCGTGCTCGGCACCGGCGTGGCGCAGGGCCGCTGGCTCAACGCGGCGACCGAGCGGCAGCCGGTCACCGTGCTCGGCGCGCTGGCCGCGCGGCGCCTCGGGATCGACCGCGTCCATCCGGGCGAGCGGATCTGGCTGAAGAACCAGTGGTTCTACGTCGCCGGCATCCTGAAGCCCGCGACGCTGTCGACCGACATCGACACCAGTGTTCTGATCGGCTACCCGGCCGCCGAGCACTACCTCGGCTACGCCGCGATCGAGCGGGGCGAGGCGGTGGCGGGCCCTCCGACCACCGTGTACGTGCGGGCGCGGACCGACAAGGTCGACTCGGTGCGGGACGTCCTCGCGCGGACCGCCAACCCCGAGTCGCCCGGCGACGTCGACGTCAGCCGGCCGTCCGACGCGCTCACCGCGCGCGCCGCCGCCAAGGGCGCCTTCAACAGCCTGTTCCTCGGTCTCGGCGTGGTGGCGCTGGTCGTGGGCGCGGTCGGGGTCGCCAACATCATGATCATCTCGGTGCTGGAGCGGCGGTCGGAGATCGGGCTGCGCCGGGCGCTCGGCGCGACCCGCGGGCACATCCGCACCCAGTTCCTGTCCGAGGCGGTCATGCTGGCGCTGCTCGGCGGGGTGACCGGGGTCGCGGCCGGAGCGCTGACCACCGCCGTCTACGCCGGCGGCAAGGGCTGGGCGGTGGTCGTCCCGGCCGAGGCGTGGGCCGGCGGCATCGGCGCCGCGATCGCCATCGGGGCGATCGCCGGCCTGCTGCCCGCCCTCAGGGCCGCCCGCCTTTCCCCCACCGAGGCCCTGCGCACGCTGTGACCTCCTGACTTGCACCGCAATAGGTCAGTGCTGTCGGGCTGTGACCGTCCGCTGACCGGAACGTTCCGAGCCGGACGGTGATCCGGCTCGCCGACCAGAAGGGTAATGATCATGGACGAGAACTCCGCACGCGGTATCGGCCGGCGGCGGCTGCTCGGGTGGGGCGGGCTGGCGGCCGCCGGCGCGGTGACGGCCGGCATGCAGGTGGCGGGCGCCGCACCCGGGCACGCCGACGCGATCCCGCCGGACGCCCGGCCCGGCGGCGCCTCGACGGCACCCTCCTGGACCGGCCCTGGGCCGAGGTGTTCACCGCCCCCAACGACCCCCACAGCGCGACGTCGTTCGGCGCCTACGGGCCGGTGGTCCGCATCGTCAACGGGCAATGGGTGCAGAGCCGCGGCGGGGCCAACCCCGGTGTCGGCGCCCTCTGGTCCATCTACCCCTACACCGGCTCGGTCGGCGTCATCCTCAGCAACATCGACGGCGTCCCGCTGCAGGAGATGGCCGGGCAGGAGACGCAGGCCATCGCCGGCGGCGGGACGGGCGGCTGAGGCGGCCCGGCTCGCCGGGCCCCGGACCTCGGCGCCGCGGAACGCGAAGAGCCCCGGGCGGGGGCCAGGGCTCTTCGCATTCGGTCGTTACTGGACGGGACCGTGGAAGGCGGTCTGGATGAGGCGCTTGCCGGCGCGGCGGTCGGAGTGGGTGCCGCGGCCGACGGGCAGGGGCCCGGGGCGCACGTCGAACAGGTTGCCCTCGTCCTTGTTGCCGGACATGATCAGCGCCGGGCTGGCCATGTCCTTCAGCCGCTGCATGACCGGGTCGAACATGGCGCGTCCGGCGCCGCCCATGGTGCGGGCGAGGATCAGGTGCATGCCGATGTCGCGGGCCTGCGGCAGCAGCTCGGCGACCTGCGCGAGCGGGTTGCCCGACGGGGTGGCGACGAGGTCGTAGTCGTCCACGATGAGGAACAGCTCCGACCCGCTCCACCAGGACCGGTTCCGCAGCTGCTCGGGCGTCAGGTCGGACGGGGGGAGCCGGTTGACGAGGGCGCCGTTGACGTCCTTCATCAGCCCCGCCGCCGCGGTCGAGGACGCCGCGTACCCGATGACCTGGTCGCTCTCCGCCGAGTCGAGGAGGGCGCGGCGGTAGTCGAGCATGATGATGCGGGCCTCGTCGGGGGTGTAGCGCGCCTTGACGGCGTCGACGATGACGCGCAGCAGGTTCGACTTGCCGCACTCGTTGTCGCCGACGACGACGAAGTGCGGGTCGTTCTCGAAGTCCAGCAGGACGGGCGACAGGGTGTCCTCGTCGATGCCGATCGGGATGCGCTTGCCGGTCTCGGTCACCTGCGGCAGCGAGGTGAGCGGCAGCACGTCCGGCAGCATCCGCACCTGCGGCGCGGGCGGGCGGCCCTGCCAGCCGGCCTGGACGGTCTGGACGAGCTGCTTGACGCCGTCGGCGAGGTCCTCGGAGGAGGGGCGGCCGTCGGCGCGCGGCAGCGCGGCGAGGAAGTGCAGGCCCTCGCGGGTGATGCCGCGGCCGGGCCGGCCCTCGGGGACGTTCGCGGCGAGCTTGCGGTCCATCTCCGACTCGTACGGGTCGCCGAGCTTGAGCTCCAGCTTCGTGCCGAACAGGTCGCGGATGGTGAGGCGGAACTCCGACCACTTGTTGGTGGCGGCGACGACGTGGATGCCGTAGCCGAGGCCGCGGGCGGCGAGGTCGGTGATGGTGGCCTCGACCGCCTCGAACTCCTGCCGGACGGTCAGCCAGTTGTCGACGACGAGGAACACGTCGCCGAAGCCGTCGCCGGGGATCTGGCCGGTGGCGCGCAGCCGCCGGTAGGTGGCGATGGAGTCGATGCCGCGCTCGGTGAAGAACCGCTCGCGGGCCTCCAGCAGCCCGGACACCTCGGCGACGGTGCGGCGGACCCGGTCGGGGTCGAGGCGGCTGGCGACGCCGCCGACGTGCGGGAGGTCGGCGAGCGGGGCGAGCGAGCCGCCGCCGAAGTCCAGGCAGTAGAACTGCACCTCCTGCGGGGTGTGCATGAGCGCGAGGGAGGTGATGAGGGTGCGCAGCAGCGTCGACTTGCCGGCCTGCGGGGCGCCCGCGACGCCGACGTGCCCGGCGGCGCCGGACAGGTCCAGCCACATCGGGTCGCGGCGCTGGTCGAACGGCCTGTCGACGATGCCGGCGAACGCGTGCAGCTGGCCGCGGCCGTCCCAGCCGGCGGTGGTGAAGCCGAACTCGGGGGTGTGCTGCAGGTTCGGCAGGACCTGGTCCAGGGTGGACGGGTCCTCCAGCGGCGGCAGCCAGATCTGGTGCGGCGGCGGGCCGTGCCCCGCGAGCTGCTTGACGACGAGGTCGAACAGGCTGATCTGCGGGCCGTCGTCGTCCTTGGCCTGCCGCTGCTGCTGCGGCTGCTCCTGCATCCGCGGCTGCACGTAGGCGGGGGTGAACGGGACGATCTGGGCGAGCTGCCGCGGCCCCTGCTGCCCGTTCTGCGCCGCGCCCTCCTCCTCGGGACGGTACGCGCCGGACACGTACGCGGCGCGGAACCGGGTCAGCGACTCGGTGCCGATCTTCAGGTAGCCGTTGCCGGGCGCCTGCGGCAGCTCGTAGGCGTCCGGGGAGCCGAGGACGACCCGCGACTCCATCGCCGAGAACGTGCGCAGGCCGATCCGGTACGACAGGTGGGTGTCGAGGCCGCGGAGCTTGCCCTCCTCCAGGCGCTGCGACGCGAGCAGCAGGTGGACGCCGAGGGACCGGCCGAGCCGTCCGATCATCACGAACAGCTCGGCGAAGTCGGGCTTGGCGGACAGCAGCTCGGAGAACTCGTCCAGCACGACGAACAGGGTCGGCATCGGCTTGAGCGCGGCGCCCTGCTCGCGGGCCTTCTCGTAGTCGCGCAGCGAGGCGTAGTTGCCGGCCTGCCGTAGCCACTCCTGGCGCCGCACCATCTCGCCGTGCAGCGCGTCGTACATGCGGTCGACGAGGGGGAGCTCGTCCTCCAGGTTGGTGATGATGGCGGAGACGTGCTGGAGGCCGTCCATGCCGAGGAACGTCGCGCCGCCCTTGAAGTCGACGAGGACGAAGTTCAGCACCTCCGAGGAGTGCGTCATCGCCAGGCCGAGGACGAGGGTGCGCAGCAGCTCCGACTTGCCGGAACCGGTCGCGCCGATGCACAGGCCGTGCGGGCCGTACCCGCCCTGCGCGGCCTCCTTGATGTCGAGCTCGATGGGGCGGCCCTCGGCGTCCAGGCCGATCGGGACGCGCAGCCGGTTGCGCGGGGCGCGCGGCTGCCACGCCTGCCGCGGGTCGATCCGGGCCGGGTCGGGGACGCCGAGCAGCGTCGTCAGCGTCGTCGCGGCCGACAGCGCGTCCAGCTCGGCGCCGGCGGCGGCGCTGGCCCGCAGCGGCGCGAGCTGCCGCGCGAGGCCGTCCGCCTGGACGTAGCTGTACTGGTCGGGCCGGCCGAGGGAGCTGGCGACGTCCTTGCCGGTGCGGTCGCGGCGCAGCATCGCCATCTTTTCGGCGGCGACCCGCAGCCGCAGCATCGTGTTGTCGGAGGTCGGCGCGACGTGCCCGGACAGGTCGATCACGCAGACGCCCTCGATGCCGTCCGAGCCGATCTGCGAGTCGGGGGTGACGGCGCCGCCGTCCACGATGACGACGTGGTACGGCAGGTCGTTCTGGGAGAGGCCGGGGGTGAAGCGGGCGCGGTCCTTCACCTCGGTGCCGAACATCCGCTCCAGCTCCGACAGGCTGCCCGCCATCAGCCGGACGGGGCCCGCCGCGTCCGTCACCGTGGGGTGCATCGAGTGCGGCAGCCACTTCACCCAGTCCCAGTGCGGCATCGCGTCGGGCGACGCGCACACGCTGACCCGCATGTCGTCGGGCGAGTGGAACGCCGTCAGCTGCGCGATCATCGCGCGGACCATGCCGCGGACCGCGTCGATGTCGCCCATCGGCAGGATCCGCGCGAACGACGGCAGCGACACCGCGACCGGCAGGTTCGGGACGGTGGAGTGCGCGCGGACGAACCGGCGCAGCGCGCCCGCCGTCATCGGCTCCAGGTCCTCGATGGGCTTGGTCTCCGGCGGGATCAGCTGCACGGCGAGCTTCTGCGGGCCGGCGCCGATCCGCACGTTGCCGAAGTCGGGGTCGGCGGGGCGGCGCTCCCAGATCCGGGCGCTCATCACCAGCGACCACAGCGAGTCGGGGGCGGGGCTGTTCCACTCCAGCGACTCGCGCTGCTGCTCGGCGGCGCGCCGCACCCGGCGCCGCACCTGGCTGAGGTAGCGGAAGTAGTCGCGGCGGGCGCCGTTCAGCTTGAACTTGCGCTCCCCGGAGCCGCGGCTCAGCTGCCCGATCATCATGCCGCCCATGGCCAGCGCCATGCCGCCGCTGCTGATCATCATCATCGGCGACTTGGTGCCGCCGCCGACGAACATCAGGCCCATCATCACCGGCATGACGGCCATCGGCAGGTAGGTGAGCACCGCCTGCATGCCGCCGCTCTGCATCTCCGGGATCTCCGGGGGCGACTCGAGGAGCAGTTCGCCCTTCGGGGCAGGGGGCGGTTTCCGGCGCTCCTTGCGCTTGACGAGGATCGTGCTCACCTGGGGGTTCCCTCCGCGGGTCACGCGTCCCGAGGGCGGCCGGACGACGAGGGGGAGCACGACCGACCCGCGGGTTGGGTGGGGTTGGGTGTTGATTTAGCGTAATCGGACGTCACATCCTAAGCTGCGCGTCGATCGGATCCAGCCCGCGATCTGACCTGGAGGACGGGAGCTCCCTTGAATTCCCCCGCCACAACCGAACTGTGCAGGGTCACCATCGTCGCGCCGCGGCGGCGCATCGACGTGTCCCTGCCCGCCGACGTGCCGCTCGCGCACATGCTGCCGACCCTGCTCCGGGCCGCCGGGGAGAACATGGCCGATGCCGGTCTCGCGCACTCCGGGTGGGTGCTGCAGCGGCTGGACGGCAACCCCTTCGACCCCGCGCAGACGACGAGCGCGCTCGGCGTCCGGGACGGGGAGATCCTCTACTTCCGGCCGCGGATGGCGCAGCTGCCGGAGATGTCGTTCGACGACGTCGCCGACGTCATCGCGACCGGCATCCGGGAGCGCTCCGACCGCTGGCGGCCGACGACGACCCGCTCGTTCGGGCTCGGCGCCGCCGGGATCGCGCTGGTCGTCGGCGCGGTCGTCATCGCGCTGTCCGGCCCGCCGTGGATCATCCCGGCGGCCGCCGCCGGCCTCATCGCGCTGCTGACCCTCATCGTCGCGATCGCGCTGTCGCGGGCGGTCGCCGACTCCGGCGCCGGCGTCGTCCTCGGCTACGCGGCGCTGCCGTACGCGTTCCTCGCCGGCGCGCTCGCGCCCGCGCGCAAGGGCACTGAGCTCCTCGACCTCGGCGCGCCGCACCTGCTCGCCGGGTTCGGGGTGACCGCGCTCGCCGCGATCATCGCCGCGTTCGGCGTCGCGGACGGGCTGCCGGTGTTCCTCGGCGTCGCGTTCGCCGGGTTCGTCGGCGCGGTCGGCTCCGGCGTCGGGTTCGCGTTCGACGACCTGCCCGCCGCGGGGATCGCCGCCGTCGCCGCCGTCGTGGTGATGATGTTCATCGCGGCGGTCCCGTCGCTGTCGTTCAAGCTGGCGCGGGTGCCGCTGCCGCCCGTCCCGGCCAGCGCCGAGGAGCTGCGCAGCGACACCGAGACCGTCGACGGCCGGATGGTGCTCGCCCGGACCGCCGCCGCGGACCGCTTCTCCACCGGCCTCATCGCGTCGATCGCGCTCGTCGCCGCGGGCGCGATGCTGTTCCTGTTCGGCGCGGACGGCTGGGCGGGGCCCGCGACGAGCGCGGTGATGTCGGTGTCGCTGCTGCTGCGCGCCCGCGTCTTCCGCGGCGTGTCGCAGCGCGCCTGGATGCTGGTCGTCGGGCTGTTCGGCCTGGTGCTGACCGTGATCGGAGTCGCGCTGCACGGCAGCCAGCTCGTCGCGCTCGCCGCCGCCCTCGTCCCGCTGCTGGTGCTCGTCGGCATCGTGGTCGGCGTGACGATGTGGCTGCCGACGCACAAGCCGACCCCGTTCTGGGGCCGCTGGGGCGACATCCTCGACGTCCTGGTGATGATCTCGCTGATCCCGCTGGCGCTCGCGGTGCTGGACGTCTACTCCCGCGTCCGCGGGCTGGCCGGGTGAGGCGCTGATGCAGAGCCGGCGGGATCTCTACCAGGCGCACCGGCTGATGACGCAGCGCGTCGGGCTCGCGCTGCTGCAGGGCGAGCCCGACGTCGCCGAGTCGCCGATGCGGCGGCTGTCGGCCGCCGCGTTCGGCGGCGTGATGGTCGGGCTGCTGGTCGTCGCGGTGTTCGGGATCTGGGGCGTGCTGTCGCCGGGCGGCGCGAAGGGGCTGGACCAGCCGGGCGTCTTGATCATCGAGAAGGAGACCGGCACCAAGTACATCTACGACGCCAACACCAAGAAGATGTTCCCGGTCGCCAACTACGCCTCCGCGATGCTGGCGCTGAACTCCGACAAGGTCAGCCGCCGGTCGGTGTCGCGCAAGTCGCTGAACGGGTTCGAGCGCGGCGCGATGATCGGCATCCAGGGCGCGCCGGACTCGCTGCCGGGCAGCGACCAGCTCATCCGCGGCCCGTGGTCGGTGTGCGTCCGCGAGACGCAGGCCGCCAACGGCGTGCCGCAGCAGCTCACCGCGCTCGCCGCCGGCCGCGACGTCGGCGGGCGCGGGCTCGGCGACGGCGAGGCGCTGGTGGTGCAGTCCGGCGGCGTCGGGTGGGTCATCTGGAAGGACCACCGGATGCAGCTGTCGCTGCCGCCGAACCAGGTGTCGGTCCTGACGAACGGCCCCGAAGCCGCCGAGGTCCCGCCGAAGTGGCTGAACGCCATCCCGTCCGCCGGCGGCTTCGGCGCCCCGAACGTCCCCGGGCGCGGCACGGCGGTGGCCGGGCCGGGCGGCGGGCAGGCGAGGGTCGGCCAGGTGTTCAAGGCGCAGACCGGCGCGAGCGGGCAGACGCTCTGGTACGTGATGCTCCAGGACGGTCTGTCGCAGATCAACGCGACGCAGGCGCAGCTGCTGCTGCTGGACCCGAAGGAGAGCCAGGCCTACCCGGGCGCGAGCGTCCGGCCGGTCGACACCGACGTGTCGTCCGCGCAGCAGATCACCTCGAAGACCCGGCTGCTGGACCAGAACCTGCCGCCGACGCTGCCGAAGTTCGTCAAGTGGGACCCGTCCACCCCGCTGTGCTCGGTGTTCCCGGTCGGGTCGCCGACCTCGCACCTGACGGTCGGCGGGTCGCTGCCCGCGCCGTCCGCGGGGGTGCTCGGGTCGGGGTCGGCCGGCGGGTCCAGCACGGTGGACCAGATGGTGCTGCCGCCGGGCGGCGCCGCGCTGATGAGCCTGGTGCCGGGCGGCGGCGACTCGTCCACCACCACCGAGGGCTCGGGGTCGCTGTCGCTGGTCAACGACCAGGGGATCCGGTTCGCGCTGCCGTCGGCGGACGTGGCGAAGAAGCTCGGCTACGACGCCAAGAAGGCCGCTCCGGTACCGTCCAGCGTGGTGCATCTCATCCCGCAGGGCCCGGCGCTGGACCCGACACAGGCCCGAAAGCCCATTCCGACCGCCGGAGGCTGACGAAGGGACCGTCCGAAACCCGTGTGACGTAGATCACGTCGGATATTCCGATCCCGCCATGAACCACTAGATCATCATTCACGTCGACATAGGCGGGACGAACGACCTATGATCGCTGACATTTCGTGCCTCAGGAGTGCTCCCCGGGCAGGCCGTGCGCCGGCTCTCTGCGGCTCCCGCGGCGCGGCGCCACAGACTCGCAAACGGAGGTGACACTGTGGGTGGACAGTCCGCAGTCGACAGAAACGCAATGCAGCAGGCGGCGACGCGGATCGAGGACTCCGCGAACATCGTCAAGGGCCTGCAGAGCCAGCTCGAGGGCCACAAGTCCTCGCTCATGTCCGGCTGGGCCGGCAACGCCGCGGTGTCGTTCGACCGGGTCTTCAACGAGTTCCAGACCGAGATGAACAAGGTGCGCACCGCCCTCGACGGCATGCACCAGAAGCTGACCCACACGAAGATCACGTACGAGTCGACCGAGCAGGAGCAGACCGACGCGGTCAACAAGATCAACCAGCTGCTCAACGGCGGCACCTGATCCGTCCCTCCACCCGCCGACCCCCTGAACGCGAAGGACTCGTGACGTGAGCGACAGTTACACCAAGGCAAACTTCGGCACCATGCAGCAGGCGCAGGCCGACTTCTCGCTGGCCTACCGCGCCCTGACCGACGAGCTCCACGACCTGGAGAAGAGCCTCGAGCAGCACCTCTCCCAGTGGGAGGGCGACGCCCAGGGCGCCTACTGGGAGGCCAAGCGCACGTGGGACGCCGCCGCCGCCCACATGGGCCAGGTCCTCAACCAGCTCGGTGTCGTCATCGGCGAGGCGCACAGCAACTACAGCGCTGCGGAGCGCCGCAACCAGGGCATCTGGGGCTGAACGACCGCTGGACCGCCTACGTCGTGCCGCCCCCTCCGGGCCGCACGACGTAGGCGCGCCAGGGGGGTCCGGAGGCCATTCGCCAGGAGGATGAGCTATGAGCAAGTACAACCTGCCGCCCGAAGCGCTCGCGAAGGTCGACTACACCTACACGACTGGTGCCGGTGAGTACACGCAGGTCCACACCCAGCACGGGATGACCCAGCAGGAGTGGAACGACCTTCCCGAGTCCGAGCAGCGGCGGCTCTACTACCAGTACGGTATCCCGGCCAAGAGCCCGACGGATCCCTCCAACGCCGTCCCGCGCGGCTCGCAGCCCGACGACGAGAAGTGGGGCATCGAGGCCGACGACGGATACGAGGTCGACCCCAAGGAACTGCGCGACCTGGCCAGCAAGATGCACAGCGAGTTCACCGGCTGGCAGCAGCGCCTCGGCAAGGTCCAGAAGATCGCCATCACCACCGGCAACCTCGGCGGCGTCCCGGGCAGCGAGAGCTTCGTCGACCTGGCGAACCAGTCGCGCGACGGCTTCGGCACGTACATCAAGAACATCACCGACGCCTACAACGGCGTGATCGAGAAGCTGAAGGCGACCGCGGACAACTACGAGGCCGCCCACGGCAAGAGCCAGCAGCAGGTCAACGGCATCAATTCCGGCGGCAACGCCAACTTCAAGTAACCCGCCGAACGGAGGGAGGTAGAGCCATGGGCCAGGAGTACTACGTCATCCGCGGCTCCCAGTCGTGGTCCAAGCCGACTGCCGACGGGATGAGTCTCGACGACGTCAAGAAGAAGCTGTCGAGCATCAACTCGGAGCCGGTCAAGGACGCCGGCACCGCCTACTCCGACGCGGCGGACGCTCTCGCGGAGATGAGCACCGCGCTTCGCGGGTTCGCCCAGACGCTCGTCAAGCACTGGAAGGGCGACGAGGCCAAGAAGGCCGTCGCGCAGCTCCAGCAGGTCCACAAGACCTCGATCGAGCTCTCGAACAGCAGCCACACGAACGCCTCGACCTACCACTGGTACGGCACCCAGATCCTCGACTGGTACAAGCAGGCCGGTAAGGACGCCAGCGATGGCTGGATCCACACCAGCGGGGACGACAAGGGCGGCCGGGAACTGATGCAGCGGTTCCTGAACCGCACCGGCGAGGCCTTCAACGCCCACCCGGCCCAGATCACCAAAGACCTTCCCGAGGACCACGGTGGGCTCAGCGACAAGCCGACCTACCCCGGTGGCCCCGGCTCCGGAGGCGGTGGCGGCTTCGGCGGCGGAGGCGGCGGCCTGCCCGGCGGAGGCGCCGGCGGTGCTGGCGGCGGCTTCGGCAGCGACCCCGGCGGCCTCGGCAAGTTCGGCTCCGGCGGCGCCGGCGGCTCCAACCCGTTCGCGCCCGCGGCCGACGGCGGTCCGCACCTTCCGGGCGGCGGCGGTGCCGGCAGCGGCGGCTTCGGCAGCGACCCCGGCGGCCTCGGCGGCGGTGGCGGCAGCCTCGGCAGCGACCCCGGCGGCCTCGGCAGCGACCTGTCCAGCTTCCCCGGCGGCGGTGGCGGCGGAGGTCTTCCGTCCACCGGCCTCGGTGGAGGCGGCGGTGGCGGCTTCGGCGCCGACCCGGGCGGCCTCGGCGGCGGCGCCGGCGCGGGCGGCGGCCTCGGCGGCTTCGGCACGACCCCGGGCGGCCTCGGCGCCGCGGGCGGTGGCCTCGGCGCGGGCGGAGCGGCCGGTGCGGCCGGACGCGCCGGCGCCGGCCGCATGGGCGGCATGCCCATGGGCCACGGAGGCCACGGCAACGGCAAGGAAGAGGAGCGCGAGCGCACGACCTGGCTGTCCGAGGACGACGACGTCTGGGGCGCCGACGATGACACCGCACCTCCGGTGATCGGCTGATCGCCGCGGTACCGACGACATGAACAGGGCGGACGGGGGCCTGACCTCCGTCCGCCCTTTCCGCATCTGGATGGGATAGGACAATGCGACGGCTGATCCAAGCGGCGGCGACGGCGGCCGCGATGGGCCTGGCTCTCGGGCCGGTGACCGCGGCCCATGCGGGACCCATCGAGCAGAAGGAGTGGTGGTTCGACTCCTGGGGGATCAGGACGGACGTGTGGCCGCAGAGCAAGGGCGCCGGCGTGACCGTCGCGGTGGTCGACACCGGGGTCAACGCCTCGCTGCCCGACCTGAAGAGCGCCGTTGTGCCTGGCAAGGCCTTCAACGCGTCAGGGCAGCCCACAGCCGGTGACGCGACGCAGGACGAAGACCCCAACGAGGGGCACGGCACGGCCATGGCCAGCCTCATCGCGTCCCGCGGCACGCAGACGGGGTTCTACGGCATCGCTCCCGAAGCGAAGATCCTGCCGATGCACGAACCGGGCCTTTCCCCGGATGCGACGTCCGCCGTGATCCGCTACGCGGCGGACCATGGTGCCAAGGTGATCAATTTCTCGCAGGGCGCGTCGTCCGCGGTCTACCCGAACCACTGCCCGCCGAAGATGGTCGAGGCGCTCAAGTACGCGGACAAGAAGAACGTCGTGGTCGTCGCCGCCTCCGGCAACTCGGGCGACTCCGGCAACGATGTGGAGATTCCCGGCTCCTGTCCCGGTGTGCTCACCGTCGGTGCGGTCGACCACCAGGGCAAACCGTGGGAGCACACCCAGCGGCAGGACTACGTCACGGTCGCCGCACCGGGCGCCGGCGTCGGCGGTATGGGCAAGACAGGGCACGTCTACAACAACGGCGAGGGGACGAGCCAGGCGACCGCACTGACGTCCGGGGCGGTCGCTCTCCTCCGCAGCAAGTACCCGCAGATGACGGCGCGCCGGGCCGTCCAGGTGCTGACCAACACGGCGAAGGACTTCGGGACGCCGGGCAAGGACGACCAGCTCGGCTTCGGCGTCATCAGCATTCCGCGGGCGTTGAAGAACGACGTTCCGCAGAACGCGAAGAACCCGGTCTACGACCGGCTCGACAAGGCCGTCGTCAAGGGGTCCACGGGGGGTGGCGGCAACCAGGCCGCGCCCGCGACGAAGAGCGACAGCAGTGATTCCGGCGGCTCGAACGGACCGCTGATCATCGGCGGGATCGTGGTCGTCGTCGTGCTGGTCGGTGCCGGGCTGTTCATCGTGATGCGGCGCCGGAAGCCGAGCGGGGCGGCCGGTGCGTCTTACGCGCCCTTCCCGAACGGGCCGCAGCCGATGGGGCAGCCGGGCACGCCTCCGTCCTTCGGCGGCAACACCGGCGGCCAGCCGCTGCCCCCGCAGGGCGGCGGCCAGCAGTTCCAGGCGCCCCCGCAGGGCCGGCCGAACCCGAACCTGGCGCCGCCGCAGAGCGGGCCGAACATGGCGCCCCCCGCGCCGCAGGGACCGCCCAACCCGAACCTGGCGCCGCCTCCCGAGTGATCGTTGCTGACCCGGGCCGGTCGGTGGCCGGCCCGGGTCAGCGGCGCACGCAGGTCTTGCAGGACGACAAGGCCGTGGTGACGTCGCGTGCGACGGCTTGGGCGGCCTCGCGCGTCACCGATTCGTCCAGCGGGACGGCCTTCTTCTGAACCGCGACCCCGTCATGGTCGAGCGGATAGGTGGCGCCGTCGAAGTCGACGGTGATGACGGCGTTCTCCGTCCGGACGACCATTCTCGAGGTGCCGCTGCGTCCGAGCGCGGTCGTCGTCACGCTGTGATGCAGAAAGGCGTCGTCGCCGAGCCCCCGCGTGAGGACCGGCGCCTCGTTGTGGATCGATCCGACGCTGTCGGTGACCGTCCCCTGTGCCGACGTCCGCCAGGCCGACTGGTAGTCGGACTTCGCATCGGCGAGCCCAGAGGCACCCACGAACAACCGCATCGCCACCCGCAGATGCCGCGAGATCAGCGTCTTGCCCTTCTGCGCGCTGAGCGGCTCGCGCCATTCGCAGGACGCGTACCGCTGGTCGCCGGACGCCCCACCGGTGTCCGGCGTCGGCTTCTCCGCCGCCGGCATGTACTTCGACAGGACGGCCGCGGACGGCGCCTGACACGCCTCCGGCAGCGCCGCGAAGTGGATCCGAGGCGGGGGCTTCTCATCGGCCCCCGACGTCCCCCAGAGCACCGCACCACCGCCCACGACGACCACCGCAGCCGCCCCTGCGATCGCTGCTCGCGGCCGAGCCTTCAACCACCCAAGGGCAGACCTCCGCGCCGTCCCCTCAGGGGCTGAGAGAGGCTCTGAGCCCTCCTCGGACGGCTCCGGCGTGGCGTCCTCAGCCGCGGCCTCGCCCCCGCCATCGGCCTCCTGAGCCTCCCGGTACGACCCGTCCAGCTCCTGATCGGGAGCAACGAACTCCGGCCGCGAACCCTCAGCCAACCCCCAAGCCCCCAAACCACAACGAGCGGGTCATCCGATACGCCGCGAGGTTAACACCGAACCGAACGCCCGTTCCCGCGCATCGGAGACGCTCGCCGGTTCCTCGGGACGGCCGCGCCGACCGGCCGGAGGCGCGGTCTCGTGACCGCGGTTCGGCCGGCCGCGCCCTTTCCCGCGGGCGGCGGCTCGCAGGGGGCGGGAGCGGATATGTTCGGGGCGGTTGGTGGCGTTGTCGGGAGGTGTGGATCGTGACTCAGGCCGGGTGGTACGCGGACCCGTACGGTGGGGGTGGGCACCGGTGGTGGGACGGGACGAAGTGGACCGACCACGTCAACGCGACGCCCGCTCAGCAGGTACAGCCGCAGCAGTCCATGCCGCAGCCGGTCCAGCAGGTCCCGCCGCAGCCTGTTCAGCAGGCGCAGCCTGTTCAGCAGGCGGGTGTGCAGCAGGGGCAGGGCGGGCCGGTGCTGCACAAGACGCGGTACGGGGTCGAGCTGCATGCGGACGCGCACTCGATCACGTGGGACGGGACGACGATCGAGCTGGCGAAGGCCGAGTTCGTCGGGTACACGGCGGTGCAGTCGCGGATGCGGGGGCCGTTCAACATCGGCAGCGTCCACACGTCGACGGACTACCATTTCGAGATCGGGTTCTTCCCCGTCAACGAGGCGCCCGGGATCGCGTTCGAGGAGACGGGGCTGCGGGCGAACACGCCGCCGTCGGACTGGCAGTTCCTGGTCGACCTGTCCAGGACGTACGTGGAGCCGCGGCTGCTGCGGCAGTTCCTCGCGGCGGTCGAGGCGGGGCAGACGGTGGACGTCGGCAAGGTGCGGATCAACCGGAACGGGTTCGTCGGCGGGAACGTGTCGCGCGGCTGGGAGGGTATCGAGGGCGTCACGTTCGACAAGGGCTGGTACTTCGTCCACGCGCGGGGCGCGGGCAAGCCGATCCTGAGGGTGCCGCAGCAGAACCAGAACGTGATGCTGCTCCCGCGGATCTTCGACGCCCTCAAGCGCTGACGGGGGTCAGCCGCGGGGGTGGAGCCAGGCCGGGGTGTTGGCGGGTTCGCGGGGGAACAGTTCGAGGTCCTCGGCGTAGGCGGACGGCGCGGGGGCGGTCTTCCAGCGCGGTTCGGTGTCGCGGGTGTATTCGATCTGGTAGGAGAACGGGAACGTCAGCACGAAGCGGGCGGTGAACCAGGTGCCGAGGCCGTCGGCGTACATGCCGCGGCGGAGCCGGTCGAACAGGTCGCCGGCGGCGGGCGGCGGCGTCCACAGGCTGGGCATGTGGGTGTTGCACATGAGGAGCTGCGCGAGGGATTCGGCGTGGGAGCCGAGGGCGTTGTGGTAGACGTCGGCCTGCTGCCAGCCGGCGGGGAGCGCGTCGACGAGCAGTGAGGTGAGGTCCTCGAGGAGGTCCTTCTGCTCGACGGGGCCGAGGGGCCGGACGGGCTCGGGCGGCAGCGCGGGGCGGACGGTGCGGGCGCGCAGCCAGCCGGGGACGCTCTCGTCGGCGCGGGGGAAGGCGGCGAGGTCCTGGGCGTAGGCGTCGTCCGGGATGTCGGGGTCCCAGTGCGGGTCGTAGTCGTTGTTGAAGCTCGTGTAGTAGGAGCCGGGCGGGTCGAGCATGACGCGCATGCTGAGCCAGGTGCCGCGGTCCTGCCGGTACATGATGGAGCGGAGTTCGGCGGCCATGTCGAGGATGTCGCGGGGCAACTCGGTGGGACGGGTGGTGCCGTCCTCCATCGCGACGGTCAGCGCGGCGTCGGACACGGCGACCGTCATCATGATCCGCAGGTCGATCCGGCGCCAGCCGGCGGGGGCGGCCTGCGCCAGCAGCACGGCGATGCCGCGGGTGAGTTCCTGGTAGCGGGCCTGGTCGTAGGGGAGGGGGCCGCTGCCGGGGGCCGGACCGGTGGGCTGGGTCATGGCTGCTCCTCTGGCCGGTGGACGGTGGGGCCGGGCTCGCCGCCGGGCCCGGTGATCTCGACGAGGTGGCCGGACGCGACGAGGTCGGCGATCGGGTCGACCAGGGTATAGCCCATGCCGGTCTCCTCCGGGGGCGCGTCCGAGCCGATCGGGCCGGCCTCGAACAGGACGGGGCGGGCGCGGAGCGGCTTCTGGACGCGGTACACCCGGTAGGTGAGGCCGCGCAGGGTGTTGTGGCCGCGGCGCAGCCAGGGCGTGCCGATCTCGAAGACGAACCGGTCGGCGGGGTCGTGGTAGGTGTCGACCTCCTTGCCCGCCGGGAGGGTCTCGCCGAGCGGCTCGGGGGCCGGTTCGGGCTCGGGGGGCGGTTCGGGCGCCGGGACGGGCAGCCCGATCGCGGCGAGCCGGCGGCAGACCTCGTGGACGGACACGTACGGGCCGTGCTCGGGGGCCGGGCCGGGGAAGCAGACGAAGTATCCGCCGGGCCGGTTGGCCATGCCCTCGAGCGCGATGAACGGGCCCGGGGAGGTGGGGCGCGGTGAGGCGTAGGTGCGGGTGACCGGTGAGTCATCGGGGTCGGCGGCAAGGTTCCAGGCGTCCTGCTTCTTGCGGGCGGAGCGCTGCCTGGTGATGATCCCGGCGGTCTGCAGCACCTGGCTGTTGATCTCCAGGCCCGCGTCGGCCATCACGCCGGCCATGGCGTGGACGGTGGCGGCGCGGGGGTCGTCGAAGGGCCGGACGGACGCGTCGGGGCCGATGGCGAGCCAGGCGCCGTCGGTGCGGGCGATCGTCCAGCAGCCGTCGGCGACGGTCCCGACGCGGAGGCGGTCGACGCCCGGGACGTAGGCGGCGAGCCTCTCGCGGGCGCGTCCGAACAGGGCTGGGAGTTGTGCGGCCAGATCGTCCTGCGGGGCGGTGCGGAGGGTGTCCGGGGAGAACGCCTCGCCGGCGGCGTGCAGGGCGCTCAGGCGGCCCAGCCAGCCGGGGACGTACGCGTCGGGACGGGGGAACCGGGCGAGTTCGGCGGCGGCGTCGGCCGGGGCGATCTCGTCCGCCCAGGCGAACTCGTCGGGCTGGTCGGCCTCGACGCCCCATTCCAGGCCGTCCGGGCGGTTCCAGAGGGAGTAGGCGAGGGACAGCCAGGCGCCGTAATCGGGGTGGTAGGTCATCTCCCGGTGGCGGCGCAGCAGCGCGGGGATCGCGCTGCCCGGGACGAGCCGCGCCGCGCGGGCGACGGCGCCGGGCGCGGAGCCGTCCTCGTGGCCGGTGAGCTGGACGACCTCGTGCCCGCCGACGGCGCGATAGGTGAGGCGCGCGTCGCGCCAGCCGCCGCCGAGCAGCCGCACGACCTCGTCGATCAGGCCCTGCAGGTGCGCCTTCTCCTCTTCCGGGGTCATCGTGCGGCCTCCCCGCGCGGTCCCGTGGTCTCGGCCAGGCGGCCGTCCCGCAGGAGGTCGGCTATGGAGTCGACGAGGTAGAAGCCGCGGCCCGCGCCCGTCGACCGCCCGCGCGGGACGATCGTGTACTCGAGCGGGAAGGCCGGGTGGACGCGCAGCGGCCGCCGGACCTCGTAGAAGCGGTGCTCGTACATCTCGGGCATGCCCTGCAGGCCGCGCTTGTGGAACGGCGTGCCGGGCTCGTACAGGAACACCTGGTCGGTTCCGCCGTAGCCGTCGAGGACGGTGCCCTCCGCAAGCGTCTCGGCGGGGTCGCCGGGGCCGTCCGGCAGCTGGTCGCGAACGGCCAGCTCGAACACCCGGTGGACGGTCACGAACCCGCCGCGCTCGGGCGCGGGCTCGCGGCGGAGCGCGAAGTAGCCGGGTTCGCGGCCGATCAGGCGCTCCAGCGGGACGCACGGCACCTCGGGGCCGGGACGGGGCGCGTCCTCGGACGCGTCCCGCAGCCGCTCGCCGGCCTCGGTGAAATACCACGGGCCCCGGTCGGTGAGGTCGTCCGGCGCGGGGCGGATGATCCCCGCCATCTGGAAGACCTTCGGGTTGAGTCCGGTGCCGGCCTCGGTGAGCAGGCCGCCGACCGCGTGCGCGACGGCGGCGCGGGCCGTCTCGTGGTCCTCGCCGATGGCGGAACGGTCGTCGCCGTCCGTCCGGACGGATCGCCAGCCGTCCCCGGCGCGCAGCACCGACCAGCAGCCCGCCTCCAGGCGCCCGACCCGGAAGCGGGCGGCGGCGTCGCGGGTCCAGTCGGCGAGCAGGCGGCGGGCCCGGTGGAACAGGATCGGGCTCTCGGGCGCCAGCGCGGCCGTCAGCTCGTGCTCGTCCTGCGGGGCGCCGGTCATCCGGCCGGCCGGTTGATCGTCGCGACGGCCTCGGCGCGGGTCTGCTCGTCCACCTCCGGTACCCGGAAGTTCTCCGCGGAGGCGTACCCGACCAGGCGCGGCTCCGGCGGGACGCCGTGCACCCGCAGGTAGTAGTGGACGGCGCCGGGCCAGATCCACGTGCCGTCGGTGTGGTACGTCAGCGGTACATCGTCGGGGTGCGCCGGATCGAGCAGGTCGTTGTCGTAGCCGCGCGCGGCGAGCACGATCGGCGCCTCCCGCAGGTAGCGCAGCAGCGCCTCGACCTCGTGCTCGGGGACGGGCGGCCGGTCGTAGCGGGGGGTGCCGTCGGCGCCGACCTCGTCGAAGACCCGCGCGATCCGCAGCGCGGCGGGCACCGGCGGCGGCGTCCCGGCCAGGCCGCGCCCGCTCAGGTACTCCTCGAACAGCGGGTGGGTCCGCTTGCTGATCGACCGAATCAGCGCCCGCTCCTCGGCGCTCAGCGGGCGCCGCTCCTGCTCGGCGGTCTTCTCCAGCCCGTCCATGGTCTCGTACAGGGCCTTCACCGCGCCCTCGCCGAGCCCGTTGCGCGCCCGGAACATCTCCACCGCCGGGACGAAGTCCTCGAACGGCATCTCCTCGATGTCGGCGTCCCGGTTGAAGTTGATCTCGCTGAAGTAGCGCATCTCCCGCACGAAGTCGCCCCTGCGGGGCGTGCAGGCGACGCAGTCGAGCCCGCCGCCCGGCGGCTCCACGAAGACGACCGGCCGCTCGTTGTAGGTGAAGTAGCGCGGATGTGTCTTCCTCGCCGGGCTCATTGCAGTCGATCTCCGTTACGACGAACAGGGGGATACGGTCCGAGGATAAGGGCGGCGTCGCCGCAGGTCGGCGCCGGAGGCTACTGCTCGGCCAGCCGCCGCAGGTCGGCCAGGGCCGCGGCCTGCTGCTCGGCCGCGTCCGCCGGGACGGTGCCGGACAGGTGGTCCTCCGGCAGCCCCCGGAACGCCCGGATCGCCTGCACGGCGTGCACGCCCGCCTCGAACGCGTCCGACAGCCGGGCCTTCCACAGCCCGGTCGCGATCTCCCCGGCCCGGCCGGCCGGGACGCGCCGCAGGTAGCCGGCCGCGTCGCCGGACACCGCCGCCCACACGTACCCGACGAGGTTCCCGCCCAGCACCACCGGCAGGTGCACGACCGGCCCGGCCGTCTCCTCCGGATACGCCGGCATCGGGGCGCTGATCAGCGGCCCCCAGCCCTTCGACCGGTCCGCGGGCGTCCCGTCCGGGAACAGGCCGTCCTGGATGAGCGGGCCGGGCGAGCGCGGAGCGTCCGGGTTCAGGGACGCGCCGAGCTCGTTCACCCCCGGCGCCCACTGCTCCTGCGCGTCCGCCGGGATCGCGCCGCCCTGCGGGTCCTCGGGGACGCCGCGCCACCGGCGGACCGCGTCCTGCGCGGGCAGGCCCTCGTCGTAGGACTGGTCCAGCCGCCGGTTCCACAGCACCGACGCGTCCAGGCTGCGCTCGAAGAACGCCAGGTTGCGGATGAACCCGCACGCCTTGGTGTTGCTCTCGGCGGCCCACAGGTAGCCGAGGAGGTCACCGCCCGCCATGACCGGCAGGTACAGCACCCGCTGCCGGGTGAAGCGCTCGTAGCTCTCCCGCGGCGGGACCGGCGCGCCCGGCAGCGCCGGCGCGGGCGGCAGGTCGAGCGGGTCGTGGGCGCCGCCCGGGGACGGCAGCGGCTGCGAAGGGTCGGGAGGCCAGGGCATGCCCGGATACCCGCTGTTACCGCCCGGGTGAGGCGGGGTGCTCATGGCATCTGTCCCTTCCGAATCTGCATGGCGTCCCGTTGTGCGCCGCGTCCCCTGCGGCGGACGTCAGCGGGGCGGATACGCGTCCGCCCAGATGTCGAACGTGGGCCGCTGGACCCAGCCGCCGTCCCTGGTCTTCGACCAGGTGAATCCAGTATGGACGACGTTCGTGATGCGATATCGGGTGCCGCGGGGCAGGATCAGCTCCCGCTGGTCCGGATAGGCGCTGCGGGTGCCCATCCAGAGGCCGTGCGCGCCCTCCGGCAGCCGCATCCGCATCCGGAACTCGAACGGGTTGTTGTCAACCACCGCCGGGTTCACCCCGAGCGAGGTCGACATGTAGCCCGGCTCCGTCTGTGTCATACCGATCAGCATCCGGGGATCGCGGTTGCCGAGCGGCGTGCCGTCCGGGGCGAGCAGGAACGACACGTCGTGCAGCCCCCGGACCGTCTCCACCGGCTCCAGCAGCGGCTGGTGCAGCGCCTGGTCCAGCTCGGCGACCCGCCGCCAGAACGCCTCCGGCGTCGGGTCCCCGCCGAAGTACCGGCTCAGCCGCTCATGGTCCTCGTGCTGCCGCCAGATCTCCTGCAGCCGCAGCTCGGGGCTCTCATGTGACAGGACGTACTGGACGATCTGCCGCTGGTAGTCCGTCAGGTCCGGGCGGCGCCACATGGCGTTCAGCGCGCTCGAGTCGACCGGCATCCGGCCGCCGTTCAGGTACATCAGGTGCTGCGCGTAGTTCTCCTCCAGCCGCATCTGGTTCAGGTACCGGCCGACGTCCGCGCCCGGCCGCAGGTGCGGGTTCGGCATGGACTGCACCGTGTACCAGTGGACGGCCTGCTGGAGATGCGGCGGGAGCTGCTGGAACACGTGCGCCAGCCGGGTCTCGCCGTACAGCTCGCCGTCGTGGTCGCTGTCGAACCGGCGGACGGTGTCGGAGTCGACGTGCCCGATCTCCGGGTGGTGCGGCCCGCCGGGATGCGCCGGCGCGTGCTCGTCCGGCCGGTGCGCCGCCGGGTGCCCGGCGGCGGGGTCGTGCGAGCCGGGATGCGTCCCCGGGTGCGCGCCCGGATGCGTGCCGGGGTGCGTCCCCGGATGCGTGCCGGGGTGGGCGGCCGGTGTCGTGCCGGGACGGGCACCGGGCGCGGTTCCCGGGTGCGCGGCGGGACGCGTGTTCGGCGGCACGCCGGAACCGGCGGGCGGACGGCCGCCCGGACCCGTCCCCGGATGGGCGCCGGGCCGCCCGCCCGGACCCGCGCCCGGGTTCGCGCCAGGCCGGACACCGGGGGCACCGCCGGGAGCGGCACCGGGGTGCGCGGCCGGGTCGGCTCCGGCGCGGACGCCCGGATGGACGCCGGGGTTCGCACCCGCGTGGACGCCCGGGTGCGCGGCCGGTGTCGCGCCGGGGTGGGCGGCAGGGGTGGCGCCCGGGTGGACGCCCGGGTTCGCGCCTGCGTGGACGCCTGGATGCGCCGTCGGTGTCGCGCCGGAGTGGGCCGCCGGGTTGTACGGGGTGTGCGGGGCGCCGTAGCCGGGCGCCGGACGGCGCGGATCGGCGTGCCCGGTGTGCCCGGTGTGCGGCGGGCCGCCGTTCCAGCCGTTGCCGCCGGCGGGCGGTTCGGGATCCCGGCGGCGCCGGAACCAGTCCCGCAGCCCGCGGGCCTCCGCGTCGCCGCGCGGATGCCCGTCGTCCCCGCCCCGGTGGCCGGGGGCGTAGCCGCCCTCGCCGGCGGGCGCGGTGGAGCCGTCGGGGTGGTGCGCGGTCCACGAGCCGTCCGGCGGCAGGCCCGGCCGGACCTGCCCGCCCGCGTCGGTGTGGCCGGACGAGGCGTACACGTTCCCGTCGCCGTCCGACCAGGCCAGCCCGTGCGGCGCCACGACCGGGACGCCGAGCCGCTCCGCCAGCCGGGCGGCGAACTCGCCGTCGCCGGTGTGGCAGGACAGCAGCAGCACCTCGCGGCCGTTCCAGTTCGGGTCGTTGCGGATCAGGTCGGCGAGGTCGTCCACGCCGAGCCGGCGCCCGCCGGGGAGCCGCAGCCCTTCCGCGTCGCCGTGCCCGTCCACCACGAACCGGTGCGGGTCCGCCGGGACCCGCCGCGCCAGGTCGCGCATCGCCGGGTCCGAGGGGTCGTGGAACGACCGGCCCGCCGGGGTCTCGTCGCTGCCGCGGAACACCTCGTGCAGGTGCGGCGGCAGATCGGCCGGGATCTCGGTCTCTCCCCGGTGCGCGGCCTCGTGCTCGCCCTCGTGGGTCTGCTCGCCCTCATGGGCGCCCTCCGCCTCGGACGGCGCGTGCTGCGGCTCGGCCTCGCGCTGCTGCGGCTCCGGCGGCCCCTCCTCGGCCGTGGTGCGCAGATGCGGCGGCAGCGCCTGGTCCAGGGCGTCCTTGAACTGCTCGTTGAGGCGCCGGTTGACCGCCTCCACGACGGCCTGCTCCTCGTTCGTCAGCCCGGGCTCGCGGACACCGCGCGCCGCCTGCTCGTCGGCGACGTTCGGCAGGTCCCGCGAGACCTCGTACAGCGAGTGCTCGTGATCGGCGACGGCGTCGAACGACCGCAGGTGCAGGCGCAGCTCGCCGATGTGCCCGTTCGGCATCCGGACCGTCATCCGGATGTCGCGGTAGCCGCTCGGCTGCGGGCTGCGCAGCCGGTCCTTGATCGACACCACGTCGACGCCGTGCCGCCGCGTCACGTCCTGGACCCGGTCGAGCGCGCGGTACAGGTCCGCGACGTTGTCGAACTGGACCTTGCCGCCCAGCAGGTCGTTCAGCTTGGACGCGTCGCCGTCGTTCTCGCTGATGATCTTGTCGAGGGCGCGCACCCGGTCCTTGGGGCCCGGCCGCATCTTCGCGTCCTCCGGCTCGTTCGCCAGGTCGCGCAGGATGCCGTGCAGCGTGCCCCGCTGCTCCTCGGCCGCCCGGTACAGCTCGTCGAGGTAGTCGTTGACCAGCGGGCTGTCCTTCGGCAGCGGACGGCCCTCGCCGGCCCGCGCCTGCTCCGCCGCCAGCGCCTCCCGGTCGAACCCGGGCTGGGCCGGCGACTTCGACGTGCCGATCTCGCCGATGACCCGGTCGCTGATCCGCGTCTGCCAGTCCTCCAGCGGCGTCGGGACGGGCCGCGCGGGCCCGTCGGCGAGCACCGCGTCCGCGCCCCGCTCGTTCACCTCCCGGACCGAGTCCTCCAGGATGTGGACGGCCTCGGGGTGCGACAGCAGGCTGTGCAGCGTCCGCGGCCGCGCCAGCAGCGAGTCGTGGAGCGCCTGCTCGGCCCGGGTCAGCGGCGGCGGCCCGTTCCCCTCGATGATCCGCGCCAGCTCCGGATGGTCCGGCAGCCGGTTGCGCAGGTCGTCGTCCAGCAGGTCGCCGAGCCGGTCGCCCCGGTCGTTGACCACCGTGTCGCGCGCCTGGTCGACGACCTGGCGGAGCTGCTCGTTCTCCTGGATCCGGCGCATCAGCTCCGGATCGGCCGTGCGGGGCCGCTCGCCCTCCGGCTCCGCCGCCCGCGACCGCGGCTGCGGTCCGGACTCGGCGCGGGGCGCCTCGCCCTCCAGCCGCACCGGTCCGTCGCCGCGTCCCGCCTCGCTCGGGGACGGCGCGTTCTCGGTCTCCGGACGGGCGTCCGCCGTCCTCGGAGCGGCGTCCGTGCCGGGGGTGCTCTCCGCCGGGCGAACCCGTTCGCCGCCGGGCGGGACCGTGCTCTCGCCCCGGGGAGCCTCCCCAGGGCGCGCCGTCTCCGGCGACCGGCCCGCGGAGCCCGCGGTGCCCTCCGTCCGATGCGGCCCCGGTGAGCCGACCGTGGACGGCCGCCCCGGATCCCCGGAACCCGCCTCGGGCCTGGGCGCCGTGCTCGGCGACTCCGACTCGTACCAGCCGTAATGGGTTCGAGCGTCCGGACGCGAGGCCTCCGGCGTCACCGCGGCCTCGGAACCGGGCCGCTCCTGCGTCCCGCGAGCGCCTTCCCGCCCGGGCTCCGGCGTCTCGCCCGCACCCGGCTCGCGGCCGGACGGCTCACCCGCCCGCGCCGCGGCACCGCCCGGCTCGCCACCGGAAGGCTCCGCCGCACGCGGCTCGCCGTCGTGCGGCCGCGGCTCGGCGCCGGACGGCTCGGCAGTACGCGGCTCCGTGCCCGAGGGCTCGCCTGTGCGCGGCTCGGTGCCGCGAGGTTCGGCCGTGCGCGGTTCGGCGCTGGACGGTTCCGTGGTGCGCGGTTCGGCGCTGGATGGCTCGCCTGTGCGCGGTTCGGTGCTCGACGGCTCGGCCGTGCGCGGCTGGCCGCTCGACGGTTCGGGGCTCGGGGACGGTTCGGGGCCGGCGACGCGCTGGTCGCCCGGTTCGGGACGGGGGCCGCGCATGCGGGGCTGCGGCGCGTCCGACCCGGCGGGATGCGCCGGCGGCTGGGAGCCGCCGCCCGCCGGGGGAGTGGAACCGCCCGGAGCGCCGCCGCCGCGGAGGTTCGGCGGCAGGTTGTGGTAGCTCCGGTAGTGCGTGTAGACGGTCGGCTCGCCGCCCGGGACCGGGCTCGGGACGGTCTCCGTCCAGCGGACGTGGATGACCTCCGGCGTGATCCGGCCCCCGTTCGGCTCGGGGAAGAAGTCGATCCGGTCGATCGTGTGCCCGGCCCGGTCCTGGGCGCGCAGGTGCGCCTCGAACGAGCGGGCCCAGCTCTCGCTCGGCTCGAAGTCGGCGCCCCTGTTCCCGCGGTTGGTCCTGCTCTCCTGCGGGAAGTAGTTGATCCGTTCGCCGGGGCCGCGTCCCTGGTGCGGGAAGATGTGGCCGCCGTCGAAGGACCCGCCCGGGTACTCGCCCGGATGGTTGGTCGACGCCGACGGGGGGCTGCCGCCGCCGATGTGGCCGACGTCCGTCTGCACCGGCTCGTTGCGCTGCTTGTGGCCCGCGCCGTACTCGGGGCGGCCGCTCGCCGTGTCCGCCTGGCCGTGCTCGTCCGTGTGGTACGCGAACGTGCCCGGTTCGACGCCGTTGTCGGTGTAGTCGCCGTGGCGGGCGGCGTCGGGCGGGTCGAGGCGGCTGGGGTTGCTCACCTCGAACCGGTCGTGCGGCTCGATCAGGTAGTGGGTGTTCGGCTTGGGTACGTGGTGCGCGGCGGCGTTGGCCGGTGTGTCGCCGAGTTCGGGGTTGAAGCCGCGGGTCTTGTCGCCGTACCAGGTCCGGACGTGCGTGACGTTGCGTTCGCCGTCCGTCCAGAACACGCCGTGCAGCTTGCCGTCCGGGCCCCTGACCTCGATGCGCGCGTTCCTGGGCAGATCCGGCTGGTTGGTGAAGGGGCCGCTCGCGTTCGGGTCGTACCTGACGGGCCACTCGATCGGCGTGGCGTCGGCGGGCGGGTCGAACCGGACGGCGGACGGGGCCGAGCCCTGCCCGTGGGCGTTCTCCTCCCCGGTGAAGATGTGCGGGTTCGCAAAGCCGAGGTCGATCCGGTGCGTGACGCCCGGCTCCGGGCGCGTGACGTCGACGTTGTCGTTCGGCGGGACGACGTGGGCGCCGGGCTCGTCGGAGGTGTAGTTCGTGATGTGGGTGACCTCGCGGTCGCCGTTGGTGTAGGCGATGCTGCGCGGGGTCCTGCGGCCGTCGGGGCCGACCTCGTGGACGGTGTAGCGGGAGTTCGGCTGCAGGGGGCCCGCGTCCACGACCCGCTGGCCGGGATTCAGGTCGATCGACCTGTCGGGGGCGTCGCGCGGCGGGTCCCATTCGGCCTGCTGGTGCGGCATGCGGGGGCCGCTCGGCTCGTCGGCCGCACCGCCGGACGGCTGGTCGGGCGGCGGGGTCGAGCCGTCGCCGCCGGTGGGGTCGGACCCGTCCTCGCCGGGCCGGGACCGCCGGAACCGCGGGCCGTCCTCGCCGCGCGCCCGCTCGCCGGGGTGCGGCTCGGTCTCGCCGCCGGGACGGCGCTCACCGGGCGTGAGCTCGCCGCTGTCGTGGCGCGGCGGGGCCTCGCCGCGGCCCGGTTCGGTGTCGTTCGTGCGGGGACGGCCCTCGTCGGGGCGGGGTTCGGTCTCGTTGGAGCGCGGGCGTCCCTCGTCGGGGCGCGGTTCGGTCTCGCCCGCGGCCGGGCGGTGCTCGCCGGCGTCGGGGCGCGCGGGTTCCTCGCCGCGGCCGGGCCCGCTCTCGTGCGGACGGCCGTCGTCGGAGGGGAGCCGCCCGCTGTCGTGGCGCGGCGGGGTCTCGCCTTGGCCCGGTTCGGTCTCGTTCGTGCGCGGACGGCCGTCGTCGGGACGCATCTGGCCGTCCTCGCGGCGGGGCGCGCCCCGGTCGGTGCCCGGCGTGCCGTCGTGGGGCGTGCCGTCGTGGGGCGCGCTGTTGCGCGGGGTGGAGCCGTTCTGGGCGGACGGTGCGCCGCCGGGCGACTCGCCGCGGAAGTGGCGGTCCATCACGTCGCCGACGGCGCGGGCGAGCGCGCGCGGGTTCTCGGCGAGGCGGTGCTCGGTGAACGCCTCCGCCATCAGCTCGTGCGGGTTGGTCGCCCCGTACTGCGACAGCGCGTTCTCGATGCGGGACTTCATGGCGGGGTCGTGCGGCTGCGTGGCGTCGTAGGGGACGCCGAGCGCGTCGGAGATCGCCTGGTTCAGCTCGCCCCGCAGCACCGGGTCGTTGAGGAGCCGCTGCCCGAGCTGGTGCCCGAACTCGTGCGTGAACACGCCCTCGGTCGACCCGCCGCCGGGGACGGTGAAGCCGTCCGCCTCCTCGTCGGCGCCCTCCGCGCTGCGCGCCGCGTTGTCGCCGAACGCGTCCTCGTTGATGTAGATGCCCTGGTCGGGGCCGCCCGGCCGGGCGTAGGCGAGGGTGTCGGCCTCGTTGGGCGGCATCTGGATCGACTCGATCCGGTTGAGCCGCTGCATCGTGCCGGGGTAGTCGGCGGCGAGCCGTCCGATGGCCCGGTTGATCTCGGCGGCGGACGCCGGGTCGATCGGGTGGGACGTGAAGTCGACCGCCGGCGCGTCGTCGCCGAACTGCGACAGGATCTCGCGCGCCTCGCGCTCGGCGTCCCCGAGGTCGTGGGCGGTGTCGCCGCCGTCATGGTCGCCGGATGCGTCGTCGCCGGACGTGTCGCCGGTGTCGTGGTCGCCGGTGCCGTCGTCGGCCTGGGCGTCGTGCGGGGCGGACGCCTCCGGCTGCTCGTGCTCGCCCGGCGTCCCGGCCTGCTCGGGGTGCTCTTCCGGCGTGCCGGACCCGTCCGAGGGCTCGGCGGTGCGCGGGGACGGGGCGTCGTTCTCCTGGGAGGGACCGCCCTCGTCGGGCGCGTCACCGCGCACGACGCCCTGGTCGTCGACGTCCTGGATGGGCCGCTCGCCGGGGTCGCCGTCGGTGACGGGACGCTCGGGCGCCGGCTCCCCGCCCTCGTCGCCGGACGGTGTCCGCTCGCGCCCCGCGTCGGCCGGCGGGCCGTCGGGCCGGACGACGCCTTGGTCGTCGAGGTTGCGGATGGGGTGCTCGGCGGGGTCGCGGGGGGTGTTGTCGTCGGTGAGCGGACGCTCGGGCGCCGGCCGCGCGCCCTCGTCGCCGGACGGCGTGTCGGGCGCGGGCTGCGCGTTCTCCGCCTCGGACGGCGTGTGATCGGCCGGCGGACGGCCGTTCTCCCCTGCGGGAGGAGCCTGCTCGCGCGGCGGCTGTGCGTTCTCCATGCCCGGGCCGGCCGGCGTCTCGAGCGGCGGCTGCGCGCCGCTCTCGCCCGGCGCACGGCCGTCGCCGTCACCCGGCCGCGACGGTTTCGGAACGCGTCCCGACTCCTGCGGCGAGCGCGACGTGGACTCCGGACGCCCCGAGCCCGACGACGGCGTGCTCGTGCGGACCCGCGAGCCCCCGGTCCCGCCGGACGCGCCGCCGCCGCGCGCGGCGGAGCCGCCGCCCATGCCGCCCATCGCGCCCATCGGCATCGGCACGCCCGCGACGAAGCCGGGCTGGCCGCCGGACGCGTCGGACCCGCCGTGGTCGGGCGCGTCCATCGCGTCGGGCAGGTCGGCGGTCGAGTGGCCGCCGTCCTGCGCGTCGGACGTCCCGGCCGTGCTGGTGGGCGGAACCTCGCCGCCTTCGGGCACGGACGGGTCGCCGCCGGTCGGCGCTCCGCCGTCCGGCGACGGGTCGGAGCCGCCGCCGGTCGCCGTGGAGCCGCCGCCCGAGGGCGTGGATCCGCCGGTCGTGCCGGAGCCGCCGCCGGTCGGGGCGGTGCCGTGGTCGCCGGAGGGTGTGGAGGCGCCGCCGGACGGCGTCGTGCCGCCGCCCTCGGCGGTCGTCCTGCCGCTGCCGCCGGTCGGGGTCGTGGTGCTCCCGCTCGCCGGAGGCGTGGCGGTGCCGCCATCCGGAACGGGGCCGCCTGCCGGGGCCTCGGTGCGGCCGCCGGACGGTGCCTCGCCGCCTGGCGTGGGAGTGGGCTCGCCGCCTGCGGACGGCGCGGTCCGGCCGCCGGACGGTGCTTCGTCGCCCGGGGTCCGGGTGTGCTCGCCGCCCGATTCCGGGGTGGGGTCGCCGCCCGGGGCCGGCGTGGTGTGCTCGGTCTCCGGGGGCGTGGTGTCGCCGCGGGTCGGTGCCTCGCCGTCCGCCGCGGGCCGGTGCTCGCCGTCCGGGGGCGTGGCGTGCTCGGCGGGCGACGGGGCGGTGGGCTCGCCGGTCGAAGGCTCAGTACCGCCGGACGGCGAGGTGTGCTCTTCACCGGGGGACGTGTGCGTGTCGCCCGGGATGCCCGGGCCGTCGCCGCCGGCGCGGGACGGGGTCGAACCACCGGACGGTGCTTCGTCGCGGCCCCGGCCGGAGCCACCGCCGGACGAGCCGGACCCGGTGGACGGGCCGCCACCGCCCGGGGAACCCGGGGTGCCGCCGGCCGCGCCGCCTCCAGGCCGGGCGCCGGCGGGGCCACCGCTCGAACCGCCCGCACCGCTCGAACCGCCCGCACCGCTCGAACCGCCCGCGCTGCCGCTGCCCGAACCGCCGGAGCCGGAGCCCGAGCCGCCGGAGCCGGAGCCCGAGCCGCCGGAACCCGCGGTGCCCGAGCCGCCGCCCGCGCTCGGGGACGCACCGCCGGGGACGCCGCCGCCGGCCGCGGGCGCGCCGCCGGGCGCCGTGCCGCCGCCCATGGGGACCGCGCCGCTCGGCCCGCCGCCGGACGAGGAGGAGCCCGGGGCGCCGCCGTCCGAGCCGGATGGGGATCCGCCGCTGAAGGCGCCGGGGCTGCCGCCGAGGCCGCCGCCGGAGGAGGACGAACCGCCGCCGCCTCCACCGCCGCCTTCCGGGGCCGCCGAGGCGAGGCTCACATTGTGGTTCCCCCCACCGCCGGTGTCGCCGAGCAGGGTGGAGATGCGGTTGCCGCCGCCTCCGCCGGAACCACCGCCGTCGGAAGAACCGCCGCCGCCTCCGCCGCCGTGCGAGCCGCCACCACCGCCGGAGCCGCCGCCGGAGGAGCCGCCGCCACCGCCGGTGGCATGCGAACCGCCGCCTCCGCCGGAGCCGCCGCCGTCGGACCCGCCCCCGCCCGAGCCGCCCTCGCCGGAACCGCCGCCGGTCGACGGGGCGTGCGTGGTGGACGGGGTGGGGTCGACGCTCGGCGGCGCGGGGTCGCCGCCGGGGATCCCGCCGTCGAACTCCTTCAGCCCGCTCTTGCCGCCGCCGACCGCGCCGCCGAACGCGCCCGACGTGGCGCCCTTCGCGATGGCGTCCCAGCTCAGCGGGTCGCCGTGGATCGCGGACGTGGCGACCGTGCCGGCCACGCCGCTGACCGCCTCGGACACGCCGTCGCGCGCCATGCCCTTGAACATGTTGCCGAGCGGGGTCGCCGCCGCGTCGCCGACGCCGGGGATCTTGCCCGCGCCGAAGCCGATGCCGCCGGAGATCGCGCCGCCGATCGCGCCGTCCAGGGTGGCCTGGCCCGTCTTGGCCCAGTCGACGCCCTTCCGGTTGCCCTGGGCGATCTGCACGCCCTGGACGATCAGGTCGAGCCCGCCGCCCTGCAGCGCGCCGAACGCGGCGCCCTTCAGGACCGCGCCGAGGAACTTCTCCCCGAGCTTCTCCATCAGCTCTTTGAAGATGGTGCGGGCCGTGACCTGCGCCGCGCCCTCCACGGCCGGGATCCCCGCGGTGGACGCGCCGAACGTCTCGAACGCCGCCGCGATCAGCATCGCGATCTCGATCGCGGTGACGATCAGCAGCGCGATGAACATGTACTTCGCGTACTCGATGTCCAGGGCGCCGTTGTCCATGACGTCGGCGAGCTTGTTGCAGGCGTCCGCCATGCTCGGCAGCAGCCGCGGATCGGTGGTGATCCACTGCTCGACGTTCTTCTGGAACTTCTCGGCGGCCTCCGCGTCGAGGGTGCCGCGCACGTCGTTGACGCTGCCGGTGACGTCGCCGACGAGGTCGTTGATCGAGGTGGCGGCCTGCCGCCAGGCGTCCGCGCAGCGCCGCATCGCGGTCTCGTCGCCCTCGGGCCAGTCGGAACCGACGATCCACGACAGCCACTGGACCTCGGCGGGGATTTCCAGACCCACGGGATCAGCTCACTTCAGCCTCGAGGCGTCTTCGGCCTTCTTGTATTCCTTGGCCATCTCGTCGACGCCCTTCTTGATGCCGTCCAGCCCCTTCTTGAGCTTGGGGAAGGCCTCCAGGACGTTCTTGCTGGGCTCGCCGTAGCCCTCTTCGAACTGCTGGCCGGTCTCGTCGGCGCCCCAGCACTTGCCCTCGGCCTGCAGCGCCGAGTTCAGCGTGTCGAAGATCTGCTGCAGGGTGTTGGCGTTGGTCTCGAAGCCGCCGCCCGCGCGTTTGAGGTCCTCGGTGTCGACCTCGTACCCGTCGAACGTCATTTCGGCTGGATGCCGAGGCGGGTGCGGACCGCCTCGATGTCGTCGGGCCGCTCGGGCAGCAGCTTGGCGAGGTCGAACCCGCCGCCCTCGCCGGACGCGCCCTCGGGCGTGAGGCCCTGCATCGCGGCGCGCATCTGGTCGGCGACGTCGTTCTGCGCCTTCTTGGACGCCTCCATGACGGCCTCGGCGAGCTCCTCGCTGCCGAGCTTGCGGGAGACCCGCGGATCGAACTCCAGCGAGGTCAGCCGGCCCTGCCGGTCGACCTTGACGCGGACCATCCCGTCGGCGGCCTCGGCGGACGCCTCGATGGTCTCCAGCCGGGACTGCATCTCCTGGATCTGCCGGCGCTTCTCCTGGTAGGTCTGCAGGAGTTCGTCGATATGCGCCTGCCATTCAGCGCGCACGGGGGACCCCTCTGTTCGTCGGGAGCTGAACGAGCCCGCGACCGCGCACGATCACAGACACACAGAGAGCGATCATTATGATGATTTCGTCGCTCATGTCGCAACCCGCTTCTCGGTGATCGTGACAGGTCGCCGGTGTGTTACCGCGGGTGTGGAACACTGCGGCGAGGCCGCCCGCGGCGCGCGCGGGCGGCGCCGCCAGGGCGACCGGGAATGGGAGAGGACGGCCGGACCATGCGCAGGAGACCGAGCATCTGTGACGCGTGCGCGCGTCTCCAGCAGCGGGCCAACCCCGGCGCGGAGACGTCGCTGGACACCTGGATCCCGTACTGCGACGCCTTCCCCGAGCGGGTGCCCGCCGAGATCTACACCGGCGGCTTCGACCACCGGGAGCCGTTCGAGGGCGACCGGGGGATTCGGTTCGAGATGCGGCCGGGGGGCGAGCGCGCGCTCGCGTCCTACGAGCGGGCGCAGGCCCGCAAGCGCGAGGCGCAGCGCCAGGACGGCTGACCGCGCGTCCGCGGGCGGTCGCGCGCCGGCGGGACGGGCGGCCCGCCGCCCGTCCCGCTCGCGCACGGCACGTTCCATCAGTTCGAGAACAGCAGCGTGTTGGTGACCTCGACGCCCAGCTCGCCGGCCGTCGCGAAGACGCTGCCGGTCCGGCCGCCGGTCGGGCCGCCGCTCTTCCAGTACGACTGCGCGTAGATCACGTTGCGGCCCTGCGACCAGGTCCGCGTCCAGTACGCCGGGTTCGCCCGCGGCTGCGGGAGCCCGCTGGCGTCCGACGGGGTGAGCAGCTTCGGCCAGCCGCTCTGGTCGGTGGCGCCCTTGACGGTGATCGCCGCGGACGAGCTGCCCAGCGTCATGATCGACACCGAGGTGATGATGGTCTTGGTCGGGTTGGCGTAGACGGCCGAGTGCATCAGCCCGACGCACGGGTGCGTGCGCAGCACGGTCAGCAGCTTGGCGTTGGCGCGGGTGGTGCACGACTCGGTCCGGACGCCCGCCTGGGTGAAGGTGTGGCCCTTCGCCGTCCGGATCGTCCGGGACAGGACGGTGGACGGGTCGCCGGTCCCGCCGCCGAGGGACGTCGTCGGCGTCGGCAGGGGCGAGTAGGTGCTCCCCGAGGACGGGTTCAGGTGGGTCAGGCTCGGCATGACGACGGTCCGGTCCGGCTTGTCGTCGTCGCGCAGGATGAAGAACGCGCCGACGCCCACGATGCCGAGCACGGCGACCACGCCGATGATCAGCAGGGGTACGAGCGCGCCCCCGCCGCCGCGCTGGGGCGGCGGAGGAAAGCCCATCGGCGGGCCCGGGGGACCGGGCAGCGGCGGACCGGGCGGCGGGCCGGGCGGTGCCGGCGGGTAGCCCGGCCCGCCGGGCTGACCGGGCCATTGAGGGGGGTTCATGGTGTCGCTCCGGGCGGTGTGTCACATGGCGGGGTGCCGATCGAGGTCCGGCAAGACTAGCGGGCGGGTCATGGTGATTTCAGGGCGGATTGCCGGTCTGGGGCTGTCTGCGCCGGTGAGGCCGGTGTGCACGGTGCCTTGGGGGCCCGCCGGAAGGGGGCGCCCGGCCCGCGGCGGTGCGTGGGGCGACGCGTGTCTCGTAGTCTTGGCGGGGAGAGGGGAGGCAGGTGTCCGACTCCAGCTGGCAGCAGGCGGTACTGCGCGAAATCGGCGCGTCCCGGCGCGGACTGCAGGTCCTCGACGCGACCCCGTCCGGCCCCGCACAGGGCACGTGGGGCGCCGATGCGCCGCCCCGGCCTGCCCAGGAACGGGCGCCCGCCGCGTCCGTCCCGCCGCAGGTGGCCCAGGCCGCCGGCCCGCCGGAGCCGCAGGCCGCACCCGCTCAGCCTGCCCAGCCCGTGCCGCCGGTCCAGCCGGTGCCGCCCGCCCAACCGGACGTCCCGGCGCCCGTCCCCGAGGCTCCGCCGTTCCCGCAGGTCGCGCAGGTGTCGCAGGACGTCCAGGACGCGCCGGCCCCGCTGCTGCCCGAGCCTCCGGCGCCTGCGCCCGCGGCGCCCGATCCGGTACCGTCCCCGCAGGTCCAGCAGCAGGCGGCGCACCAGCCCACGGCGCAGCAGCCCACGGCGCAGCAGGCCGCCCAGGCCGCCCAGGCCGCCCAGCAGCAGGCGCTCCAGGAGCAGCAGGCCGCCGCCCAGCCGCAGGCCGCGGCTCAGCAGGCGGCGGCCCAGACCCAGCAGCAGGCCGACCCGTTCGCCCAGCAGGGCGCGGACGTTCCGGCCGAGGCGCAGCAGCAGGCCGACCCGCTCGTCCACTCCGACTTCGACTGGGAGGCCGCGGTCAACCCGGTCCTCGGCGCGGTCCAGCCCGCCGGCGACCAGGCGGCCCAGCAGGCGCAGCCGGGGCAGCGGACCGGGCAGCAGGCCGCCTGGCCCGACCAGGCGGCCGCTGCGGCACAGCAGGCGGCCCAGCCGGTGATGCCGGGGCAGCCCGCCGGCGCCGGGCAGGCGGCGCCCGGCCAGCAGATCCCGCCCGCCGACCTCGTCCGCCGCAACCAGCACGGCGACGCGCTGGCCCGCCGGGTCGGGCGCGGCGTGCTGAAGGCGGTCGGCGGCGGCGCCCGCGAGGCCCGGCTGCTGGCCGCGTTCAGCGAGCTGATGCAGCGGTCCGTGGCCAGCTCCCGGCAGATCGCGGTGGCGAGCGTGCGCGGCGGCGCCGGCAAGACGACGATGGCGGCGCTGGTCGCGACGGAGCTGGCCCGGCACCGCACCGACCGGGTGCTGGCCGCCGACGCCGACGCCGAGCTGGGGTCGCTGCCGCTGCGGCTCGGCGTCCGCTCGCAGCTGTCGCTGTTCGACCTCGCCGGGCAGAAGCCGCAGTCGTTCGAGGAGGCGGCGCGGTTCCTCACCCGCACGCCGGACGGGCTGTGGGTGCTGTCGTCCACGCGCGGCGGCCGCATCGCGGGAGAGTTCACGCTGGAGACGTTCGAGACGGCGCTGAGCGCGGTGAGCCGGTACGTCGCGGCGACGGTCGTCGACTGCGGCGCCGGCATTCTCACCGAGGTCAACCGCGGCGTCATCGCCGGTTCGCACGGCCTGGTGCTGGTGACGCCCGGGACGGTCGACGGGGCGCTGAGCGCGCGCGGGGCGCTGGAGTGGTTCGTCTCCAACGACCAGCAGGACGTGCTGCGCCGCACCGTGATCGCGATGGTGTCGCACGCCCCGCAGGTCGGCGCGGACCTGCAGCGCGCCCACCAGATGCTCGCCGCGTGGGGGCTGCCCGTGGTGGCGGTGCCCTACGACCGGCATCTGGCCACCGGCAGCTCGCTCGACCTCGGCCGCGTGTCGGCCGCCGCGCGGATGGCGGGGATCCAGGTGGTGCACGAGGTGTTCGCCCGTTCGCTCGGCGCGGGGGTGGCCCGATGAGCAGCGATCTGGTCGCGCTGGTGCGCCGCCGCCCGGACGTGCACGCCGTCGCCGACGGCATGATCGCGATGGGCGAGCCGCTGGAGCTGCGCGGCGGCGAGCCGGAGCCGACCCTGCTGTACGACGCGGAGGGCCGGCTGCTCGTCGCGATCGAGGACGCGGTGCAGGTGTCGGTGCAGGGCGAGATCGGCCGGCTGCTGGGCGCGGAGTTCGCGGCCCGGGTCGTCGCGCCGGTCTGGTGGGTGGACATCCGCGCGGTCGCCGACCTGCCGGACGCGCCGCGCGTCGCCCGCACGTTCGCCGACTCGCTGGTGCACTGGCTCGGCGGGACGGTGTACCCGGACGGGGAGAGCGACGCCCCGGCGCAGAGCTGGAAGGCGTCCGGCGAGGGCGGCGGCGCGGCGGCGGAGGTCCCCGGGAGCCCGCAGAACGCGCCGGACGGCGCCGCCTACCAGGGTGGGGTCATCGGCGGCTGACGCCGCCCGCCCGGCGTCGCCGCGCCGACCGCGCTCGCCCGCGCCGTCCGCGCTCGCCCGCCGGGCCCAGGCCGGGTCAGGCCCAGTCGCGGGTGAGGTCGAGGTCCCACGGGACGAGGTTCCACGGGCTGCGCCGCTCCCCGGCGAGGTGCTCGACGAGCCGGTCGTACTCCGCCTGCGCCCGCCCGCCGCCGCCCGACCACAGCAGCCGCCCCTGCAGGTAGCAGGTCGCCATGTCGTGCCAGGACGTGTAGCGGCGCTGGACGTCCAGGGCGAGCGGCAGCATCCGCTCCCAGCAGTACTCCTCGGTGAGCCAGCCGACCATGTGGCCCCACCGGTACAGCATCAACGCGCGCGCGTAGTCCCAGATGAGGAACCGGCCGACGTCGGCGCGCAGGTCCGGGTCGGCGAGCGCCTCCAGCCGGTGCAGCTCCTCGGCGGCGTGGCCGCGGTCGTTGAACAGCCGGTGCAGGAACTGGGCCAGCTCCGCGCCCTCCTCGCTGGCGTCCGCGCCGGGCTCGTCGCGCAGCAGCGGCGGGACGAGCTTGGCGTACGCGGCGCCCGCGTCCCCGTACCGGACGCGGACCAGCTCGATGAGCCGCTCCACGAACGGCGGCTCCAGCCGGTCTGCGGCGATGAGGGCGTCGATCTCGCGGAGCAGCGCGGCGTAGCGGTCCCGGGCCTCGGGCGGGCGGGCGGCGAGCTCGGCGTCCATGGTGAAGTCGGCGCGGTGCCCCTCCTGGACGAGCCAGTTCACCGCGGCGAGCAGCTGCTCCAGGTCGTAGGCGCCCCACGGTTCGCGCAGCAGCTCCTGTGCGGTGCGCCGGTCGGCCGCCGCCGCGGACTCGCCGGGCGCGGTGCCGAGCCGGTCGAGCCGGAACCCGTTGATCGCGGCGTAGGGGGCGCCCGCGCCGATGATCCAGCGCTGCACCGGGGTGAGGTCGCTGCCGTGGGTGAGGACGCCGGGCAGGTCCGGCGCGGAGATCAGCTCCCAGAGCCGGCGCTGGAACTCCTCGGCCTGCCGCTCCTCGCTGTCGAAGAACCCGGCGAGCTGCTTGCGCAGCGACGGGTGCCGGACGTACAGCCGGCGGAAGAACCGGCCGTTCTTCCACACCAGGTGCTCGGGGCGCAGGTCGTCGAACGGGACGCGGGTCCGCCGGTGCACCATCGCCTGCTCGGTGAACCGCAGCTCCAGCTCGGGCCAGAGCGCGGGCAGCGGCGTGAACCGCAGCGCCAGCAGGAACGCCAGCACGAGCGCGACCATCACGGCGCCTGGGGCGAGCGCCCACGTCGCGGCGGACCGCAGCCCGGTCAGCGACAGCACGGCGCCGAACAGCAGCAGCACGACGCCGGCGGCGGCGCAGGACAGGAACCATCCGGTGGTCAGGACGAGCGAGCCCTCGATCCGCAGGACGGCCTCGTCGCCGTCGAACTCCAGCGCGCCCTCGGCGAGCGTCCCCTCGACGGCCCGCTCGAGCGCGCCGAGCTGGCCGTCCGGTTCCATGAGGGGGACGCTACCCCATCCCTTACGGGTAGATCATCGGCTCTGTGCGCCATATGCGGCGGCCAGGGCGTGGAAGGCCGCTTTCGGACGCCACGTTCCGTCCGGGGCCACCGCGACCACCCCGTAGGAGGCCATGTCGAGGTCGTGGGCCGGGTCGTGCGGGTCGTGCGGGAGGCCGAACCCGGCGAAGGTGAACCAGAACGCGCCGTCGACGCCCTCGGTCTCGAAGACGTCCAGCAGCTCGCGCATGTAGCGGACCTGTTCCTGCTCGTCGCGGACGTAGGCGCCGTCCAGCCGGGGCGGTTCGGCGTCCCGGTCGACGATCATCCAGCCGGTGCCGCCGCGGTCGCCGGCGCCCGCGTAGGTGCAGCAGCCGAACTCGGTGATCGCGACGGGCTTGCCGTGCCGGAAGTGGCCGCGCAGCCATTCGCGGTAGTGCGCCGCGTTCTCGATGGACCGGTAGCCGTCGACGGACACCAGGTCGAACGGACCCCAGTCCAGGTCCTCCCAGGGCCCGGACGCGTAGGTGACCCGGCCGCCGAACCGGGTGCGGGCCGCCGCGACCGTCTCGGCGAAGAACGCGTTGACGCGGCCGGGGACGTCGCCCATCGCGGCGTACACCGCCGGGTCGCCGGACAGGATCGCCTGGATCCGGGCGTACACGTCGTCGCCGGGAACGAACCCCTGCGCGAACAGGCTGACCTCGCAGCCGGTCACGAGGACGACCTCCGCGCCGCCGCGCCGGACCGTCTCGGCCCGGCCCGCGCACTCGTCGAACAGCGCGGCCATCTCGTCCGGCGGCAGCTCGCAGGGGAACGGCGCGAACCAGACCTCCAGGCCGGCGGCGGCCGCCTCCTCGGCGGCGGCGCCGAGCCGGTCCGGGTCGCCCCCGCTGATCCGGACGGCGGTGCAGTGCAGGTCGCCGGCGATGGCGCGCATGTCGCGCCGCGCGCGGGCCCGGTCGAAGCCGGGATTGCTGTCCCGGCCGCCGGGGAAGAAGCCGGTGTCGTAGTTGACGCCTCGCGCTCGCATGGCCTTTCCTCTCTCCGTCCGGGGTGGTCAGGCCGCGGCGGGCGCCGGGACGGGCCGCTCGCCCTCGCAGTCCGCGCGCACCTCGGCGTCCAGCAGCTCCTTCATCGGCTCGGTCGCGCTGCCGCTGGCCACGGCGCCGACGCCGAGCGCGGCGATGAGCATCACGGTTCCGAGCCAGGCCATCGTCTCGGCGGGGACGGTGTAGGCGCCGACGATCCGCGCGACGCACTCGGCGAGCAGCGCGACGCCCCACACCGCGCTGAACCGGCGCTCCAGCCCGCAGAACCGGCCGCGGCCGGCGCTCAGCCGGTCCCAGGCCGCCTCCCGGGCCGCGTCGCCCCTGGTCAGGAACGGCTTCAGGCCGGCGCTCATCAGCGGCCGCGCGCCGAACGCCGACACCAGGATCGACAGCCCGATCACGCTGCTGATCCCGGAGTCCTTGGCGATCATCAGGCGGGGGTCGCCGCTGACGAAGCTGAGCGCGATGCCCACGGCGTTCACCGCCAGCATCAGCGCGGCGAGCCCGTTGACCGCCCGGTCGCGGACGGCGCCCACGACGGTCCGCACGGCCGGGACGACGCTGCTCAGCGCGAGCGACGCCACCAGGTCCAGGCCGAACGCCTTGTGGGCGAGGTAGTAGACGGCGAGCGGGACGGCCACGTCCACGGCCAGCGGCCCGAGCACCTTCGCGGCCTGCCGCCGTGTCGCGGTGCCGGCCTGCTGCTCGGCGTCGGTCGGCTGGATCTTCATCGGGCCCTCCTGCGGTCCTCGCTTGCGGTGATCCCAGCTTCGCGGGAACCGGGGCGGGCCCGGCAGAGCCGTCCGTCCACGCCTGGCCGGGACAAATGTCACCGGTCCGGGAGGGTCAGGCGGACTGGAGGTGCTGCATGAGGAGGCTGTGGCGCTGCCAGCCGTCCTGGGAGCGGCCGTCGCCCAGCGGGAACATCGTCAGCGGCTGGCGCGGCGGCCCGACCTGCTGCCCCGGGATGCCGTTCGGGCCGCCGACGGTGCCCGCGACGGCCAGCGCGACCGGGGCGGGCGCGCCCGTCCAGCGCGGCTCGGTGGTGAGGTCGGCGCGGCCGGGGGTGAGCTGCACGAACAGCGACGCGACGGGCTGGTCGGCGGCGAGCGCCCCGACCAGCGACCCGAGGTGCTGCAGGGGCGGCGGGTCCTCCGGGCCGTAGCCGACGGTGACGGTGCTGACCTCGGCGACGCCGCCGCCCTCGGTCGCGGTGAAGTCGCAGATCGCCTGCGCGGGGCGCGGGCCGTCCCCGCCGACGAGCAGCCGCGCGGTGGACCGGCCGCGGGCGTACTCGGTGAGCCGGTCGGGCCGCCAGGGGTGCTCCAGCGGCTCGGCGGGCCCGAGCCCGGCCGGGAGCTTGCCGGTGGTCAGCTGCAGGAGCCGCTCGACCGGCCCGCCGAGGTGCCCGTCGGCGCCGTGCCGGATCCGGTAGACGAGGGTGAGCTGCGAGCCGATCGGGGCGGTCGGGCGGGTGGTGAACCCGGCCGCGTAGTCGCGCGCCTCCGGGACCGGCACGAACTTCGCGCCGCCCCACTTCAGCGGGCGGCCGGTGAGGCCCTCGTAGTAGCCGTCGTCGTTGCGGACGACCCACTGCAGCTCGGCGCCGGACGCGGCGCTGCGCAGCGGCAGCGTCAGCCGGGAGCCGAGCGGCGTGACCAGCTGCAGGGTGCGGCCGGTGGCGGCGCATTCGCCGAGGGCCCGGTTCAGCCAGGCGCTCAGCGCGACGACCGGGCGGTCCTGCAGCACGACCATGGCCTGGTCGGTCAGCGCGTCTACGATGCTCATCTTCACCGGAGTCTAAGGCCTGTTCAACAAGTCCTGTGGTGGGGTTTTGTTGGACAGCCGGGTTCGTGGTCGGTGTCTGTCCGGCGTGACCGGTGCCCCGCCTGTGGTGGGTGGGGGCGGTTCATCCGGGGTCGGCACCGTACTGGTCCGGGTTCGCCGAGCAGAGGCCGCCCGCTTCCGTCCCCGCTGCAGCTTGTGGCGGGGACGGGGATGGTGGGTGGCTGCCGCGTTTCCCACCTCGGCGTTGGACGCGCCGTTGATGGGGATGGGTGCGGTTGACTCGGTCAGGGCTCCAGGCAGCCCAGGCCCGCCCGCGCACAGGACGCGGCGGGAGGTCGTGTAGTCCACGCGTGCGGTGGACGGGTCGCCGGGATCGTGCAGGTGGGTGAAGGCGGCGAGGGCGGCGGCGACCAGGTCCCGGTCGCCGGTCAGCCCGCAGCCGCCGTCCTCGATCCGGCAGTGATGGGTACGCACGCCCAGGTGCTTGGGGACGCGTCGCCCGCAGGGGCAGTGCTGCGACAGCGCGGTGGTGCGGGTGGAGGCGCGCAGCAACCGGCCACCGGCGGCGCGGCACTCCTGCTCCAAGGCGCTGATGAGCATGCCGGGCGTGAACCGGCCGCAGGCCGGGCCCCACAGCCGGAACCAGGTGGTGATGTCGCAGTCCTCGATGACCAGGTGCGGGCCGTGCACGGCGACGATCTGGCCCGCGATGTCCCGTGCACGAGACGTGCGGGATTGGGCGGTGCGCTGGTCGGCGGCCGTCTGCCGGGCCCGCAACCGCAGATAACTGGTGGAAAGGGTGTCGCGGCGGTGCGAGCGGCGCGGGCGGCCGTCCGCGCGCGCCACCCGCGGCCCGCCCGGTACCGGAACCTGCCGGGCCGTGAGCCCGGCGGCCTGGCGGCGCTGATGGCGTTCGCGCTGGCGCCTGCTGAGCTCGTACTGGGCGGCGTTGGAGGCGCGGCGTGAGCGTTCCAGCGCCCGCTGCCGCCCCCGCCGCTTGCGCTCCCGCCGGGCCAGACGCGCCCGCTCGTCCTGCGACATGCTCACCTTGGACGACACGACCGCTGCCTCACGTGACGCCGCTGCGGCGTCCGGTTCGGCCGGGACCGACACCACCGCGAGGTTGGAGACGTTGCCGTCCACCCCGCCCCGGCGCATGGAGGGTGCGGCGGCCCGGCGTGCGGCGGTGGAGGCGGGGACGTAGGCGGGGGCGAGGACCATCAGGTGCGCTTCGTAGGCCCATCCGCCGGGCTCGGCGGGGTCGCGGCGGCGGACCAGGTCCACCTTGTGCCACGCCTGCGGGTCGGCCAGGGTGTGCAGCAGATGCGGCCACTGCCCCGCGCCCTGCGGCAGCCGCACCGGCACCACCAACTCCCCACGGCGCCCGTCCGGACCACCGGCATAGACCAGCGTGAGCGGCCCGTCGTACTCCCACCAACTCCCTCGACCCCGACCCCCGCTGCGAGGCGGAGACGGCACGGGCAGGGTGCGCGGCTGGGCCAGCACACTCACGCCCGCCGACAGCGCTGCCGCCCGCTGCGGCGTGAGCTCGCCCGGTTCGTCCGGCAGGCCGGGCGCGGCGTACTGGGTCAGGTGCCCGGCCAGGGTGCCGTGCAACCGGAACGTCTCCCACTTGCGGGCCCGGGTGTGCGAGCGGGCACGGCCCGGGATCCGGGTGAACTCCCACCACGGCCCCACCCGCGGCGGCCCGTGTCGCCGCCCGGACGCGTCGGGGAACAGGTGCCGCTCCACACCGGTCCACACCTCGTTGGCCAGATGCATCGCCACGGCCTTGGACAGGTGATGCTTCAGATGCCCGGAGGCGTCCAGATGCCGGTACGCCGTGCGCTCCAGCGCGTCCCGCGACAAACCCAGCCGCGCCCGCCACTGCTTGGCCGCCTCGCGATCGCGGCGGCGACGGTGCCCGGCCCGATACGCCAGCGCACGCGACCGCGCATCACGCTTCAAAGCCTTCTTCAGCTTCCACGACGCCTCGAACAACGCTTCCAACCGGTGGCGGGCCGCCGGGTCCGGCGTCAACCTCAACCGCACCACCGTCAGTGCCCCATCTGATGGGCGCCGCCACACCGGCCCCTTGCCCTTCCCCCGAAACCGCCGCCCGCCAACCGAAACCTCGGCCGCGTCCACTGCGGAGGCCGCGGTGGTGCCGCTCATGAACTTCGTACCGCACCGCGGGACGGTGGGGGCTAGTTCCCCATGAGCGATTGCGAGCCGTGTCATGATGGCTACTTTAAGTTAAAGGAATCGAACGTGCAAGCGGCTGTCAAGGAGACATTCGAGTACTGCACGCCGCAGTCACACCGGGCGGGTCCGGGCGTGCTCGGAGCGACGGGCGGGCCGTCTCGGGCGAGTTTTCCGTGACGGGGGTGGCCGGTGTCCAATCTGTGCTGAAATGTTACGGATGCAGCGAGCCGCCTCACCGCCGCCGGTGTACTACAGCGCCCCATCGCCGCCGGAATCGCCGGTGCGGCGGGGGCGCCTTTGGCGCGTGCTCGGCTGGGCGTCGATCGCCATGTCGGTGCTCCTCGTCGGCACCAGCCTCACCGCGTACGGGTTCTGGCGGCGGCTGGACGGCCAGATCCACCGCGAGAACGTCAAGGACAAGCTCGGCGCGAACCGGCCCGCCAAGCTCAACGACTCCATCAACATCCTGCTGATGGGGTCCGACAGCCGGCAGGGTGCCAACGCCCAGTACGGCACCGAGCAGGGCGAGCGGTCCGACACCACGATCCTGCTGCACATCTCGCCCGGCGGCGCCGGCGCGATCGGCATCAGCTTCCCGCGCGACTCGATGGTCCAGATGCCGAGCTGCAAGAAGTCGAACGGCGGCACCGTCCCGGCCCAGTTCGGCATGATCAACGCCGCGTTCTCCAACGCCGGCCCCTCCTGCACCTGGCGCACCATCGAGTCGCTCACCAAGATCCACATCGACCACTTCGTCGAGGTGGACTTCGCCGGCTTCAAGCAGGTCGTGGACGCCCTCGGCGGCGTCGAGATCTGCGTCCCGAAGCCCATCAACGACCCGAAGGCCGAGCTGCACCTCAAGGCCGGCAAGCAGGTCGTGCACGGCGCCGAGGCGCTCGGCTACGTGCGCACCCGCTACGTCCTCGGCGACGGCTCCGACCTCGACCGGATCAAGCGGCAGCAGGCGTTCATGGCCTCGGTCGTCAAGAAGGCCACCGACAAGGGGATGCTCGCCGACCCGGGCCGCACCTACTCGTTCCTGTCCGCCACCACCAAGTCGATCAAGGCCGACGACGGGCTGACGCTGTCGGTGATGGAGAAGCTGGCGAGCGGCCTGAAGGGGATGAGCGCCGGGAAGGTCCGGTTCGTCACCGTGCCGACGATGGCGTACCCGAAGGACAAGAACCGGGTCCAGTTCAACCAGCAGCTCGCCGAGCCGCTGTTCCAGGCCATCCGCGAGGACAACACCCCGCCCGAGCCCGCCCCGACCCCGGTGCCCGCGCAGCAGAAGGTGCAGCCCGTCCCGCCCGCCCAGGTCAGGATCGGCGTGTTCAACGGCACCAGCGAGCACGGCCTCGCCCAGCGCACCGCCGACCAGCTCACCGAGCGCGGCTTCAAGGTCGTCAAGGTCGGCACCGTCAAGTCGGCGGCCAAGACCCGGATCCTCTACGGCGCGGGCGCCGAGCGGCAGGCCGCGCGGGCCGCGCTGGCCGTCCCCGGCCACCCGCCCGCCGCCTGGGCCAAGGCCAAGCCCGGCTACGTCTACCTGATCATCGGTAAGGACGGCGCCAAGCTGAGCGGCGGCGGACCGGCGGTGCCGAAGGTGGCCGGCGAGATCCGCGCCGACCGCGACGTGTGCGCGCAGACCTGACCGGAACACGCCACATCGGCCGCCGCCGGGCCGCTACGGGGACGTTCCATCCGCAGACGTCCGATCACACCGGTATCTTGGCGGCGCGCAACCATCAACCACACCAAAGCGTCACATGAACGACGGGCGGCTCCCTCCGCCCTCCACCCCCGACCCCTGCCCCCCCACCCGCCCGACCACCCCCTGAGGAGCCACGCCTGCCCCGCGGCTCGCGCTCCGACGGCCGTCACGGCCCCACCCGGAAACGGACCGATGCAGCCCGAACCCTTCACCCTTCTGATGACCGTCTACGGCGGTGACCGGGAAGAGTACGTCCGGGACGCCTTCCGCAGCGCCGTCGACGACCAGACGCTCCGCCCCGACCAGGTGGTGCTGGTCCAGGACGGCCCGGTCCCGCCGGAGCTCGCGGTGGCGCTGAAGGAGCTCGTGGCGGGCAGCCCGGTCGAGGTGACGTTCGTGCCGCTGGAGGTCAACCGCGGGCTCGGCCCGGCGCTGGACGCGGGGCTGCAGGCCGCCCGGCACGACATCGTCGCCCGGATGGACGCCGACGACATCGCGATGCCGCACCGCTTCGAGCTGCAGGTCCCGCTGGTGCGGTCGGGCGCCGACCTGGTCGGCGCCGGGCTGCTGGAGTTCGGCCGCGACACCGCCGACATCGTCGGCCGCCGCATCCCGCCGAGCGACCCCGGCGACATCGTCCGCTACTCGCGGCTGCACGACCCGTTCAACCATCCGACGGTCGTCTACCGGCGCAGCGCCGTCATCGCCGCCGGCGGCTACGGCGACCTGCCGCTGATGGAGGACTACTGGCTGTTCGTCCGGATGATCGCCGCCGGCGCCCGGCTGGTGAACGTCGCCGAACCGCTCGTCTACTACCGCGTCGGCGACGGCGCCTACCACCGCCGCGGCGGCCGGGCGCTGCTCCGGTCGGAGATGCGGCTGCAGCGCGAGATGCTCTCCGAGGGCTTCATCTCGCGGCGCCAGTACGTCCGCAACGTCGTCGTCCGGGGCGGCTACCGGCTCGTCCCCACCGCGATCCGGCGGCCCTTCTACCGGACGTTCGTCGCCCCGTACGGCGCGCGCCGCAACGCGGCGAAGGCGGCCGAGGCGGCCCGGGCCGCCGCCGCGAACGCGGCGGCGAAGCTGCCGGCCCTGCCCCTGCCCGACCCCACCACGACCCTCCGCGACCCGGTAGCGCCCGGCTCCGACCCGGCGATGACCCTCCCGGAGGCCTCGTCGGGGGGGGGGGGGGGGGGGGGGCGGGGCCGGCCCCCCCCCCCCCCCCCGCCCCCCCCCCCCCGCCCTGCGGCCCCGGTTGCGTGGGGGCGGTTTGTTTTAAACCCCCCCACCCCCCCCCCCCCCCCCCACAACTCAACGTTGGTCAGAGGGGGCGGGTGTCGAGGGCCTCGCGGAGCTTCTCCTGGGCGCGGGCGGCCTGGCGGGCGCGGTAGGCGATCGGCATGTAGCGGACGCGTTCGGGCAGCAGCGGCGTGCCGCGGCCGATGACCTGCCCGACGGCGCGCAGCCGCCGCTCGTCGGCCTTGCTCCAGGACAGCCCGAGCTTCTCGCGCGCGGCCGGCGGCAGGGTGCCGGTGGAGATGAACCGCTGGAGCCTCCCGGTGAGCCCGATCACGGGCGCGGCGACCGGACGCAGCGGCGCGGGCACGCCCGGCGGGAGCTTGTCCATCCGGTCGAGGACCTCCAAGGCGACCTTGTGCGGGACGAGGGTGTTCTCCACCATGTCGTCGAAGTACGCCCAGTACTCGTCGATGGTCCTGGGCATCATCCGCTCGGGCACCCGGAGGATGCGGCCGAGGTTGAGGAACTCGTCGAACACCTGCTGCTGCTCGGCCGCGCCCATCGGCTCGGGTGCGAAGTACTTCGACGCGGTGACGGCCGCGTAGAAGCCGGTGAGGTGCACCCACGCCCACGGCTCCGCCGACAGCGCGTGGTGGCGGTTGCCGTCCTCGTCCTCCGCGCTGAGCGGCTTGTGCATCTCGCGGAGCCGCCGGCCCTCCTCGATCGCGGTGCGCCCGCCGTACACCCAGGTCTGCACGGACGCGAAGCTGCGCGCGGCGCGGCCGAGCGGGTCGCGGCGGAAGCTCGACAGTCGGTCGACGACGGTGCCGATCGCAGGGTGCATGGTCTGCAAGATGAACACGCTGTTGCCGGCGATCGCCGAGGTGTAGAGCCCCATGGTGTCCCACAGGATCGAGCCGGGCTCGAACGGGACGGGCTCGGGGCGCGCGACGGCCCGTGCGGCGGGCGCGTTCTCGGTCACTGTCATGGTCTCGCCTCCCGATGGCGTCTCGGATACAGTGAAACGCGAATAAGTGGTCGCTTACAAGTCGCGTTCGGGGAGGCCCCGCCGATGCCCCGCCCACCAGCCCTTTCACCGCGCAGGACGCCGCGCCAGGACCGGTCGCGGCACACCGTGGAGCGGATCCTGGACGCCGCCACTCGCGTTCTGTCCGAGCGCGGGTACGACGGCGCGTCCACCAACCGCATCGCCCGTGCCGCCGGGATCAGCAACGGGTCGCTCTACCAGTACTTCCCGAACAAGGACGCCATCGTCATCACCGTCATCGACCGGTTCGCCGACCACCTCGCCGACCGGCTCGGCGCGCAGATCGAGTCGACCATGGACGACTCGTGGCAGGAGGCCGGCCGCGCGCTGCTCGACGTGCAGATGCGGCTGTTCGAGGAGCACGCCGACCTGCTGCGCGTCATCGTCGAGCAGATCCCGCGGCTCGGCCCGTTCGACAAGCTCGCCGCGCTGCAGCGCCGGCTGACCGACCTCGTCCGGGTGTACCTGCTGGTCAACCGGGACGCGTTCCGCGACGACCTGGACGTGGACGCGGCGCTGTGGATCCTCGCCGAGACCGTCGGCACGCTGTCGATCCGGTACGTGCTCGACCGCCCGCCGATCCCCCGCGAGCGGATGATCGACGAGCTCGCGGAACTGGTGATCCGCTATATCCGCGGGTAGCGGCCCCGCACCGGCTCGCCCGCCCACAGCCGCCGGGTGAACGGCTCCGCCGCCACCAGCCAGGCCAGCAGCACCGGGCCGAGCGCCAGGCTGAACAGCACGTCGGTCAGCCAGTGCTCGTCGGCGACGGTCAGCGCCGCCCCGGTCAGGAACCCGGTGGCGAGCGCGAAGTCGCGCCGGCCGCGCGCCGTCAGCCGCCGGTCGAGCGCCGGGACCACGACGACCAGCAGCTCGAGCCCGACCCAGACGAGCAGGAACCCGTTCAGCGTGTGCCCCGACGGGTAGGCGTCGCCGTGCTTCCAGAGCACGTCGACGCCCCCGGACGGGTACGTCCGCGGGATCACCGACTTCACGCCCGCCTGCAGCAGCGACAGCAGAGCCACCACCGCGACCGGCACCAGCACGGGACGCGCCGACCGCGCGCGGACCGCACCGAGGACCGCCAGCGGCAGGAGGACGAACCCCGCGATGACGCCCCGCTGCCCGAACTGGGTCAGGGCATGGGCGGCCGAGAACCGCGCGCCCCGGACGTGCGCGTCGCAGAACGCGTGGATCGTCCAGTCGAGCCTCCGGAGCGGGCCGTCGGCGAGGACGTCCGCGGTGACGCCCGCCATGACCGCGACGGCCAGGGCGTACCAGCCCCACGTCCGTCGGCGCATACCCACGGTCTTCCCGCCTCGCATCTCGTGACGCATGGGGTACGGAGCCATAACCCGGACGGGCAGGCATGGGCGTCCGGCACATGTCCCGGGCGGCCCGGATCGGCTTGACTTCCGGATGGGCGCCCCTCCTTCCCGATCTCCACCCCCGTTCCACCGATCCGGGAGAGCCCCTCATGCATCCCACGCATCGACGATCCCCGCGCGTCCTGCGGCGCCTCGCGACCTGGTTCGCGTCGTCCGTCGCCTTCGTCCTTGTCGCCGCCGTATCGGGCATGGCCGTCACCGCCGCGCCCGCGCACGCCGAAACGGGCACCTACCGGCAGGTCACCGGTTTCGGGTCCAATCCCGGGAACCTGCAGATGTACGAGTACGTGCCGGCGGGACTGCCGTCCGGCGCGCCGCTCGTGGTGGCCCTGCACGGCTGCACGCAGAGCGCCGACGACTACCACGCCCATTCCGGCTGGCCCCAGTACGCCGATCTGTGGAAGTTCGCGGTGGTGTTCCCGCAGACCACCACGTCCAACAACATCCAGAAGTGCTTCCAGTGGTTCGATCCCGCGAAGGACGCGCGCGGCGGCACGGAGGCCTCGTCGATCGTGCAGATGGTGTCCTACGCCGAGCAGCAGCACGGTTCGGACCCGCACCGGGTGTTCGTCACCGGCCTTTCCGCCGGCGGCGGGATGACGGCGGACCTGCTCGCCGCCTACCCGGACGTGTTCGCCGGCGGCGCGGTGGACTCGGGCCTTCCCGCGCAGTGCGCGACCAGCCTCGTCGCCGCCACCGGCTGCCAGATGAACGACCAGAACCTGACGCCCGCGCAGTGGGGCGCCAAGGTCCGCAACTCCTATCCCGGATACACCGGTCCGTGGCCGCGCGTCGCCATCTGGCAGGGCACAGCCGATTACACGGTCTATCCGGTGAACGCCACGGAACTGCGCGACCAGTGGACGAACGTCTGGGGCATCTCGCAGACGCCGTCGAGCACGCGGAGCCTGCCGGGCGGCACGACGCAGAGCGTCTACAACGACGCGAACGGCAGACCCGCCGTCGAGGTCTACTCGATCTCGGGAATGGGCCACGGCCTCGCCGTCGACCCCGGATCGGGCGCCGACCAGTGCGGCAGCACGGGCGCGTACTTCCTCGACACGATCTGCTCCACGTCCTACACGGCGAAGTTCTGGGGCCTCGACGGCTCGACCGGCACCGACCCCGGCGACCCGGGCGATCCGGGCGGCTGGACGCCCCAGTGCTTCACCGCGACCAACTACGCGCAGGTGACGGCCGGGCGGGCGCACACCAGCGGCGGCTACACCTACGCGAACGGCTCGAACCAGAACATGGGCCTCTACAACGTCTTCGTGACGCACACGCTGAAGGAGACGTCCGAGAACTACTACGTCATCTCCGATTCCGGCTGCTGAGCAACCGGGCCGGGCCGTCCGCTCGCGGCGGCCCGGCCCGTTCACGGCGTGATGACGAGCTTCCCGCGCGTGTGGCCGCTCCGGCTCGCGTCGAACGCGGCGCCGACGTCGTCGAGGGAGAACGTCCCGGCGACGTCGACGCGCAGCGCACCGCGGTCGGCCATCGCGGCGAGGGGCGCGAACTCCGGCGTGTCCGGCCCGACCGCGCGGACGACCCCGGCGACGTCCCAGCCGGGGATCACCGGGAACACCGCGTCCATCATCGCGTCGAGCCCGCCGGCCATCACCTTCCAGTCGACCGGGTTGACGCCCGCCGCCCGCACCTCGACCAGCACCTCGCTCGGACCGAGCTTGGGGTCGGGCGCCTCACCGGCGGTGAGGCGGGAGTTGTCGGAGGCATAGGAGTCGTAGGTGACGGCGCGCATGTCCCCCAGAATGCCTCGCGTCCCGCCCGCTGAACCCGCCGTCCGCGACCACGGGACGGGCCAGCGGCGGACGGGGTCAGCAGCGGACCGTCGTCAGCTTGATCTTCGCGGCGCGGTTCCAGTCCGCGCCGGCCGTCGCGGTGCCCGCGGCGACGCACGCGGTCTCTGCGCCGGACCGGTCGTAGATCCGCGCCGCGGCGCCGCCGGCCTGCTCGTTGACGAGCGCTCCCCGGCCGCGCCAATTGCTCAGCCGATAGGTGCCGTACCGATAGAAGTCGAAGACGTGGTATTTGCCGTCATAAGCGACGGCCGCACAGACATGTCCCGGGCGGCATTTCGGAATATCTCCCACATTCCCGTAATTCTCGTGCGGGACGGACGGGGACGTCGACGGCACGGACGGCGCGCCCGGCGGCAGCGCGGCACCCATGGTCGCGGCCATGATCACGGTCATGGCCGAGCCTGCGGCGAGGACGGATCCGGCCTCGCGCCGCCGGCTCCCGGCGACCCCACGAAATACCCTCACGAATTTCCCGCCTTCATCTTCACTCGAGCCCACCGGCCCGGCAGCGATTCCGCCCACGACGAGCGACCGACATCGGCGACTATAAAGGCGGGAGACGCGGCTCGCAAAGGCACGGAAAGGAATCCACCGCGGCTCGGTGAATTCGACGCCGCTTTCCTTGCGGCCGGCGCCGGTCAGGGGGTCGCGGCGGCGCGGTCGAAGCGGCGGATCAGCTCGATCGCCGCGTCGATGACCTCCTGGGCCCCGGCCTCGTCCTCGCTGGTCGCGACCTCGCGGCCGGCCTCGCCGATCACGGTGGTGAGGACGGCGACGGTGAGCCGGTCGATGGGCTCGCCGCCGAGCGCGAGCAGCACGGCGTTCTGCCGGACCCAGTCGCGGCGGCGGGTGCGGCGCATCAGGTCGAAGCCGGGCGGGCCGTCGCCGTCCATGAACAGCCGGGCGAGGTCGCGGCGCGCCCAGGAGCCGGCGAGAAACGCGCGGGCGCCCGCGATGAACAGCTCGACCGGGTCGTCGACGCCGGCGGCCTTGGCCTCGGCGACGCCCGCGGTGGCGGCCTTCTCGTGCTCGCCCTCGTGCTGCTCCCAGAGCGCGAGGAACAGCTCGGTCTTGCCGCCGAAGTGGTGGTAGAGGCTGCCGACGCTGGAGCCGGCGCGCTCGACGACCTCGGAGATCGCGGCGTCGGCGAACCCGTGCGCGCAGAACACCTCGCGCGCGGCCTCGAGCATGGTGCGGCGCGTCTGCGCGGTGCGGCTCCATTCCCATCCGCCCCTGCCGCCGGGCTTGCGGGCCATCGGTCCCCCGTCCGGTGCGGCGGCCGCCGTCCGGCCGTCGGTGGAACCGATTCTAGAAAGCGGTCCGGGCGTCTTGACGGCGGGACGGCCCCGCGCGCAGCCTAGAACCGATTCCTAGAAATGGATTCTAGGATTGATCGGAGGGCCGGTCCATGGACTTCTCGCTCAGCGCCGAGGAACGACAGATCCGCGACACCGTCCGCGCCTTCGTCGAGAAGGAGGTCATGCCGCTGGAGCCGGAGGTGCTGCGCAACGAGCGCGCCGGGCGCCCGGGGCTCGACCCGCGGGTGCTGCGGGAACTGCGCGATAAGGCCCGCAGGTCCGGGTTCTGGGGGATCAACACGCCCGAGGAGTACGGCGGCGCCGCGCTCGGCCCGCTCATGTCCGCCATCGTCGCGATGGAGACGGGCCGCACGTTCGTGCCGTTCAGCTTCGGCGGCACCGCCGACAACATCCTGTACGCCTGCGACGAGGCGCAGAAGCGCGCCTACCTCGTCCCGACGATCGAGGGCGAGCGGCGGTCCTGCTTCGCCATCACCGAGCCGGGCGCCGGGTCGGACGCCCGCAGCATCCGCACCCGCGCCGTGCGCGACGGCGACGACTGGGTCATCAACGGCGAGAAGACCTTCATCACCGGCGGCAACGAGGCCGACTTCGTCATGGTGTTCGCCGTCACCGACCCCGAGCTCGGCGCGGACGGCGGTGTCACCTGCTTCCTCGTCGACCGGGACATGGGCTGGAAGTCCGAGCCGATCCCGACCATGGGCGAGTGGGGGCCGGCGTCGCTGGTGTTCGAGGACGTCCGGGTGCCCGGCGCGAACGTGCTCGGCGAGGTCGGCAAGGGCTTCGAGCTGGCGATGCGGTGGATCGGGCAGGGCCGCTACATGATCCCGGCGCGGGCGATCGGCGCGGCGGAGCGGATGCTGCAGATGGCGGTCGACTACGCCAAGGTCCGGGTGTCCATGGGGCATCCGATCGCCGACTACCAGGCCATCCAGTGGATGATCGCCGACTCGCAGGTGGAGATCGAGGCGGCCAAATGGCTGACGCTGTACGCGGCGTGGCGGGTGCGGGAGGGCCTCGACGCGCGGCACGCCTCGTCCATCGCCAAGCTGAACGGCGCGACGATGGCGAACCGCGTCGTGGACCGGGTGCTGCAGATCCACGGCGGCATGGGGTACACCAAGGAGCTGCCGATCGAGCGCTGGTACCGGGAGCTGCGGCTGCTGCGGATCTTCGAGGGCACCGACGAGATCCAGCGGCGGACCATCGCCCGGAACCTGCTCAAGGGCCACGTCCGCCTCGGGCTCGTCGGGGAGTGAGATGGGCTCTCGCGCTCCGCGGACCGGGGTCCGCGCGCTGTTCAACCCGGAGTCGATCGCGCTGGTCGGGGCGAGCGACAAGTCCGGCTGGTCGGTGAGCACGTTCGGGAACCTGCGGGCGCACGGGTTCGGCGGGCCGGTGCACCTCGTCAACCCGCGCGGCGGGCACGTCCACGGGCACCCCGCGTACCCGAGTCTGGCGGAGCTGCCCGGGCCGGTCGACCTGGCGTACGTGATGGTGCCGACGCCCGCCGTGCTGCCGGTGCTGCGGGACGGCGCCGCGGCCGGCATCCGCAACTACGTCGTGCTGACCGCCGGGTTCGGCGAGGCGGGCGAGGACGGCGCGCGGCTGGAGGCCGAGGTCGTCGCGTTCGCGCGGGAGGCGGGGCTGACCGTCCTCGGCCCGAACGGCAACGGCTACATCAACGCCGCCGCCGGCATCACCCCCTACGGCCTGCCGATCCCGCCGCCGCTGCTGCGCGGGCCGGTGGGCGTGGTGCTGCAGAGCGGCGCGCTGGCCAGCTCCGTGCTGGCGTTCTCGCAGGCCCGCAACATCGGGCTCAGCCTGCTGACCTCGATGGGCAACGAGTCGCTGGTCACCGTCCCCGACGTGATCGACTACCTGGTGGACGACCCGGCGACGAAGGTCATCGCGCTGTTCCTGGAGTCGGTGCGGGACCCGGACGCGTTCGCGCGGGCGGCGCGGCGGGCGCTGGAGGCGGGCAAGCCGGTCGTCGCGCTGAAGATCGGGCGCAGCCGGCTGGCGTCGCGCACCGCGCGGGCGCACACCGGCGCGCTCGTCGGCGACGACGGCGTGGTGGACGCGGCGTTCCGGCGGCTCGGCGTCATCCGGGTCCGGTCGCTGGAGGACCTGATCGTCACCGCCGGGCTGCTGGCCTCGGCCGGGCCGCTGCCGGGGCCGCGGATCGGCGTGGTCACCCCGTCCGGCGGCGCGTCGGAGATCATCGCGGACCGGGCCGAGGACGAGGGCCTCGACCTGCCCGCGTTCGCGCCCGCGACGGCGGAGGCGCTCGCGGAGCTGCTGCCGCCGTTCGCGACCGTGCAGAACCCCCTCGACGTCACCGGCTACGTGCTCATCGACCGGACGCTGCTCGGCCGCGCGCTGGACGTCGTCGCCGCCGATCCCGGTATCGACGCGGTGATGCTGCTGACCGACCTGCCCCGGTTCACGCCGCCCGATCCGTCGGTGCCGATGGCGACCTTCGAGGCGCACGCCCGGCGGATCGCCGCGTCGCCGCGTCCGGTGGTGGTGGTCGGTAACACGCTCACCGACGTGTCGCAGTTCGGACGCTCCGTCCAGGAGAAGACCGGGTTCCCGCAGGTCGTCGGTGGCATCGAGCACGGTATGCACGCGATCGGCGCGGCCGTGCGCTGGTCGGCCGAGCGGGAGCGCGCGCTCGCGCGGCGCCCCGCGGCCGGCGAACCCCTCTCGGTGGACGGGGCGACCGGCGTGTGGGCCGAGCACCGCGCCGCAGCGCTGCTCGCCGGGGCCGGGCTGCCCGTCGTGCCGTCCGAGCCGGCCCGCGGCGAGGACGCGGCGGTCGCGGCGGCGGACCGGTTCGGGTACCCGGTCGTCCTCAAGGCGGCGGCGGACGGCCTCGCGCGCAAGAGCGACATCGGCGGCGTCCGCCTCGGGCTCGCCGGCCCGGACGCCGTCCGCGCCGCGTACCGCGAGGTGATGGCCGCCCTCGCCGGCCGCGAGGGTGCGGGCGCGCTCGTCCAGCCGCAGCGGTCGGGCGGCGTGGAACTGCTCGCGGGGATCGTCCGCGACCCGGCCTGGGGCCTCACGCTCGCGGTCGGCCTCGGCGGCGTGTGGGTCGAGGTGCTGCGCGACTCGGCGCTGCGGCTGCTGCCGGTGGACGCGCGCGACGTCCGCGAGGCGCTCGGCGAGCTGCGCGGCGCCGCCCTGCTGGACGGCGCCCGCGGCACCAAGCCCGCCGACCTGGACGCGGTCGCCGGCGTCGTCGCCCGCGTCGCCGCGCTCGCCGCGTCCCTCGGCGACCGCCTCGAGTCCCTGGAGATCAACCCGCTCCGCGTCGACGGCACCGACGTCGAAATCCTCGACGCCCTCATCACCTGGACCTGACCGTCGACTTGTGGCGGGGGGGGGGGTTGGGGGGCCGCCGAAAAACCCACACCCCCCACAACAACACAGGGGGGGGG
>NZ_WBMS02000044.1:12775-22248 GCF_008923205.2 Actinomadura physcomitrii | reverse complement strand
TTTGGGGGGTTGCTTTTTTTGGCCCCCCACCACCACCCCCCCCCGCCACAAGTCAACGATGGGAGGCGAGGACGAGGACGGCGGCGGACATGAACATGCCGCCATTGCCGAGCACCACGCTGACCTCCGCGTCCGGGACCTGCGCGGCGGCCTCCTTGCGGAGCTGGCGGACGGCCTCCTGGATCGCGAACATCCCGTACATGCCGGTGTGGGTGTAGGACAGGCCACCGCCGTTGGTGTTCAGCGGGAGCCGCCCGCCGGGCGAGGTGTGGCCTTCGGCGATGAACGCGCCCGCCTCGCCGCGCCCGACGAAGCCCATGTCCTCCAGGCCGTAGATCGGCAGGTGCGCGAACGCGTCGTAGATCATCAGGTGGTCGACGTCGCCGTGCCCGATGCCCGCCTCGGCGAACGCGGCGCGGGACGCCCGCCGGAACCCGGCGGAGCTGGTCAGGTCGGCCATCTGCGAGATGATCGGCGACTCGGCGGACTCCCCCGCGCCCAGCAGGTGGACGAGCGGGCGGCGGGTGCCGAGCGCGCGGGCGCGGTCCTCGGAGGTGACGACGAGCGCGCCGCCGCCGTCGGTCACCAGGCAGCACTCCAGCAGGTGGAACGGGTAGGCGACCATCCGGGACGCGAGGACGTCCTCGACGGTGATGAGCTCGCGGTACATCGCGCGCGGGTTGAGGTTCGCCCAGCGGCGCTGCGCGACCGGCACCTCCGCGAGCTGCTCGTGGGTGAGGCCGGTCTCCTTCATGTACCGCAGCGCGGTGAGGGTGAACGCGCTCGTCGGGCCGAACACGCCGTACGGGGCCTCGAACTGGCCGCTCAGCGAGTCGGGGGTGCGGGCGAAGCGGGGCGCGCCGACGCGCGAGCGGCCGGACTCACCGTGCGTGATCAGGACGGTGGTGCACATCCCGGCGCGGATCGCGGCGGCGGCGTGCCTGACGTGGAACAGGAACGACGAGCCGCCGACCTGCGTCCCGTCCAGCCAGGCGGGCTCGATGCCGAGCGAGTGCGCGATCTCGACCGGGCCGGGGGTGCCGACGGTGGCGACGCCGTCGACGTCGTCCTTGGTGAGCCCGGCGTCGGCGAGGGCGTTGCGGGCGGCCTCCAGGTGGAGCTGCCGCGTCGAGTGCTCGGGCAGCCGGCCGATCTCGTCGGTCTCCGCGGCTCCGGCGATGACGATGTTCACCGGGCCTCCGCGGGGGTGAACAGCGGCAGGCGCACGTCGCCGCGCTGCTCGAAGACGACCCGGAGCGGCAGGTCGAGGGGCAGGTGGTCGGGGTCGGCGGGGACGCCGGCGAGGTTGGTCATCATCCGGACGCCCTCCTCGAGCTCCACGATGGCGATGACGTAGGGCGCCTCGTCCTCGAAGCCGGGCGCCGGACGGTGGTTGATCACGTACGAGTGCAGGGTGGCGCGCCCGCTGGCGGTCACCCACGCGACGTCCCCGGAGCCGCAGTGCGGGCAGGCGGGGCGCGGATAGAAGAAGTGCCGCTCGCACGCTCGGCAGCGCTGGATGCGCAGCTCACCGGCGGCGGTGCCGTCCCAGAACGGCCGGGTGTCGGGGGTCGGCCGCGGGACGGGCTTGACAGGTGCGGCCCTGGAGGCGGTGGACATCGCCCTCCTCGAAGTAGTTCTAGATCGAGATTCTAGAACTTAGCTCTGGAAAATTTAAGGACCCGAACCTAGAGTTCGCTTCAAGAACCACCGGGCCCGAGCCCCCCGCCGGGACAACCGGAAAGAGGTGCCCATGACCACCCTCGATCACCCGGCCGCCCCCGAACCCAGAGCCGCGATCGACCGCCTCTGGAAGCGCGACCTCGACCACTACCCCGAAACCGGCCCCCGCGTGTGGTATCTCGCGGTGGTCGTCCTCGCCACGATCGTCCTGTACTGCGAGCAGTACGTGACCGGCGGCGTGGCGCCGCTGGTGCTCGCCCACTTCGAGATGTCGTTCCTCTTCTACGTCAACGCGCTGGTCGTCGGGGGCCTGGTCGGCGCGTTCGGTGCGCTCGCCGCGGGGCTCTGCGACAAGTGGGGGCGCGCGAACCTGGTCGCCTACGGGCTCGGCGTCACCGGCGTGCTGACGCTGCTCCTCCCCTCGATGCCGGGCAAGTGGGCGTTCGTCGTCCTGCTCACGGTCATCGGGATGGTCGAGGGCGTGATCCTGGTGGCCACGCCCGCCCTGGTCCGGGACTTCTCCCCGCAGCTCGGCCGCGCGTCGGCGATGGGCTTCTGGACGCTCGGCCCGGTCGTGGCGAGCCTCATCGTCAGCTTCGTCGCGAACCGCACGCTGGAGCGGCTCGACAACAGCTGGGCCAGCCAGTACTACATCATGGGCGCGTTCGGGCTCGTCGTGTTCGCCATCGCGCTCGGCGGCCTGCGGGAGCTGAACCCCGGCCTGCGCAGCCAGGTCATGGTCAGCGCCGAGGACCGCGCGAAGGTGGAGGCGCGCGCCGCGCGGGCCGAGGCGAGCGCCGACCTCGGCCGGCCGTGGACGCAGATGCTCAAACTCGACATCCTCGCCCCGGCCGCCGGCATCTCGATCTTCCTGATCATCTACTACACCGCGGTCGGGTTCTTCACCATCTACCTGACCACCACGTTCGGGTTCTCCACGTCCCGCGCCAACGGCATCAACACCTGGTACTGGGCGATGGACGCGATCGCGCTGGTCATCGTGGGGGTCGTGTCCGACCGGACGCGGGTGCGCAAGCCGTTCATGGCCGCCGGGACCGTCCTCGCGGTCGTCATGACGTACGTGTTCCTGACCCGCGCCACCCACCCGCACACGAGCTTCGCGGCGCTGGCGACGATCGTCAGCCTCCTCGCGGTCGGCCTCGCGATCGCGTACGCGCCGTGGATGGCCGCGTTCACCGAGACGATCGAGCGGCGCAACCCGGCGCTGATGGCGCACGGCCTCGCCGTCTGGGGCTGGACGACCCGGATCGCGGTCGCCGGTTCCATCTTCGTGCTGCAGTACGTGGTGAGCAGCGCGAACACCCTGGTCAGCGCCCCCGAGAAGCTTGCGGAGGCCAAGGCGGCGCAGCAGTCCGGGCACGCGCCGTCTGCGGGCCTGATGCACCAGCTCGCCGACATCAAGCAGGCGGCGGCGGACGCGCCGCACCAGTGGCAGCACTGGTGGTGGGTGTGCATCGCCGCGCAGCTGCTGTTCTTCGCGCTGATGCTCCCGCTCGCCGGACGCTGGAGCCCGCGCGCCGCGAAGGCCGACCTGGAGGCCGCCGAGGCCGAGAAGTAGGGGGCTTCCCGGACGGACGTCCCGCGGCACACGCGGTCCGCGGGACGTCCTTCAGGGGTGCGCGTGGGCGCGCGACCACAGGGCCGTCCAGCCGCCCGCGCCCAGCCACGACGCGGGGACGCGCAGCCCGTGCGCGGCCACCGCGTCCCACAAGGACCCGGTGGCGGCGCCGAGTTCGGCGGCGTCGGGCAGCGCGCGCAGCCAGGGGCCGTCACCGTCCTTGAGGGTGGTCGCGGGGTAGCCGGGCACGCGGATCTTGCGCGGCGGGACGACGGTCGCGAGCGGGATCTCCGGCCCGGCGCAGGTGACCAGGACGGTCAGCGCGCACAGCAGCGGCCCGGTCGTGCGGTGCGCGACGGCGCGTGCGATGACCGGGTCGTCCAGCAGGGCCAGCCGGCCGATGGCCGCGCGGACCCGCCGTCCGACGAGGTCGAGCGCGTACGGGTCGGCGAGCGCGGGCAGCTTGACGAGCCTGCGCAGCGTCTTCGGCAGCGGCGGCTCGCCGAGCAGCAGCGGCAGCTGGTCGTAGCGGTCGCGCAGCGCCGGGTCGAGCCCGCCGAGCGCGGCTTCGAGCGGCCGCGCCGCCGTCGCGTCCCACAGCCGGACGAGGGGAACGCCGCCGTCGAGCGCGCGGCGGACCGCGGCGGTGAGCTGCCCGGACCCGAGTCGGCGCAGCCGGGTCAGCGCCGCGTCCGGCGGGGTCGCGGCGACCGCGGCGACCACTTCCAGGGCCGCGAGGCCGGACGCGTCCCACTCCGCGCGGGCGAGGTCGCCGAGCACCGGCCCCACGTCCTCGACCAGGCGCGGTGCCGCGCGGCGGCGCGCCGGCCGGGCGGGCGGGAGCTCCTCCGGCGGCGGCTCCTCGGGCGGCGTGATCCCGGGGAGCGCGTCCACCCACGAACGGAACGCGCGTTCCAGCTCCTCGGCGGGCGCCTCGTTGAACCGCGCCGCGATCTCCGAGACCCGCCAGCCGCGCGCCTGCGGGCGCAGCGGGCTCAGCTCCGCGTTGACGACGAGCACTCCCTTACCGTCGTAGAGGCCGAGCAGGGCGACGCGTCCGGCGCGGGCGTCGTCCAGGTACATCGGCCCGGCGATGCAGTTGCCCATGCGGTCCGACCATTCGGCGAGGTCGCGCGCGTTGCGGGCCACCTTCACGCGCACCTTCGCGCCGGGCACCACCGCCCCGTCGGCGGCGGCGACCGGCGGCGGCACCGCGAACTCGCCGGTCAGCGCCTCGGCGATCGCGGTCCCGGCGGCCAGCCCGTCGGTGAACGCGGTCCAGGTGCGGGCGCCCTTCGGCGGGACGCCGCCGAGCGCGGCGAGCTGCGCGGCGCCGGACACGGCGAGCGTCACCGAGTCGAGCCGGGGCGTGAACGGCTCGGGCTCGGCCGGCGGCGGGTCGTGGTCGAACCAGGGGGCGCCGGTGCCGTCCACCGAGCGCGCCGCGTCGTGCCCGTGCAGCTGGGCGAGCGCGTCGACCAGGTCGACGTACCAGAGCAGGTCGCCGAGGAGCTCCTCGCGGTCGCGCAGCGGCCGGCGGTCGCCGAGGAGCGGGCCGGTCCACGGCGGGATGCCGTCCCAGCCGTCCGGCGGCCGCACGTCGCTGTACCCGGCCGCGTCGCGCCAGGCCTTCAGGCTGGACGCGCCCCACTCGCGCAGCAGGTCGGCGCGGTGCCCGATCATCCGCGTCAGCACCGTCTCGACGGTCTCGATGACGAGCAGGGCGTACTCCCGTGCCCGCACCAGCCGCGGCCTGACGACGCCGATGACCCGCGCGTCGATCGGATCCCCGGCGGACAGCCTGCGGTGGATCTCGCCCACGTGGACGGTGGGCCTCGCGGGCAGCCCGCCGTCGCGGCGGCGGCCGGCGGCCCACGCCGGGCACTGGGCGACGACGGCCTCGATGAGCGGCGCGGAGCGCGCCAGCCCCTCCTCGTAGCCGAGGTCGGCGACCGCGACGGCGGTCCGCAGCAGCGCGGTCGCGGCGATCGCGTCCTCGAACATCCGGGTGAGCTGGTCGCGCCAGAAGGCGTCGGGCGGGATCCAGCGGGCGGCGTCGGCGAGCGTCGGCTCGGCGATGCCCAGCATCCGCGTCAGCCAGCCGACGACCAGGTCGTCCTCGTCGCGGGCGCGGCGTTCGCGCAGGTCGGAGAGCCGGTCGCGGCGGCTCTGCGTCGCCATGCGGCGGGCCCGGCGGCCGTGCCGGTCGCGCCGGTCGCGAACCCGCTCCCACAGGTCGAGGAGCAGATCGAGGCGGCGCGGGCGCGGCACCCCGCCGAACGCCTGCCGCAGGTAGCCGGCGAGCACGGACGGCGCCCCCGGCACGGCGGCGTCGGGGCCGTCCAGGTCGAGGACGCGCTCCAGCTGCTCGGGCCCGAGGACGTCGCTCGCCGCGGACGCCAGGTGCAGCGCGGCCCAGCGCCCGTCCCCGGCCGCCTTCGCCGCCGCCGCGCCCACCCGCTTGGTGACCGACGGGCCGAACAGCGCGACGAGGAAGCCGGCCCGGTCCCCCAGCCGTCCCGCGTTCCGCAGGCCGAGCGCCCGCAGCGCGGCGAGGACCGCGTCGCGCCGGTCGCCGCGCGCCCCGTCCAGCCGGGCGGACCGGAACCCGGCGCCGAGGTCGACGCCCGCGCCGGCGGCCGTCGCTCCGCCCGCCGCGACCAGCGCGGACAGCTCCGCGAGAGCGCGCCGGACGTCCTCGCCGCCGGCGCCCGCGGGGCCCAGCGCGACCGGCGCTCCGGGCGGCGCGGAGGAGCCGCCGGTGATCCGCTCCGGGCCCGCCGGACCGGCCGTCCACACGGCCGTGTCCGCGACCACCACACCGCCCGCGAGCCGAACTTTCACGCGGGTGATTCTGCTCGCCGAGCCCCGTCCCGTCGACCGATTTCGGGCGCTTGCGGGCGGTCGCGGGGTCAGGGACGGTACGGGACGGCGACGAGCGCGGCGAGCAGCGCGGCGCAGCGCGGCAGGTCGGCGGCCTCGATGCGCTCGTCGGCGGCGTGCGCGCCGCGCCCGCGCGGGCCGAGGCCGTCGAGCGTCGGCAGGCCGCGCGAGCCGGGCAGGTTCGCATCGCCCGCGCCCGCCGCCGGACGGCCCCGGACGGTCTGGCCGAGCGCGGCGCCGACCGCCGCCAGGTGCGCCAGCAGCGGGTTGGCCGGGTCGTCCGGCCAGGTCGGCCGGGACGTCAGCACCTCGGCCTCGACCCGCGCGCCGTCGCGGACCGGGCGGGCGGAGCGCAGCACGTCCAGCATCCGGCGCTCGGATCCGGCGTCGGTAAAGCGGAGGCCGATCTCCGCCCAAGCGTCCCCGGCGATCACGTTGGCGCGGCGGCCGCCCTCGATCCGGCCGATGTTGCACAGGGTGGTGCCGTCGTCCGGGACGGCGGCGCGGACGGCGGCGAGCTGGTCGAGCAGCTCGTCGATCGCGGACACGCCGCGGCCGGGGTCGAGGGCGGCGTGCGCCTCGCGGCCCCGGACGCGCAGCGCGATCCGGGTGCTGCCGCGCCGCGCGGACTTCAGCGCGCCGTCGGGATGCGGCGACTCCAGGCCGATGACGGCGGCGGCGCCGGCCATCTCGGCCTCGACCAGGTCGCGGCCGGTGGGGCTGCCGACCTCCTCGTCGGCGACGACGACCGCGCGGACGGGCGCGGGCACGGCGATCCCGGCCGCGTCGAGGGCCTGGAACGCCGTCTCCAGCGCGACGAGGCCGCCCTTCATGTCGAAGACGCCGGGTCCGGTGATGGTCGTGCCGTCGTCGGTGCAGGGCATGGCGGCGAGGCGCCCGACCGGCCAGACGGTGTCGTAATGGCCGACGACGAGCAGGTGCCCGGGGCCGTCCGGCCCCCAGGAGGTGACCAGGTGGTCGCCGCTCGGGGACGGGACGCGCCGCACCCGCCCCCCGGCGGCGGCCTGCCCGGCCTCGACCAGGTCGGCGCAGCGGGCCAGGGCCGCCGCGTCGCCGCTGGGCGACTCGGCGAGGACGTACTCGCGCAGCCGGGCGCGGGCGGGGTCCAGCAGGGCGGCGGCGGCCGCGGTGATGCGGGCGGCGTCATCCGGGTCGAGCAGGACGCGGCCAGGCGGGTCGTGGTCGGTCATGTTCCTCCGGGCACCGAAAGATCATCAACGAACATACGGATCGTATAATCGTCGCGATCTTGGCGATATTTGACGCTGACAAGGCCTGATGCTACAACGAGGACATAGATCCACAACATATCTAGGTCAGGACATGTGCCGACAGTAAGCGATGCGATGCCTGTGAGATCCCCGGCCGTGCACGTGCGGCCCCTGTCCGGGCCCGCGGAGATGCGCGCCGCCGTCGCCCTCTACCGCGAGGTCTTCCGGCTCGGCGCGACCGACCCCGCGGTCAGCCCCCGCCTGCTCATCTCGCTCGCGCACAACGGCGGCTCGGTCGTCGGCGCGTTCGACGGCGACGATCTCGTCGGGTTCGCCTACGGCTTCGGCGGCGTCGACCCGGCCGGCCGCGTCTACCACTACTCGCAGATGGCCGCCGTCCGCGACGACCAGCAGGGCCGCGGCGTCGGCCGCGCGCTCAAGCTCGGGCAGCGCGCCCAGGTGCTCGGCACCGGCGTCACCGCGATGCGCTGGTCGTTCGACCCGGTCCGCACCCGCAACGCGCACTTCAACCTCGACGTCCTCGGCGCGGTCGCGCGCTGGTTCGAGCCGAACCTGCTCGGCGTCGAGGAGGTCGGCCGGGACCGCGGCATGCGCACCGACCGGCTCATCGTCGAGTGGGACCTGACCGCCGCCCTGCCCTCCAGCCGGGACCGGGCGCCGAAGCCGCCGCGCGTCGGCTGGGGCGACACCGCCCGCGACGGCGACGCCGTCCTGTTCGGCCTGCCCAGCGACTGGGAGGCGCGCGTCGCCGCGGACCGGGACGCCTCCATCGCGCTGCGCGAACGGGTCGCCGACGTCATGGGCCGCCTCGTCGCCGACGGCTACGCCGCCGTGTCGTGCGCGGTCGCCGCCCGCGACACCGCCGTCTACCGGTTCGTCCCCGACCCGCAGGAGAAGCACTGATGCCCGCCGTCACCGCCGTCGAGGCATTCCGGCTGAGCCTGCCGCTCGTCCACACCTTCCAGACCAGCTCGCACCGCAAGTCGCACCTGGAGCACATCGTCGTCCGGGTGACCGGCGCGGGCGGCGCGTCCGGCTGGGGGGAGATCGCCTCGCCGAGCGACCCGTACTACTGCCCCGAGACCGTCGACACCTGCTGGATGATGCTGCGCCGCTACCTCGCGCCCGCGCTCGTCGGCACCGAGTGGGACCACCCGTCCGAGGCGGGGCGCGCCTGGGCGCGGATCCGCGGCCACCATTTCGCCAAGGCCGGCCTCGACATCGCCTGCTGGGACCTGTGGACGCGCGCGTCCGGCACCCCGCTCGCCGCCGCGCTCGGCGGCACCCGGCCGCGCATCGCCGCCGGCGTCAGCCTCGGCATCGAACCGACCGTCGACGACCTGCTCGCGCAGGTGGAGCGGCACGTCGCGGACGGCTACCGGCGCATCAAGCTGAAGATCGCGCCCGGCTGGGACGTCGCGCCGACCCGGGCCGTCCGGGAGGCGCACCCGGACCTCGCCGTGCAGGTCGACGCCAACGGCGTCTACCCCGAGTCGCCCGAGGCGCTCGCCACCATGCGCGCGCTCGACGGCCTCGGCCTGCTGCTCATCGAGCAGCCGTTCGCGCCGGGCGCGCTCGCCGCGCACGCCCGCCTCGCCGCCGCGATCGGCACGCCCGTCTGCCTGGACGAGTCGGTGGACGACCTCGACCAGCTCGACACGGCGATCGCCCTCGGCGCCGGGTCCATCCTGAACGTCAAGGTGTCCCGGATGGGCGGCCTCACGGCGGCCCGCACCGCGCACGACCGGGCCGTGGCGGCGGGCTGGAAGGTGTGGTGCGGCGGCATGCACGAGTTCGGCGTCGGCCGCGCCGCGAACGTCGCGATCGCGTCCCTGCCGGGCTTCGACCTGCCCAGCGACGTGTCCGGCTCGGACAAGTACTACGCGCACGACATCGTGGCCCCGCCCATCCGCGCGACCGCCGGCACGGTCCCCGTCCCGACAGCCCCCGGCCTCGGCCACGAGGTGGACGAGTCCCTGATCCGCGCCAACGCCACCGAAACCTTCCAGACCCCTCGTTGAGTTGGGGGGGGGGGGGGGGGGTGGGGGGGGGGCCGCGCCCACGGCGGCGCCGCC
>NZ_WBMS02000044.1:0-12765 GCF_008923205.2 Actinomadura physcomitrii | reverse complement strand
GGTCTCGTGGTTTTTGCGGCCGTCCCACCCCCCCCCCCGCCCCGCAACTCAACGGTTACGGGTAAGGCCGGCCGCGGTGTAGACGGCGCGGCCGGTGTCGGCGATCAGGGTGCCGGCCTCGGGTTCGCTGTCGATGCCCTCCGTCATCGCGACAAGGACGATCGGGTCGCGGTCCTTCGGCAGGACGATCCCGGCGTCGTGGCAGACGGCCGCCAGCTCGCCCGTCTTGTGCGCCAGCGTCACGCCCGGCGGAAGGTGGCGGGGCAGCCTGTCGTTCAACTGCTGGCGGGACAGGACGTCGAGCGCGAACGCGGTGGACGCCTCGCCGAGCATCTCGCCCCTGACCAGGCCGGTGAGCAGCGCCGCGACGTCCGCCGGGGTCATGAGGTTCTCCTCGCCGCGCTCGCGGGCCGCCGCGTCCATCATCACGCGGGCCAGCACGGTGCCGTGCAGCCCGTGCCGGGCGCACCAGGCGTTCACCGCGTCCCTGCCGACCAGGTCGATCAGCAGGTTCGTGGCGGTGTTGTCGCTGACGATGATCATCAGGGTGACCAGGTCGCGGACGCTGAACTCCGCCGCGTCCGCGAGGTCCTTGATGACGCCGCTGCCCGGGACGCGGGCGTCCGGCGGGGCCGGCAGCCGGTCGTCCAGGGACCGGCGGCCGGCCTCGGCCTCCGCCAGCACCGTCGCCATGATCGCGATCTTGATCACCGACGCGGAGGTGAAGCGGCGCTCGGCGTTCACCTCCGCGCGTTCTCCGGTGCCGAGGTCGTGCGCGACGACGCCGAGCGTCCCGCCCAGGCGGGACGCCCGCCGCACCAGTCCGTCGAGTTCGTCGCGCACGTCAACCTCCAGAAGTCAGAGCAGGACGGCGAACAGGACGAGGAACCCCGCCGTGTTCATGACCATGATCGCCCAGCCGTTGAACAGCATCATCCGCAGATCGCTGGAGCGGGCGAGGCCCATCTGGCCCATCATGTCCGCGGTCGGGTACGGGCCGAGCTGGTCGATCTGCGCCGTGCCGAGCAGCGACACCGCCCACGCCGCGGGCGGCACGCCGAGCGAGGCCACCAGCGGCCCGAACAGCTTGTTGATCAGGACGACCTGGGCGACCGCCGCGCCGGGCACCGCGTGCACGTACCCGAGCAGCACGACCAGCAGCAGGAACACGTACGGGCCGACGTCGGGCATGACGCCCTTCAGGTGGTCGAAGATCGTGTCGAACGCGCCGGTCTTCTGCACCAGGGTGAGCAGCGGGTCCAGCAGCCAGAACAGCATGAACAGCCAGATCAGCCGGGCCGCGCCCGCGTAGACGGCCTCCGCCGTCCCCTTCGCGCCGAGCCCGCCCGCGAGGCCGGTCGCGGCGGCGGTGACCACCATGACGACCAGCGCGTACGAGTAGCCGGCCTTGACCCACACGCCGTACACGGCGAGCGCGACCAGCACGCCGATGAAGGCGAGCGCGGCCCGCTGCCCGCGCCTGTCCGGCGCCGCGTCGGCGTCGTCGTCGCGGGCCGCGTCCACGGGCGCGTACTCCTGGGCGGTGTGCTTCTGGATCCAGCGGGCCATGAGGAAGCCGGTCACGACGGTGATCGCGCCGACCGGCAGGCCCGCGTGCAGCAGGTAGTCGCCGTACGACAGCCGCGCCGCGGCGGTGATCGTCACGACCGGCGGGGTGAACGGGCCGAGCATCAGCCCGGCCGCGCCCGCCGCGTGGAACATCGCCGCGACCGCCGGGGGCCGCCAGCCCATCCGCGCCGCGATCGGGATGACGATCGGCGCGATGATCGCGTTGCCGCCCGCGAGGGTGCCGAGCGCGCCCACGATGACCAGCGACGACACCATGACGCCGAGCTGGACGCGGGTCGGGGTGCTGAGCCCGATGCGGCCCATCACGGTCCGGACGAGGGTCTGCGCGGCGCCGGTCTCCTGCGCGACGTGGCCGAGGCCGGCGCCGAGCAGGATGATCAGGCCGATCACCGCGACCAGCGACCCCATGGACGTGGCGAGCTGCTCGCCGAGCGGCACGGGCGCGGTCCGGGTCATGATGGCGGCGACGGTGACGGCGCCGATGGTGGCCAGCACGACGTCCACGCCGAGCAGGGCCAGCACCGCGTACATGATGATGGGGACGAGGCCCCAGATGCCGGCCTTGCCGCCTGCGACGGCCAGCACGATGCCCGCGACGACGCAGACCGCGAAGCAGGCCACCGAGGTGAGCTGCCTGCGGTCGAGCCGTCCGCCGAGCGAGATGGCGCTGCTCAATCGCGCTCCTGTTCAACGGGGATCCCGGGGGGATCCGAACGACGTGCTCAGCCGACACGGCGCAGCACGCGTCCGGGACGCGCACCGGTGGCCGTGCCGTCGCGCAGCACGGGGACGCCGCGCACGAGCACGTGCCGCACACCCGTGGCGAGCCGCCACGGGTCTGCGAAGTCGGAGGTGTCGGTGACCGCGGCAGGGTCGAACACGGCGATGTCGGCGACGCGGCCCGCGCGGAGCTCGCCGCGGTCGGCCAGCCCGAGCCGGGCGGCGGGGAGGGAGGTCATCTTCCGGACGGCCTCGGGCAGCGTGAGCAGCCGGTCCCCGCGCACGTAGCGGCCGAGGACGCGGGCGAACGTGCCGAAGCTGCGCGGGTGCGGGCGGCCCGCGCCGGACGGGGCGAGCGTCCAGCCGTCGCTGGCGACGCTGACGAGGGGGTGCGCGAGGACGGCCGCGACGTCGGCGGCGGACATCGCGTGGTTGACGATCGAGACGGTCGCGTCGTGCGCGGCGAGCAGTTCGAGCGCCGCCTCGGCCGGGTCCATGCCGGTCTCGGCGCCGATCTCGGTGAGGCTGCGGCCGGTGAACCGGGAGTAGGGGCCGTCCGGCAGCTCGGCGACGACCACGCCGGCGGGGTCGACGTCGCGGCCGAAGCGGGCGCGCAGGCCGGCGGCGATCCGGTCCCGGGTGGAGCGTTCCATCAGACGTTCGAGCAGCCGCGCGGCGCCGCCGTCCATCGCCCAGCCCGGCAGCCGGGACGTCAGCGTCGTGGACGACGCGGTGTAGGGGTACACGTCGGCGGCGGCGTCCACGCCCTCGGCGCGGGCCGCCTCGATCCGCGCGAGCGCCTCACCGACCTTCCCGTGGTTGGCCGGGCCCATCGCCTTCAGGTGCGAGATCTCCAGCCGCGCCTCCGACCGGCGCGCCGCGTCCAGCGCCTCGTCGACCGCCTCGAGCAGCTCGTCGCTCTCGTTGCGCATGTGCGTGGAGTAGAGCAGCCCGTGCCGCGCGGCCTCGGCGGCGAGCGCGGCGACCTCGCCGGACGACGCGTACGACCCGGGCGCGTAGATCAGCCCGGTCGAGAAGCCGAACGCGCCCTGCTCGGCGGCGGCCGCCAGCAGCGACCGCATCGCCGCCAGCTCGTCCGCCGTGGCGGGCCGCTCGTCCGGGCCCATCACCAGCGTGCGCAGCGCCAGGTGCCCGACCTGCGTCGCCAGGTTGACCGCGGGCCGGTCCGCGTCGACGGCGCGGGCGTAGCCGTCCAGGTCCGTCCACCGGAAGTCGACGCCGGACGCCAGGAACCCGGCGGCGCCGCGCAGCTCCTCCGCCGCGGCGACCGGGAACGGCGAGAAGCCGCAGTTCCCGCCGAGCAGCGTCGTGACGCCCTGGTGCACGGCCGTGTCGGCGGCGGGGTGCTCCTGGACGGTGAAGTCGGCGTGCGAGTGCAGGTCGATGAAGCCGGGCGCGACCACCAGGCCCGTGGCGTCCAGCTCCGGGCCCTCGTGCGTCTTGCCGGGCGGGACGACGTCCTGGATCCGGCCCTCGCGCACCACCACGTCGGCGCGCCGCGCGGGCGCGCCGGTGCCGTCCACCACCTCGCCGCCGGTGATGACGACGTCGTCGGCCAGGTCCGTGGTGTGCCTCATCGGTGCGCGCCCCTCATTCGTCGGAGTAGATCGCCAGCGCGTGGGCGAGCCCCTCGCGCCGGGCCAGCCGCCGCCGGGCGCCCTTCGCGCTGGCCGCGGTGAGCGTGGCCAGCGCGTGCACGACGGCGGAGATCGCGGTCGGGGAGTCGGCGAACGACGCGCTGCCGGTGCCGACCACCACGGTGGTGTGCGCGGCGGCGGCGAGGGGGCTGCCCGCGTCGTCGGTGATGGCGACGACGTGCCCGCCGGCGGCGGCGAACTCGCGCGCCACGACGATGGTGGGGCGGGCGTAGCGGCGGAACGAGAACGCGATGAGCACGTCGGTGGGCCGCACGTCGCTGAGCACGTCGATGGCCCGGACGGCGGCCTCGTCGATCAGCGTGACGCCGGCGAGGCTGGCCGACAGCTCCAGGTGCAGGAGGGTCGCGTGCGCGCGGCTCTTGGCGCTGCCGAGGACGAACCGGCGCCGGGCCGCGACGACCCGTCCGGCGGCCTGCTCCAGCGTCCCGTCGGCCCGCAGCGCGGCCATGGTGCGCTCGAGGTTGGCGCGGTCGGCCTCGATGACCGCGTTCAGCAGCACCGACGCCGAGGACTGCCGCCGCAGGCGGGCGCCGTAGCGGGCGTCCGGGCTGGTCAGCCGGCGGTTCTCGGCGGCCTCCTCGGCCTGGCGGTCCGCTGCCGGAGGCCGGGGGGACTCCTCGCTCACAGGCCTCTCCCGTCCGTGGATACGTACCCTATGTTGCCGCGCCCTGTTTCTAGCAGTATGGCGTAGCGCACGTCAATGATGCTGCTCATCCAAATCTTTCGCAGGTCGTCCCGAGGGCTCCGAACGCGCACCCTCACGAGTGATATGGAACGTATCTCATTGATTCAGGAGGATCGCGGTGACAGCGCGCTCCGGCGGGCCTCCGGCGGCCGGGGCGGGCGCCGGCGAACCTTGGACTTTCCTGAAAACTTGACGAAATTGGCGGCGTTTCTTCCTAATAGGTCTAGCCTGTCGGGATGATCCCGCCATTAGGTGTTTCCACCCCAACGGCGCGGCTGGGATGGCTGGACGTGCTGCGGGGGTGGGCGGCACTGGCGGTGGCCCTGCATCACGCGAGCTACGTGTACCTGCCCGACGTACGGATCGGGCTGCAGGGCTGGTTCGACCCCGGCACCTACGGGGTCCTGGTGTTCTTCCTGGTCAGCGGCTATATCGTGCCCGCGTCCCTGGAGCGGCGGGAGAGCGTGCGCGGCTTCTGGATCGGCCGGTTCTTCCGCATCTACCCGCTGCTGGCCGTGTCGTGCCTGCTCGCGGTGCTGCCGTTCCTGCTCGGCGTCCGGGGCCTGCGGGCCGGCCTGGAGCATTACCACCCCGCGACCGCGATCCTCGCGCACGCGACGATGCTGCAGGACCTGCTCGCCGTCCCGAACGCCATGAACGTGCTGTGGACGCTGTCCTACGAGATGGCCTTCTACCTGCTGGTCGTGGCGCTGTTCGTGGTCGGCGTGCACCGCCGGTCCGCGCCGGTCTCCGTCGGGCTCACGGCGGCGGCGGTCATGGTCGGCGGGCTGCTGCCTACCTGGCTGCTGTCGGGCCTGCTGTCCCGGACGGCCGGCGTCGGCGTCGTCGTCGCGGCCTGCTTCGCCGCGCTGGCGGCGGCGATCGCGGCGGCGGTGTCGGGACGCGCGCCGGCGCGGCTCGCGGGCGGACTGCTCGGCGGGCTGGTCGCGGCCGTCCTGGTGCTGCTGAACGGCCGGGTCGGCGCCTGGCAGGGCCTGGCGATGATGGCGCTGATGTTCGCCGGGACGGCCGTGTACCGCGCCGAGCACGGGCAGATCCCGGCCTGGTCCGGCCGCGCCGCCGCGGTGCTGGTGCCGGCCGGCTCGCTCGCCGCGGGCGTCTGGAACATGCACGGCGACTGGCACGCCCAGCTCGTCTGGGCCGGGACGGTCCTCACCGCGACGGCGACGTTCGCGGCCGGCTGGCTGCTGCGGCACCGCCGGTTCCCGCGCTGGGCGACCGGCCTCGGCACCGCGAGCTTCTCGATCTACCTGCTGCATCCCCTGCTGCTGATGGTCGCCGCGCAGTTCCTCGGCCGGTCGTCCGGCCGCGAGGACGTGCCGGGCCTGCTGGTCTTCGTCGCCGTGCTGCTGGCCGCCGGCTGGGCGTCGCAGCGCTGGATCGAGGCGCCCGCGCAGCGGCTGGGCCGCCGCCTCGCGCGCCGCGCCCCGTCCTCTGCCGCCGAGTCCCCGGTACTGGCGGCCTCTCCCTGACTCCGCGATCGGCCGGCATGAGGGCCGAACCGCGTGAAACCGAGAGGACTCCGGATGGTCCTCGCACATCCGGCGGCCACGGCGGTACAAGTGACCGGTGAGCGGTGGAGAGAGTGCGGGAGACCCCCAGCCGTGGGGCGCGATGACCATGGCCACAGGCATCGTCGCGGTGGGGCTGGACCTCGCCGGGGTCGCGTGGGCGACGCGCGTGCTGCTTGCGGTCACGGCGGCGCTGTGGGCCGTGATGGCGGTGACGTTCGCCTCGCGGCTGCGGGGCGGCCGGGAGCAGCGGCGTTCGCAGGGGCGCGAGCCGGTCTCGCTGACCACCGTCGCGGGCAGCGGCGTGCTCGGCGTCGGCCTCCTGCTGTTCCGGCACGAGACGGCGGCCGAGGCGCTGCTCGCGCTGATGGCGGCGGCGTCGCTGCTGCTGCTGTTGCCGCAGGTGGTGCGGCACCTGCGGCGGCGGCTGCCGGGCGCGGCCTACCTGGTGACGGTGTCGACGCAGTCGCTGGTGGTGCTGGCGTCCACGCTGGCGAAGCAGGTCCCGGCGCGCTGGCTGCTGTGGCCGGCGGGGGTGCTGCTCGCGCTCGGCCTCGCCCTCTACCTCTTCGTCCTCGGCCGGTTCGACTTCGCCCAGGTACGGGACGGAGCGGGCGACCACTGGGTGCTCGCGGGCGCGCTGTCCATCTCGGCGCTGGCCTGCGCGAAGCTCGCCGCGGCGGCCGGCACGCCCGCGCCCCGGCCGCTGGAAGCGCTGACGCTCGCGATCCTCGCCGCGGCGCTCGCCTGGTACGTCCTGCTGGCCTGCGCGGAGGTCGTCCGGCCCCGGACCCGCTACGACGGGCGCCGCTGGTCGACGGTGTTCCCGCTCGGCATGACGGCGACCGCCGCGATGACGGCCGGGACGGTGTCCGGCCTGCACTGGCTGGACGTGCTCGGCCGCGTGCTGCTGTGGCCGGCGCTCGCCGGCTGGGCGGTCGTCGCGGCCGGGGCCGTCCGCCATGCCGTCGCCTCCCGCCCGTCCGCCTGACTCAGCGGCGGGTGCGGGGCAGGAAGGCGACCAGCGCGGTGCCCGCCGCGGTGATGACCGCGGCGATCAGGAACGCGGTGGCGTAGCCGCCGGCGAGGTCGGCGCCCGACCGGGCCGCCGCGGTCGCGAGGATCGTCAGGCCGATCGCGCCGCCGATCGTCCGCGAGGTGTTGACGACGCCCGCCACGGCACCCGCCTCGGCCCGGTCCGCCCCGGCCGTCGACGCCTCCACCAGCGGCGTCATCAGCAGGCCGAACCCGGTCGCCATGACGGCGCCCGGACCGAGGACCGACCCGGCGAACGTCCCGCCCGCGTCCAGGACGGCGCTCTGCCACCCGAACCCGGCGGCGGCCATCAGCCCGCCGCCTGCGGCCAGGAGCCGGGCGTCCATCCGGGCCATCAGCGTGGGCGCGAGCTTCGAGCCGAGGATGATGCCCGCGGTGTGCGGCAGGAACGACACCCCGGTCCGGACGGCGCTGTAGTGCAGGACGTTCTGCATGTACAGCGACAGGAAGTACCACAGCGCGAACCCCGCCATCGTGCTGACGAGGGTGGCGAGGTTGCCGACCGCGACGCTGCGCAGCCGGAACAGCCGCAGCTGGACCAGCGGCTGGGCCGTCCGCGCCTCGACGGCGGTGAACAGCGTCAGCAGCACGAGCCCGGCGAGCAGCGGGACGAGCGCGTCCGCCGACGTCCACCCGTGGCGCTCGGTCTGCCCGATGCCGAAGGCGAGCAGGCCGACGCCCCCGGTGACGAGCACCGCGCCGGGCAGGTCGAGGCGCTGCCGGGCGCCGGCCGCGGCCTCCTCGCGCAGCCACCGCGCCGCGACCACCGCGACGGCGGCGCCGATCGGCACGTTGATCAGCAGCACCCAGCGCCAGCTCAGGTAGTCGGTGAGCAGACCGCCGACGAGGCCGCCGGTGGCGCCGCCGACGGTGCCGACGGCCGTCCACATCGCGATCGCCCGCGTCCGCGCCGGTCCCTCGGGGAACGTCCCGGTGATCAGCGACAGCGTGACGGGCGCGAGGATCGCGGCGCCGAAGCCCTGCACGGCGCGGGCGCCGACGAGCATCCCGGCGTCCTGCGCGAGCCCGCCCGCGAGGCCGGCCGCGGTGAACAGGCCGAGGCCGGTGACGAACACCCGCTTGCGGCCGAACAGGTCGGCGGCGCGCCCGCCGAGCAGCAGGAACCCGGCGAACGCCACCGAGTAGGCGTTGACGACCCATTGCAGGCTCGTGGCGCCGAGCCCGAGCCCGGAGCGCATGCCGGGCAGGGCGACGTTGACGACGGAGATGTCGAGGACGACGAGGAACTGGCCGACGGACGCGGCGAGCAGCGCGGCCCACGGCGGGGTCCCGCCCGCCCGCCGGCCGGCCGCCTCGACGGCGCCGCCTTCGTGGATCGTGGTCATGGATCCCATGCTGGCGGCGAGGCCACTCGCCGCGCGTCGGCCGCCGGTCCCGGTCCGCCCGGTCCGATCGTCCTAGGACCCGGCCCGCACGAGGCGCCGGCCGGCCCGGACCGGGCCGGGGTTCACGCCGCCGCCCTGGCCCTGCGCGCGGGCCAGAGCGCCGCCGCGCCGGTGAGGCCGAGGACCATCCCGGCCCCGACCGTGACGTAGACCCAGGCGGACGCGCCGATGAAGTACGCCGGCACGCCGAGGACGGCCGCCGAGGCGAGCCGGGTGCCGATCGCGAGGGGCACGCCTGCGCGCCGCCCGCGCAGGGCGAGCACGACCCCGGCGAGCGTGGCCAGGCCGAGCAGCGCGCTCAGGATCCCGACGAACGCGGGCGGCGGGTCCGACTCGGCGAGCGAGATGACGCCGTCTGCGTTGAGCGCGGCGGACAGCGCGCACAGCGCGAGGCCGGTGGTGGTGCGGTTCAAGGCGGTTCCCTTTCGTGCCGGATCGGAACGCGGAGCCGCGGCCTGGGACCGTCCCACGGTGGCCACCCGCTTCTCCGCGTTCTCCCTAGAGACGACGCTAAGAATCGGGCACGCTACGGACATCTGTGGAACCACTCACCGAGGCACTCAATGACGACGTTCGTCGGACGCGAGCGCGAGATGGCCTTCCTGTCCGGGCGGCTCGCCGAGGCACTGGCCGGTGACGGCGGTGCGGTGCTCGTCGAGGGCGAGGCGGGCGCGGGCAAGACGGCCCTGGCGCACGCACTGGTGCGGCGCGCCCGCGCGGACGGCGTCCGCACCGCGTGGGGCGCGTGCCTCGAAGGCGAGGGAGCCGCGCCCTACCGGCCCTGGACGCAGGCCTTCCGCGCGCTCGGCCTCCCCGCCCCCCGACCTCGCGGCCGGCAGCAGGACCCGGCTGTTCGACGAGGTCGCCGAGCTGGTCCGGGACGCCGCCGGGCCGGGGTTGCTGCTGGTCCTGGACGACCTGCACCGAGCCGACCCGTCCTCGCTGTCGCTGCTGCAGGTCGTGGCCGCCGAGGCGCCGGACGTGCGGCTGCTGCTCGTCGGCCTGTACCGGGGCCCGGAGGCGCCTGCGGCGCTGCGCCGCGTCCTGCGCGGGCGGGCCTGCTCCCCCATGGTCCTCGGCGGGCTGACGCCGGCCGAGACCGGACGGCTGGCGGCGGACGAGCTCGGCCGCGAGCTCACCGACCGCGACCTCGCCGGCCTGCGCGAACGCTCCGGCGGCAACCCGCTGTTCCTGCTGGAGCTGCTGCGGCTGCGGAAGGCGACCGGCGACACCGCGGGCCTGCCGAGCGGCGTCCGCGACGTGATCGAGCAGCGCGCCGGACGGCTCGGCCCGGCCGCCGCCGAGGCGGTGCGGCGCGCGGCCGTCCTCGGCCGCGAGTTCCCGCTGGCGGTGTTCACCGGGGTCACGGGCGAGCCGCCCGAGGCGCTCGACGAGGCGGTGGCGGCGGGGCTCGTCCGCGTGGACTCGGCGGGACGGCCCGGTTCTCCCACGCCCTCGTCCAGGAGGCCCTCTACTCCCGGCTCGGCACGGCGGAGCGGCGGCGGCTGCACGCGCTGGCCGCCGAGGCGGTGCGGGCGGACGGCACCGCCGAGGCGCTCGCCAACCACCTGCGCGAGGCCGGCGACGCCGAGCGGGCGCTGGAGGCGACCCTCGAAGCCGCCCGGCAGGCCGTCGCGCGGCTCGCCCACGAGCACGCCGCCGCGCAGTACCGCGCGGCGCTCGCCCTGCCCGGCGCCGGAGCCGCCGCCGTCCGCGCCGGGCTGCTGGTGGAGCTGGCGCGCTGCGAGTTCCGCGGCGGCGAGGTGGAGGAGGGCTGGCGGCACTGCCGCGAGGCGGCCGACCTCGGCCGCGCGACCGGTGCCGCAGGGGTCGTCGCCGACGCCGCGACGGTCCCGCGCGACCTCGCGTTCTCCCCGCTGACCGCGCAGGTCCACGCGCTGTGCCGGGACGCGCTGGCGCTGCTCGGCGGTGCCGACCCGGTCCGCGAGACGCGGCTGCTCGCCCAGCTCGCGATCACCGCGGACCCGTGGGCGAGCACCGCCGGCGCGGGCCCCGCCCTCGGCGAACGCGCGCTGGCCGCCGCGGAGGGCACCGGCGACCCCGACGTGCTGCTGCTCGCCCTGCAGGCCCGGCACACCGAGCTCGTCAACGGGCGCCACGTCCGGGAGCGGCTGGCGCTGGGCGAGCGCGCCGCGCTCCTCGGCCGGACGCTGCCGGAGGCCGCGCTCTGGGGGCACGCCTGGCGCATGGACGGGTTCGCCGAGCTGGGCCGCCGCGTCGACTTCGACGCGGAACTCGCCGCGTTCACCGGGCACGTCGAACGGTCCGGCGAGCCGCTGTGGCGGTGGCGGCTGCTCCTCGCCCGGGCCGCCGTCGCGTTCGCGGAAGGCCGCTTCGCCGAGGGCCGCGCCCTCGCGGCGGAGGCGCTCGCGCTCGGGCGGCGCTGCCGGCACGGCGGCGCCGAGCACCTCGACCTGGTGTTCGCCGCGCACGCCGCGATGCTCACCGGCGAGGGCCTGGCGGAGGTGGAGCCGCTGGTCCGCCGGCTCAGCGAGCATGGCCCGTTCTTCGCCCGGTCCTGGCTCGCGGTCGTCCTCGCCCATCTCGGACGGCGGGACGAGGCCGCGACGATCTGGCGCAGCGTCGCCCCGCACTCCGGCCAGGTGCCCGCGCCCGCCGCCGAATGGCTGGTCATCTCGGCCGGGCACGCGGAGCTGCTGAGCCTGCTCGGCGAGACGGACGGGGCGCCCGCCGTCTACGCGACGCTGCTGCCGTTCGCGGGCCGCCAGTCGGTCGGCCCCGCCCACACGCCCTGGGGTGGGCCCGTCAGCCTGCACCTCGGACGGCTCGCGCTGCTCATGGAGGACGTCGAAGCCGCCGGGACCCACCTCACCGCCGCGCTGGCGGAGAGCGGGGCGCTCGGTTCGCCGCCGTACCAGGCCATGGCCACCTGGAGCTGGCCCGCCTGTGCACCGTACGCCGGGGCCCCGGCGACGTCCGGGCGGCGGCGGCGCACCGGGAGACGGCCCTCGGCCTGGCCGAACGGCTCGGCATGGCACCGCTGGCGGACAAGGCCCGCGCGCTCGCCGACGCCGGCGGACCGGGCCCGCTGTCGGCACGGGAACGGCAGGTCGCCGCGCTGATCGCCGAAGGCCTCACCAACCGCCAGATCGCGGGGCGCCTGCACCTGTCCGAACGGACCGTCGAGAACCACATCTCCCACATCCTCGACAAACTCGGCGTCGGCAACCGCACCCTGGTCGCGTCCTGGCACCGGCGGACCGGCGCGTGAAGGCCGCGTGAGCGGTCAGCACGGCACGCCGATCCTGCGCCGGCGCCGCCCGCCGGTGCCCGGCGCGGGCGGCGGCCCGGCGCGGGCGGCGGCCCGGCGCGCCGGTCCCGGTAGACGACGTTGGGCCGCCACAGGTACCAGGCTGCGTCTCCCACGTGATGATGCCGTCTTGACGTACACCTTCCACGAGCACGATCTCGTGCAGTTCACGCCATGAGTCGAACGGACCTCCCGGTCGTACCGCCACCGCTCCCGATAGAACTCCTCGGCATTCCGCCCGCCGTGCCGATGAAGCCGCCAGTAGTCACCGGACGGTTTTCCGGGGACGAAGAACTGCGCCCGCCGCAGCACCTCCTCGATCGGCTCGCCACCAGGCAGCAACGGCGCTATCCCGCCACTCTGCGAGGTCAACCCGCTCTGCGAATTCGCGCCGTTCGAATCCAACGGCCGGTCGCCGATGCCATGCGTCCCCCTCGTCCGCCGAGATTCGATGCCGCAGACGCACGTCACCTTCCATTTAGGACGCATGCGTACGGGCGGGCGCCTACTCGAACTCGAGAAAGCTCTCCCGCCCACCCGCCCACCCGCCGCACGCCCCCACAGACGAAGCGCAGCGAATTTGTGGTGTATACGAGGTTTGACCGCCTGCAAGGTGAGTTGTGCGCGATGTCCTGAGGCAGATACGGAAAGGCCATAGGGAGGTCTTGTATCTCGGATAATGGATGTCGCTCTCTAGGCATGAGGGGTGTTCGGGTGGTGGGGTGGCGCTTGCGTACGGGGCCGCCCCTCCAAAGTCAAGGGCGCCTTCGGCGTCGCTACGCGATGGACTTCGTCCACCCTTGAC
>NZ_WBMS02000043.1 GCF_008923205.2 Actinomadura physcomitrii | reverse complement strand
TGGCGGCGGTGCTGGGCGCCGGCGCCGCGGCGTGGCTGGCGCTGGGCCGCGGCGGCGACCACGCCCGCACCGCTGCGGCCCCGACGTCGGCCCCGCAGCCGGGTGCGGGCACGGCGTCCCCGCCGGCGCCGCCGTCCGGGCGGGCCGCGGGCAAGGCGGGCACGGCGGTGGTGCAGGGGCCGCTGGTCAACGGCCGCCGCCAGCCGCCCCGCGTCCAGATCCCCCATGCGGCGAGCGGCCGGTACGCCGTGGTGCCGGGCACCGCCGAGCCGAAGGGGACGCGCGGCACCCTCGTGCGCTACGCCGTGGAGGTCGAGCGGGGCCTGCCGATCACGGGCGCGGACTTCGCGGCGCAGGTGCAGCGGGTCCTCGACGACCCGCGCAGCTGGGGGCACGGCGGCACCATGCGGTTCGAGCGGGTGAGCCGCGGGCCGGTGCGGTTCCGGGTGTCGCTGTCGAGCCCGGCGCTGACCGACCGGATGTGCGCGCCGCTGGTCACCGGCGGGGAGCTGTCGTGCCGGCAGGGGAACCGCTCGGTGATCAACGCCCTGCGCTACGGCGAGGGCGCCGCGTCCTACGGCCGCGACCTGGCCTCCTACCGCGAGTACGTGATCAACCACGAGGTCGGGCACGCGCTGGGCCACGACCACCTGGGGTGCCCGGGCAAGGGCCGTCTCGCGCCGGTGATGGTGCAGCAGACCAAGTCCCTGTACGGGTGCGCCCCCAACCCGTGGCCGTTCCCCCGGGGCTGAGCCCGGCGGGCCGGGCGGTGCGGCGCCTAGACTCGGGACCGACATGCGCATGATCAAAGGCGGGGGCTCCCGCGAGCTGGAGATCCGCCGGTCCCGGTTCGTGTGCACGCTGGCGCGCGCGGCCGACGAGGACGAGGCGGTGCGGTTCCTGGCGCGGCACCGCCGCGCGCACCGCGACGCCACCCACAACTGCTCGGCGTACGTGGTCGGCGAGCACGGCGAGATCACCAAGAGCAGCGACGACGGGGAGCCGGCCGGGACGGCGGGGATCCCGATGCTGGAGGTGCTGGTGCGGCGCGGGCTGACCGGCACGGTCGCGGTCGTCACCCGCTACTTCGGCGGGGTGAAGCTGGGGGCGGGCGGGCTGGTGCGCGCCTACGGGCAGGCGGTGTCGGAGGCGGTCGACGCGGTCGGGGTGGTGGAGCTGCGGCCGGTGCTGACGGTGACGGTGCGGGTGGAGCACGCGCTGGCGGGCCGGTTCCTGGGGGATCTGCACGGCCGCGGCGCGCAGCCGTCGGACGTGCGCTACGGCGCCGCGGTGGAGGCGGACGTGGCGGTGCCCCTGGCGGAGGTGGAGGCGTTCGAGGCGTGGGCGGCGCAGGTCACCGCGGGCCGCGCCGAGGTGGCGCGCGGCGCGCCCGGCCACATCGAGGTGCCGGTCTGAGGGGCGCGTGCCGGGGCCGGGTGGGTCCGGTCGCGGCCGGGGATGCGGGGGGTGTCAGCCGCCGAGGCTGTCCAGGGCGGTGTCGAGCCGCTGGGCGAGCCGCTCGAGCTGCTCGTCGTTGGCGCCGGTGTCCAGTTCGGCGATGACGGCGTCCCGGGTGGTGATCACCATGGCGTCGGCCGGTTCGCCGCGTCCGCCGGGCATGGGGGAGACGATGGCGGCGTGCCCGCCGACGACGACGAGCGCGGCGTCGCGGTCGGTGGAGGCCAGCAGTTCGTGCAGGTGGGCTGGTGTGATGGTCGGCATCGGGTGACCTCCTGTGGGTGTTCGGCCGGGGCGTGCGGACCAGGACTGTGCGGGGCGGCGGGTCAGGGCTTGCGGCCGGCGCCGGTGGCGATCTCGCGGGCGCGGGTGGGGCCGCCGGCGCCCGGCGCCAGGGGCGGGGTGTCGCGTCCGGCGCCGGTGCGCAGGCCCTCCAGGAACTCGGCCATCGCGTCGCGGGCGGTGCGGTCGGGCGTCCAGCCGAGCTCGTCGCGGGCGCGCGCGGTGTCCATGATCGGCACTTGCAGGGCCAGGTCGAACAGGCCGGGCGAGGCGGGCACCAGGTGCAGGTTCCAGGCGGCGGCGAGCGCGGCGCGCACGCCGCGGGCGGGCAGCCGGACGGGGCGGGCGTCCAGCAGGCCGGCCAGGACGCCGGGGTCGATGACGGGGTCGGCGGCGATGTTGAAGGCGCCGCGGGCGTCGCCGAGCGTGGCGAGCGCGAACGCGCGCCCGGCGTCGGCGGAGTGCAGCGCCTGGAAGCGCAGGCCGGGCAGGTCGGGGACGAACGGGACGGTGCCGGGGCGCACGAGCCGGCCGGGCACCAGCGGGCCGGCGAACAGGCGGCGCTGCTGGGCGGCGCTCTGGCGTTCGAACACGAATCCGGGGCGCAGCCGCACGACGCGGGTCTGCGGGCGGCGGGCCTCGAAGGCGTCCAGGAGGCGTTCGGCGTAGGCCTTCTCGCGGCTGTAGGCGGCGCCGGGCCAGCCGTGGGTGGGCCAGGACTCGTCGACGGCGCGGTCCTTGGGGCCGGGGGAGTAGGCGCCGACGGAGGAGGCCACCACGAGCGCGGGCACGCCGGCGTCGGCGACGGCGTCCAGCACGCGGGTGGTGCCGACGACGTTGGAGTCCCAGGTGACGGCGGGCCGGTGGGTGGGCTGGAACAGCCAGGCGAGGTGGACGACGGCGTCGGCGCCGCGCAGCAGCGGGACCAGGTCGGTGTCGGTGACGTCGGCCTGGGCCCATTCGGTGGTGTCGCCGCCGCCGGCGCCGCGGGCGCCGGGTCCGCGGCGCGACAGCCCGAGGACGGAGGTGACGCGGGGATCGGCGGTGAGCGCTTCGACGGTGCTGGTGCCGATGTTGCCGGTGGCGCCGGTGACGACGACCCGCATGGTGTTCCCCCTCAGTCGTCCCTGCAGGTGGACGGCCCCATTCCCGCCAGAGGCCGCTCTACACGCGCGCGCGGCGGGCGGCGGGCGCGCGGCGGGCGGCGCGGCCCGGGGGTCAGGCGCGGGCGTCGGGGGAGGTGCGGCGGGCGCGGAACGCGGCGGCCTTGGCGCGGTTGCCGCACTGGCTCATGTCGCACCAGCGGCGGGTGCGGCGGCGGGAGGTGTCCAGGTACAGGCGGGTGCAGGGGTCGGCCTGGCATTCCTTGAGGACGCCGCGTCCCGCGCCGGCGCCGGCGCCGTCCCGGTCGCCGGGGGCGGCCGCGGCGGCGAGCAGGTCGACGGCGGCGCGTGCGGCGGCGGCCAGGACGGCGCCGGCGTCGCCGTCGCGGTGCACGCCGCCGTCGCCGGTGAGGCGGGGGACGGGCGGCGGCGCGGCGGCCCGCCGGTTGATCAGGTCGCGGTCGACGGCGGCGGGGGCGGCGCCGTGCAGGACGGCGGTGGCGGCGCGGTAGATCGCCTCGCGCAGGTCGATCGCGGCGGCGAGGTCGGCGGCGCTCACCGGGGGCGGGTCGGTGACCAGGCCGGCGGCGACGCTCCAGCGGGCCAGGTCGGCGGGGGAGGTGAGCAGGTCGCGGCGGTCGTCGCGGCGGTGCTGGACGGTCCCGGCGAGGTCCAGGGCGAGGTCGCCGGAGTGGAAGGTGAACACCATCCCCCCCATCGTAACCGCCTTGACAGGTTACTGGCGGCGGCCCGAGGAAGAATAACCGTCATGACCGGTTACTGATGGAGGTGCTCCAGGACGGTCCAGCGCACCCCGGCCCCACCGCCCCGCGGCACCGCGCCCCGAGCGGACGCCCGGCCGGCGGCACCGGAGGAGCGGACCGGCACCCCCACCGGCACCCGCACCGGCGCCGCACCCACGGGGACCGCGACGATGCCGGCGGTGTTCGTCCTGCTGTGGAGCAGCGCGTTCATCGCAGGCGCTGGACCCGCTCGCCGTCGCCGGCCTGGTCCTCGGCGGCGCCGGCGTCCTGCTGGCCGGCCGCCGCTGACACCCGCCGCACCCGGCCGGGCGGGTCAGGCGGGGGACGGGTCGGGGCCGTCCGGACGGCAGTGCCCGCACGGCCGGTACCCCGCGGCCCGCGCGGCGCCCAGATCCCGGAACCCGCGCCGGTGCGACGGCGCGATCCGGCGGGCGTCCGCGCAGGTCGGGAAGCACACGATCCCGGTGGTGTCGCTGCCGACCAGCCGCACCCCCCGCCGCGCCAGCCCCTCGACCTCGTCCACGTCGACGTCCTCGGCGCGCAGCAGCCGCTCCTTGGCCGCCGCCCCGAACACGTACTCGCCCAGCGACCCGTCCGACCGCGTCACCCGGTGGCAGGGGATCAGCAGCGGCACCGGGTTGCGGCCCAGCGCCGACCCGACCGCCCGCACCGCCTTCGGACGCCCCGCGCGCCGCGCCACCCACGCATACGGGCGGGTCTGCCCGCGCGGGATCGACGCCGCGGCCCGCAGCACCGCCGCCTCGAACCCGCTCAGCCCCCGCAGGTCCAGCCGTAGACCGCCCGGCCGCCCCGTCCGCAACGCCGCCGCCAGCCCCGCCGGCGGCGCGTCGGCGGGCAGCAGCGGCCGCGCGAACCGCGCCCGGAACGACGCGGTGAACTCCTCCTCGTCCAGCCCGGCCCGCACGTACGCCACACCGCGGTCGGTGAACGCCACCCGCAGCTCCTCCAGCGGCCCGTCCACCTCGACGCGGCGCGCCGCGATCCGGTCCAGCAGCGCGGGCGGCGCGTCGGCGGCGAGCCCGGCCAGGCCCTCCAGCAGCGCGTCGGACGCGGGATCGATGCCGCTCATCGGGCACCCCCTCCTTCCTGATCCTGGTGCAGCCGGCCCTCATCCCGGTGCAGGCGGCGCAGCCGCGCCAGGCCGCGCGACACGTGCGACTTCGCGGTGCCCTCCGGCACCCCCATCACCTCCGCGACCTCCGCGACCGGAAGGTCGGTGACGTGCCGCAGCACCACCGCCGCGCGCTGCGCCGCCGGCAGCTCGGCCAGCAGCCCCGCCAGCTCCCGCCCCGTCTCGTGCCGTGCCGCCGCGTCCTCCACGCCCTCGGCCGGGTCGGGCGGGTCCGGCGCGTCCTCCAGCGGCCCCGGCGGCGGCTTGCGCGCCGCGCTGCGCAGCCCGTTGCGCCACACGTTCGTCACAATGGTCAGCAGCCACGCCCGCGGCCGCAGGTCCGCGATCCGCTCCGGCCCGTACCCGCACAGCGCCCGGTAGGCGCGCAGGAACGCCTCGGCGGACAGGTCCTCGGCCTCCGCCCACCGGCCGCACAGCCGCAGCGCGGTGGAGAACACCGGCCCCCGGTACGCCTCGTACATCACCGCGAACCCGCCGTCCAGGTCGCCGGACAGCGCCGCGACGACCCGCGCGCCCGCCGCGTCGCCCCCGGCATCCGCGGCGGTGCCGCCGCCGGCCGCCGCGCCGGGCCGGATCGAAACCTCGTCGGTAACCGTCACATCCCCTTCAACACCGCCGCCGCCCGGCCCGTTGCACCCCGCACCGGCCCGCGCGGCCCGGGGTCAGCCGAGCCAGCCGGGACGGATCATCCCCGACTCGTAGGCCAGCACCACCAGCTGCGCCCGGTCCCGCGCCCCCAGCTTGGCCAGGATACGGCTGACGTGCGTCTTCGCCGTCGCCGGCGACAGCACCAGCCGCCCGGCGATCTCCTCGTTCGACAGGCCCTGCGCGACCAGCTCCAGCACCTCCCGCTCCCGCGCGGTCAGCGCGTCCAGCTCCACCGCCGGCGGCGGCGCGGAGATCCGGGACGCGAACTCGGCGATCAGCCGCCGCGTCACCGCCGGCGCCAGCAGCGCGTCACCGCGCGCCACCACCCGCACCCCGTGGATCAGCTCCGGCGGCTCGGTGTCCTTCACCAGGAACCCGCTCGCACCCGCCTTGATCGCCCCGTACACGTAGTCGTCCAGATCGAACGTCGTCAAGATCACCACCTTGACGGCGGCCAGCGCGGGGTCGGTCACGATCCGCCGGGTCGCCTCCAGACCGTCCAGCACCGGCATCCGCACGTCCATCAGCACCACGTCCGGGCGCAGCTCGCGCGCCAGCCGCACCGCCCGCTCACCGTCCCCGGCCTCGGCGACGATCTCGATGTCGTCCTCGCCCTCCAGGATCGACCGGAACCCGGCCCGCACGAGCGTCTGGTCGTCGGCCAGCGCCACCCGGATCACGTGTCCTCCCGCATCGCCCGCTCCGCTTCCCCGTCCGCCACCTGTTCTCCCGCTCCCTCGTCGTGCGCCCGCCGATCGGCCGGGGCGTCCAGCGGCAGCCGCGCCCGCACCCGGAACCCGCCGCCGGGACCCGGCCCCGCGGTCAGCTCACCGCCCACCGCGACCGCCCGCTCCCGCATCCCGCGCAGCCCGTTGCCGCCGGCCGACCCGCCGGGCGGGCCCGCCCCATCATCGTCGATCTGCACGATCACCGCGTCCGCAGTGCACCGCACCTCCACCGTCACCGTCTCCGCACCCGCGTGCCGCACGACGTTGGTGAGCGCCTCCTGCACGATCCGGTACCCGGCCAGCCCGACCGGCGCCGGCACCGCCGCCGGCCGCCCACCGCCCGCACCGCCCGCCGCGTCGTCGCCGTCCCCGGCGGCGAGGTCGCCGGCCCGCCGCACCCGCAACCCCGCAGCCGACGCGCGCTCCAGCAGCTCACCCACCCGCGCCAGCGACGGCACCGGCTCCACCGGCCCCGACCCGCCGGCGGGCTCGTCCACCTGCCGCAGCACCCCCAGCACCCCGCGCAGCTCCCGCAGCGTCTGCCGGCTCGCCGCCCTGATCGCCTCGAGCGCAGCGTACGCCCGCGCCGGATCGTCGCGCCGGTGCAGCGCCGCGCCCGCCTGCACGTTGATCAGCGAGATCTGGTGCGCGAGCACGTCGTGCAGCTCCCGCGCGATCCGCAGCCGCTCCTGCGCCTCCCGCCGCAGCGCCTCCTCCTCCCGGCCGCGCTCGGCCGCGGCGGCGCGCCGCTCGGCCTCCTCGACCCGGATCCGCCGCCCCCGCACGTACTGCCCGATCCCGACCATCAGCAGCAGCGCCAGCGACAGCGACGCCACGCCCCGCGCGTCCGCCACCGCGTCCGGATCGCCGCCGTCCCCGCCCCGCAGCGCCGAGGTGGTCAGGAACCCCGCGTTCACCACGATCACCGCGCCCAGCGACACGGCGAGCCGGCACCGCACCGCGGCGTTGAACAGCGCCACCAGGAACACGAACGCGATCGGCCCGTCCGGATACCCCAGCGGGTAGTACAGCGGCGGCACCGCGGTCGCCGCCACCAGCGGCACCACCGGATGCCGGCGCCGCCACGCCAGCGCCAGCGTCGCCACCGCGATCAGCGCCAGCCCGCCCGGCCACAGCGGGCGGTCCCCGGGCTTGACCGCGACCGCGCTCATCACCAGCGTGACCGCCAGCGCCGCCACCGCCGGCACCGCCTCGCCGGCCCGGCCGCGGCTCCACCGGCGGTCCCACTCCCGCCGGAACCGCACCGACCACGACGGCGCCGGCGGACTCGACGGGCCGGACAGGCCGGGCGCGGCGGGCCGCCCGGGGCGCCCGGGGCGCGGCGAGGGCACGGTCACCCGCCCACCGTAGCGGCCCCTGACTTTCGGCAGTATCACCGCAGATCACCGGCTTGTACCGTGGGCCGGGTGAACGACCCGGCCCCACCACCGTCCCGCGGCGCCCGGGGGAGCGGCACACGCCCGCCCCGCGCCCGCGGCCGCCCGGCCGACCGGCGGCCGCGTCTCCCGCGCCGTGAACGGCGCGCTGCGCGAGGCTCGCGCCGCCGTCCACCGGCCCCGCAGATCCCTGCTGGTCAAGGACATCGCGCTGTGGGCGATCCTGGCGCTGCCCGTCGCGTTCGACCTGCTGTCACCGCTCGCACCGGACACCCCGTCCTGGTGGCTGCGGATCGCCGGCCTCGGTGTCCTGGCCGCCGCCGTCACGATCTCCCGGACCCGCCCGACCGCCGCCCTGCTCACCGCCATCGCGCTGATCGGCGTGCACGGCAACTTCGCGTTGGCGATGCCCGTCATGTCCTACCTCACCGGGCTCCGCACGCCCCGCGCCCGCCCGGTGCTGCGGGTGTTCACCGCCGTGTTCGCCGCCGGCACCCTCGACAGACCGTCCACCGCCGTCCTGCCCCCGTACCGCTTCGTCAGACCACGCAACGCGATCACCACACCGCCCCTCCGGCTCGACACTCCGACACCGCCCGAACCTGAACGGCGGGGGAGCGGCCCCACACTGCCCGAACGCCACCCCCGACCCCCACTTTCGGCAGGAACCCGGCGCCCGCCCCGACGAACCGAACGGGCCGCCCCGGTGCCACCACCGGAACGGCCCGCCCACGACCCGCCGACGCTACGAACCCGGCCGATGATGCCGCCCCACCGCACCCCCGCCCTCGCCGGCGCCGCCGACACCCCGCACGCCGCCCATCACGTCCGGCATCGTCACCGCCGCATCGTCCACCCGCGTCACACCACCCGCGGCCGCCGGCACCCGCACCGCGCCCGCACGCGCAGCACCCGCCAGAGCAGCCACCGGACGCGCCCCCAGCAGCACCGCCCCCACCGCGAACCCCCGCAGGAAGTCCACCAGCGGCTCAGCCGCCCGCACCAGCACCAGCGCCACCACCGGAGCGACCACCACCCCCACACAGAACCCCGCCGCCACATCGTGCGGATAATGCACCCCCACGAACACCCGCGAGAACGCCATCAGCACCGCCAACGGCAGCACCAGCGGAGCCAGCGCCCGCCACACCACCACCAGCGCCGCCGCCGACGCCGCCGCGATCGTCGCGTGATTGCTCGGGAACGACCAGTCCCCGGGCGGCGGACACGACGCGATGTGCACCGCCCCCGGCACCGCCCGGCACGGCCGCTCCTCCCGGAGGAAATCCTTCGACACCTCGCTCACCAGATACGCCGCCACCATCGCCACCGGCGCCGACAACGCCAGCCCCATCGCCCGCCCGTCCAGGCCCCGCGCCCGCCACCAGCCCGCCACGAACAGCACCGCGAACAACAGCAGCCCCGCGTTCGTCCCCACGTCCGCCACCGAATGCACCCACGACGGCGTACCCCACGCCCACTCGGTGACGTCCCGGTACAGATCGACGCTGAAATCTGGCGCCTGCATGCTCTCCCTCACGATCGAGACGGCCGCCCGGCACCACATCAGACACCGGACGGACCGCCGGAGTTCACCCCACGTTCACCATCCCGTAGAGCTTGGCACGCCACACGATCACCCGCGCCGCAAACACCGCGCATCACCCAGAAGTCGACCCCCGACCCGACCAAAGACAGCCCCACCGCCTCGCACCACCGCGTCCCCGCCCGCGCCCGCCACAGCAACCGCCCACCACGGACCAGAAACCGACTCGCCCAGCACCACCGCCGTCCAGCACACTCACATCACGTGGGAAACCTGCACATCTTCGACATGGACGGCACCCTCCTCAACGGAACCACCGCCAACCTCCAACTCGCCCGCCACCTCGGCACCCTCACCGAACTCCACGCCCTCGAAGCCCGCTTCGCCGCCGGCACCCTCGACACCCGCAGCTTCTCCACCGAGATCCACCGCCTCTGGCGCCACCTCACCCCCCAGCACGTCACCGCCGCCTACACCGCAAGCCCCTGGCTCACCGGCATCGCCGACGTCTGCGCCGACATCCGCGCACGCGGCGAACACTGCGCCGTCATCACCATGTCGCCCGACTTCTTCGCCCGCCACCTCCTCGACCTCGGCTTCGATTACGTCATCGCCTCCCGCTTCCCCCCGCTCCCGTTCACCACCACACCCCTCGACACCACCGGCATCCTTAACCCCGACGACAAGGTCCGCATCACCGAGGAACTCCGCACCCACCACGGCCTCACCACCGACCAATGCGTCGCCTACGGCGACTCCATGTCCGACGCACCCCTCTTCCGCCACCTCACCAACACCATCGCCGTCAACGCCGACCACCACCTCGCCGGCATCGCCGCCCTCGACTACCGCGGCACCGACCTCACCGCCGCCTACACCCTCGCCCGCACCCTCCTATGACCCCACCGCAAAGGGCCGGGGGAGCGGCCACCCGGGGGAGGACCACCCGGCCGCTCACCCCCGCTCCACCGGCCCCAGCAACGGATGCACCCGCATCGCCGCCTCCAACTCACCCGGCAACTCATCCCGATACCGCCCCAACGTCGACAGATCCGAATGCCCCAGCACCCGCCGCACCGCATCCATGTCCGTCGCCGCCGCCAGCAGATGCGTCGCCGTCGTATGCCGCAACCCATGCGGCGTCACACTCCGCCGCCGCCCCGGCTCCACCCCCTCCAGCACCCGGTCGATCACCGCCTGCACATCACCCCGCGCCAACCGCCGCCCCCGCCACGACAACAGCAGCGCCCGCGGCTCCACCCCGCGATCCAACAGCACCCGCCCCTCCGCCAGATACGCGTCCAGCACCTCCACCACCGGACGAGGAAGCGGCACATCCCGCGTCCGCCCGCCCTTCCCGAAGATCCGCCAATACCGCATCCCCCCGTTGACGAAGAAGTCCTCCGCGTTCGCCCGCGTCAGCTCCGACACCCGCGGACCCACCGCCGCCAGCAACAACACGATCAACCCGTCCCGCAACTCCGTCCGCTGATCCACCCGCCGCCGCGGCGCCGGACCCGCCTCCGCCATATCCCGCGCCGCCCCCAGCAACCCCTCCGCCTGCTCCACCGTCAACGCCCGCCGCTCCGCCCGCAACCCGCCCCGATGCTTCGGCCGCACCGTCACCGCCACCATCGGGTCCAACTGCACCCACCCCGCCACCACCGCGTACCTGAAGAACGCCGACACCGACCGCCGGAACCGCGCCTGAGACGACGCGCTCTGTACCGCGCCACCGCCCTCCGCCTCCGACCCGGACCCCGCCGCGCGACGCCGCCCGTCCGGCTTGCGCGCGAACCCCAGCAGCACCTCATCGACGTCCGCCCCCGTCAGATCGTCCAGCACCCGGTCCGCGCCCGCCAGCTCCGCGAACGTCACCACGTCCCGCACGTACAGCTCCGCCGACGCCGGCGCCAGCGCGCCCGTCGAGCACTTCGCCCGAACCATCTCCGCATAACGGTCGACAGCCTCGGCCACGGTCACACGCTGAAGATCGGCAGGACGCACCCGCCGGACGCTACAGCCCGCCACCGACAAAACCGCCCCCCAGGCGGGTACCACCGCATCCGACGAACCATCCCGGGGGAGAGGAGCGGCCCGTGCTGATCGGCACATCCGGATGGCAGTACACCGACTGGCGCGACGTCCTCTACCCGCCCGGCGTCCCGCAACGCGCCTGGCTGCACCGCCACGGCGAAGTCTTCACCACCGTCGAGAACAACAACGCCTTCTACCGCCTCCCCAGACGCGACACCTTCGAGGCCTGGCGCGACAACACCCCGCCCGGCTTCGTCATGGCCGTCAAGGCCAGCCGCTACCTCACCCACATGAAACGCCTCAATGACCCCGCCGAACTACGACGACGCCACGCTCCGCGCCTGGGCCGACCGGCTGGGCGGAGCCGACGACGCCTACGTCTACTTCAACAACGATCCCGGGGGAGCGGCCGTCCGCAACGCCCTGCGCTTCATCGACCTCACCGCCGCGTAGGTCACGAGCGCGGCGCGTACATGATCAAACCGACGCCGGCCAGGCAGACCAGGGCGCCGGCGAGGTCCCACCGGTCCGGCCGGAACCCGTCGACGGCCACGCCCCACGCCAGCGATCCCGCGACGAACACGCCGCCGTAGGCGGCCAGGACCCGGCCGAAGTCGGGGGAGGGCTGCAACGTCGCCACGAACCCGTAGGCCCCGAGCACGGCCACGCCCGCCGCGATCCACCACGGCCCCCGATGCTCCCGCCAGCCCTGCCACACCAGCCACGCACCACCGATCTCCGCCAGTGCGGCCAGCAGGAACAGAGCGATAGAGCGCACGACCGTCATGCCGATCACCCTAGAGATCCCGCCACCGCGAGCCCGCTCAGCCCGCACTGGACAAACAACAACAAACTACTCAAACCAGACAGAACCTGGATTCTGTCTGGTTTGAGATAGGAAGCGAGCGTCCAACGCAAACGGACATGCAGCACTCCACGCCTTCTGCTCGGGCGCCCCAAACCTTGATCATCTGGGATGCCGGCCCGGGATGCGCCGCATCGCCTTCGGCCGGGGAGTGGCCCGGCACCTCGCGGGCCCGAGCCGAGCGCGACAATGGCGGGCGATGCCCGCACTCGACCAGCCTCCGCGGCTCGTCCCGCCGACCTCGACGGTCCGCGACTCCTTCGGCCCGAACCGTCGGGCATCGCCGGGGCGTGCCGTACAGCACGTACTGGTACGTGTCCGGCGAGCATTGCATCGGCACGCTGATCATCCGGCATCGGCTGACGCGCGAGCTCGCCGACACCGGCGGACACGTCGGCTATCACGTGGTCACGCCCTGGCGGCATTGACCCGTCGCACCGCGGTGAATCCGTCGCCAACGCCCCTCTCATCCCGGCTCCCCTGGATGGTCGATAATGAACATTATGTTAAGTAGCGGCCATGAGAGGGGCCGGCGCGGGCGCGCTCGACCGGCGGGGCGGCTTGTCCGCCTCGTCGGTGTGACCAGTCGGGTTGGTGGGCGTCGGCCATGACGCCGTTCTGGACGTCGATGACGAGCAGGGCGGTGTTGGGGCGGTTCGGCAGTGTGGTCATGGTGGTGCTCTCCGGGTGCGGGCGGGCGCGGGCAGGGTATTGAGTGGCGCTGACGGTTCTGTGTGCTTAGGGTCGCGGTATGACGTGGCGATGTTGACGCTTCTCCCCCGGGTCCGGGTTGGCTCGCAGGCTGTATGTCTACGCCTTCCTTGAGGACTTCATTCTTCTTTATCCGGTTTATTCGGTGCTGTTCGCCGAGGCCGGGTTGTCGGCCGCGCAGATCTCGTCGTTGTTCGTGGTCTGGTCGGTGACGGGTTTCGTCGTCGAGCTGCCCGCCGGGCTGTGGGCGGACGTGTTCTCGCGGCGGTCGCTGCTGGTGGCCGCTCCCCTGCTGGCCGGCGCGGGTTTCGGTCTGTGGGCGTTCGTCCCGTCGTATCCGGCGTTCGCGGCGGGGTTCGTGTTGTGGGGCGCGGGGTCGTCGCTGCGGTCGGGGGCGTTGCAGGCGCTGGTGTACGAGGCGCTGGAGCGGTCGGGGGACGCGGGTTCGTACGCGCGGTTGATCGGGCGTTCGGAGGCGGTGGCGCTGCTGGGGGTGGTGGCGGCGAGCGCGGTGGCGTCGCCGGTGCTGGCGGTGGGCGGTTACCGGTCGCTGGGTGCGGTGAGCGTCGCGGCGTGCGCGGGGTGTGCGGTGGCGGGCTGGTTCCTGCCGGAGGAGCGGGCGGTGCGGGTGGCGGGCGGGGTGTCGTTGGCGGGGGTGCTGCGGGAGGGTGCGGCGCAGGTGCGGCGTGATCCGGCGGTGCGGGGTGCGCTGGTGCTGGCGGCGGTGGTGACGGGGGTGACGTCGGTGGACGAGTACGTGCCGTTGCTGGTGCGGGCGACGGGGGTGGCGGCGGTGTGGGTGCCGTTGCTGGTGCTGGTGGTGATGGCGGGCGATGCGGCGGGCGGCTGGATGGCGGGGCGGGGCGGGAGGTGGCTGGGTCCGGTGGTGGGGGCGGGTGCGGTGCTGCTGGCGGCGGGGTCGGCGGGCGGGTCGGTGTGGGGTGTGCCGTTGGTGGCGGCGGCGTTCGGTGCGTTCCGGTGGTCGGTCGCGGCGGTGGACGCGCGGTTGCAGGAGCGGGTGGGCGACGGGGCGCGGGCGACGGTGACGTCGTTGGCGGGGTTCGGGACGGACGTGGTGTCGGTGGCGGTGTTCGGCGGGTACGCGGTGGGGTCGGCGTGGGCGGGGCCGGGGGTGCTGATGGCGGTGGCGGCGGTGCCGTTCGGTGTGGTGGCGGTGGTGGTGGGGGTGTCGGGGCGGCGGCGCCGGGGTGGTGTTCTCCGCGGGGAGTAGGCGGGGCGGCGGTGTACATCCCGGGTTGTAGGGGGCGGGGGTCCGGTACGCGAAACGTGCAGTGCGGTTCGGGGCTTGCGCAGGATTCGCGGAGGGGGTGCGGGGCCGGATGATCGGGGCGTGGTTTCCGGCGATCGTTCGTGGGGGTTGTGCTGATGGACCCGTTGGTGCTGGCGCGCGTGCAGTTCGCGTTGACGGCCGGTTCGCATTTCCTGTTCGTGGCGCTGACGTTGGGGTTGGCGACGCTGGTGGCGTTGATGCAGACGCGGGCGACGCTGTCGGGGGGTGCGGTGCATGCGCGGATGACGCGGTTCTGGGGGCAGCTGTATGTGGTGAATTATGCGGTGGGGATCGTCACGGGGCTGGTGATGGAGTTCCAGTTCGGGTTGAACTGGGCGGGGATGTCGCGGTTGACGGGCGGGGTTTTCGGGGCGCCGCTCGCGCTGGAGACGATCGGGGCGTTCTTCGTCGAGTCGACGTTCCTGGGGTTGTGGATCTTCGGGTGGAATCGGCTGAACCGGTGGGTGCATCTGGGGCTGATCTGGGTGGTGACGCTGACGGCGTATCTGTCGGCGTACTTCGTGCTGGTGGCCAACGGGTGGATGCAGCGTCCGGTGGGTTACGAGGTGCGGGACGGGGCGGCGCGGCTGACGGACGCGGGGGCGCTGCTGGGCAATCCGACGGCGCTGCTGGCGTTCGGGCATGTGCTGTTCGGGGGGTTGCTGACGGCGGGGTTCTTCGTGGCGGGCGTGAGCGGCTATCACCTGCTGCGGCGGACGGCGGAGGTGGAGTTCTTCCGGCGGTCGATGCGGGTCGGGCTGGTGACGGTGATGGCGGCGGTGATTCCGGTGGTGGTCGTCGGTGGGATGCAGTACCAGTACCTGCAGCCGACCAAGACCGGCGGTGACGACGCCGCGGCGGCGGTGGCGGACTTCACGGCGCGGTTCGGGCCGGGCGACTACATGGCGCCGGGGGTGGCGCGCGCCGGTGAGGCGGTGATGACGGGGCTGTGGTCGCTGATGCTGCTGCTGGCGGTGGTGGCGCTGGTGAAGGTGTGGTGGGGGCGGTGGCTGGTGCGGGGGCGGGTGTTCCACGTGGTGATGGTGTGCGCGGTGCCGCTCCCCTACGTCGCGATGCTGGCGGGCTGGGTGTTCCGTGAGGTGGGGCGGCAGCCGTGGATGGTGTACGGGGTGCTGAGGACGCGGGATGCGCTGTCGCCGGGGGTGGGGTCGGGGACGATCGCGGTGTCGTTCGCGGCGTTCACGGCGCTGTTCGCGGTGCTGGTGGGGGTGAACGCGTGGCTGCTGGCGCGGGTCGCGCGGCGGGGTCCGGGCGGGGCGGTTCTGGGGGCTTCTCCCCCGGTGGCGCCGTCGTCGCCGGCGGTGTCGGCGACGTTCTGAGCTCGGTTATCTGACGGTGCGGGTTCTGTGACGGTGGGACGGGAGTGTGCGTGATGGTGTCTCTTGCGGTGGTGCTGCTGGCGGTGTTCGCCGGCGGGTACCTGGTGCTGGCGGGCGCGGACGTCGGGGTGGGGATGCTGCTGCCGTGGCTGGGGCGGGGCCAGCGGGAGCGGCGGGTGGTGATCGCGTCGTTCGCGCCGTTCTTCCTCGGCAACGAGGTGTGGCTGGTGGTGTCGGCGGGTCTGGTGGCGGGTGCGTTCCCGGGGTTGGAGCACCGGCTGCTGGCGGATCTGTATCCGGTGGCGGGGGTGCTGCTGTTCGGGTGGGTCGTGCGGGACATGGGGCTGTGGCTGCGCGGCCGGGTGGACGCGGCGGGCTGGCGGGCGGTGTGCGATGGCGCGGTGGTGGCGGGGAGTTGGGCGCTGGCGCTGGCGTGGGCGGCGCTGCTGGGGTCGGTGCTGGGCGGCGGGGGTCTGAACGCGGGCAGTGTGCTGGGGTTGCCGCTGGCGGTGCTGTTCGCTTGGCATGGTGCGGGGTTCGCGCGGTTGCGGTTGTCGGGTGATGCGGCGGTGCGGGCGGCGCGGGGTCGTGGCCGGTTCGGGGTGTCGGGGCTGGTGCTGGTGGCGGTGCTGCTGGTGGCGGGTGTGCGGGTGCCGTGGTCGCAGGTGGTCGCGCAGGGTGGTGGGCTGTCGTTGACGGCGGTGTCGGCGGCGGTGCTGCTGCCGTTGCTGGGGGCGTCGCAGGCGCTGGTGTGGCGGACGTTCTGGGGGCGTGTCGACTCCCCCTCCTATCTGTGAGCCGGGGGCTGGGGTGAAGGGTGTGGAGCGGCGTCTGCTGGGGCTGGTGCCTGGGCGGGTGCTGGTGGCGCTGGGTGTGCTGGCGGCGGGGCAGGGTGTGCTGCTGGTGGTGGCGGCGGGTGTGCTGGCGGGGGCGGTGGCGGGTCTGGATGCGGGGCGGCTGGTGTGGCTGGTGGCGGCGGTGGCGGGCCGGGCGGTGCTGGTGTGGGTGTCGTCGCTGGTGGCGGGGCGTGTGGCGGTCGGGGTGAAGCGGGGGCTGCGGGAGGCGCTGCTGGCGGGCGGTGCGGTGGACGTGTCGGTGGATCCTTCGGTGGATGCGGGGGCGCGGGTGACGTTGCTGACGCGGGGGCTGGACGCGGTGGACCCGTTCTTCGCGGGGTACGTGCCGCAGTTGCTGGCGGCGTGCGTGGTGCCGCCGCTGGTGGTGGTGCGGCTGGCGGCGGCGGACTGGGCGTCGGCGGTGGTGGTGCTGGCGACGTTGCCGCTGGTGCCGGTGTTCGGTGTGCTGGTGGGGGCGCGGACGGCGGCGCTGACGGGCCGGCAGTGGGCGTCGCTGCAGCGGCTCGGTGGGCATTTCCGGGATGTGGTGGCGGGTTTGGCGACGTTGCGGGCGTTCGGGCGGACGGGGCACCAGTCGGGTGTGGTGCGGGCGCTGGCGCGGGAGCATCGGCGGGCGGCGGCGGGGGCGCTGCGGGTGGCGTTCCTGTCGGCGCTGGTGCTGGAGCTGGTGTGCGCGTTGTCGGTGGCGGTGGTGGCGGTGCCGGTGGGGTTGCGGCTGCTGGAGGGCGGGATGGCGCTGTCGACGGGGCTGTTGGTGCTGGTGCTGACGCCGGAGGCGTATCTGCCGTTGCGTGCGCTGGGTGCGCGGTTCCATGCGAGCGCGGAGGGGGTGGCGGCGGCCGAGGAGGCGTTCGCGGTGCTGGACGCGCCGCCGGCGTCGCGCGCGGGCCGGGCCGTGGTGGGCGAGGGTGTGCCGGAGATCGTGCTGGAGCGGGTGACGGTGCGGTATCCGGGTGCGGGGCGGGCGGCGCTGGAGGAGGTGTCGCTGCGGATCGGGGCGGGTGAGCGGGTCGCGGTGACGGGGCCGTCGGGTGCGGGCAAGTCGACGCTGCTGCTGGTGGTGGCGGGGCTGGTGGCTCCGGTGTCGGGGCGGGTGCTGGTGGACGGGGTGGATCTGGCGGAGCTGGATCCGGTGGCGTGGCGGCGGCGGCTGGGGTGGGTGCCGCAGCGTCCGCATCTGTTCGCGGCGTCGGTCGCCGACAACATCCGGCTCGGTGATCCGGACGCGGGCCGGGACCGGGTGGTGGAGGCGGCGCGGGCGGCGGTCGCCGACGGGTTCGTCGCGGCGATGCCGCGGGGGTATGCGACGGTGCTGGGCGAGGGCGGTGCGGGGGTGTCGGCGGGGCAGCGGCAGCGGCTGGCGGTGGCGCGGGCGTATCTGGCGGGTGGTCCGGTGATGCTGCTGGACGAGCCGACGGCGCGGTTGGACGTGGCGAGTGAGCGGGCGCTGGTGCGGGGTGCGGCGCGGCTGCTGGAGGGGCGGACGGCGCTGGTGGTGGCGCATCGTCCGGCGTTGTTGTCGCTGGCGGACCGGGTGGTGCGGCTGCGGGGCGGGCGGCTGGCGGGACCGGCGCCGGGCGGCGCGGACGCGGACGGGATCGAGGACGGGATCGAGGACGGGATCGAGGGGGGTAGGGCGGCGTGAGGGCGCTGTGGGGTGCGGTGCGGCCGCACGCGGTGCGGCTGGTGGCGGCGGCGCTGGCGGGTGTGGCGGCGGAGGTGTGCGGGCTGGCGCTGGTCGCGACGGCGGCGTGGCTGATCGCGCGGGCGTCGCAGCGTCCGGAGCTGGCGGTGCTGTCGGTGGCGATCGTGGCGGTGCGGGGTTTCGCGCTGGCGAAGGGGGCGCTGCGGTACGCCGAGCGGCTGGCGGGCCATGACGCGGCGCTGCGGGCGCTGGCGGAGCTGCGGGGGCGGGTGTTCGACGCGCTGGCGGCGCGGCGGCGCGGGGACGCGGGGCTGCGCGACGGCGGGGCGCTGACGCGGATGGTGTCGGACGTGGAGGCGGTACAGGACCTGCTGTTGCGGTGCGTGCTGCCGGGGGTCGCGGCGGTGGTGTGCGGGGTCGTGGGTGTGGCGGTGTGCGGGCTGGTGGCGTCGGCGTCGGCGGTGGTGCTGGCGGTGGGGGTGCTGGTGGCGGGGCCGGTGCTGGCGTCGGTGGCGGCGGGTGCGTCGGGGCGGGCGGCGGCGCGGGTCTCGGTGGGGCGTGAGGAGTTGGCGGTGCGGGCGCTGGACGTGCTGGAGGGCGCGGCGGACCTGAGCGTGTTCGGTGCGGACGCGCGGTTCGGTGCGGTGGCCGCGGATGCCGCCGAGGGTCTGCGGCGCGCCGAGCGGGCGGCGGGGAGGGTGTCGGCGCTGGTCGCCGGGGCGGGTGTGGTGGTGCAGGGGTGCGTGGTGGCGGCGGTGGTGTGGGCGGCGCTGCGCGGTGGCGCGGATCAGGTGGGGGCGGCGGTGGCGGGTCTGTCGGCGCTGGCGGCGGTGGAGTCGGTGCCGGCGCTGGCGGCGGCCGTGCGGCGGCTGCGGGAGGTGTGGCCGGCGGTGCGGCGGGTGGAGTCGGTGCTGGCCGCTCCCCCGGCGCCGCGTCCGGTGGGTGCGGTGGCGGTGCCGGAGGGGCCGCTGGGGGTGGAGCTGCTGGGTGTGCGGGTGTCGTACGGGGGCGGTGGCCGGGCGGCGCTGGACGGGGTGGATCTGCGGGTGGAGCGGGGCCGGCGGGTGGCGGTGGTGGGCGCGAGCGGGGCGGGCAAGAGCACGCTGCTGGCGGTGGTGGCCGGTGAGGTGGTGCCGCGGGCGGGCGCGGTGCTGGTCGGCGGCCGCGACCCGGCCGTCTACGGGGACGGTGACGGGGACGGGTGGGGTGCGGTGCGGGGGTTGATGCAGGACGCGCACGTGTTCGCCGGGTCGGTGCGGGCGAACCTGCTGCTGGCGCGTCCGGGCGCGGCGGACGGCGAGGTGGAGGCGGCGGCGCGGCGGGCGCGGTTCCTGGAGGTGGTGGAGGGGCTGCCGGACGGGTGGGACACGCCGATCGGGACGGGCGGGCACGGGTTGTCGGGCGGGCAGCGGCAGCGGCTGCTGCTGGCGCGGGCGCTGCTGGCCGACCCGCCGGTGCTGGTGCTGGACGAGCCGGCGGAGGCGCTGGATCCGGTGATGGCCGATGCGGTGACGCGGGACCTGCTGGCGGCGCCGGGCGGCGGGACGCTGCTGCTGGTGACGCACCGGCTGGCGGCGCTGGACGCGGCGGACGAGGTGGTGGTGATGGACCGCGGCCGGGTGGTGCAGCGCGGCCGCCACCGGGATCTGGTCGCGGTGCCGGGCCCGTACCGGGAGTTGTGGGACGCCGAGCTGCTGGCCGCGTGAGACCCCGCGGGGACGGGCGGGGTCCGCATGCCCTGGTGCCGCAGGTGCTGGCGGGTGCCCAGGGAGCCGGGGTCCTCGACGGCGATGGTGCCGAGGCCGTCGTCGCGCAGCACCTGGGCGAGCAGGCCGAGGGCCTGGGCGGTGCCGGCGACGATGACGATGTCGGCGGGGTCGGCGCGGATGCCGCGGTTGCGGGCCAGCCATCCGGCGACGGCGGTGCGCAGCGCGGGGGTGCCGCGCGAGTCGCCGTAGCCGAACGACGGCGCGGACAGGGTGGACAGGACGCGGCGTTCGGCGCGCAGCCACGCGGCGCGGGGGAAGGCGGCCAGGTCGGGGACGCCGGGTGACAGGTCGATGCGGGCGGGTGCGGCGCGCAGGACGTCGAACGCCTCGGCGCCGGGCCGGTCGGCGAACACCGTCCGCGGCGGCTCGGGCCGGCCGGGCCGGCCGGGGGCGGGTGACGGTGGCGGCGGGGCGGTGAGGGGCGCGGCGACGACGATGGTGCCGGCGCGGCCGCGGCCGGCGAGGTCGCCGTCGTCGATGAGGCGCTGGTAGGCGTCGGTGACCACGCCGCGCGACACGTGCAGGTCCGCGGCCAGTACGCCGCCGGCGGGCAGGCCGGCGCCGCCTACCCGCCCGGCGCCCGCGTCCTGGAGGTCGGCTGCGGCGTCGGCGCCCAGACCGTCCACCTGCTGGAGTCCTCCCCCGGCGCCGACCTCACCGACTGGACGTGTCCGTCGCGTCCCTCGCGCAGGCCCGCTGACCCGGCGCCGGGTCAGCGGGGGTCGCTCGGGCAGTAGCGGGCCCAGCGGGCCGAGGTCGAGGTTCAGGTCGCCGTCGCTCAGGTCGAAGTGGTCCTTCAGCCGGGTCATCGCCTTGTCCAGCCGCATCAGCGCCAGGCCGAGCCGCTCGATCTGCTCGTCGGTGAGGTCGCCGCCCTCGGCGCGGCGCAGCGCCTGCCGCTCCATCAGCTGCCGGACCAGCTCCACCAGCGTCAGCACCAGCTTCACCAGGTCCCGCTCGACGGTGTCGGGGTCGGTGCGCAGCCGCTGCATCGTCCGAGCGGACCGCCGGCGCAGCCGCTCGGCGTGCGCGGGCGCGCGGGTCGCGCGGACCGGCGCGTCGGCGGACGCGCCGGCGGACGCGCCGGCGGTGCGGCCGGCGAGGATGTCGTCGGTGAGCGGGTCGCCGCCGGCGGGGTCGCGCACCGACACCTCGCCCGACACCGGCGCACGCTCGGCGCCGCGGCGGCGGGATTCTCGCCCGCGCCGCCGCGGCGGCCTCTGTCCGCCTGCACGCCCTGCACTTGGGGCACATCGGCGACCACGCCGCCTGGCTCACCGCCCGGGCGTCGCCGTCCTGGCCCTGCTCACCGCCGGTTCTGAGCCGCCCCGCCCGCACACCGCCCGCGCCCTCGCGCCCGCCCGGGGTTGCCGCCGCACGCACCGGCACGCGACCCTGGCACCCGCAAGCCGCCGCACCCCCGAAGGGGAGGGACCGCCGCATGACCCACCCCACGGCCCGCCCCGCACCTCCCGCCCCGCCCGCACCGCCCCGGCGCGGTGGCCTGGCCCCGCCCGCCGCGCTGCTGGCCGCCGCGCTGCTCACCACCGCCGCGATCGTCACCGTCCTGCTGTACCGGCGGCCCCCGCACCCGCCCGGCGTCGCACCGCCCGCACCCGTCCTGTCCCGCTACGAGACCGCCGCGCCCGGCAACACCATCGACCGCGACTGCGGCTACAGCGCCCCCCTCACCGGCCGCCGCAGCCTCTGGCTGTTCTGCGACTCCACCTGGAAGGGCACCCGCCCCGGCCTGTGGCTCGGCGCGACCGCCGCCACCGGCACCGCCGCACCCGGACGCGTCCCCACCGACCTCACCGAACTCCCCACCCCCCGCACCGCGACCACCCCCGGTTCCGCAACGGCCGCCGCGCCCGGCGACGGGCCGCCGCAGGCGCTGCTGGCCACCCCGCCCGGCCTCCAGCTGCCCGGCGGCGCCCCCTGCCACATCCCCGGCACCGCCTACAGCGCCTCCTGGATCTCCGGCGCCGCCCCCCTGCGCGCCGACGGCACCGTCCTGCTCACCTACACCGACGTGTGCGTCCACGGCACCTCCATCACCCCCCAGGGATACGGCATCGCCGCCTACCGCCCCGCCGACCGGACCCTGCACGGCCAGACCCGCGTGTTCACCCTGGCCGGCGGCCTGCCGTTCCAGCTGACCCTCGGCTCCCCCGTGCTGCGCGACGGCCACCTCTACCTGTACGGGTCGGCCTGCGACACCTGGACCCTCGGCGCCTGCGCCACCGGACGCGTGACCCTCGCCCGCGTCCCGGCCGACCCCGCCGCCTGGCGCGACCCGTCCGCCTACCGGTACTGGTCCGCCGCCGGGTGGACGCCCGACGCCTCACGCGCCCAGACCGTCGTCCCCGGCGCCGCGCCCGCCGCCGTCCACATCGCCGACTACACCGCCGCCGGCCGCGGGCTGGTCCTCATCGAACAGCGCGGACTGGACGGCCGGTACCGGCTGTGGCGCGCACCCGCGCCCCAGGGCCCCTGGCGGCCCGCGGGGCGGGGCAGCGTCCCCTGCTCGGGCGGCACCGGCAACGACCAGTGCCGGGCCTTCATCGGCCACCCCGAACTCAGCACCCGCGACGCGCTGCTGATGTCGTACTACAACCCCGCCGACCGGCATCTCACGGTCCGCGCCGTGCCCTGGTGACACCCCGGCCGCGCGCGACGGTGCCGGCGGCGGCGGTCAGACGCTCCACAGCCGGCGCCTGCGGTACCGCGGCTCCCACCGCACCCGGGTCAGCTCCCGCACCGCCGGCGGCAGCGCCGTCAGCAACCGGCTGCGCTCCAGCGGCGCGATGCCGTCCACCATCCACGGCACCGTCGCCTCCGCGCACCCGCCGCTCCCCGACGTGCACGCCGCCACCGCGTCGCCGGCGAACCCCGCCCAGTCCGCCGGGCCCAGTAGCCGCCGCGCCAGCGCCAGCACGCCCGCCTCCTCGTGCCGCAGATGCACCCGCAGCGCCGCCCGCAGCGCGCGCACCGCCGAGGCGACCTCACCCGGATCCCGGCCGGCGTCCTGCAGCGCGGCGTCCAGCGCCACCACCAGCGGCTCGATCCGGGCGTACTCCGCCCGCAGTTCCGCCACCACCCCCAGCTCCGGCGCACGGCCCGCCGCCGCGCGCTCCACCCGCGGCCACAGCGCGCCCTCCTGCAGATCGTGGTGGAGGCGCAGCTGCCGCTTCAGGTTCTCCCACCCCGCACGCACCTGCGGCGCGTGCGCGCGGCCCGCCGCCGCTGCCGCCGCCAGCCGCTCCAGATCCCGGCGGAACGCCGCATGCCCGGCACGCGCGAGCACGTCCGCGAACGCCGGCCCCGGCACGCCCGCCGCCGCCCGCCCCGCACCCGGCTCGGCGGCCGCGCCCGCCGCCCCACCGGGCGGCGCGATGGAAAAAGTGTCCATACCAGGATGAGGGCCCGGGCACCCGCGAATGTGACAGGCCGGCACCGAGATCCAGCTCACGTTCCCCGGCCCGGCCGGCGCCCCCGGCATCACCGCCCGTCCGCCTGCCGGCGGGCGCGGACGCCGGCCCCGGCGATCCGCCTCAGGCGCGGGAGGTGTCGCCGAGCGCCTCCAGCAGGGCGCGCAGCCGCAGGGCCAGGTCCTCCCGCTCGGACGGGCCGAGCGATGCCAGCAGCCGCGCCTCGTTGTCCACGTGCGCGCCGACCGCCTCCTCCACGACCGCCAGGCCGTGCGGGGTGAGCCGGATCAGCACCGACCGCCGGTCGCCGGCGTCGCGGACCCGCTCGACCAGGCCCTTGGCCTCCATCCGGTCGATCCGGTTGGTGATGGCGCCCGAGGTGACCATCGCCGCCTTCAGCAGCGCGCCCGCGGTCAGCTCGTAGGGGGCGCCCGACCGGCGCAGCGTCGCCAGCACGTCGAACTCCCAGCTCTCCAGCCCCCGCTCGGCGAAGAACGCGCGCAGCTCCCGGTGCAGCAGCATCTGCAGGCGGGAGATCCGGCCGACGATCCCCATCGGCCAGACGTCCAGGTCGGGCCGCTCCCGCGCCCACTGCGCGAGGATGTCGTCCACCGCGTCCGCCATCACCGCCTCCTTATCTCAACGTTGAGAATATCGATCGGAGGCGGGTCGCCGGGAACGGCTCCGTCGGGCGGCGTCACCCGGTCGCCGGCCGCCCGCGGATCATCCGGCCGGTCCGCGGACCATCGCTCACTTGCCCGGAGCCTGCAGCGTCCACAGCCGCCCGTCGGGGTCCCGGACGGTCATCTCCCGGGTCCCGTAGTGCGTGTCCTCGAACGGCGTGACCACCTCGGCGCCCGCGCCGGGGCGGAACGCCTCCTCGTCCGGCACCCTCAGCACCATCCGCGCCCGCGGCTCGCGGTCCTCGGGCACCTCGGCGACGAAGAGGTAGGGGCCGTCGCCGTTGCGCAACAGCCCGGAGCCGTGGTCGGTCTCGAACTCCAGCTCGAACCCCAGCGAGCGGAAGAACCCGGCCGCCTTCCCCCAGTTGTGCGTCTCCAGGAACACGGCCTCGAAGCCCTCGGTGCTCATCTCAGTCCTCCTCCTGGCCGGGCCGCCGCGTGCCGCTCTCGTCGAGGTAGGCGCGCAGCGCCTGCGCGACCAGTGCCGACAGCGACAGCTCCGCCTCGATGGCGCGATGCTTGACCTGCTTGATCAGCCCGATCGGCAGGTACACGTTGAACTGCTTGACGTCCTCGTCGCCCACGGCGAGGATACTAGCACTCTAGCTTGCTCGCCGCTTCCATCGGGCGACCCCGCGACCCCGGCCGAACGGGTCCGCGAGTTCACCGCATGCCCGGCGCCCGGCGGGGCTGCCTGACGGTGGTCGCGATCCGCGTCACCCCCGCCGCGGACTCACCGGTCGTCTACACCGGACGCCCGCTTCCGGCGATCCTGTCCAGCCCGATCCTGGAGTCGCTGCTGGCCGGCGGCGTGGTCGCGCTGACCGCCCTGGCGTGCTGGACGACATGGCAGGTCGTCGGCCGCACGCTGGGGCCCGTCGACGCCATCCGGGCGAAACTCGCCGAGATCACCGTCAGCGACCTGTCCCACCGCGTCCCCGAGCAGCCCGGCGACGACGAGGTCGCCCGGCTCGCCCGGACCGCCAACGCCACCCTCGACCGGCTCGAGCGCTCCGTGCGCGTCCAGCACCGGTTCGCCTCCGACGCCGCGCACGAGCTGCGGACGCCGATCGCGGGACTGCGCGTCGACCTCGAGGACCTCGCCATGCATCCGCGGGACACCGACGTCGAGACCGCGGCCCGGGCGGCGCTGCGCTCCGCGGACCGCCTGGAGAGCATCGTCGCCGACCTGCTGCTGCTCGCGCAGATCGGCACCGGAGCCGACCTGGCCGAACCGCTCGACCTCACCGCCCTGGTCGACAGCGAGATACGGGACCACCGGCCGTCCGCCGCGGGCCGACCTGCCATCGAGATCCGGTCGCGGCTCACGCCGGGCGTCCAGGTCCGGGGCGTGCCGACGCAACTGCAGCGCCTCCTGGACGGCCCGCTCGACAACGCCCGGCGCCACGCCGCCGCGGCCGTCGAGGTCGAACTCGTCCGCGACGGCGACCGCGCCGCGCTCACCGTGGCCGACGACGGGCCCGGGATCCCGCTCGAGGAGCGCGAGCGGGTCTTCGAGCGCTTCACCCGCGTCGACACCGCGCGCAGCCGCGACGCCGGCGGAACCGGCCTGGGCCTGGCGATCGCCCGCGAGATCGCCGCCGCGCACCGCGGCACCCTGACCATCGACGACAGCCCGTCCGGCGCGCGCTTCACCCTCCGGCTCCCCGTGCTGTCTCCACCCCCCGACGGCGCCGCCCGCGACGCGTAGTCCGCACCCGCCCCGGGATCAGAGCCAGCTTGCCGACCAGGGCGGTGAGCTGGGCGCGCTCGCCGCCGCGCAGGGCCCGCCGCAAGGACCGCTCGAACCCGAACTCGCCGCCGTACTGGGCGTCCCCTACGACGAGGTCATGCTCGCCGCGTTCATCCCGCTCGCCTACACGATCGGCACCGACTTCAAACCCGCGCCCCGGATCCCGCGCGACCAGGTCCTGCACTGGGACCGGTGGTGATCCATCGACCGCCGTCGGCCACGCCGGCCACAGGTGAGCGAAGAAGGTGTCAGGTCTGGAGAGCAGGCGGTGCCACGCGGGTGATCTGCCCTCACTTGGGGCCGCGGGCGGCCTATGGGACCGCGCAGTGAAGATCAATCGGTCTCCGTCGGCCGCGGATGCGGGAGGACGCCCCCGGGACCGGCAGGTTCGTCCGCGGCTCCGCCCTCTGCCCGCCCTCCGGCCAGCGCGGCGAGGTAGCCGTCCACCATGCGGATCTGCCGCTCGGGCGGGAAGCCCTGCGGGTCGAACAGGGCCTGCACGATGAGGCCGAGGGTGAACGACTGGACCGCCGCCGCGAGATCGTCGGCGTCGGCGGCGGGCAGCTCGCCCCGGCGTTGCGCCTCCCGCACCCGGCGCCCGATCCGCTCGCGCGAGCGCGCGTAGCGGGCCGCGTGGCCGGCGGCGAGTCCGGGGTCGGCCAGCGCGGCGTCCCACGAGCTGACCCAGATGCGGTTGTCCGCGGCGGCCTGGGGCGTGACCGGCAGGATGTCCAGCAGCATCGCGCGCAGAGCGCCGAGGCCGGCGGGCTCGCCCCGCGTCCCCGGTGCAGCCGCCCTGCGCTCGTCCAGGAGCGTCAGCGCGTGCGCGACCAGGTCCTTCTTGCTCGGGAAGTAGTGCGTGAGCAGGCCGGTCGTCGCGCCCATCTCGGCGGCCACCGCGCGCAGCGTCAGGCCGCCGAACCCCTGCGCGGCCAGCACCCGCCACACCGCCCCCGACACCTCGCGGCGGCGGGCTTCGTGATCTCCCTTGTGGCGCGGCATGCCGCCAGGGTACATTCACATAACAGATGTTATGAGTATTGGAGGGGCCGTGGACACCGGCGTCAAGGACGAACTCGACCGGCTGATGCGCGCGCTGTTCGGCGCGTTCGGCAACCTCGGCGGCACAGGCCCGGACCTCGCCGTCGTCCGCGAGGTGTTCATCCCGGAAGGGCTGATCATCAAGAACGTCGGCGGCGAGACCGAGATCTACGACCTCGACGCGTTCATCGCCCCCAGGCAGCGGATGCTCACCGACGGGACGCTGACGGAGTTCTCCGAATGGGAGATCGCCGAGCGGACGGAGATCTTCGGCTCGATCGCGCAGCGGTTCAGCGAGTACGGCAAGTCCGGCTTCCGCGACGGCGAGTGGTTCGAGGGCTTCGGACGCCAGACGACCCAGTTCGTCCGCACCCGCGACGGCTGGAAGATGAGCGCGGCCGCCTGGGACGACGTGTAGCGCCGCCATCGGCAGGGCCGGCACCGCGCCCTGAAGCCCGCGAAGCGGGAGAAACCGGGTCGGGAGCAGGAGCATCTCCCGCTCGCGCGGGGTCGGCGCGCCATGGCGCCCGCGCAGCAGGACGAGGCTCCGGCGCAGCTCGGCCAGGCTCTGCTCGGCGCTGGTCTCCACCTGCTCCAGCGTCCGCGCCGCCACCTGCGGTTCGGTTTCCAGGACGTCGCGGGCGCCGCGCACCCCGATCAGCATCACCGTCACCGAGCGGGCGACGATGTCGTGCACTCCGCGGGTGATCGCGCCGCGCTCGCGCCGCGCCGCGATCACATCGAGCTGTTCACGTTCGCGGGTGGCGGCGCGCTCCTCCACCGCTTGGTCGTGGTGCGGGTCCCGCCCGTCATGACGCCCGCCGCGCCGAACGGCGACAGGTTCGCCTCCCGCTCCCACGCCCCGCTCACCAGCGGCTGCACCGCCAGGTCCAGCATCAGCAGGACCACCGCGCCGACGACCGGGACGCGGATCAGCGCACCGAGCGCCGCGCCCGGCACCGTCTGGCTGATCGGTCCTTCGTGCGCCAGCCCGCCACGGTCGATGACGACCACGTCGTCGACCGTCTGCGCGGCCCCCGCGAGCAGGTGGCTGGACAGCAGCGCGGCCAGTGCCGGCCCGCCGATCACTGTCCTGACGGTGCGGCCCCGGTGGAAGGCTCGCCTGCGGCCGATGCGGCCCGGCCGGCCTGTTCGGCGCGGACGGCTCGCTCGCGCTGCTCGGTCTCGGCGGCCCGGGCGGCGTCTCGTTCCTGCTTGAGGACCCGGAGTTCGGCATGGTGCGCGGCCCGGGCGGCGACCAGGTCGGTGCGGGCCTGGTCGCGTTCGCCGCGCATCCGTTCGGCGGCGTCCAGGGCGCTCCGCCGGTGCGCGTCGGCCCGGCGGAGCTGGTCGGCGGCGGTGTCGCGGGCGGTCCGCACGTCCTCGGCGGCCTGCCGGCGGGCCGCGGCGGTCTCGTTCTCGGCGCGTTCGAGCCGCCCGGTCAGGTCACCGATCGCGGTGTCCTTCTCGGCGAGGGTCCGGTGGGCGGCGGCCAGGTCGGCGACGGCGGTCTCCAGCCGCGCGGCCCGGTCGTCGCGTTCGCCGCGGACCCGCTCGAGATCGGCCCTGATCCCCGCGAGCCGTTCCTCGGCCTCGAGCAGGCGCCGCCGCGTCTCGGCCAGCGCCGCGCGGGCCTGGTCTCCGCTGTCGACGGCGTCCTGGGTCTCCTTCTCCGCCTTGATCCTCGCGGCCTGTTCGGCGGTCGCGGCGCGTTCGGCCAGCCGGGCCCGCTCGTCGGCGCCGTCGGCGCGCTCGCCGGCGCGCCGGGCGTCCTCGCGCGCGCCGGCGGCTTCGGCCTGCGCGGTCCGCTCGCGGCGCTCGGCGGCCTCGCGTGCGGCCTGGGCCTCGGCCGCCTCGGCGGCGGCCCGGGCGATGGCGGTTTCCAGTTCGCAGTTGCGGGCCAGCACGGTATCGCGCAGCCGAGCCAGGTCGGCGGCGAACCTTTGGTCGCGGTCGGTGGCCGCGGCCAGCAGGCCGGCGTGCGCGCGGCGCTCGGCCTCCTCCCGTTCGGCCCAGGCGATGAGCGCCTGGAGCGGCTGCTCGACGAGGGCGCCGACGGCCGACTCACGGGCCCGCCGGGCCGCCTCCTTGCAGTCCTGCCCACCCGGCCCCTCGCCGCCGCGGTGGTACTCGCGGCGCCGGCCGGTGGCGGCCGGCGCGGGCAGCGGCCCCCGGCAGTGCTTGCACCGCCCGTACGGGGCTTCAGGTGCCGCCGCGGCGGAGGGCCCGGCTTCCCCGCCGGCGGCCTGGTCCGCGGCGGCCGCGGCCGTTCCGGGGTCCGCGGTGGCCGACGTCGTCTGCTCGCGCTGATCAGTCACATCCTCATCATGCCGGGTTTCGAGAGCCTGTGTACGCGAAACCACGATTCAGTTTCGAGGTTTTCGAAACACGAATCTTTGTGGTGGCTCTGGATAGGGTTAAGACTTAGTTAACCCGTCCCAGCATCACGATCGATCCGGCTAGGCTCGGGCCATGACCGAAGGAGTGCCGGTGACCGGGAAGGACGGCGGCGGCGCTGCGGGGCGCCGCTCCCCGGCCGCCGCCGGAGCCGCTCCGCAGCCCCGGTCCGCGGCCGTGCTGGCCGGCACGCCGCTGCCGCCGCCTTCAGGGCGGCGATCCCCCGACCAACGCCCACTCGACCAGGCGCTGTCACCGGAGGCCGCGGCCCGCGTCGCGGCCGGGCTGGCCGCCAACACCACGCGCGCCTACACCCGGCACTGGGCCACCTTCACCCGCTGGTGCGAACTGACCGGCCGGACCCCGTTGCCCGCCACCCGCGAGACCCTCGCCGAATACGTCCACCACCTGGCCGGCGAGACCACCACCCAGTACGGCGGGCCGCCTGCGCCCTCCACCGTCGACACCATGCTGAGCTGCGTGCAGGCCGCGCACAAACTCGCCGGACTGGACTGCGACGCCCGGCTGGCGCGCACAGCGCTGCGCGCCTACCGGAGGGAACGCGCCGGGCATCCCGACCCCGCGCTGCGCTACAGGCGGCGCAGGGCACCCGAGATCGACATCGCCGCGCTGCGCCGCATGATCGAGGCGATCGCCGAAGCGGTGGCGGCCGGCGAGCTCGATCCGCTGCGCGCCGAACGCGACCAGCTGATCCTGGTCCTCGGCTTCGCGATGATGGGCCGCCGCTCGGAGGTCGCCGCGCTCGACATCGAGGACCTGGACTTCAGCGAGCGCGGGCTGACCGTCACCATCCGCCGCTCCAAGACCGACCAGCAGGCGGCGGGGGCCGAGGTGTTCCTCAAGCGCGGCCGCCACGCCCGGACCTGCCCGGTGGAACTGGCCCGCACCTGGCTCGGCACCCTGGCCGGGCACGGCATCACCGGCGGGCCGCTGCTGCGCGGGATCGACCGGCACGGCAACCTGGCCGGAGCGGGCCGGTTCGCCGGGCGGGGCACCGGCCGCATCGACGACGAGACGCTCAACACCATCGTCCGGGACGCGGCCGTGCGCGCCGGCCTCGACCACGCCGCCGCGCACACCTTCCACGGGCTGCGCGCCGGGGGCGCCACCAGCGCCGCCGAAGCCGGCGCCGCGCCCTCCACCATCCAGCAGCACGGCCGCTGGAACAGCCTGTCGATGGTGTTCGTCTACTGGCGGCGCGGCACCGCCTGGACCAACAACGCCCTGGACGGCGTGGGGCTGTAGTGCTCGCCCTCGGGAGCCGTGACCGAGCGCACTGCCCCCGGTGCGGCCGGGCGTAGCCGAGGTAGGTGACGACCGGCCTGCCCGCCGGGTCGAGGACGAAGCGCGTCATCGCGGGAACCGCCTCGTCGGTGATGCGTCCCTTCCGGCGTGCGACGGTGGCGCGGACCAGGTCGAGCACGTTCGCCGGCTTGAACGGGCAGACGTCCTCGTTCCGCAGCCCGTGGGCGGCGAGCGCGTCCGCGACCTCCTCCGGCGTCCGCAACCGCGCGGCGGTGTAGCGGCCACGCGGCAGGTGAGGGCGCGGATGTGGCGTCGGTCGACGGCGCCGGCCGCGCGGGCCGGGGCGTCAAGGCCCCGCTCCGCGTGCCCGCGGACCGATCGTGGGCGTCACGCCGGCGGGCGGGCCAGTTTGGCCGCGACCGCGTCCAGAATCCAGTCCAGGCCGGTCGCGAAGGACACCTCGGCGTCCACGTCGGTGCCGTCGTACACGAACTTGGCCAGTTCCGGGAAACGCCCCGTGTCCAGCATTTTCTTCAGGTGCGGGCCGGAGGCCCGCTGCCAGTCGCGCTCGGACAGTCCCGTGGCGCGCTCGGCCCGCAGGTCGGCGATCTCGCGCCTGATCGCGCCGGTGACGTAGGCGCTGACGGTCTCCACGGCGCGCACGACGGTGTCGAGGTCGGCGAGGCCGTCGAGGGCGGCCAGCGTGGCCTCCCCCACGGCGAGGGCGTTGGGGCCCAGCGTCGGACGGCCGCCGAGCAGGTCGGCCAGCCATTCGTGGCGGAGGGCCGCCTTCCTGGTGCGGTCGGCGCGGACGCGCAGCACCTCCCGCCAGTCACCGGGCTGCTCGCCGGGGAGGATCTCGGCGTAGACCTCGTCCACCATCAGGTCGAACAGCTCCTGCTTGGTGGCGATGTACCCGTACAGCCGCATCGGGCCGACGTCCAGCCGGGCGGCGACCTTGCGCACCGACACCGCCTCCAGTCCGCCCTCGTCGGCCAGCGCGACGGCGGCGGCGACGATCCGCTCCCGGTCGAGGGGGGCGGGGCGGGTCGGCGGCTCTGGACGGTCCCACACGGTCATGGACTACATCGTACTGTTGCGATACAGCGTATTAGTAAAATACGGTGTATCGACATGAGACCTCGTATCGCCGTGATCGGCGGCGGCCCCGCCGGCCTCACCTTCGCCCGTGTCCTGCACCGCCACGGCCACCCCGTCACCGTGCTCGAACGCGATTCCGCTCCAGACGCCCGCCCCCCGGGCGGCACGCTGGACCTGCACGCGAACCTGGGGCAGCTCGCCCTGGACAAGGCCGGGCTGCTCGCGGAGTTCCGGGCCCTGTCCCGTCCCGAGGGGCAGGCCATGCGGATCCTGGCCCCGGACGGGACCGTGCTGCGCGACTGGCCGGCCCGCACCGATGACCGAGCCCATCCCGAGATCGACCGCGGGCAGCTCCGCGACCTGCTGCTCGGCCCCCTGGACGTGCAGTGGGGGCGCGGCGTCACGCAGGTGGTGCCGGGGACCCGTGACGGCGTCCTGGTCGGATTCGCGGACGGGCGCGAGGAGGCGTTCGACCTCGTGGTCGGCGCGGACGGCGCCTGGTCCCGGGTCCGCCCGGCGCTCTCGCCCGCGGCACCGCACTACACCGGCATCACCTCGGTCGAGACCTCCCTGGACGGCGTCGACACCCGCCACCCCGACCTCGCCCGGCTCGTCGGCGACGGCTCCGTGGCCGTCTACGGCGTGAACCGCGCCGTCGTCGCCCAGCGCAACAGCGGCGGCCACGTCAAGGTGTACGCCCAGTTCCGCGCGCCGCTGGACTGGCACGCGGACCTGGACCCGGACGACGTCGAGGCCGTGCGATCGCATGTGCTGGGCTTGTTCGAGGGCTGGGCGCCTCGCGTCCTCGACCTCCTCCGCCACGGCGCCGCCTTCGCCCACCGCCCCCTCTACGTCCTGCCCGTGTCCCATACCTGGGCGCACGTCCCCGGGGTGACGCTGCTCGGCGACGCCGCTCACCTGATGCCCCCGTTGGGAGTGGGCGCCAATCTCGCGATGCTGGAAGGCGCCGAACTCGCCGAGTCCGTCGCCGCCGCCCCCGGCCCCGCAGGCCTGGACGAGGCCGTCCGCGCCTTCGAGGAGCGGATGTGGACACGGGCCGGCCGGTGGGCGAAGATCACCGCGGCCGGTCTCGAACGCCTCGTCAGCCCGGACCCCGCCCAGGCCGTCGCCCTCTTCGACGAAGTCCAGCCGTCCTGACCGCCCGAGCGGCGTTGTCGCGCCCCCGCGGCCGGCTCCTGCCGCGAGCCCGTCCCCCTCGCCGGCTCGCGGCGGCGCCGCGGAACGGAGATCGGCCAGTGAGACTCGACGTGCAGCTGGACGGGCGGCCGGATGAGGCCGCGGAGCGCGCCCGCGCGTCCGGACGCCGTCGCCCCGCGATGACGCTGACGGTCGCGCGAGACGCCCGCGGCACCGTCATTGGAATGCGGACTCGCCGGTGAGCGCGCGGCCGATGACCAGCGAGTGCACCTCGGAGGTGCCTTCGTAGGTGAGCACCGACTCCAGGTTGGCCGCGTGCCGGATGACGGGGTACTCCAGGGTGATGCCGTTGGCGCCGAGCAGCGTGCGGCAGGTGCGGGCGATGTCGATGGCCTCGCGGACGTTGTTGAGCTTGCCGACGCTGACCTGCTCGGGGGTGATGGTCCCGGCCTCCTTGAGGCGGCCGAGGTGGATCGCCAGGAGCAGGCCCTTGCCGGCCTCCAGGGTCATGTCGGCGAGCTTTTGCTGCGTGAGCTGGTAGGAGGCGAGCGGGCGGTCGAAGACCCGCCGCTCGCGGACGTAGCCGAGGGTGGTGTCCAGGCAGTCCAGGGCGGCGCCGATCGCGCCGAACACGATCCCGAAGCGCGCCTCGTTCAGGCAGCTCAGCGGCCCGGACAGGCCGCGCGCTCCGGGGAGCACCGCGTCGGCGGGCAGGCGCACCTCGTCCAGCACGAGCTCGCTGGTGACGCTGGCGCGCAGCGACAGCTTGCGCTCGATGTCGCGGACCCGGAACCCCGGGGTGCCGGCCGGGACCAGGAAGCCGCGGATCCCGTCGTCGGTGCGGGCCCACACGACCGCGACGTCGGCGACGGACCCGTTGGTGATCCACATCTTGGTGCCGGACAGGATCCAGTCGGTGCCGTCGCGGCGGGCGCGGGTGCGCATCCCGGCCGGGTCGGAGCCGAAGTCGGGCTCGGTCAGCCCGAAGCAGCCGATCGCCTCGCCGCGCGCCATCGCCGGCAGCCACCGCTGCTTCTGCTCCTCGCCGCCGTGCTTCCAGATCGCGAACATCGCCAGCGAGCCCTGCACCGACACCAGGCTGCGCAGCCCGGAGTCGGCGGCCTCGAGCTCCAGGCACGCCAGCCCGTAGGAGACCGCGCCCATCCCGGCGCAGCCGTACCCGTCCAGGTGCATGCCGAGCACCCCCAGCGCCCCCAGCCTCCGGGCGAGGTCCCGCGCCGGGATACCGCCCTTGTCGAACCACTCGGGCAGATGCGGGCGCAGCTCGCCGTCGCAGAACCGGCGGACGGTGGCGCGGATCTCGCGCTCCTCTTCGGTGAGGAGCGCGTCGATGCCGAACAGGGCGGTGGGGTGGACGGTCCGGGGCCGCGGTGAGGTCGTCATGGCCGCCACTATAGTTGGATCCAATATCCGAAATGGGTGGGCGCCGGTCCGACGGACGGTTCGCCGGAGCCGCCGCGGCTCGCCGAGGACGGCGGCCGGGTCCGTGAGATATTGACCCGATGACCACCCAGCGCAGCCGCCCGCCGACGGCCCAGCAGTTCGTCCTGGACGAGCTGCGGCGCGCCATCACCAGCGGCCGGCTCCGCCCCGGCGCACCCATCCGGCAGGACACGGTCGCCGAGGAGCTCGGCGTCAGCCGCGTCCCGCTGCGCGAGGCGCTCAAGACCCTGCAGGGCGAGGGCCTGGTCACCTACCGCGCGCACCGCGGCTACTACGTCGAGGAACTGTCCCTGGACGACCTGCGCGAGGTCTACCGCATCCGCACGCTGCTGGAAGACGAGGCCGTCCGCCGCGCCGCCGCCTCGATGAGCGCCGCCGACCTCGCCGCGCTCGCCCGCGCCGAAGACGAGGTGGAGCGGGCGGCGGGGGCCGGCGACGTGCTGGCGATGGCGGCGGCCAACCGGGCCTTCCACATGGCGCTCTACGAGTGCGCCGGCATGCCGCGCCTGGTCCGGCTCATCCGCACGCTCTGGGACGCCACCGACGCCTACCGCTCCATTTACTACGGCGAAGGCATCAACCGGGAACGCGTCATCGACGAGCACCGCGCCGCCCTGACCGCACTGCGCGCCGGGGACGCCGACGAGGCCGTCCGCGTCCTCGACGTCCACCGCGCCCACGCCGTCACCGCCCTCGAGCACCTCATGGCCGAGGTGCTCTGAGAGGCCTCGGAGCCGAGCGGGCCCGGTGCCGCCCGGCCGGGTCAGCGCGGGGCGGGTGCGATGTCGAGCAGGGCCAGGTAGCGGCTCAGCTGGACGGACGCATCGAGCATCGCGAGGCCCTGGGCGGTGAGCCTGCGCTGCCAGCCGTCCAGGGCGGCGGCCAGGGCACCGGTTCCGCCGGCCTGCCGGACCTGCTGCACGACGGTGCGGATGTGGCTCAGCGGGTAGCCGCCGCGCCTGAGGAGATGGGTGAGTTCGGCGTCGCGGACGTCGGCGGCGCGGAAGACGCGGTAGCCGGTGGCCCCATCCCGGGCGGGCGTGAGGATGCCGGCGGCTTCCCAATTGCGCAGGGTCGCGGGGGTGATGTCGAGCCGGTGCGCGAGTTCACCGATGCTGCGGCTCCGCGCGCGGTCCGCCGGGCCCCGGTCGGCGCCGGAGTCCGCGACCAGATGGCCGGCCGCTTCGCGCACCGCGGCGAGGGTGCCGCGGTCGCGGAGCAGCCGGCCGTGGCCGCGATGGATGGTCTGGAGGGCGCCGTCGAGGTCGCCGCCGTTGACGGCGGTCATGATCCGGCCCGCGGCGGAGTGGCCGTAGGCGGGGACGAGGGCGAGGTAGGCGCGCAGCGCCGCCGCGTGCGCCCCGGTGTAGATCCGGTACCCGGTCGGCGTGCGCTCGGCGGGCGGAAGGTACCCCTCCTGCTCGTAGTTGCGCACCGCCTGGGTCGAGATGCCGTGCTCGCGGGCGAGGTCGGCTGGTCGCAAGGGTCATCACCGGTTTGAGACTTCATGGCAGTTGACGACGGCCAATGTATCCAAAGTCTCAACCGACTTGTCAAAGTTACAATTGCGGTACATGACTCAGGACATCTGCGGGTTCGTGCCCGCGTCATGCGAACTGCTGGGGCTCGGTGAGCCGACGCATCTGGAACCGGCCTTCGGGCGGGTCCGCAACGGACTGTTCGCCCGGCTGGCCGAGCACGGCTTCCGGTCGATCGCCCTCGAGACCGACCGGGTGGCGGCGCTCGCCGTGGATAAATTCGTCCGGCACGGCACCGGAAGCCTCGACGCGGCGATGAGCGAGGGCTTCTCGCACGGCTTCGGGGACCTGGACGCCAACAGGCGGCTGGTCGCCTGGATGCGCGAGTACAACCGGGACCGTCCCGCGGCCGAACGCCTCGCCTTCCACGGCTTCGACGCGCCGATGGAGACGATGAGCGTGCCCAGCCCCCGCGCCTACCTCGAGCACGTCCGCGACTACCTGGCGCTCGACCTCGACATCGCGGCCCTGACCGGCGAGGACCGGCGGTGGAGCCGCATGGAGGCGGTGATGGACCCGGCCGCGTCGGTCGGTGAGACGCCCGAGGCGGAGAGGCTGCGGTCGGTCGCCGACGACATGCTGACCACGCTGTACGCGCGCGCACCGGAACTGATCGCGGCGGCGTCGCGTGCCGAGTGGTACCGGGCCAGGACGTATCTCACCGCAGGCCTCGGCCTGCTGCGGTACCACAAACAGGCGGCCCAGCGCCTCGATCAGACGATGCGCATTTCCGTGCTGGGTGGCACTCGGGACGCGCTGATGGCGCAGAACCTGCTCGACATCCGCGGCGCCGAGGCCAGACGAGGGCCGACGCTGGTGTTCTCTCACAACCGGCATCTGCAGAGGAACACCTGCGTCATTCCCATGGGCGGTCTGGAGACCACCTGGACCGGTGTCGGCGCCGTTCTCGGGTCCTTGATGGACGAGCGGTACGTGTTCATCGCCGGCAGCCTGGGCCGCAGCGAGATCATCGGGCTCCCCGAACCCGCCCCGGACACCTACGAAGGCTCTCTGCAGAGCCGTATCGGCACGTGGGGCCTGGTGAAGGCCGCCTCGGTCGCCGGCGCCGGCGCCCGCGCCGACGCCGCTCACCAGCAGGTGTACTTCCCCCTCGACCAGGAGACCATCGACGGGGCGGACGCCGTCCTGCACATCAGCGACGCCTCCGCGGCAGCCCCGAACCCTTAGATGGAGTGGCCCGGGACGCCGGGCCGGCGAGGATCACCTCGCCGGTCCGGGGTCCCGGCGACGGCGATAGGTTCTCGGGTGTGGACGACACCTCGGCCGACGCCTGCGACGACGCCTTGGACGTGGACGCCTTCACCACCGCGATCGAGAGCTTCAACCGGTTCTACATCCGGATTCCGATGCTGGAGAAGCTGCCGTTCACGACGCTGTCGGTGCTGGACACGCTCGCGGCCGGCGGGACCGTGCGGATGACCGAGCTGACGAGGACCGAGCAGGTGAGCCAGCCCGGCATCACCCAGCTGGTGTCCCGGCTGGAGCGCGACGGGCTGGTGGAGCGCCGGCCCGACCCGGACGACGGGCGGGCCGTGCTGGTCCACATCACCGAGGCGGGCCGCGGGATCGTCCGGTCGCGGCGCGAGGACCGGATGCGGCACCTGGCGCCGCTGGTCGGCCAGCTGACCGGCGAGCAGCGGCGGGCGCTGGCGCAAGCGCTGCCCGTGCTGGCCCGCCTCGCCGAACTCGGCCGCGGCGTGGGCGGGCGCGGCGTGGGCGGGCGCGGCGTGGGCGGGCGTTAGCCGGACTTCGTCGTCGTCTTGGGGCGGGCGCGCAGGTGGGCGCGCTCGCCCTGGCTGCCGAACAGGACGAGGAACTCGACCGGGTCGGCGTCGACGGCGCCGAACCAGTGCGGCAGCCGCGTGTCGAACTCGGCGGCCTCGCCGGGCGACAGGACCAGGTCGTGCTCGCCGAGGATGACGCGCAGCCGTCCGTTGAGGACGTAGAGCCACTCGTAGCCCTCGTGGGTCTGCGGGGTGGGCCGCCTGCGCTCGCTGCCCGCGGGGATGACGAGTTTGTAGGCCTGGATGCCGCCGGCGCGGCGGGTCAGCGGCAGCATCGTCATGCCGTTGCGCACGACGGGCCGCAGGTGGATGCGCGGGTCGCCGGTGGGCGGCGCGTCCACGAGCTCGTCGAGGGTGACGCCGTAGGCCTTGGCCAGCGGGAGCAGCAGCTCGAGGGTGGGGCGGCGGGTGCCGGACTCCAGCCGCGACAGCGTGCTCACCGAGACGCCGGTCGCGTCCGAGAGGCCGGCCAGCGTGATCTCGCGCTCGGTGCGCAGGGCGCGCAGGCGGGGGCCGACCGCGTCGAGCGCCTGGCCGAGGTCGTCGTCCATACGGGCGAGTTTGCCATATCGGCAACGAGCTTTGCGATTCTCGGCCTCCGGTTCGCATAGTGGCCGCGGAGGTGGTCGAAATGACCGAACGACTGGAAGACGCCTATGACGTGGTGGTGGTCGGCGGCGGCGCCGCGGGCCTGAACGGGGCGATGATGCTGGCGCGGTCGCGGCGGTCGGTCGTGGTGCTGGACGCGGGGTCGCCGCGCAACGCGCCCGCCGGGCACGTGCACGGGCTGCTGGCCCGGGACGGGACGCCGCCGGCCGAGCTGCTGGAGCACGGCCGCGCCGAGGTCCGCCGCTACGGCGGGCAGGTGGTGGCCGCGACGGTCACCGAGGCGGCGCGCGACGCCGGCGGTTTCACCGTCGGCCTGGCCGGCGGCGGGACCGTCCGGGCGCGCCGGCTGCTGGTGACCACGGGCCTGACCGACGAGCTGCCGGACGTGCCGGGGCTGCGGGAGCGGTGGGGCCGGGACGTGCTGCACTGCCCGTACTGCCACGGCTGGGAAGTACGCGACCAGGCGGTCGGCGTGCTGGCGAGCGGCCCGATGTCGGTGCACCAGGCGTTGCTGTTCCGCCAGCTCAGCGATGACGTCGTGGTCTTCGCGCACACCGCGCCGCCGGTGGCCGGCGAGCAGGCCGAGCAGCTGGCGGCGCGCGGTGTCCGCGTGGTGGACGGCGAGGTCGCCGGCCTGGAGATCGCCGGCGACCGGCTCGCGGGCGTCCGGCTGGCGGACGGCACGGTGGTCGCCCGCGACGCGCTGGTGGTGGCGCCCCGGATGACCGCCCGCGCCGGGTTCCTCGCGGGGCTCGGGCTGCGGCCGGTGGAGCATCCGTCCGGTGCGGGCGAGCACGTTCCCGCCGACGCGGCGGGCCGCACGGACGTGCCCGGGGTGTGGGTCGCGGGCAACGTGACGGACCTTTCCGCCCAGGTCGGCGCCGCCGCGGCGGCGGGGGCGACGGCGGGGGCGCAGATCAACGCCGATCTGGTCGCCGAGGAGGCCCGGGACGCGGTCGCGGCGAGCCGGGCGCCGTTCTCGGCCGCGTCCGAGGCGCGCGCCGCCGAGGCGGTGATGAGCGACAGTCGCCACGGGTTCTAGGCGGCCCCGGGCGCGAGGGGTTGCGCCGGCGGCGGGCCCCCATGCCATCTTGGAACGACTGTTCCAAGATGGCATGGAGGCGGGAGCGGATGCCCGACGTCAAGCACTTCGACCCCGACGCGGTGCTGGAGCAGGTGGTGCGCCTGTTCTGGCGGCGCGGCGCCGCCGCCACCGGCATCGCCGAGGTGGTGGCGGAGACGGGGATCAGCCGGTCCAGCCTGTACGCGACGTTCGGCGGCAAGCGCGAGCTGTACCTGGCGGCGCTGCGCGGCTACGTCGAGCGCCATTCGCGGCCGGTGTTCGACCGCCTGGCGGCCGACGGCCGGGGCCTGCCCGCGATCGCCGGCTTCTTCGCCGGGCTGATCGCCGCCCGCTGCTCCGGCGAGCACGCACGCTGGGGATGCATGGTGTCCAACGCCCACGCGAGCCTGGACGGCGCCGCCGACGACGACGTCCGGCGGATCCTGGACGCCCACCACGACGGGTTGCGCGCGGCGATGCGCGCGGCCCTGCGGGACGCCGGCAGGCGGGGGCAGCTGCGTCCCGGCCTGGACGCCGACGGCACCGCGCAGACCCTGGCGCTGCTGGCCTACGGCGTGAACCTGCGCTCGCGGGCGGGCGCGCCCGCCGCCGAGCTGACCGCGTCCGTGGACGCCGCGCTCGCCTCCCTGACCCCCGATGAGGAGAACCGATGACCGAGTTCGCCGTGTACGACGAGACCGACGCCCCCGAGGCCGCGCGCCCCCACCTGGAGGCCGCCAAGAAGCGGATGGGGTTCGTCACCACCCTCAACGGGGTGATGGCCGAGTCGCCCGAGCTGCTGGCCGGGTACAACGCGCTGTCGGAGCTGTTCGGCAGGTCGTCGCTGCCGAGGAACGCCAAGCACGTCGTGTGGATCACCGCGAGCGTGCTGAACGGCTGCGCGTACTGCGTGGCGGCCCACTCCACGCTCGCGCTGCGCTCGCGCGTCCCGGCCGAGGCCGTCGAGGCGCTGCGCGGCGGGCGCGCGCTGGACGACCCCGCGCTGGAGGCGGTCCGCGTGTTCACCACCGCGATGGTCGAGCGGCGCGGCTGGGTGGACGACGCGCAGGTCGAGGCGTTCCTCGCGGCCGGGTACACCCGCCGCCACGTCCTGGACATCGTCCTCGGGATCGGCATGAAGACGCTGTCGAACTACACCAACCACATCGCGCACACCCCGCTCGACCCCGCCTGGAAGGACCAGGAATGGACGGCGCCCGCGCCCGCGTGACACCGCGCCGCACCGGACGCGCCGGCGGGCTCGGTGCAGGGGCGTGCCAGGCGGTACAGGTGGCCGCGTTCGCCGTCGTCGAGCCGCAGGGCGCGGGCGGCGGCCCCGTCCGTCCCTGACCCCGCCCCGCCGTCGACAAGGACAGAGCGTCATGCCGTTGACCGTCGTCGCCGAATGCCTCGCCTCGCCCGGCCGGGAGGACCGGCTCCGCACCGCCTTGGAGGCGTTGATCGAGCCGTCGCTGGACGAGCACTTCGCCACGCCGCACTTCCGGCACGCCGAGCCGATGACGATCCGGCGGCTCGTCCCGGCTCCGTGACGTGCGCCCGCGGTCCGCGCCGGTCAGGTCGTCAGGAGACCGGCGCGGGCCGCGGCGCAGGCCGCGGCCGCCGCCCGCGCGGCCGCGGCCTGGTCGAGCGGCTCGCCGCTGACGAACAGCCGGTAGTACAGCGGGGCGACGGCGAGCCGGACGACCTCGGCGGGGTCGGTGCCGGCGGGGGCCTCGCCGCGTGCGACGGCGCGCACGACGATGGCGGCGGACTGCTCGTGGCGCCGCGCGAAGAACGCGTGCAGGGCGCGCGCGGCGGCGGGGCTCTGCGCCGCGGCCTGGACGAACGCGCGGGCCACGGGCCCGGTCTCCGGGTCGGCGAATCCGGTCAGGACGAGCCCGGCGAGCGCGTGCAGGTCGCCGTCGAGGGTGCCGGTGTCGGGGACCGGCCACGGCTCGCCGGCGGCCAGGTCGAGGGCGTCGGCGATGAGCCCGTCGGTTCCGCTCCACCGCCGGTAGAGGGTGGTCTTGTGCACGCCGGACCGGGCGGCGACGCCGTCCACGGTGAAGCCCGCGTAGCCGCGCTCGGCCAGTTCGGCGAGGGTGGCGGCGCGGACGGCGGCGCGGATGCGCGCGGTGCGGCCGCCGGGGCGGACCGTCCCGGGCCCGGCGGCGGTCATGGACGCGCCCCGCGCTGCCCGGCGATCCGCACGGACCGATCGTAACGCAACTCCGGTTGCGTTAGTCTCGCCCTCGCGCGGAAACAAGTCGGACGAGGGGGGACTGTTCATGCCGCAGGGTTCGCATGCCACGATCAGGGAGTTCACCGTCACCGACCCCGAAGCGGGTCCTTACGGGATAACCGCGGGCCCGGACGGTGCCTTGTGGTTCACACTGGTGCACGAAGGACGGATCGGGCGGATGGCCCCCGGCGGCACGGCGGACTTCCATCCCGCCGACCCCGTCGAAGCAGGCCCGATGAACATCACCGCCGGCCCCGACGGCGCGCTGTGGTTCACCGGGCTGCGCGGCGACCGCGTCGGCCGGATCGACACCGCCGGACAGGTGACGCAGTTCGAGGTCCCCGCCGGCGGCCCCGGCGGCATCGCCGCCGGACCGGACGGCGCGCTGTGGTTCACCCTCATGCGCACCGACCGCGTCGGCCGCATCACCACCGGCGGGCAGGTCACCGAGTTCCCGCTGCCGACGTCGGGCGCCATGCCGTCCATGATCACCGCCGGGCCGGACGGGGCGCTGTGGTTCACCCTCAACCAGGGAAACGCGATCGGGCGGATCGCGCCCGGCGGCGACGTCGCCGTGCACGCCCTGCCGACCGAGGGCGCCGCGCCGGTCGGGATCACCGCCGGGCCGGACGGCGCGCTGTGGTTCGCCGCGATCGGCACCGGGCACATCGGCCGGATCACCACCGACGGGAAGGTCACCGAGTTCCCGCTGCCGGACCCGGCCGCGCGCCCGCACGCGATCGTCACCGGCCCGGACGAGGCGCTGTGGTTCACCGAGTGGGGCACCGCGCACGTCGGCCGCATCACCTGCGGGGGACGCATCGACGAGCATCCGCTGCCGAGGCCCGGCTGCGAGCCGCACGGCATCGCGCTCGGCCCCGACGGCGCCCTGTGGGCCGCCCTGGAGACCGGCGCGCTCGCCCGGATCGTGCCCGGCTGAAAGACTCCGCGCGGCAGGGCCCGGGAAAGGTTCCAGCGCGGGCGAAACGTTCGCGGGTCACCGTGGACGCATGAGATCGCCGACCGACACCACCGCCCAGACCTCCGGCGAGGGCTCCGCGACCGCCGGGCCGGTCCCGCGCCGCGGCGCGATGCTCGCGATCCTGTGCGCCGGGATGTTCCTGGTGCTGCTGGACGTGACGATCGTCAACGTCGCCCTGCCCGGCATCGGCCGCGCGCTCGGCACCGGGCTGCCCGGCCTGCAGGGCGTCGTCGACGGGTACGCGGTCGCCATCGCCGGGCTGCTGCTCGGCGGCGGCGCGCTCGGCGACCGGATCGGGCACCGCCGGATGCTGCTGATCGGCCTCGGCCTGTTCGGGCTCGCGTCGCTGGCCTGCGGCTGCGCGCACGGCCCCGGGCCGCTGATCGCGGCGCGGGTCGTCCAGGGCGCCGGGGCGGCGCTGCTGCTGCCCGGCAGCCTCGCGCTGATCATCGCGGCCTATCCGGGCCGCGCGGAGCAGGCCCGCGCGCTCGGGGTGTGGGCGGGCATCTCCTCCACGGCGCTGCCCGCCGGGCCGCTGCTGGGCGGCGCCCTGGTCGACTCCGCCGGCTGGCGGTGGATCTTCCTGCTGAACGTGCCGATCGTCGCCGCCGCGATCGCGGGGGTCCTCGCCGTCGTCCGCGCGCCGCACCGCGCACGCCCGGACGGGGCTCGCCGGCCCCTGGACCGGGCCGGGATGGCGCTGGCGCCGCTGACCCTCGGCGGTCTGGTGTGGACGGTCATCGCCGCGGGCCACGGGCACCGCGCCGAGGCGGCCGTCACGGCCGCCGTCACGGCCGCCGCGGCGGCGGCGTTCCTATGGGCCGAGCGCCGCGCGGCGGCGCCGATGATGCCGGGCGGGCTGATGCGCGCCCCCGCGTTCCTCGGCGCCAACGGGATCGCGCTGGCCATGAACCTGGTCACCAACGGCGTGCTTTTCGTCGCGACGCTGAAGCTGCAGCAGGCCGAGCACCACTCGGCGTTCACCGCCGGGGTGCTGCTGCTGCCGATGGCGGTTCCGCTGGCGCTGCTGGCGCCGGTCAGCGGCCGGCTCACCGCCCGGTTCGGCACCCGGCTCCCGCTCGGCGCGGGCACCGCGCTGGCCGCCGCCGGATGCCTCAGCCTGCTGCGGGTCGGCGCCGGCGGCTCCTACCCGCTGCTGCTGCCGGCGCTGCTGGCCATCGGGATCGGCGACGGACTGATCGTGACGGCGGTGGTCGCGGCGGCGATGCGCGCCGTCCCGCCCGCGCACGCCGGGCTGGCCGGCGGGTTCAACAACACCGCCCGGCAGGCCGGCACGGCCCTGGGCGTCGCGGTGTACGGGGCGGTCGCCGGACCTGCGGCGGACGCGGCGCACTTCACCGCGGGCCTGCACGCGCTGGCGTGGGCGAGCGCAGGGCTGTGGCTGGCCGCGTTCGCGCTCACCCGCATCGTCCCGAACCGGTGAAATCCGGTTGGCACGGCCGCGCCGGTTCGTGAGAACGGTCGGCATGCTCCGCAAATACCCCCGCACCCGGCACATCGAGGGCTCCCGGCTGCAGCCGGGAGACCACGACCTGGCCGCGCGGCCGTTCTCGGCGATCGCCGGACGGTACCTGGTGGTGGAGGAGAAGCTGGACGGCGCCAACTGCGGCATCAGCTTCTCCTCCGGCGGGGACCTGCGGCTGCAGAGCCGCGGCCACTACCTGACCGGCGGGCCCCGCGAGAAGCGGTTCGGGCCGCTGAAGGCGTGGGCGGCGTCCGTCCAGCACGTCCTGCGGGAACGGCTCGGCGACCGGTACGTGATGTACGGCGAGTGGCTGTACGCCAAGCACACCGTCTTCTACGACGCGCTCCCCCACTACTTCTGCGAGTTCGACGTCCTCGACCAGCGCGACGGGACGTTCCTGTCGACCGCGCGGCGCCGCGAGCTGCTGGCGGGGACGCCGGTGGTGTCGGTGCCCGTCCTGCACGAGGGGACGCTGCCGGACCTGGCGGCGCTGACCGCGTTCGCCGGCCCGTCCACCTGCCGCACCCCGGTCTGGCGGGGGTGAGCCTGGACCGGCTGCGCGCCGAGATGGGCGTCTCCCCCGCCGGCGACCAGCACGCGGTCGCCGCCGCCGCGCCCGAACTGGCCCGCGGGCATCTGCGCGCCGGGCGCTCGTTCGTGTGGAACGCCACGAACGTGTCGCGCATGCAGCGCGAGCAGTGCACCGGCCTCATCGCCGGCTACCGGGGCCGGGTGGAGCTGGTGGCGCTGGAGGCGCCGCCCGCCGTGCTGCGCGACCGCAACCGCGGCCGGGCCGCTCCCGTGCCCGACGCGGTGATCGACCGGCTCGTCCGCCGCTGGCAGACGCCCGACCCGACCGAGGGCCACCGCGTCGACTGGGTGAGCACGGCCTGACCGGCAGACCGGCGTCCAGGTCACGGCGGTGCCTGCCGCAGCCGGCGCCTGCGGCGCCGCGTCCCACGTTTAGGTCGCCACCAGGGGGAACGGGTCAGCCAGGCTTCGGAGACGACGGCACGCGGAGGGAGCCTGAGGCCATGAGCACCCTGCGGACACACGACGGCCAGAGCGCCGCCGAGACCACCGAGGCGTCCCGGCGGGACGCCGGACGCGCCCCCGCGGTCCTCGACGGGCACAGGAGCGAGGCCGGGACGGGCGAGCTCGTCCGGCAGGCGACGCAGCAGGTCTCGGAGCTGATGCGCGCGGAGCTGCGGCTCGCCGTGGCGGAACTGAAGGACAAGGGCCGGCATGCCGGCACCGGCGCCGGCATGTTCGGCGGCGCGGCGCTGATCGGCCTGTACGGGGCGGCGGTGCTGCTGGCCGCCGCGGTCGCCGCGATCGCGCTGGTGCTGCCGGTGTGGGCGGCGGCCCTCATCATCGGCGGCTTCCTGGTGATGGTCGCGGGCGTGCTGGGGCTGCTCGGCAGGGCGCAGACCAAGCGGGCGACGCCCGCCAAGCCCGAGCGGGCGATGGACGAGGCGCGCATGACCGTCCACGACCTGAAGGAGAGGGCGACGCACCGATGACCGCCCAGAGCAAGAGCAGGCACGGCGCCGACGCCGGCACCGAGGAGTTGCGCCAGGAGGTCGACCGGGCCCGCCAGGAGCTCGGGGAGACCGTCGAGGCGCTGGCGGCCAGGGCCGACGTCAAGGCGATGGCCCGCGACAAGGCCGACCAGGCCAAGGAGATGGCCCGCGAGCGCGCGCGGCGCGCCCGGCGGGCCGTCACCTCCCGCCAGGCCCGCACAAGGGCCGCCCAGGGAGGCGCCGCCGTCGCCACGGCCGGCGCCGTCGCGGCGCTGGCGGTGTGGATGCGGCGCCGCCGCACCCCCCAGGCGCGGCTGCGCCGCACGATCCGCAACGCACCGGTGCGGCTGCGGGTGCGCCGCGCGCAGCGCGCTCCGATCCGGGTGCGCCGGACCGGCCGGGGAACCCTGCACATCTGAGAGAGGACGACCGGCATGCGCAGGCCCTCCGCGCCCACCGATCTTCCCACCGCCTCCTGGGGGCGCGCCGCCAAGCGCGCCGCCGGCGAGTTCCAGCGCGACAACCTGTCGGACTGGGCCGCCGCCCTCACCTACTACGCCATCCTGTCGATCTTCCCGGCGATGCTCGTGGTGGTGTCGCTGATCGGGCTCGGCGGCAAGTCGGTCACCAGCGACCTCATCGACAACCTCAACGGGATCGCCCCCGGCGCGGTGAAGGACGTCCTGGTCAACGCGATCACCCAGCTGCAGAACAACCGCGCGGGCGCCGGCGTCGTCGCGGTCGTCGGCATCCTCGCCGCGATCTGGTCGGCGTCGGGGTACGTCGGCGCGTTCATGCGCGCGTCCAACGCGATCTACGACATCCCCGAGGGCCGGCCGATCTGGAAGGCGGTCCCGCTGCGCGTCGGCGTCACGGTCGTCACGCTGGTGCTGCTGTCGGCGTCGGTCATCGCGGTGATCGTCTCCGGGCCGCTCGCCCGCAGGGCCGGCGACCTGCTCGGGCTCGGCTCGACCGCCGTAGCCGCCTGGGACATCGTCAAATGGCCGGTGATGCTGATCATCGTCAGCTTCCTGTTCGCGCTGCTGTACTGGGCGGCGCCGAACGCCAAGCGCGGATTCCGGTGGGTCACCCCGGGCGGGGTGCTGGCCATCGTGATGTGGCTGGTGGCGTCGGGGGTGTTCGCCGCCTACGTGACGAACTTCTCCAATTACAACAAGACCTACGGCAGTCTCGCCGGCGTCATCATCTTCCTGGTATGGCTTTGGATCACGAATCTGGCGATCTTGCTGGGCGCGGAGATGAACGCGGAACTCGAACGCGGCCGCGCCATCGCCGCCGGCGGGCGGCGGGCCGGACGCGAACCCTATGTCGAATTCCGCGACACCCGCGGGTTCAGCGACGAAGAGAAACGCGAGACCGGCGTCGCGGGCGGCCGGGACGCGGGCGAGAACGCGGGCGGCGAGGGCGGCCGGGACGGCGCGACCCGCTCCTAGATTCCGGAAGGTGACGCCGATGCGGCCGGCGCGCGGCCTGGGGGTTACCGGGGAACCACGGGTCGCCGAACGGCGAGCCGGATGAATAGGATCGGCGCGTGCTGCGTCCCACCTTTCCCATCGAGACCGAACGGCTGACCCTGCGCCCGTTCCGGGAAGACGATCTGGAGAGCCTCTACGCCTACCAATCCCTTCCCGAGGTGGCGCGTTTCCTCTATTGGGAGCCGCGCGACCGGGAGGAATCGCGGTCGTTCCTGCGCGAGAAAATGGCGGCCGCGACGCTGGAGAAGGAAGGCGACTGGCTCGTGCTGGCGGTCGAGTGGCGCGAGACGGGCGATCTGGTCGGCGAGGTCAATCTGCAGTGGCGCAGCCGCGAGCACCGGCAGGGCGAGATCGGCTACATCCTCAATCCGGACTTCCACGGCAAGGGGTTCGCGACGGAGGCGGCCGAGGCGGTGCTGCGGCTGGGGTTCGAGGGCCTGGGGCTGCACCGGATGGTGGGCCGGCTGGACGGCCGCAACGTCGCGTCCGCGCGGGTGCTGGAGCGGCTCGGGATGCGGCGCGAGGCGCACCTGGTGCAGAACGAGATGGTCAAGGGCGAGTGGACCGACGAGGTCATCTACGCGATGCTGCGCGAGGAGTGGGACGCCCGCGCAGCGCACGCGCCCGGCGGTTCCGGCGACGGGCCCGCGCAGGACTGACCCGCACGGCCGACCTGCTCGTCCGGGCGGCGGGCGGGGTCGCGGACGTGCCCGCGCAGTTCGGCGGGCCGCCGGATCACGAACGGCCAGCCGAGCCCGGCGAGCATCCGCGCCATGCCGTCCAGGTGCTCGGCGCGGGTCGTCATCACCACGCCGCCGGTGGTCTCGGTGAGCGCGGCGACGGTCGCGGGGATCCTGCGGCGCGCCTGCTCGAGGCTGGTCTCCAGCAGCAGGTCGAGCATCGCCAGGACGCGGGTCGTCGGACGGGACCGGCCGGGGTCCGGTACCGGATGTGACACGGGCCACTCCCCCGATCCGGGCGGTTCGGCGGAGCTGGAGAAGACCGTCGCCGAGGAGGGCGGCGGCTGGACGATCCCGGTGCCGGCGTTCGACCCGGACGCCGACCCGGTCGGTCTGGAGGGGCTGGACGCGGAGCCGGTGGTGCTGGGGGGTTCGCGGCGGTGGGGGCGGCGGCGCGGTCCGCAGTTCCAGCCGCATTGGCTGGGGTCGTCGGAGGCGGCGTTGGCGCGGCCGCGGGACGACCGCTGGTCGAGGTGGCGCAGCGGGCCGCCGGCCAGCACGTCCAGGACGGCCGCGGCCGTGGCGAGGGCCGCGGCCGCCGCCAGTGCCCGGGGCGGCCGCCGGTCCGCGCGCCCGCCCCCCGGCCGATGCGTCCGCATCCCTCGATCCTGTCCGATGCGCGGGACCGGTCACGCCGAGACGTGACTCACATGCTCGCGCTCGCGGCGGCCGGGTCCGCGGCGTCCGCCGGGTGGGCGGGTTCCTCCGCCATCACCCCATCCGACCCGAGTGTCACCGGACGCTCACAGCACCCGCCGAATGACTCACTTATCTACAGTGATCCGGATTCTTCTTTATTACTCCCGCTTGTAGATCATTCGGCGGGTCGGCGGCACACTCGGCGGAAGTCGCGCGGCCACGGGGGTCGGGCCTGTTCCGCAAGGTGAGCATATGACACCCTCTGTCCGCCGTCCGGTACTCGCGGTCGTCCAGTGGCGGCGCTCGGTGACGGCCGGGGCCGCCGCCACCGTCCTGGTGGCGGGGATCGGCGCCGCCGGCGCCGGAGCGGCACAGGCGGACACCTCCCCGGCCAAGGCGGACGACGGGGCGCGGATCACCCAGGAGACCAAGGTCGCCGACCACGAGGTGGACGTCACCATCTCCTCCCCGGCGCTCGGCAAGTCGGTGAAGACCCGGATCCTGCTGCCCAAGGACTGGCAGCGCGGGGCGGCGCGCACGTGGCCGGTGCTGTACGCGCTCCACGGCGGCCAGGACAACTACACCTCCTGGACCAAGAACACCGACATCGAGGCCTGGGCGGCCAAGTACGACGTGCTGGTCGTCATGCCCGAGGGCGAGAACGGCTCGTACACCGACTGGTACAACTACGGCAAGGGCGGGACTCCCAAGTGGGAGACCTTCCACACCGCCGAGGTGCGCCAGCTGATGGAGCGCAACTACGGCGCGGGCGCGGTCCGCGCGGTGATCGGAAACTCCTCCGGCGGGCAGGGCGCGTTCGCCTACGCGGCCCGCCACCCGGGCCTGTTCAAGTACGCCGCGTCGCTGAGCGGCACGCTGTCGCTGCGGTCGGCGGGGATGCCGGCGATGCTGATGCTCACCAACGCCGGCAACGGGCAGGACCCGTTCGCGATCTGGGGCATCCCGTGGGCCGACGACGCCAACTGGGCGGCCCACGACCCCTACGCGCTGGCCGACAAGCTGCGCGGGACGCAGCTGTTCTTCTCCGCCGGGACGACCGGCAAGCCCGGCCCCGGCGACCCGGACGTGGCGCCGTGGGACATCGGCCTGCTGAGCGAGATCGCGGTCGGCGCGGACAACAAGGAGTTCAAGAAGCACCTGGACGAGCTGAAGGTGCCCTACACCGCCGACATCTACGGCGACGGCCGGCACAACTGGCCCGCGTGGATCCGCGAGGCCACCAAGATCTGGCCGACGATGATGAAGGCGATCGGCGCCAAGCAGGTGGCCGCCGCCGCGCGGCGCCGCTGACGCTCCGCCGCCTTTCCTCAACGCCCCTGCCCGGCCCGGTCCCGGGGACGGCCGCGGCTGTCGTCCCCGGGACCGGGCCGTCGCCGTCGGTATGAGCGGCGGGTTCAGCGGCTGTAGCTCAGGCCGTGGCCGAAGGGGTAGAGGGCGGTGCCGGGGTCGTCGCGGGTGGGGATGGCGACGGGCAGCCTGCCCCGCGGGTCGTTCTCGCCGAACAGGGTCTTGACGGCCGAGCGCTGCGCTTCTGCGGTGTAGGAGTAGGTGGCCAGGTAGGTGGCGGCCTCGGGGAAGTAGGCGATGTCGTAGGGGTCGCGGACGGCGATCACCACGACGGGCTTGCCGGTGGCGACCAGCGCCTTGACGAGGTTCGCCTGCCCGGGGCCCTGGTGGCCGGGTTCGGTGGCGACGTCCCAGGCGCGGTTGGTGACGGCGACGACGAGGTCCTGGCCGGAGGCGGCGGCGACGGCGTCGTCGATCTGCTGCTGGGTGGGGCTGAGGCCGGTGCTGCGGACGGTGGTGGCGGCGCCGTGTCCGGCGATGCCGGCGGCGAGCCCGGCGGTGCTGGAGGCGGTGGCCCATCCGGCGACCAGGACCTTGCGGGGGCCGGCCTTCAGCGGCAGCAGGCCGGCGTCGTTCTTGACCAGGGTGGTGGTGCGGTCGGCGGCGCGCTGCGCGGCGGCGAGGTGCGCGCGGGTGCCGACGGTGCCGCCGATGCGGGAGGGGTCGGCGTAGGGGTCGCGGAACAGGCCGCGCTTCTGCTTGAGGGCCAGCACCCGGTACACCGACGCGTCGAGGCGCCGCTCGCTGATCTCGCCGGTCTCGACGGCGTTGACGACGGCGGCGAGCTGGCGGGTGAACACGCCGTTGCCGGAGGCGTCGGCGGGCGGTTTGAGCAACATGTCCGCGCCCGCCTTGAGGGCGAGGACGGGGATGCGCTCGTCGCCGTACTTGTCGCGGACGCCCTGCATGTCCAGGGCGTCGGTGACGATGACGCCGTCGTAGTGCAGCCGGTTCCGCAGGATGCCGGTGAGGATCGGCTCGGACAGGGTGGCCGGGTCCCCGGACGGGTCGAGGGCGGGCACGATGATGTGCGCGGTCATGATCGAGTCGACGCCGGCGGCGATCGCGGCGCGGAACGGCGGCAGGTCGAGCCGCTCCCACTCGGCGCGGGTGTGGCCGATGCGCGGGACGCCGGTGTGGCTGTCGGTGGTGGTGTCGCCGTGCCCGGGGAAGTGCTTGGCGGTGGCGGTCACGCCCCCGGCCCGGTAGCCGCGGATCTGCGCGGTGACCATGGAGGACACCAGCGCGGGGTCGGAGCCGAAGGAGCGGACGCCGATGACGGGGTTGGCGGGATCGACGTTGACGTCGGCGTCGGGCGCGTAGTCCTGGTCGACGCCGATGGCGCGCAGCTCCTGCCCGGTGATGCGGGCGAGGGCGCGGGCGTCGCCGGCGGAGCGTCCGGCGGCCAGCGCCATGCCGCCGGGCGACTGGGTGGCGGGCGGCTGGATCCGCGCGACGATGCCGCCTTCCTGGTCGGTGGCGATCGTCTCGGGGACCTGGTGCGGCTGGGCCATCGCGGCGCGCTGGATGCCGTTGGACAGGCCGGCGACCTGGCGGGGGTCGGTGACGTTGTTCGCGTAGTAGATGAACCCGCCGGGGTGGTAGCGGGCGACGATCTGCGCGGCGTTGTCGACGCCGTACAGCTTGCGGTTGGCGGCGACGTCGGCGGGGTCCGCGGTGTCGGCGCTCTTGCCGTAGACCTGCAGGACGAACAGCTGGGCGGCCTTGTCCTGCAGGCTCATCGAGTGCAGCAGCCGCAGCAGCCGCGGGTCCTTGCCGGCGTGGCGTCCGGTGGTCTGGGCGCGGGCGGCCGGGGCGGTGAGCGCGGCGGCGGCGAGCGCGGCCGCGGCCAGTCCGGCGACGGCGCGGCGGGCGCGGGTCCGGTGGGCCGCATGCCTGGGAGGACGGTGCGTGCGGGGCAGGTGCATGACGGCTCCCTCCGCCCCCGAGCTGCCAATTGATCAAGGTTCTGTCGGCACGCTAACCCCGCGGGGCGGGCTCGTCCACGGCAAAGGCCGACGATGCGGGCCGGATTCGTCCCGCTGCCGGTAAAGCCGCCCGCGGACCGCCGGACCGGGGGTCATTTGCGGTGCCGGAGCCGGTCGAGCCACCGCGGGGGCGTCCGCCGCGGGCGCCGGGGCGGGGCCGTGCGGGTCAGCGTGTGCTCCTCCACCTCGTAGCGGCGGACGTAGGCGCCGGCGAACGCCTGCACGCTCGCGCCGAACGGCAGCGCCACCACCGCGCCGACCGGCCCGGCCACCGCGACCCCGGCCAGCACCAGCCCGAACGCGACCGCGGGGTGCATGTCCAGCGTCCGGGCGGTGATGCGGGGCTGCAGCAGGTAGTTCTCCACCTGCTGGTAGGCGATGATGAACAGCAGGATCCACAGCGCGGTCGACGGCGAGCGGGTCAGCGCGATCAGCACCGGCACCGCGCCCGCCAGGTAGGTGCCGACCGCCGGGATGAACTGGGAGACCACCCCCACCCACAGCGCCAGCGTCGCCGCGTACGGCACGCCGAGCGCGATCAGCGCGATGTAGTGCGCGACGGCGGAGATCAGCGCCAGCAGCGCGCGGGAGTAGATGTAGCCGCCGGTCTTGTCGATCGCGATCTCCCAGGCCCGCAGCACGGTCCGCTGGCGGTGCGGCGGCAGCAGCGAGCACACCGTGCGGCGCAGCTGGGGGCCCTGCGCCGACAGGTAGAAGGTGAACAGCAGCACCCCGAGGCCCTTGAAGACCACGCCGAAGGCGGTGGCGCCGATCCCCCACACGTTCCGCGCCAGGTCCGACAGGTGCCGCGACAGCGTGCCCGTCACCGTGGGGAGCCGCTGGAACAGGGTGTCGCGCGACAGGCGGGTGCCGAAGGTCGCGTTGATCCAGTCGATGACGTGCCGGACGTAGCCGGGGAACCCGTTGATCAGGTGGGTGGCCTGGGCGGCCAGCAGCGATCCGATGCCGCCGAGGAACCCGGCGAGCAGCACGCCGATCACCGCGAACATCAGCCCGGTGGCGGCGCCGCGCCGCCACCCGCGGGCGGCGAGCCGGTTCACCGCCGGTTCGATCGCGAACGCCAGGAACAGCGAGACCAGCACGAGCAGCAGCAGCCCGCGCAGCCGCTCCAGCAGCCACAGCAGCGCCATGAACGCCAGCACGACCGCGCCGGCGAGCACGAACGCGCGGGGCAGCCACGGCGGCATCCGCCGGGGGCCGGGCCGTCCCCCCGGGCCGTCCGGCGGCGCGGGCCTGTCGCCGGGCGTCTGCGGCATGGCCGCACGCTAGCCGCGCCCGCCGTGCGTTCCCGTCCGCACGCGCCCGCCTTTGCCGAGACTTCAGCCGCCGCCGGGCGCCGGTCGCGTCCGGTGCGTAAAGAAAGGTCGACCCGCGATCGGGGTAGCGGCGCGCGTGCGCGGGAACGCCCGGCGGAACGCACCGACACGTCTGGGGGTCATGGGATGGGGTTCGTCACGACGCGCGACGGCAACGAGATCTTCTTCAAGGACTGGGGGTCGGGCGCTGCGGTGGTGTTCGTGCACGGCTGGCCGCTGAACGCCGACGCGTGGGAGGACCAGCTGAAGGCGGTGGCCGACGCGGGCTACCGCGGCATCGCCCATGACCGGCGCGGGCACGGCCGCTCGTCGCATCCGTGGGAGGGCTACGACTTCGACACCTTCGCCGACGACCTCGCCGACCTGCTCGGCGCCCTGGACCTGCGGGACGTCACGCTGGTGGCGCATTCGATGGGCGGCGGGGAGCTGGCCCGCTACATCGGCCGGCACGGCACGGCGCGGGTCGCCAAGGTCGTGCTGCTGTCGGCGATCCCGCCGCTGATGCTGCGGACCGACGCCAATCCCGAGGGCGTCCCGGCGCAGGTGTTCGAGGACATCAAGGCCGGGATCCTGCGGGAGCGCTCGCAGTTCTGGCGGGAGATGTCGGAGAGCTTCTTCGGCGCCAACCGCCCGGACGCGCGGGCGACGCAGGGCAACCGGGACGCGTTCTGGTTCATGGCGATGCACGAGAGCGTCAAGGCGGGCGTGGACTGCACGACGGCGTTCGCCGAGACCGACTTCACCGACGACCTGAAGAAGATCGACGTCCCGACGCTGATCGTGCACGGCGACGACGACCAGATCGTCCCGATCGACGCGACCGCCCGCAAGTCGGCGCGGATCGTCCCGGACGCGACGCTGAAGGTCTACGAGGGCGCCTCGCACGGCCTGGCGATGGTGCCGGGCGACAAGGAGCGCTTCAACCAGGACCTGCTGGAGTTCCTGGCCGCCTGAGGCCCCGCATGCCCGCCGCCGCGCCCGGCGGGCATGCGCGCGGGCGGCGGTCAGGCCGGGCGCAACAGCGCCACGTCCCCGGCGGCCAGGCGCAGGGTGGTGAGCGGACCGGCGCCCGACAGCTCGTCGCGCATCGGTGCCGGGAGCTCGACGGCGGCCTCGGCCGGCCCGTGGTTCAGCACGATGTGCCGCAGGCCGTCGGCCGTCCGCCGGGCGCGGGCCTGGACGCCCTCGGGCAGCCCCGGCAGGACGGGCTCCACACCGGCCTCCCGGCGTATCCGGTCGAACAGGCGCCGCATCGTCGCCGGGTCGGGCCGGGTGGCGAGGTACCACGCGGTGCCCCGGCCGAAGCGGTGCCGGGTGACGGCCGGCCGGCCGGCGAGGGCGCCGCCGGTGAAGGACACGATCGTTTCGGCGCCTTCGGGGACGACCTCCTCCGCCCAGACGCTTCCCGAGCCCTCCGACAGCGCGACCGGTTCCCCGGCGGCGGGCGGCGCGAACTCCTCGACGCGCAGGCCGAGCGCCCGCCGGAACGGCGCCGGGTATCCGCCGAGGTGGACGCGGTCGCACGGGTCGACGATGCCGGAGAAGAACGACATGACCAGGGTGCCGCCGCCCTCGACGTAGCGCTCCAGGTTGCCGCCGGCGTCCGCGGAGGCCAGGTAGAGGTTCGGCACGACGACGAGCCGGTAGCCGGCCAGGTCCGCGTCGGGCGCGACGACGTCGCAGGCGACGCCGGCGTCGTACAGCGGCCGGTGGCAGGCCCAGGCGGCGTCGAGGAACCGCAGGTGCGAGCTGGGGTGCGCGTCGCCTTCCAGCGCCCACCAGCTCGGCCAGTCCAGCACCACCGCGACATCGGCGCCGGGCGCCCGCGCGCCGGCCAGTGCGCGCGCGGCGGCCAGCTCCCGGCCCAGCTCGCGCACCTCGGAGAAGATCCGGCTGGAGGGTCCGGCGTGCGGGACCATCGCGGAGTGGAACTTCTCAGCGCCGCCCCGCGACTGCCGCCACTGGAAGAACATCACCGCGTCGGCGCCGTGCGCGACCGCCTGCCAGCTCCACAGCCGCATCACGCCGGGCGGCTTGGCCGCGTTGCGGGGCCGCCAGTTGACCGCTCCCGGCGCCTGCTCCATCAGCAGCCACGGCTGCCCGCCGCGCAGCGACCGCATGACGTCGTAGGTGAAGGCGGCCTTGGCGGCGGCGCCGGTGTCGGCGGGGTCGGGGTAGGCGTCGTAGGCGACGGCGTCCACGTGCGGCGCCCACGTCCACAGGTCGACCGGGCGCAGCGACGGCGGGAAGTTGGTGGTCACCGGGACGTCCGGGGTGATGTCCTGCAGCACCGCCTTTTCGGCCAGGTAGCAGGCGAGCAGCTCGTCGGAGGTGAACCTGGCGTAGTCGAGGTCGTGGGCGGGGTTGGGGAACGGCGCCGGCGACCGCGGCGGCAGCACCTCGGAGAAGGAGCCGTAGCGCTGGGACCAGAAGCTCGTCGACCAGGCGTCGTTGAGGCCCTCGACGGAGCCGTACCGGTCTTCGAGCCAGCGCCGGAACGCCTGCGCGGACGCCTCGCAGTGGCAGGGGACGACGTTGCCGTACTCGTTGCCGACGTGCCAGATCGCCAGGGCCGGGTGGCCGGCGTAGCGCGCGGCGACCTGCTCGGCCAGGCGGACGGCGTGCTCGCGGTAGACGGGGCTGGACGGGCAGTAGTGCTGCCGGCCGCCGGGCGAGATCGTCCGGCCGTCCGCCCGGACGGTGAGGATCTCCGGGTGGCGGGCGGTCAGCCAGGGCGGCGGTGAGGCCGTCATGGTGGCCAGGCAGGCGGCGACGCCGCCGTCGGCGAGCCGGTCCATGACCTGGTCGAGCCAACCGAAGTCGTAGCGGCCGGGGCGCGGTTCGACCGACGCCCAGGAGAAGATGCCGACGCTGACCAGACAGACGCCGGCCTCCTTCATCAGCCGGACGTCCTCGTCCCAGACCTCCTGCGGCCACTGCTCGGGGTTGTAGTCGCCGCCGTAGGCGATGCCCAGGCGGTCTCGGAGACCGGCGATCCTGTCCACGCCGTGCCGCTCCCTGCTCCGGTCGGGGGCCGTGCCGTTCATCGCTGCGGGTCGATCCTGTCCAGCGGGAGCCACAGCCGCAGGCCGCCGCGCGCGGCGGCCAGGCCGGCGTCGGGAACCGCGCGGTCGTAGACGCGCACGTCGGAGATGGATCCGTGGAAGTGCTGGGCGCCGTCCAGGCGCTGGCCGACGTCGATGCCGTCGATGGTGAACTGCTTGCCCTCGGTCACCGATCCGCCGGGGGCGGCGACCGACGCGGCCTGCCCGTCGACGCTGAGGGTGAGCCGTCCGCCGGAGCGTCGCAGGACGACCTCGTGCCACTGGCCGTCGTTGTACGCCTGCGCCGTGTCGACCGCGACCTGGCCCAGGTCGGTCTGGATGAAGCCGCGGATGCGGTGGCTCGCCGGCTCGGCCCGCAGCCAGATCTCCGGGGCGCCGCTGCCGACCCGGTAGGCCCACAGGATCGTGCGGGTTCCGGTGGTGTCGCCGTAGCGGATCCGCGCCGCCCAGGTGAAGTCGCCGTCGCCGAGGTCCAGCGACCGGTTCCAGGGGACCTGCACGTGGTCGTCGACGCCGTCGAACTCGCTCGGGCTGCTCATCGCGCCGCGGACGTACCCGTCGTTGCGGTGGCCGGACCGGTCGGGGGTCGTCGGGCCCGGCTGCGGCGGCTTCGGCAGGCCCGGGGGCGTCCCGTTGGGCGTGTCCAGGTACGCCTGGTTGAACGCGGCGAAGCGGATCGACTCGTACGGGGAGGTCTGGCCCGCCTCGTACATCAGGCCGATGCGGCCGCCGCCGAGGTCGGTCATGTCGGAGTAGGCGGACGGCCCCCAGTAGACGACCTTGCCGGTCTGCTGCCAGTTGCGGCCCTGGTCGGAGGAGGAGCGGACCGCCATGACCTCGCGGGTGACGGGGTGGGCGGGGACCGACAGCAGCAGCTTGCGGCCGACCGCGAGCACCGAGCCCTCCACCCTGGGCGCGTCCAGCTTCGGCAGCGTGCGGAACGGCGCGTCGAAGGTGGCGCCGCCGTCGCTGCTGACGGCGGCGCTCCGGTTGCCCGGGTCGGTGCCGCTGTTGTCGCGCGCGTTGACGTAGATGCGGCCGTCGGGCAGTTCGGCGGCGGTCGACTCGTTGGGGGTGACGTCGTCGGTGGTGCGCGTGTCGTCCGCGCCGATCTTCCAGGTGGCGCCGCCGTCGTCGCTGTAGTCGAGGTGGACGCCCTGCGGCCCGCCCTCGGCCGCGCCGCCGCCGCCCTCGTGGTTGGCCGGGACGATGAGGCGTCCCGCGTGCGGACCGTGCCGCAACTGGATCGCGTGCCCCGGGCCGGTGGCGTACCAGGAGTTCCACTCCGGCTTGACGAGCTGGCCGGTGAGGTCGCGCGCGGCGGACCAGGTGGCGCCGTCGTCGTCGCTGTACTGCACGAACGGGTGCCGGATCGTGTCGTCGTCGCCGGGGTTCCAGGTCGTCATGAGCACGATGCGGCCGGTGCGCCGGTCCACGACCGGGGCGGGGTTGCCGCGGGTGTCGCCGTTGCCGGGCAGCACGACCTGCAGCGGCCCCCACGTGCGGCCGCCGTCGGCGGAGCGGCGCAGCACCAGGTCGATGTCGCCGGCGTCGCCGCAACTGTTCCTGCGCCCTTCGGCGAAGGCGAGCAGCGTGCCGTCGAGCGCCTTCACCACGGCGGGGATGCGGAAGCAGAAATAGCCCTCGGTGTGCTGGGCGAACAGGACCTGCTCGGAGAACTCCGGTGCCGGCGGTGACGCTTCGGCCGCCGCGCCGAAGGTGGTGCATGCCAGTGCGGTCGCGGCGGCCGCCGCGACCGCCGTCGTCCGGCGCAGGGAAACGCTGAAAAGAGCCACGGTGTCCTCTCGTTCAGGGGGTGGTGCCCGGCGCCGCCGCCGGGTCGCCGGTCAGATGAGGGCGGCTTCGGACAGGTACTTCCTGACCTGGGAGATGTCGTCGTCGTCGAGCGGGATCTGCGGCAGCGCGGTCGTCGGGTGGTCGATGACGCCGCGCAGGAACAGCGCGGCCTTGAACGCGCCGAGCGCGGAGGACCCGCGGCCCATGTGCGGGCCGCCGACGTGCACGAGCCGGAAGAGCCGGAACAGGCGCTCCTGCTCGGCGCGCGCGGTCTCCCAGTCGCCGCGCGCGGCGGCCTGGTAGAGCCGGACGTACCCGTGCGGGTCGACGTTGCCGAGCCCGGGGACGACGCCGTCGGCGCCCATCCACAGCGCCGAGTCGACGGTCAGTTCCGAGCCGGTCAGCACCGAGAACGCGGGCAGGTCGCGGTCCCGCCGGCCGAGGATCACCTCGCGCAGCCCGGCCTCGTCGCCGCTGGAGTCCTTGAGCCCGCCGAGGACCCCCTCGGCGGCCAGGTCCAGCAGCAGGTCGGCGGTGAGCTTGCTGTGCACCGACACCGGCAGGTCGTAGGCGTACAGCGGGACGTCGGCGTGCGCGGCGATCGTCCGGAAGTGGACCGCGATCTCGCTGGGGTGGGTGCGGGTGTAGAACGGCGCCGTCGCCACGATGCCGTCCGCGCCCGCCCGCACGGCCGCGCGCACGTGGTCGACGACCCGGGGCGCGGTCATGTCGATCACGCCGGCGAGCACGGGGACCCGTCCGGCGACGTGGCCGAGGACGGTGTCCAGGACGGTCCTGCGGTGCCGGTCGGGAAGGAACGCGGCCTCCGACGACGAGCCGAGGACGAACAGCCCGTTCACCCCGCCGTCGAGCAGGTGGTCGACCAGCCGCGTCAGTGACGCGGTGTCGACCTCGCGGTCGGGGGTGAGCGGGGTGCACACCGGGGGGACGACGCCGGACAGCGGGGCCGCATCGGTCATGAACGCTCCTGTGCTTGGCTGATCAGTTCGCGGTCCGTCGCGCCGGAGCGGACCGGGTGGTGGCATCGGAACAGGCCGTCGCCGTCGCGCGACGGCGCGGGCATCTCGGCGGCGCAGCGGTCGTCGGCCTTCCAGCAGCGGGTGCGGAAGGGGCAGCCGCTGGGCGGCCGGGTCGCCGACGGCATCGGCCCGGCCAGGGGGATCGGCTCGATCGGGGCGAGCAGGCCGGGCGTGGCGGAGAACAGCGCCCGGGTGTAGGGGTGGCGCGCGGCGCCCGGGACCGCCGCGGCCGGGGACTGCTCCACGATCCTCCCGAGGTACATCGTCGCGACCCGGTCGCTCATCCGCCGCACGGTCTGGATGTCGTGCGAGACGAACACCATCGCCAGCCCGAACCGCCGTTTGAGGTCCTGCAGCAGGTTGAGGATCTGCGCACGGACCGACACGTCCAGGGCGCTGGTCGGCTCGTCGGCGACCAGCAGCCGCGGCCGCAGCGCGAGCGCGCGGGCGATCGCGACCCGCTGCCGCTGGCCGCCGGACATCTGCCCGGGCAGCAGGTCGGCGGCGCTCTGCGGCAGCCCGACCAGGTCGAGCAGCTCGCGGACCCGCTCGTCGCGTTCGGCGCCGGTGCCGGCGCGGTGGACGTCCAGCGGGTCGCGCAGCACCTGGCGGACCGGGAGCCGGCGGTTCAGCGCGGTGGAGGGGTCCTGGAACACCAGGCCGACGTCGGTGCCGATGGCGGTGCGGCGCTCGCCGCCCGGCATCGCCCACAGGTCGCGGCCCTGGAAGCGGACCGTTCCCGAGGTGGGGCGCTGCAGCCCGACCAGGACCTTGGCCAGCGTGGACTTGCCGCAGCCGGACTCCCCCACGACGCCGACGGTCTCGCCGGGCGCCACGGTCAGGTCCGCTCCGGTGAGCGCGTGCACGCGGTCGCGGGCGAGCAGGCCGCCCGAGCGGGCCTTGTGGACGACGTGCACGTCCACCATCTCCACCAGCGCGTCGTCGGTCATGAGCCCTCCGGTGGGTCGGCCGGCGCGAGGGCCGCGCCGGCGGCGGGCACGGGCACGGTCAGGTCGGCCGCCGGGTGGTGGCAGGCGACCGCGTGCCGGGCGTCGGGGCCCTCGAGCACGGGCGTGCGGGTGCGGCAGATCTCGGTCGCCGCCGGGCAGCGGTCGGCGAACCGGCAGCCCGCCGGAAAGTCGGCGGGGGCGGGCACCGTGCCGCGGATCTGGGCGAGCCGGTCGGCGCCGGACTCCATCGACAGCACCGAGCCGAGCAGCCCGCGGGCGTAGTGGTGCGCGGGCGCGCCCACCAGCGCGGACGTCACCGCGGTCTCCACGATCCGGCCGCCGTACATCACGGCGACGCGGTCGGTGACGTCGGCGACCAGGGCCAGGTCGTGGGAGACCAGGATCAGCGCGAAGTCCAGCTCGGCGCGCAGCCGCAGCAGCAGCTCGATCACCTGGGCCTGCACGGTGACGTCCAGGGCGGTGGTCGGCTCGTCGGCGATGATCAGCTTGGGGTCGCGGGACAGCGCCATCGCGATCAGCACCCGCTGGCGCTGGCCGCCCGACAGCTCGTGCGGGTAGGACGACAGCGTGCGGGCGGGGTCGAGCCCGACCAGCTCCAGCAGCTCCGCCGGGCTGCGCCGGCCGCCGCGCCGCACGACCTGCTTGAGCTGGGCCCTGATGGTCATCGCGGGGTTCAGCGAGGACAGCGCGTCCTGGTAGATCATCGCCATCTCGTGGCCGAGCAGCCGCCGCCGCGCCGAGCGCGGCAGCCGCAGCAGGTCCTGGCCGGCGAACCGCACCTGGCCGCCGGCGCGGGCGCCGCGCGGCTCCAGGCCCATGATCGTCAGCGCGGTCAGCGACTTGCCGCAGCCGGACTCGCCGACCAGCCCGAGCACCTCTCCGGGACGGACGTCGAAGGTGACGCCGTCGACGACGTTCACGCCGTCGTGGCGGCCCTCGAAGGCGACGGCGAGGTTCTCGACGCTGAGGACGGGGCGGCCCTCGGGCAGCGGGCGGGCGCGGCCGGCCAGCCGCCGGGCGGCCTCGGCGAGGCCGGGCAGTTCGGCCGGGGCTGGGACCGCGTCGCCGGTGGCGTCCGGTCCGGTCGCTGCGTCCGGTGCGTCCGCGGGCGGCGCCTCGCCCGCGCCGGCGGCGGCCTCGGCTCCGGTGCGCTCGGGTTCGCGCTGGGCGGGCGCGGCCCAGGCGTCGGAGATCCGCTCGGCGAGGATGTTGAGGGCGAGCACGGTGATGAGGATCAGCAGGCCGGGGAAGACGGTGGCCCACCAGCCGCCGAGCAGCACCATGGTGCGGCCGTCGGCGATGACACTGCCCCACGAGGGGTCGGGCGGCCGCACGCCGGCGCCGATGAACGACAGCGACGCCTCGAACACGATCGCGTCGGCGACCATCACCGTGCAGAACACCAGCACGGGGGCGGCGCAGTTGATCGCGACGTGCCGGGTCAGGATGTGCGGCGCGCGGGCGCCGATGACCCGTTCGGCCGCGACGTAGTCCTCGCCGTACTGCGCGAGCACGTTCGCGCGGACGATGCGCGCCACGGCCGGGGTGTTCAGGAAGGCGATCGCCAGCACCAGCACGGGGATGCCGCCGCCGAACACCGCGACCAGCACGGCGGCCAGCGCGATGCCGGGGAACGCCATGACCACGTCCAGCACCCGCATGATCGTCTCGTCCGCCCACCGGGGCGCGGTCGCGGCGACCGCGCCGACCAGGGCGCCGCAGACCAGGGCGACGGCGGTGGCGCCGAGCCCGATCACCAGTGACCAGCGCGCCCCGTACAGCAGGCGCGAGAAGATGTCGCGGTTGGCGCTGTCCAGGCCCATCCAGTGCGAGGGGCTCGGGCCGCCGCCCGCGGCCTCCTGCACGTACGGGGAGTGCGGGGCGAGCACGGGGGCGAGCACCGCGGCGACGGCGACGACGGCGACGATGCCCAGCGAGATCCAGGCGGCCGGGCCGAGCCGGCGGAAGCCGACGCGTCCGCGCGAGAGCCTGTCGGCGAGTCCGCGGCGCATCAGGCGGCGCTCCTCAGCCGGGGGTTGGCGAGCAGGTAGAGGGCGTCGATGACGAGGTTGACGACCACGAACCCGGTCGCGATGGTGAGCACGACGCCCTGCACGACCGCCGGGTCGCCGTTGCGCACCCCGTTGATCATGAGCTGGCCCATCCCGGGCAGCGCGAAGATCGTCTCGATGACGACGGCGCCGCCGAGCAGGTAGCCGACCCGCAGGCCGAGCACGGTGAGCGGGGTGATCAGCGCGTTGCGCAGCACGTTGCGGCCGACCACGACGATCGGCGGCAGCCCGCTGCCGATCGCGGTGCGCACGTAGTCCTTGTCGAGCTCCTCCACCATCGAGGTGCGGATGATCCGGGTGAGGTAGGAGGCGACCGGCAGCGAGAGCGCCAGCGCGGGCAGGGTCAGCGAGCGCAGCCACCCGCCGGGCGAGTCCGCCGGGTTGACGTAGCCGCTGGTGGGGAACCAGCCGCGGTCGACCGCCAGGTACTGGATCATCAGCAGGGCGAGCCAGAACGCCGGCGCGGCCACGCCGACCAGCGACACCAGCCGCACGAGCTGGTCGGGCCAGCGGTCGCGGAACAGCGCGGCGGTCACGCCGAACACCACCGACAGCACGATGGCGACCACCACGCCGAGCGCGGTGAGCTGCAGCGTCAGCGGCATCGCCGTGCCGATCGAGGTGCGCACCGGCGCCTTGGTCAGCGCGCTGGTGCCCATGTCTCCGTGCAGCAGGTCGCCGACGAACCGCAGGTAGCGCACCGGCAGCGGGTCGAGCAGCCCGTTGTCGACCTGGAACTGGTGGATCTGCGCCTGGGTGGGGTTGGCGCCCTGGAAGTAGGCGTACTCGGGCTTGTTGTCGGAGAACCGCATGATGAGGAACACGAACAGCACGACGCCCAGCAACAGCGGTACGAGCATGAGGACGCGGCGTACCAGCATTCTGGCGATCGTTGCCACGGAGGCCTCCTGGGAGTCGGGGGCGGGACGCCGGGTCGGCGTCGCGATACTGCGCCGGTGGGCCGGCGTATCGGTGTGCGGCGCCGGGGGGTGCGGCGCGGGGGGGTGCGGCGCGGGGTGCGGAGGGGCGGCGCCGGTCAGGTGCGCTTGGCCTGCAGCAGGGTGACCCCGGGGTAGGCCTGCGCCCGCACGCCGGTGAGCTTCTTGGGGTTCCACGCGGTCATCAGCTCGGTGTGCACGACCGGGTAGAGCACGGCCTGCTCGGCGATGAGGTCGATGTACTGGTGCACCAGGTCCAGCTTCTTGTCCCGGTCCGGCTCCTGGGTGGCACGGTCCATCAGGGCGAAGACCGCCTTGGCGTCGGAGGAGTCATCCCATTTGGTGTACTTCATCCAGGTGCCGCCGGGCGTGAAGTTGTACCGCAGGATCAGGTCGGCGTCCAGGCCGAACTGGTTGGGGTTGGAGGCGGCGGCGACCACCTGGTAGGACTGCGACTGGTCCATCTTGGTGAACAGCGCGCTGGTGTCCTGCGGCTCCAGCGTGGTCTTCACGCCGACCGCGTTCCAGGAGTTGGCGATCGTCGGCAGGCAGTCGGCGATCCAGCTGACGTTGACCGCCATCAGGTTGACCGTCAGGTCCTTCACGCCCGCCGCGGCGAGCAGCGACTTGGCCTTGCCGGGGTCGTAGCCGTAGACCGTCTTGGCCTTGGCGTAGGAGGGGTTCTCCTGGTTGAGGAAGCTGCTGGCCGGGGTGCCGTGCCCCTTCAGCGCCACGTCGATCATCTTGCGGGTGTCGATCGCGTAGAACAGCGCCTGGCGGACCCGCGCGTCGTCGAACGGCTTCTGGGCGGTGTTGAACATCAGGAACATGTGGTTCATGCCCTTGCCGCCGTTCACGGTCAGCCCCTGCTTGCGCAGCTGGTCGATGTTGGCGTACGGCACGTTGTCGGCGATCTGCGCCTCGGCGCCGCCGCCGGAGATCTTGGCGACGCGGGCCGAGGCGTCCACGATGGACAGCCAGTTCATCTTCTTGATCGCCGGCTTGCGGAGGCCGTTGTAGCCGGCGAACGCCTCGAAGGCGGTGTTGGACTTCGGGTGGTGCGCCGTCATCCTGTAGGGCCCGGATCCGATCGCCTTGCCGTTCTTGGCCGCGTCCCAGCCGCCCGGGGCGCCGAACACGTGCTTGGGCATGATCTTGGCGATGGTCAGCCGCGGCAGCGCGTCGGGGAAGGGGAACTTGAAGACGAGCTCGACGCTGGTGTCGTCGGCCTTGCGGACCTCCTTCAGCCAGCTGCGGAAGAACGAGGAGATCAGCGTGCCGGTGTCCAGCGCGCGGTCGAAGGAGAACAGCACGTCGTCCACGGTGACCGGCTGCCCGTCGTGCCACTTGGCGCCCTGCCGCAGCGTGAACTTCCATGTGGTCGCCGAGGTGTCGGCCGGCAGCGCGGTCGCCAGCGCCGGGTAGGGGGCGCGGGTGATGGGGTCGGTGTCGACCAGCCCCTCGTAGACGTGGTTGTTGGCGGCCATCGAGAAGGCCGACGCCGTCATGGTCGGGTCCCAGCTCTGGTCGTTGCCGTAGCCGATGACCACGGTGACCAGGTCCTTGTCGCCGGCCGCGCCGGACGAGCCGGTGGAGGCGGGCCCGCTGCAGGCGGCGACCGTGCTGGAGATGGCGGCCGCGGCGCTCAACGTCCCGCTGTAGCGCAGGAAGTCGCGGCGGCTGAGGGCTGGGCGACGGGCTGTCACGATGTCTCCTGATCGGGGCGGCAGAGGCAACGGGAAGGTGATACACAGGACGTCCCACGTCCTATAACCTGTTGGCGTTGGACACTAAGAGTCCGTTCGGCGCGAAGTCAAGAGCTGATGAGCAGGAGAATCCCGTGACGTTGCGAGACAACCGCGCCCCCGCCGAGGCCGCCGCGCCGGCTCCCGCGCGCAGGCGGCGGCCGAGCCGGGCGCTGGAGGTGCAGGAGGCGGTCAAGGAGATCATCGTCCGGCGCGGGCTGTCGGCCGGGGATCCGCTGCCGACCGAGACCGAGCTGATGGAGGAGCTGGACACCGGGCGCAACTCGGTGCGCGAGGCGCTGAAGGCGCTGCAGGCCGTCGGCATCGTCGACATCCGCCACGGGTTCGGCATGTTCGTCGGCCAGATGTCGCTGAACGGCCTGGTCGACGAGCTGGCCTTCCACAGCCGGATCGCCCCCCAGGACGAGCGCAACCACCTGGCCCATCTCACCGAGGTCCGGGAGGTGCTGGAGAACGGGCTCGCGGCGCGGCTCATCGACCGGCACGGCGCCGACCTCGCCGAGCTGCTGTCGCCGGTCGGCGAGGTGATCGCGCAGATGGAGGCCGAGGCGCTGGTCGGCGCGGTCGCGCCCGAGACCGACCGGCGCTTCCACGACCTGCTGTACCGGCCGCTGGGCAACCCGCTCGTCGGCCGCCTCCTCGGCGCGTTCTGGCAGGTCTACCACCAGCTCAGCGACGAGCTGGGCACCCCCGACGAGACCCCGGAGTACGTCGCCCGCAAGCACCGCGACATCTACACCGCGGTGCTCGCCCGGGACCACGCGGCCGTCGAGGCGGCGATGAGCGCGCACTTCGCCGGCATCCACACCCGCCTGGACCGTCTGCGCGGCGCCTGACCCCGGCGCCGGCGCGTCCGCGGCGGTCCGCCGGCCCGTGCTCCGAGGGCGGGCGGTGCGCGCCCCTGCGTTGAGGGGGCGGGACAGGCGGCCGGCACCGGGTCGGGCTGGTGATCGCTTCGCGACGTGATGAGCGTCGTGCGAGATGCGGACGTGGAATCCGGGTTTTCGCCCGACGGGTCCGGCTCAGTTCCCGTGGTCCGATTCAACTGGGCGGGGCCGCTCGGGGGCAACCCCTTTTTCGGGGGCGGGTCAGCGGGCGAACAGGGAGGCGTAGACGGCTCGGCCGCCGTCGGTGACGACCTGCCCGGCCAGGTGCGGGCCGGTGACGGTGGACAGCCGCAGGTCCAGGTAGCGCTCCTCCTCCTGCACGTCGGCGGCCTCCCGCAGCGGGGAGGCGGCGAGCGCGGCGGCGATGCCGGCGAGGCGGGCGGCGCGGTCGCGGTCCAGGGCGCCGCGCAGTTCGGCGAGGGTGGCGGCGTCGTAGGGGGCGGCGGGCGCGGGGGCGGGTTCGGCGCGCCAGGCGGCGACGCCGTAGGCGAAGCAGGCCAGCGCGGGCCACATCTCGGCGAAGTACCGCGGGTCGGGGCAGATCTCCAGGCCGGCGAAGGCGCCGGCGACCAGGAACAGGGCGCCGACCTGCCCGGGCTGGGGCTCCAGGCGGCTCTGGAACTGGGTGAGGACGGGCCGCTTGCGCGACAGGATCTGCTCGAGGTGGCCGCGGCCGGGCAGCCCGCAGCGCCGGTTGAGCTCGGCGATGTCGCCCCACAGCTTGGCGTAGCCGTGCACGCCGCGCAGTTGCAGGGCGCGGGCACGCAGTTCGGCGGGCAGCACGAAGAACCACTGGTCGCGTCCGGCCAGGTAGCCGCCCTGGCTCTGCTGGACGCAGCAGGCGTCCTCGAACAGCAGCGTCTGGCCGGGGGCCAGGAACGCCGAGCGGCACAGCGCGTGGTTCTGGGCGGCGTCCTGGACGTAGCCGATGTGCAGGGGGACGATCGCGACGCCGTCGGCGGCGCCGTTGCGCAGTTCGAGGCGTCCGTAGCCGGTGACGCGCGACAGCTTCAGCCCGGTGCGTGGCGGGACGAAGCCGGGGCGGCCGGGCCCGGAGATCGGCACCATGGTGAGGGCGCCGGCCTGCTGGGGGGTGCCGAGGCGGTGCCCGGCGAGGCTGAGCGGGCCTGGCACCAGGGTGTCGAGCGCCGTCATCTCGGTCATGCGGCGGTGCTCCCTTCGTTCGTGCCGCCGGACGGCCCGCCCCGCAAGGCGCGCGGGCGGGCGCGCGCGGGCCTGCCGGGGCGGGCCTGCCGGGGGCGGTCAGGCGGCGAGGGCGGTGGTGAGGTCGTCGGCCTGGCGGTCCAGGGCGTCCAGGCGGGCGTGCAGGGCGGTGCGCAGCCAGGGCCGGCCGGCGGGGCTGTGCGCGAACATCCAGGGCAGCAGGTCGGTGAAGTCGTCCTGGTGCCAGAATCCGCGCTGCGGCAGGGACGGGGCGGGGCGGCGCAGGGCGAGATCGTCGGCGGCGGTGAACAGGGCGTGGCAGAACACCACGGGGGTGGTGACGCCGGCGCGCGGGAGGGTCGCGGTGACGCGGGCGAGGTCGCCGGGGAAGCGGTTCTCGTAGCCGTCGGAGACGACGGCGACCAGGTCGGGGCCGGCGGCCAGGGCGTCCAGCACCCCGGCGGCCAGGTCGGTGGCGCCGCGGGGGGCGCGTTCGTCGCCGCCGACCTCGACGACCTCGAGCCGGTCGCAGATCCGCGACAGCAGCATCCGCAGCGCGGCGGCCTGCGACAGCACGGCCCATTCGCGTTCGCCGTAGCCGCGCATGGACGCCGAGGCGTCCAGGACGAGCGCGACGGTGCCGGCGAAGCGGGGGAAGGCGCGGGCGGCGTCGTCGACGTAGCGGCCGAGGGCGGCGTACAGGTCCTCGGCGGGGCCGCCGCGGTACAGGTGGACGAGGGCGGCGGCGATGTCGCCGCGGTTGGTGGCGGTGACGGTCGGGGGCCGGGTGCGGGCGGTGTCGAGGGTGAGGGCGGGCTCGCCGGGCAGGGCCCGCGCGGCGCCGGCGACCGCGCCGTCGGCTCCGGCGCCGGCCGCGGCCGGGGTGTAGAGGGCCTTGACGCGGGCGGGCGCGGCGGCGGGGGCGGCGAGGAAGCGCAGCAGGCGGCGGCGCAGGTAGTCCGAGCCGGTGTCGCCGCCGTCGATGCGGCGGGCGCAGCCGCGCGCGGCGGTCTTGCCGAGCGCGTGCTCGAAGCAGTCGAGCAGCGCGGCGCGGCGGGCGGCGATGAGGGCGTCGGCGTCGGGGTGCTCGAGCACGAACCGCAGCACGGTGCGGGTGGTGTGCTTGTGGTTGGCGCGCAGCCGGCGCAGCGCGAGCAGGGCGGTGATGACGTGCGCGGGCGGCAGCGCCAGGGTCAGGACGCGGGCGAGGCGGGCGAGGGTGTCGCGGGTGGCGCCGTCGAGCCCGGCCTGGGAGGCGGCGAGGGTCTGCAGCAGGACGCGGGCGCGCTGCCAGGGCAGCGCGCCGGGGGCGAGGGCCAGCAGCGCGTAGTGCTCGGGGCCGGCGGCGTGCGCGGCGCGGTGCAGGTCCGCGTCGTCCCAGCGCAGGGTGCCGCCCCGGGGCAGGGTGAGGGGGGTGTCGTGGGTCTGCAGGTGGGCAAGGAGCGTGGGGGTGTCCATGATTGATCGCCTCCGCAATCATGGATTTTAGGAACGCCGCGGAGCGCCTCGACACTCATTTTCCGGCCGCGCCGTCCGGGCGGTGCCGCGCTACGCCCCGCCGCCGTCCCGAACGCCGGTCGCGGTGTCCTGGTCGGCGGTGTCCTGGTCGGCGGGGGCGGGTTTGGGGGCGTAGTCGCCGATGCCGTGCTCCAGCAGGTCGAAGACGCGGGCGGCGGAGGCGTAGACGTGCTCGCGCATCTCGGCGAGGGTCTCGCCGGCGGCCTTGCGGGCGGCGATCTCCTCGATGAGCACGCCCTGCGCGGCGTAGATCATCGACGCGGCGACGCGGGGGGTGACGTCGTCGGGGCCGGCGCCGGTCTCCTCGGCGAGCAGCGCGGCGAGGGCGTCGGTCATCCGCCGGCCGAGCTCGCGGGAGCGGGCGGTGAGGGCGGGGCTGTCGTGGACGGTCTTCAGCCAGACCTCCGAGCCCTCGTGGAAGGCGGTGCGGTAGGAGCCCTCGTCCAGGCCCTCGAAGAAGCGGCGGCGGAACGCCGCGACGACGCCCTCGCCGGGGCGGCGGTCGCGGAAGGCGGCCCCGGCGGACCCGACCATCTCGTCCTGGCGGTCGAAGAACAGGTCCTCCTTGGTCTTGAAGTAGTTGAAGACCGTGTTGACCGACACGTCGGCGGTGCGGGCGACGTCGGCGACGGTGACGTTGTCGAAGCCGCGCATCATGAACAGCCCGGTGGCGATGTCGGATATGCGGCGGCGGGTCTCGCGCTTCTTGCGCTCGCGCAGCCCCAGTTCGGGCTCGGGCCGCCGGTCGATCTCCTTGCCCATGCGGGAGATCCTACCTTCGCTGGACTCACTGAAAATTTGGTGAGACTGCAAAATTGTGGTTACTCTACCGACCGGGTCGTCCATCCCCCCATCGGAGGTCATCGTGATCGAGGCACGCGGGCTCGCCCGCACCTTCACCGGCAAGCACGGGAGAGTCGAGGCCGTGCGCGGCGTAGACCTGTCGGTGGCGCCCGGCGAGATCGTCGGGTTCCTCGGCCCCAACGGCGCCGGGAAGACCACCACGCTGCGGATGCTGACGACGCTGCTGGCACCGACCGCCGGCACCGCCACGGTCGCCGGCCGCGACCTGCGCGCCGATCCGGGCGGGGTGCGGCGCCGCATCGGCTACGTCGCGCAGGGCGGCGGCACCGACCCGTCCGTCCCGGCCGGCGAGGAGCTGGACCTGCAGGCCCGCCTCTACGGGGTGGACGGCCGCGCGCAGCGGATCGCCGAGCTGTGCGCGCGGCTGGAGCTGGAGGGGCTGTGGGACCGGCCGTGCGGGGCGCTGTCGGGCGGGCAGCGGCGCCGGCTGGACATCGCGCTGGGGCTGGTGCACCGGCCGCCGCTGCTGTTCCTGGACGAGCCGACCACCGGCCTGGACCCGCAGAGCCGCGGGAACCTGTGGGAGCACATCCGCTCGATGCGCGCCGGGGACGGCACGACGGTGTTCCTGACCACCCACTACCTCGACGAGGCGGACGCGTTGTGCGACCGGCTGCTCATCATCGACCGGGGCCGCATCGTCGCGGCGGGCACGCCCGCCGAGCTGAAGCGCCGCGTCGCCGGCGACGTGGTCACCCTGCAGCTCGCCGACCCCTCCGGCGCGGCGCGGGCCCGCGAGGCCCTGTCGCGGCACCGCTCGGTGCGCAAGGCGGTGGCCGCCGGCGGCGCCGTGCGGCTGACCGTCGAGGACGGCGAGCGGCAGCTGATGAGCCTGGTGCGGACGCTGGACGCCGCGGGGGTGGAGCTGGCGTCGCTGAACCTGGCCCGTCCCAGCCTCGACGACGTGTTCCTCACCGTCACCGGCCGTTCCCTGCGCGACGCCGCCTGACCGGCGGCGACCCCGCCGCGACCACGGGCCGACGGCCGCGACCGACGAAACGACAAACCGACAGAAGGAGAAGTTCGATGTCCCTGGCACGGACCGCCGCCGACACCCGCCTGGTGTTCGGCCGGTGTCTGCGGCAGACGCTGCGCAGCAAGGTCGCGGTGGTGTTCGGCGCGCTGCAGCCGCTGCTGTACCTGGTGCTGTTCGGGCCGCTGCTGTCGCGGCTGGTGGACGTGCGCGGGTTCGGCGCCGGCAGCGCCTGGCAGGTGTTCGTGCCGGGCGTGCTGATCCAGCTCGCGCTGTTCGGCGCCGGGTTCGTCGGGTTCGGGCTGATCGCGGAGCTGCGGTCGGGGGTGGTGGAGCGGCTGCGGGTGACGCCGGTCAGCCGGACCGCGCTGCTGCTCGGCCGGGTGCTGCGCGACACCCTCATCGTGGCGGTGCAGGCGGTGATGCTGGTGGCGGTCGGGCTGGCGCTGGGGCTGCGGGCGCCGGCGGCCGGCGTCGCGGTCGGGCTGCTGTTCGTGGTGTCGCTGGCGGCCGCGGTCGCGTCGCTGTCGTACGTGCTGGCGATGCGCACCCGCAGCGAGGACGCGTTCGCGCCGCTGCTGTCGGCGGTGACGCTGCCGCTGCTGCTGCTGTCGGGGATCCTGCTGCCGATGAGCCTGGCGCCGGGCTGGCTGGACGCGGTGTCGCGGTGCACGCCGTTCCGGTACGTGGTGGACGCGGCGCGGGCGGCGTTCCTGGGCGACTACGCGACGGCGGCCCTCGCCGAGGGCGCGCTGGTCGCGGCGGTGCTTTTGGTGGTGTCGGTGTGGCTGGGGGCCCGCCGGTTCCGCGCCGAGAACGCCTGACCGCCCGCCCGTCCCGCGCGGACCGCGCCCGTCATGCACGGTCCGTCCGAAACGGCCGGCAGGACGCGACATGCCGGACACTCCGCCGGGGAGGACTACTATTCGCCGGGTGAGCTGGCAGGGGGCCGGGGCGGGACCCGGCGGGACGGGAGGCGGCCCGAGCGGGGACCTGTTCGCGGCGGTCGAGGGCAACGTGCGCGAACTGGTCGCCTCGCCGTGGTGGCGGACCGCCCAGCCGCAGGACCGGGCCGCGCAGATCGCCGCGCGGATGCTGTGGGGCGCCGGGGAGTGGTGGCTGTTCGGCGCGTGGGGGCGCTGGTACCGGTGCGGCCTGGACGGCGCCTGGCATCCCTGCCCTCCCCCGCCGGAGTTCGCCGACCGGCGCGTCGCGGTGGCGGCGCCCCGCGGCGGCGGCCCCCCCCCCCGCCCCCCCCCGCGGTACCCCCCCGGCCCCGACCAGTCGGCCGGGCGGGTCGCGCCGCTGGGGTTCCTCGGGCCCGTCCCCGACACGGCGATCGTCGCGCGGATCTCCCAGGCCATCACCACCGCGCTCGCGGTCGACCCGCAGCAGTTCGCCCAGCGCGACCCGATGTTCCAGCCCGGCACGCCCAGCACCATCGCCGCCGCGTGGGGCGCGCTGCTGTGGTGCGCGGGCTCCCCGGTGGTGCTGACCGAGCACCCGCTGATCGAGTCGTTCATCCCGTTCCTGACCACCTCCGCCGACCGGCTGCACTGGATGATGCCGCCCGACTTCGGCACCCTGGCCGGCTACTACGTCCACCGGCTCGGCGCCGGCGACGGCGGCGGCGCCGCGCACATCGCGCGGGTGATGTACGAGGTCGCGGCGGGCCTGCAGGCCGACCCGCGGTTCCGGCCGGGCGCCGACGCGCTCGCCGCCGTCACCGCCGCGTCGCTGCGGATGGTCAACCAGGACATGGCCACCGTCCGCTACGGTCCCGAGGCGATCGTGCAGGAGTGGCGGCGCCGCTGCCCCGCCGAGTTCGCCACGCCGATGGTCCGCGACACCGCGCCGGGCGAGTACCTGCGCCTGGCCCTGTACGACCTGGAGCAGATCGTGCACGGGCTGACCGGGCCGCGTCCGGCGCCGGGCGGCCGCAGCCACGACGAGGTCCGCCGCGCCGGCGTCGCGGTGCTGGCCGCCGACCTGGCGGCCGCGCCGGGCGCGCTGCCGGCGCTGCAGCGCTGGCTGGACCCCGACAGCGCCCGCACGCTGCAGGCGGTGCTGAGCGACCCCGCCAATCCGCTGCGGGCGCTGTGGCCGCGCGACGGGCGGCTGCCGGACGCGCTGCGCCGCGACGACCCCGACGCCCTGGCGGCGCTGCTGGCCACCACCTACACCCTCGGGCTGACGTGGTGCCGGCTGGCGCAGGTGCCGCCGCCGGCGACGGGGTTCGCGGTGCCGCAGGCGGTCGCGGCGGAGCTGACCTCCCCGGCGATGCACTCCCCGCCGTCCACCGACGAGCTGTCGGCGTGGGACATCATCAAGGCGGCCCGCGCGCACATGGCCGCCGAGCGGGCGTCCTCGGGCCCGGACCGGCCGGTCGCGCCGGTGCCCGAGCCGGCGCAGGACGCGCCGGGCCCGCCGCCGGCCGTCGCCCCGGTGGAGCCGCCGTCGGCCCCGCCGATGCCCCCGCCCGCCACGCCGCCGGAGCCGCCGGAGCCGCCCGCGGCGCACCGGGCCGACCCGCCCGTCCCGCCGGCTCCCGAGCCGTCCGCGCGGGCACGCGGGGAGCGGCCGGCGCCGGTGAACCCGCTGGCGTCCGACGTCCCGCCGCCGCGGATCGCGCCTCCCGCCCCGCCGCCCGCGGCGCCCGAGCCGGACGGGCGCGCCGCGGCCCGGCGGGAGCCGGTCCCCGAGCCCGCACCACCCGAGCCCGCGCCCGCTGCTCCGGCCCCCAGTGCTCCGGTGCCGGCTGCTCCGGCGCCGCCGCCCGGTCCGGCGGAGGAGCCGCGGTGGCCGTCGGAGCCCGAGCCGCCGGCGGCGCACGCCGCGGCGACGCAGCTGGACACCGACGCGTTCCGCACCAAGCTCGACCAGGGTCCGGCGTGGCCGGGCGCGCCGATGCCGTCGGCCCCGCCGCCGGGCGTCCAGCAGCAGCCCGCCGCGCCGCAGCCGGCGGCGCAGCAGCCGGATCTGCCGCCGCCTCCGGTGCCGGTGCCCGAGCCGGTCCCGCCGGCGCCGCAGGCGCCGGTGCCGGACTCGGCGCCGCGGGTCGCCGAAGCGTACGGGATCCGGTTCCTGTGCGGCGCCGACGACATCGGCCGGGTGGTGACGGAGGTGCGGCGGCGCGGCAAGTGGGCGCGGCGGCTGCGCGGGCAGGAGGTGTCGAGCGCGTCGGCGCCGGCGCTGCTGCTGATCGGCGCGCCGTCCAGCGGCCAGCGGCGGCTGGCGCGGATGGTGGCGCGGGCGCTGGCGGAGGTGGAGGCCTCCAGCGGCGAGGTCCGCTCGGCGCACGCCGAGGACCTGCGCGACGCGGGCCCGGAGGGGCTGCGGGCGGCGCTGGAGGAGCACGCGGGGCACGTGCTGCTGCTGGACGGCCTGGACGGGCTGATCCTGGACGAGGCGCAGGGCGCGGCGTACGCGTCGGTGCTGTACCGGACGCGGCTGGAGGGCGTCAACGACACCGCGCTGCTGGGCACCTGCGAGCCGGACCGGGTCGGGGAGCTGTCGGCGGCGTCGCCGGAGCTGGTGACCGATCTGCGGGCGGTACGGCTGCCGGATCTGTCGGACGGGCGGGCGCGGTCGGCGCTGGTCGGGCTGCTGGCCGAGGAGCGGTCGCTGCGGCTGGGCTCGGACGCGTGGGCGGTGGTGGAGCGGGACGCGGCGACGCTGCGGCCGCGCGGCCGGCTGACCGGGGCGCGGCTGGTGGAGGCGTATCTGGACCGGGCGGCGACGCGGCATCTGGGCAGCGCGGAGGCGACGCAGGCGATCGGCAGCGCGCTGACGCTGACGGCGGCGGACTTCCAGGGGCTGGCGGCCGAGCTGTCGGGCCGCTGACCCGCCGGCGCCGGGACGGGCCGGAAGGCGCAGGTCGCCTGTGGCGTAAGGGTTACAGGCGTCTTCACCGCCGCATAATGTCGGCGGCGCCGGTCACGATGGCCGTATGGAGCGTGTCGACCGGGTGGACCGGCTCCTGGCGCTGGTCGCGGAGCTGCGCGCGGCCTCGCCCGAGCCGCTGCAGCCGCGGGAGCTGGCCGCGCGGCTGCAGGTCAGCGAGCGGACGGTGCGCCGCGACCTGGAGCTGCTGACGCACGGCGGGCTCGCGGTCCGGCCGCGGGGCCGCCGCGGGTACGTGCTGGAGGAGCCCGCGGAGCCGGAGCCGCTGGGGCAGGTCGCGTCGCTGATGGGCCCGGTCCGCGACACCATCGCCGAGGCGGTGCGGCGGCGGCGCGTCGTCCGGCTCGCCTACACCGATCGGGCGGGCGCGCGCAGTTTCCGGGACGTGGAGGCGCACGGGCTGGTCACCGCCCCCTACGGGGAGTACCTGGTGGGGTGGTGCCTGATGCGGGACGGGCCGCGGATGTTCCGGCTGGACCGGGTGGGCGCGGCGGTGCTGTCGGGGCGCGGCGCGGACGTGCGGGACCTGGACGGGCTGCTGGCGGCGCTGCGGGTGCCGATGCCGCGTCCCGCGGCGGACGCGCTGCGCGGCGGCGCGGCGGGTGCGGTGCGGGCCCGGGTGTGGACGCTGGACCGGCTGGAGTTGGTGCGGTCGCGGCTGCGGGAGGCGGCCGGGCAGGTGCGCGGCGGCGGTGCGGGTGCGGCGACGCTGCGCGGGGTGCTGGGGCATCTGGCGGAGTGGACGCGCTGGCAGCTGGCGGCGATCCGGGCGGCGGCGACCGGTGAGGATCCGGTGCTGGAGGGGCGGCGCCCGCCGTTCCCGGCGGTGTTCGACCGGGAGCTGCCCTATGACGCGCGTGAGCGGATGATCCAGGACGCGATGGCGCCGCGGTCGCTGGGGGATCTGGCGCGGGACCTGAACCAGGTGCTGGAGGCGGCGGCGCACTGGGCGGCGGACTGCGACGACGCGCTGTGGGAGGGGGAGCTGCCCGATCCGCGGCCGTACGGGCCGCCGGGTCCGCCGCGTCCGCTGGCGGATCTGCTGGCGGGCTGGCGGGGTCCGCTGGCGCACATCGAGTGGCATCTGGACCGGCTGACCGACGAGCCGCCGCGGCCGCCGTCGGGTGATGAGGAGGAGGTCTGGGTGGTGGACCGCTGCCCGCTGCAGGCCTGACCCGGGCGGGGGGTGGTCCGGGCCGGGTCAGGCGGTGGTGTGGCCGCGGGCGTGCAGGGCGTCCTTCTTGGCGCGGTTGCCGCAGGTGTTCATGGAGCACCAGCGCGGCGCCGGGCGGCACGGTCGGCGGGGCGGTCAGCGGCGCGGCGGGCGCGCGGGCTCGTGCGCGGGGGCCGTTGCGGCGGCGGCGGCGGTGACGGGCGCGTTCCCGGGGCCGGCGCCGTGCAGGTCGCGGGTGAACCAGACGGTCTTGCCGGCCGCGTGGCAGCGCGCGCCGAACCCGGTGGCGAGCGCGGTCACCAGCAGCAGCCCCCGGCCGGCCTCGGCCCAGTCCAGGACGGGGGGCGCCGGCCGCGCGATGCCGGGCGCGATCCCGGACTCGATGCCGCCCGGCGGGGCGGGGTCGGCGTCGCCGACCTCGCCGGTGAGGCGGCCGCCGTCCAGGCGCAGGCGCAGGCGGACGGGCCCGGTGCCGTGCACGACGGCGTTGGTGACCAGTTCGTCGACCATCAGGACGACGTCGTCGACGTCGCCGGGGTCGGTGACGTGCCAGGCGTCCAGGGCCCGTGCGGTGAGGGCGCGTGCGCGGGCCGCGGTGCGCGGCTCGGCGGGCAGTTCCCAGGACGCGCCCTGCCCCCCGCCGGGTTCTGCGCCCTGCCCGCCCTGCGCGCCGCCGTTCGCGGCGGGTCGCCCTAGGGCGGTCGGTTCGATGACGTCGATGCCGGTTTCGGCTGCGGCGCCGTCCGCGATCGCGGTGTCGGCGCCGTTCCCCTCTGGTGCCACGTTCCCCGTCTCCTCACCGTGCGGCGGTGTGCGCGGGCCGGTGGTCGCCGCCGGGTGTCTCCCCGTCCCGGCGGCCGGTTCCGGCGTTCTCCGCGTCGGTTCATCTTCAGGGACGCATCGGGCGCGGGCGCGGTGCACCGGTGCAGGCAACCCTCACCCGCGGGTGAGGTGATGGTGGACGCGCGGGCGGCCCCGGTGGAATGAGCGGTGCCCGGTTGCCGTTATGGTGGGTGGCGTCGGTGTGGCATGTGTCCCCCGGGCTCTACACAACGCCTTCGGGGAATACCGCCGGTCCGTACGGTCCGGGCTGGAACCCCGTTGTGCCTTTCGCCGTGAGGCGACCACCACACCGGCCTGAGCGCCGAGGCCCCGGCGAGATCCGTTCTCGCCGGGGCCTCGGCGTTCGCCGTCTCCGGGCGGGGTGCGGGCGGCGGAGCGGCGCTGCCCGTAGGGCGGGGCGGGTGTTCAGGGGCGGGTGCGTGCGGGGGCGGCGGCCGCCGGTGGCGGGGGCGGCGGGCGGCCGGGGCGGGTGGCGGGGCGGGTCACTGCAGAAGGGCGGCGGCGATCGCGGCTCCGGCGGCCGCCAGGACCACGACGACGGCGACCGCCGCCGCGGTGATCACCTTGGCGCGGCGGCCGCGGGGGGTGCCGAGCCGTGCGAGGCGGCCGGCCAGCCGCGGGTCGTCCTCGCTGAGGCGGACCTCGATCTGGGTGAGGATCCGCTGTTCCTCCATCGACAGCGCCATGCTTCGTACCTCCGGGGGGCGGGCAGTGCTGTGTTCCTCCCCACAGAGCATGATCATTATCCTTCGGCGGCGGTAACCGTTGCCCCGCGCGCGGGAGCGCTCTCGTGGTGGAGGCGGTCCAGGGCGGTGACGTAGTAGGTGTAGGAGCGTCCGGTCTTGGCGGAGGGGTCGATGACGCCGCCGCCGCGGACGTCGGCGATCAGGCGGGCGCCGCCCAGCGGCGCGCATCCGGCGGTCCTGCCGTCGGCGCGGTACACCGCGTAGGACACCGCGCCGTCCGAGGGCCGCCACTGCACCTTGACGCCGGTGCGGTCGGGGACGGCGCGGGTGTCCTTGACGGGGGGCGGGGCGTGCCCGCCGCGTCCGGTGACGGCGGGCGGGATCGCGGGGCGGGAGTAGTGGTCGTCGCGGATGCGGGAGGCGAACCCGCGGCGGTCGGCGGCGATGTCGGCGGCGCTGAAGAACACGTCGCCGCGGACCTGCGGGTACTTGCGGTTCAGGGTGAGGTGGCGCGACAGTTCGCCGGGGTCGCGCCAGGCGCCGGGCTCGCCGACGCGGTAGCCGGCCTGCCCGATGGTCAGCTGCACTTCGGTGCCCTTGACCTGGCGGGCCCACCAGGCGAGCAGCTCGGCGTAGTCGGCGCGGGGGTCGCCGATGGGCCAGTACAGCTGCGGGGTGACGTAGTCCAGCCAGCCCTTTTTGATCCAGCCGCGGGTGTCGGCGTAGATGTCGTCGTAGCTCTGCAGGGCGCTGGTGGCCGACCCGTCGGGGTCGGTGGACTTGTTGCGCCACACCCCGAACGGGCTGATGCCGAACCGCACCCAGGGTTTGGCCTGGTGGATCTGCTGCGACAGGGTCTGCACGAGGGTGTCGACGTTGCGGCGCCGCCAGTCCGCCCTGGACAGGCCCTTGCCGTAGGCCTTGTAGGTGGCGGCGTCGGGGAAGTCGCCGTCCTCGGGGTAGGGATAGAAGTAGTCGTCGAAGTGGACGGCGTCGATGTCGTACTTGTGCACGACGTCCAGGACGGCCTTGGTCGCCAGGTCGCGGACCTGCGGCAGGCCGGGGTCGTACCACAGGCCGCCGCCGTATCGGCGGACCCAGTCGGGGTGGCGGCGGGCGGGGCTGCTCGCGGCGAGCTTCTTCACATCATCCTGCGAGCTGACGCGGTAGGGGTTGAACCAGGCGTGGAACTCCAGGTTCCGCGCGTGCGCCTGCGCCACCATGAAGGCGAGCGGGTCGTAGCCGGGGTCCTTGCCCTGGGTGCCGGTGAGCCACTGCGACCACGGCTCGTACGGGGAGGGGTAGAAGGCGTCGGAGTCGGGGCGGATCTGCACGTACACCGCGTTGAGGTTCATCGCCTTGGCGGTGTCGAGCAGGCGGGTGAACTGCTTTTGCTGGACGGCGGCGGGCCGGCCGGGCTCGGTGGGCCAGTCGGTGTTGCCGACGGTCGCGATCCACATGCCGCGGACCTGGCGGGCGGCGCCGTCGCCGTCGGGCGCGGCGGCCTTGGGGCATTCGGGCCTGTCGCCGGCGGTGACGGGGCCGGCGCGGTCGCCGTCGCCGCCGCCGAAGGCGGGCACGCCGCAGCCCGCCGCGCTCGCCACCGCGCCGGCCGCCAGCACCGCCGCCGCCCGGATCCGGGTCCCCGTTCGCCATGCCATAGCGAGCCATTGTTACGCATCCGTTGCCGTGGTTCGGACGGAACGCCGATGTCCGTGTGGTGCCTCACCCTCCCGCCGCGTCCCTTTCGCCGCCCGCCTCTGATCGTTGCGATCTTCGAGCACCCGGTCACTGTGTCCGGTCGGTTCGCCTGGGTGTCCGAGGAGCCGATGATGCGCCGTGAGCGCGCCGGGGGCGGTCAGAGGGCGAGGTCGCGGCGCAGGCGGTCGGCGCCGGTGAACAGCAGCGCGCGCAGTCCGGCGGCGCGGGCGGCCTCGACGTTGGCGGGGCGGTCGTCGACGAAGGTCAGGTCGGCGGGCGCGGCGCCCAGGCGGTCGGCGACGTGCGCGTAGATGGCGGGGTCGGGTTTGGCCAGGCGCAGGTCGGCGCTGAAGAACCGGTGCCGGAACAGCGCGGCGAACGGCGCGGCCTCGATGTGGCGGGCCATCTCCAGCGGCGCGTTGGACAGCAGCGCCAGGGGGACGCGGCGGGCGTCCAGCTCGCGCAGGATCTGCAGGGTGCCCTCGTCCAGGTGGGACCACATCTGCAGGTCGAGGCGGACCAGCACCTCCAGCAGGGCGGGGGTGGCGGCGCGGCCGAGGCGCCCGCACAGCTCGCCCCAGTAGCCGGCGGCGTCGACGGTGCCGAGGTCGTAGGCGGCGCGGCCGCTCCAGTAGGCGTCCCAGAACGCGGCGGGGTCGCCGCCGACGGTGCCGGCGAGGCGGGCGGCGGCGTCCTCGGGCGGCGCCTGGCAGACGACCTCGCCGTAGTCGACGACGACCCATTCCATGACGGCCCCCTGGCGGTGTTCGCTCAACAATGCTTCCAACACATATCACGTTTGTTCGAACACGCGGGAGGTTCGGGGGGTGGGGTCGGTGAGGTGGTCGCCGAGGGCGCTGCGCCGGTACAGCATGTGGCGGCCGTCGCGGGCGCGGGTGACGAGCCCGGCGGCGTGCAGGATCTTCAAGTGCTGGGAGACGGCGCTGGGGGTGACCGACAGGCGGCGGGCGATCTCCACGGTGGGCAGGGGTTCGCCGAGCATGCCGAGCAGCCGGGCCCGCGGCGCCCCGAGCAGCGCCGCCAGCGCACCACCGCCCCCGGCTTCTTCGGTGTCGGCGGCGTCGGCGGCGGGGCGCCACAGGGTGGCGACGCCGCGGCTGGGATACACCAGCAGGGGCGCCTCGTCGGGGCTGACGGGCGGGGCGGGCTTGTGCGCGAACGCCGAGGGGACCAGCAGCAGGCCGCGCCCGGCGGCGTGCACGGTGTGCCGGCCGATCATCTTGTCGATGTGCAGGACGCCGTCGTCCCAGCGCAGGTTGGGGTGCATGCCGGCGAACAGGGCGCGGGCGCCGCCGGTGGCCAGGCGGCGGGCGCGGTAGGTCATGTCGGCCTCGAGCACGAGCCGGATCTGCGGCCAGTGCGGCCGCACGGCGGTGTGCCAGTAGCGGCGCAGCCCGTCGCAGATCGCGTCGTTGAGGCGGGCGACGCGCGCGTCGTCGCCGGCGGCGTCGGCGAGCGCGGCGGGCGGCGGGCCGGGGGCGTGCACGGCGAGCAGGTCGCGGCGGACGCGGGCGGGCGGGGCGGCGCGGGCGGCGGCGAGCTGGTCGTCGAAGGCGGGGGCGAACGCCGCGGGCCGGGGGGTGAGGTGGTCGGGGATGGCGTGCCGGTCGCCGACCAGCGCCATCAGCAGCGCGGTGTCGGCGCCGGCGAGGCGCCGCAGGGCGTCGCGCCGCCACGGCAGCTGCAGCGCGTAGCGGCCGGGGTCGCGCAGGACCCGCAGGCTCTCCATGGTCTCGCCGAGGGGCGACAGCGCGAAGCGGGTGTCGGCGAGATCCTCGACGCCGAGCACGAAACGGATCATTAAGCGCCACGCTACATCGTTTCCCGGCGCCGGGGCCACCGCGGTCGACTCGTGGGCATGACGACGAGCGCAGCGAAGGCGATGAGCGCGGCGGGCGCCGCCGTGTCCGAGGGGGCCGTGTCCGAGGGGGCCGTGTCCGGGCGGGGCGGGGCGGGCCGCGGGGTGATCGGGCTGCTGGCGGTGACGTGCGGTGTCGCGGTCGGGAACGTGTACTTCCCGCAGGCGGCGGCTCCGGCGGTCGCGGCGGGGCTGAGGGTGGGCGCGGGGACGGCGGCGGAGGCGGTGTCGGCGGCGCAGCTGGGGTACGCGGCGGGGATCTTCCTGCTGGTGCCGCTGGGCGACCGGGTGCCGCACCGGCGGCTGGTCGTGGTGCTGCTGGCGGTGACGGCGGCGGCGCTGGCGGCGGCGGGCGCGGCGCCGGGGGCGGGGGTGCTGCTGGCGGCGAGCGCCGCGGCGGGCGCGGCGACGGTGGTCGCGCCGGTGGTGGGGCCGATGGCGGCGGGGCTGGTGCCGGCGTCGCGGCGGGGGCTGGTCAGCGGGGTGCTGCTGAGCGGGTCGCTGGGCGGGATGCTGCTGTCGCGGGCGCTGGGCGGGCCGCTGGCGCAGTGGCTGGGGTGGCGGTCGCCGTATCTGGCGGCGGCGGCGCTGGCCGCCGTGCTGGCGGTGGTGCTGGCGCGGGCGCTGCCGGTGACGGTGCCGCCGTCGGGGCAGCGGTACCGGCGGCTGCTGCTGCAGCCGCCGGCGCTGCTGTGGCAGGAGCCGGACCTGCGCCGGTCGTGCTTCTACCAGGCGGCGGTGTTCGGGGCGTTCTCGGCGGTGTGGACGGGGGTGGCGCTGCTGCTGGCGGGTCCCCGCTACGGGCTGGGCGCGCCGGCGGTGGGGGCGCTGGCGCTGGTGAACGCGGTGACGATGGCGTGCACGCCGGTGGCGGGGCGGGTTGCCGACCGGCGGGGCGCGGACGCGGTGAACCTGTGGTCGATGGCCGGGGCGGTGGTGGCGGCGGGGGTGCTGGCGGTGGGCTGCGCGGGCGGGACGGTGGGGCTGTGCGGGCTGGCGGCGGGGTCGCTGCTGCTGGACGTGGCGATGCAGTCGGGGATGGTCGCCAACCAGGTCCGCAACTACGGGTTGCGGGCCGAAGCGCGCAGCCGGGTGAACACCGCCTACATGACGTGCGGGTATCTGGGCGGGGCGGCGGGGTCGTGGCTGGCGGCGCGGGTGTACGAGCCGGCGGGGTGGGCGGGGGTGTGCGCGCTGGCGGGGGCGCTGGCGGCGGCGGCGCTGGCGCGGCACGCGGCGGCGGCGCGGCGCCGCCGGGGCGGGCCCGGCCGGTCCGCGGCCGCCCGCGGAGCGTGAGGCCGCGGCGTGCGGCGCGGGCCGGCGGTCGGCCGACCGGTTCACCGCGATGTTCCCCGGCGTGGACCTGGACCCGGCG
>NZ_WBMS02000042.1 GCF_008923205.2 Actinomadura physcomitrii | reverse complement strand
GGTCGACCACGTTCGCGGGTGGGCACTCGGCAGCCCGACCGATATCGATCAGCTCGCTCTGACCTGTGGATGGCACAACCGGTTCAAGCACGCCAGCCCCGACCAAATTCAGATCACCAAGGATTCGGACGGGCGGTACGTCTACCGGCTGCTGCCACCAGCGGGCGCCCGGCCCGCGACCGGAGCCGGGCCACCCGGCAGCCCCCTCGGCTCGGCCGCATAACGATCACATTCGACGCCACACCGGCACCACCCCGAGCCGCTTCCGCGAGGACGCGGCCGGAGGAGGTTTGCCCGGAGGCCCTTGTCGGTGACCGGGCGTGGTCGCGGCGGCGCGCCCCTTCGCGATCATGTTCGGAGGTCCCGCCTGCTCTCGCACCTTGCCGTCCGGATCCGGCTCGCCGCGCTTGTCGCGCTGTCGGTACCGGCGGGGCTCGTGACTGGGCGCACGCCACGCTGGCCCCGAGTCCGAGCCGACCGCCTACCCTCGGGTGACCCGGTGGAGCACGCCGACGCCGCGCACCAGGGCAGGATCGTCGCGTCCACCGACAGCCGAAAAGATGGCAGCACCGTCTCCACTTGGGAGAGCATCTACGGCCCAGACTGGAGCCGGGAGGCGTATGTCCCTGCGGGCCGCCGCGAGCTGGTCTGCGGGAGAAGGGGAGCGCGGGACGGTCAGCGGGTCGTGAGTGCCGCGTGCACGGCGGCGCGCAGGGCCGCGCCAGTGACCAGCAGGACCGGCCCTTCCGGGTCTTTGCTGTCCCGCACCGCCACCGCGTCCGCCACCGCCCCGGCCGCGTCCGCCAATTCGATGCAGTTGCCGCCGTTCTCGCCGCTGCGGCTCGCCTTACGCCAGGTGAGCCCGGCCAGCTCGACGCAATCGCCACCGTTGGAGCCGGTGTAGCTGCTCTTGCGCCAGGTGAGGTTCGTCAGGTCCATTTCTCCAGCGCCTCTTTCAATCTGTCCCGGGACATGTCTTCGGGGAGCGCCCTCGCACGCAGCTCTCTGAGTGATTCGGAAAGTTTGGCGAGGTCGGCGGGGTTGTCGGTCGTGATGCCGCGCACCGTCGTCTCCATGTAGGCGACCTCACTCCGGTCCTCCTTCGTAGCCACCACGAAAGCGCCTCCCGTGCCCGCCGGACGCCCGTCGTTCCGGACGATCTGGATGGTGATGTTCGGACGCTCGCTAAGGGCGATCAGATGCTCTATCTGCTCCCGCATGACCTCAGGCGAGGTCACCAGGTAGTCGAGAACGTATTCGCTCAAAAGCGCGACCAGCGCCGTGGGAGGTGCGTCCTCACGAGTGAGGATGGCCTGCCGAGCCATGCGCGCCTCCACGGCTTCGTCGGACTTCAGGAAGCCGCGGGCATAAGCCGGTGTCTGGAGTAGGCCTGGGACGATCGTGTGCTCCCAGGTCACGAGTTCCGCGGCGTCCGACTCGGTCTGCGGCCAGTCGAACCAGATCGGTACCGGGTGGCCGTCTCGGTTCAGGTCCTCCCATAGGCTGAGAAGCGAACCGCCCGCATCCAGGTAATCGTCCACCGTGGTCACGAATGATCGGGTGGCGCGCTTCTTCCCGTTCTCGATCCGGCTGACCTGGGCGGGGCTGACCTTGGTGAGGTTGGCGATCGTCTCTTGCAGGACGTCTTTGGCTTCTCGTAGCCGGCGCATCTGGCGGCCGAAGGCGACGAGCGCGGGGGGACTCGTTGGGACGCTGACGCCGTGCAGGCATGATCACTTACCTCTCTCGGTAACTTGCAATCACGTCTCTGTGCTTGCCGCTGCAATCCGCTTTGAAGGGGCATGCCAACTCTAACTCCGAAAGTGACTGAATGTGTGTTGTCAGCCACACACGGTGAGGAGATCGAGCATGGGCGAGGCACGGCGGGAGAACGAGATGGTGGTGAAGCAGGACCTCGCGGTCGTTGCGGAGGTGCGGAGGTTCGTGCGGCTCGTCACCGGTCAGTGGGGCATGGACGACTTCGTGCCTTGCCTGGTGGCCAGTGAACTGGTCACCAATGCGCTGCGGTACGCCTCGGCGTCCGATGGCGATGTGACGTTCCGGATCGGGCGCGTCGAGGACGGTGCGTTGTGGATGGAGGTGCAGGACGCGTCGTGCGGCCTGCCGTGCGTCCAGCGGGCCGACACCGTCGGCGAGGCCGGGCGGGGCCTGGTCATCGTCGACCGGTTCACACGCTGCTGGGGTGTGCGGCCGGTCGGCGGGGGTGCGGGCAAGGTCGTCTTCGCCGTCCTTGACCTGTGACGTGCCGCGCATTCGTCACGTTGCCGTCGGGCGCGGGAAAGCGGAAGATCATCTGGGCTTCGGCGGGGCGGCCGAGCATGCAGGGGCTTTTCCCTTCTCGGTGAGGATCCCCATGTGCCTTGATGGACGATGCGAGCGGCACGCCGCCGCGCTTCCGGCCGATGACGGCGCGCACACGCTGGACCGGCGGCGGCTGCTGATGGCGGCCGCGGCGGGGGCGGCGCTGACGCTGGTCCCCGTCTCCTTTCCGCAGGCGCGGGCTGCGGCGGCGTCTCCCGGGGAGGTCAGCCGCACCGTCACCGGGCACCTGGAGACCGGCGCCGCCGACTTCGTGTATCTGCCCGTCGAGGTGCCGAAGGGCGTGCAGAAGATCGCGGTCGAGTACTCCTACGACAAGCCGGCCGTCCCGGCGGGCACGCCCGGCAACTCCTGCGACATCGGCATGTTCGACCAGCGGGGGGTCAAGCTCGGCGGGAAGGGCTTCCGGGGCTGGTCCGGCGGCTTCCGGACCTCGTTCGAGATCAGCGCGGCGGAGGCCACGCCCGGGTACCTGCCCGGTCCGATCGGGGCCGGGACCTGGAACATCGTCCTCGGCCCGTACCAGGTCGCGCCGCAGGGGATGAACTACCAGGTCAAGATCACCCTGACGTACGGGGCGACCGGCGCGACCTTCACGCCGAGGTATCCGCCCACGAAGGCGAAGGGGCGCGGGCGGGCCTGGTACCGGGGCGACGGGCACCTGCACACCGTCCACTCCGACGGGCGGCGGCTGCCGTCCGAGGTGGCGGCCGGGGCGCGGGCGGCGGGGCTCGACTTCATGGTGTCCACCGACCACAACACCTCCTCGTCCCACGGCGTCTGGGGCGAGTTCGCGGGGGACGACCTGCTCATCATCACCGGTGAGGAGGTCACGACCCGCAACGGGCACTGGCTGGCGCTCGGCCTGCCCGCCGGGGACTGGGTCGACTGGCGCTACCGTGCCCGGGACGACGGTTTCGCCCGGTTCGCGCGGCAGGTGCGCCGGTCCGGCGGCGCGGTGGTGCCCGCCCATCCGTACTGCCCGTACGTCGCGTGCCAGTGGAAGTTCGGCTACGACGAGGCCGACGCGGTCGAGGTGTGGAACGGTCCGTGGACCTATGACGACGAGTCGGCGGTCGACACGTGGGACGCGCGGCTCGGGGAGGCGGTGCGGGCGGGCAGGGGCTGGTCGCCCGCGATGGGCAACAGCGACGCGCACAGCGAACCGCAGGTCATCGGGCTGCCGCAGACCGTCGTGCAGGCCGACGAGCTGAGCACCCGCGCCGTCCTGGACGGGATCCGCGCCGGACGGAGCTGGATCGCCGAGTCGTCGGCGGTGAACCTGGCGTTCACCGCGACCGCTGGAGGACGGAAAGCGGGGATCGCTGACACGCTCGCCGCGAAGGCCGACGCCCCCGTGGACGTGCGGCTGGAGGTGTCCGGTGTGCCGAACGGCACCGTCCGGTTCATCACCGACGAGGGCCAGATGCACCAGGAGTCGCTTCCGGCGTCCGGCGAGGGCACGGTGGTCTGGCGGACGACGACGTCGCTCGCGGCGTACGTGCGGGCGGAGGTCCGCCATCCGATGGCGGACGGCAGCCCCGGCAAGGGCAACACGATGGGACCGGCTCTGGTGTGGGGGCCGATGGCCGCGCTCACCAATCCGATCTTCCTCAAGCGCGCTCGCTGAGGACGTCGCGGACGGTGCGCGGTTCGCGCCCGAGCAGCTTGCCGAGCAGGGGGTCGACTCCGGCGAAGAAGCCTTCGGCCGCCGCCCGGTAGCCGCCGAGCATCAGCCGGGCCAGGGGTTCGGGCAGGCCGACGGCGATGCGGGCGGCGACCCGCGCGTCCGCGGGGACCACCTCGGCGCGATCGTGCGTCCGGTGACCTCGGACGCGATGTCGGCGATCTCGGTGAACGTCGGTGCGGCGCCCGCGGTCAGGGTGACCGGCCCGTCGTAGCCGCCGTTGGCGGCGAGGATGATCGCGGCGGCCTCGGCCTCGTCGTCGCGTGCCGTCCAGGACATCGGTCCGTCGGCGGGCACGGTGATGCGGCCCGTCTCCCGCCAGTGCCCGAGCAGCCAGTCGAGGCTGTGCGCGTAGTAGCCGTTGCGCAGCCTCGTCGACGCGCCCGGCGGCACGGCGGACGGGCCGGCCGCGACGGCGGTCGCGTTCCGCGCCATCGCCCCCGGTCTGACGGCTCTGACCGAGGGCGAACGGCGGCTGCTGACCGAATGGCTCGACCGGGTGATCGCCGGCGAGGTCACTTGATGAGCGGGTCGCGGGGGAGGCGGAGGATGCGCTCGGCGATCTGGTTGCGGGTGATCTCGGACGTCCCGCCCGCGATGGACATGCCGCGGGAACCGAGCCGCATGCGGCCCGCGAACGCGCCGAGTCCCTCGGAGAACACCAGCTCGGGACCGGCGAACGCGGACAGCAGGTCCGCCGCGGCGTGGCCGTGCTCGGCGAGGACGAGCTTGGTGATGTTGCCCTCGGGGCCGGGCTCGCCGCCCGCGACGGCGCGCTCCGCGCTGCGCAGGTTCAGCAGCCGCAGCGCCTGCCCCTCGGCCTCGTGGGCGCCGACGCGCTCGGCGCCGCCCGGGACGCGGTCCGGGTGCTCGGTGCACAGCTTCACCAGGTCGGGCATCGGGTAGGCGCCGCCGACCCCGCCGCCGATGCTGACCCGCTCGTTGCCGAGCGTGGCGCGCGCGACCGTCCAGCCCTGGTTGGGGGTGCCGACGACGTCGGAGTCGGGCACGAAGACGTCGGAGAAGAACACCTCGTTGAACTCCGAGTCGCCGGTGATCTGGCGGAGCGGGCGGACCTCGACGCCCGGGTGCTCCATGTCGATCACCATCATGGTGACGCCGGCGTGCTTGGGCGCGTCCGGGTCGGTGCGGACGGTCGCGAAGCCCCAGCGGCAGTAGTGGGCGCCGCTCGTCCACACCTTCTGGCCGTTGACGATCCAGCCGCCGTCGGTCTTCACCGCGCGGGTCTTCACCGACGCGGCGTCCGACCCCGCCTCGGGCTCGCTGAACAGCTGGCACCAGATCTCCTCGCCGAGCAGGGCGGGCCGCACCCAGCGCTCGACCTGCTCCGGGGAGCCGTGCTGGATGATCGTGAGGATGTTCCAGCTGGTGATGCCGTACTGGGGCCGCTTCACGCCGGCGGCCTTGAACTCCTCCTCGATGACGAGCTGGAGCCCGGCGGGGGCCTCCAGGCCCCACGGCTTCGGCCAGTGCGGCTGGACGTAGCCGGTCTCGATGAGGCGGACGCGCTGCTCCTCCTTCGGCAGCGCGGCGATCTCGCGGGCCAGCTCGCGGACCTCGGCGCGCCTCGCCTCCGCCTCCGGCGGCAGGTCGAGGGTGGTGGCGCGGACGACGCCGGCGGCGAGCAGCCGGGTGACGTCGCGGGCGGCGGCCTCCGGGTCGACGACCGCCTCGATCGCGGCGGCGCGGCGCATCAGCAGGTGCGCGTCGTGCTCCCAGGTGAACCCGATGCCGCCGTGCACCTGGATGTTCAGCCCGGAGTCGTCGAGGAACGCCGGGACGGCGAGCGCGGCGGCGACCGCGGCGGCCAGCTCGAACTGGTCGGACGGCCCGGACGCGGCGCGCGCCGCGTCCCACACGGCGGCGGTGCCGAGCTCGGCGGCCACCAGCATGTTCGCGCAGTGGTGCTTGACGGCCTGGAACGTGCCGATCGTGCGGCCGAACTGCTGCCGGACCTTCGCGTACTCGGTGGCGGACTCGACGCATTCGAGCGCTCCGCCGACCGCCTCGGCGGAGTAGAGGGTGCGGGCGATCGCGGTCGCGTGCGCGGCGGCGCCCGCGATGACCTCCGCCGGCGCCCCGTCCAGCCGGACGCGGGCGGCGCGGCGGGACGGGTCGAGGTTCGCCGGCACCTCGACGGTCACGCCCGCCGCGTCCGCCGCGACGATCGCCACGTCGTCGCCCGCGACGAGGAGCAGCAGGGCGGCGAGGCCGCCGCCGAGCACCACGGCCTCGCCGGACGCCAGGCCGTCCCGCACAGTGACCGAGCCGTCCAGGCCGAGCGCGGCCGGGGTCTCGCCGGACGCCAGGCCGGGCAGGAGCCGGCCGCACAGCTCGTCGCCGCCGCGCGCGGCGATCACCGCCGACGCCGCCATGGTCGGGACGAGCGGGCCCGGCGCGGCGGCCCGGCCCAGCTCCTCGGCGACGACCACGAGCTCCGGGAGCCCGTACCCGCCGCCGCCGTGCTCCTCGGGCAGGTGCAGGCCGAGCAGGCCGAGGCCGGCGAACTCCTTCCAGAACGCCGGGAGCGTCTCCTCGCCGGCCTCCAGCAGCGCCCGGTTCGCGGCGCGCGCGTCGTGGTCGCGCAGGAACGCGCGCGCCGTCCGCGCGAGCTCGCGATGCTCCTCGCTGATGGCGATCGCCATGGATCCTCCCAGGGTGTTCCGCGCCCGCGGCGCGATGTCGGAGTGGTGCCGCTCAGCTAATAATTGCTCGCTTACACCCCGCCCTGTCCACCGGCCCCCCGCGGACGCTCCTGGACCACCCACGCGTTCCCGTCCGGGTCGGCGAAGAACGCCATCGTGCTCCACGGCTCCGTCCCCGGACCTTTGACCTGCGCGCCGTTCTCGAAGTGGACGACGTCGCCGACCGGGACGCCGCGTCCGGCCAGCTCCTTGTGCGCCGCGACGACATCGGAGACGACCAGTGTCAGACCGCTGAGACCGCCGGGGGAACCCCCGGTCACCAGGTGGATCGAGCAGCCCGAGCCGGGCGGGGTCAGCTGGACGATCCGCATCCCGCCCGGGACGGTCCGGTCGAGGTCGACCACGAATCCGACCCGCTCGCCGTAGAACTCTTTGGCCCGGTCCACGTCGGAGACGGGCACCGGCACGACTTCCAGCTTCATTTCCATGGCGGAACAGACCTGCCCCGGCGCCGGAAATCATCGCGCCTTCAACTCGGTCAATCGCCCGGGCCGGCCTTCCCGCCGGGCTTGCCGTCATCGTCCTGCTCGTCCTCTGCGTTCTCCGGGGGCTCCTCATGCCCCTCGCCTTCGGAGTCGTCGGTGGCGGCGGCGACGTCGGGGGGCAGGTCGTCGGGCGGGTCGCGCAGGGCGGGCCAGGCCCGGTACACGACCGCGGCGATCGGCACCGCGACGGCCGCGCCGGGGATGCCGCCGAGGATCCCGCCGACGCTGATCGCGAGGATGATGGCGAGCGGGTGCAGCCGGACGAGCCGGCCGACCAGCAGCGGCTGCAGCAGGTGGCTCTCCGCCTGGTGCTCGACGATCAGCACGCCGAGGAAGATCAGCGCGATGGCGCCGCCCTTGGCGGCGAACGCGACGGCGACCGCGAGCGCGCCGCCGACCAGGATCCCGACGATCGGGATGAAGCTCCCCAGGAAGATCACCACGGCGAGCGGCGCGACCAGCGGGACGCCGAGGACGGCCAGCACGACCGCCAGCACGACGGCGTGGATCGCGGCGACCATGACGGTGCCGTGCACGTACTGCGACAGCGTCTCCCAGGCGGCGCGGCCGGCCCGGTCGATGCGGGGGCGGTAGCGGCCCGTCCCGCCGATCGTCCAGTCCCAGATCCGCGCGCCGTCCTTGAGCAGGAAGAACGTGATGAACAGCAGCAGCACGATGGCGGCGAGCACCTCGACGGTGACCGCGCCCGCCTGCACCGCGGTGTTGGCGAGCTTGCCGCGCCGCTTCTCCAGGTAGTCGATGCCCTGGTCGATGGAGTTCTGGATCTGCGAGTGCTTGATGTGCAGCGGGCCGGTCTCCAGCCAGTGCTGCAGGGAGCGGGCGGTGGACTGCACCTCGTCGGCGAGCTTGGGGAACTCCTCGTTCGCCTGGATCCCGACGAACGTGCCGATCCCGCCGAGCACCGCGAGCGCGAGCAGCATGGTGATCCAGGTGGCGGCGAGGGACGGCAGCCCGGCCCGCTCGAGCCGGGCGGTGAGGGGGCGCAGCAGCGCGCACAGGAACAGCGCGATCGCGCACGGCAGGAAGACGATCTTCAGCGTGCCGATGATCCACACGAGGCCGTAGCCGACCGCGCCGATCGCGATCAGCCGCCAGGACCAGGCCGCGGCCGCGCGGAGCAGGGGCGGCGCCGGTGGCGAGGCCGACGCCGCGGACCGCCGGTGTCGATCGTCGTTCATCCGCGTCCCTCCGCCGGGACGCCGGTCTTCTCCCCCACTCCTTGAACTCTATGCGCCCGGCCGCCTCACCTGCGGCGCCCGCGCTCAGCCGCCGCGCCGGAAACCCCTGACCGCGAGGGCGGCCGCGGCGGCGCCGACGGCCGCGCTGACCGACAGGGCGGCGACCGCGTCGGCGAGCGCCGGTTCGCCGAGCGCGACCGAGCGCGCCGCCCGGATCCCATAGGTGGCGGGGTTGGCGGCGGCGACCGCGCGCAGCCAGCCGGGCAGGGCGCTCGCCGGGACGAACGCGTTCGAGGCGAAGACCAGCGGGAACGTCGCGAGGCCCGCGACGCTCTGCACCAGCTCGGCGTTGCGGATCCAGCAGGCGATCGCGATGAAGATCCAGCCGAGGCAGCAGCCGACGGCGAGCGCGAGCGCGGCGGCGCCGAGCGCACCGAGCGGCCCGCCCGCCGGGCGGAACCCGAGCAGCGCCGCCGCGAGGACGAGCAGCAGCAGCTGCTGGAGCGCGCAGCGGACGGTGTCGGCGGCGCTGCGGGCGAGCAGCACCGACCCGGGCCAGATCGGCATCGACCGGAACCGCGCGATGATCCCGCTGCGCATCTCCTGGGTGAGCCCGACCGCGGTGTTCAGCGCCGCCTGCAGCGCCGACGTCACCATGATCGCCGGGACGAGGAAGTCGACGTAGCGGACGCCGGACGGGAAGCCGGGCGCCCGCGCGACGCTGCCGAACAGCTGGCTGAACATGCCGAGCATCAGCAGCGGCCCGAGCATGCTCGCCACGACGAGCCGCGGGTCGAGGACGAGCGCCCGCAGCGACCGGCCGGTGAGGACGCGCAGCTGCGTCCAGATCCCGGCGTCCTGCGGCGGCGCGGCGGAGGCGGCGGCGGAGCGCGCGGGCGCGACGGCCGTCATGACGCGCCCCTCGCCGCCGCGTCCGGGCGGGCGGGCCCGGTCAGCGACAGGTACACGTCGTCGAGGGTCGGCGCCGTCACCGCCAGCTCGTAGTCGCCCATGACCTCGGCGTCCAGCGTCCGCGCGACGACAGCGAGGTCGCGGGGGCCGGTCAGCGGGACGGCGATGACGTCGCGGCGCGGGTCGTACTCGGGGCCGAGTCCCTCGGTGCGCAGCGCGCGGGCGGCGGCCCGCACCGCGTCCGGCCCGGCGAGCCGCGCGGTGGCGGTGCGCCCGCCGACGCGGGCCTTCAGGTCGGCGGGCGCGCCGGACGCGACGACCCGGCCGCCGGCGAGCACGGTGATCGTGTCGGCGAGCCGGTCCGCCTCGTCGAGGTACTGGGTGGTGAGCACGACGGTCGTGCCGTCCCGGACGAGGCGCTCGACGACCGTCCAGGCGGCGAGGCGGGCGGCGGGGTCCAGGCCGGTGGTGGGCTCGTCGAGGAACAGCACCTCGGGACGGCCCGTCAGGCTGGCCGCGAGGTCCAGGCGGCGCCGCATCCCGCCGGAGTAGCCGCGCACCGGCCGGTCGGCCGCGCCGGTCAGGTCGAACATCTCCAGCAGCTCGGCGGCGCGGCGGAGCGCGTCGCGGCGGCCCGTGCCGCGCAGCCGGGCGACCAGCACCAGGTTGTCGCGCCCGGAGATCTGCTCGTCGACGGCCGCGAACTGCCCGGTCAGCGCGATCCGGCGGCGCACCTCGCGGGACTGCCGGACGACGTCGTACCCGGCGACGCGGGCGGTGCCGGCGGTGGGCCGGCACAGCGCCGCGAGCACGTTGACCAGGGTGGTCTTGCCGGCGCCGTTGTGCCCGAGCAGCCCGAGGACCGAGCCGGGCGGCGCCGCGACCGTCACCCCGTCCAGCGCCTGGACGGGCCCGAACCACTTGCTGACGCCCGCGGCCTCGATCGCGTACTCCGCCGGGCCGGGCACGGCGGTCATCCCGCGGTCCGGGCCGGCGCGAGCAGCCGCTTCATCAGCGCCGCGACGATCCGGTCGTACCAGCGGGTGAAGACCCAGGCGCCGAGCGCCCCGGCGGCGGCCGCGGCCAGCGCGGCGGCGGCCCGCCCGGCCGGGACGGGCGCGCCCGCGGCGGCGCCCGGCAGCGCGGCGGCGAGCAGCAGCAGGTTCCGGACGATCATCGCCTGCCCCATCACCGATCCCTTCGAGCCGAAGCAGCGGCACTCGGCGAAGACGCCGCCGCGGACGGCCCGCACCGCGATCCCGATGAACACGGCCAGCAGGACGGACGCCAGCGCGAACCCGGCCCGGACCCCGGACGGCATCGCGAGCAGCACGGCCACCGTCCCCTCGCCCGCGACGACGAGGGCGCCCGCCGGGGCCGCGGCCCGCTGCGGCAGGACCGCCAGCTGCCGGATCGACCCGGCGAACCCGCGGAACCGCGCCGCGCTGCGCGCCTTCCCGGCGAACGCGGCGGCGAACACGGTGAGGATCAGCGCCCGGCAGCCGAGCAGCAGCAGGCCCGTCACCGGTCCGCCCGCCCGCCGCCGGGCGCCGCGACGACCATCGTCCTGGCGAACGCGAGCACCTCGGCGCGCTCGCCGACGGGCTCTCCGCCGGCCTCCACCCACGCGTGCGCGCGGAACGGCTCCAGGCGCACGCCCGTGCACCAGTCCGGCCACGTCCCGCCCGCCCGGCACAGCAGCACCGTCGCGAGGGACCGCTGCAGGCAGCCCTGCCCCGCACACTGAACGCTCACCGTCACCACCGCCTGCCGCGCCGCGAGCGCCTCCTCCGCCGTCGCGGGACGCGCGCCGCGCCGCAGGACGGTGAGGACGCGGCGCAGCCGGCGCGGCGGCAGCGCCGCGATCAGCCGGGCGGCGCCCACCGCGGCGCGGGCCCCGGCCCGGCGCCGCCGCGTCAGCGGGACGGACGGCTCCAGCGCGACCGGCATCGTCACGGCGCCATCACCTCGGCGTCGCGGAGCGTCCGGACGAACGCGGCCACGTCGGCGGTGACCCGCTCCGCCGCGTCCGGGTGGCGTTCCCGCAGCTCGCGGACGGCGTCGTCGACGCTCCCGCCGGCCAGCAGCAGCCGGATCACGGTGGTGCCGGTCGCGTTCAGCACCCAGTAGCGGCCGGCGCGCTCGTCCAGCAGCACCGTGCCGTGCTCGGTCTCGGTCATCGTCACGTGGGGCGACAGCGACGCCCCGGGAGTCACGGGCATCTCGGACCTCCGGTTCATGGGTTCGGGACGCGCTCGCGCTCGACGGCGCGCAGCCACGTCTCGCAGGCGAACGTGCTGATCAGCGGCATCAGGGTCAGGGACGAGGGCGGCGGCGCCTCCAGCACGGCGCGCAGCGCGGCGGCGTCGACGAGCCCGAGCCGCGCGAGCCGCATCCCGTCGCCGCACAGGCCGAGCAGGTCGGCGCGGTGCCGGCGCAGGCTGTCGTAGGCCTCCGCGCTGTACTCCGACTTCGTCGCGCGCCCGAGGACCCGGGCGGGGACGATGCCGGCCATCGCGGCGGACAGGGCGGGCTTGTAGCGGTCGGGCATCGTCGTGTCCTGGAGGCGGACGGCGAGCGCGGCCTCGATGACCCGGTCGTCGACGAACGGCGCGTGCCACGCCACCCCCTCCCGGGAGGTGAGCCGGTCGACGCGGCGGATCGTGTCGCCGCACAGCCGGGCGTCCTGCAGCGCGGCGTGCTGCCCGCGCAGCGGCGCGAGCGGTTCGACGCCGGACGCGCCGATCCGCCGGAACAGCGTCCGCGCCGCGTCGGCGGCGTCGGGCGTCGCCCACGGCGGCAGCCGGTAGGCGATCCCCCAGCCGAGCGCGGGCGCGCCGCCGACCTCGCGGACCGGGTCGGTGAGCGCGCCGGCGGACGCGGCGAGCCACCCGCCGAACGTGTCGCGGTTCAGCAGCGCCCGCGCCGCGGGCAGCAGCCGCCACCGGTACATCGCCCGGTAGGCGCGCAGGTGCCGGAGCGCGCCGCCGCCCCGCGTCCGCGCGAGCGTGTGCAGGTTCAGCGGGTTGCCGAGGAACAGCTCGTCGCCGCCGTGCCCGGTCAGGTGGGACGCGGAGCCGGCGGCGGCGACGCGGCGGGCCAGGTGGGTGAGCCGCGCCCGGGTCCTGATCCAGGCGAACGGCCCTTCGAGGTCCGGGTCCGGATCGGGATCGGCGATCCCGTCGAACCAGGTGGGGGCGGTGTCGCGGGCCAGCACCAGGTGCTCGGCGCCGGGCAGGTCCGCGGCGGCGAGCCGCGCCCAGTGCCGGTCCTCGTCGGCGCGGTCGGCCGCCTCCCAGCGGGTCGTGACGAGCCGGTCCGCCTCGCCGGCGGCCAGGAAGCACAGGCTGGTGGAGTCCATCCCGCCGGACAGGTCCGCGCTGACCGTCTTGACGTCCCGCGCGCGCACGGCGACCGCGTCGCGCAGCGCCCGCCGGACGCGGCGCGCCCCGTCGGCCAGCGGCAGGTGCGGCTCCGGCGGCGTCCACCACCGGACCGGGCGGCCCCGCCCGTCCGCGTCGATCTCCAGGTAGCAGCCGGCCGGGACCGCCTCGACGCCCGTCCACAGCGGCGTCTCGCTGATCGGCCACGGCGGCCACGGCGCGACGAGCCGGGCCGCGAGCAGCGCCTCGTCCGCCCGGCGGTCACCGGGCAGCGACATCGGCGCGTCCGCGGCGACCGTCACCCCGCCGAGCGAGGTGTGGAACACCTGCCGCGCGGCCGACACGCTGCCCTGCACCCGGACGCGCCCGCCGATGGACGCGACGAGATGGAAGCTGCCGGCGAGCCGCCCGCACAGCGCGTCCAGGTCCCGCACGGAGCGGACCCGGGCGAGGACGCGCTCCAGCTCGTCCGGGGTCGTGTCGGCGGGCCCGAACAGCACCACGCGGTCGCGCCCGCACGCGGCGGACACGACGCTCTCCCGGTCCCAGCGCCCGGCGATCCAGGGACGGCCGGAGGCGTGCTCGAACCGCGCAACGGCCGGGCCCGCCAGCGCGGCGGCCGCATCGGTGTCCGGAAGGACGCGGAACTCCACCATTTCCTTTTCCTTTTCACCGGGGCGTGCCGGCGCCGGGGTGAACCGGCGCCGGCACCTCGGTTCCGAGCCGACAGGCCGCGCAGGCGTCAGCAGAGCATGACGCACGACCAGTCGTTCTCGAATCCCCAGTTCGGCCGGCCGAGGGTCAGCTCGGCGAAGCCGCCGGCCTCCATCAGCGCGGGCGGCTCGTAAGCCGCGACCTTCTGCTGCATGAAACACACCCTTCTTGCGAACCGGGACGGCCCCGGATGGGCCTCCCCGTTGCGCTACCACGTTAGAAGGAAGGCCATTTCACTTACCTTGCAGTTGCCTTTCAGCGAAGCCCGGCGCTATTGAGCTCGCCTGTTCACGGCGCGAATATCGGCAGGGCACGCGAATATCGGCGAGTGCGCAGAACCGATCAAAGGAGCCGGCGATGACGATCCTCTCCATCCTCGACACCGCACCCGTGTGGCAGGGCTCGTCGCCGTCGCGGGCGCTGCGCGAGTCGCTGCGGACGGCGCCGGAGGCCGAGCGGATGGGGTACCACCGGTACTGGGTCGCCGAGCACCACAACGCCCCGTTCATCGCGAGCTGCGCGCCGCCGGTGCTGGTCGCGCGGCTCGCCGCCGCCACGTCCCGGATCCGGGTCGGCTCGGGCGGGGTGATGCTGCCCAACCATCCGCCGCTGGTCGTCGCCGAGCAGTTCGGGACGCTGGAGGCGCTGCACCCGGGCCGCATCGACCTCGGCGTCGGCCGGTCCCCCGGCACCGACATGACCACGGCGAAGGCGCTGCGCCGGGTGAGCAGCCCGCCCGGTTCGGACGCCTACCGGGAGCAGGTCCGCGAGCTGGTCGGGCTGCTGTCGCCGCGGCCCGGCGACCCGGTCGTCGCGGTGCCGGCGGTGGACGGCGCGCCGGACGTGTGGCTGCTCGGCTCCAGCGCCGACAACGGCCGCTTCGCCGCCGAACTGGGGCTGCCGTTCGCGTTCGCGCACCACATCCGGCCGGGGAACGCCGAGGAGGCGCTGCGGGCCTACCGGGACGCCTTCCGGCCGTCCGCGGCGTTCCCGGAGCCGCGGACGCTGCTCGCCGCGTCCGTCATCGTCGCCGACTCGGCCGAGCGCGCCCAATGGCTCGCCGGGCCGTCCAAAGTGATCGTGGCCCAGTCCTTGAAGGGAGTGCGGAACGGACCTAACGTCTCTCCCGAGGACGCCGCGAAACTTCATTGGACGGCCGATGAGGAGGCGGTTCTGCGGGAACGCACGGCGCACCATGTGGTCGGCGATCCGGAGACCGTCCGGGACCGATTGGCGGAACTGCTCGGCCGGACGGAGGCCGACGAACTCATGGTGCTGACGCTCGTCCACGACCTCGACGAGCGCCTGCGCTCCTACGAACTGCTCGCCAAGACGATGTCCGCCGGGAATCCCTGACGGGTCACCGCGAAAGGACCGAATGGTCGTCGCGCAGGATCGCCATCTGCAGGCGGCGGAGTTCGAGGTCGGGATCGACGCCGAACTCCGCGCGCAGCTGCGAGCTGACCTTCCGGTACGCGGCGAGCGCCTCCACGCGGCGGCCCGACCGCGACAGCGCCAGCATCAGCTGCCACCAGAACCGCTCCCGGAACGGGTACCGGTCGGTCAGCGCGCGCAGCTCCCCGACCATCCCGTCGTGCTCGCCGAGCTCCAACCCCACCTCGCACCGCCGCTCCACCGCCCGCAGGTACTCCTCGGTCAGCCGCGGCACCTCAGTCTGCTGGAGCGTGTCCGACCGGACGTTCGCCAGGACGGGCCCGCGCCACAGCGCCAGCGCCTCCCGCAGCCGCGCCGACTGCGCGGCGAGGTCGCGGCGCTCCCCCGCCGCCGCGGCCTCGCGCGTCAGCCCGCGGAAGCGCAGCAGGTCCAGCTCGCCGGGCCCGAGCTCCAGGACGTACCCGCCGGAGGAGGTGGTGAGCAGCTCCGCCGAGCCGGGCGAGTGCCGGTCGAGCCACTGCCGGAGCCGGGACACGCACGAGTACAGCGCGCCGCGCGGCCGGTCGGGCAGCCGGTCGCCCCACAGATGGTCCAGCAGCTGCTCGAGCGGGACGACCTGCCCCGCGTTCAGCGCCAGCGCCGCGAGCAGCACCCGCTGCCCGCCCTTCGGCAGCTCCGCCCGCCGGCCGTCCACGGCCGCCTCCAGCGGCCCGAGCACCTTGAGACAGACCCCGTTCATGCGGTTCCCCCCTGCGTCGTACGGCTGCTTCGGCAGTACGGCTCAGTTTGCGCAGCGTCGGGGCGTCTGTCATGACGGCCGTTCGGGGGTCATGGCCCCCGCGCCGCCGGGCGCGTCCGGCGTCACCGGCGAGCCAATCAGAACTCTCTATGACGGGACGGCTCCGCTCAGTAAGATCAAGGAGACACCGCTCCCCGCACCGTCTCGCACACCGGCGTGCGCCCTGACCCGCCCCGCACCCCCTGCCCACCCCCACGCACCCCGCCTGAACAAAGGTCGAACACGCTCCCCGATGGCTCCCACCCGCCGCGTCACCGTAGCCGTCGTCGACGACCACGATGTGGTGCTGTCCGGCGTCCGCGCCTGGATCGACGGCGACCCGCGCCCGATCGAGATCGTCGACACCGCCGCCAGCATCGACGGGCTGGACCCGCGCCTCGCCGCCGACGTGCTGGTCATCGACCCGCGGATGGGCGGCGAGCCGGCGCTGGAGCGGATCGCCGAGCTCGCCGCGGCCGGGCACCGCATCGTCGTGTTCTCCGAGCGCGCCGAGGCCGACCTCGCCCGCCGCGCCGAGCTGGCGGGCGCCCGCGCGTTCGTCCGCAAGGAGGCCGCCGAGGGGCAGCGCCGGCTGGTCGAGGCGATCCTCGCGGTCGCGGGCGACGCGCCCGCGCCCGCCGAGGCGAGCCCCTGCCGTCCGCGGCTCTCCGAGCAGGAGCTGCGGACGGTGCGGCTGTGGCTCGGCGGCCTCACCCGCGCCGCCGTCGCCCGGCAGATGGGGATCAGCGAGCACACGGTCAAGCAGTACCTCGCACGGGCCCGGGAGAAGTACGCCAGGGCGGGTCGCGACGCCTCCGACCGGATCGCCATGTACCGCGAGGCCCGCCGCGACGGCCTCCTGGACGACTAGCGCGGCCGGCGCGGTCCGTCCGGTCACGCGGTGGAGTCGTTCCAGCCGACCCGGTGACCACCGGTACTGAAGGTGGCAGGCTAGTGGATACTGTCGTCTGAGTCACGTGTTTGACCAAGGTTCGACTGAGCGCGGTGGCCGCTGACCGGTGCTCACGATTCAGACGGAGTCGCTGGAGCCGATGAGCAGCAACCCCACCTACATCGACTACGCGGACGGGGTGGACCCCGACCCCGAGCCCGCGCCGCCGCGGCGGCGCGGGCGGCGGGTGCTGAAGTGGGTCGCGATCGTCACCGCCGTGCTGGTCGTCGCGGCCGGCGCCACCGGCTACGGGTTCTACTGGCAGCTCCAGCACAACATCGACCACGAGGACACCGACGAGCTGATCGGCGGGGGCCGCCCGCCGAAGCTGAACAGCGCGCTGAACATCCTGATGCTCGGCACCGACAGCCGCGCGGGCGCCAACGCCAAGTACGGGCGCGGCATGAAGAACGACCCGCCCCGCTCGGACACGATGATCCTGCTGCACCTGTCGCCGGGCGGGAAGCAGGCGACGGGCATCAGCTTCCCGCGCGACCTGATGGTGCCGATCCCGGCGTGCCGGCGGACGGACGGCACCACCTCGCCCGCCGCGACCATCGGGATGATCAACAGCTCGTTCACCAACGGCGGTGCGTCCTGCACGGTCAAGACGATCGAGAACCTCACCCACATCAAGATCGACCACTTCATGCAGGTCGACTTCACCAGCTTCAAGAGCGTCACCGAGGCGGTCGGCGGCGTGGAGGTCTGCCTCCCGCAGGACGTCGACGACAAGGACTCCAAGCTCCACCTCACCAAGGGCAGGCACACCATCAAGGGCGAGACGGCGCTGGCCTACGTCCGCGACCGGCACGGCCTCGGCGACGAGTCCGACCTGCAGCGGATCAAGCGGCAGCAGCAGTTCATGGGCTCGCTGGCGAACAAGGTGCTGAGCGCCGGGACGCTGACCGACCCGAAGAAGGTGTACGACCTGGCCGAGGCCGGCACGAAGTCGCTGACCACCGACAAGGGCCTGGACCTCGGCACGATGGTGAAGATCGCGCGGAGCATGCACGGGCTGACGGCCGGCAAGCTCGACTTCGTCACCGTGCCCGTCACCGCGTACGCGCCCGACCCGAACCGGGTGGCGCTCAGCCAGCCTGCCGCCGGGCAGTTCTTCACCGCGATCCGCCAGGACCAGTCCGTCGAGGCCGCGGCGGAGAAGACGGCCGGGCCGGTGCAGGTGCGGCTCTACAACGCCACGGGGCGGGCGAGCACGGCGGCCAAGGTCGCCGGGCAGCTCAAGGCGCAGGGCTTCGTGGTCCTCGGGACGGCCACCATGAAGACCCGGCGGACGACCGGCGTCTACTACGCGCAGGGGTCGCAGGCGCAGGCCGCCGCGCTCGCCGCGGTGATCCCTGGCGCGAAGAAGGCGCTGTACCCGAAGGCCGGCCCCGGGGTCGTGAACCTGGTCCTCGGCACCTCGTTCACCGCGGTGAAGGCGAAGAAGAAGGCCGGGATCCCGACGCTGGAGGGCGAGATCCACGCCGACGGCGACATCTGCGCGACCAACACGACAGGTACCTGATCAGCCGCCCGGCAGGGTGATGCGGAACGTCGACCGCCCCGCCAGCTCCGCCGTGCCGCCGTGCGCGGCGGCGACCGCCTGGACGATGGCGAGGCCGAGGCCGGTGCCCCCGGCCGGCTGCGACCCCGACGTAGCCGAGGTGCTGCGGCGCTACGACGAGCTGGAGCGCGAGACCGGCGGGGCGTTCAGCGCGACGGCGTCCGGCCGCCTCGACCCGAGCGGCCTGGTCAAGGGCTGGGCGATCGAGCGGGCGTCCGCGATCCTGTACGACGCCGGGGCCCGCGACCACTGCGTGAACGGCGGCGGCGACATCCAGCTGCGCGGCGAGGCCGCCCCCGGCGAGCCCTGGCGGATCGGCCTCGCCGAACCCGCCGCGCTCGCCGCCGTGGTGTCCGGCACCGACCTCGCCGTCGCGACGTCCGGCGCCGCCGAACGCGGCCACCACATCGTCGACCCGCGCACCGGGCGGCCCGCGACCGCGCTCGCCTCCCTCACCCTCGTCGGACAGCACCTCACCGAGGTCGACGCGCTCGCCACCGCCGCGTTCGTGATGGGCGGCGCGGCGCGCGAGTGGGCGGCCGCGCGTCCCGGCGTCGAGGCGTTCGCGGTCGCGCCCGACCGGACCCGCTGGTGGACGCCCGGCTTCGAGCGCCTCGCACTGCTGCCCACCGGGCCGGGGACGTCGCGAAGCGGGCCGTTCGAGAGCAGCCCGGCCTAGAGCAGGCCGGCCTGCTTCTCCGGGACGCGGCGCCGCGCGGGCCCCCGCGCCGGGGCAGGCCTGACCAGGTCGTCGAGCAGCGCGTCCCACTCGGCGCCGACCGCCTCCGGCGTGTAGCGCGTCATCGCCCCGGCGGCCCGCTCCCCGAGCCGGCCGCGCAGCCGCCGGTCGCCGATCAGCCGGCCGATCGCCGCCGCGAGCGCCGCCACGTCCCCGCCCTTGACGAGCAGCCCGTCGACGCCGTCGGTGAGCAGCTCGCGCGGGCCGGTCGGGCAGTCGAACGACACGACGCCGAGGCCCTTGCTCATCGCCTCCATCAGCACCAGCGGCATCCCCTCGTACCGGGAGCTGAGCACGAAGATCGACGCCTTGGACATCGCCGTGCCCATGTCGCCCGTCCGGCCCATAAGGAACGCGCTGGACGCGAGGCCCCGGCGGTCGATGCGGCGCTGCAGCCGCTGCCGCCACGGCCCGCCGCCGTAGATCCGCAGCGTCCAGCCGGGATGCTCCGCCGCGACCCGCTCCCAGGCGTCCAGCAGCAGGTCGAAGCCCTTCTGCCGGACGAGCCGCCCGGCGGCGAGCACGGTCCGCGCGGCGGGGTCGGCGGGCCCGCCGGTCAGCTCGGGCAGCGCGTTCGGGATGCACGCGAGCCGCCGCGCGTCCGGCAGCTCGCGGCGGTATCCGGCCAGGTCGGTCGCGGTGAGCGTGACGATCGCGTCGAGCCGCCCGTACCGGCGCAGGACGCGGTCGCGCACCTCGGGCCGGTGGCTGCCGAGGTTCATGTGCTCCTGGCCGACGGTGCGCACCTCCGGCGGCGCGAACACCGCCGCCGCGAGGGTGAGGCTCGGCCGGGTGGTGATCAGCAGGCCGGTGCGCAGCGACCGCAGGAAGCGGATGAGCAGCAGGTCCGTCCAGAGCGAGCAGCGCCGGTAGGACGGTTCGCCGACCGGGACGAGCAGGCTCGGCAGCCGCGACAGCACCCGGCGGGCGAGGCCGCGCGCCCCGCCGGGCGGTTCGACCCGGTCGTCCAGGCTGCGCACCCGGACGCCGTCGGGGATCGGGAAGCTCGGCAGGCGCAGCTCCCGGATCAGCCCGACGACCTCGACCTCGCGCTGCCGTGCGAGGTGCCCGGCGGTGCTCAGCACGCTCCGGACGGTGCCGCCCGCGCCGTAGGCGTGCTGGACCAGGAAGACCACCTTGCGCGCCGTCGCGGCGGGCGCGCCGCGCGCCCGCCGCCGGTTCGCCGGCCGCATCACCAGCAGCGCGAGCGGCTCCAGCAGCGCCGCAAGCGCCCGCACCGCCGTCCGGCCGCTCCATCGCACCGCGCGCCGCAGGACCCTCGCGCGCTCGCGGCCTTCCGCCCCGCTCACGACATCCGCCCCCCTGCGGAGCGAAGCGCCCGGGCTTCGCCCCGATCGACCTACTACCGACTGCGTAGTACTACATGCCCGGCCCGCCGGGGCCACATCCAGGCATTACCCCGATCGGCCCCGAACGTGCCGCAAAGGTTCAGACCGGAACCCCGACCGGCCCCCTGTTCCACGCGATGGCCCATGGCACACCCAAGGTGGCGTATGCTTTTCGTGATCGCTCGAACACCCTGGGTGATCGCAAGTCGACTCCCCGGGAGACGGCATGCCTGGACTGCCCCGCGCCGCCTGGCTCTACGTCTGCGCCGTCATCGCCCTGGCGGCGGTCCTGATCGGCGCGTCGTCCCCCGGGGAGGTCGACCCGCACGTGCTGGTGGCGCTGGTCGCGCTGTTCGTCCTGTGCGACTCGCTGCCGGCCCGGCTGAACGTCGAGCGGGCCCGGATGTCGCTCGGCTTCGCGGTGAGCCTGGCGTCGGTGGTGCTCCTCGGCCCGGCCGGCGCCGCGCTCGTCGGGCTCAGCGCGGTCGCGACCGGGCAGCGCAAGGTCGCGCTCGTCAAGCGGCTGTTCAACGGCGCGCAGTTCGCCGTCGGCGGCTACGCGGCCGGGGTCGTGTTCGGCGCGCTCGGCGGCGCCCGGTTCGAGCCGGGACGGGCTGCCGGCTGGGTGTGGGACGCGCTCGGCCCGTTCGTCGGCGCGCTGCTGACGTTCGTGCTGGTCAACCTCGTCCTGACGTCGGGCGCGCTGCTGCTCAGCGGCGAGTCCGAGGCCGGCGAGCTGGTGCGCGACAGCGGGCAGCTCGCGGGGGTGTGCGTCGGGTACGGGATGTACGGGCTGCTGATCGCGGGCCTGTGGCCGGCCCTCGGGCCGCTGGTCGCGGTGCTGGTGCTGCTGCCGCTGTTCGTCGCGCGGTGGGCGCTGGAGCAGACGTTCGGGCAGCGCCGCGCCTACGACGCGACGCTCGCCGCGCTCTGCCAGGCCGTCGAGACCAAGGACCCGGCGACCCGCGGGCACTCCGAGCGGGTGTCGCGCGGCGCGGTGATGATCGCGCGGCAGATCGGGATGCGCCCGGAGCGGGTCGAGGCCATCCGGTACGCGGGCATGCTGCACGACATCGGGAAGATCGGCGTGCCGACGAAGATCCTGCGCAAGGGCGGCGGCCTCACCGACGAGGAGCACGCCGCGATCCGGCTGCACCCGATGCACGGGCTGGAGATCGTCCGGGAGATCGGGTTCCTGGACGAGGCGCTCGCCGGGATCATGCACCACCACGAGAAGGTGGACGGCCGCGGCTACCCGATGGGCCTGGCCGGCGACGAGATCCCCGAGTTCGCCCGGGTGATCGGGGTGGCGGACGCCTTCGACGTGATGACGTCCGCGCGGCCCTACAAGCAGCCGATGCCGGTCGGCGACGCCAAGCGGGAGCTGCGGCGCTGCGCGGGCACGCAGTTCGACCCGGTGGTGGTGGAGGCGTTCCTGAGCGCCCTGGAGGCGCACGGCTGGGAGGCGCAGCGCGGCGGTGGCGTCGGCACCGCCCACGAGGAACGCGCCGGCCGCTGACCTCCCGCGGTGCGACGTCCCGGCCGTCCGCCGCGACGTCCCGGCCGCGCGCCGCGATGCCGTCTGACCTGCAAATCTCCGCACCGAGCCGGCCCGCCAAGTTTGCCTGTTCCGGGGCATAGGACGCGTCCGCCGGGACACACCGCCAAGTGACGCATTCTCGGACGGAACGGGTGGTGAACGTGCGCGCCAGGCGTCGACACAGGGCGGCGGGGCTGAACTGGCCGCTGCTGCTGGGACTGATCGCGACCGGTTTCCTCATCTACGTGTGGGTGTGGGCGTCGACGCAGGGCGGCCCGCCATGGCCGCCCCGCTGACCCGGTCCCCGGGGGCCGCGGCGGTCAGCCGGGGCCGTGGACGCGGTACTCGGCGGCATCCACCCACTTGACGTCGAGGCCGAGGCCGGGACGGTCGGGCGCGGGCCGCAGCGCGCCGTCCTCCGGGCTGAGCGTGCCGTGAGCCCGGCCGCCGCGCCCCCGGCCCGTCCTGCGCTTCGTTTGCATCGCCTTTCCTCGGGGAGTTGGCGAAGGGACGACAGGCGCATCGACGGACATCGGGAGAGATCATGGGCCAGCAGGTAGCCGACTACGTGCTCGAGCGGCTGCGCGAATGGGGCATCGACCGGGTCTTCGGCTACCCCGGGGACGGCATCAACGGGATGCTCGGCGCGTTCGACCGCGCGAAGGGGCACCCGGAGTTCATCCAGACGCGGCACGAGGAGATGGCCGCCTTCATGGCCTGCGCCCACGCCAAGTTCACCGGTGAGGTCGGGGTGTGCATCGCCACGTCCGGGCCGGGCGCGATCCACCTGCTGAACGGGCTGTACGACGCCAAGCTGGACCACCAGCCCGTCGTCGCGATCATCGGGCAGCAGAAGCGGCAGTCCCAGGGCACCCACTACCAGCAGGAAGTGGCGCTGGAGAACCTGTTCTCCGACGTGTCGGAGTTCGTGCAGATCTGCATGGACCCGGGGCAGATGCGGCACATCGTCGACCGCGCGTTCAAGACCGCGCTGACGACCCGCGGCGTGGCGACGATCATCGTCCCGGAGGACGTCCGGGAGAGCGACGCGGTCCCGTCGCCGCCGAAGGAGCACGGCAGCAGTCCGCTCTTCTCCTTCCGTGCCCTGGGACCGAGCAGCCCTGGGTCGTCGCCGTGGACGACCACGACGGCGATGCCCTTGCGCAGCGAGGCGACGGCGGCGGGGCTGAGCGTGATCGTCCGCTCGTAGCGCAGGCTCGGCCCCTTCGGCGCGATCTCCAGGTTCGTGCCGCCCTGCGGGGTGATGTCCCCCCGCACGGAGAGGGTCGTCTGGATCGGGCCGTAGAACGGCATGCCCTCCGCCGTGCTGACGACCCCGTCGCCGTTGCGGTCGGCGGACGCCGGCGGGCACACCCCGCGCGCACCGCCGTGGATGTGCTGCAGGTGCGGGTACGGCTCGCCGTCGAGCCTCGCCGCGAGCCCGGAGTATCGCTCGGTGATCGTCGCGGTGCTCTCGCGGAGCCGCAGCGTCAGCCGTCCCGACCCTGCCTGGTGGTTCAGGGGCCGGAGCTGCGCCTGGTACGTGACGGTGCGCGCCTCGCCGGGACCGGCTCCGGCCGAGGCCGCCGGTGCCGCCGCCATCAGTGCCAGGCCGGCCGCACCGCCGACCGCCAGTGCCGCTCGTCCACCCCGCGACCGTTCTCCTTTTGTTCGCATTCCTGCCCTCTCCCCCGTACCGCGCGTCGCGCGATGATCGCTGGGGAGCTTCCCGGGCGGAAAGCGCACTAATGCGCGCCGGGCTCACAGGAAAGGCAAAATCCCGGCGGACCCGGGCGAGCGCCGCCGAACCGCCCAGCGCCCCGAACCGCGCAACGCCGCCGAACCGCGCGGCCGTGCATCAGTTCCGCGGCACCGGGAACGGTTCCCGGTCGTGAGCGACGCCATCCTGGAGTACCTGCGCGGCCTGATGTCGTCGCCATGGATCTACGCGGCGCTGTTCGGCCTGTCGCTGGTCGACGCGTTCATCCCGATCTTCCCCAGCGAGTCGCTGGTGGTGACCGCCGGCGTGTTCGCCCACCACGGGGAGCCGTGGCTGCCGCTGGTGATCGTGACCGCGTGGGCCGGCGCGTTCTGCGGCGACCACGTCTCCTACTTCATCGGCCGCTACGCCGGCGACTGGCTGGAGAAGGTCTGGCTGCGGCCCGGCAGCCGCCGGCGCAAGGCATACGACCAGGCCGGGCGGCTCCTCGACAAGCGCGGCGGCCTCGTCCTGCTCATCGCCCGCTACATCCCCGGCGGGCGGACGGCCGCGACACTGGTGATGGGCGCCGTCGGCTACCCGCTGCACTCGTTCTCGCTGTTCGACGCGCTCGCGACCGGCCTGTGGGCGACGTACTCCACGATGATCGGCTACCTGGGCGGCGCGGCGTTCCAGAACGACCCGTTCAAGGGCCTGCTGCTCGGTCTCGGGATCGCGATCGGGGTGTCGGTCCTCGTGGAGGCCGGCCGCTGGCTGTGGCGGCGGTTCCGGCCGTCCGGCCCTGATCGCGAGCCTCGCAGGGACGGGGAAGAGGCGGCCGGACGCCGGAACCGGTGACGCCGGCCCGGCCGGTCGGCGGCGCGCACCGGGCCGTCAGCGGGTGAGCCGCGCCCCCCGCCGCCGGCCCATCCGGACGCCGCCCAGCACCAAATTGATCTGGAACAAGGCCATGGCGCTTCCCCTCCTCGGCCCCGCGCGGCGCGCGGCGCGCACGCGGTCAGCGGCGGCCCAGCCGCCGCTCGTTCGGACCCGCCCCGTACGGCAGGTCGTAGTACTCGAAGACCGCCTGCTCCTCGCTCGCCGGCAGCTCGCCGTCGGTGCCGATCGACGGGGCGCCCTTCACCCGCTTCTTGTCGTGCGCGAGCCGGACGTGCCCGGGCCCCGCGACCGCCCCGTCGAGCGGCGCGAACACCAGCCGCTGCCTGGTCGGAAACCCCACCTTGACGGTGGCGAAGGACGGCTGGTCGGTGGCGGTGTCGACGTAGACCGCCTCCAGCTCACCGATCCTGCTCCCGGAGGCGTCGACCACGTCCTCCCCGCGCCACTCCCGGATGTCCTCGATCTCGAACATGTCATGTCCAGCCGTCGGTCGTTCCGCTCCTTACCTCACGTCTACCCAATTCACGGGGGATATGTTCGCTCCGCCGGCTCAGGACGGGGCGGGCAGGGGGAACGGGCTCCCGTCGAGGCGGAGCGCCCAGGCGGCCTTCGTCGTGGCCAGCCCGTTGGTCAGCGCGTCGGCGCGCAGCGCGGCGAGCACGACCTGCTCGTGCGCCGGCGCGGACGACGCCTGCAACTCCAGGTGGACGGTCGTCTGCCGGTGCGCCGGGATCTCCATGATCCGGTCGGAGACGTCCTCGAAGGGCCGGCAGTTCTCGTCGGTCACGATGAACGGGTCATCGGGCGTCGCACTCGGGTCCGGCTCGCCGTCGGCCCTGCCGAGCCCGAGTTCGAGGGCGGGCGTGGTGCGCCGGTCCGAGTCGTCGTCCCAGCCGGTCGGGTCGTCGTTGCGGATGGTCAGCGTGATCGGGTACACCGTCGCGGTCCGGAGCCGGCCGCAGCCGGTGTGCCGGGTCGGCTCGCCGATGGCCATGGTCATGCGGGCGTGGACCGCGTCCTTGCCGTCCTCGGCGGGCAGCGCGAAGGTGTGGGACACCGTCCGGCCGCCGTCGCCGCCGGAGGACGCCATGGCGGCCGCGCCCAGCCCGGCCGCCGCGACCACGAGCACCGCCGCTCCGGCGGCCAGCGCCAGGCGGGGCCCCCGCATCCCGCCGCGCTCCGTACCACTGGAACCGTTAGTACCGCCGGAACCGCCCGTACCGCCGGGTGGGAGATCGAAGTCGTGCATGATCGAGTTGTACGGTCCGCAGCGGCCGCCCGGCCAGACCCGGCCTGTCCACAATTTCGGGGACAGCGCACTTCAGTGCAGGTCAGCGGCGCCCCGAGCGGGTTCCGGCAGCAGGACGCGCAGCTCCACGCAGGTGCCCGCGCCGGGTGCCGCGTCCACCCGGACGGTGCCGCCGACGTCCGCCACGCGCCCCTCGACCGAGCGCGACAGCCCGAGCCCGCGTGGCCGGGCGGCCGGGTCGAACCCGCGGCCCTGGTCGACGACGGTCACCACGACGGTGCCGTCCTCGACGGCGGCCCACAGCACGGCCCGGTCCGTGCCCGCGTGCTTGATCACGTTGGTGAGGGCCTCGCGGCAGGCGCCGAGCAGCGCGTCCGCCACCGCGTCCGGCACGCCCGACAGGTCGTCGTGGGGAGGCGGCGGGAACCGGACGGCCACGCGCAGCCCGTCGCGGGCGCGGTCGCGCGCGAGGGCCTGCAGGCCCGACGCCAGGTCGGGCACCTCGCCGTCCGGGACGGCGCCGCCCCGCTCCACGAGCCAGCGCAGCCACGCCGCCTCGGCCCGCACCTGGTCGCGCATCCAGGCGTCGGCGACCCACGTCCCGCCGCCGAGGGTCTCCAGTGTCTGCAGGACGCGGTCGTGCAGCATCCGCGCCTGCCGTTCCCGTTCCGCCGCGACGGCCCGCCGCCGCGCGAGGTCCAGCGCCGCCGCGCGGGAGGCGTCGAGGTCGGCGGCCATCCGGCGCAGCCACCGCGCGACGACCCACACGACGGGCGCGATGCCGAGGTAGCTGGCCGCGTTCGGCACCGCGTTCCACAGCGGCTGCCCGCTCGACAGGTGGTCGGCGGCGCCGTAGGCCAGCGCCAGCGTCACCGCGCCCGCCGCGACCTGCCACGCGCGCGGGAGCAGCAGGCCGAGCGCGCACGACCCGACGAGCGTGTACGGGTAGGCGAAGAACCCCCAGGTGTGGACGTCGGCGCCGGCGACCAGCGCGGCGTTGGCGGCGAGGGCGGCGCAGCCCGCCGCGAGGTCCGTCCAGCCCGCCCACGGGCCCGGCCTGCCGCGCCGCAGTGCCCACCCGGCGAGCAGCATCGACTCCGCGGCCAGCGCGGCGGCCAGCAGGACCGCCGGGCCGAACAGCTGCCCGCCGCCGGCGCCGGTGCCGAGCGCCACCGCGACGTTGAGCAGCGCCGCCGACCGGGTGGCGAGCAGCGACCACGCCTCCATCCGCACGACCCGCGCCGCCGCCTCACCGGGATACGCCGCCTCACCGGGGCGCGCGGGCACCGGCGCGTCAGCCGGTCGGGCCGCCGCGTCCACCGGCGTCCCCTTCGGCGAGGTTGCGCGCGAACCAGACCAGCTCCGCCTTGTTGCCCAGCCGGAGCCTCGCGCGGATCCGCTTCACGTAGGTGTCGACCGTGGACGGCGCGACGCCCATCCGGCGCGCGGCCTGCGCGTGCGTCATGCCGCGCGCGATCCAGTCGAGCGCCTCCCGCTCGCGGGCCGTCAGCGCCGTCCCGCCGCCGGGCCTGCTGCGCTCCGCCGCCCCGACGATCGCGGCGAGCTGCGGCGACAGGTGGAACCCGCCGGCGGCGACCTCGCGGACCGCGGCCCGCAGCGCGTCCTCCTCCATGTCCTTGGTGGCGTAGCCGGCCGCGCCCGCCGCCATGCAGGCCAGCACGTCCGCCGGGCGGCTCGCCGCCGACACCACCAGCACCCGCGTGACCCGGCTCAGCTCCCGGACCGCCGCGACCGCCGGGCGGTCCCCGTCCAGGTACAGGTCGCACAGCACCACGTCCAGGCCGTCCAAGCCGGGCAGCGCGGCGGGCGCCGCGACCGAGGCGACGACCTCCAGGTCCGCGTCCTCGGCGAGGATCGCCGCGAGGCCCCGCCGGGCCACCGGATGGTCGTCGACGATCGCCAGCCGCAGCACGCCCCCATTGTCGCGGTGACGATCACCTTGCGGAAGCCGTCGGATGCGGCATCGCGGCCGTCCGCCGCCAGCGGATCGGCATTAGGGCCGCCGAGGCGGGCATGGGGAGCCCGAGGAGTGGAGGTCTCATGCGCGTGCTGGCGGTACGGACCGTTCTTCCGGAACATCGCTATGACCAGCGGCAGATCACCGAGGCCGTCGTCCGGACTGTCCGGGCCGACCGGCGGCTCGTCGAGCGGCTGCATTCCGCGACGCAGGTGAGCGGCCGCAACCTCGCGCTGCCGATCGAGGACTACGACCGGCTCACCGATTTCACCGCCGCGAACGACACCTACATCGCCACCGGGCTGGACCTGGCGGAACGCGCCGTCCGGGACGCCCTGGACGGCGCCGGCGTCGAGCCCGGCGAGGTCGACCACCTGGTGTTCTGCTCGTCGACCGGGGTGGCGACCCCGTCGCTGGACGCGGCGCTGGCGCAGCGGGCGGGACTGCGCGAGGACGTCAGGCGGCTGCCGGTGTTCGGGCTGGGGTGCGCCGCCGGGGCGGCCGGGCTGTCGCGCGTCCACGACTACCTGCGCGCCTGGCCCGAGCAGGTCGCGGTGCTGGTCTGCGCCGAGCTGTGCTCGCTGACCGTCCAGCGCGACGACGCGTCGATGGCGAACCTGGTCGGCAGCGGACTGTTCGGCGACGGCGCCGCGGCCGTGGTCGCGGCGGGCGACCGGCGGAGCGCCCGCGTGCGGCGGCCGGACGGTCCGGGCCGGGGCCCGCGCGTCGTCGCGACCGCCAGCCGCCTCTACCCGGACACGTCCCGGCTGATGGGCTGGAACGTCGGCGAGCACGGCCTGCGCATCCGGCTGGCCGCCGACCTCGTCGACCACGTGAAGGCGACCCTCGCCGACGACGTCGCCGCGTTCCTGCGCGAGCACGGCCTGTCCCCCGGCGAGATCGCCTCGTGGGTCTGCCATCCGGGCGGCCCCAAGGTGATCGAGACGATCGCCGAGGCGTTCGGGCTGGACGGCGGCGAGCTGGACCTGACCTGGGAGTCGCTGCGCCGGGCCGGGAACCTGTCGTCGGTGTCGGTGCTCAACGTGCTGGAGGAGACCATCGCGCGGCGGCCGCAGCCGCCCGGCGCGCCCGGCGTGCTGATGGCCCTCGGCCCGGGGTTCTCCGCCGAGATGCTGCTGCTGCGGTGGTGACCCCCTGATCGCGTACACGCTGCTGATCCTTCTCGTCGCCGCCGAGCGGGCCGCCGAGGTCGCCTTGTCGCGGCGCCACCTGGCGTGGGCGCGGCGGCGCGGCGGCGTGGAGCACGGGCGGCGGCACTACCCGGGGTTCATCGCCGTCCAGGCCGTCCTGCTGGCGGGCGCGCCGTTGGAGGTGTGGCTGCTGCACCGGCCGTTCGTCCCGGCCCTGGGGTGGCCGATGCTGACCATCGCCGTCCTCGCCCAGGCGCTGCGCTGGTGGTGCATCGCGTCGCTGCGCGAGCAGTGGAACACCCGGGTCGTCACCGTCCCGGGGCTCCCGCTCGTCGACCGCGGCCCGTACCGCTTCCTGCGCCATCCGAACTACGTCGCCGTGGTCGCGGAGGGCGTCGCGCTGCCGCTCGTCCACACCGCGTGGCTCACGGCGGCGGTCTTCACGGTCGCGAACCTCGGGATGCTGGCCGTGCGCCTCCGCGTGGAGAACGCGGCGCTCCGGCAGGCCGCGCCCGGCACCGGCTGACGGCTCGACTGCGGTCATCGACCGTTTACCGAGCGTGACCACGGGTACCCGCCGTTCGTCGGTGGCAGGCCGAACTCCGCGGGCGGGAGGGGCGGGCAGTGGCGTTTCCGGGGGCGTCCCTGGCCAGGGCGGTGCTGAGCGTGCCCGCCGCCGCGGCGGACGCCGCGTCGAGCCTGGCCGCCAAGGGCGCGGAACTGGGCGCGCACGCCACCGCCACCGGCGTCCGGACGGGTGCGCGCCACACCTCCCGCGTCCTCGGAGGCTTCGCGTCGCTGGCGTCCGGCGGGCGCAGGCGGCGCGTCTGGACGCACGGCGGACGTGCGCACATACAGTGCAACGGGCTCGCGGGCGGCGGCGAGCGCCACCGCCGGTACGTGCGGGCGCTGACCGAGGCGCTGCGCCGCGTCGAAGGCGTGAACTGGGCGGAGGTCAACGCGGTCACCGGGCACGTCATGATCACCTACGCGGAGGGCTCGGTGGACCCCGGCGACCTCGTCGCGGCCATCGAGGACGTCGAAGACGCCCACAACGCAGACCGGTTCGACCACAGCGCGCACGCGATGCCGCCCGACGACGACGCGGCCTGGGCCGCCGCCACGTCCGCCCTGGTCGCCGACTGCGCCGGCGCGGTCGGCGCGGTGGCCGCGAGGCTGCTGAACCTCCCGCCGATGCCGAGCCCCGTGCGGGCGGCCGTGTCCGTCGCGGACGCGCTGCCGCACCTCCGGTCGGTGCTGGAGCGGCGGCTCGGCAGGCTCCGCGCCGACGCGCTGCTCGGGACCGCGAACGCGGTCGTCCAGGGAGCCGGGCAGGGCATCGCGCCGCTGGCCGCCGACGCCGCGCACCGCGCCTTCCAGCTGTACGAGATCGGCGCGCGCCGCGACGCGTGGCGGCGCCGCGAACCGGATCTGGCGGTCGCCGGGGAGCAGCCGCAGACCAGCGCCGCCCGCGCCGAGCGGCCGTGCCCGCTGCCCGACGGCCCGGTCGAGCGGGCCGGGAACCGGACCGCGCTCGGGCACCTGCTCGGCGGGGTCGGGGTCCTCGCGGGCACCCGGAGCGCGTCGGCCGCCGCCGACCTGCTGCTCGCGACCGTCCCGAAGGCGGCGCGGCACGGCCGGGAGGCGTTCGCCGCGGTGCTGGGCCACGACCTCGCGGCGCACGGCACCGTCGTCCTCGACCCTGGCGCGCTGCGCCGGCTCGACCGGGTCGGCGCCGTCGTCATCGACTCGGGCGTGCTGTGCGACGGGGAGCTGCGGCTGCTGTCGGCCGTCGCGCTCACCGAGAGCATGGACGACGCGGACGTGTGGCGCGCCGCCGGAGCCGTGCTGGCCCGCTGCGCCACCGCGGACCTGGCGGGGCCCGGCCCGTGGCCCGCGGACCCGGCGGGCCCATGGCGCCTGGCGCGCGCGCCGGACGCCCCGTACGGCGCCCCCGCCGACCCGCAGGGCGTCACCCTCGACCTGCTCGACGAGCGGGACCGGCGCCGCGGCCGGGTGCGGGTCGGCTCCTCGCTCGACCCGCTGGCGGAGGCGCTGCTGTCGGCCGCGCACGAGGCGGCCGACGTGGTCGTGCTGACCGGGCACGCCAGCATCCAGGAGCTGGTCGCCTGGGGCGACGACTCCCCCGTCGACGTCGGCGGGCTGGCGGAGTCCGTCCGCGCGCTGCAGCGCGACGGCCACGTCGTGCTGGCGATCTCCAGCGGGCAGGACGAGGCGCTGGACGCCGCCGACGTCGGCGTGAGCGTGCTGCGCGGCCGCGGCCTCACCGACTGGCGCGCCGACCTCGTGACCGGGCCGGGACTCGCCGGGGCGTGGCGGCTGCTGACCGCCGTGCGGCCCGCGCGGCGCGCCAGCGACCGGGCGGCGGAGCTGTCGCTGAGCGCGTCCGCGCTGGGCGCGCTGCTGATCGCGGGACGGCGGCCCCGGCGGCGTCTCGGCGGGCCGTTGCCGCGCCGCGCCGCCGCGGCCCTGCCGGAGCTGCCGCCCGTGCATGCCGCGTCCCTGATGGCGATGCTGGCGAACGGGCTGAGCGCACGGCGGCTGGAGCACCGGCCGCTGCCGCCGCCGGTCGTCCGGGACGCCTGGCACGCCCTCACCGCCGAGGAGGCAGTCCGGCGGCTGGCGGGCACCGCTAGACCCGGCGAGGACCGGGAGCCGCGGACGGCCGGGCCGCTGGTGCAGCGGACGGCGATCCGGCCGGGCAAGGCCGTCCTGCGGCTCGCCGCGGCCGTGCGGCAGGAGCTGGACGACCCGCTGACCCCGGTGCTCGCGCTCGGCGCCGCCGCGTCCGCCGTGGTCGGCTCCAGCGTGGACGCGCTGCTGGTCGGCAGCGTGATGGCGGGCAACGCGCTGATCGGCGGCGCGCAGCGGATGCGCGCGGAGAAGGCGCTCGGCGAGCTGATGCTCGGGCAGCAGACCCGCGCCCGCCGGCTGCGGGCCGGCGCCGCCCGCCCCGGCCCGTCGGCCGCCGAGCCGTTCGCGCACCTGCGGACCGCCGCGACCGAGCAGATCAGCGCCGACCGGCTGCGCGTCGGCGACCTGATCCAGCTCCGCTCGGAGGACCTCGTCCCGGCCGACGCCCGGCTGCTGTGGGCCGAGTCCCTCGAGGTGGACGAGGCGACGCTCACCGGCGAGTCGGTGCCGGTCGCCAAGAGCGTCGAGCCGTCGCCCGGCGCCGACCCCGCCGACCGGCACTGCATGCTGTACGAGGGCACGACGGTCGTCGCGGGCAGCGCGGTCGCCCTGGTCGTCGCCACCGCCGATACCACCGAGGCCGGACGCGCCGCCGCGCTCGCCGGGACGGCCGACGCCTCGTCCAGCATGCAGGCGCGGCTGGCGGAGCTGACCCATCAGGCGCTGCCCGCGACGCTGCTCGGCGGCGCGGCCGTCACCGTGCTCGGCATGCTGCGCGGTCTGCCGCTGCGGCGCGCGCTCGGCTCCGGCGTCGCGGTCGCGGTGGCCGCCGTCCCCGAGGGGCTGCCGCTGGTCGCCACCCTCTCCCAGCTCGCGGCGGCGCGGCGGCTGTCGCGGCTCGGCGTGCTGGTCCGCTCGACGCGCGCGCTCGAAGCGCTCGGACGCGTCGACACGCTCTGCTTCGACAAGACCGGCACGCTCACCGAGGGCAGGCTCCGGCTCGTCCGCGCGACCGGACCCCTGCGCCCGCACGCGCTCGCCGGGGCGGGCGAGCGGCGGGTGCTGCGCGTCGCGGCGCGCGCCTGCCCGCCGCCGGGGAGCCGGCAGGTCCCGCACGCCACCGACCGGGCCGTCCTCGACCGCGCCGGCGACCTGCCGCCCGACGACCGCTGGTCGCTGCAGGAGGAGCTGCCGTTCGAGACCACCCGCGGGTTCTCGGCGTCGCTCGGCCACGACGGCTACCGGACGGTCCTCGCGGTCAAGGGCGCGCCCGAGGTGCTGCTGGCGCGCTGCACCCGCGTCCACGCGTCCGCCCACCACGACGAGCCGCTCAGCGCGTCCCGGCGCCGCGCCGCCGCCGGGACCGTGCGGCGGCTCGCCGGGCAGGGGCTCCGCGTGCTCGCCATCGCCGAGCGGGCCGTCGCCGACCCCGGGGCGGTGCGCGGGCGGCTCGCCGACCACGTCGATGACCTGGCGCTGCTCGGCTTCATCGGCATCGCCGACACCCCGCGCCCCACCGCCGAGGAGGCCGTGCAGCGGCTGGGCGCGGCGGGCGTCCGCACCACCATGATCACCGGTGACCATCCGGACACCGCCGCGGCCGTCGCCGCCGAGCTCGGCATCCCGGACGCGGACCGCGTCCTCACCGGCGCTGAACTCGACGCGATGCCCGCCGCCGACCGGATCCGCGCCGTCCAGCGGGCGGCGGTGTTCGCCCGCGTCTCGCCCGCGCAGAAGGTCCGGATCGTCAAGGACCTGCGGCGCGCCGGCCGGGTCGTCGCGATGACCGGCGACGGCGCCAACGACGCCGCCGCCATCCGCCGCGCCGACGTCGGCATCGCGGTCGTCGGGCGCGGCTCCGGCGCCGCCCGCACCGCCGCCGACCTCGTCCTCACCGCCCCCGACACCGCGCTCATCCTGGACGCGCTGCGCGAGGGCCGCGCGCTGTGGAACAGCGTCCGCGACGCCGCCGCCATCCTCGTCGGCGGCAACGCCGGCGAGGTGTCCTTCACCGTGCTCGGCACCGCGCTCAGCGGGGACGCGCCGCTCAGCACCCGGCAGCTGCTCGTGGTGAACATGCTCACCGACATGCTCCCGGCGCTCGCCGTCGCGATCACCCCGGCCGGCTCCGGCGGGGACGCGGCGCCGCTCGGCGGGGCCCCGGTCCGCGGCTTCACCGGCCGGGACATGCGCCGGGCGCTCGCCGTCCGCGGGACCGCGACCGCCGCGGCGGCCCTCGCGTCCTGGCAGCTCGGGCGGCTGACCCGGCTCGTCCCGGGCGGGCGCCGGCGGGCCTCGACGATGGCGCTCGCCGCGCTGGTCGGCGCGCAGCTGGGGCAGACGCTGATCTCCCGCTGGCGCAGCCCGCTCGTCATGGCGACCTGCGCCCTGTCCGCCGCAGCGCTGGTCGCGGTGATCGAGACGCCCGGGGTCAGCGCGTTCTTCGGCTGCACGCCGCTCGGGCCGGGCGCGTGGGCGATCGTCACGGCGTCGGCCGTGGCGGCGACGCTCGCCGCCGCCCTGGCGCCGCGGCTTCTGCCGTCCGCCGCCCCCGAGCCCGAGCCCGAGCCCGCCTGACGGGCGCTCAGCCCATGCTCTTGGCGCCGTCCAGGGCCTCGCGGATGATGTCGGCGTGCCCGGCGTGCTGGAACGTCTCGGCGGCGATGTGCATCAGCACCATGCGGGCCGACCACTCCGCGTCCTGGAACCACGGCGCCTTCGGCAGCGGCTGGGTCGCGCCCAGGTCGGGCAGCGAGACGACCAGCTCGTCGGTCCGGCGCGCGACCTCCTCGTAGTCGGCGAGGACGCCGGCCAGGGTGTCGCCCGGCAGCATGCGGAACTCGTCGGCGCGGCGCTGGAAGTCCTCCTCGGTCATCGCGGTGAAGTCCGGCATGGCGGACGGGCCCCGCACGATGAACTCCGCCCAGCCCCGCTCCACCGAGGCGACGTGCTTGACCAGGCCGCCCAGGCACAGCTCGCTCGCGGTGGTGCGCCGCCCGGCCTGCTCGTCGGTGAGGTCGCGGGCCGGGAACCGCAGGAAGTGCCGGGCCTTGGCCAGCAGCGCCAGCAGATCGGCGCGCTCGCCGGTCGCCTCGGCAACGCCGTCGCGGGTCCCGCCGGCGATCGCGTGCTCGTTCATATCCGTACCTCCTGGTCTGGTCTTTCCCCTGGACAAGACCCACGCTACGGACGACAGCGGCCACTTCCTGACCTCAATTGCGGGACACTCGGAACCATGGCGAACACCAGCACCCGCACCCTGCGGCTCCTGTCGCTGCTGCAGAGCCACCGCTACTGGCCGGGCGCCGAACTGGCCGCGCGGCTCGACGTGTCGCCCCGCACGCTGCGCCGCGACGTCGACAGGCTCCGCGAGCTCGGCTACCCGGTCGAGGCCCGGCGCGGCGTCGACGGCGGCTACCAGCTCGCCGCGGGCGCCGCCCTGCCGCCGCTCGTGATCGACGACGAGGAGGCCGTCGCGCTGGCCGTCGGCCTGCAGGCCGCCGCGCAGGGCCCGGTGGACGGCATCGCCGAGCCGTCCCTGCGCGTCCTCGCCAAGATCGTCCAGGTGATGCCGGGGCGGCTGCGGCGCCGCGTCGAGGCGCTGCGCGCCATGACCGTCAGCGGCGGCTGGGGCGGCCCGGCGCGCAGCGACGTCGACCCGGACGTCCTCACGACCGTCGCGCTGGCCTGCCGCGACAGCGAGCGGCTCCGCTTCTCCTACACCGCCGCCGGCGGGCGCCGCACCGACCGGCACGTCGAACCGCACCGGCTCGTCTCGCTGGGCCGCCGCTGGTACCTGGTCGCCCACGACCTCGACCGCGCCGACTGGCGCATCCTCCGCGTCGACCGGATGTCGCGCCCGGACGGAACCGGCGCCCGCTTCCGCCCCCGCGACCTGCCCGCCGCCGACGTCGCCAAGTACGTCCGCGCCCGGCTGGACACCGCGCCCCGCTCCTACCGCGTCGAGGTGCTGGCGGACGCGCCCGCCGCGACGATCCGCGAGCGGATCGGGCGCTGGGCCGTCATCGACGAGGTCGACGCGGACCACTGCCGCGTGCGCCTCACGTCCGACTCGCTGGACTGGCCGACGGTGGCGCTCGGGGCGCTCGGCGCCGACTTCCGCGTCCTGCACCCGCCCGAGCTGGTCGACCGGCTCCGCGACTGGGCGGACCGCTTCCACCGCGCCGCGTCCCGCGCCCCGGACGGCGACTGACCGCTCCCGCTCCGGCGTACCGGCGGGACGGTCAGGGGGCGGTCAGCGCGGTCAGGCGGGTGGTGGCGTAGTCCCTCATCTCGTCGTCGTGCAGGGAATCGGCGACGTCGCGCGCCCGCTCGTACGCCGCGGCGGCCTCACCGGCATAGCCGAGGTCGCGGAGGCTGCTGCCGAGCTTGCACAGCGTCCAGCCCTCCATGAGACGGTCGTGGATCCGCGTGGCGACGCCCAACGCGGCCTCCAGCGCGGTCTTCGCCCGCTCGTGGTCGCCGTGGGCGCGCGCGGCGTCGGCCAGGTCGTACCAGGACCAGCCGGAGGTCGGCAGGTCGCCGACCTCCTCCGCGCGCCGCGCCGCGCGTTCGAAGAGCGACTCCGCGGTCCGGTACTCCTTCCGCTTCCGCGCGCAGCGCGCCCGGCCCCCCAGCGCGGTGAGCTCGATCTGCGGATGGTCCGGCGACGCCTCGATCGCCTCGTCGTAGCGGGCCGCGGCGGCCTCGACGTCGCCCCGCCGCACGGCCAGCTCGCCGAGGTTGCACAGGTTCCAGGCGCGCAGCGGGACGTCGCCGACCTCCTCGGCGATGGCGAGCGCCTCGGCGAATGCCTTCCCGGCCGCGTCGTCGTCCTCGCGGTGGCGGCGGCAGACGCCGAGGCCGTCCCACGCCCAGCCCTCGTCGCCGCGGGCGCCGACGGCGGCGGACGCCGCCCGCGCCTGCTCGAACAGGGTCTCCGCCCGGTCGAGCCTGCCCGAGCCCCGTGCCGCGTGCGCCTGGTCCAGCAGGCTGCTCGCCATCAGCACCCGGTCGCCGGCCGCGGCGGCGATGGCGTGCAGGCCGTACGCGATGCCTTCGGCGCGGGCGTGCTCGTGCTCCGCGCGCGCGCCGTGGTACGCGGCCTGGAGCAGCTCCACCTGCGGACGGCGGGTCACCGCCTCCTGCAAGGACCGGACGGACGGACGGTCCGCGGGCTCCTTGGCCAGCGCCCGTCCGACGATGTCCCGCAGCCAGTCCGGCAGATCGGACAGGTCCGGTTCCATGGTGAGGACCTGGTTGACGAGCGCCGGGATCGAGTCGGCGGGGAAGCAGGGCCGGCCGGTCGCCGCATGGGCCATCACGGCGCCCCAGCCGAACACGTCCGCCTTCCCCGTCGGCCTCCGCTCGGCCAGAAGCTCCGGCGCCATGTAGCGCAGCGTGCCGATCGGCATCGTCGTGATCCGGGTCCGGTCGAGGTGGTGGGCGATGCCGAGATCGATGAGGACCGGTTCCCCGTCCGGCATGATGATGTTGGCGGGTTTGACGTCCCGGTGGACCAGGCCCGCCTCGTGCAGGGCGTCCAGAGCACGTGCGAGGCCGAGCCCGAGGCGTCCGAGGTCGTCCGGCGCCAGCGGCCCCTCCGCCAGGATCGCCTCCAGCGGCAGCCCCTGGACGTACTCGGTGACCAGGTAGGGTTCCGGGCCCGTCAGGTCGGCGTCGACGAACGCGGCGACGTGCGGGTCGTCGACCTTCCGCAGCGCCTCCGCCTCCCGCTCGAACCGGGGGCGGCCGCTCTCGGCGGCGATGGCGACCCCGTTCATCGTCTTCACCGCGACGATCCGCCCGTCCGGCGCCCGCCCCAGGTGGACGGTGCCCATCCCGCCCGCACCGAGCTTCGTCAGCAGCTCGTAGCGCCCGAACCGTCGTGGGTACATCCGGCCCCCCGCCTCATATGCAAGGACATGTGCGGACAAGGTAGACCAGGTGGGAGCGGCGGCACCGGCGCCACGCCACGGAGCCCGGCCGGCCCCGTCACACGTCGATCTGCGACCCCATGTGGACGGTGCGCGTCTCGGGCAGCGCGAAGTACTCGGCGGGATTCGCGGCGTTGCGGGCCAGCGCCAGGAACAGCCGCTTGCGCCACCGGCGCATGCCGGGCGCGCGCGTCAGCCGCAGCACCCCGCGGGAGAGGAAGTAGGAGGCCTGGTCGGGGTCGAAGCGCATCTCGGCGTGCGGGAGCCGGGACGCCCGCCGCAGCTCCGCCGGGAGGTCCTGGTGGTCCTGGAAGCCGTGCCGCACCGTGACGTGGACGATCCCGTCGTCGCCGTACCCGAGGTCGTCGATGCTCAGCCGCTCCGCCTCCGGGACGTACGGCACGTTCTCCGACACCATCGAGACGATCACGACGTGCTCGTGGACGACGTGGTTGTGCTCGACGTTGGCGCGCAGCGCGATCGGCGTCGTCGTCTTGGTCGGGTGCGGGAACACCGCGGTGCCCGGCACCCGCCGGAACCCTTCGCGGTGCAGCATCTCGATGAACTCCGGCAGCGCGCCCTCCTTGGCCGTCCGGTGCTCGGTGACGATCTCGCGGCCGCGCTCCCAGGTCGTCATCAGCGTGAACACCGCGGCCGCGATGAGCAGCGGCAGCCAGCCGCCGTGCGTGACCTTGGTGAGGTTCGCGGAGAAGTAGGTGATCTCCGCGCCGCCGACGACGACCCCGGCCAGCACGAGCTTCCAGGCCGCCCACCGCCAGGCCGCCCGCGCGATGACGAGGAACAGCACCGTGGTGATCAGGAAGGTGCCGGTGACCGCCATGCCGTACGCGGTCGCCAGCCGGCCGGACGAGCGGAACGTCAGCATGAGGACCAGCACGCCGACGAACAGGACTCCGTTGACGGCCGGCAGGTAGACCTGCCCGATCTCGCGCGGCGAGGTGTGCCGGATGCGCAGCGGCGGCAGGTAGCCGAGCCGGACGGCCTGCCGCGACACCGAGAACGCCCCGGAGATCACCGCCTGCGAGGCGATCACGGTCGCGGCGGTCGCCAGCACGACCATCGGCAGCCGCGCCCAGTGCGGGAACAGCAGGAAGAACGGGCTGCGGACGCTGCGCGGGTCGTTGAGGATCAGCGCGCCCTGGCCGAGGTAGTTCAGCGTCAGCGCGGGGAACACGACCGCGAACCAGACCCGCCGGATGGGGCCCTTCCCGACATGGCCCATGTCGGCGTACAGCGCCTCCGCGCCGGTGATCACCAGGACGATCGCGCCCATCGCGATGAACGCGGTGTAGGGGTGGTCCGCGATGAACAGGACGGCATAGCCGGGCGACAGCGACCACACGATGGCCGGCCGTTCGACGATCTCCGCCAGGCCCGCCGCCGCCAGCGCCGCGAACCACACCAGCATGACGGGCCCGAACAGGCTGCCGACCCGGTGCGTCCCCCAGCGCTGCACCAGGAACAGCAGCGCCAGGATCGTCGCGGCGACCGGCACGACCACGTGCGACAGGCCCGGCGTGCTCACCTTCAGGCCCTCCACGGCCGACAGCACCGAGATCGCCGGGGTGATCACGCTGTCGCCGTAGAACAGCGAGGCGCCGAGCACGCCGAGCGCCATCACCACCGCGGACCGGCCCCGCACGTGGCCGTGGACCCGCCGGACCAGCGCCGCCAGCGCCATCACGCCGCCCTCGCCGTCGTTGTCGGCCCGCAGGATGAGCGTCACGTACTTCACCGACACGATCACCGTGATCGTCCAGAACACCAGCGAGATCACGCCGTGGACGTCGCCGTGGGTCGGGCGGACGGCGCCGTGGTCGATCGAGAACACCGTCTGCAGGGAGTAGAGCGGGCTCGTGCCGATGTCCCCGTAGACGACCCCGAGGGCGCCCAGCATCAGCGCCGAGCGCCCCCGCGCCTCGGACGGCGCGGTGCCGGCCGCCTCCCCCTGGTCGCCCATGAGCCGTTACTTATCCGGATGAGCGCCGGATAGGCATCACCGTTAACGGCAAGCGTTCACGACCCCTGCCGCAACACACCGTCACGGGATACGCAACCCGCGGAACGTCACCCGCCCGCGGACCTCGAAGCCGAGCCGCTCGTAGAGCGCGATCGCGCCGGCGTTCTCCTCGGCCACGTGCAGGAACGGGCGTTCGCCGCGCGCCTCGATGCGCGCCGCAAGCGCGCGCACCAGGCGGGCGGCGTGGCCGCGGCCGCGGCCGCGGGCCTCGGGCGCGGTGCAGACGGCGCTGATCTCCGTCCAGCCCGGCGGGCGGAGCCGTTCGCCCGCCATCGCCACCAGCCGGCCGTTCTCGCGGACGCCGACGTAGGCGACGAGCCGACGACCAGAATGCCACCGCCGCCGGCAACACCGTGCAGTGGGGCGACGCCCCGTACTCGTCCCTCGTCAGTGCTTGACGGTGTAGTGCAGGTGCAGCACGCGGGGCTCTGCGAGGCGTCCGTCGCTCCAGGCACGCGTACGGCGCGTGTCACGAGCAGATGCTAGGCGGGCACCGGCCGCCGCTGCAGCACGAACGCTGCCGTCCCATCGCCTTACCCCGAGCGCACCGCCGATGAGCCCTCCTGTCAGGAGTGGCGCTGCTCGGCGAGGATCTGCACCTCGCCCTCCCCGAACGTGTACGTGATCGTTGACCACGGCGACGACTCGTTGTCCTTCGCCTCGAGGACGTACGCGACCGGCTCCTTGTCCGCCTCCACCTCGTACCCCGCGGCCTTCGCCTTCGTCTGGGTGTTCTCCCACGCGGCGCGGGCGTCGCCTATCCGCATGGTGATCGAGTACTGCAGGCAGGGCACCCCGGCGACACCGGAGTGCGTCTCGGACTTGATGGTGGCGTTGTCCGGCAGCGGGATCTGGTCGCGCGGGCACTCACCACCCTGCGCGGGCGCCGAGGACGCGGTGGACGGCGTGACGCTGGGCTCCGACGACGTCGCGGCGCTGCCGGCCGGAGTGCTCGGAACCGTCGCGGGCGCCGAGGCGGCGACGTTCGTGTGGCCGCCTCCTCCACCGGAACCGCAGCCCGAAACCAGTGCGGCCGAAACGGCGACGATAACGACGAAGACTCCGCGAGGTGACAGCATGCCGTGATCCTAGGAAGGTGGTGACGGCCTGCGATACCGGGAAACACCTGGACTCACCGCCGACACCACCTGCCGCCGGTTCTCGGCCGCATGGTGACGATGTTTACAGATATGAGCAGCCGGACGTATGTTGAGGCGGCCGTGGTGTACGGGAAGCCGGTGCGGAACCGGCGCGGCCCTCGCCACTGTGATCGGGTAGCTCTGTCCGATATGCCACTGGGTCTTCGGGTCTGGGAAGGCGGACGGCGCGAAGTCCCGTCAGCCAGGAGACCGGCCGCGGCACCGACGTAGTCGTTCCACGAGGTGCTGGAAGGCGATCTCCTTGGCCCCACGCATGCGCACGGTCCTGTCCGCTCTCGAACGGCGGGACTGGGCCCGCCTCGCCGGGCTGCTCGGTGTCATCGTCGTGCTGCACGTCGCCGCGTGGGGCGTGCTCGTGCTGCTGGTGGCGCCGCAGCACTACACGATCGGGACCAAGGTGTTCGGTGTCGGGCTCGGCGTCACGGCCTACACCCTGGGCATGCGGCACGCGTTCGACGCCGACCATATCGCGGCGATCGACAACACGACCCGCAAGCTCATGGCCGACGGCAAGCGCCCCGTGTCGGTGGGGTTCTGGTTCGCGCTCGGGCATTCCAGCATCGTCGTCGTGATGGCCGCGCTCATCGCGGTGGGCGCGCACGCCGCCGGGACGCTCCTCGACCAGGACTCCGGGACGCATCGCACGCTGGGGCTGATCGGTACCAGCGTCTCCGGCGGGTTCCTCTACCTGATCGCGTTTCTCAACCTCCTCGCGCTGTTCGGCATCCTCGGCGTCTGGCGGGCGATGAAGCGCGGCGAGTTCGACGAGCGGGCGCTGGAGGCCAAGCTGGACCAGCGCGGCCTGCTCAACCGGTTCCTCGGGCGGCTGCTGCGCGCCATCACCCGTCCATGGCAGATGTACCCGATCGGGCTGGTGTTCGGGCTGGGCTTCGACACCGCCACCGAGATCGCGGTGCTGGTGCTGGCCGGCAGCGGAGCGGCGGGCGGCCTGCCCTGGTACGCGATCCTCACGCTGCCGGTGCTGTTCGCCGCCGGGATGAGCCTGTTCGACACCCTCGACGGCACGTTCATGAACTTCGCCTACCACTGGGCGTTCGCCAATCCCGTGCGCAAGGTCTACTACAACCTCACCATCACCGGCCTTTCGGTCGCGGTCGCCTTCGTCATCGGCACCATCGAGATCGTCGGCCTGCTCCATGACGACGCGGGCCTGGACGACCCGGTGACCAACTGGATCGCCGGACTGGATCTGGACAACGTCGGGTTCATCATCGTCGGTCTGTTCGTCGCGGTCTGGGCGGCGGCCATCGCGTACTGGCGGCTGGCCGGAGTCGAGCGGCGCTGGACGCCTCGGCCCGACGAACTCTGACGAGAACGCATCGGTGGCCGCCTTGGGTGGTCATGATTCCAGCAGGGCGCGGCCGACGTAGTCGCCGGGCGCCGTGGCGCCGCCGGGGACGGCGAAGACGGCGCTGGACTCGTGCCGGATGAACCGGGTGAGGCCGTCCGCGCCGTCGAGTTTGCGCTGCACCTGGATGAACCCGGTGGTGGGGTCGGCCTGCCAGGCGATGAACAGCAGTCCGGCGTCGGGCGCACCGTCGGCGCGGTGGCCGTCGTGGTAGGAGAACCCGCGGCGCAGCAGGGTGGCTCCGCCGTTGGACTCGGGTGCCGCGACCCGGACGTGGGCGTCGCCGGGGACGGCCAGCGTTCCGTCGGGTCCCGTCGCCGACAGGTTCACCGGTGTGGTCTCGGTGCCGCCGGACAGCGGGGCGCCGCTGTCCTTGCGGCGGCCGATGACCCGCTCCTGCCGGGCGGTGGGCAACCGCTCCCAGGTGTCCAGCAGCATCCGGATGCGCCGGACGACCGCGTACGACCCGCCGTTCATCCACGCCTCGGGGCCCGTCGTACGGGAGACGAAGATCTTGGCGTCGAAGCCGGTGTCGGACGGGCGCGGGTTGTTGGTGCCGTCGATCTGGCCCATCAGGTTGCGGACCGTCATCGGCCGCCGGGTGGCCCCCGGCGCGCGGTTGAAGCCGTTCATCTGCCAGCGCGCCTCGGCGGTGCCGGAGGCGGCGCGTTGCAGGACCCGCAAGGCGTGCACGGCGACGAGCGGATCGTCCGCGCCGATCTGGATCCACAGGTCGCCGCCGCTCCTGGTGCGGTCGAGCGCGTCGGCGGAGAACGGCGGTATCTCCACCAGCGCCGCCGGGAGGCGGCTCTCGAGCCCGGTCTTGGCGAAGAACGTCCGGCCGAAGCCGAACGTCACCGTCAGCGAGGACGGGCCCGCGTCCAGCGCGATCTGGTCGTCGTCACCGGGCGGCCGTCCGGCCGTCATCGCCTCGGCCGCCTGCGACCAGCGCCGCATCAGCGCGGCCGCGGCACGGCGGTCCGCATCAGGTCGCAGGTCGAACGCGATCAGATGCCCGCAGGCCTGCAACGGCGTGGCGATCCCGGCCTGGTGGCGTCCGTGAAAGGGGACCGCCGTGGCGCCGACGGTGCTCAGCGCGGGCTCATCGCGTCCGTCCGCTCCGCGGGCTGCGGCACCGGCCAGCCCACCGGCCGCAAGGCCGACGACTCCGGTTCCGCCCGCGATGCCCAGCAACCGCCGGCGAGACAGGAGCGATGCCGCGGCGGCGGCCCGAGCCCTCATACCTGCCCCCGGATCAGCGCGGGCAGGTCGGCCGCGTACCGCTGGGTCGTGGTGCCCGAGGTGTAGATGATGTGGACCTTGTCGTCCGCCGGGGAGAAGGCCAGGACCTCGGCGCCGTGCGTGACGGTGTAGCTTCCGTCGGCGTTCTTCACGGGCTCGTCCACCGACACGCCCACGCTCCGCGCGGCCTTCTGCACGGCGTCGAAGTCGCCGCTCAGCCCGGTGAAGCGGCGGTCGAACGCGGCGAGCCACTGGTGCAGCCGCTTGGGCGTGTCGCGGGCGGGATCGGTGGTCACGAAGATCACCTGAAGGCGCTTCTGGTCCGCTTCGGGCAATTGCTTCACGGCGTTGGCCAGGTCGGCCATCGTCGTCGGACACACGTCAGGACAGTGGGTGTAACCGAAGTACATCAGCGTCGGCTTCCCCGCCGTCCGCTTGACCAGGTCGAAGGGCTTCCCGTGGTCGTCGGTCAGTGTCAGTTCCGGCTTGGTCAGCGGACGGTCGAGCCGGACGGCGGTCCCGCCCGAAGGCGAGGCGGTCGCCGTCGTCGCGGTCGCATTACCGGCGGCTGAACCGCCGCACGCCGAGACGGTCAGGCAGACCGCCGCCAATGCACCGGCGAACCCGACAGTGGTCGGACGGGACGAACGGAAGGAAGCGCGCGAGAAGGCACGCATGATGGCCTCCGAAGGTGAGGAGACACCGCCGGCGGGCACTTCACGCGCGGCGGCGCGAACGTGGGTGAGGTCAGGCCGTTGACACGGCCGTGGAACGCCGGGTCACCGCGATCGCGGTGCGTGTCGACGACGGGTGAAATCTCCATCGCGGCCCCGGCGAGCAGAAGGCTCGACGCCGGCGGACCCCGCCGTGCCCGAGGGGCACAGCGGGGTTCGCCGAGAGCTCGTCACAGAAGCAATGCGAGCATCACCGCCATGCCGAAGGCCATGGCGCCGTGGCACCCGAGATCCCACGCTCCCTCGTCTCCTGCCTGCTCGCCCGCAGGCCCTTCCGCCGCCGCTCCGTCCGCGCGCGCGATGTCGAAGGCTCGGGCCAGCCACCGCAGGGTGAACGCCAGCATCAGGACGGCCAGGACCGCGGCGGCCGCCCGCGCACCGCCGTGCACGCTCATCGACGAGAGCCCCGAGCCACCCGACATGTCCATGCCGGCCATGTCCCCCATGCCGCCGCTGCCGCCGTGCCCGGACATCGCACCGGTCATCGCATGCACCATCCAGGCCATCGCGCCCATCACCAGCACATGGGGAAGCGCGGCGGGAAGCGCCCGGACGCGGGGTACCCCTCCAGGAATCACCACGGCGACCGCGACGAACCACAGCGCCGCCACGGTGAAGAAGACGACCTGCGGCCGCGCGGGAAGGTCCATCCCCCGCGGCCACACCATCGCGCCCATCGCGACGGCCATCGCGGCGTGCAGCGCGTGCGCGACGCGGCCCGTCACCTCGCCTTGCCCGGCGTGCCGACCGCCGTGCCCGGTGATCGCCCGCCACGTGCCGTAGAGCGCGAGCACGGCGAACAGGATGGTCAGCACCCAGCGCAGACCCGTGGCTGCGATCATCGGGCCACCGCCCCGCGCCGCCGCAGCGCGCCCACCGCGAGGTCCACCAGCAGGAACGCCAGCAGCGGCAGGCCGAACAACGGAAGGTAGTAGCCGAGGACGGCCGCGACCACCACGACCGGCGCGAGCACCCGGCCCGGTAGCCTGCGCCAGGCGCCCCTCGCGGGCGGGCGTCCCAGCGTGGGCCGCTGCGCGCGGGTGGGACGCCGCAGCCACCACATCCGGTAGCCCAGAACGAGCAGGGTGATGAGCGACAGCGCCAGCAGCGCGAGGACGATCTGATTGGCCAGGCCGAACAGCAGGCCCATGTGCGCGTCGATGCCCCAGCGCGTCAGCTTGGCGAGCAGCGGGTAGTCGGCGAACCGCAGCTTGGAGACCACCGCGCCCGTGGCGGGATCGACGGCCACCGAGTCCTGATGCTCCGGCCAGGAACGGGTGTTCTCCTTGACCACCCAGGCGGTGCCCGGCTTCTCCGGCGGCGTGATGACGAGCTTGCCGTGCAGGCCGGCGCCGCGGGCCGATCGCGCCACCGCCTCGATGCCGACATCCCGGCCGGCCGCCGCCGATCCCGAGGGCAGCTCGGTGGCCACCGATGGGGTGCTGCCGCCCATCTGGTCCTGGATCGCGCCGATGCTCATGCCGGCGTGCGCGGACCAGGTCAGCCCGGTCGCCGAGAGGCCCAGGAACCCGATCGCGGCCCACAGCCCGACCGCGCCGTGCCAGGACAGCACGCGGCGTCGTCCCCGGCCCGCGTCGCCCGGCAGCAGCGTGCGGCGCAGGCGCCGCCGCGTCCGCGGAGCGCCGAGCCAGAGCGCGAGGCCGCCGAGCACCTCGACCCACAGCCAGCTCGCCGCGAGCTCGCTGTAGTTGCGGCCGACGTCACCGAGGTGCAGCGTGCGGTGCAGGCCGTCCAGCCAGGCGCGCGCCGGGAGCCACTCGCCGTAGGTGCGCAGCGTGCCGAGCACCTTGCCGTTGTAGGGGTTGACGAAGGCGGTCTTGCTGTAGCCCTCGGGCAGGCCGGGGGCGTCCATGACGACCCGCGTGCTGTCGGAACGGCCAGGGCCCGGGGTGACCGACACCAGAGTGCCGCCGGGCACCGCACGGGTACCGGCCTCGACCTGCTGGGCGAGCGGAACCGCCCTACCGTGCGGCGTGACGGTCAGTTCGTGCTTGTACATGATGGATTCGACCTGCGGGGCCGTCGTGTAGAGCAGCCCGGTGAACGCGGTCACCAGCAGGAACGGTCCGATGAGAATGCCCGCGTAGAAGTGCAGGCGCAGGAGGGCGGGCCGGATCCGGCTCCACATTCCCGATCCGCTCCCGTCGAGCGGCGCTCCCCGGCTGGAATCGGCGGCCTCCCGCGGCGCCGGGACGCCCACCGGTCTCGGCGACGCGTCCCTCGCCTGGGCCGGTTTCTGGTTCGTGGTCATGACTCGTTCTCCTCGTCGTGCTCCGGGCACCGGCACGTCTCGCATCACACGCGGGCAGCCCATCCGGGCATGCGGTCATGTGGTGCGGCGTCAGAGCCCAGCGCCGTAATCACGGCCTGGGCGATCCGGGTCGCCGGTGCCGCCGCCGATCGCGGCGTCCGGGCACGCGATCAGGCGGAGGGTGAAAGAACCGGGCGGTCAGGCCGCCCGTACGTTGCTCGCCTCGACACACCCATGGGCGGGCCGCGCCGGATCACCGCGTGGTGCAGCAGGACGATCTGGTCCGGCTTGCCCCGTGCCTCGGCGCCACGGGCGTGCGGGCGCATCGGAGGCAGGGGCAGGGCGGGAAGCCGCAGGAGAGCCGCGTCCAACAGCCTGGCCAACGGACCGCTGAGCACGCCCGTCACGCGCCGCGAGACCCGCTCCAGCGACCACAGGGCGCGGTCCCCGTGGTGCAGCAGCCAGCCGAGCAATGCGGCGGCGACCAGGTGCGCGGCGAACATCGTCGGCCCGGGCATCAGCGACGGGCCCATGTTCATGCCGGCCCCGTGCGCCGGCATCGCAGGCATCGCCGAAGGTGACGCGCCGGGCTCCGGGCCCGCCCCGTGACACTGTCCGAGGGCGAAGAGCACGTGCAGGAGGAGCTGGCCGCACAGCAGCGCCGCGATGATGCCCGGCCTCGACCGCTCCCGTCCGGCCAGCGGCGTCACCAGGCACAGCGTCAGCAGCCACCCGGCGAGGACGGACCACCACGAAAGCCCCGCGCCCGAGGCCGATGCGTGCGCGCAGCCCGATACCGACACGCAGACGACCGAGAACGCCGCCGCGCGCAGCAACCGCATTCCCTGGTCGGCGACGGCCGGCTCCGTCGCTCCTGCGGCCGGGGGCTCTGTCATCGGGGCAGGTCCATCCTCCGTGGGCTCATCGAGCGGGCGGGCTCAGGAGTGGCCGCCGGGCGGGACGACGACGGCGGTGACGCGGACCGTCCCGCTCCGGCGGAACACCAGGGTGAACGGCACGCGCTCACCGGCGGTCAGGGGATGGGTCTGCTGGATCATGACGTCGGTGGTGAACGGGGTCATGCGGATGGTGCCGTGAGCCGGCACGGTCAGCGTGTCGATCATCACCATCGAGCCGGAGCCGTCGTGGTCGGCCTGCCTTCCGATCATGGTGACGACGGAGGCGGAACTGCGGACCGCGACCAGGACGTCGGACGCGTCGCCGCTGTTGGTGAGCGTGAAGAAGGCGGACGTCTGCGGCGCCATCGGCACCATCACCCAGGCGTCGCTCACCCGGACGTCCGCGGGCCGACCGGCGCGGCCGGTCATCGTCCAGGCGCTGAGCGAGCCGAGGGTGACCGCTCCGGCCAGAAGCGGGGCGATGGCGGCCCGGAAGACGCTCACCGGCGCCCCCCGCGCAGCAGCCGCAGGCTGTTGACCGCGACGAGCAGGGAACTGCACGACATCGCGGCGGCGGCGAGCATCGGATTGAGGCGGCCGACCGCGGCGAGCGGGACGGTGACCACGTTGTAGGCGAACGCCCACGCCAGATTCATCCTGATCGTCCGCGCGGTGCGGCGGGCGAGGGCGATGGCGTCGGCGATGCCGCCGAGGTCGGGGTGGACGAGCGTGACGTCCGCGGCGCCGATGGCGGCGTCGGTGCCGTCGGCGACCGCGATGCCCAGGTCGGCGCGGGCGAGCGCGGCGGTGTCGTTGATGCCGTCGCCCGCGACCGCGACCGTCCGGCCGTCGGCCTGCAGGCCCGCGACGAGGTCGGCCTTGCCGATCGGGTCGAGGCCGGCGCGCAGGTCGGCGACGCCCAGCCGCCGCGCGACGGTCCGGGCGGGCGCGGGGCGGTCGCCCGTGGCCATGATCGTTCGCAGTCCCATCCGTTTCAGCCGCCCGACCAGCCCGTCCGCTCCGGCGCGCAGGCCGTCGCCGACGGTCAGCACGGCGAGCGGCCGCCCGTCGGCGGTCACCACGACGCTGGTGTGCCCGCGTTCGTCGGCGTCGCCGACCGCGTCGCGCAGCACGTCCGGGAGGGTCTCGGGATCCTCGCAACGGCCGACCGCCACCGCACGTCCGTCGACCTCGCCCCGCACGCCCCGGCCCGGCTCCGTCACGGCGTCGGCCGCCGGCGACGGAGTGCCGTACGGGACGGCCGCCTGGCGCACCGCCCTCGCGATCGGATGCTCGGACACCGACTCGACGGCCGCCGCCGAGCGCAGGACCTCCCCCGTGTCCTCGCCGGGCAGCACGCTCACCGCGAGCACCGGCATGGCGCCGGCGGTGAGGGTGCCGGTCTTGTCGAGCACGACGGTGTCGATGCGTCCGAGACGTTCGAGCACCTGCGGGCCGCCGACCAGAACGCCCCGGCGCGCTCCGGCCCCGGTCGCGGCGACCAGCGCCAGCGGCGTCGCCAGCCCGAGCGCGCACGGGCACGCGACGACCAGGACCGCGATCGCGGCGGTCAGCGCGGCCCCGGTGTCCGCGCCCGCGCCCCACCAGAACCCGAACGTGGTCACCGAGACCGCCAGCACCATCGGGACGAACACGCCGGCGATCTGGTCGGCGCGGCGCTGCGCGCTGGCCTTGCCCGTCTGCGCCGACTCCACCAGTTCGGTGATCCTCGCCAGGCGGGTCCCGGCGCCGACCGCGGTGGCGCGGACCACGAGGGTGCCGCTCAGGCTGGTGGTCCCGGCGGCCACGCGGTCGCCGGGTCCGCATTCGGCCGGGGCGCTCTCGCCGTTGAGCAGGTGGGTGTCGACCGCGGAGCTCCCTTCGACGACGATGCCGTCGGCGGCGATCCGCTCGCCCGGCTCCACGACGAACCGCCCCCCGACGGCGAGGTCGGCGATCGGCGCCCTGCGACCGTCCTCCAGCCGGACGTCCCGGGCGGCCAGCGACGTCAAACCGGTCAGGACGGACCCGGTCCGCCGCCGGGCGCGCGCCTCGAGGAAGCGGCCGAGCGAGACGAACAGCGGGACGCCGACCGCCGCCTCCAGGTAGAGGTGGGCGGTCGCGTCCTCGGGAGTCGCGGTCCAGGCGAAGGACATGTGCATCCCGGCCATGTCCGCGCCGCCGGCGTACAGGGCGTACACCGACCAGCCGAACGAGGCCAGCACCCCGAGGCTGAGCAGGGTGTCCATCGTCGCGGTGGCGTGCCGCAGCCCGGCCGCGGCACGCGCGTGGAACGGCCACGCGCCCCAGGTCGCGACGGGGGCCGCCAGGGTGAAGCAGAGCTGCTGCCAGTTGCGGAACTGCAGCGCCGGAACCATCGACAGGACGATCACGGGAACGGCAAGCAGAGCCAGGATGACGAGACGGTCGCGGGCCGCCCGATCCGCTGACGGTCCCTCCTCGGCGCCCTGCCCGGCGGCCGGACGCTGCGGCACTTGGGCTCGGCCGGTGTATCCCGCACGCTCGATCGCGGCCAGCAGGTCGTCCAGCGACACCGAAGGCGGATGATCGACCCGCGCCCGCCCGGTCGCGAGGTTGACCGCCGCCGTCACCCCCTCGATGCGGCCGAGCCGTTTCTCGACCCGCGACACGCACGCCGCGCAGGTCATCCCCTCGATGGTCAGATCGGTGGTGCTCACGGCATGTCCATCCCGGTCATGCCGTGCGAGCCCTGGTCGGGCGGCGCCGAGTCGGCGGCGCCGGGCGCGACCCGGTGCATCCCCGGCCCGACGGGACCGGCCAGCCGACCGGTGAAGAAGGCCGCGGCGAACAACGCGGCGAGCAGCACCGCGAAGCCGGCCAGTTGGAGCGGCGGACGAACGTCCGGCGCGGATTTCAACGTCATACGGAGTCCTCCAAGGAAGAGCGAGAACGTCGCCGCCGTGACGCCGCCATCCCGGTCACAGGTCGTGACCCACGTAGGTGTACGGACCGCGCCACCCATCCGGTTCGGATCGGAAGCAGCGCGACGGGCCCGCGCCTCTGCGGCGGCGGGCGGGCGATGTGACGACGAGGGCCGAGGCGCTCAGCCCGGTCGGGTCAGACCCGGGCGAGAGCGCGCGGCGGCGAAGGAGGACCGCGGCGGACGAGCACATGCCGCAAAGCGGTCGTCTCTGGAGGCGGTTCGTCCTCGCCTCTCCCGGTGGCCACGGCGAGCGGCCCGACCACCGGGGCCACCACGTGCCCCAGCAGCAGGACCAGGACCTGGAGCGCGCGTTCGACCAGGAAATCGGCGATCACCATGAGGGCGCGCCACAGCGCCCGCTCCCCCGCGTACAGCCAGCCCGCGGCCACCGCTCCGGCCAGCGCGTGGGCGGCGAGCATCCCCACGGACATGCAGGCGCCGTGGCTCACGCCTGCGTCACCGACCTGTGCGGCCTGCATGCCGGCCATATGCGCTCCAGCACCGTGCGTTCCGGCCGCCGGAGGCCACGGTTCTGATGCCGGCGATGCGCAGAAGCTGAACCACGAATGCAAGGCGAACTGGACGACCTCTACGGCCAGCAGGATCCACCACGCCGGACGCCGCCGGTCCGCAAGGCAGTACCCGACGCCGCCCACACCGGCCAGGGCGGCGCATCCCGCCCAGAAGGGCGCCGGTCGTTCGGCGAACATGTCATGCCCCACCTGGGACACCACGACGCACACCGCGGCGAATGCCCCGGCGCGCATCAGGCGGAACCATCCGGGAGGACGCATGACCTCGCTCGAAACCACGGCGGTACTACGCGGACATTACACCGGCCGCTTCGACGCTTTCCGTGGGCCCCCAGCCACCGACTACAAACCGTAGTACATTGCGGACCGCAACGGTGAACCGCGGAGCGGCCGTCCGCGTACCACCATCGATCACCGGTTGAGCGGACGCGCCGTCGCATCGGCGCGTCCGGCGGGAGGTTCCAGATGAGCGACCTGTCGATCTCGGTGTCCGGCATGAGCTGCGGGCACTGCGCTTCGGCCATCAAGGAAGAGCTGTTGCCGCTGCGCGGCGTCCAGGACGTGCGCGTCGACGTACCCGCGGGTCTCGTCACGGTCGTCGGCGCCGGAGACGTCGAGGAGTCGGCAGTGCATGCGGCGATCGCCGAGGCCGGCTACCAGGTGGTCACCTGACCCCCGCCCCGGTTACCCGACGGTCGGGCTTCGGCGTTCGAGCAGCACGACATCGCGCCATCGGCCGTGCAGGCGGCCGAGTCGGCGGCGGGTGCCCACTGTGCGGAACCCGGCCTTGGTGTGCAGGCGGAGGCTCGGGGTGTTCTCGGGAAAGATACCGGTCTGGATGGTCCAGATGTCGTCGGCCTCGGTGGCGGCGATGAACACGGTCAGCAGGGCCGCGCCTATGCCTTGGCCGCGGGCGTGGGGGCTGATGTAGATGCTGTGCTCCACCACCCCCGCATAGCAGCAGCGGTCGGAGACGTGGCCGGCTGCGATCCAGCCGAGCACGTCGCCACTCGGCTCGGCGGCGGGGTCGGTCGCGACGAATCGGTGGCGATCGAGCTTGGCCGCGTCGAATTCCTGCCAGGTGGGGGCGGTGGTCTCGAAGCCGGCGTTTCCGGTGTCCAGGCCGTGCTGGTAGATCGCCAGTACCTGGTCGGCGTCGTGGCGTTCCATGGCGCGGATGGCGATGCCGAGGGGCCTGCGCTGGGGGCGTGGCATGGCGTTCTTCCGGTCAGCCGCGGGTCGGCGGCTTGGATGATGGCGGGCGTCGGGCATCAGGCGTCTCCTTGGGGCGGGCAGGCCGCCGCGGCCGGTGCGGGGCGTCCCATGACCAAGTCGGCGGCAGTGGGGAAGCACTCCACGCACGCGGTGTTGATCCGGTAGAAGCGGGAGGTGCCGTGCCGGTCGACCAGCACGAACCGGACCTCGGCCAGCACCTTCAGGTGTGCGGACACCGTCGACTGCCCGACGTGGACGGCGTCGACGATCTCGCCGACGTTCATCGGCCGCCCCTGCCGGGCGAGCAGGGACACGATCTGGACGCGCGTCGGGTCGGCCAGCGCCTTGAACCAGGACGCGTACTCGGTGGCGGTCGGCCGGTCGAGCGGCCCTTTCCCCTCTTTCATCGTCCATCGACGATAGACGATGAACCAGACCTGGGGAAGACCGGCGCGGTCACTCGTCGGCGGGCAGGAGTTCGGCGAGCAGGGCGCGAACGCGGGCGTCGATCTCGTCACGGATGGGCCGGACGTTCTCGATCGGCCGGCCGGCGGGGTCGTCAAGCTGCCAGTCCAGGTAGCGCTTGCCGGGGAACACGGGGCAGACGTCGCCGCAGCCCATGGTGATGACCACGTCGGCGGCCTGGACGGCTTCGCCGGTGAGAGGCTTGGGGAACTCCTTGGACAGGTCCAGGCCGAGTTCGGCCATCACCGCGCGGACGGCGGGGTTGATCTCGTCGGCGGGCGCGGACCCGGCCGAGCGGACGCGGACCCGTCCGGCGGCGTGGTGGTCGAGCAGGGCGGCGGCCATCTGGGAGCGTCCGGCGTTGTGGACGCACACGAACAGCACCTCGGGCACATCGGCGGTCTGGGTCATGGGGTCTCCTGCGGGGTGAGGCGGCGGCGCAGCGCCAACTCGAAGTTGTTGCCGGCGGCGGTGAACGCCAGCGTCGCCAGCGCGATCCGGGCGACGTCCCACGGCCGTCGTCCTGGTGGGCGACCTGGATGTCCGGTTCGGCGCCGGTCACGAAACGGCCGCGGTGACGCGCGGCCCCAGGATCGCCGACAGCCGCTCAAGGACGCCGGGGTTGAGCCAGTAGTAGACCCAGGTCCCGCGCCGCTCGGAGTCGATCAACCCGGCCTGCTTGAGCACCTTCAGGTGATGGCTGATGGTCGGCGCCGTGAGGTCGAACGCGGCGGTCAGGTCGCATACGCACGCCTCGCCGCCCTCGTGGCAGGCGATCAGCGACAGCAGACGCAACCGGACAGGGTCGGCGAGGGCCTTGAACAGCGGCGCCAGCTCGGCCGCCTCGGTCTCGCTCAACGGCTCGCAGACCAGGGGCGTGCAGCACGCTCCCTCGGCGTCGGCGGAGTTCACGATCGGCAGCCGCTGGTTAGACATGCCTCTAATTTGACATCCATCTATGCACGGATGCAAACTCGGGCCACGGGCTGCTTAGACAGGCATCTAAACAGCGACCCGGAGCCGGCACCGCCCACGACCCGAGGAGGAACCGCATGTCCCGCGTCCAGCTCGCTCTGCGCGTGTCCGACCTGGAAGGCTCGATCGCCTTCTACTCCAAGCTGTTCGGCACCGAGCCGGCCAAGCTCCGGCCGGGCTACGCCAACTTCGCCATCACCGAGCCGCCGCTCAAGCTCGTCCTGATCGAGGGCGAGGCCGACGAGCCGACCCGCATGGACCACCTCGGCGTCGAGGTCGAGGGCTCCGGGCTCGTCACCGACGCGACGAAGCGTCTGACGGACGCCGGCCTCGTGACCCTGGAAGAGAACGACACCTCGTGCTGCTACGCGCTGCAGGACAAGGTCTGGGTCCACGGCCCCGGCGGCGAACCGTGGGAGGTCTACACGGTCAAGGCCGACGCCGACACCCTCGGCAAGAGCGCTGCCGACTCGGCGGACGGCGACGCCTGCTGCGGCACCTGGACGCCTTCGACAAGATCCGCAACCGTTCGAAACCCGACTCGATCCGCGCCGTCTGATGCCTTGTGGCTCCTCGGGCGAGTTCCCGGGGAGCCACCGGCCCAGCCTCGCCGCCCGGTTGCCGATGACGGCGCCCGCACGGACAGGACGGCGCCCCGTTGGAGTCACTGAGGCGAGGTCGCACCCTTACAGCTGGGTGTAGACCGTCTTGGTCTGCATGTACGACTCGATGCCTTCGCGGCCGAACTCGTGACCCCAGCCGGACTGCTTGTAGCCGCCGAACGGAAGAGCATGGTCGTAGACCAGCTGGCAGTTCAGCGTGACGGTTCCCGCCTGAAGACGCTTCGCAAGACGGTGAGCACGGCTGATGTTCTGGGTGTACACGCTGCCCGCCAGCCCGTAGCTGGTGTCGTTGGCCAGCGCGACGGCTTCGTCATCGTCGTCGAACGGCAGGACCGTGACCACCGGCCCGAAGATCTCCTGCTGGTAGAGCCGCATCCCGCGGTCGACGTTGGTGAGCACGGTGGGGTGCACGAAGTATCCGCGCCGGTCCAGCCGGTGCCCGCCGGTGATGACCTCGACGCCGTCGCGCTTACCCTCGTCGACGAAGCCCATGACGCGGGTGAGCTGCTTGGCGCTGATCAGCGGGCCGATGACGGCTCCGTCTTCTTTGGGGCCGCCGAGCTGCAGGGAGTTGGCGATTCCCGCGAGGCCCTCGACGACCTGGTCGTAGGAGCTGCGCTGGACGAAGATGCGGGATCCGCAGACGCACCCCTGGCCGGAGTGGACGAAGATGCCCATCGCCGCGGAGAAGATCGCCGTGTCCATGTCGGCGTCGTCGTAGATGAGCACGGGCGACTTGCCGCCCAGCTCCAGCATGACCTTCTTCAAGTTGCCCGAGGCCGCCTGCACGATCTGCTTGCCGACCTCGGTCGAGCCGGTGAAGGCGATCTTGTCCACGCCAGGGTGCGCGCTCAGTGCCGCGCCTGCGGTGTGCCCGTATCCGAGCACGAGGTTCACCACGCCTTCGGGGACGCCCGCTTCCGCGAGGATCCTCTCCAGGACGAGCGCCGACAGCGGTGTCTCCTCAGCCGGCTTGACGACGCTGCTGCAACCGGCGGCGAGGGCCGGGGCGAGCTTGGCGCACGCGTTGAAGATCGGGCCGTTCCAGGGGAAGATCAGCCCCACCACGCCATAGGGCTCCTTGAGTGTGTAGGCGTGCAGGTCGGCCTGCGCGCCGGTGATCCCGGCGGTCATCTGGACGTCGAACGCGCTGCCCTCGGTCTTGGTGCACCATCCCGCGTAGTAGCGGAACATCTCGGCGCAGGTGGGCAGGATCATCTCCGCCGCGATCAGCGGCATTCCGGTGTTGAGCGAGTCGAGCCGGTTCAGCTCGTCGGCGTTCTCCTCGATGAGGTCAGCGATACGCCACATGATCTTGGCTCGCTCGCGGTCCGGCATGCCGGACCAGACGCCCGACTCGAAGGACGCCCGGGCCCGCGCGACCGCCTCGTCCACGGCTTCGGCTCCGCCGTCGGTGAACTCGGTGATCTGCTCTTCGGTCACGGGGTCGATGACCGGGATCACCTCCCCGGAACCGGGACGCTTGCTTATGTCGTCCAGTACCGATCGCACAGTCATCCGTGCCTCACTTCCCTCACGCCATGGAGCCCGATCAACTCGTCGACATACTTCATTCTTCAAAATGAGAATGTCATTCTCTACGGTTCATCGCCAACTATGCCACCGGGCCCGAAGGCGGGCAAGAGACTCCTCACGGGGCCCATCGCCGTATCGGCAGGACGGCAGGACGGCAGCAAGGACGCTGGTCCAGCCGTTCCAGCAGGATCTCCAGACCTTGTCCACAGGTGGCCGAGCTACGACCGATCACGCGCGGGCGGCCCACAACAGCCGCTCGTCTCCCGGGTCACCAGCCCTTGTCCTGGCGGTACCCGGTGCTCGATCCGCTTCGTGTCCCGTCGGCCGGACCCCAGAAGCGAGGCATCACGTGCAGGTCACCGACCCGACCGCCCTCTACCGCCTGCGTGACGGCGCCTACGCCGCCGACCTGCTGATCGCGGCCGTCACCGGCCTGGACCTGTTCTCCTGACTCGCCGAGCGGGAGACACGGTAAATGCTGGTCCACGGCCGAACTCCCGGACTGACCCGCAGCACGCCCCAGCGACCTGCACGGTCGTTTTGCCGGCACTGGCTCGTGATCCTCACACCACCATTGGCGCCGGTGTGGGACGTCCGTAACCGGGCGCGGAGGTCTCGCGTGACATGTACTTAACGCCCGTTTCATACGGTCGGCGCGCTGTCCGATCCGACAGGGGGGACCGATCGTTGACCGCGCGGGCTTCGCAGGCCGGCACCGACCAGGTGCGGACGGTTTGTTCTTACTGTGGTGTGGGCTGTGGCATGGTCCTGGACATCGTCACGCGGGCGGACGGGCGCCGCGAGGTGGTGAAGGCGTCCGGCGACAAGGCGCACCCGGCGAACTTCGGGCGGTTGTGCACCAAGGGCGCGACGACGGCGGACATGCTCGCGGCGCCCGGCAGGCTCACCACCGCGCTGGTGCGTCCCGACCGCGGCGCCGAACCGGCTCCGGCCGCGGTCGACACAGCGATCGCCGAGACGGCGGGGCGGTTGCGCGCCATCGTCGACGAGCACGGACCCGACGCGGTCGCGCTGTACGTCTCGGGGCAGATGAGCCTGGAAGCGCAGTACCTGGCCAACAAACTCGCCAAGGGATACATCGGCACCAACCAGATCGAGTCCAACTCACGGTTGTGCATGGCCAGCGCGGGCACCGGCTACAAGCTGTCACTCGGCGCCGATGGCCCGCCCGGCTCCTACCAGGACTTCGACAAGGCCGACGTCTTCTTCGTCATCGGCTCCAACATGGCCGACTGCCACCCGATCCTGTTCCTGCGCCTGATGGAACGGGTGAAGGCGGGCGCCAAACTGATCGTCGTCGACCCGCGGCGCACCGCCACCGCCGTCAAGGCCGACCTGTTCCTCCAGGTCAAGCCCGGCACAGACCTCGCGCTGCTGAACGGCCTGCTGCACCTGCTGGTCAAGAACGGGCATACCGACGCGGCCTTCATCGCCGACCGCACCGAAGGCTGGGAGGCGATGCCGGAGTTCCTGGCCGACTACCCACCCGCCACCGTCGCCGAGATCACCGGCATTCCCGAGGACGACCTGCGCACGGCGGCCGAATGGATCGGCACGGCCGGCGAGTGGACGAGCTGCTGGACCATGGGGCTCAACCAGAGCACCCACGGCACCTGGAACACCAACGCGCTGATCAATCTCCATCTGGCCACCGGCGCCATCTGCCGGCCGGGCAGCGGGCCGTTCTCCCTCACCGGCCAGCCCAATGCGATGGGCGGCCGGGAGATGGGCTACATGGGTCCCGGCCTGCCCGGACAGCGTTCGGTGCTGGTGGCCGAAGACCGCGACTTCACCGAACAGGTGTGGGGCCTGAAGCCCGGCACCATCCGCGAGGACGGCTCCGGCAAGGGCACCATCGAGATGTTCCAGCGCATGGCCGACGGCGAGATCAAGGCCTGCTGGATCATCTGCACCAACCCCGTCGCCTCCGTCGCCAACCGTAGGACCGTCATCGACGGACTGGAGGCCGCCGAGTTCGTGGTGGCCCAGGACGTCTTCGCCGACACCGAGACCAACGCCTACGCCGACATCGTCCTGCCCGGCGCGCTGTGGACCGAGACCGACGGCGTACTGATCAACAGCGAGCGCGACCTCACGCTCGCCCGGCAGGCCGCCGACCCTCCCGGAGAGGCGCTGCCAGACTGGCAGATCATCGCGCGGGTCGCCTGCGCCATGGGGTACGAGCACGCCTTCTCCTACACCGCTGCCGAGGAAGTCTTCGAAGAGATCAAGAACTTCTGGAACCCAAGAACCGGCTACGACCTGCGCGGCGTGACCTATGAGCGGCTGCGCGGCACTCCCGTCCAGTGGCCCGCCCGCGACCCGGACGGCCCGGACCGCAACCCGATCCGCTACATGGACGACAGCGGCGGCGGACCGGTTTTCCCGACCCCGAGCGGGCGAGCGGCGTTCTTCGCCCGACCGCACATCCCCGCGGCCGAGATGCCCGACGACGCCTTCCCGTTCGTCCTCAACACCGGACGGCTCCAGCACCAGTGGCACACCCTCACCAAGACCGGCAAGGTCGCCAAACTCAACAAGCTCAACCCGTCCCCGTTCATCGAGGTGCACCCGCAGGACGCGCAGGCCCTCGGCATCGGCGAGGGCGACCACATCGAGGTCGCCTCCCGGCGCGGCCGCGCGGTGCTGCCCACGGTCGTCACCGACCGGGTCCGGCCCGGCTGCTGCTTCGCCCCGTTCCACTGGAACGACCTGTTCGGCGAGTATCTGAGCATCAACGCCGTGACCAGCGACGCTGTCGACCCGCTGTCCTTCCAGCCCGAGTTCAAGGTGTGCGCGGTGTCACTGACCAAGGTCGCCGCCCCGGCGGCGATGCCGGCACCGGTGCGCGAGGAAGTGCGGGAGGATTCCCGGGCGCCCGGGCAGGCCAGGCCGCTCGCACCCGCCGGAGCCGTCGCCGCGATGAACGCCTTCGGGCTCCAGGACCTCACGCCGCCCACGTTCACCGAACACGAACGCCGCTATCTCGCCGGATTCCTCACCGGGGTGGACGCTGGGGCACCCGGCATCCCCGTCCTGCCCCCGACGGCACCGTTCGACGACGAGACCGCACTGTGGGTGAACGGCGTCCTGGCCGGGCTGAACTCCCGGATCGCGCGACCGGCCGAGCCCGCACCGGACAGCGACGCCCCCGCGCACGAGACCGTCGTGCTGTGGGCGTCCCAGACGGGCAATGCCGAAGACTTCGCCGCGACCACCGCCGAGCGCCTCACCGCCGCGGGCCACAAGGTCACCGTCCAGTGCATGGACCAGGCCGACCCGCGTTCCCTCCCGGCCGCCGACCTGCTGCTGATCACCAGCACGTTCGGCGACGGCGACGCGCCCGACAACGGCTCGAACTTCTGGAACGCCCTCACCACCGGCGATCCTCCGCCGCTGGACGGCAGGCGCTATGCCGTCCTGGCCTTCGGCGACTCCTCCTACGACGACTTCTGCGGCCATGGGCGCCGCCTGGACGACCGCTTGGAAGAGCTCGGAGCAGAACGACTGACCCAGCGCACCGACTGCGAACCCGACTACGAGACCGCCGCCCACGCCTGGCTCGACGAGGTCCTCGCCGCTTTGGCGGCTCCCACGCCGGCCACCGGGGGAGCCCCGCCCGCCCGCCGCGCCAAGCCCGGCCCCACCGCCGTCCGCCTTGCCGGCAACCGGCTGCTGAGCCTTCCCGGATCGGGCAAAGAGGTCCGGCGCTTCACCTTCGACGTCAGCGACACACCACTCGTCTACGAGGCTGGCGACGCGCTGGGCGTGCACCCGGTGAACCGCCCCGACCTGGTCACCGAATGGCTGGCCGTCACCGGACTCGCCCCGGCCGCCCCAGTGGACCTCCCCGGAATCGGCCAGATCCCGTTCAGGGATGCTCTCCACCAGCACCTGGACATCACCCGGATCAACCAAGACCTCCTGCGGTTCATCACCGAACGCACCGGCGACCGCACTCTGAAGAAACTGCTGCGCCCCGACAACAAGGGCCAGCTCGCCCAATGGTCCTGGGGGCGCCAGAGCGTCGACGTCATCACCGAGCACCCCGTCCGCGCGACCGCCCAGGAATGGGCCGACGTCCTCAAACGCCTGCGACCTCGCCTGTACTCGATATCCTCCAGCCCGCTAACGCAGCCGGACGAGATCTCACTCACCGTCTCGGTCGTCCGCTACGACAATCCCCGCGGACGACCCCGCCACGGTGTCTGCACGGGCTTCCTCGCCGACGCCGACGCCGACACGCCCGTACCTGTCTTCGTCCAACCCTCACCGCACTTCCGGCCCCCGTCCGACCCCGCCACGCCCATGGTGATGATCGGCCCCGGTACCGGCGTCGCCCCCTTCATCGGCTTCCTCGACGAGCGGCGCGCTCGCGGACACCACGCCCCCAACTGGCTCTTCTTCGGCGAGCAGCACAGGGCCACCGACTTCTACTACCAGGACGAACTCACCGCGCTCCAGCAGGACGGCCACCTCACCCGCCTCGACACCGCCTTCTCGCGCGACCAGCGCAACCGCGTCTACGTCCAGGACCGCATGCGCGAACAAGGCCACCGCCTCTGGTCCTGGCTCCAAGACGGCGCCCACCTCTACGTCTGCGGCGACGCCTCCCGCATGGCCAAAGACGTCGACCGGGCACTACGCGGCATCGCCACCACCCACGGCGGCCTCACACCCGACGACGCCGCGGTCTACTTCAAGCAGCTCGCCAACGACAAACGCTACGTCCGCGACGTCTACTGACCCGAACCAAGGCTCGTACCTTCGATCTAGAGGGCCGCTCGGGTGAATACCCTCTGATCACCGGGGCTGATCACCCGCCGCCCGGATGCTGAATGGCACCGACTGCTCCGCATTCAGCGGGGCCGCGTCCGCGATTCAGCGAACACGCTCAGAAGCCTGCCGATACGCCTCGGCCCGCAGGTAGGGCTCTGTCCGGTCGTTGAAGTACCAGGACTCCGTCGGAGATCTTGAGGCGGTGCCCAGGACGTGAGCGCGTGGGCGGCATGTGGCGTAAGGTGAGGTCTTGGCTGCCGGGACGGGTTATCTGGTGCCGGCCAGTCTTGATGACGTCTCGGTGACAAACGGTCAAGGGCCTGATCGGAGTATGCTCCGATCAGGCCCTTGACCTGCACGTTCTCGGTGGAGCTGAGGGGATTTGAACCCCTGACCCCCTCGATGCGAACGAGGTGCGCTACCGGACTGCGCTACAGCCCCGAGGACTCTGTAAGGTTAGCGCACTTCGAGGGGTGCTCGCGCACGGGCCGGTCATTCGCCGACGGCGCGGCGGTCGTCGGCGTACTGGTCGAAGACCTCCTCCTGGGTGACCAGTTCGATGACCTCGGCGGGCTCGGTGTCCTGCTCGGCCCGGCGGGCCTCGATCGCGCGGGCGCGGGCGGCGGCGCGGGCCTCGGCGGCGGCGCGGCGGCGGGCGGCGTCCATGCCGACGGCGACGCGCAGCAGGCTGAGGTGGCCGGCCAGCAGCAGCGCCGGCGGCAGCGTCGCCCACCAGGGCAGCAGGCCGGACGCGACGAGGGCCACGGCGGTGACGAGCAGGGCCGCGAGGCCGGACGTGCGGCGGCGGCGCCGGGCGATGACGGCGGCGCGGGTCACCGGGCGGCGGGGCCGCGGGGCGGCCTGGGGCTCGTCGGTGTCCTGCGGCTCGTCTTCCTCGTCGTCGAGTTCGTCGGCGCGTTTGTGGAGGAGCCGGGTGATGCCGGTGGTCTCGGTGTCGCGGCGCAGCCACATGGGTACCAGGACGATGGCCCAGACCGCGACGATGGCGAGGTAGAGGACGGCGCTGCTCACGCGGTCACCGCCCCGGGCCGTCCCAGGGCACGCGAAATCGGCGGGCCGACTTTCGGCGCGCGGGCGTGCAATGGGAGCAGGGTCACGCCCCGCACGGTACGAGCCGGTGTCAGAGGTTGACGAGCATAAGGGGCGGTGTGTCGCGAGATCGATGCCGCCGTTACTCTCCGTTTGCCGAGTCTTCTCGATCGCAGGATTCTTACGCGGCGAAAGTCACTCCGGACTCAAGTGCGCCGGGGAAATGCCTGTTTGCGTTCGGCCAGCCAGCGGGCCCGCAGGCCACCGGGGACGTCCTCGACGGTCAGGGCGTAGCAGATGTGGTCGCGCCAGGCGCCGTCGATGTGCAGATGGCGGCGCCGAATTCCTTCTTCCCGGAATCCGAGCTTTTCGACGACGCGGCGGCTGGCGGCGTTCTCCGGGCGGATATTCGCTTCGAGGCGGTGCAGGCCGACGGTGAAGAAACAGTGGTCGACGGCGAGGGCGACCGCGGTGGGAATGACGCCGCGTCCGGCGACCTGCTTGTCGACCCAGTAGCCGATCTGCGCGGAGCGGGCCGAGCCCCAGACGATCGCGCCGATGGTGAGCTGGCCGACGAAATGGTCCTCGTTGGTGACGACCCAGGGCAGGGCGAGGCCCTGGCGGGCTTCGCGGCGCATGGTGTGCACCATGCTGACGTAGGGGCCGAGGCCGCTGCGGAACAGCGGTGTCTCGGGGTTGGTGGGCTCCCAGGGGCGCAGCCAGTCGGCGTTGCGGACCCGGAGCTCGCGCCAGGTGGCGGCGTCGCGGTGCCGCAGCGGTCGCAGCCCGACGGAACCCTCGGTGAGGGTGACCGGCCATCCCCGCAATCGTTCCACGGTTCCATGATTCCCTGGTAGGACCTGCGAACGCCATCCATTGTGGCCGGGAAAATCGCCTGGGGGCGCGCGGGTCAGACCCAGCGGCCGGCCTTCATGACGCGGTGGACGGACATATCGTCGTTGAGGACCACGAGGTCGGCGTCCTTTCCGGGTTCGAGGGAGCCGACACGCGAGTCGAGGCCCAGCGCGCGCGCCGGAACCAGAGACGCCGCCACAGCGGCCTCTTCGAGAGGCAGGCCGAGGACGGCGACGGCGCGGCGGAACGCGTCCGCCATCGTGATGGTGCTTCCGGCGATGGACGTCCCGCCGGCGAGGGTGGCGCGGCCGTCGCGGACCTGGACGTCCATGACGCCGAGGCGGTAGTCGCCGTCGCCCATGCCGGCGGCGGCCATCGCGTCGGTGATCAGGGCGACGCGGCCGGGGGCGGCGGCGAGGGCCAGCCGGGCGACCGGGGCCTCCAGGTGCACGCCGTCGTTGATCAGTTCGGCGGTGACGCGGGGGTCGTTGAGGGCGGCGGCGACCGGGCCGCCCTCGCGGTGGTGCAGCGGGCGCATGGCGTTGAACAGGTGGGTCGCGACGGTGGCGCCGGCGTCGAACGCGGCGCGGGCGGTCGCGCCGGGCGCGTCGGTGTGCCCGACGGCGGCGAGGACGCCGGCGTCGGCGGCGTCCCGGACGAGGTCGAGCGCGCCGGGCAGCTCGGGCGCCAGGGTGATCATGCGGAGGTGGCCGCCGCCGAGCCGGACGAGGCGGGCGAACTCGGCGCGGTCGGGGCGGCGCAGGAGATCGGGGTCGTGGGCGCCGCAGCGGTCCCGGGCGAGGTAGGGGCCTTCGATGTGGACGCCGGCGATGAGGCCGTCGGCGGCGAGGTCGGCGAGGCCCGACACCGCGTTGGCGAGCTCGTCCGGCGTGCCGGTGACGAGGCTGGCGACCGTCGTGGTCGTCCCGTGGGCCAGGTGGAAGAGCGCGGCCCGGCGCGCCTCCTCGGGACGTCCGGTCTGGTACGAGGCGCCCGCGCCGCCGTGGACGTGCATGTCCACGAAGCCGGGGACGACGTGCCGGCCGCCGAGATCGACGGTCTCGCCGGGCCCGGTGGGCGACGCGGCGATGCGGTCGCCGTCGATGTGCAGGGTCCCGGACGTGACGCCGCCGGGGAGGACGATCCGGGCGTTCGTGAGGTTCAACATGAGGCGTCCAGGATGACGGAGCGGCTGAGGTGCCGTGGGCGGTCGGGATCGTCCCCGCGCGCGCGCCAGCGCGTCCAGGACCGCGGCCCGCCGCCAGCGGTCGGGCTGCGACGCGATCTCCGCCTCGGTGTGCCCCCGCCGCGCTCCGCCATGGACCTCTCCCCCTGCAGCCGTCTGCGTGTTCTTGCTTGTTCAATACCAAGTCCGAGCAGAAAAGACCATAGTGGTGCATCGCTACAATCCAGGGCCAAGCCGTCCCGCGGGACCGTCCGCGTACCGGAGAGGGGCCGGGGTGACACGCCACGAACGCTGGAACGCGCTGCTCGGACTGCTCGCGGACGCCGGCCGGCTGAGCGTGGAGGAGGCGGCGGAGCGGATGGCGGTGTCGGCCGCGACGATCCGCCGCGACTTCGACCAGCTCGCCCAGCAGCAGATGCTCACCCGCACGCGCGGCGGCGCGGTCGCCCAGAGCGTCAGCTACGACCTGCCGCTGCGCTACAAGACCGCGCGGAACGCGACGGAGAAGCAGCGCATCGCCGCCGCGACCGCCGAGCTGGCCCGGCCCGGGTCGATCATCGGGCTGAACGGCGGCACCACGACCTCCGAGGTGGCGCGGGTGCTCGCGACGCGCGCCGACCTGCACGCCGAGGGCGGCGCCCCGGCGATCACCATCGTGACGAACGCGCTGAACATCGGCACCGAGCTCGCCGTCCGGCCGCACGTGAAGATCGTGCTGACCGGCGGCGTGCCGCGCCCGCAGTCCTACGAGCTGACCGGCCCGCTGGCCGGCGGGATCTTCGACCACGTGACGCTGGACGTGGCGGTCCTCGGCGTCAACGGGGTGGCCGTCGAGCACGGCGCGACCTGCCACAACGAGGGCGAGGCGGAGGTCAACCGGCTGATGGCCGAGCGCGCCGACCAGGTGGTCGTGGTCGCGGACGGCTCGAAGGTGGGCCGGCGCGCGTTCGCCCGGATCTGCGCCACGAGCCGGATCGACGTGCTGGTCACCGACGGCACCGTCCCGGCCGCCGAGGTCGCCGCCTTCACCGAAGCGGGCGTCCGGGTCGTCCAGGCCTGACCCAGTTCATCCCGAAGCGGGGCGGGGGTGGTCGCCGCCGCCGATCTGGTCGACGGCGTGCGCCAGGACGCGGCCGAGGACGGCCATGCCGTCGCGGACGCCGCCGGTCGAGCCGGGCAGGTTGACGATCAGCGTCCGCCCGGCGAGCCCGGCGAGGCCGCGGGACAGGATCGCGGCGGGCACCTTGTCGCGGCCCTCCAGCCGGATCGCCTCGGCGATCCCGGGGACCTCCCGCTCGATGACGAGCCGGGTCATCTCCGGCGTCCGGTCGGTCGGGGTGAGGCCGGTGCCGCCGGACGTGACGACGACGTCGTAGCCCTGCGCGACGGCGTCGCGCAGCACCTCGGCGACCGGCTCGCCGTCCGGCACCACGACGGGGCCGTCCACCTGGCAGCCGAGGTCCTCCAGCAGCTCGACCAGCACCGGGCCCGACTTGTCCGCGTACACCCCGGCCGCCGCGCGGTTGGACACGGTGACCGCCATCGCGCGGATCATCGACGCCACACGCCGGTCTTGCCGCCGGTCTTCTCCTCGACCCGCACGCCGGTGATCACGGCGGCCGGGTCGACCGCCTTGACCATGTCGACCAGCGCGAGCGCGGCGACGGAGACGGAGGTGAGCGCCTCCATCTCCACGCCGGTGCGGTCGGCGGTGCGGGTCACCGCCGTGATCGCCACGCCCTCGTCGCGGATCTCCAGCTCGACGGTGACGCCGTGCAGCGCGATCGGGTGGCAGAGCGGCACCAGGTCGGGGACGCGCTTGGCCCCCATGATCCCGGCGATCCGGGCGACCGACAGCGCGTCGCCCTTCGGCATGTCGCCGGCCCGCAGCAACCCGACGCATTCGGCGGAAAGCCGGACGAACCCGGTCGCGGTGGCGGTCCTGGCCGACACGTCCTTGCCGGACACGTCGACCATGCGGGCCGCGCCCTTGTCGTCCAGATGCGAGAACTCGGTGCCCATGGCGCTCATGGCAACCTCATGACGTCGACGTGCGAGCCGGCGGGCAGCGCCTCGCTGTCCTCCGGCAGGACGATCAGCGCGTTCGCCATGGCGAGCGAGCCGAGCTGGTGGGACCCCTGCGTCTCCGCCGGGGTGACGGTGTAGTGGCTGCGGTTGAACGCCAGCCGCCCGCGCACGAAGTGCCGCAGCCCGGCGGGCGACTTGATGTCCTCGGCCAGGACGGCGCTGACGGTGGGCATCGGTTCGGGCGGCAGCCCCTGCATGGCGCGCAGTGCGGGACGCACGAAAACCTGGAACGAGACGTACGCGCTTACGGGGTTCCCCGGCAGCGTGAAGACGGGCGTGCCTTCCAGTAGCCCGAACCCCTGCGGCTTGCCCGGACGCATACGCACCTTGTGGAACCGCACGGTGCCGGTGCCGGACAGCACCTCCTTCACCACGTCCCTGGTGCCCATGGACACGCCGCCGGAGGTGACGATGGCGTCGGCACGGACGAGCTGGTCCTCCAGCATCTCCATGACCTTGGCGGGCTCGTCGTGGACGGTCGCCTGCCGGAAGCCCATCCCGCCCGCCTCCACCACGGCGGCGGTGAGCATGTAGCTGTTGGACTCCCAGATCTGCCCGTGCGCGAGCGGCGCACCGGGCTCCTGCAGCTCGTCCCCCGTGGAGACGACGACGACGCGCGGCTTCGGCCTGACGACGACATGGGAGCGCCCTACCGCGGCGACCATGCCGATCTGCGTCGCGCCCAGCCGCGTCCCGGCCTCCACGACGGTCTGCCCGGCGAGGACGTCCTCGCCGGACCGCCGGATGTAGTTCCCCGCCGGTGCGGGACGGCTGACGCGGACGGTCGCGGCACCGCCGTCGGTCCACTCGACCGGGATGACCGCGTCGGCGCCGGCGGGCAGCGGGGCGCCCGTCATGATGCGCGCGGTCAGGCCCGTCCGGATCGCCGAGACGCCCGGGTCGCCGGCCACGATGTCCCCGACCACGGGCAGCGTGACCGGTTCCGCCTCGGTGGCCCCGGCGATGTCCGCCGCGACGACGGCGTAGCCGTCCATCGCGGAGTTGTCGAACGGGGGCAGCGGGACCGGCGCGGTGACGGGCTCGGCGAGCACCGTCCCCTGCGCCTCCAGCAGCGCGAGGTCGAGCGGCGGCAGCGCCGCGACGCTGCCGAGAATCTCCGTCAGGTGCTCATCGACCGTTCTCATGCCCATCTCCCCAGCCCCCTTGAACCAGTGTGACGGGTCGTCACGCGTCGGCGGAGCCGCCCACGCCGTCGGCGGCGTCATGGGCCTGCACGAACTCGCGCAGCCACGGGATGAACTCGGGCGCCAGATCGGGGCGTTCGGCGGCGAACTGCACGACCGTCCGCAGGTACTCCAGCTTGTTGCCGGTGTCGTAGCGGCGGCCGCGGAACTTCACGCCGTACACGCCGCCGCCGTTCTCGGCGGGCATGTCGGCGAGGGTGCGCAGCGCGTCGGTCAGCTGGATCTCGCCGCCGCGCCCGGGCGGGGTCTTCTCCAGCACGTCGAACACCGCGGGGTCGCAGACGTACCGGCCGATGATGATCCAGTTGCTCGGCGCCTCCTCGGCGGCGGGCTTTTCGACCAGGTCGGAGATGCGCACGACGTCGTCCTCGCCGGTCGCCTCGATCGCGGCGCAGCCGTAGGCGGACACCTGGTCGGGCTCGACCTCCATCAGCGCGACGACGCTGCCGCCGTACTGGCCGCGCACCTCGATCATCCGCTGCAGGAGCTTGTCGCGCGCGTCGATCATGTCGTCGCCGAGCAGCACCGCGAACGGCTCGTGGCCGACGTGCTGGCGGGCGCAGTGCACCGCGTGGCCGAGCCCGCGCGGCTCGCCCTGCCGGACGTAGTGCATGATCGCCAGGTCGGCGGACTCGCGGATGGCCGCGAGGCGCTCGCTGTCACCCTTGGCGTTGAGCGCCTCCTCCAGCTCGTAGGCGCGGTCGAAGTGGTCCTCGATGGACCGCTTGCTGCGCCCGGTGATCATCAGCACGTCGCTGAGGCCGGCGTCCACGGCCTCCTCGACGACGTACTGGATCGCCGGTTTGTCGACGACGGGCAGCATTTCCTTTGGCGTCGCCTTCGTGGCGGGCAAGAATCGGGTACCGAGGCCTGCCGCCGGGACGACGGCCTTGAGCACGGGTGCAATGTCGACCATGAACAGACCCTAGCCATCCACGAGGACAACAGCGTGCACGACATCGTTTCGAAGACCGGCGTCCGCACCGGACTGCTGGAAAGGCGTGGGATCATGGGTCCCGAGGAGCGCGCCGCGGCGGGCAGGTCGCTGCGCGACGCGCTGCTGTCCGTTCCCGAGATCGAGATGGCGGGGACGATCGCCGCCTACGTCTCCACGGGCACCGAACCGGACACCAGGAGCCTGCTGTTCGCGCTGTGGAAGCGCGGCGCGTACGTGCTCCTCCCCCGCCTGCTGCCGGACGGCGACCTCGACTGGGCGTCCTACGAGGGCCCCGACTCGCTGGCGCCGGGCCCGCGCGGATGCCTGGAGCCGACCGAGCCGCCGCGCGGCACGGGGGCCGTGGCCAGCGCGGACGTGGTGCTGGCCCCGGCGGTCGCGGTCGACCGGACGGGGATGCGGCTGGGCCGCGGCGGCGGTTCGTACGACCGGGCGCTCGCCCGGGTGGGGCCCGCGATCCTGACGGTCGGGCTGGTGTACGACTCCGAGCTGGTGGACGAGCTCCCTTCGGAGCCGCACGACCAGCGCGTGCGCGCCGCGGCGACGCCGTCCGGGGGGCTGGTGCGGTTCGGCTGAGGCGGGGCGGCAGGACGCCCGGGAAGGCGCCTCTCGCGGCCTTGGAGGTGTGGCCTCGCGGTCAGCAGGACCTGGCCCTGTGGCCAGTACCGGACGGCCGCATAGGGTGAGAGTCGGCAAGATCGCGGCTTCGGGGACCGCGGTCGGACGCGAGGCTCACCGGGAGGTTCGAGATGACGGCGCCGTGGCGGATCCTTTCCCTCCCCCCGCTGGGGGAGGACATCGTGCGGGGCCTGTTCGGATCGTTCGGCGACGCCGTGGAGGTGACGTTCCCGAAGACCAGGGACCGTCCCGGCCTCCTCGCGGCGCTCCCGGACGCCGAGCTGGTCATCGGCGACTTCAGCGGCCGGCTGAAGCTCGACGCCGAGGCCGTCGCCGCGGCGCCGCGTCTGGCGTTCGTGCAGATGCCCGGGGTGGGGACGGACAGCATCGACGGCGACGCGCTGGCACGGGCGGGTGTGCCGCTGGCCAACGCCGCGGGTGCCAACGCTCGCGGAGTGGCCGAATGGGCGGTCGGCGCCGCGTTCGCCCTGTGCCGCCACCTCCTCTGGGGCGACCGGCGTGTGCGCGCGGGCGACTGGCCGCAGGCGGAGCTTCTGGCGCGGGGCACAAGGGAAGTCCATGCGCAGCGCGTAGGAGTCGTCGGTTACGGGGCCATAGGCGCGGAGGCGGCGCGGCTGTTCCAGGCTCTCGGCTGCGAGGTGTCGTACTGGACGAGGCGTCCGCGCGAATCGGCACCGGTCCCCTACAAGGAGCTGGACGATCTGCTCGCCGCGTCCGACATCCTGGTGCTCGCCCTGCCGCTCACCGACGATACGCGCGGTCTCATAGGCCCGGATCGTCTCGCGCTACTCCCCGACAAGGCGCTGCTGGTGAACGTGGCGCGCGGGGGCATCGCGCCGGACGACGCCGTCCTCGCCGCGCTGGAGTCGGGACGGCTCGCCGGCGCCGCCCTGGACGTCTTCGACGAGGAGCCTCCCGCGGCCGACCACCCTCTGCGCGCGCACGAGAACGTCCTGCTGTCACCGCACGCGGCGGGCGGGACGACGCAGGCGCAGCGGAACATCGTGACGATGCTGCTCGACAACGTCACCAGGGCCGTCCAGGGACACGCGGTGCAGAACGTGGTCAACGGGGTGGATCCGCAGGTCAGACGGAGATAACGGACGTTCTAGACGTCCCGTTCATCAACCGCAAGTATGCATTTGACGCATTAATCTGTAGTATTGCTAAAAGTTCAACTTTGACGACCCCGAAGGGTGGGATGTGCATCTCGACATCTGGCTACTCCTCGGGGCCGTGCTCGTACTCAGCGCCATCGTCGCGGTCCGGCTGTCGCATCAGGCCGGCCTGCCGACCCTCCTGGCGTACATCGGCCTCGGCCTCTTCATCGGCGAGTCCGGTCCCCTGCACATCGACTTCGACAACGCCGAACTGGCCGAGACGCTCGGCCTCGCCGCGCTCGTCCTGATCCTCGCCGAGGGCGGCCTCACCACCAGCTGGCGGCACGTGCGGCCGTCCGTGCCCGCCGCGATCAGCGTCTCCATCATCGGCACCCTGATCAGCATCGCGGTGGTGGCGCTCGCCGCCCAGTGGCTCATCGGGATGGACTGGCGCCCGGCGTTCCTGCTGGCCGCCGTGCTCGCCCCCACCGACGCCGCGGCCGTGTTCTCGGTGCTGCGCCGGCTGCCCCTGCCGTCCCGGCTGACCGGGCTGCTCGAAGCCGAGTCCGGCTTCAACGACGCGCCCGTCGTGATCATCGTGGCGACGCTCAGCGTCGAGCACACCGTCCCCAACCTCGCCGAACTCGCCGGCGTGATGGTGTACGAACTCGCCGCCGGCGGCCTGCTCGGCTTCGCGATCGGCTGGCTCGGCGCACAGGCGCTGCGCCGCGTCGCCCTCCCCGCATCCGGCCTCTATCCCATCGCCGTGATGTCGCTGTCCATCGGCTCCTACGGCGCCGCCACGCTGCTGCACGCGAGCGGCTTCCTGGCCGTCTATGTGAGCGCGCTAGTGCTGGGCAATGCGCGCCTGCCGCACCGACCGGCCACGAGGGGCTTCGCCGAAGGCATCGGCTGGCTCGCCCAGATCGGGCTGTTCGTGATGCTGGGGCTGCTGGCCTCGCCCAGCGCGCTCCCCGGCCAGATCGTCCCGGCGCTCGTCATCGGGTTCGTGCTGCTGCTCGTGGCGCGCCCCGTGTCGGTCGTCCTGTCCTCGATCGGGTTCAAGCTGTCGTGGGGCGAGAAGGTCTTCGCCTCATGGGCGGGGCTGCGCGGCGCCGTCCCCATCGTCCTGGCCACCATCCCGATGGTGGAGGACGTGCCCGACGCCGACCGGCTCTTCTCCATCGTCTTCAACATCGTCGTGGTGTTCACGCTCCTGCAGGGCCCCACGCTGCCCCTGGTGGCGCGCTGGTGCCGCCTCAAGAGCGACGAACAGACCCGGGAGCTGGACGTGGAGGCCGCACCCCTGGAGGAGCTCCATGCGGACCTGCTCGAAGTCCGCATCCCGCCCGACTCCCGGTTGAGCGGTGTGGAGATCTTCGAGCTGCGGCTGCCCGCCGGAGCGTCCATCACCCTCGTCGTCCGGGACGGGGAGAGCTTCGTGCCGGAACCAACCACGCGCCTGCAGAGCGGCGACACGCTCCTGGTGGTGACCACCGACACCGTGCGCGAGACCACGGAGCGCAGGCTGCGCGCCATCAGCCGCCGCGGGAAGCTGGCCGGCTGGTTCGGCGAGACCGGTACATGACCGCGCCGGGGCCCGGTACATGACCTCGCCGGGGCCCGGGAACAGACCCGCGGCGAATCGTGTTCCAGGCATGGGTACCATTAGCAGTCATCTAGAGTGAGTGCCAGTCCCGGACGGCGCCCGGGCTGAGTCAGCTAGGAGGAACCGTTGCCGACGTATCAGTACGTTTGCACCGAGTGCGGCGAGCCTCTGGAGGTCGTGCAGAAGTTCAGCGACGACGCGCTGACCGAATGCCCGGCGTGCAACGGAAAGCTCCGCAAGGTCTTCTCCGCCGCGGGGATCATCTTCAAGGGGTCGGGCTTCTACCGCACCGACAGCCGCGGCTCCGGCAAGTCGTCCTCCACCGTGGGCAGCTCGTCCAACGGGTCGAACGGCTCGTCGTCGTCGAGCGGTGACTCCGGCAAGTCCGACACGTCCTCCTCGTCGAGCTCGTCGAGCGACTCGTCGTCCTCGTCTTCCGCCTCGCCGTCGAAGTCCTCTTCGTCCGAGAAGGTGGCCTGACTCCAGGGCACGCCCCACCGCGCTTCCGAAGGCCGGAGGAACCCGACCGGGTTCCTCCGGCCTTCGTCGTGCTACGGCCACCCCGGGGGGCGTCCCTGAGGCCACCCCTAAGGGAACCCTGAGGCTACCCCGAGATTTCGCGATATAACTTGCTTTCTCTCTTCATCAGAGAGACTCTGGTTCTGAGCGAGTTTCACGTCATATCGCGAGATCAACGGGCATCCCCAGGAGATCGACCATGCGCGCACAGAGCCAGGCTCCCCCCAGAACACCGGCCCGCGGGCCCGCCGGGCCGATCGCCGGACGCCGCGGCAAATGGGCCGTCCTCGCCGTCTGGATCGTCCTGCTGGCCGCCCTCGGCCCGCTCGCCGGCAAGCTGGCCGACGTCGAGGACAACGACGCCGCGTCCTGGTTGCCCGCCAGCGCCGAGTCCACGCGGATCGTCAAGCAGCAGGACACTTTCCGCAAGGACGAGACGATGCTCGCCGTCATCGTCTACGAACGCCCCTCCGGCATCACCGCCGCCGACCGCGCCAAGGCCGCCTCCGACACGCACGCCTTCGAGCGCCTCCCCGGCGCCGAGAAGGCGCGGGGACCGATCCCGGCCGAGGACGGCAAGGCGCTGGAGACCCTCGTCCCGATCAACAGCGACGACGTGACCGACGCCGTCGACCAGGCCCGCGACATCGTCAAGCGCGGCCCGCCCGGACTGTCCGCGCACGTCACCGGGCCCGCCGGCGCCGGCTCCGACCAGTTCGGCGTGTTCCAGAGCCTCGACGGCTTCCTGCTCATGGCCGCCGGCATCGTCGTGATCGTCCTGCTGCTGATCATCTACCGCAGCCCCGTGCTGTGGTTCATCCCGGTGCTCAGCGCCGTCTTCGCCCTTGGGCTCGCCCAGTCCGTCATCTACCTGCTGGCCAAGTACGCCGACCTGACCGTCAACGGGATGAGCTCCGGCATCATGACCGTGCTGGTCTTCGGCGTCGCGACCGACTACGCCCTCCTGCTCGTCGCCCGCTACCGCGAAGAGCTCCACCGCCACGAGGACCGGCACGAGGCCATGGCGTTCGCCCTGCGCCGCGCCGCGCCCGCCGTCATCGCCTCCGCCGCGACCGTCGCCGTCGCCTCCGCCGCGACCGTCGCCGTCGGCCTGCTGTGCCTGCTGCTCGCCGACCTGAACTCCACCGCCGGGCTCGGCCCCGTCGCGGCGGCGGGCGTCCTCACGGCGCTCGCCGCGATGGTCACGCTCCTGCCCGCCCTGCTCGTCATCTTCGGCCGCTGGGTGTTCTGGCCGCTCGTCCCGCGCTACGACGCCAAATACCTCGAGCCCGAGGCGTACGAGGCGGAACACGGGATCTGGTCCCGCGTGGCGGCCCTCGTGGGCAGGCGCTCGCGCGCGCTCTGGATCACCACCGGCATCGTCCTGGTCGGCCTTACCTTCGGCCTCGGCTCGCTCAAGGCCGACGGCCTCTCCAACGCCGGGCAGTTCACCGGACGTCCCGACTCGATCGTCGGGCAGGAGAGCCTGGCGCGGCACTACCCCGCCGGATCCGGCTCCCCGGCCGTCATCATCGGCAAGGCGTCGGCGGCGCCCCAGATCGCCGCCGCGGCCGCACGCACACAGGGTGTCGCCCAGGTCAGCCCGCCCGCCACCGCGAACGGGCTCGTCATGTACGAGGCGACCTTGCGCGACCCCGCCGACAGCAAGGCGGCCGAGCGGACCATCGACCGGCTCCGGAACGCGGTGCACGCCGTCCCATCCGCCGACGCGAAGGTGGGCGGCACCACCGCCACGTCCCTGGACACCAAGCGCGCCTCCACCCGTGACAACAAGGTCATCATCCCGGTCGTGCTGGGCGTGGTCTTCGTCATCCTCGTCCTGCTGCTGCGCGCGCTCGTCGCGCCGCTGCTGATGATGGGCACCGTCGTCCTGTCGTTCCTCGCCTCGCTTGGCGCGTGCGCGCTCATCTTCAGGCACGGCTTCGGCTTCGAGGGCACCGACACAGGGTTCCCCCTGCAGGCGTTCACCTTCCTGGTGGCGCTCGGGGTCGACTACAACATCTTCCTCATGCACCGCGTACGGGAAGAGTCCCAAACCCTTGGCACGCGGCGTGGCATCCAGCGCGGCCTCACCGTCACCGGGGGCGTCATCACCTCGGCCGGGGTGGTGCTGGCGGCGACGTTCGGCGCGATGGCGACGCTGCCGCTGGTGTCCATGGTGGAGATGGGCTTCGTCGTGGCGTTCGGTGTCCTGTTCGACACGCTGGTCGTCCGGTCGCTGCTGCTGCCCGCCCTGTCGCACGACCTCGGGCGGCGCATCTGGGCGCCGGGCCGGCTCGCCGCCCGTGAGGTCCGCTCGGGCCGTTCCCAGGTCCTCGACCGGGTCGGCTGACGCGATCCCCCGGAGTCGGGAGGGGTCCGGCGCGGCGCCGGGCCCCTCCGCCGCGTCCGACGATCATGAAGTTATCCACATTTCGCGGCGGGTCCGCACGCGCTGCGGCGGGCTGGTTAGTGTCGGCGGCATGTCCACCAACTCGCAGTCCACGGCCGAGATCGCGGTCATCGGCGGTTCCGGTTTCTACTCCTTCCTCGACGACGTCGAGGAGGTGCGCGTCGACACGCCCTTCGGCCCGCCGAGCGACGCGATCGCCGTCGGCGAGCTCGCCGGGCGGCGCGTCGCGTTCGTCCCCCGGCACGGCCGCGACCACCGCTTCCCGCCCCACAAGATCCCCTACCGGGCCAACCTGTGGGCGCTGCGGTCGCTCGGCGTCCGGCAGGTCCTCGCGCCGAGCGCGGTCGGCTCGCTGACCCCGAACCTCGGGCCCGGCACGCTCGCCGTCCCCGACCAGCTCGTCGACCGGACGTCCGGGCGCCCGCAGACCTACTACGACGACGGCGCCGCGATCCACGTCTCGTTCTCCGACCCCTACTGCCCGACCGGCCGGCGCACCGCCGTCGACGCCGCGAACGCCGCCGGCTGGGCACCCGTCGACGGCGGCACCCTCGTCGTCATCGAGGGCCCCCGCTTCTCCACCCGGGCCGAGTCCCGCTGGTACGCCGGCCAGGGCTGGACGCTCGTCGGGATGACCGGCCACCCCGAGGCCGTCCTCGCCCGCGAGCTGGCGCTCTGCTACACCCCGCTCTGCCTGGTCACCGACCTCGACGCCGGCATCGAGGAGGGCGAAGGCGTCACCATGGACGAGGTGCTGCGGGTGTTCGGCGAGAACATCGGGCGGCTGCGCGGCCTCGTCGCGGACGTGGTCAAGGCGCTGCCCGCCGAACGCGGCTGCCCCTGCCCCGCCGTCCTGGACGGCATGGACCTCCCGCTGGAGCTGCCGTGAGGGCACCCGCCGCGGCGGCCGCGGCGCGGCTACGGCGCCCGCTGGCGGCGCTGTCCGCCGCGGCCGCCGCGGGCCTGGCCCTCACCGCGCTGCGCCCCGGCCCGGCGCCCTCGGTCCGCGTCCTGGCAGCGTCCCGCGACCTCCCCGCCGGCGCCACGCTCGGCACGTCCGACCTGCGCGCCCTCGACCTGCCGCCCCCGGCCGTCCCGGCGGGCGCGGTCCGCTCGGGCGCGGCCGGGCGGGTCCTCGCGGGCCCCATGCGGCGCGGCGAGCCGCTCACCGACGCCCGCCTGGTCGGCGACGGGCTCCTGCACGGCTACGGCCCCGGAACGGTCGCCGCGCCCGCCCGGATCGCCGACGCCGGCACCGTCCGGCTGCTGCACGCCGGCGACCGCGTCGACGTGCTGGCCGCCCCGCCGCCCGCCGGCCCGGGCGACCTCCCCGGCAACGGCGGCCGGTGGAGCGAGGCCAGGGTGATCGTGTCCGGCGTCCCCGTGATCACCGTGCCCCGGCACGCCGGCGAAGAAGGCCAGGAAGGAGCCCTGGTGGTCCTCGCCACCGACCACGCGCAGGCCCAGGCCCTGGCCGCTGCCGGTCCCACCCTCTCGATCACCATCACGGCCCCATGACCACCCGGCCCAGGCCTCCAGATCCCGGACACACCCGCCCGCGGCCATCCCGGGCCGACCCGAGGCTCGCCGGGCCGTTACCGGGCGGGGGTGCGGCGCCGGCGGGATCAACTTGGCGCAAGAGGTGAAGCTTCATTACCATCCGTAGCCGTTCCGTCCGTCCCCGACCGGACCGAACATCACTGACATCGTGCACGCGGGACCGAGAACCCCCTCCGAGCAGGGCGGATCGAGCGCGGATCGGCCGTGCCCGTCCCCCGCGCGCCCGCAGCCGACCGCCGTCGGGAGCGCGTCCGACCGGACGCGCCCCACCTACCCCCGGGAGCACACCATGGGCGGATTCAAGAAGTTCCTCTTCCGCGGGAACCTCGTCGACCTCGCCGTCGCGTTCGTCGTCGGCGCCGCGTTCGCCTCGCTCGTCAAGGACTTCGCGAACTCATTCATCACCCCGCTGATCGCGCTGATCGGCGGCAAGCCCGACTACACCCGGCTGTCGGTGTCGATCAACGGCACGACGTTCCCGTACGGCGTCTTCGTCACCTCGGCGATCGCCTTCGTCATCACCTCGGCGATCGTCTACTTCCTCGTCGTGCTGCCGACCACGAAGCTGATCGAGCGGATGGACCGCGGGAAGGAGGCCACCGAGCGCGAGTGCCCCGAGTGCCTCGCCGAGATCCCCATCAAGGCGCGGCGCTGCCGGTTCTGCACCTCCGAGATCGTCCCGCTGGCGCAGACCCCCTGACGGCTCAGTACTGGCTCTCGGTGCCGTACTCCCAGTGCCAGGGCTCGAACGGGTTGCTGTAGGCCCACGCCGGGTGGAACCAGCCGTACTTCTTGGAGTTGGCCTTCAGCCAGTCGAACTGCACCGAGCCCTGGTTCTGCACCCCGCCGCAGACGTCGATGGCCTGCCCCTTGCCGTGGTTGCTGGTGCCGGGCACGGCCGCGAAGCCGGGCCGCCGCACGTACACCGACTGCTGCTCGGCCAGGCTCCGGTAGGAGTCCGTCAGGCACATGTCGCGGCCGAAGTGCGCCTTGTACGCCGCGTTCAGCTTGTAGAAAGCCAGCGCCGCGTCCGCGCGCAGCTCGCGCCCCTTCTGCGGCAGCGGGCACAGGTACTTCTGCGGGATCAGCCCGTTGGGGAACTTCTTGGCGTCGGCGGCGAGGCTCTTGTCGCACCCGAGCTCCAGCCGCTTGCTCTCGGGCAGCTTCTTGAGCATCGCGTTCAGCTGGTCGGTGAGCTGCGCCGACCGCTGCTTGAGCCCGTCGATGTCCTGCTGCACACGGGTCTGCGCGATCGCGTTGCGGGACTGCAGGTCCTGCGCCGTGGACGCGAGCTGCTGCCTGCGCTTCTGCAGCGCGTCGGCACGGTCCACAAGCTCCTGCTGCGACCGGGCGAGCATGCTCACGTCCGCGGTGGCGCGCAGCGCCTCCTCCGGGTTCCCGCCGCCGAACACCGCCATCGACCCGGCGGCACCGGGCTGCTGGTAGGAGGAGTTCGCGAGCCGTGCCAGCGGCTGCCGGATCTCGTTCAGCTGCGCCTCGGCCTCCGCCAGGTCCTTCAGCGTCGCCTTCAGCTTGCTCTGCGAGGCCGCCAGGTCCTTCTTGCGGCCCTCCATGTCCTTGGTGGCCGACTCGAGTTCGTCGCGAGCCTTCGCGGCGGCCTCGCGCAGCGACTTGACGTCGTCCCCGCCTTCGGCCGCCCTGCCGGCACCCTGCGGCACGAGCGTCGCCATCACCAGGACGGCCGCGGCCAGCGCAGCCGACCGGGGGTTCGGCACGGTGCTTTTCCTCCTGATGCCCGAATACGAACAGCGGCAGAACGCTACTACAGGTTCACCGGTGAACTGGGCGCAACCGCATCAGCGGCCTGTATGACGAGGGCGATGGCACCACCGGTCGAAGTACGGGACGCCCCACCACGGGCACGACGGCCGCACGTCCGGCTGCCGCGTGGGCTTCGGGGTCGCCTTGCTCGTCGGCTTCGCCTGCGGCGTCACGACCTTGCGCGGCGCCTTCGTCTCCGCCTGCGGGTCGCTCTCCGGCGGGATGTACTGCCCGAACGTCGGCTCCGCCGTGGGCGAGGCCTCCACGGCCCGCGGCGTCGGCGTCACCGCCCCGTCCGGCCGTCCCGCGGGCTCCTCGCGCAGCGCGAACGCCACCACGGTCGCCAGCGCGACGGGCACCAGGAACGCCCCCGCGATCATCGCGACACGCCTCCGCCGAGGCGCACGCGTCTCGGCGGCCTCACCGGTCCCCCGGTCCTTCGGCTGCCCGCGATGCCGACCCGTCACGGCACCGAAGCGTACCCACACCGACCCCACCGGGCCTAGAGCGCGCAGGCCGTCTCCCGCCGCCCTTTTGGCGCTCCCTTCAACCGCGATCGCCCCATAACGGGGAGCGCCCAGTACGCCCCTTCCCCTACGCTGTAGGTGCCGTCCGCTACGCTCTTCCGGCGAGCGACGACATGCCTCCGTAGCTCAGGGGATAGAGCACCGCTCTCCTAAAGCGGGTGTCGCAGGTTCGAATCCTGCCGGAGGCGCCGAACCCGCAACGCGCTGACCAGCCGAAACACAACGGCCGGGAGGCGCGTTCGTCGTCCCGGGTGATCGTCACCGGGCCGTGCTGGCACATTGCTGGCACCATCGGCTCACGCCCGGTTCCGGCGCGGCACGAACGCCGCGATCCTCGCCGCGGCGTCCTCGGCGAGTTCCTCGGCCACCACCGCGTACACATCGGAGGTGAACGCCGCGGACGCGTGCCCGAGGATCTCCGAGACGACCTTCATGTCGACGCCCGCGGCGAGCAGCATCGTGGCGGACCCGTGCCGGAGGTCGTGCAGGCGGACGGGCGGGAGCGGCGGCCCGGCCAGCGCCACCTCGACTTCGTGCTCGGAGACGCGGGCCCGCTTGACGATCTGCTCGCGCGTCCAGCCGTCCGCGTGGTGCCGGCGGATCGATCCGTACCGGCGGATGAGGCGGACGAAGTGCTGTGACACCGACTCGGGGCGGAGCGCCTGGCCGTCCTCGCGGGTGAACACGCGGCCGGTGTCCGTCCAGGCCTCGCCCCACTGCACGCGCTCCTTCATCTGGCGCTTGCGCCACGCCTTCAGCACGTCGGCCGTCGCCTCATCGAACACGACGATGCGGGCGGAGTCCTCGGACTTCACGTCGTCCAGCTCGTCATCGGGCTGCGCTTGCAGGACGTGCAGGCGGCGCCGCTCGAGGCTGACGCCACGCCAGTCCAGGCCGACCAGCTCACCGCGCCGCATGCCCCAGTAGGCGTCCAGGTGCCACAGCGGGTACAGCCGGTCAGCCTCGGCGAAGTCGAGGAACGCGCCGCACTGCGCGGCCGTCCAGACCATGACGCGGGCCGGAACGTTGCCGGTCTTCTCCCAATGCGCGACGCGCTCATCCGTCCACAGCAGCGGTTTGGCCTTGCCCTTGCGGGCGGCGCCGCCCTTGCCGCGGAAGACGCCGGCGGCCGGGTTGACGAGCAGCAGCTTGGACACCGTCACAGCATCGTTCAGCGCGGCGTTCAGCACGATGTGCACGCGCTTCACCCGGGACTCCGAGACGGGCCGGTTGGAGTAGCGCGCCCCGTGCTTGACGGCGCGGGCCTCGAGCAGCCGTCGGAGCATCTCGGACGGGCGCTTGCCCTCGCCGTCGCGGTTGATCTGCCGCATGGCGGTGTACAGGTCGCGTATGTGGTGGTCGCGCAGGTCGACCAGCTTCACGTGCCCGAGGCCTGGCTTCAGGTACAGGTCGATGATCTCGCGATCGGTCGCCAGGGTTGAGCGCTTCAGGCCGCCGCCCGTCTCGGCCTCGGAGACGCGCCACTCGTGCCGCTTGTCCAGGTAGGCGCCGAGCGTCATCTTCCGGTCGTCGACGTGACCAGTCTTGCCGACCTGCCCGAGGACCTCGGCCAGCGCCGCCTTGCACTCCTTCTCCGTGGCGAACGGGCCGACGCGCGGCTGACGGCGCTTCCCGTTGACGGGCGGCGCCTCGTACCGGGCATACCACGCCCCATGGTGGCGTTTCGGCAGGTCGGGACAGTTCTTGCCGAGCAGCTTGCCGGTCTCAGGGTCCCGGCAGGAACACGACTTGTACGGCTTCATGACGTCCCGCCCGCTAGCGGCTGCTCGATAAGGCGCAGCATCGATCGCAGCTGCATAGCGATCGTCTCGAGCGTGGCTTCGCTCGAGGTGGCGCTCACGATCACCTGGCCTTCTCTCTCCGCATCGGTCGCCGAGAAGTAGCCGACGCGCCACGTGAGGCCGCGGTGGGCGAGCACAGGTGCGATCGCGTCCCTGAACTCGGCCGAGGGCTTCATGGCCATGGCCATGATCAAGAGGTCCAGGGTTTCGATCGTCTCGGCTTCACCATCCGCATGTGCGCCGAGCGAGTAGAGCCAGGCGCCGTTCGGCCGGCTAGGCAGGAAGAAGTACGCCAGCGGCTGCGCAAAGACGCGGCAGAAGGCCATGAGCTCGTTCGCGTCGAACTCCCGCGTCCGTCCGGTCTCCGAGGATCGTTCGGCCGCTCCCAGTGTGGCGCTGGTCCAGCGCTTGCCCGTTGCCGCCGTCAGGCGGGCCGCAGTCTCCTCCTGCGTCCACCCCTTCTGACGGCGGGCGCGCGCGAGGTTGAAAGCGACTAGCTGATTCACGGTAGGTGCTGCTTTTCCCTCCGACACATGCTCACCGTAGACCAGCAGTCAACGTCGATACAAGGTTATCGAACACAGATGTTGCCTCCGTGACCACAAGGGCCTAACCTCACATACATGAAGGTGGATCAAACACCTGTGCAGGGTTACGCCCTGCTCAAGCAAGCCCGCGAGGCCAGACGCCTCTCCCTCCGCAGGGCAGCCGAGCAGGCCGGCATTGACCCTGCGCATCTCTCGCGGGTCGAACGGGGAGAGCGGCAACTCAGCGTCGAAGCGCTCCAACGACTTGCCCAAGTAATCGGGCTTCAGGAAGTGGCTATCAGCCTGCGCCCGTTCGTCGCAGAGCGGCCGAGCTCGTGACTGTGCGGTGGTCCCGCGAGGCGCTCGAGGCGCTCGGCCCGGTCACCGACGTGCCGACCACGGCGTCTGTGCTCCAGGTCAGCGACTGGACGGTGTATGAGGCGATCCGTCGCGGCGAGTGGACTATGACGCGGGTGCTCCGCCTCGGCCGGATGATCAAGATCCCGACGAACGACCTGATCACGCTTCTGTACGGCGCGGGCCCCGCGGCCGGGCCCGCCGCCGACACCGTCCCGGAGGACGCCACCACCCATGAGCCTACGCCCCTGCGCGCCGTCTAGGCCCGCGGCTGCCTTCCCGATGGTGCCGATGCCGTGCCATCATCCGGCATCGGTGCTGGTCACAGGCTCGTCACCGCTTCCCCTAAGCGATGGTGCCCGATGACGTCGGCCGCGCCGCCGCCCCGGCGGCCGACTCCGGCGCAGCAGTTCACCGATCACGTGTGGGACTCCGACCTTCCGCCGAATGAGCGCCTGGTGGCGCTGTGCTACGGCAACCACGGCAAGGAGAACGGCCGCCCGGTCTCCTACGGATGGGTTGTCACAGCACGACTCATACAGCAGACCGGCTTGTCCCGCTCAGCCGTGATCGCCGCTCGCCAGAACCTCGTGGCATGGGGATGGCTGATCGACCTCGGGCCGCGCAAGACCCACAAGCAGATCCACAACTACCGGTTCGGCTTCCCCTCGGGGCCGACGCCCGTGCAGGGCAGGGCCAAGCGTGCCCGCAACGGCAAGGGCCGGTTCGTCGGAACCGGTCCACAGACGGAACCGGTCCATGCTGTGGACCGGTCTGAAGTAGATGCGCAGGTCACATCAGGTACGGACGCGTCTGGTGAGGCGACCGGTCCACAGACGGAACCGGTCCATGACGTGGAGAGAGACCGGTCCACAGCACGGACCGAAACCGGTCCACAGCATGGACCCGACCCTCTTTACCCTCCTACGGACCCCCCTCCCCCGTCCGCCCCGGCTTTCACGGCTGAGGACGTGCCGTCGCCGAGCTCGGCGACGAACGGGGGGGACGAGACACACGGGAAGGGCAACCCGGCGCGGGCCGAGCTCATCACGCAGGTGCACCGAGCACGACCGGAGTGGAAGCCTGCCGCGATCGGCGCCGCCATCGATGCCGCCCTGGCTGCGGGCCGTCCCCTCGAGCACATCGCCGCGGTGCTGCCCAAGCTCGCGGCCGACCCGGACACCGGCGCTCCCGGCCGCCTGACCGCGCCTCATGGCCTCTGGCCCGACCCGCCCGCCGCACCGAAGGTGTACGAGCGGAGCGTGGCCGACGCGCACGCCGTCGCACGCCCGGAAGGCGTCCCGGACCCTGCGGCGATCCGTCCGACCGCTCCCCCCGAGCTGCGCGAGGCGCTCGAGCCGCTGCGCGGTCGCGGCACGAACGTGAACTACCTGACGCGCCCGCGGCACACCACCGTCACCCGGGAGCGCGCGGCCGAGCTGGCGCGCCTCGCCCGCGAGCACGGAACGCCCGTCACGCCCGCACCCCTGCTCACCGCTGAGCCCGAGTTCTGCGGCCGATGCCAGGAACTCACGCCCTACTGCACGTGCCCGGCGCCGCCGGACGCCGAACCCTCCGGAGGGACCACGCCGTGACCGATGACCGCACGGACGCCGAGCTACGGCAGGCCGTTGACGAGCGCCTCGCCCGCCTACGCGAGCTCCACCGCCAGCGCCGCGCCGCCCGGCAGAACCGCGCCGCCGCCCACCAGGCCCGCCGAGACGCCGGCCTGCGCGCGCGGCACGCCGCGAAACTTCAGCGCGCCCAAGATGAGACAAAAGACGAATAATGTCTCACTGCCTCACCGGGGCAACGCGTTCGCCGGTCCGACCTGCACAAACGCCGATCAAGGGAGGACACGTTAAGAGTGAAACACCCACCCCGCCGCGGCGGCCCCGTCCCCTACTGCCGGCTGAACAGCGTGCAGGCCGTACAGCAGGGCCTCGCCGTCGTCCGCGAGATCACCGCGGGCCGGTCGATCCGGCAGGCAGCCGACGCGGTCGGCCTCGCCCCCACCACCGCGTGGCGGCGCTACTGGCTCGTCATGGACTGGACGCGCTCGGCGATGCGCGGGCCGCGGCCGCCGCTGCGGGGAACCGCGGCATGGGACCGCGAACGGGTCCGCTGGTGACCGCCGTCCGGGCCGCACTGACGATCGCGGGTTTCGTTCTGCTGACCGCGGCCGCCTGGACGCTCGCCCCGGCCGCCGGCCTCGCCTCGGGCGGGGTGTTCTGCCTGGTGACCGAGTACCTCACCACCCCTTCAGGGAGGGACAACGATGGATGAGTTCGAAGCGATCGCCGCGCGGCTGCTCGCTGATGACGAGCTGGCGGCCGCGTTCCATGCCGCGGTGGACGAGATCACCGCCGTCGTGATGCGGGACCCGCGGTTCCGAGCGCGGACGAATCGGGTGCTGCGGCCGGGCCGCGCGGTCGCGTTCGTGGGCGGGAAGACCTACCACTCCGACGACCGCGGGAACCTGCCCGCGGCCGCCCGCCGCAAGATGGCCGACTACGCCGCGAGCATGCGCGGCGGCGGCCGCCAGGCGTTGCTGGCCAACAGCCGATGGCACCAAACGGTGATGGTCGCCGCGGCCGCCAACCGGGCGTTCTCCGACCTGGACGACGACGCGCGCGGCCTGGACTACCTCGAGCGGGCGCGGCGCGCGCGGCGCATCGAAGAGGCCGCGGCCGCGCTCACGCCCGGTGGCCTGCGCGCGTGGGTGACGCACGAGCAGGCGATGCGGGCCCGCGCCCGGACGGGCGTGGCGCCGGCGCCGCACGCGGGTGCGCTCGCCCGGTTCCTGTCCATGTGGTTCGACCCCCAGTAGGAGGATGATCATGACGACGTATTCCACCGGCCACAGCATCACGGCCACCATCACCTTTCCCACCCTCACCGGCGCCGAGCAGGGCGAGGCCCTGCAGAAGGCCGGCCGGATCCTGAAGGGCACGTACGCGGACTCGGCGCCGGGCAGGGCGCTGGCCACCGTCCTGGAGGCGCTGCGCACGGGTGAGGAGTCGGCGACCATCACGCTGAACCGGCGGGACGCGAGCTCGCTCATCCGGTGCAGCGAGAACACGGCGCGCCGCGAGGGCGGCCCCGCCGATGTTCTTCTGCGCGCCGTGGTCGCGGCGCTGCTGGCCGCGGACCAGACGGCGAACCCGGGCGCCGACGACATCCGTTACCTGTAGGAGGAACTCGTGATCACCGAGGACGACATCCGGCGCGCCGAGCTCGAGCTCGCCGAGGCGCAGGACGCGCTCGCCGAGCTCGGCCCCGGCCGCCGGTTCGCGTGGCTGACCGGCCGGGAGAGCGGCGCCGTCCGCGCGGCGCGGGTCGGTTGGGTCGACCAGGCGGCCGAGCGGCTCGAGGCGCTGCGCGCGCAGTACGCGGCCGAGCGCGCGGACCTGGCGGACCGGCCCGCGCGGGAGAAGGCCGCCGGGAAGGTGGTGGCCGATGCGGGCAAGGCGCTCGAGGCGTCCCGCAAGCGGGTCACCGACGCGGCCGCCGCGGCACAGGCCGCGATGGTCGAGCTGCTGGACGCGGGCGCCGCGCATGACGAGCTCGTCCAGCACACGGCGGCCGAGCTCGTCCGCTGCGGTCTGCCGCTCAGCGACGGGTCGGGCGTCGACCACCAGACCGGCGGGACGCGCGGCGCGGTCCGGTTGCGCGGCGCCTGGTGGACGGGCGTGGAACCGTCGTCGCTGGCGGTGTGGGTGCTTCACCGGGTCGCGGTCGCGCGTCTGCCGCGCCTGCACGGCCTGACCCGGCACCTTCAGCACTTCGGGCGCCGTCTCGAGCTGGACGCGCGGCCGGACGGTCTGCTCGACAAGGTGCCGGCGCTGGCGGCCGCGCGGGTACGCGAGCTCCCCCGGCCGGAGATCGGCGAGGTTCACGGCGCGCCCGTGGTGTTCGCCGACGACTACGAACGGGGAAAGGCCGAGCGGCAGGCGCGGGAGGCCGTGAAGGTCGGACGGCCGGTCAGCCTCGCCGAGGCGGAACAGGAGTACCAGCAGAACCGCCGTTGGCGGAGCGGGTGACGCGGCCGCCGCTGTCGCGCAGATGTGCCAGCTCGGAGTAACCGGCCCACATCTGTGCAGGTCAGAGAGCATGGCACCGCAGTAGTAAAGCGGTTGGACCGCGGCCCCGGGCTCACCCCGCGAAGAGCTACCCGGGGCCGCGGCCGCTGGTAGGGGGACGGTCAGCCGGCGACGGGGGTTTACCCGGCCGCACCGTCCCCCTGTCCGCGGTCCCGAGGCGCCGGTTTCACTCGGGACCGCGGAGTCATCTGGGCCGTCAACTTGGCGTGCAGCTCGGCCGCGGTGACGGCCTGGACGGCGCTGCTGCCGAGGACCTCGCCGTTCAAGCCGCGCGAGGCCCACCACTTCCCGGTCGCGCGCGCGATCCGCCATCCCGGGTGCGCGGCGCGTAGCGCGGCCTGGTCCTCGGCAACGTCGCCTGTGAACTCCGGCGCCGCGGTCATCGGCCGGCCTCGAGCCGCTGGACGCCCTCGAGAAGCTCGCGCAGGCGCTCGGCGCTCCCCGCCCGGATCCACGAGACTCCGCCATCGATGGGGAGCCGGTTCTCGCGCCGGCGCGCTTCCCAGTCGTGCAGGGTGCAGTCGGGGTTGTGGTGGTGGAACCACCAGTCCGGGAAGTCCCGCTCGAGCTGCTCGCGCTGCCGCGCCCACTCGGCGAGGTTCTCAGGGGTCAGCTCGACCACCATCGGCACGGCGGTCATGACCGCGCCGCCGCGTGCTTGGCGTCGATGATCTGGACTTCGAGCAGCAGTTCGCGCAGCAGCTCGGGGGAGGTCGCCTCGAGCGCCCAGATACCGCCCGTCCAGAACGCGCCGCGGCGGCGCTTGGCGTCCCATCCGACGTTCTTGTGAGAGCGCCCGAACCACCACCCGGGGAACTCGTGGCGTAGCCGGTCGAGGGCCTCCGAATCCGCAGGCGCCGCCCGCTCAGTCTCTGTGTGTGTCATGTGACACAGAGTTGCGCGGTCGGTTGCAGGGCACCACGGACGGGCCGTCCGGATCGGCGTGGCCGCGCACGGCCATACCCGGACGCGGCGTCCGGGCGGCGCGGGCCGAACCCGGCTCACCCGGACGGGACGTCCTACTCGTCTTCGAGGTCGAGTGCCTTGACCAGCGTCCGCGTCTCCGGGCTCAACCGGCGTTCCTGCTCGCGTATCTCGGCTGTCACGGACCGCGCGATGCGCTGGTGGCGGAACCACACGGGCGACACCTGCCGGGCCTCCAGCAGCGCCCTGGACGCCGTCCGGCGGTGCCCGGCGTCAAGGTGGGCCTGTGCTACGTCCATGAGGTGCGCGCCCCACGAGATGCCCTCCAGGTCGCCCGGCCGGATCCGCCGGGACGCCTCCAGGACCTTGCCCGGTTGCTTCAGCACGGCGTACCCGTAGCCGGCTTGCATCGCGACCGTCGCGGACCCGAACCCTGTCCTGTACACCGACACGCGGCGGCCGAGGCGCTCGGCGCCGGCCGCGGCGAGGCTGAGGTACTCGCCCGGGTCCCGGTCCCGTGCGACCGCCGGAGCGACCGCGGACGTGAGCAGGCTGCCCCATACGGCGATCTCGCGGTCCTCGCCGCGGAACCCGGGTTCGATCCGCTCGGCCGTCTTCACGGCGAGGTCCTCAGCCTCGGCGTAGCGGTCCTGGTGCAGCAGCACCCACGAGTACGCCGCGTGCATCCACGCCCACAACAGCAGGTCATCACCCTCGTGTGCGGTGGTGACGGCGCGCTCGGCCGCGATGATGCCCAGATCGGTCCGGCCGATCTGGGTCAGCAGTGAGCTGGTCACTTCGTAGGCCTGCGCGAGGGACTGCACGGCCGGCGCGCCGAGCGCCTGCCGGGTGACGCGGGCCTCGCCGATCAGGCCGGGCAGCATCGCCAGCAGCTCGCCGAACTCCCCGGCCCAGTACTGCCGCCACGCGCGGTCGACCGTGCGCGTGAGCTGTTCGATCGGAGTCGGGTCGCCGGAGTCGTCGGCATCGAACCCGGGTAGCAGCGACGGGGAGGTGAGCACGTCCCGCAGGGCTAGGACGCTGCCGCCGTCGCGGTCGGTGCCGAGGCGTTCGCGCCGGTCGATCAGTGCGGAGATCTCGACGTCCAGCGCGCTGGCCAGTTTCGCGAGCGTGGTGACGCGCGCGGTTACGCGGCGGCCCTGCTCGAGCTTGCCGACCAGGTCGACCGAGACGCCGGCGGCCTCGGCGAGCTGTTCCTGTGTGAGGGTGCGTTCCCTGCGGAGCGCCCTGAGACGGGCGCCGATCGATGTAGGCTCGGGCATGGCCCCGTACCTCCAGGTGGAGTCTCGACAACTCCCACCGTAGGCGCGGGGCCTGCGCATTTCACAGGGTCCCGCCGATCGGACGTGGGAAGGCCCCGCACTGGTCGCGTCAGTGCGGGGCCTTCCGGTCCGGGGGCGAGCTACTCGAGCGGCTCGACCAGGCGCAGGTGCCGGCGGCGCGGGCCAGGCGCGGCCGCCGGGTGCTCGGCGGTCAACAGCATGGTCTGAAGGTGCATGACGTGGACCATCTTGTTCAGGGTGGCCTGGACCTCCCTGAGCTGCTCGGCGATGGTCTGTCCGTCCTCGGCCGTAAGCTGCGACATGCGTCATTCCTCCGTAGGGGGCGTGGACGGGCCCGGCCGGCGTGGCGTTCGCCGTGCCGGGCCCTACTAGATGAATGAGTCCAAGGGTTCGCCTGCGGACATGGGGCGAGGGCGTCCAATGTCAGTGTGTGAAGACAGACCTAGACACCCTCGCAACGGCACTCTATGCCCGGATCGACGACGAGTTGAAGG
>NZ_WBMS02000041.1:40040-88419 GCF_008923205.2 Actinomadura physcomitrii | reverse complement strand
TGGCTGTTCGTGATCTGGCACTGCTGGCAGGACCGCGTCCCCTACGACCCCGCCCAACACCGAGCCCTCCAGACCCTCCTCAAACAAGATCAACCCACTGCTGCTTGACACAGGGCTACTCATGCCGCGTCCCGCATGGTCTGGTCGTCCTGGTCGTCGGCTTGGTCCCGCTCGGCGGGGAAGCCTTCGGGAGACAGCGCAACCCCGAAGATCGTCCCCACCTGTCGCCACTTGGCATCCGTCCAGCGCGGGGAGCGCTCGGCCTGGCGCCTGCCCCATGCGATGGCTTCCGGACTGGGTTCCAACCCTGGTCGCTCCTTCTCTCGGCGGAAGGAGCGCGCGGTGTACTCCGGGACCCGAAGCACCTGACGGCGGGCATGCTGACGCCAACCCGTTGGTCAGATGCTTCTCGGCGAGTGGCGTATCTGAGAGAAGTTGTAAGGGCTATCCGTTTGTGAGGCTCTTTATCAGCAGGAACGCCTTCCCGCCTGGGCGCCTGTTCCCGGTGCCGGGGCCCATCCGGCTGGCTGCTGCCTGTGCGTAGGTGCGATGTCGTACGGCTGCCTGTTTGGTGTGAGGTCACCTCACGGGGACCTCGGTGCCGGAGCCGACCCGGCATGCCACTTGCCCGTCACGAAGACGCTCGCGCGACTCCGTGATCAAGAGTGCCACGACGCGACGACAACCAAACCTCCACAAGTCCGCGCCCATAGGGCTTTCCGCGCTGTGAGGGGTTGTCCGTGAGTGACCGGTGGCGTCCGGTGGCGTCTGCTGATGACTGCTGATGACTGGCTGGACAAGTGAAAAATGTGATGCAGACCACACAAAGAAAAACGCCCCAGCGAGGGGCGGTCGGGGGTGCAGCGAGGTTGATCGTCCAGGCGGAGGCTCACTCTTCGTGGTCACGACGAATCTCGGGCTTTACCTGCATGAAGTGAAGTACTATTTGTAGTGGTTCTGCATGGTGACGAACTTTGTCCAGCCGTGCTTCTCGGCCACGTGCTGCGCCTTGGCGAACTGCCACGCGAACATGCTGGACGCGCCTATGTACCGCGCCTTGCCCGCGCGCACCACATCGTGGAGGGCCTCCATGGTCTCCTCGATGGGCGTGTCATAGTCCCAGCGGTGGATCTGGTAAAGGTCCACGTAGTCGGTGCCCAGCCGCCGTAGCGAGTCGTCGATCGCCGCCATGATGTGCTTGCGGGACAGGCCCCTGTCGTTGGGCCCGTCCCCCACGGGAAGGCACACCTTGGTGGCGAGGACGTAGTCCTCCCTGCGCGAGAACAGCTTCGCCAGCAGATGGCCGGTGATGATCTCGCTCACACCGCGCGAGTACATGTCCGCTGTGTCGAAGAACGTCACACCGGCCTCGACCGCTCTGCGGACGATCGGCTCCGCGGCCTCCTCGTCCAGCGCCCACGGGCGCTGCGCGGGGTCGCCGTAGCTCATCATGCCGAGGCAGATCCGCGACACCTTCGTGCCGGTCGTCCCGAGCCGCACCTGTTCCATCGTCGTCTCCTCTCGGTCAGCGCCCCTCCACGGTGCACCGCCGCGCGGACGACCACCAAACCCGCGCGGGCGCAACCGAAATTCGGGCTTCGGGATAGAGGAGGGTGTCAGTCCCCCAGAGTCACGGAGACCCACCATGAAGAGACGCCCATGGCGATGGTGAGCCAGGCCCCCGGCGAGCTGGACGACGCCGAGATCGTGGCGGCGTCGCTGCGCACCCCGGAGGCGTTCGGCGAGCTGTTCCGCCGGCACGCGCCGCGGCTGCACGCCTACGTCAAGCGGCGGCTCGGGTCGTCCCTCGCCGACGACGTCGTGTCGGAGGCGTTCGCGACCGCGTTCCGGCAGCGGGCGAGGTTCGACGGCGGCCGCGAGTTCGGCGCGTGGCTGTGGGGCATCGCCGCCAACCTGATCGCCAGGCACCACCGGCAGGAGACGCGCATGTACCGGGCGTTCGCCCGGACCGGCGCCGACCCCGCCGAGGACGGTGTCGCCGAGGCGGCGGGCGACCGCGCGGCGGCCGCCGCGCTCGGGCCCGCGCTGGCGAAGGCGCTCGCCTCGCTGAACGCGCAGGAACGCGACGCCGTCCTGCTGCTGGCGTGGGGCGAGATGTCCTACGCCGAGATCGCGTCCACGCTCGACCTGCCGCTCGGCACCGTCAAGGCCAAGATCCACCGGGCCCGGAAGAAGCTCCGCAAGGTCCTTCCCGAGGAGACGACGCATGAATGAGATCGACGCCCTGCGGCGGATGCGGACCGCGCTGGCCGAGCAGGAGCGCCCGGAGCGCCTCGCCCTTCGTGTGGACTGGCGGAACGACGCCGTCCGGGAACGCCGCCGGCGCGGGTTCAGGGTGCCGCTGCTGGCGGCGGCGACCGCCACGGCCGTCGCCGCCGGGACGGTCGGCGCCATCGCCCTGCGGCCGGGCGACGGCCGCTCGCCCACCCGGGGCGGGGAGCGGACGATCACGCCCGGCAACGCGCTGCTGGTCGCGGCGGCCAACGCGCAGAAGGCGCCGTCCGGGACGTACTGGCACACCAAGACCGTCATGGGCGAGGTCTACGCGGTCGGCGAGAGCACCGCGAACCATTACAAGATCGATTCGAGGCAGGCGACCGAGGTGTGGACCGACGGGAACGGCCTCAGGCGCGGGTCCCACATCGATATGGCCGACGTGCCCCTGACCCCTCAGGACAAGCAGAAGTGGCAGGCGGCGGGCTCGCCGGGATGGGTCGGCGTCCCGAACCCCGAGGGAGGAGGCGGCGAGGTCCATCTGGACGTCGCGAACCGCTACGGCGGACGGTCGCCCTTCCCGCCGTACACCGAGAAGTTCTACGGCATGACGGCCGGTGAGATCGCCGCGCTGCCCACGCGGCCGAAGGCGCTGGAGGACGTCCTGCTGGGCCTCAAGGGCCACTGGCACGCCGTGTCCGAGGACGGCGAGAAGGAGGAGCCGATCCGCGCCCTGCCGGGGCAGGAGCGGATCCGCGCTCTGACCGACGTCGCCGGTGGTCTGCTGTCCACCGCGCCGGCGCCGCCCAGGGTGCGCGCGGCGGTGTTCCGGATGCTCGCGGCCCAGCCCGGCGTCAGGGCCGAGGGCCCGGGGACCGACCCGCTCGGCCGCCCCGGGACGGTGGTGTCGCTGCCGCTGAAGACGACGGCGCCGCTCGGCATGTACACCGCACCCAAGCAGCTCGGCACCTACCGGCGCCAGTTCATCATCGACCCGGCGAACGGGTCCCTGCTGGCCATCCGCGACCTCACGGCGACCCCGCCCAAGGGGAGCAGGCCGTTGCCTCCCGGGGACGACGGCAAGCCGCGCTCGCTGAAGGCGCGGGACATGCCGGACCGGTTCAACCGTCCGGGCGACCTGGTCTCCTACCAGGCGTTCGAGACCGCCGAGTGGACCAACGCGAACCCCCCTCGCTGACCGCCTGAAGGGCCCGTCCTGCTGGACGGGCCCTTCAGGGTGCCGGGAGGGCGGCGGGAGTGCCGCCTCCGCGACGGCTCAGGCGAAGGCGGAGCACTCCACCGTGGCGCGGCGCTCGGTCATGCCCTGCTGGACCGCCGAGGCCACGCACGCGCGCTGCTTGTCGTTGAGCTGGACCTGGCCGCACCTGGTGACGCTGGAGTAGGTGCGGCAGTCCTGGCGCGCGTTCTGGTCATGGGACGGCTGGGCCGCGGAGGCGCTGCCCACTCCGGCGATCCCGACGACCGCGGCGATCAGCGTCCCGATCATGGCCTTCTTCATATGCCTTCTCCCCCGTCGCATGTATCAGGCAGTCGCATGTATCAGGCAACGACGGCGTACCTCCCCGTGCCCCACACCACAAAACCCGACAAACAGGTAAAAAGCCGATATAGCGGCCGGTCAAGCGCGGACGAACTCGGCGCGGACGCCCAGGAGCCGGACCGGGCGGCGTCCGGTGAAGCCGTCGAGCGCGGCGAGGGCGGCCCGCTCGATCTCCGCCCGTCCGGTCGCCGGCGGCTCCAGCGTCCGGCCGTGGGTCTGGGTAATGAACGGCGCATACCGGACCTTCACCACGACGCGGGCGACCTCCCGCCCATCGCCCGCGACCTCGTCGGCGACCTTCCGCGCCAGGCGGGAGACTTCGCGGCGCACATGCCCCCAATCGTCCAGGTCCTGCTGGTACGTCGTCTCCTGGCCGCGGGAGCGCGGGACGTGCGGCGCGTCGCTCACCGCAGAGTCGTCGAGCCCCCGGGCGAGCAGGACGAGCCAGGGGCCGATCGTCGGTCCCATCTCCGCGGCCAGCGCGGCGGGATCGGCCGCCGCGAGTCCGGCGACAGTGGCGATGCCGAGCCCCCTCAGCCGCTTCGCGGTCTTGGCCCCGATCCCCCAGAGCGCGTCGACCGGACGGTCGCCCAGCACGCCGAACCAGGTCTCGTGGGTGATCCGGAAGACCCCGGCCGGCTTCCCGAAGCCGGTCGCCAGCTTCGCCTGCAGCTTGTTCTCCCCGATGCCCACCGAGCATTCGAGCTTCGTCGCCGCCCTGACCCGGTCCTGGATCTCGCGGGCCACCGCTTCGGGGTCGTCGCCGTCCACCGCGAGGAACGCCTCGTCCCAGCCGAGCACCTCGACGACGGCGCCGAGACCCCGCAGCGCCTCCATCACCCGGCGCGAGACGGCTTCGTAGCGTTCCCTGTCCACGGGGAGGAAGACGGCGTCCGGGCACCGGCGCGCCGCCGTCCGCAACGGCAGCCCCGAGTGCACGCCGTGGGCGCGCGCCTCGTAGGACGCCGTGCTGACCACACCGCGCTTCGTCGGATCGCCGTCACCGCCGACGACGACCGGGCGCCCGCGCAGTTCCGGATGGCGCAGCACTTCGACGGCGGCGATGAACTGGTCCAGATCCACATGCAGGACCCACCGAGCCACACGTCCATTGTCACTCGCGCTTTCGTCCCACGCCGCACCACATGGGGAGCCGCCGGGCCGTGTCGGCGCTGCTCGCAGCCGTGCGGCCGCACCGCCGCCGGGAGCGGGCGCGCGCGCAGAGGCCCCTCCCGGAACGGGAGGGGCCTCTGCGGAGCGGGCGTCCGCGGGCCGGGACGCCGCGGGTGCGGCGTCCCGGGACGGACGTCAGCGGTTGTACTGGCCGAAGTCGTACTCCTCCAGCGGCACGGCCTCGCCGGAGCCCTGCCCGAAGGCGTACTCGGCGCCGTCGTCGTAGGAGCCGACGGAGTACACCGCCGCCTTCGCCTCCTCGGTCGGCTCGACCCGGACGTTGCGGTACTGCGGCATGCCGGTACCGGCCGGGATGAGCTTGCCGATGATGACGTTCTCCTTGAGGCCGAGCAGCGGGTCGCTCTTGGCGTGCATCGCGGCCTCGGTCAGCACCCGGGTCGTCTCCTGGAAGGACGCCGCCGACAGCCACGACTCGGTCGCGAGCGAGGCCTTGGTGATGCCCATCAGGACGGGGCGGCCGGCGGCGGGCGTACCGCCCTCGGCCACGACGTTCCGGTTCGTCTCCTCGAAGATCGGACGCTCCACCAGGTCGCCCGGGAGCAGCTCGGTGTCGCCCGACTCGAGGATGTTCACCCGCTTCAGCATCTGGCGGACGATGATCTCGATGTGCTTGTCGTGGATCGACACGCCCTGCGACCGGTAGACCTCCTGGACCTCCTGCACCAGGTGCAGCTGCACCGCGCGGGGGCCGAGGATGCGCAGCACCTCGTGCGGGTTGATCGCGCCCGCGATGAGCTGCTGGCCGACGTCGACGTGCTCGCCCTCCTTGACCAGCAGCCGGGACCGCATGGGCACCTGGTAGCCGATCTCGTCGGAGCCGTCGTCGGGGACGACGACGACCTTGCGGGTCTTCTCCGTCTCGTCGATCTTGATCCGGCCGGCGACCTCGCTGATCGGGGCCACGCCCTTGGGGATGCGGGCCTCGAACAGCTCCTGGACGCGGGGCAGACCGTGCGTGATGTCACCGCCGGCGACGCCGCCGGTGTGGAACGTCCGCATGGTCAGCTGCGTGCCGGGCTCACCGATGGACTGCGCGGCGATGATGCCGACGGCCTCGCCGACGTCCACCCGCTTGCCGGTCGCCAGCGAGCGGCCGTAGCAGGCGGCGCAGACACCGATCTTCGCCTCGCAGACGAGGGCGCTGCGGGTCCGCACCGACTCCACGCCCGCCTCGACCAGCCGGGTCACCACCGCGTCGGACAGGTCGGTGTCGGCCGGGAAGATGACCGTCCCGTCGACCTCGACGTCCTCGGCGATCGTGCGGCCGATCAGCGCGGTCTCCGAGGTGGCCAGCTTGACCAGCGTGCCGTCCGGCAGCTTCTCGGCGACCTCGAACGGGATCGTCCGGTCGGTGCCGCAGTCCACCTCGCGGACGATGACGTCCTGCGCGACGTCCACCAGGCGCCGGGTCAGGTAACCCGAGTCGGCGGTGCGCAGCGCGGTGTCCGCGAGGCCCTTCCGGGCGCCGTGCGTCGAGATGAAGTACTCGACGACCGACAGCCCCTCGCGGAAGGACGACTTGATCGGCCGCGGGATGGTCTCGCCCTTGGGGTTGGAGACCAGGCCGCGCATGCCGGCGATCTGGCGCAGCTGGAGCGGGTTGCCGCGGGCGCCCGACTGGATCATCATCCAGATCGGGTTGGCCTTCGGGAACGCCTTCTCCATGTCCACCGCGACGTCCGCGGTGGCCTTGTTCCAGATCTCGATGAGCTCCTGCTTGCGCTCGTCGTCGGTGATCAGACCGCGGTTGAACTCGCGCTGCACCTTCTCCGCGCGCGCCTCGTAGCCGCTCAGGATGTCCTGCTTGTTGGGCGGCGTGACGACGTCGTCGATGGAGATGGTCACACCGGACCGGGTGGCCCAGTGGAACCCGGTGCTCTTCAGCGCGTCCAGCGCGCCCGCCACCGCGACCTTCGGGTAGGTCTCGGCCAGCTCGTTCACGATCGCCGACAGCTGCTTCTTGCCGATCTCGTCGTCGACGAACGGGAAGTCGTCCGGCAGCGCCTCGTTGAACAGCGCGCGGCCGAGCGTGGTCTCCAGCCGGTACGGCTGGCCGGGCTCGTAGCCCTCGGGCGCCTGCCAGCCGCGCGGCGGCGGGACGTCCTTCAGCCGGATCTGGATCTTGGCCTGCAGGTCCAGCTCGTGCCGGTCGTAGGCCATGATCGCCTCGGCGATCGAGCCGAACGCGCGGCCCTCGCCGTCGGCGCCGTCCTTCTGCGTCGTCAGCCAGTACAGGCCGATGACCATGTCCTGGGTGGGCATGGTGACGGGCTTGCCGTCCGACGGCTTCAGGATGTTGTTGGTCGACAGCATCAGGATCCGCGCCTCGGCCTGCGCCTCGGCGGACAGCGGCAGGTGCACCGCCATCTGGTCGCCGTCGAAGTCCGCGTTGAACGCGGTGCAGACGAGCGGGTGGATCTGGATCGCCTTGCCCTCGACCAGCTGCGGCTCGAACGCCTGGATGCCGAGGCGGTGCAGGGTCGGCGCCCGGTTCAGCAGCACCGGGTGCTCGGTGATGACCTCTTCCAGCACGTCCCACACGACCGGGCGCGCGCGCTCGACCATCCGCTTGGCGGACTTGATGTTCTGCGCGTGGTTGAGGTCGACCAGCCGCTTCATCACGAACGGCTTGAACAGCTCCAGCGCCATCTGCTTGGGCAGGCCGCACTGGTGCAGCTTCAGCTGCGGGCCGACGACGATGACCGAGCGGCCGGAGTAGTCGACGCGCTTGCCCAGCAGGTTCTGCCGGAACCGGCCCTGCTTGCCCTTGAGCATGTCGGACAGCGACTTCAGCGGACGGTTGCCGGGCCCGGTGACCGGGCGGCCGCGGCGGCCGTTGTCGAACAGCGCGTCGACGGCCTCCTGCAGCATCCGCTTCTCGTTGTTGACGATGATCTCGGGCGCGCCGAGGTCGAGCAGGCGCTTGAGCCGGTTGTTGCGGTTGATGACCCGGCGGTACAGGTCGTTCAGGTCGGAGGTCGCGAAGCGGCCGCCGTCCAGCTGCACCATCGGACGCAGGTCCGGCGGGATCACCGGGATGCAGTCCAGCACCATGCCGAGCGGGCTGTTGCGGGTGTTGAGGAACGCCGAGACGACCTTCAGCCGCTTGAGGGCGCGGGCCTTCTTCTGGCCCTTGCCGGTGCGGATGATGTCGCGCAGCTTCTCGGCCTCGGCGTCGAGGTCGAAGTTCTGCAGCCGCGCCTGGATGGCCGCGGCGCCCATGCCGCCCTCGAAGTACTTGCCGAACCGGTCGCGCATCTCGCGGTAGAGCAGCTCGTCGCCCTCCAGGTCCTGGACCTTGAGGTTCTTGAACCGGCTCCACACCTCGTCGAGGCGGTCGAGCTCGCGCTGCGCGCGGTCGCGCAGCTGCTTCATCTCCCGCTCGGCGCCGTCGCGCACCTTGCGCTTCTGGTCGGCCTTCGCGCCGGCCTCCTCCAGCTCCGCCAGGTCGCCCTCCAGCTTCTGCTGGCGGGCCTCGACCTGCGCGTCGCGGGCCTGCTCGATCTGCTGGCGCTCCACGGAGATGTGGGCCTCCAGCGTCGGCAGGTCGCGGTCGCGGCGCTCGGCGTCCACGCTGGTGATCATGTAGGCCGCGAAGTAGATGATCTTCTCGAGATCCTTCGGGGCCAGGTCCAGCAGGTAGCCGAGGCGCGACGGGACGCCCTTGAAGTACCAGATGTGCGTGACGGGCGCGGCCAGCTCGATGTGGCCCATCCGCTCACGGCGCACCTTGGCGCGGGTCACCTCGACGCCGCAGCGCTCGCAGATGATGCCCTTGAACCGGACGCGCTTGTACTTGCCGCAGTAGCACTCCCAGTCCCGGGTCGGGCCGAAGATCTTCTCGCAGAAGAGCCCGTCCTTCTCCGGCTTGAGGGTCCGGTAGTTGATCGTCTCCGGCTTCTTCACCTCGCCGTGGGACCACTGGCGGATGTCGTCGGCGGTCGCCAGGCCGATGCGAAGCTCGTCGAAGAAGTTGACGTCAAGCAACTGTTTTCCCCTTGAGTTGATCAGACCTCTTCGACACTGCTCGGCTCGCGCCGGGACAGGTCGATGCCGAGCTCCTCCGCGGCGCGGAAGACGTCCTCGTCGGTGTCGCGCATCTCGATGGACATGCCGTCGCTGGAGAGCACCTCGACGTTGAGGCAGAGCGACTGCATCTCCTTGATGAGCACCTTGAAGGACTCGGGAATGCCGGGCTCGGGGATGTTCTCGCCCTTGACGATGGCCTCGTACACCTTCACGCGGCCGAGCACGTCGTCGGACTTGATGGTCAGCAGCTCCTGGAGGGCGTAGGCGGCGCCGTACGCCTCCAGCGCCCACACCTCCATCTCACCGAAGCGCTGGCCGCCGAACTGGGCCTTACCGCCGAGCGGCTGCTGGGTGATCATGGAGTAGGGGCCGGTCGAGCGGGCGTGGATCTTGTCGTCGACCAGGTGGAGCAGCTTGAGGATGTAGATGTAGCCGACCGACAGCGCGTCCTTGTAGGGCTCGCCGGTGCGGCCGTCGAACAGCCTCGCCTTGCCGCCGGGGCCCACCATCCGGTTGCCGTCGCGGTTGGGCAGCGTGCTCTCGATCAGCCCGGTGACGTCGGTCTCGCGCGCGCCGTCGAACACCGGCGTCGCGGTGTTCGTCCACGGCGGAGCCTCGTCCGCGCCGATCTCCTTGAGCGCCCGCTTCCACTCGGCGTCGTCGCCCTCGACCTTCCAGCCGCGGGAGGCGACCCAGCCGAGGTGGGTCTCCAGCACCTGGCCGACGTTCATCCGGCCGGGCACGCCCAGCGGGTTGAGCACGATGTCGACCGGCGTCCCGTCCTCCAGGAACGGCATGTCCTCGACCGGGAGGATCTTGGAGATGACGCCCTTGTTGCCGTGCCGGCCGGCCAGCTTGTCGCCGTCGGTGATCTTGCGCTTCTGCGCCACGTACACCCGGACCAGCTCGTTCACGCCGGGCGGGAGCTCGTCGCCCTCGTCGCGGGAGAACACCCGGACGCCGATGACCTTGCCCTCTTCACCGTGCGGCACCTTCAGCGAGGTGTCGCGGACCTCGCGGGCCTTCTCGCCGAAGATCGCGCGCAGCAGCCGCTCCTCGGGGGTCAGCTCCGTCTCGCCCTTCGGCGTGACCTTGCCGACCAGGATGTCGCCGGGGACGACGTCCGCGCCGATGCGGATGATGCCGCGCTCGTCGAGGTCGGCCAGGACCTCCTCGGAGACGTTCGGGATGTCCCGGGTGATCTCCTCGGGGCCGAGCTTGGTGTCGCGGGCGTCGACCTCGTGCTCCTCGATGTGGATCGAGGAGAGGACGTCGTCCTGCACCAGCCGCTGGCTGAGGATGATCGCGTCCTCGTAGTTGTGGCCCTCCCACGGCATGAACGCCACGAGCAGGTTCTTACCGAGCGCCATCTCGCCGTTGTCGGTGCACGGGCCGTCGGCGATGACCTGCCCGAACTCGACCCGCTGGCCCTCGTCCACGATCGGCTTCTGGTTGAAGCAGGTGCCCTGGTTGGAGCGCTTGAACTTGGACACGCGGTAGGTCGTGCGGGTGCCGTCGTCGTTCATGACGGTCACGTAGTCGGCCGAGACCTCCTCGACGACGCCGGCCTTCTCTGCCGTGATCACGTCGCCGGCGTCAGTCGCCGCGCGGTACTCCATGCCGGTGCCGACCAGCGGCGCCTCGCTGCGCAGCAGCGGGACGGACTGGCGCTGCATGTTGGAGCCCATCAGCGCGCGGTTGGCGTCGTCGTGCTCCAGGAACGGGATCATCGCGGTCGCGACCGAGGTCATCTGTCGGGCCGAGACGTCCATGTACTGGACCTCGCGGGCCGGGACGAGCTCGATCTCGCCGCCCTTGCGGCGGACCAGGACGCGCTCGTCCTGGAAGGTGTTGTCCTCGTTGAGCAGGGAGTTGGCCTGCGCGATGACGAAGCGGTCCTCCTCGTCGGCGGTCAGGTAGTCGATCTGCTCGGTGACCCGGCCTTCCTCGACCTTGCGGTACGGGGTCTCGACGAACCCGAACGGGTTGACCCGGCCGAACGCGGCGAGCGAGCCGATCAGGCCGATGTTCGGGCCTTCCGGCGTCTCGATCGGGCACATGCGGCCGTAGTGCGACGGGTGGACGTCGCGGACCTCCATGCCGGCGCGCTCGCGGGACAGGCCGCCGGGGCCGAGGGCGTTCAGGCGGCGCTTGTGCGTCAGCCCGGCCAGCGGGTTGGTCTGGTCCATGAACTGCGACAGCTGGCTGGTGCCGAAGAACTCCTTGATGGAGGCGACGACCGGCCGGATGTTGATCAGCGTCTGCGGCGTGATCGCCTCGACGTCCTGGGTGGTCATCCGCTCGCGGACGACGCGCTCCATGCGGGCCAGGCCCAGCCGGACCTGGTTCTGGATGAGCTCGCCGACCGTGCGCAGGCGCCGGTTGCCGAAGTGGTCGATGTCGTCGACCTCGATCGGCACGGCGACGGCCCCGAGGGTGGCCTCCTCCTCGCCGGCGTGCAGCCGGACGAGGTACTCGATCGTGGCGACGATGTCGTCCTCGGTCAGGGTGCCCTGGCGCATGTCCAGGTCGAGGCCGAGCTTCTTGTTGATCTTGTAGCGGCCGACCTTGGCGACGTCGTACCGCTTGGGGTTGAAGTACAGGTTCTCCAGCAGGGTCTGCGCCGACTCGCGGGTCGGCGGCTCGCCCGGCCGCAGCTTGCGGTAGATGTCGAGGAGCGCGTCGTCCTGGCCGGAGGTGTGGTCCTTCTCCAGGGTGACGTTGATCGACTCGTAGGCGCCGAAGTGCTCGCGGATGCGGGCCTCATCCCAGCCGAGGGCCTTGAGCAGCACGGTGACCGGCTGCTTGCGCTTGCGGTCGATGCGCACGCCGACGTTGTCGCGCTTGTCGATCTCGAACTCGAGCCAGGCGCCGCGGCTCGGGATGACCCGGCAGCCGTAGATGTCCTTGTCGGACGCCTTGTCGAGGGCGCGGTCGAAGTACACGCCGGGCGAGCGGGTCAGCTGCGAGACCACGACGCGCTCGGTGCCGTTGATGATGAAGGTGCCCTTCGGGGTCATGAGCGGGAAGTCGCCCATGAAGACCGTCTGGCTCTTGATCTCACCGGTGGTGTTGTTGATGAACTCCGCCGTGACGAACAGCGGGGCGGAGTAGGTCATGTCCTTGTCCTTGCACTCCTCGACGGAGTACTTGGGCGGCTCGAACCGGTGGTCGCGGAACGACAGGGACATGGTCCCGGAGAAGTCCTCGATCGGACTGATCTCTTCGAAGATCTCCTCCAGCCCCGACTGGGTCGGGACGCTCTTACTTCCGGCCTTCTGGGCCGCCTCGACCCGGGCCTTCCACCTCTCATTGCCCAGCAGCCAGTCAACGGAGTTGGTCTGCAGAGCAAGGAGGTCCGGGACTTCGAGCGGCTCCTTGATGCGCGCGAAGGAGACGCGGTTCGGACCGGTTGCGGTATTCGAGGCGTTGCGCGAGGCTGCCAAGAGTGGTCCTTCCGAGGGCTCGCGGCGTAACTGACGACACGCACGCCAGACGATCCACGTCCAAGACCCGTGCGTTAGGGTCCAAAACGGACCCGCTCGGGAGTGCTCTCACACGTGGATAGTCAGAGGGCAGCGCAAAGGGGCAGTGTAGCCGACTGGTACACCGCTCGCAACTCTAGCGCCGCAGTATGCATCACGTTGCCATGGAGCATCGCCCCTCAGGGCCGCGCAGTCAAGAGCGGACTTGGACTTTTCGGGCTCTGACCTGCAGTGAGGAAGGCCATAGTTTAGGGGCCTGCGCAGCCCGTCGCGAAGCACCGGCACCTCGGGCACCGGCGCGCCCTCGGGCCCCGCCCGCCGCACCCCCGGGCACCCACGGGGGCGGCCACCCGGCGCTGGGGGGCCGCCCGAGGCTCCGTTCGCTCCGTTCGCTCCGTTCAGGTGCCGGCGGGGCCGCCGGCGGACGCCGTGCCGTCAGGAGATGACGTCGACCCTCTCGGCCAGCCACTTGCCGTGGACCTTGACCATGGTCATCTTCAGCCGCAGCGACTCCGGGAGCTGCTGCGTCTTGTCGTTCTTGGTGGCGGACGAGCGGTCGGCGTAGACCAGCGCCACGACCTTGTCGGGGGTCGCGCTGATCGCGCCCGTCTTCATCACCGTGGTCGTCCCGACGAGCTGCTGCGCGGTCGCCTGCGCCTTGAAGGACGGGATCTGCTTGACGTAGTCGTCGTGCAGCTTGCCCGTCGTCATCGCGGCGGCGGCCTTCGTGTCGGTGTCGATCGTCCGGTAGTCGTAGGACGACAGCTCCTGGGCGGCCTTGGACGCGGCCCACAGGCCGTTCTTGCGGGCGTCGTCGGTGGCGCTCTGCTTCTGCTGCTTGAGGAACAGCAGCGTCGACGCGGTGCCGAACGCCAGGACCAGGACGACCAGCACGGCGAGGAGGGCGAACCCGCCGGTGCCGAAGCGGCGGCGGGGCTCGTCGTCCTCGTCGTCCTCGTCCTCGTCGTCCTCGTCGTCTTCGTCGTCTTCGTCGTCGGCCTCCGCCTTGGAGTCCTCGTCGGTGTCGTCCTCGGTCGCGGGCTTCACGCCCGTCTCGACCTCGTCGACGTCGGCGGATGCCTCAGTGGGCGCTGAGTCGTCCACTGAGGGCTCGTCATCCTCAGGGGCGACTTCGGGAGCCTTCTTGGTGCGACGGGGCTTCACAGCCGTTTTGACGGCGCTCTGCGCCTTCGCGGGAGCCTCGTCGGCGTCCTCGACGCCCTCCGCGTCGTCGATGGTGTCCTCCGCGTCGTCGGCGGCGGCCGCCGCGTCGGCGGCGATCTGCGCCAGCCGCGCGGCCTCGCGGGCGCGCTCGGCCGCCTCCTCGGCGAGGCGCGCCGCCTCAGCGGCCTCCTCGGCCTTGGCGGCCTGCTCGGCGGCCGTGCGGGTGCGGCCCTCCCCGCCGCCCTTGCCCGACGCGCCGTTCTTGCCGGCGGCGCCGTCCTTGCGGGGGCCCTTGCCCTTCTCCGGTGCGGAGCGCTTGCCCCGGCCGAGCATGGTCACGGGACCACCTCCAGATCGGAAACGAGCCAGCGGTCACCGACCCGGCTGAGTTCCATCAGGTACCGGTAGGCGCGCGGGGCACCGTCCTTCACCTTGGGGTTGGTGACGGTCCCGTTGAGGGAGACCATCACCTCGGCGGAGTCGCCGTCCATGGACACGACCCCCGCCTCGACCTGGCTGACGGTCGACTTCGCCTGCGTCTGGCTCAGCGTGCCGAGCAGCGTCTTGGACTGCGAGGACAGCTTGTTCTTCAGGTTGCCGGTGGTGCCCGCGACGATCCGGTCGAGGTCCTTCTGCGCCGACGAGGCGCTGATCGTCATCAGGTTGACGCCCATCTGGCGGGCCGACTGCGTCGCCTTGGCGCGCTGGTCGGCGGCGTCCTCGCCGTGGTACACGCGGACGGAGTAGACGCCGGTGAATACGGCGAGGGCGGCGGCGAGCACGCCGAGGACGAGCGTGGCGATCTGCGGCGAGAGGCGTCTCATCGGCCCCGCCTCACTGGCTCAGGGGTCCGAGCATGAGCCACTTCCACGAGGAATCTCCCAACTCACGATTGCCGGCGGTCCGTGGCATGACGTACTTCTTGCCGTCCGGGCCGTAGACCGCGCCCGTCGACGGATCGTATCCAGCGAATTCCACTGAATTGGCCGGATACGACAGGTACAGCCGACCATTCGACAGCTCGCCGGTCGGGGCGGCCGCGGCAGCGGCGGCCTTGCCGTTCGCGGAGCCGTCGCCGGAGCTCCCGCCCTTGCCCTTCGCCTCGGACGAGCCGGAGCCGGAACCCGAGCCCGTCCCGTTCGCGCCGCCCGCGGGGAACCCCGCGCCGGCGGTGGCGCCCGGGGGCAGCTGCGGGACGGGCGTGAGCTCGTCCTGCGGGAAGTTGCGGGCGCCGCGCACGGCGGTGGACGCGTTGTGCGGCGCCTTGCAGCCGACGTTCAGCGGCGGGTTGCGCAGCGAGGTGTCCTGCGGCCAGCGGTGCTTCACGCCCTCGTAGCCCTTGGTGCACGCGGGCGGCGAGCTGAAGTTCAGGTCGAGGCCGAGGTGCTGGGTGCCGTCGCCGGGGGTGACGGTGAACGCGCCCGCCACCTCGACCGGGTAGAGGATGAACAGCGACCGCAGGCCCGCCTGCCGGGAGGTGAGGACCTGCCCGGTGGTGGACAGGTTCGCCAGCAGCGTCGGCAGCGTCGGGGCCAGCTGGTCGATGGCCTTGTGGGTCTGGTCGACGGCGGCCGGGGCGTTGTCGATCGTCTTGCGCAGGGCCGGGTCGTCCTTGCGCAGCGAGGCGGTGAAGTCGTTGAGGTTGCGGGCGAAGCCGCGGATGTTGGCGGCCTCGCTGCGCTGGGTGTCCAGCACCGTCACGCTGTTGTCGAGCAGCTGCTTGGTGTCGGGGTAGGCCTGGTTCGCGGTCTGCAGCAGCCGGTGCGTGTCGTCCAGGATCGACTGCAGGTCCGACGCGGAGCCGTTGAACGCCTTGTCCAGCTCGTCGACGATGGTGCCGAGATCCTTGGTGTTCACCGACCCGACGAGCTGGTCGACGTTGCGCAGCAGCTCCTCGGTGCGGACCGGCAGCGAGGTCATGCTCGCCGGGATGGTGTACGGGCTGCCCTGGTCGAGGTAGGGGCCGGTCTTCTTGGTCGGCTCCAGGTCGATGTACTGCTCGCCGACCGCGGACCGGTTCGCGACGATCGCCTTGGTTCCGTCGCGCGGGATCCGCTTGCCGCGGTCGAGCTGCAGCTTGACCCTGATGCCGTCCTTGGTGAGCGACATCGGGCCGACCCGGCCGACGGGGACGCCGCGGTAGGTGACCTCCGCGTTGGTGAACACGCCGCCGGAGTCGGTGAGGTCGACGTAGGCGGTGTACTGCTTGCCGAGCACCTGCCGGCCGACGCCGATGTAGTTCACCAGCACGATCGTCACGCCGACGATCGTGATCACCGCGAAGGCGATCAGCTGGATGATGACGCCGCGCTTGAGGATCACCAGAGGCCCCCCATCAGGGTCCGCAGACCGTCGTCGCCCGGGGCCGGGGCCAGCGCACCGGTCTTCGTGCCGCCGGCGCCCGCGGTCCCGGTCTTCTTGGCGCCCTTGGTCGGCGTCGGCGTGGGCGTGGTCGCGCCGGGCAGGCCCGGCAGCCCGCCGGTGCCGCCGCCGGACGACTGCGGCAGCGAACCGAGCGGCGAGTCGGGAAGGGTCACGTTGGGCACCTGCAGCATGTTGCGCATCTGCTTGCCGCTGCCGAGCTGGCTCTCCAGGTCGGTGCCGCCGAGCAGGTTCTGGGCGAGGTCGTTGAAGTCGAGGTCGACGGTGAGCTTCACGTTGCCGTAGTCGCCCTGGATGACGTTGGCGAAGGTCGGCGGGAACGGGAAGGTGATCAGCGACTGCAGCGCGTTCGGCAGGTCGGAGCCGGCCTTGTTCAGGTTGGCGAGGATCTTGTTCAGGTCCTTCAGGTTCGCCACGAGGTTCGCCTGCGACTTGTCGATCACGTCGGTGGTGGTGCGGCTGAGCTTGTCCAGCGCGACCAGCATCTTCGTCAGGTCGGCCCGGTTGCGCTTGAGGATCGTGATGGCCGGGCCGGTCTCGTCGATCGTGTCGGTGATCGTCTTGCGCTCGTCGGACAGCTTGCCGGTGAGCCGGTCGAGGCTGTCCAGCGCCCGGGTGATCGCGGCGCGGTTGGTGTCCAGCGTCCCGGCGAAGGTGTCGACCTGCTGCAGCACCGCGCGGATGGAGCCCTCGCGACCGCTCATCGCGGCCTGCAGCTCGTGGCTGATCGTGGCGACCTGCTGGATGCCGCCGCCGTTCAGCAGCATCGACATCGCCGACAGCACCTCTTCGATCTCGGTGCCCTGACTGGTGCGCGCCAGCGGGATCACGTCGCCGGACCCGAGCCGCCCGGTCGGCGCCTCCGTCGTCGGCGGCGACAGCTGGACGAACTTCTCGCCGAGCAGGCTCGTCTGGCTGATGGTCGCGGTCGCGTTGTCGGGCAGGTTCACGTCGCCGCGGACCTTGACGGTGACGACGGCGTGCCAGCCGGCGCTGCCGCCCGCGAGGTCGACCTTGGTGACCTTGCCGACGGACACGTCGTTGACCTTCACCACCGACTGCGGCACGAGGTCCAGCACGTTCGCGAACTCGATCTTCACGGTGCGGGGGTTCGAGCCGAGGTCGGGGCCGCCGGGCAGCGGCAGCGACGAGACGCCGTTGAACGAGCAGCCCGACAGCGCCGTGACGCCCGCGAGGGCGGCGGCGCCGAGCAGCTTCGTGCGCCGCGGCAGCGCCCGGCCCTTGCCCGCCGCGCCGGCCCTGCCAGCGGTGCCGGTCGCGGCCGTCGTAGCGCGCCTGCGGGGTGTCCTGCTCATCCGGCACCTCCGGGCAGCAGCGAGGTGATGCTCTTCGGGGCGTGCGCGTTCGCCGTGCTCGTCCCGGTCGTCTTCGAGGTCTTGGACGTCTTGGACGTCCCGGTGCTCTTCGACCCGCCGCGGCCACCCGGACCGTAGGCGTCCGGCGGGATCGGTACGGGGTCGTAGTGCGTGGTCAGCGCCGTGATCCAGGACAGGTCCAGGCTGACCCCGGCGAGCGCCTTGCCGATGCCGTTGTACGGCTTGACGAAGTCCAGGCACTGCTTGGCGGGCGTCCCGACCGAGTACGCCAGCGAGCACACCCAGTCGGCCAGGTCGTTGAACTGGCGGAAGTTGTCGCGGGTGTGGATCGTGCCGCTGATCGGGTCGTAGGCGCGGGCCAGGTTGTTGATGGCGAGCGGGCCCGCGGTCAGCACCTCGGCGAGCGCGTCCTTCTCCTTCACCAGCACGCCGGTGACCTGCGCGAGCTGCCGCACGTTCGACGACAGCTCGGTGCGGTTGTCCTTGATGAACTTCTGCACGTTCCGCAGCGTCGGGGCGAGGGTGTTGAGGGCCGCGCTCAGCTCCTCCTTCTCCCCGTCCAGCTGCCCTGACACCCCGTTCAGATGGGTGCTGAACGACCGGATCTGCTGGTCGTTGGCCTTCATCGTGTCGGTGATGACCCGCAGGTTCTTGATCGTCGTGGCGATGTCGCCGCGGTCGGTGCTGAGCGTGCTCAGCATCTGCGAGGTGTCGGCGATCGTCTGCCGGATGTCGTCGCCCTGCCCCTGCAGGTTCGCCGCGCCGACCTGCAGCAGCCGCGACAGCGATCCCTGCTGCTTGTCGGGGGTGGTGGCGTTGGCGCCCTGCGGGCCGAGGGCCTTGGTGAGGTCGTTCAGGCTGCCGCTGACCTCGTCCACCTCGACCGGCACCTGGGTGCGGCTGGTCATCAGCGTCGCGCCGTCCGCCAGCACGGGCCCGCCGGTGTAGGCGGGGGTCAGCTGGATGTAGCGGTCGGCGACCAGCGTCTGGTTGACGATGACGGCCTTGGCGTCCGCCGGGACCTTGTACTTGGCGTCCCACTTCAGCTCGACCTTCACCGCGTCGCCGACCGGCTTGACGCTGGTGACCTCGCCGACGGGGATGCCGAGGATGCGGACCTCGGCGCCCTTGTAGAGGCCGACGGTCTTGGTGAAGTACGCCGTCATGTGCCGCTGCTTGGGTTCCTGCAGGAGCAGGACGAGCGCGGCCGCAAGCACCGCGACGGCGAGGATCGCGCCGCCCAGGCGGAGTATCAAAGCGGAGTTACGCACGAGGGACCTGCCTGCTCACGGGAGGAAGGGCAACGGGTTGTCGCTGTTGTTGCCGGTACCGGTCTGGCCGCTCTTCTTGTTCTGGCCGCCGCCCTGGGTCGTGGTGCCCGTCCCGGTGCCCGTGCTCTTCGGGGCGTCCTGGATCGAGGCGGGGATCGGGATGAGGTTCTGGATGTAGGAGTCGAACCAGCGGCCAGTGCCGACGACGTCGGAGAACTGCCGGGCGTACGGCGCGAACAGCTGGATCGTCCGGTCCAGGTTGTCCTGGTTCTTCAGCAGGACCCTGTTGACCTTGGTGAGGTTGTCCAGCATCGGCTTCAGCTGCGCCTGGTTCTCGCTGATCAGCGCGTTCACCTGCTGCGACAGCGTGACCGTGTTGACCAGCAGCTGGTGGATCACCGCGCGGCGGGCCTGCACCGCCTGGAGCACCTTGTCGCCGTCCTGGACGAGCTTCGCGAAGTCCTGGTTGCGGTCGGCCAGCAGTTGCGAGACGTCCTTGGCCTTGCCGGCCAGCTCATGCAGCTGGTCGTCGCGGGACGCGACGGTGTCCGACAGCCGCCGCAGCCCCTGCAGGGACGCCTTCACCTCCGGCGGGGAGTTCTTGAAGGTGTCCGACAGGGTGTCGAAGGACTTGGCGAGCTGCACCGTGTCGATGTCGTTGACCCGCTGGCTCAGCTCGCTGATCGCCGGGACGACCTCGAACGGCGTGTGCGTGTACTGCACCGGGATGTTGCGGCCGAGCTTGCCGGTGCCGCGCGGGGTGAGCGCGAGGAAGTGCTGGCCGAGCAGCGTCTTGATCTTGATGTCGGCTTCCGTGCGGTCGCCGAGCTTCACGCCCTTGTCCACCTCGAAGGTGACCTTCACGCGGCCGTGGTCGAGGTCGAGGCCGGTGACCTTGCCGACCTTGACGCCGGCGATCCGGACCTCCTCCCCCGACTTCAGCCCCGCCGCCTCCTTGAACGTGGCGGTGTGCTCCGTGCCGCCGTTGACGAACGGGATGTTCCCGAGGTTCATCGCCAGCACGAGCGCCAGCACGATCACCGCGAACCCGGCGAGGGCGATGGGGACCGGGTTGCGCTCCCGGAACGGGATCCTCATCTACTTGCACCTCGCGTTCTCGTTCACGATCGCCGGCGTCTGGTAGACCGGTCCGCCCGGCAGCCGCACCCGCGCGTCGAGGCCGCAGATGTACATGTTGAACCAGGAGCCGTACTGGGAGATGCTGACCAGCTTCTGCAGCGTCTTCGGCGAGCCCTTCAGGGCCGAGTCGAGCTGGCCGCTGTTGGCGTCCAGGGTTCCGGTGAGCTGCTTCAGCCCGGCGATGTCGCTCTCGATCCCCGGCCGGGACTGCTTCAGCAGGCCCGCGGTCGTCCCGGTCAGCTGGTTGATCGCCGACACCGAGTCGAAGATCGCCTGCCGGTCGCCGGACACTCCGCTGACGAACCCGCGCAGGTCGGTGATCAGCTGCTCGACCTGCTGGTGCCGGTCGTCGATGGTGCCGAGCACGCTGTTCAGGTTGTCGATCACGTCGCCGATCACCTGGTCGCGGTCGGCGAGGGTGTTGGTCAGCGACGCCACGTGCGACAGCAGGCTGTTGACCGTCCCGCCCTCGCCCTGCAGCACCTGGACGATCTGGGTGGCGAGGGTGTTGACGTCCTTCGGCTCCAGCGCCTGGAACAGCGGGTGGAACCCGTTGAACAGCGCGGTCAGGTCGAGCGCCGGCTGGGTCTGCGCGACCGGGATGGTGCCGCCCGCCTTCAGGTAGGTGTTGGCCTGCCCGGCGCCGTCGCTCAGCGACAGGTACCGCTGCCCCATCAGGTTGCGGTAGCGGATCTGCGCCTGCGTGGACGCCGGCAGCCCCGCCTCGAACACGCCGCTCTTCTGGATGCTGAACGTCACCTGGGCCAGGTTGCCGTGGTAAAGCTTGATGCCCTTCACCTGGCCGACCCGGACGCCCGCGACGCGCACGTCGTCGTTGTCGAGCAGCCCGGTCGCGTCGGTGAAGATCGCCTTGTACTCGCGGGACGGCCCGAACCGGGCGTTGGAGATCGTCATCGCCAGCACGCCGGTGGCGAGCGCGGTGAGCACCACGAAGATGCCGAGCTTGACCGCGGCGCTGGTCGTCCTCACTTGATCGTCACCACCGATCCGCGCAGCAGCGGCCCGTACATCAGCGAGGCGACGTCGGAGACCTGGTCGGCGGGGGTCCGGGTCATCGGCCCCACAATGTTCTTGATCTTGTCGTTCTCGCTCATCGAGCCCGGGTCGACGAACACGTCGGAGATGCCGCGGCCGCGCGAGCCGCCACCGCCGTTCGGGTCATCGGGGTTCTTCCACCACAGGTCGTCCTGGGTGCCGTCCAGCGCCAGGTAGTCCGGCGAGGGCACCTTCGGGTTCGGCAGCCCGTAGCAGCGCGGGTTCCGCTGGTCCTTGGCCTCGGGCAGGTCCAGCGGGTACTTGTAGCCCGGCCGCGGCTTGACGATCTCGACGGTCAGGTTGAAGGTCTTGGACCCGTTGCCGCCCGCCACCCGCTCGGCCTCCGGCTGCAGCTTCACCAGCCCGGCGAACACGCACGGCAGCGACGGCGAGTACCGGGCGATCAGCGACAGCCCGGTGCGGCTGGCGATGTTCACCCCGACGATCTTCGGCGCGTTCTGCGTCATGAACGCGTCGCCGTCCTGCGCGAGCGCGGTCGTCGCCGGGATCAGCTGCTCGATCGTCGCCTTCTTGTCGGTGATCGTGCGGCTGGTCACGTTGATGTTGCGCAGCGTCTGCAGCAGGTCCGGCGCGGCCTGGTCGTAGACGTCGGACACGTCGGCGAGGCTGTGCAGGTCGTGCACCAGCGTCGGCAGCTCCGGGTTGACCTTCTTCAGCAGCGTGTTCGCCTCGTCGATGTCCTGGCCGATCTGGTCGCCGCGGCCCTGCAGCGCCGTCGCCAGCGCGTTCAGCGTGGTGTTCAGCTCCGCGGGCTTCACCGCCTGCAGCAGCGGAAGCAGGTCGTCCAGCACCTTGTTGATCTCGACGGCCTGCTGGGAGCGGTCCTGCTGGATCGTCATCCCGGCGCGCAGGCCCCGCGGGCCCGGCTGCTGCGGGATCTCCAGGTCGACGTACTTCTCGCCGAACAGCGTCTTCGGCAGCAGCCGCGCCTGCACGTTGTCCGGGATCAGCTTGGCCTTGCCCGGGTCCAGCGCGAGGTCGAGCGTCGCTCCGCTGCCGGTGACGTGGGTGCCGCGGACCTCGCCGACGATGATGCCGCGGACCTTCACGTCCGCGTGCGGCAGCAGCTGCAGCCCGGCCCGCTCCGTCGCGACCTTGACGTTCGTCACCGGGGTGAACCACTTGTTGTAGAACGCCACGGTCAGCGCCAGCAGCAGCACGATCACCAGGACCATCGCCAGCCCGAGCACGCGGTAGCGCATGCGTTCGCTCATGACCGGTTCCTCTCGATCACAGCCCGGTCACCCCGCGATCCGGACGCCGGTGCTGGTGCCCCAGATGGCCATGCCGAGCAGCAGGTCCGCCACGTTGATCACCACGATGCTGGTGCGGACCGCGCGGCCCACCGCGATGCCGACGCCGGCGGGGCCGCCGCTGGCGTTGTAGCCGTAGTAGCAGTGGATCAGCATCACCAGCACCGAGAAGATGATCACCTTGCCGAACGACCAGTAGATGTCGTGCGGCGGCAGGAACAGGTGGAAGTAGTGGTCGTAGGTGCCGGACGACTGGCCGTAGAACATCGTCACGATCACCCGCGTCGCGCCGTAGGAGGCGAGCAGGCCCACCACGTACAGCGGGATCACCGCGACCATCCCCGCGATCATCCGGGTGGTGACCAGGAACGGCATCGACGGGACCGCCATCACCTCGAGCGCGTCGATCTCGTCGGAGATCCGCATCGCGCCGAGCTGCGCGGTGAACCCGCAGCCGACCGTCGCCGACAGCGCGAGCGCCGACACCAGCGGCGCGATCTCGCGGGTGTTGAAGTAGGAGGCGATGAAGCCGGTGAACGCGGCGGTGCCGATCTGGTCGAGGGACTCGTAGCCCTCCAGGCCGACCTGGCTGCCGGTGAAGAACGTCATGAACCCGACGATCACCACCGAGCCGCCGATCACCGCGAGCCCGCCGGTGCCGAGGCTCACCTCGGCCAGCAGCCGCAGCACCTCGGTCCGGTAGCGGCGCAGCACCCGGAACGTCCACGCGAACGCGCGGACGTAGAACGACATCTGGTGGCCGAAGTCGTCCAGCCGCTCCAGGGGCGCGTTCACCGCCCGGTTGACGGCCCTGCCCGCCTTGGTAGGGGCCGCCATCACATGCCCTTCGCCGGAACGAACTGGGTGTACAGCGTCGAGATGATGAAGTTCTCGACGAACAGCAGCATGAAGGTGATGACGACGGTCTGGTTGACCGCGTCGCCGACGCCCTTCGGGCCGCCCTTGGCGTTCAGGCCCTTGTAGGCCGCGACGAGCCCGGCGGTGATGCCGAACACGAACGCCTTGATCTCCGCCTGCACGAGGTCGGGTAGCTGCGCGATCGCGTTGAACGAGGCGAGGTAGGCGCCCGGCGTGCCGTCCTGCAGCACGACGTTGAAGAAGTAGCCGCCGAGCAGGCCGACCACCGACACCAGGCCGTTCAGGAACAGCGCGACGAACGCGCACGCGAGGGTGCGCGGCACCACGAGGCGCTGCAGCGGGTTGATGCCGAGCACCTCCATGGCGTCGATCTCCTCGCGGATCTTGCGGGAGCCGATGTCGGCGCACATCGCCGACCCCGCGGCGCCCGCGACCAGCAGCGAGGTGACCAGCGGGCTGGCCTCGCGGACGATCGCGACCACCGCGGTCGCACCGGTGTAGGACTGCGCGCCGAGCTGCCGGATGAGCCCGCCGACCTGCAGCGACAGCACGCCGCCGAACGGGATGGCGACCAGCATCGTGGGGACGACGGTGACGCTGACGATGAACCAGGCCTGCTCGATGAACTCGCGCCATTGGAAGGGCGGGCGGAACAGCTGCCGCGCCGTGTCCAGGCACAGGGCGAAGAACCGGCCGGGTTCCCGGATCGCGACGTTGGCCGCGCCGTCCCCGATCTTGCGGAGCGTGCCGGAGGAGCCTCCGGCCCGCCTGCCCCCTCGCTGGTCCGCGCCGATACCAGGGGTGGACATCAGTACGCCGCACCTCCGGGCGCGCCGGGCGGCGGGTTGCCGGGGAACATGCCGGGGCCGCCCGGGCCGGCGGGCGGCGGGCCCGCGGGCGGCGGTCCGCCCGGGGCCGCCGGGGCGGCGGCCGCGCCGGCGGACATGGACGCCACGTACCGCGGCCACTCCTCCACCCAGTTGCGGCCGAGGTCGTCGATGAACGACCCGGGCGGCGGCGTGACGCCGTGCGCGGCGCACCAGGCGCCGGGGGCGTGCATGCCGGCCCGCAGCATCCCGTTGCTGGGCATCTGCTGCGGCGGGATGGGGGGCAGCTTGCCGGAGTCCAGGCCCATCTTCGACTCGGCCTCGAGCTCGGAGGCGTCCTTCTCCTCCGACATGCCGATCGGGCCGATCTTGCTGGCGTTGAGGAACTGCCGGACGACCGGCTCCTCGCTGGACAGCAGCATCTCCCGCGGCCCGAACATCGCCAGGTGCCGCTGGTACAGCAGGCCGATGTTGTCGGGGATGGTGCGGGCGGTGTTGATGTCGTGGGTGACGATCAGGAACGTCGCGTTGAGCTGCGCGTTCAGGTCGATGAACACCTGGTTCAGGAACGCGGTGCGGACCGGGTCGAGGCCGGAGTCCGGCTCGTCGATCAGCAGGATCTCGGGGTCCAGCACGAGGGCGCGGGCGAGGCCGGCGCGCTTTTTCATACCGCCGGAGATCTCGCCGGGCAGCTTGTACTCGGCGCCGAGGAGGCCGACCATCTCCATCTTCTCGAGGACGATGCGCTTGACCTCGGACTCGGACTTCTTGGTGTGCTCGCGCAGCGGGAAGGCGATGTTGTCGAACAGGTTCATCGAGCCGAACAGCGCGCCGTCCTGGAACAGCACGCCGAACAGCTTGCGGGTCTCGTAGAGCTGCGACTCGGGCAGGTAGGGAAGGTCCTTGTCGCCGATCCAGATGTGGCCGCGGTTCGGCTTGAGCAGGCCGACGAGGGACTTCAGGAACACCGACTTGCCGGTACCGGACGGGCCCAGAAGAACGGAGATCTCACCTGCGGGGATGGTCAGCGACACGTCCTGCCAGATCACCTGGCGGCCGAAGGACTTGGTCAGGCCCTCGACTCTGATCTCGACGCCCACTCGTCACCTTTCGTCCAGGCCGGGGGGAATCCCGAACCAATGAGCGAGTAGCACTCTGGCTCTGTCTGCCCGTCACACCTCGTGTCCGTCTCGTTGCTACCGCCCGGTAGCCGTGACGGGTGCCACTACCGTAGCGGCCCCCCGTCCAAATGGAAGGGGTTCCGCCCCAGATCAGCGGCAAAATCCGACGTCGTAAGACAATCGTTACTTACAGGGCCCTATGAGACTAGTGGTCCAAGAACCGGCGCCTCAAGCGGGGGGTGCGGCAGCGCACTGCGACCACCGGCCGGGACAGGAGCGGCCGGGTGTGGCCACAGCGCCAGAACGGGACGCTACGCCGCCCGCCGACTACCGCACAACCCGCCCCGGCACACGCTTTTCCCGGACCCTTTATCACTCGCCCACAGGAAAATCGGCCCGGAACGGGTTCTCCCTTGCACGTCCGCGACAACCCCGTCCGGTCCCTGCGCCGGCGGCACCTCGTCCACCTGCACAGGCGCCCGGCACGACGAAAGAAGAGGCGGCCGCCCCACCCGCAGGTGGGACGGCCGCCTCGAAAGAGCAGCGGAGCCGCGCGGCCCCGGACGCTCCGGAGCGCCTTACTTGACGGTGACCGTCGCGCCGGCCTTCTCCAGGGCCTCCTTGGCCTTGTCGGCCGTCTCCTTGTTGACCTTCTCGAGCAGCGGCTTCGGCGCGCCGTCGACCAGGTCCTTGGCCTCCTTGAGGCCGAGGCTCGTCAGCGTGCGAACCTCCTTGATGACCTGGATCTTCTTGTCGCCGGCGCCCTCGAGGATGACGTCGAACTCGTCCTGCGCGGCGGCCTCCTCGCCACCGCCGGCGGCACCGGCGGCGGGGGCGGCGGCCACGGCCGCGACGGGCGCGGCGGCCTTGACGTCGAAGACGTCCTCGAACTGCTTCACGAAGTCGGACAGCTCGAGGAGGGTCATCTCCTTGAACGCGTCGAGCAGCTCGTCGGTGCTGAGCTTCGCCATGATGTTTCCTCCGCTATGGCTTAACGATCTGGGGTCTTACGGGGAACCGCGGGGTGCCTACTCGGCGGGTGCCTCGTCGGCGGCCTCGGCGGCCGGCGCGTCGGCGGGGGCCTCGGCGGTCTCGCCGCCGGCCTCGCGCTTGGCGCGCAGCGCCTCGGCGAGCTGGGCCGCCTGCGTCGGCAGGGCGTTGAAGAGCGCGGCCGCGTTGGCCATGGAGCCCTTCATCGCGCCGGCCAGCTTGGCCAGCAGGACCTCGCGGGACTCGAGGTCCGCCAGCCGGGTGATCTCCGCGGCGTCCATCGACTTGCCGTCGATGAAGCCGCCCTTGATCACCAGCAGCGGGTTGGCCTTGGCGAAGTCACGCAGGCCCTTGGCGGCCTCGACCACGTCGCCGCGGACGAACGCGATGGCCGACGGGCCTTCGAGCAGGTCGCGGAACTGCTCGTCGACACCGGCCTCGTTCGCGGCTCGCTTGGTCAGCGTGTTCTTCACCACGGCGAACTTCGCGGTCTCGCCGAGGTTGGTGCGCAGCTCCTTCAGCTGCGCCACCGTCAGCCCGCGGTACTCGGTCAGCACGGCGCCGTTGGAGCTCTCGAACTCGCTCTTGAGCTCGGCGATCGCCGCGGCCTTCTCGGCCTTGGCCATGTGGCCTCCTTCCGATTACCTGGGTGGTCACGATCCGCGCCCGGCCCTCGCGGGTCGGGCACCGATCCACCAAAAAACGCCCCGGCGCAGGTGTGCACGGGGCGTCATGCCAGGCCCGGGAAGGCCAAGCGGAAGGCTCACGTCTCACCTACGCAGGCCGCCCGAACGGATCGGGACCTTCGGCCGTCCCTCAGGGAACGGCGACCGGCGGTCTTCGGCAGACAACAGAGTACGTGCCGGAGCGGCGCGAGGCCAAATCGGCGGAGGGCCGCGCCGGTCGCCGGCGCGGCCCTCCGTGCGGCGTTCCCGGTCAGGCGCCCGGGGTGAGGCCGGTGCCCATGCCCTTCATCAGCGCGCCGAAGTCGGTGACCTCGCTCACCGGCGGCGCGGTGACCTGCACCGGCTTGCCGAAGTCGCGGTAGCTGGTGGTGATCGTCATGACGCCGGCGGCCGTCTGGCCGGTCTTCATCGTCATCTTGCGGGGCAGCTGCTGCCCGTCGACCCACAGGTCGAAGTGCATGTCGCCGTTCATGCCGGACTTCGCCAGGCTCTTCTCGTAGGCCTGCCGCTGGTCGGCGGGGAGCTTGGCGACCGCGTCCGCCATCCGGTAGGTGCCGGTGAAGTGCGTGGTCTGGACGCCGTTCACCGTCTCCTTGCCGACCTCGCGGGCGTCCTTCGACGCCGTCAGCATCTTGGTGTTCTGCACCGGGTCCATCTGCTGCGACTGCTGGAGCAGCTGGTCCATGTTCAGGCCGGACTTCGCGCCGACCTCGGCCAGCGACATCTTCACCCAGGTCTTCGCGGACGCGCCGCCGCCGAGCTGCGCCAGCTGCGGGATCTTCATGTAGATGGTGCGGTCGACCAGGACCTCCTTGATGCCGCCCATCGACTTGCCGCCGACCGACATGGAGTCGAAGTTCATGCTGAACGCCAGGTCGGGCTTCGTCCGGTACTGCATCGTGCCGGACATGTCGATGTCGCCGGTGGCGGAGCCGGTCGACGTCATCGACATGTCGGCCTGGAAGGAGTTGATCTGGCCGGTCTTCTGGGCCGTCTTGCCGAGCACCTGCGCGGCGGTCAGCTTGATGTTCTTACCGGCGTTGTCCACCTTGTTGCCGGCGTCGCCCAGACAGCCGGTCAGCGCGAGGGCGAGGCCGGCGGCGGCCGCCGTGCCCGCGGCGAAGCGTCGGATCATGGGGGGAATCTCCTCGGTCTGCGTCGTGGTGCCCGGACGCTCGGACCGGACTCTGATTGAGACGCAGAGGAGACTAGTGGGGTTCAATCCGCCCCGTGATGCCCGGTGTGCCGCGAGACGTCAGTTGCCGCCGAGCAGGGAGCCGAGCGACACGGTGCCGACCTGGTCGGACGGCGGCGGGTTGACCCCGAACGACTTGCCGTAGTCGCTGTAGAGCACCGTCACCGAGCCGCTGTCGCCCTGTTTGTCGGACGCCTTGGACACGAGCTTGCGGGGCAGGTTGCTCCCGTCCGTCCACAGATCGAAGTTGATCTTGCCGTTGGCGTGGTCCTTCGGCAGCCAGCCGTCGACCTTCGCGCGGGTCTGCGCGTCGAGCCGGTTCAGCGCGTCCTGGACGGTGACCGTGCCGGCGTAGTGCACGGTCTTCACGCCGTCGATCGTCTCGGTGCCGACCCGGTGGGCGTCCTTGGAGCCGGTGAACATCTTGGTCTGCTCGGCCGGGTTGACCTTCTCGACCTGGTTCACGAGGCCCTGCACGTCGAAGCCGGTGCGCTGGGACACCTGGTTCACGTCGATCTTCACCCACGGCTTGCCGCCGCTGACGAACTGGGCGAGCTGCGGCACCTTGGCGTACAGCGTGTTGTCGGTGAAGATCGCCTGGCCCTTGGCGCCCGGGACGGTCTGCCCGTTGTGGGTCACGTCGTCGAGCTGCGCGCTGAACTTCAGCGTCGGCTTGAGCCGGAACTGGCCGGTCGCGTGGATCTTCCCGGAGTCCGAGCCGGAGCCGGTGACGGTCAGGTCGGCCTTGAAGGTGTCCGACTGCGCGGTCTTCTGTGAGGATTTCAGCAGCGCCTCGTTGGCGCTCAGCTTCATGTTCGCGTTCGAGCCCGACCCGTCCCCGTTGCACCCGGACAGGAGGAGCGCGGCGCCCACGGCGGTGCCTCCGGCGGCCACTACCAGTCGTCGGTTCATGAGGATTCGGCCTCCCTTGTCGCCCTGCTGGTGTTCCCCAGTCTGTCGGGGCGCTAACGGCGCTACATCCCCCGGTGGTACGAACGGCACCCACTGCGGTACGACCATCGGCGTACCCCGCACATGGCCGAACGGACGTGTTCCAGAGCGCGCGCGGCGGGCGACCCCGGAAGCGTGTCAGCGGCGTTTCGGGAGCGTGTCAGCGGTAGGAGCCGAACGTCATCGAGCCGTCGAAGGTGCCGTCGGGCGCCTTCGCGGACAGCCCGATCGACGCGGGCCTGTCCTGCGCGCCCGACCACAGGTCGAGGGAGACGCCGACGTCGTCGGGGATCGCCTTGCGGACCTCATCCGCGGCCTCCTTCGGCAGCAGCCCGTACACGCTGCCCATCAGCGCCTGCGCGAGGTAGTGGGTGCGGCCGCTCGCGTCCGGGCCGGTCACCACGTTGCCGGGCACGCTCCGGATGATGTAGGTGAACTGCCGCGGGTCGGAGCCGGTCCGCAGCTTCTCCAACTGCGCGGCGCTGAGCTTGGACTTCGTCCACTTCTCGCCGTCGAACCCGGACAGCGTGGCGCCGCTGATGACCACCTTCTGGGTGATCTTGCTGAGCGTGCCGTCCTTCATCGTCTGGGTGACGCCGACCGCGTTCATCGAGAACGACGGCCACAGGCTGATCTTCGCCGTCTCGTTCGCCACCTTGTAGTCGCCGCCCGTCCCGAACGTCACCTTCACGCTCGTCTTGCGGACGAACGACTTCAGCTCGGGGCCCGGCTTCGGCGACGGGTTCGCGGCGGTGCCGCCCGTTCCGGCCGCCGGCGCGCCCGGCGTGCCGGCGCCCGCGCCGCCGCCGGTCCCGGTGCCCGAGCCCGGGACGCCGGACGCGGACGGCGTGACCGCACCGGACGCCGCGCTGTTCGGGTTCGCCGGGTCCGCCTGCGCCAGCTGCGCGCTCGGCGGCAGGTCGCCGGAGTCCTTGGACGCCATGACGCCCGTCTTCACCGCCATCAGGATCGCGGTGGGCACGACGGCCACGGCCGTGACGGCGGAGACGGCGATGATCCGGTCGGTTCGGCGCTTCACGGGGACGATTGAACACCAAGCACACCAATCACAACAAAACAATCCGTCCAATAGTTCTGGCCTGATCCGGCCGGAGCTCGAGGTATCCCGCAGGTCAGCTACATGATCGCGACTGAGCGCGCCGGGACCGTCCCGCTGCGCGACCGCGCCTCAGCCTCCGGCCAGCCGGTCCCGGAGCACCGCCTTGCGGACCTTGCCGGTGCCGGTGCGGGGCAGCGCGTCGACGTACTCGATCCGGCGCGGCGCCTTGAACCCGGCCAGCCTCGCCCGGCACGCGCCGATCAGCTCCTCGTCCGCCGGCCGCGCGCCGTCCGGCACGATCACCGCGCACACCGACTGGCCCCAGCGCGGGTCCGGCAGCCCCACGACGGCGACCTCCCCGACACCCGGGACCGTGCGCAGCACGTCCTCCACCTCCCGGGACGAGACGTTCTCGCCCCCGGTGACGATCACGTCCTTGAGGCGGTCGACCAGGTACAGGTACCCGTCCTCGTCGACGCGGCCGACGTCGCCGGTCCGGAACCAGTCCCCCGCGAAGGCCTCCGCGGTGGCGTGCGGGTCGTCCCAGTAACCGGGCGTCACCTGCGCGCCCCGCACGACGACCTCGCCGAGCGCGCCCGCCGGCACCGGCGACCCGTCCTCGCCGATCACCCCGATCTCGACGCCCTGCGCCGCACGTCCCGCCGACGCCGCCAGCCCGGGCCTCGACGCGATGGCGGCACGGTGGTCGTCCGGGGACAGGAACGTCGCGTTCCCGGACAGCTCCGTCATGCCGAAACCCTGGTTGAGGTCGCAGCCGAGCACGTCGTGCACGCGGCGCAGCAGCGGAACCGGCATCGGCGCCGACCCGTACGACACCACCCGCAGGGCGCCGCGCAACACCTCCAGCGCGGCCGGGTCGTCCGCCAGGTGCGCGAGCAGGTCCTCCAGCATCGTCGGCGCCAGCGACACGTTCGTCACGCCGTGCCGCCGCGCCGCCTCCACCAGGTCCGCTGGACGGAACCGGCGCATCACCACGGCATGCCGCCGGAACAGGTGGTGCAGCATCACCTGGTACCCGGCCACATGGCACAGCGGGAACGGCGTGCAGAACACATCGCCCGGACGGACCGGACGCCCCGACGCCGACACCCGCAGGCCCGCGAGCAGGCTCCCGTGCGTCAGCCGCACCCCCTTGGGGCGGCCCGTCGTCCCGCTGGTGAACATCAGCCACGCGACCTCGTCCGCGCTCGCCTCCGTGCGGGCCGGTCGCCGCGGCGCGTCCCAGGGCAGCTCGGTCACGGGAACCAGCGGTGGGCCCTCGCGCAGGTCCCCCTCGGCGGCCAGCCGGTCGAGCAGATCCGGCTCACCGACGACGAGCGCCGCGCCGCTGCGCGCGATCTGATCGGCCCACTCGCGCGGGTGCAGCCGCTGGTTGAGCGGCACGAGGATCCGGCCGTCCAGCGGAACCCCGTAATAAGCGACCACGTACTCCAGCCTGTTGTGCGCCAGCAGCGCTACGCGCGCCCCCTGCGGACACCGCTCGCTCAGGTAGCCGCTCAGCGCGTCCGTGCGCGCGCGCAGTTCCCGGAACGACCACGTCGTTCCGTTTACCGACAGCGCCGGAGCGTCGGGGGCGTCCTCCGCCGCAGCGTCGAGCACGTCGTAGAGCCGGTGGAGGTCTCCGCGCGGCGATCCGCCCATCACGTCCCTCTCCTCGAGATCCGGCGACGCAATCTACCGGCCGGGCGCGCCCGCCCCGCCCGCCGATGCCGCTCAGCGGAACGCCCCCGGAAACGCGGCAGGGCGCCTCCCGAAGGAGACGCCCTGCCGTTTCGCCCGTCCTCCCCAGGGGGGCGACCCCCTGGGGAGGACGGGCGGGAAAGCCGTGATCAGGCCTCTTCGAGCTCCGCGGTGAGGTTGCGGACCGCGTTCGGGTCGACGGGGATGCTCGGCCCCATCGACGTCGTCAGCGCGGCCTTCTTCACGTACCGGCCCTTCGCCGCGGACGGCTTGAGCCGCTGGATCTCCTCGACCGCCGCCGCGTAGTTCTCCACCAGCTGGCGCTCGTCGAACGACGCCTTGCCGATGATGAAGTGCAGGTTCGCGTGCCGGTCCACCCGGAACTCGATCTTGCCGCCCTTGATGTCGGTGACGGCCTTCGCCACGTCCATCGTCACCGTGCCGGTCTTCGGGTTCGGCATCAGGCCGCGCGGGCCGAGCACCCGGCCGAGGCGGCCGACCTTGCCCATCTGGTCCGGCGTCGCGACGACCGCGTCGAACTCCAGGAAGCCGCCCTGGATCCGCTCGATCATGTCGTCGGACCCGACCAGGTCGGCGCCGGCCTCGCGGGCCTCCTCCGCCTTCGCGCCGCCCGCGAACACCAGCACGCGGGCCGTCTTGCCGGTGCCGTGCGGCAGGTTGACGGTGCCGCGCACCATCTGGTCCGCCTTGCGCGGGTCGACCCCGAGCCGCAGCGCGACCTCGACGGTCGCGTCGAACTTGGTGACGCTGGTCTCCTTGGCCAGCTTGACGGCCTCGGCCGGGCTGTACAGCCGCTCCCGGTCGATCTTCTCGGCCGCCGCGCGGTAGCCCTTGCTGCGCTTCATGCTCGTTCCTCCAACGGAACTCGTGGTACGGACCGCGCCCGGCCCTGCCACTGGACGGTGAACTACTTGACCTCGATGCCCATCGACCGCGCGGTGCCCGCGACGATCTTCTCCGCGGCCGCCAGGTCCTTGGCGTTGAGGTCGGGCATCTTGGTCGTGGCGATCTCGCGGATCTGGTCCGCGGTGACCGAGCCGACCTTGGTCTTGTGCGGCTCGCCGCTGCCCTTCTCGACACCGGCGGCCTTCAGGATGAGCTGCGCGGCCGGCGGCGTCTTGGTGACGAACGTGAACGACCGGTCCTCGTAGATGGTGATCTCTACGGGGATGACGTTGCCGCGCTGGGACTCCGTGGCAGCGTTGTACTGCTTGCAGAAGTCCATGATGTTGACGCCGTGCGGACCGAGCGCGGTGCCCACCGGCGGCGCCGGCGTGGCCTGACCCGCCTGCAACTGGACCTTCACCAGGGCGGCCACTTTTTTCTTCGGAGGCATGTCTCTCCTCTGTGTTCCGTTTCGCTGTGGTCCCGACTCCCGGTTCTCCGGGCAACGCGGCGGGCGGAACATGACCGCCGTGTTGAGACCTTGGCCGACCCCGCATCCCCCGCGTGCGCGGTGAGCAACGCCGCACCTTGACGAGCGCAGCGACCTCGGGGTCATCCCCGCATGCGCGGGGCCGATCGATGCCCCTCGCCCGGAGGCGAGACGAGCACCGGGCCACCCCCGCGGAGGCGAGGGCGACCCGTCAAGACTACGTGCTGATCAGACCGCGCCGGACGGGCGGCGGCGGTCAGATCTTGGAGACCTGGTTGAAGCTGAGCTCCACCGGGGTCTCCCGGCCGAAGATCGAGACCAGCACCTTGAGCTTCTGCTGCTCGGCGTTGATCTCGTTCACGGTCGCGGGGAGGGTGGCGAACGGGCCGTCCATGACGGTGACCGACTCGCCGACCTCGAAGTCGACGGTGGCGGCGACCTTGGCCTGCTCCTTGGCCTTGGCGACACCCTCCTCCGGCTCGGGGGCCAGCAGGTTGGCGACCTCGTCCAGGCTCAGCGGGGACGGCTTGTTCAGCAGGCCGACGAACCCGGTCACGCCCGGCGTGTTGCGGACCGCGGCCCACGACTCGTCGGTCAGCTCCATCCGGACGAGGATGTAGCCCGGCAGGACCTTCTCGTTGACCTTCTGCCGCTTGCCGCCCTTGATCTCGGTCACCTCGTGCTGGGGGACCTCGATCTGGAAGATGTAGTCCTCCATGTTGAGGGTCTGGGTGCGGGTCTCGATGTTGGTCTTGACCCGGTTCTCGTACCCCGCGTAGGAGTGCACGACGTACCAGTCGCCAGGCTGGAGGCGCAGCTGCATCTTGAAGTCGGCGTACGGGTCGGCGGGCGGCTCCGCCGCGGCCTCCTCGTCCTCGCCGGCCTCCTCGTCCGCGCCCTCCTCGCCGGCGGGCACGTCGGCGGCGTCCGCGCCCTCGACGGCCTCGGCGAGGTCGGCGGCGTCCGCGGCGGCGTCGGGCGCGACGCCCTCGCCCTCGAGCTTCTCGTCCGCGGGCTCGGCCTCGCCGGCGGCGACGGCGGCCTCGGCCGCGTCCTCGGCGGGCGCGGCCGCCTGGCCGGCCGCAGCAGCCGCGGCGGACTGGGCCTCGTCAACGGCCTCGTCGTAGGGCGGCTGTGAGGGCTCGGACACGGTGACTCTCTCTCCGGACGGTCTGCGGTGATGGATATACGGTGCTGGCTTGCGGGTGGTGCGGCCGGACCGGGCGGCGGTGGCCGCGCGGCGGACCGGGCTCAGCCGAAGATCTCGTAGATCCCCTTCTGCAGGCCGTAGTCGAACCCGGACACGATCGCGACCATGATCAGCACGAACACCAGGGACACGGTGGTGTAGGTGACGAGTTCGCGGCGGGTCGGCCAGATGACCTTGCGCAGCTCGGCGATGACCTGGCGCACGAACAGCGCCGGGGTGGTCCGCCTGGGGGCGGACTTCCCCTTGCCTTCGTCCTTGGCCGCGGCCTCGCCGCGCATCTCAGTCGCCATTGCCGCCGTTCACCTCATAGGTCGTGTTCCAACCACCCAGTGGTTGTCGCGCGGACCCGCGCCGCGGGACGCCACGGCGGGCGCCGTGGCGCGGCCGACACCGGTGCGCGCACCGCACCTCGCAGGGCAGGAGGGACTCGAACCCCCAACCGCCGGTTTTGGAGACCGGAGCTCTACCAATTGAGCCACTGCCCTTCATTCTCCGGCTAAGGAGAACACCCGGCCGCGGGACCGGGTCGGTGCCGTGCCCCAGCTTACGACCTCTTGGGCATGCCCGTGTGCGGACAGGATCGTATACCGGTGACGCGTCACTAGGGAGGTGAGTCTACGTCCCCGAGCGCCCCGCGTCGAACCGGACGGCGCGCGAACCCCCGCGCACGCCGTGGACCCCGTGCCACCGGCCCTGATATATCGCTCGGGTCATGGCCTCGCTTCTGTAACGATAGGGATATGAGCATCGACCGTCCTCGCATCTCCAAGCGCATCGGCGCTATATCCGAGTCCGCGACGCTGGCCGTGGACGCCAAGGCCAAGGCCCTGAAGGCGGCGGGCCGCCCGGTCATCGGGTTCGGCGCGGGCGAGCCCGACTTCCCGACGCCGGACTACATCGTCGAGGCGGCGGTGACCGCCTGCCGGGTGCCGCGCTTCCACAAGTACACCCCGGCGGGCGGGCTGCCCGAGCTGCGCGCCGCCATCGCCGAGAAGACCGAGCGGGACTCCGGCTACAAGGTCGAGGCGTCGCAGGTCCTGGTGACCAACGGCGGCAAGCAGGCGGTGTACGAGGCGTTCGCGGCGCTGCTGGACCCGGGTGACGAGGTGCTCGTCCCGACCCCGTACTGGACGACCTACCCCGAGTCGATCAAGCTGGCGGGCGGCGTGCCGGTGGACGTGGTCGCCGACGAGACCACCGGCTACAAGGTGAGCGTCGAGCAGCTGGAGGCGGCCCGCACCGACCGGACGAAGGTGCTGCTGTTCGTCTCCCCGTCCAACCCGACCGGCGCGGTGTACTCCCGCGGCGAGATCGAGGCGATCGGCCGGTGGGCCGACGAGCACGGCCTCTGGGTGATCACCGACGAGATCTACGAGCACCTGGTGTACGGGGACGCCGAGTTCCACTCGATGCCCGTCGTGGTGCCGGAGCTCGCCGACCGCACGCTGGTGCTGAACGGCGTGGCGAAGACGTACGCGATGACGGGCTGGCGGGTGGGCTGGCTGATCGGTCCCGCGGACGTGGTGAAGGCCGCCGCGAACATGCAGTCGCACGCGACGTCGAACGTGGCGAACGTCTCGCAGGCCGCGGCGCTCGCCGCGGTGACCGGCGACCTGTCGGCCGTCGCGGAGATGCGCAAGGCGTTCGACCGGCGCCGCCAGACGATCGTGAGGATGCTGAACGAGATCCCCGGCGTGGTCTGCCCGGAGCCGGAGGGCGCGTTCTACGCCTACCCGTCGGTCAAGGCGCTGCTCGGCAAGGAGATCCGCGGCAAGCGCCCGGAGACGTCGGTGGAGCTGGCGTCGCTGATCCTGGAGGAGGCCGAGGTCGCGCTGGTGCCCGGCGAGGCGTTCGGCACCCCCGGCTACTTCCGCCTCTCCTACGCCCTGGGCGACGACGACCTGGTAGAAGGCGTCTCCCGGGTAGCCAAGCTCCTCTCCGAGTGATCCGGCTCGAATGAGAAGGCCCCGAGGCTCTCGCCTCGGGGCCTTCTCATTCGAGGACGCTCCGGCGGGGGTGTCCTGGCGGCCCCTCTCCGCCATTCGAGGACGGCCCCGCCGGAGCGTGGTCTAGGGGCGGACGCCGTCGGCGATCCGCATGAGCTGGTCCTTCGCGGTGCCGGCGGCGGTGACGGTGACGCCGGTGCCGGGCTTGGCGATCCAGGAGACCTGGCGGCCGGAGCCGGGGCGGTCGCCGGCGAGCGCGGGCATGCCGCGGACGGTGGTGCGGGTGGGGACGCCGCCGACGGGGGCGAGGTCGGTGAGGCCGATGCCGCTGCCCTTGACGAGGGCGATCTGCACCCAGCCGGACGTCCCGCCCCATTTGCAAGTGGTGGTGCGGCGCTTGGCGTCGCCGGTGACCGTGCAGGGGCCGGTGGCGGTGAGGCCGCCCGGCAGGTAGGTGACCCAGTCCGGGAGCTTCACCGCGGGGCCGGGGCCGCCGGGCCGCTCGTCTCCCCCGCCGGCGCCGCCGCCGGGCCGCGGGCGCGCGGACGGCTTCGGCGTTGATCCCGCCTCGGGCCTCCCCTCTGGCGACGGGGACGCGGGGAGGCCCGAGGCGGGCCGCCGTTCCGGCTGCTCGAGGATCGCCGGCCCGCCCGAGGGGCGGGAGGTGGCGGACTCTCCGGCAGGTGTGGCCCGGAACGACTGGTAGGTGGGCACCAGGGCGAGCGCGGCGACGGACGCGGCGGCGACGCCGACGGTGGCGCGGATCCGGTTGGCGCGGCGCCGGTGGCGGCGCCGCACGTCGGCCACGAGCGAGGGCGGCGCGGCGGTCCCGGCCACCTGCTCGGCCATGGCCGCGCGGAGTTCGCTCTCGAGGTCCATCGTTCAGCTCCCCATTGGCGCCAGGTTCGCGCCGAGTCGCTCCCGGAGTCTGGCGAGCCCCCGGGAGGCCTGGCTCTTGACGGTGCCGACGGAGCAGCCGAGCACCCGTGCGGTCTCCGCCTCCGAGAGGTCCTCCCAGAAGCGCAGCACGAGCACCGCCCGCTGCCGGGCGCCGAGCCTGCGCAGTTCGTCCATGAGCGTCCCCCTCAGCTCGACGGCGTGGGTACCCGCGAGCGTCGGCGTCTCGGGCGGCCTCGCCATGTGGATCTCCCGCAGCACCTTCCAGCGCCGGGACCGGCTGATCACCAGGTTGACCAGGATCCGGCGCACGTAGGGCTCGGGGTCGGTGTCGGCGTCCAGCCGTCCCCAGTGCCGGTACGCCTTTTCCAGCGCGGTCTGCAGGATGTCCTCGGCGTCCTGCCGGGCACCGCACATCAGCGAGGCGGTGCGCAGCAGGGCATCGCCGCGTTCCGCCACGAACTCAACGAACGACTCGTCGTCTCGACGCCCCACTGTTCTCCGTCCGGGTGGAGGGGATCCCGCGTCCTGGGCGGACGGCCCCGCACCTGGCCGTCCGCCCGGGTCCTTGTTTCTACTGCGCCTGCCGCAGGGCGGTGGCGACGTCCTTCGGCCCGCCGGCGAGGACGGGGCTGCCGTTGACGAACAGCGAGTAGCCGCTCGGGTCGAACACCAGGACCCCGCCGCCGCGCGGCCCCTGGTAGGCGGCGACGCCGTCGACGGTGAGCGGGGTGCCGCCCTCGGGCAGCTTCAGCGCCTGCCGGAGCTGATTCTGCGTCATTCCGGCGGGCGTCTTCAGCGTTTCGACGGTGAGCCACCGGCCGGCCTTGCCGGTCCACTTCTGCGTGACGGCGCAGATGTTCAGCTTCTTGAGGTCGGCGGTGCCGGGGGTGGCGGCGCTGTACTTGAGGCCCTTGGCGAGCATGACGGTCTTCTCGACGGGCCCGCCGATCTTCACGGCGGGGGCGAGGGTGCGGCAGTCGAGGGCGGGGACGGCGGGCACCGCGGGCTTGCCGGGGACGCGCGCGGACGGCTTGGCGGCCGGAACGCCGCCCTTGGGCAGCGGCTTGGCGGACGGCGCGCAGGCCGGCAACTCGGGCTTGCCGGACGGGAGCGCGGTCGGCCGGCTGCCGGGGGCGGCAACACCGGGGACACCGGGGTTCGGGACGGCGACCGTGGGCTTGGCGGCGGCCGCCTTCTTCTTGAGGGCGTCGGTCTGCTTGCGGAGCTTCTCCGTGCCGGGCAGCTTGCCTTCGGGCAGCTTGCCGGTCGTCGGGAGGCCGGCGGTCGGCAGGTCGCCCGGCTTGGGCAGGGCGCCGGTCTTCGGGAGCTTGCCCGTGGGGAGCTTGCCGGTCTTGGGGAGCTGCGTCGGCAGGCAGGTCGGCGCGGTCTTCGGCGCGGCGTCGACGACCCGGTGCGCGGCCGGCAGCTTCGAGTCGCCGGACTGGAGGCCCGCGTTGTGGTGGGAGCCGGTCATGGCCCACGTGGCGCCGCCGCCCACGGCCACGGTCCCGATGGCGCCCGCCGCGATCAGTGCGGCCTTCAGCGTGATCATCGTCTGTGTCCCTCTCTGCCCGTCCGTTGTTCTCCTCTTGCGCCCCTCGTATACGCGCGACCACGGAGCGGGGTTGCACGCGGGTTCCGAGTTTTTTCGGTGATGTCCACGGGCGGGGATGGCCGCCAGGTGCCATGCGGGGTAGTCCGGTGTGATGATCCTGGTGGGGCAGGGGTTCAGCGGGACGCGCCATCCGGCAACATTGGTCCATGGAGGCCCGTACCGTGTCACCCAGCCCGGCCCAGGACCGTTCCCCGCGAGGGAATGTGGAGCCGGCCCCCGCCGAACCCGCCGCCGCGCGGCCCGGCTCGGCCCGTCCGGACGTGGCCCTGCTCCCCAAGGCGCACCTGCATCTGCACTTCACCGGGTCGATGCGGCATTCGACGCTGGTGGAGCTGGCCGCCGAGCACGGCGTCCACCTGCCGGACGCCCTGGTGGAGGACTGGCCGCCGAAGCTGCACGCGACCGACGAGCGCGGCTGGTTCCGGTTCCAGCGGCTGTACGACATCGCCCGTTCCGTCCTGCGGACGCCCGACGACCTGCGGCGGCTGCTGCGGGAGACGGCGCAGGACGAGGCGGCCGAGGGGTCGGGCTGGCTGGAGATCCAGGTCGATCCGAGCGGGTACGCGGCGAAGTTCGGCGGGCTGACGCCGACCGTCGAGCTGGTGCTGGACGCGGCGCGCGAGGCGGGCGAGGCGGCCGGCGTCGGGATCGGCGTGGTGATCGCCGCGAACCGGACCCGGCACCCCCTGGACGCCAAGACGCTCGCGCGGCTCGCCGTCCGGTACGCCGGGCAGGGCGTGGTGGGGTTCGGGCTGTCCAACGACGAGCGGCGCGGCCGGGCCTACGACTTCGAGGGCGCGTTCCGGATCGCCAAGCGGGGCGGGCTGCTGTCGGACCCGCACGGCGGCGAGCTGCTCGGCCCGGCGAGCGTCCGGGAGTGCCTGGAGACGCTGGACGCCGACCGGATCGGGCACGGGGTGCGTGCGGTGGAGGATCCGCGGCTGCTGGAGCGCATCGTGGACCGGGGCGTGACGCTGGAGGTGTGCCCGGCGTCGAACGTGAGCCTGGGGGTGGCGGCGACGCCGGCGGACGTCCCGGTGCGGCGGCTGTTCGAGGCGGGCGCGTCGATCGCGCTGGGCGCCGACGACCCGCTGCTGTTCGGGTCGCGCCTCGCCCGCCAGTACGACCTGGTCCGGGACGTGCACGGCTTCTCCGACGCCGAGCTGGCGGAGCTGGCACGGCAGTCGGTGCGCGCGTCGGCCGCTCCCGACGACGTCCGCAAGCACCTTTTGAACGGCATCGACGCCTGGGGCGCTGAGGTCTTCTGAGGAATGGCGCGGCGCGCGGTGGGGCGTCCTGAGGTCGTCCCGCCGCGCGCCGGGTGCGGGTCAGGAGCTGGTTTCGGCGGGTTCGGAAGCCTTGACCGGGACCGGTTCGGCGGTGGCCGGGAGGTGGGCGGGGATCAGGAGGGCGGCGACGGTTCCGGCGCCGAGGGCGGCGGCACCGAGCCACAGCGCGGGCTGGAGGCCGTCGGTGAACGCCTGCGGGGTGGTGAAGTCGCCCTGCGCGGCGAAGACGGCGCCGAGGACCGCGACGCCGAGGACGGTGCCGAGCTGGCGCAGCGAGTTGCTCACGCCGGACGCGACGCCGGACAGCTCGGGCGGCGCGAAGCCGAGGACGGCGCGGGCGAGCGGCGGGAAGAACAGCGCCATGCCGATCCCGGCGAGGACGAACGCGGGCACCATCGCGCCGTAGCCCACGCCGGGCGAGAGGACGGCGGCGAGCCAGGCCAGGGCGGCGGTCTGCAGCGCGAGCCCGATCGCGAGGACGTACCGGATGCCGAGGCGGGCGATGAGCGGCGGGGTGAGCGGGGCGACGAGCAGCGGCATGCCGGTCCACGGCAGGGAGCGGACGCCGGCGCCGAGCGGGCTCATGTGCTGGATGCCCTGCATGAACTGGATGAGCAGGAACGTCGCGCCGAACATGCCGAACGACATGGCGAGGGCGAGGCCGTTGACGATACTGAAGCCGCGGCTGCGGAACATCCGCAGCGGGAGCATCGGTTCGGCGGTGCGCGCCTCGTAGGCGACGAAGGCGGCGACGAGGACGGCGCCGGCGATGAGGGAGCCGAGGACCTGGGCGCTGGTCCAGCCGTGCTCGTTGGCGCGGACGAGCCCGAGGACGAGGCCGAGGACGCCGCCGGCGATCAGGACGGTGCCGGGCAGGTCGAGGCGCTTGGCGGCGCCGCGGCTCTCGGTGAGGAACCCGGGGGCGAGGGCGAGCAGCACCGCGCCGACCGGGACGTTGATCCAGAAGATCCACTGCCAGGTGGCGGCCTGGGTGACGGCGCCGCCGAGGACGGGGCCGAGCGCGACGCCGAGGCCGCTCATCATGCTCCAGGCGGCGAGCGCGACGCTACGGCGGGCGGGCGGCACGGCGGCGGCGAGGAGGGTGAGGGTGAGCGGCATGACGATCGCGCCGCCGGCGCCCTGGACGGCGCGGGCGGCGATGAGCGTGCCGATGTCCGGGGCGAGCGCGGCGGCGGCGGACGCGGCGGTGAAGACGGCGAGGCCGCCGATGAACAGCCGGCGGCGTCCCCACCGGTCGGCGATCGCGGCGGCGGGCAGCAGCAGGACCGCGAAGGTGAGGGTGTAGGCGTTGACCGTCCATTCGAGGCCTTCGAGGCCGGTGCCGAGGTCGGTGCGGATGTCGGGGAGCGCGTTGGTGACGATGAGGTTGTCGAGCGCCACCATGAACAGCGCGATGCCGGTGACGATGAAGGTGCGGACGGGATGCGGCGTCTTCATTAGTTATCACTCACTAACTCGGGCGGGTAAAAAAAATCGGCGTCGGTCCGGACGGCCGGCCGCTCACCGGCCGTCCGGATCGAGGGCATCGGCGCCCCGCAGCCCCTCGGACCAGGCTTCCAGCGACGCGGGCAGATCGTCGCCGGGGACGTACGGGACCTGGAACGCGGTCAGCACGTTCACCAGCGTGCCGACCGCCATGAACCGGACGACCTCCTCCGGCGGCGCGCCGCTCAGGTCGCCGACCAGCCGGAACAGCCGCGCCCACCGGTGGTGGCCGAGGCGGGCCAGCTCGTCCTCACCGACCGCGGCGCCGTAGATCTTGAGCTGGAAGCGCAGCAGCGTCGGGTCCTCGCGCAGGAGCCGGCGGTAGGCCTCGGCCATCGCGGTCATCGCCTCCTTGCCGTGCAGGCCGCCCGCGGCGTCCCGCAGGACGGTCTCGATGTCGGCGAAGCAGCGGTCGGCGGCGGCGAGGAACAGGGCGCGCTTGGTCGGGAACAGCCGGAACATGTAGGGCTGGGAGACGCCGACGCGCTCGGCGATGGCCGCGGTGGACGTGCCGTCGTAGCCGCCGCTCGCGAACTCGGCCATCGCAGCCTTGATCGCCAGCTCGCGGCGCTCGTCGGCGCTCATCCTCGGGCCCATGGAGAGTAAGTTAGTGTCTGATAACTAACTTCGTCAAGAGCTCAGCCGCCGGCGCCCTCGACCAGCAGCAGGGCGCCGAACACCGCGAACCCCGCCGCCGCGCCGTACTTGATGACCCGCTCGGGCAGCCGCTTGCCCAGCGCCTGCCCGACCACGATGGCGAGGGCGTCCGCCGCTACCATCCCGATCGTCGAGCCGAGCCAGATGCCGGTCAGCCCGAGGAACCCGCCGTGGTCGGCGGCGAGGGTGATCGTCGCCAGCATCGTCTTGTCGCCCAGCTCGGCGAGGAAGAACGCCGTGCCGACGGCCAGGATCGCCGAGCCGCTCGCCTTGCGGGCCTTGTCGCGCTCCTCGTCGTCCAGCTCGTCGCCGCGCAGCGTCCACATCGCGAAGCCGAGGAACGCCAGCCCGGCGAGCACCGAGATCGGCCGGGTCGGCAGCGCGGCGCCGAGCACCGCGCCGACCACGACGCTCGCCAGGTGTACCAGCGCGGTCGCGGCGGTGATGCCGATCAGCACGGGCATCGCGCGGAAGCGCGTCGCGAACGTCATGGCCATGAGCTGGCTCTTGTCGCCGAGCTCCGCGACGAAGATGACGGCCAGGCTGATGATGAATGCGGTGACCACGGGTCCCTCTCGCTCGGATGCCGGGCGGAGGGCGGGGGGAGCCGTTTCGGGCGTGCGACCTCGACCCGGCATGACTGCCGGGCCGAAGGTCTCGTCCGCCTCCTGCGGAGGCCCGCGCGACCGGGCGCCGTCCGCGGCGCCAGCATGTCGATCACGCGATTGGGACTACTCCCCCTCGACGCGAGCAGGCTATCAAGCGCCCCACCTGCGACGTCAAAACGAGGCCGGGGCTCAGAGGGCGACGCCGACCATGACGGGCTCGTTCACCAGCTCCACGCCGAACGCGTCGCGGACGCCCGCGCGGACCTCGCGGGCCAGCGCCAGCAGGTCCGCGGTGGACGCGCCGCCCGGGTTCGTCAGCGCGAGCGTGTGCTTGGTGGAGATGCGCACCGGGCCGCGCGCGTGGCCCTTCGCGAACCCCGCCTTGTCGATCAGCCAGGCGGCGGACGTCTTGGTCCGCCCGTCCGGTTCCGGGTAGCGCGGGAAGGCCGCGTCCGGGCCGAGCCGCTCGGCGACGCGGCGCTCCAGCCCGGCGAGCTGCTCCGAGGTGAGGATCGGGTTGGTGAAGAACGAGCCGGCGCTGCGCGAGTCGGGGTCGGCGGCGTCCAGCACCATGCCCTTGCCGCGCCGCAGCTCCAGGACGGCGTCGCGCGCCTCCTTCAGCGACACCCGCTCGCCCGGCCGCACGCCGAGGCGCCTCGCCAGCTCGGCGTACGCGATCGGCTGCGACTCCTCCGTCTCGCGCAGCGCGTACGTCACGTCCAGCACCACGTACCGGTCATTGCCCTTGAACACGCTGTGCCGGTAGGTGAAGCGGCACGCGTCGCGGTCGAGGGTCACGCACGCGCGCGCCCGCCGGTCGTACGCGCGGACCTCCACGATCGTCTCGCTGACGTCCTGCCCGTACGCGCCGACGTTCTGGATCGGGGTCGCGCCGACCCGCCCAGGGATTCCGGACAGGCACTCGACGCCGGCGAGACCGTCCGAGACGCAGCGCGCGACGAACGGGTCCCAGTCCTCGCCGGCCCGCACCCGGACCAGGACGGTATCGCCGTCGCCGGCGGTGCGCTCGACGCCGCGGGCCCCGACGTGCACCACGGTCCCCGGGAACCCGGCGTCCGCGACCACGAGGTTGCTGCCGCCGCCGAGCACCAGCACCGGCTCGCCCGCGTCGTCGGCCTTGCGGACCGCCGCGACCAGTTCCGCCTCCGTCGTCGCCTCGACGAAGCGCCGCGCCGGGCCGCCCAGCCGCAGCGTGGTGTACCCGGCCAGGTTCACCTCTTCCGCGAACACCGCCACCGTGCCGTCCCCTCCCCGTCCCTGCACGTCCGTGCGCACCGGCCGGACGCCCGGCCGGTGCGTGCCCGGCGGGCCTCAGGCGAGCCGGACGACGGCCTTGGCGCGCGTGAGGACCTTCTGGTCGTTCGACCTGGCGGTGAGCGCCACGACGACCTTGTTGTCGTCGAGCTTCTCCTCCACCTTGCCGCTGATCTCCAGGGTCGCGCCGCCCTCGTCGGGCACCACGACCGGCGAGGAGAACCGTACCCCGTAGTCCACCACGGCTCCCGGGTCCCCGGCCCAGTCGGTCACGAACCGGCCGCCCTGCGCCATCGTGAACATGCCGTGCGCGATGACGTCCGGCAGCCCGACGGACTTGGCGAAGCTCTCCCGCCAGTGGATCGGGTTGAAGTCGCCGGACGCGCCCGCGTACATCACCAGGTTGGCGCGGTCGATCGGGTAGGTCCGCGCCGGGATCTCGGTGCCGACCTCGACGTCGGCGTAGTTCACCTTCGCGGTCATCAGGCCCCCCGCTCCACGATCGTGTTGTAGGTCTTGCAGATCAGCTCGCCCTCGACGGTCTTCACGTCCGTCTCGACGACCATCTTCTCGTTGTTGCCGATCGACTTGATCTCGGTGATCGTCGAGGTGCAGGTCACCACGTCGCCGGCGCGCACCGGGCGGGTGTACTCGAACCGCTGCTCGCCGTGCACGACCATCGCGTAGTTGAGGCCGAGGTCGGGGTCGGCGAGACCGGGGTTGCCCAGCGACACCACGATCGGGAACGTCGGCGGGGCGATGACGTCGGGGTGGCCCGCCGCCTTCGCGGCCTCGCGGTCGCGGTAGATCGGGTTGCCGTCGCCGATGGCGTCCGCGAACTCGCGGATCTTCACGCGGCTGACCTCGTACGGCTCGCTGGGCGGGAAGCTCCGCCCGATGAAGTCGCGGTTGAGTGCCATGCAGTCCGTCCCTCCAGGTCCCGGCGGGGTCGCGCGGCCGCGGCGCCCTCGTCGGAGCACGATTGCAACGTCTCGACGGGACCGTAACAGAATGACGTTCAGCCCGCCCCCGCGGGTCTCACCGCGGGGGCGGGCTGATCGATGTCAGGGCAAGCGCCAAGAAGTTGTCGTGCCGTGGACGATGCGGCGAGCCGCGGCGTCCGGACCCGGGTTAGCGGGTCTCCCGGTGCGGACGGTGGGTCCTGGCCCTCAATGAGCGCAGCGGGGCAGTACTTCCCGTCCGGACCCGGGTTAGCGGGTCTCCCGGTGCGGACGGTGGGTCCTGGCCCTCAATGAGCGCAGCGGGGCAGTACTTCCCGTCCGAACCCCGGCTAGCGGGTCTCCCGGTGCGGACGGTGGGTCCGGCAGTTGGGGCAGTACTTCTTGATCTCGAGGCGGTCCGGGTCGTTGCGCCGGTTCTTCCGCGTGATGTAGTTGCGGTGCTTGCACTCCTGGCAGGCCAGCGTGATCTTCGGCCGTACGTCGGTGGCAGCCACGATGGAGTGCCTTTCTGAGCTAGGAACATGGACTACGCATCCCGGACGCCCCGGAAGGGCGACCGGAGATTCGACCCAGCCCTGCTCACCCCCGCGGGGGTGAGAGAGATGGGTAGTAGCGAGGGCCGGACTTGAACCGGCGACACAGCGATTATGAGCCGCTTGCTCTGCCTGACTGAGCTACCCCGCCGTGCTGGTCGGTGTGGACCGGATTGCAAGGATACCGGATGCTCACCTGACCTCGGAAACGCGAATTCCCGGATCGAGGATCGGGGAACCGGCGTTCCGTGGGCCCGCGGGCCGCTCCCCAGAGTACCCGGTGGATGTGGGTGACCCGGCGAACGCCCTGCTGGAACCGGTGGGACGGTATCACAGGGCCCCGATTGGAGCGAATCGGTCCGCGCCCGCCCGTCCCGGCGCGCGGGGAGGTTCTTCCCCCGCCCGCGGCGGGGCGCGGGCCTGGAACGACGAAGGCCGCCGTCCGATCGTCCGGATGGCGGCCGTGGTGCCGTTGAGCCCCTTTACGGAATCGAACCGTAGACCTTCTCCTTACCATGGAGACGCTCTGCCGACTGAGCTAAAGGGGCTTGCGTCGTTCGCGCAGGGAAAACGATACACGGACTCGGGACCGCGCGCGAACTGGATTCCCCCGGGCGCCGCTGGCAGGCGTCTTCGCAGGTCAGCGCAGCAAGCTCCGGGCGATGACGAGCTGCTGGATCTGGCTGGTGCCCTCGTAGATGCGGAACAGCCGGACGTCGCGGAAGAACCGTTCGACGGAGACGCCGCGCATGTAGCCCATGCCGCCGAAGACCTGGACGCCGCGGTCGGCGACGCGTCCGACCATCTCGGAGCAGAAGTACTTGGCGCAGGACGGGCCGAGCTTGGTGTCCTCGCCGGCGTCGTAGGCGCGGGCGGCCTCCAGCACCATGGACCGTCCGGCGTACAGCTCGGCCTGGGAGTCGGCGATGAGGCCCTGGATGAGCTGGTACTCGCCGATGGCGCCGCCGCCCTGGTGGCGGGTCTTGGCGTACTCGACGGTGTCGTCGAGGATGCGCTGGGCGAGGCCGACGCAGAGGGCGGCGATGCTGAGGCGCCCGTGGGCGAGGGACGCCATGGCGGTGCGGAACCCGGTGCCCTCCGTCCCGACCATCGCTGTCGCGGGGACGCGGACGCCGTCGAAGAACACCTCGGCGGTGTGGGCGCCGCGCTGGCCCATCTTCTGGTCGGCGGGGCCGACGCTGAGGCCGGCGGTGCCGCTCTCGACGAGGAAGGTGGAGATGCCGCGGGAGCCGGGGCCGCCGGTCCGGGCGAAGACCATGAAGACGTCGGCCTCGGGGGCGTTGGTGATGAACCGCTTGGCGCCGTTGATGACGTAGTCGTCGCCGTAGCGGGTCGCGGAGGTGGTCAGCGTGCTCGGGTCGGATCCGGCCTCGGCCTCGGTGAGCGCGAACGCGCCGACGATCTCGCCGGACGCGAGGCGCGGCAGCCACGCGGCCTTCTGCTCGTCGGTGCCGGAGTGCACCAGGACCTGCCCGGCGATGCCGTTGCTGGTGCCGAACATGGAGCGGAACGCGGGGCTGGTGTAGCCGAGCTCGAAGACGAGCCGGACCTCCTCGCTCAGCGACAGGCCGAGCCCGCCGTACTGCTCGGGCAGGGCGTACCCGAACAGGCCCATGTCCCGGGACGTCCGCCGCAGCGGCTCCGGGATCGCGTCGGTCTCCTCGATCTCCTCCTCTCGGGGGACGACCTCGTCGCGGACGAAGCTGCGGACGGCCTTGAGCACGTCGGCGAAATCCTGTGACTCCATGCCGACATTCTAGAATCAGATTCCACAATGTTCGCCCGGCGGCCCCGCTGTGCCAGGGTGATCACCTATGAGTGCGGCGCTCCACCAGGTCGTCGACGAGATCGTCCGCGCGGCGATCGTCGAGGACCGGTCCTTCGGTGATCTCCTCCCCCGGCTGATGCGGGAGGCGCAGACGGCCTCCGTCGAGGCGAAGGCGGCGGCGCTGCCCCGGATGGCGGAGGGCATCGCCGAGGCGCCGGTGAACCTCGGCGGGTGGCTCGCGGTCGTGTCCGGCGCCTGGATCGAGGACGGCGCCGACCCCGACCCGGTCGGCCGCGCCGTCGTCCACCGGCTCACCGAGGCCACCGCGGCGGCGCTCGCGTTCGGCAACGCCTGGACGGAGGCGACGGGCGGGAAGCCGCCCGACATGCAGGAGGAGCAGCCCTCCCAGCAGGTCTTCGACACCGTCAAGCCGGTGCTCGGCGACGGCACGGTGACCGCGATGATGTCGTGGTTCGCGCTGCCGCAGTTCGCGATGGCGTCCAGCACCGTCCTGCAGACGTCCCCCGCCACCCGCACCGGCCTGGACGACCGCGACTTCCGCGCGTTCGCCGCCGGCAAGGCCGCCGAGCACCTCCCGCACATGGACCACGTCCAGGCGCTGCTGCGGGTGCTGGACGGCGAGCGGATCCTCGTCCTGGACCGCGCCACCCGGCGGGGCTGGACGGTCACCATCGGCGGCATCGGCGACAACTTCCAGCTGCACGTCCTGCTCGCAGGCGCCCTCATCGGGCGTCCCGGCTGCATGCCCGGCACCCCGCCGCCGCCCGAGATCGTCGCGTGCTTCCTGGACGCGGACGTCCCGCCGGGCCCGCCGATCGTCTCCAGCCCGTGGAACCTCGTCGACGCCCACGGCGAGTGGATCTACAACGAGGGCGTGCCCGCCGACGTCCCGGCCGTCAACGGCACCCGCGTCGTCGTCCTCGACCCGCCGTCCTACGAGCGCACCTTCCCCGCCGGACGCCGCTTCCCGCGCATGCCCGCAACCCTCCGCGTCGACGGCATGCACCTCCCCGAAGACCTGACGGCGTGGTGGCCGCACATCGCCCCACCAACCCGTTGAGTTGTGGGGGGGGGGGGGGGGGGGGAGCGGGCGAAAACACGCCCCACCCCACACAAAGACACACAAACCGCGGA
>NZ_WBMS02000041.1:0-40030 GCF_008923205.2 Actinomadura physcomitrii | reverse complement strand
CCCCCCCCCCCCCCCCCCCCCCCTGTGGGGGGGGGGGGGGGGGCGGCCGGCCCCCCCCCCCCCCCCCCCCCCCCCCCACAACTCAACGTCTAGAACCGGACGAGGACGGCGGTGGCGTCGTCGTGGCGCTTGCCGCGCGCGACCGTCTCCGACTCCTCGGCGGCCCTGGTCCGGCGGACGAGCTCGCGCGGGCCCTCGTCGTCCAGCACGCGCAGCAGGCCGTCCCAGTCGAGCCGGCCGAACAGCTCGACCAGCCGGGACGCGCCGTCGCTCAGCACCGCCGCCCGCCGCAGCCCCGCGACCGGCACCTCCCCGGTCAGCCCCTCGTACGCCGCCTCCGGCTTCGTGCTCGCCACCCAGAACCCGCCCGGGCTGTTGCGCGACTTCCGGACGGCCTCCAGGGTGTAGCTCGGCAGCCGGTCGACCCGGTCGTCGCGGATCACCCGGATCTCCCCGACGTCCAGCACGATCGGCGAGTCCGCCAGCACGAACCACTCCACCGCGTCGCCGCGCCGCCGCAGCAGCGACACCGTCGCGGACGGGCTGTCCGGGTTCTCCAGGTCGCACGTGCCGGTGTGCGCCTCCCCCGTCACCTTGATCGCCTCGGCGACGAGGTCCGGCAGCGGCTTGCCGTCCTCCAGCGCCATCCGCGCCGCGATCTGCCCGCCGAGCCTCCGCACCAGCCACGCCGGGTCGTGCGCGCAGCCGCTGTCCACCCCCGGCGGCGCCGTCGCCCCGTCCAGCAGCACGACCCACCCCGGCCCCGCCGCGACGAAGTCCTCGTTGGGCCGGCCCGGCGTCGCCTCGCTCACATAACTCACCTGCACGAAGCCAGATCTACCCGCTCCGCCCCCACCTGTCCGAAACGTCCACGAAACCCTTACCCTCCGTGCCGTGAACTGTGCCCTGAGCAGGCATCACTCCTCGATGTCGACGCCGAACCCGCGTGCCAGCTCCGCGAGCCCGAACTCGTTCCCCTGGCCGACCACCCGCAGCCGCCACACGCCGCCGCGCCGGTAGAGCTCAGCGAGCAGCATCGTCCGCTCGCTGGTCCCCGCGTCGAGCGTCGCCTGGACGAACGCGCTCTCCGCGTCGTCCGGGCCCACCACCAGCTCGACGGCGCCCAGCTCCCCGAACGTCGCGTCGCCGTCGATCGCGGCGGCGACGGTGACGGTCCGGACGGCCTCCGGCAGCGCCGCGAGGTCCACGACGACCTGCTGCTCGGCCGGTCCGTCCGCGACGAGCCGCACCGCCCCGTCCGGTGTCTCGGCCGCGTTGTAGAAGACGAAGTCCTCGTCTCCGGACACCTGGCCGTCCTCGTCCAGCGCGAACGCCACCACGTCCACCTCGCAGGACGGGTGCCGCACCCACGACGCCTCGACCGTCCACCGGCCGCCCCGCGGCAGGTCGACGGCGCCGCCGCGCGGCAGGACCCGCGTCCCCTCGCGCACCGGCCCGCGCTCGGGCGCCTCCAGCCAGCGCTCCTCGTGCACCGGAAGCTCCAGCTTCACGACCCGCTCCATACGGCGGTCGTCCCGGTCGAGGGCGACCACGTCGGTGACGGTCGCCGACAGGTTGATCGCCGCCGCGCCTCCGAGTTCCACGACGCGTCCCCGCGCCCTGGACGCCTTCGGATGGGTCCCGCCGAGCACGAGCACCCGCCGCCCGTCCAACGGCCGCGCACCCTCCGTTTTCGGAGCCGGAGCCGTGGCCACCGACTGCTTTTCACCGTGCGGCGTACCGGGGCGCACGTCGTCGAGCATTCGCAGGAATGTGCGCTCGTCGATGACGGGCACACCGTTCTCACGCGCCTTTCGGGCTTTGGCCGTCCCGGAACCGCGGTCATTGGTCACGAGCACGCTGGTGAACCTGCTCACCGACGACATGACGTTCAGCCCCGCGGCCACGGCCCGCGCGACGAGCTCCTCCCTCGCCACACCGGTCTCCCCGGTGATCGCGACCTTCATCCCCTGGACGAGCGGCGCCCCGTCCCCGAGACGTCCCGGACACCGGAACGCGCAGCGGACCTTCGGCGCCGACGGCCGGAACACCCCGGTCTGCTTGGGCGGACACGCCACCAGCGGCAGCCGCACCCCCAGCCGCGCCGCCTCGTCGAGCGACCCCCGCAGCACCCCGGCGAGCGCCCGGACGTCCTCCCTCGCGTCATGCGCTCTTCCCATCCGCACGCCGTAATGCGCGGCCAGGGTGGCGAGCTTCAGGTCGGGCGTCGCCGGAGCCAGCCGCCGGTTCAGCGCGAGCGTGCACAGCCTCGACTCGACCGGAAGACCCTCGCCCGCCCGCCTGAACTCCTGGGCCAGGAATCCGTAATCGAATGGCGCGTTATGGGCCACGAGAACCCGGCCGTCGAGCATTTCCGCGACGCGCCCGGCGACGTCTCCGAACTTAGGCGACCCTTTCAGCCGATCGGCCGTCAGCCCATGTATGTGAACCGGCCCCGGATCGCATCCCGGATCGAGCAGGGTGGAGAATTCCTCACCCGGCCTCCCGTCCTTTCCGACCGTCGCTACGGCAATGGAGAGCACCCTGTGCTGGACGGCCCTGAACCCGGACGTCTCCACGTCCACCAGGGCCCACTCGTGGGAAAACGCGACCATGCCGAAACGCTAGGCACTTCCGGCCACCGTTCCGTCCCTCTGCCCACAACCGGTCACCGAACCCGGGGAAAACCCGGACCCGAAAGCGACAATTCAGGACGCCCTCCAGCAAAGCCGCGCCAGCGGACGCAACCACACCCGCACGAGCTTCCGCACCGACCGCCGCGAGCCGCCGGACACCCGGTCCGACGCGGGCGTCATACGGCCTGGCCGTGCGCAGCCCAGTTCCGCCTGCAACCTTCGCGCGAGATCCGCGGCCACCCGCGCCTCGACGAGCCGCCCAGGCAACAGCGCCCACAGCGACCCGGTGTACTCGCCATGCCAGATGCACACGCCGGGAAAGGCGGACCGCAACCGCCGCAGGGCCGTCTCGATGTCGAGATCGACCTCCAGCCGATTTCCGAACTCGTGCCCGGGCACGCAAGACGCGCCGCGATACCGGCTGTTCGGTACGTACGAGACCACGGTGATACCTCCACTCACCACGTGGACGGGAACATGCGGTGCCTCAGGACGGCGTCGACCCGCACGGCCGCCGCCTCCGCGTCACCGCAGAGAGCGAGGAAGCGGCCGTCCTCGAAGTAGCCCCACGCGCCGCCGGACGTAACGCGCACACCGACCGCCACCCGCACATGCCTGTGCTCCCGTCCGAACGCGAACACCCACAGCAGCAGCGGCCGGCCCGGCAGTTCCTCGGCGCGGTAGAGCTTGACGAACCGGTAGCCCTTCGCGAGCACGGCGACGGCGAGCAGATCGAGATGCCGTGCCGCTGTGGCGCGATGCCTGGTGCGCCACCGCAGGACGCACGGCGTCACGGCGCGTAGGCCACCCATACGACCTTCCCCTCCTCGACGAGCGGCCGGACGCCCCAGTCCTGCACGAGCTGCGCCAGCATCAGCAGCCCCCGCCCGCTGGTCGCCTCGTAGTTCTCCGGACGGACTTCGGGCGTCCCCGCCCCTTGGTCCCAGACCTCGATCCGCACGAGCCCGTCCCGCACGTCCGGCAGGACGCGGACGACGATGTGCCCGAACCCCACGTGCTTGTAGCTGTTGGTGACCAGTTCGGTAACCACGACCCGGCCCACGTAGGTCTCCGCGATCCCCAGCTCCCGGAACCGCTCCACGAGGAAGCGACGCGCATGGCCCGGCGCCTGATCGGTCGGCGCGAGCACGAGAGCCGGTGACTCCGGCGTGGATGCTGCTGCCATCGGTGTACGCCCTCTCGAACGTCAGCGACCCCGGACGGCCCAACATCCGCAAACCGGAAGTACCCACCCGAAATCACTCTCTGTCATCGAACGAACACCATGAGGCCACAGAAGGTCGTACGATGACAGGCGACTTCAGCAACACTCTCAATCGGGTTGCTTTTACTAGCTTCCCGATTGCTCCCCCCCACAAGGAAGATCATCATGGCCTCCACCATCGAAAACAGGATGCGCACCCCGGAGCTCCAGTCGTTCGGCACCGAGGTTCGAAGGTTGCGCGAAGCCGCGGGACTCAAGCAGGCCGAACTCGGCGCCCTGGTGAACGTCACCCGCGCGTACATCGGCCACGTCGAACTCGGCAAGACCCGATGCCGCCTCGACTTCGCCACGCGCCTGGACAATGCCCTTCATGCGAACGGAGATATCATCCGGGCGTGGCACGAGTTGCTGGAAAAAATGAAGTCCATCAAGTACGCCGCGTACTTCGTCAACTTTCCAAAGGCCGAGTCCACGGCCAACCTCATCCGCGTCTACGAGACGCACATCGTCAATGGTCTATTTCAGACCGAAGCATATGCAAAAGTCATCCTGCCGGATCCGGACGAATTCAGCACGCGAATCAATCGGCAGAAGCATGTCATGGACGAGCCCTCTCCCAAGATATTTGTAGTGCTAGAGGAGAGCGTCCTACACAGACAGGTAGGCACAGTAGAGGTCATGCGCGAGCAGCTCAAATATCTGCTCGAGCTGTCCGAATACCCGAGTGTGCACCTTCAGATACTTCCTACTATCTACGTGGAAGAGGCGCGCGCCGCCTTCGCCATTGCAACGCAGTCGGACCGCACCGACGCGGCGTACATCGTCACGGCCACGAAAGGGATGACCAGCGTAGATCCCGAAGAGCTTGCCAACCTTGGTGAAGCCTTCGCTAGTCTGCAGGCAGAGGCGCTCAACGTGAGGGACACCCGAGCGCTGATCAGAAAGGTGATCGACGAACGATGGACCTGAGCAAGGCAGCATGGCGCAAGGCATCGCGGAGCACGGCACAGGCCGACAACTGCGTAGAGGTCGCCGGTGTTCCGAACGTCGTCGCGCTCCGTGACAGCAAGGACCCCAACGGCCCCAAGATCATCGTAAGCCGCAGCGACTTCCGACACCTGGCCGAGACCCTCAAAAACATCTAGCCTGCGCTTACAAGCTTCTCCGGCGAAGACGAGGTGTTGAGGTTGAGCAACATCGTCTGGCGCAAGGCGTCGCGGAGCACGGCCGAGAACGACAACTGCGTCGAGGTGGCGGACGGGGCGGGTGTCGTGGCCGTTCGGGACAGCAAAGACCCGGACGGCCCGATGCTCATCCTGAACCGCAACGAGTTCCGGCACCTGGCTGAGACCCTCAAAGGCATCTAGTCTGCGCTTACAAGCTTCTCCCACAGGGACGAGGTGTTGAGGGCGAGCAGCATCGTCTGGCGCAAGTCCTCGCGAAGCACGGCCCAGGCCGACAACTGCATCGAGGTCGCATCAATGCCGAGGTCAGAACTGGCCTGGCGCAAGACGCGGCGGAGCAACGAGTCAGGCGATAACTGCGTCGAGGTCGCGGACGGGACGGGCGTCGTGGCCGTTCGGGACAGCAAGGACCCGGACGGCCCGATGCTCGTCCTGAACCGCGACGAGTTCCGGCACCTCGCCGAAACCCTCAAGAACGTTTAGTTCGCACGTCCAGGCTTCTTGTGCACCAGGTGCCTTCACGAGCCCGTGGTGCTCGCTGCCTAACGCCCTCTGCCTGCGGCGCGGTTCGGGGAAGGGGGCAGTTCGATGGCAGCACGGAACACTGGTGTGGCCGCCCTGCTCGGCACCGGGCTGCCGAGCCCGGCGCTCCGTGATGAGCGGACGTGCCAAAACCCTCCTGCCCAGCACTGTGCAAGCTGTAGCGCGGGCGCGCGCTCCAACCGACGAGCCACCGAAGGACATGGGAGATACAGATACGGCAGCCGACCAGTCGCACCATGACGTCCGAACGCCGCCATCGCGCGGCTGGCGGCGGACAACGTTGGGGGTCCCGCTGCTTGTGGCACTCGCGTGCGTGCTTTTCGGCGTGTTCATTCCGTTGTCGAATGGCCACACGCACCACGAGTCGCACGCGTGCCGTTGGATTCCGCTGCCGTGGACCATCTGGGCCATCAGTTACGGCGGGCTCTTCGCGGCACTCGGGTCCGTCGCGCTGTGCGTTGCCCTGCGGCGGTTCGCGCGGGCACACGGCTGGGACCCGGACGCCGCGTGGCAGGGCGGTCTGGCCGGCGGGTTCGCGATCCTGGGCGGGTTCGCCGTGCTGATCTTCGCCGGTGTCGTGGTCCTCACGCATGTCGAGTCGGCCGAGATAACCGCCAAGCAAGGCCAGCCGATGTGCGAGGGGCTCGGGCTCCCGATGCGTCAGGGTGTGGGCGTGGGGGCGTAGGAGTGCACGCGCTGGAGGTACTCAAGCGCGTGGTCCGTGGCCGGGTCGTGGTTGAGCTTGTCGCGGTAGAAGTGCAGCCGGTCCTCGCAGTCGTCGATGATCTCGCTCCACGTGCGCGCCCAGATCCGGACACCGCCGTCCCATTCGGCGATGCAGCCGGGAGGGCGGTTCGGTGAGGTGGCGTCGCGGCGGACGACGTCGTCCATCGACGTCGAGATGACCCAGAAGTCCCAGCGGACCCTGGCATCGGTGAACTGCGGATCGCTCACCACGGCCTGCGCGTAGCTTTTGATCTGGCCGACCTCGGTCTGGCCGATCTTGACGCTGGGGGCCTTCAACTCGACGACGAGATGTTCCCGGCCCGCCGAGCCGCGCAGTGCACGGCCCAGCATCAGGTCGACGATGCCGACCCGGCCGTCCTCCCGGCGGACCGGACCGAGCTGCCGCGGCACCGGACTCCGTCCCAGCTCCTGCAGATGGCGGAGCAGGACGTTGTCGAGGCTGCGGTCGCTGACCATCAGCGCGTAAGCGTCACCGAACACCCACGTTTCCCGTTCAAGGATTTTGTGGAGTTCGCTTCGCTCCCTGACCGTCTCGCTGGTCTCGGGATCGAAGACCATCTTCTTAAGCGCGGCGATGAAGTCCAGCCGTGAGGTGACCTCCGTGGTCGCTCTGATGATGTCTGACAGGCTCGTGCGTTGGAGCAGCCGGCGCAATTCGTCCTGCTCCGACTGCGGGAGCCGGAACAGCTCATCGAGCACCGGGTAGAGACCGCTCGGGTCATGCGCGATGATCTCGCGTAGCAGGCGCAGTGTGGTGCGCCGTCCCTGGGCGGCCTTCGGCAATCTGCGCGCCACCGTCGTGGCGACCTCGTCGAAGAGCTGGCGCTCGACCGCCTCCGAGGGCTCCGAGGGCTCCCGGTGGTACGGGTAGACGTCTTCGTTCTTCCATTCCTCTATCAGCCGCGCGCGCCGTTCACGGTCCCGCTCTCGGAAATGGCGCCTGAGCCGGTCACGTGCTGCATCGGTGAGCCCGACGAGCTCCTCGTCCATCTCTGCCAGCTTCAGCGTGTCGCGCCGATCACTGAAGCCGTCCCAGAGCAGGTAGGCGGTGAAGTGGTAGCCGGGGGCCTGGATCGCGGCAGGCCGTTCGGCGAGCACCACGCCACGCAGGTCGCACAGGGCCAGGACGCGTCCGACGTCATGGGGCCACTCGATCACCCGGAGCACCGGATCGGGGGTCAGCCGTTCGCCGGTCGCCGGAGCGGCCACCTGGTACTCGGCCGTATGCGCCCAGACCGTCGACGGGTCGAGAATTTCGCCCATGTAGGTGATGGTCACGTCCGGGTTGGCGGCCAGGAACGGGGCGAAGACGGACGTCAGCTGGTCGCGCGTTCCGGACTCGGTCAGCCGGCCGACGAAGTCGGCGGGCACCGACGCCTCCATCCGCGTCCCGACCGGTACGTCGTTCCCGACCGGTTCGGCGTCGGAGACGGTGAAGTCCGCAGGAGAGTCGATCGACCCGCTGATGGCAGTGCGTTCCGGTTGCCCGGCGGCATTGACCGCCGTGGTCACCCAGCGGACCTGCTCGCCCAACGCGAAGGCCCGCAACCGGCCTTGGCCGCTGTGTCCGTGCAGCCCGCGCTTGAGGTTCGGCGAGACCTTCGCTGTGCTCTTCCAGGAGCCGCCGAGCCCACCGAAGAAGGTCGCGCAGGATGCGTTGGGCATGCCGTGCCCGTCATCGGAGATGCTGAGGTACTCGACGCCGCCGAGCTCGTTGACGTCCACCTCGACCACGATCGAGAAGGCTTCGGCGTCCAGGGCGTTCCAGATCATTTCGGTCACGGCGCCCAACGGGTCCTTCAGCCTGGCGAGCCGCAGCAGATGATCAGGCCGTGCCTCGATGTGCACCTTGCGCATCCAGCCACTATCGCAGACATCGCCCCTGCTCCCGGCCGCGTTGGACGACATCGGCCCGCGGGGTCAGGCGTGCTGTTGCAGGCCCTCGATGAGGAGGGTCAGCAGCCTGGGGGTGTCCGGCGGCCGTTGCTCGGCGGCCACGGCGATGCCGTTGGTGACGCACAGCAGCTCGGTGACCGTGAGGTCGGGACGGATGGCACCGGCGTCCTGGGCGCGGCTGAGCAGCTTGGCGGCGGCGTCGCGCATCCCTGGCAGGACGCGGATCCCCTGGCAGGACGCGGACAGTTCCGTCTCTGTTCGGCATCGGCGCCGGGCCGTCCCGTAAGCGCCGCGCGGATCCTCGGCACCGAGCTCCCATTCGTCCAAGACTCGGGCGGGCCGCCGTGCTTATCGTCCGGGCATGACGACGAGATCGGACCAGCGGCGTCCCGTGCACTGGGCGCCCGCTGAGGGGCGCCGCTACGAGATGGGGCGCATCAACGCGGTGTTCAAGGCGGACGGGCCGGAGACGGCCGACCGCTACTCCATCTCGGAGTGGTGGCTCGAACCGCACACGACGGGCCCGGGCGCGCACAGCCACCCGGAGGACGACGCCTTCTACGTCCTCGAAGGCACGATGACCTTCTTCATCGGCGGCCGATGGATCGACGCGCCGAAGGGGTCGTTCGTGGTGGCTCCCGGCGGCACGCCCCACGACTTCCAGAACCGCAGCGACGAGCGGGCAGGGGCACTGAACATCTCGGTGCCCGGCGACTTCGAGCCGCGGATGCCGGGCATCGTGGAGTGGTTCCTCCAGAACCCGCCCGGCGACCCGGCGGACGCCTGAGGGCTCGCGCCGCGTCCACGGCTTCCCGGCCGCGTCCGGGCGCCCGCCCCGGCGGTCAGGACTTGCCGTCGAAGGCGTCCTGCAGCGCCTGGACGTCCAGCTTCTTCATGGCGAACATCGCCTTGGTCGCCCGGGCCGCCGCCTCCTGGTCCGGCGAGGTGATCATCTCGTGCAGCGCCCGGGAGTCGATCTGCCAGGAAAGCCCGTACTTGTCCTTCAGCCACCCGCAGGGGCCCTCCTCACCACCGCCCGCGGTGAGCTTGTCCCACAGCTCGTCGATCTCCTCCTGCGAGTCGCAGGTGACGTGGACGGACACCGCCTCGTCGAAGTGGAACTGCGGGCCGCCGTTGAGGCCGATGAACTGCTGCCCGTCCAGCTCGAACTGCACGATCATGACCGAGCCCGCCTCGCCCGGGCCGACCTCGCCGTACGGCACGACGTTGGTGATCCGCGAGTTCTTGACGAGGGAGGTGTAGAACTTCGCCGCCTCCTCGGCCTGGCCGTCGAACCACAGGCATGTGCTGATCTTCCCCATGTTCACCGCTCCTGACGGTCGCCGTTGGTCACTGTCCAGTCAGACCCTCCCCATTCCCAGAACTCATCGCCGCCCGCCCCATCTGCGGAAAGTTCCCTCACCAGTCCCGCCGGCGCCGGCGGGCAGGACGCCCGCTCGGTGTCAGCGGCGGCGGGCGGCGCGGACCAGGTGGTAGTAGCCGGCCAGGCCGGCGGCGCCGACGGCGGTGAACAGGACGCCGAGGCCGCGCGCCTGCCAGCCGGAGCCGACGGGATGGCGGGTGCTGTCCAGGAAGCTCGCGTAGCCGGGGTCGACGAGGACGACCAGGCCGCCGAACAGGATCGTGGCGGGGAACGTCCAGGCGAGCGCGGCGCAGAAGGCGAGCGCCCAGCCGTTGAGGGCGAGGCCGGCGAGCGCGAGGGGCAGGCCGAGGCCGCTCCACAGCACGTCCGAGCGCCAGTCGCCCTCGACCTGGCCGGTGGTGACGCGGACGAGGCACAGCAGGCCGCACGCGATCAGGACGAAGCCGAACAGGCGCAGCCCGATCGTCGGCCGCTCGTCGTCGCCGGCCCGTCCCGTTCGCCCGCTCATGGGGTGGATCATTCCTTAACGATCACGGGATGGCCTCGAGCTCGAGCTGCTCGGCGACGGGGGCCGGGGCGGGCGGGGGCGGCGGCGGGACGGGCCTGCCGCGGCCCGGCCACCACCAGTTGGCGTGGCCGAGCAGGCTCATCAGCGCGGGGACGAGGACCAGCCGGACGATCGTGGCGTCCACCGCGACCGCCACGGCGAGGCCGAGCGCCATCATCTTGACGGTCGGGTCCGGCTGCGGGACGAACCCGGCGAACACGAAGATCATGATGAGCGCGGCGGAGGTGATCAGCCGGGCGGTGGCGCCGATGCCGATCACCACGCTCTCGTGCGGGTCGCCGGACCGCTCGTACTCCTCCTTGATCCGCGACAGCAGGAACACCTCGTAGTCCATGGACAGCCCGAAGATCAGCGCGAACATGAACAGCGGCACGAACGCCATGATCGGGACGGCCTGGTCGACGCCGAGCAGGCCGACGCCCCAGCCCCACTGGAAGACGGCGGTGACGACGCCGAACGAGGCGCCGATCGACAGCAGGTTCATCAGCGCGGCCTTGACCGGGACGACGATGGACCGGAACGCGATGACCAGCAGTAGCAGCGCGACGCCGACGACGGCGATGACGACGTCCTTCATCCGGGCGCCGACGGTGTCGGCGATGTCGATGATCGCGGGGTTCTCGCCGCCGAGGTAGACCGTCGTGCCGGGATGCGCGTCGCGGACGGCGGGGATCGCGGTGTCGCGGAGCCGGTGGACGAGGTCGGTCGTCGACTGCTCGTGCGGCGCGTCGCGGGGCACGACGGTCAGGATCGCGGTGGTGCCGGTGACGACGGGCTCGCCGACGGAGACCACGCCGGGGACCTCGGAGATCCGCTGCTCGAGCTCCTGCGCGATGAGCGTGGCCTGCTTGTCGGGCTTCTTGCCGAGGTCCGGCGCACCCTTCACGGCCGGCGCGGCGGGCGCGGCCTGCCCGGCGGGCGGGCCGGTGAGGCCGCCGAGCCCCTGGGGTCCCTTCACGACCGGCGCCTTGCGCTTGACGGTCCGCTCCGGGCCGGGCGCCTTCGCGACGACGACGAACGGGCTGTAGTGCCCGGCGCCGAACTCGCGCGCGACGATGTCGTAGGCCTGCCGCGCCTCCATCTTCTTCGACGACATGCTGTCGGCCATCACGCCGAACCGCAGGCTGAGGGTGGGGACGGCGAGGGCGAGCAGGACGAGGGTCGCGACGATCGCGTACGGCCAGGCGTGCCGGTCGACGTGCCGGCCCCAGGCCGTCCAGCGGGCGGACGAGCGGTCGGGCCGCACGCGCGGCAGCCGGTACCGGTCGATGCGGGGGCCGAGGGCGCCGAGCACGGCGGGCAGCAGGGTGAGCGCCGCCACCACCATGATCGCGACGGCGACGGCGGCGGCGAGCCCGATCCGGCCGATGAACGCGATCCCGGACAGGAACAGCCCGCAGATCGCGAAGACGACCGTCCCGCCGGCGAACACCACGGCGTGGCCGGAGTGGGCCATGGCGCGGCCGACGGCGGTCTCGACGTCGTCGCCGCCGGCGAGCTGCTGCCGGTAGCGGGTGACGATGAACAGGGCGTAGTCGATGCCGGCGCCGAGGCCGAGCATCGCGGCGACCATCGGCGCGGTCGGCGCCGCCTGGAACAGCGACGCGCCGAAGTGGATCAGCGAGTAGGCGACGGCGAGCCCGCACAGCGACACGACGATCGGGATGCCGGCGGCGAGGTACGAGCCGAACGCGAGCAGCAGCACGAGCAGGGCGAGGACGATCCCGGTGGCCTCCTGCGGCCCGCTCTTCGGCTGGTTGAGGATCATCGCGGCGATGCCGCCGAACGTGACGTCCAGCCCCGTCATCCGGGCCGGTTCGACGGCCTCGTGGAGGCGGTCGAGGTCGGCGGCGGCGAGCTGGCTCATCGTGCCCTTGAAGTTGAGCTGGACGACGACGGCCTTGTCGTCCTTGAGCCCGCCCATGCCGGGGACGTAGGGGTTCTGCACGAACGCGACCCGGTCCAGCTTGCCGATGTTCTCGATCGACTGGCCGATGGTGAGGGCGACGCGCCAGTCCGCCGGGCTGGCCTGCGGCGTCTGCGCGAACACGACGGTCGCGGTGGGCCCGGTCTGCGCCGGGAAGTCCTGCGCCAGGGTGTCGACGGCCCGCTGGGTCTCGGTGCCGGGCAGGCTGCTCTGCTGGACGAACATGCCGCCGTGCACGACCCCGAGGACGCCGGCGCCGAGCATCAGCGCGAACCAGAGCTCGAAGACGGTGCGCCGCCGGCGCACGCAGAAACGCCCCAGAGCGTCCAAGAATCGGGCCATGCTCGCAGAACAGCACGACTTCGTGCATTTTTGCAATAGATGCAACTTTGCAGTCGTGGTAACGTCCGTCACATGGACGAGCGGACCGGCCTGCGCGAGCGCAAGAAGCGCCGCACCCGGCACGCCATCGCCTCCGCCGCGCTGCGGCTGTTCGCCGAGCGCGGCTACGAGGAGACGACGATCGCCGACATCGCCGCCGCCGCCGACGTCGCGCCCCGCACGTTCTTCGGCTACTTCCCGAGCAAGGAGGACGTCGTCTTCGCCGAGGTCGACGACCGGCTCGGCGAGGTCGCCGAGCGGCTCGCCGCCCGCGAGCCCGGCGAGACGCCCCTGCAGGCGATCCGCCGCTGCGTCGTCGACGTCCTGGAGGCGCTCGTCAGCGAGCACGGCGAGTACGGGGCCGTCCAGATAGCACTGATCCTGGAACGCCCCGGCCTACAGGCGCGCGCGCTGCAGCGCCTTACCGACACCCAGGAGAAGATCGAGGGCCTCCTCCGCGATCTGTGCCCCGGCATCGACGAGATCGACGCCGTCGCCGCGGCGGGCGTCGCCGTCGGCGGGATGCAGTCCGTCGTGGTGCACTGCCGCCGCCACGGCTACGACCCGCTCTCCATGCGGACGGCCCTGGACCGCGCCGTCACCATCGTGGAGAACGGCCTGACCACCGTCGACGCGCTGAACCGCCCCTGGGACGAACCGTCCCCCTAAAGCCCCGGGCACCGGGCGCGGAGGCGCCCGCTCCCGGTGCCCGGCCCGCGTTGATGCGCCGGATGAAGTCCGGGATCACGGCGTCAATCGTTGACGACGACTTGCTGGACGATGATCGTGCCGCTGCCGTAGGCGTTGTAGTAGATCGTGACCTCGTCCAACTCCAGCGAGTACATGTCCGCGACGCCCTCGTAGGGCCTGCAGCCGGGCGGATGAGGTTGCTCCAGCAACAGGAGGATGACGTCGAAGACCAGCTTGCGGAGCACTTCGGGCAGCGCCGCCATCTGCCGGCGGGTCCCCGCTGGGATCATGAGGTGATCAGGCATCGAGCCTGCCTGCCGCCCACTCCTCGGGGGTGGCGTCACGCCAGCGGTCGATGTCGTCGCGGTGGATGACCAGCGTCCCCTCAGGGACGGTGCCCTCGTCCAGAGCCTTGCGGAATTGCTCCGCCTGCCAGCGGAGATGGTCGGTGAACATGACGTCGTACATCGTCTTGGAGACCACGACGACGGCGGCCGAGCCGTGCCGGGTGATCTCCACGGGCTGCCCGCGAGCGGCCGAGGCATGGATTTTGCCCAGCCGGCCTCGAGCCTCCTTCAAAGGTACACTTTCCATGGTGAAAGTGTACTCTTTTTAGGTTCACCAGGGGCCGTAGGGGCCCATGTTGGTGCTGCCGCGACCGCCGCCGCGCTTCTTGAACGGGGCGACGGCCGGCCGGACGTCGGCCAGGTAGACGGCCCCGGCGATGAACGCCGCGACCGGCAGGATGTTCAGCAGCAGCGCGATCGGGTGCACGCCGAGCGCGTAGGGCACGGCCGCGTACGCGCCGCCGACCACCGCCGCGACGATCAGGATGATCATCCAGAGCTTCTTGCTCTGCTTGCTCGCCGCCGCGTACGCGCCCTGCGGCACGGTCAGCGCGTCGATCAGCGCCCAGGCCTCCATCACGAACGCGATGATCAGCAGCAGCCAGAAGAAGTAGTCCAGCACACTGAAGTCCGCCATCGGTGATCAGCACTCCCGCTCGTCTCGGACGGCGACCCTCGCGTCGCGCACCTTGCGTCCCAACCATATGCGGCCCGTCCACCCCGGGCCCGGATCCGCGGACATCCGCGCCCCGGGCGGGCCCGTTCACCCTCAAAGACGTCAGGGCCCGCCCGGGTGTTCCCGGACGGGCCCTGAAACCGCTGCTCAGGCGGGTTCGCGTCAGGCGTCGCTCTTCTTGGCGGAGCGGGCCTGCGGCGCGGGCCTGCGCGGCTGCGCGACGCGCGCCTTCGGGGCGGGCGCGGCGTCCGCCTCGGCGATCGCGGCGGCCTCGGCGGCCTCGCGGTGCACGACGCGCTTGCCGCGCTCGGTGAGCTCGTCGATGAACTCGACGGTGCGGGTGCCGACGTGGGTCACGTACGCGACCGCGGCGCCCGGCAGGTCCTTCGCGTCGACCTCCTCGCGGTAGCGGTCCACGGTCCTGCGGACCTCGCCGCGGTAGCGCTCGACGGTCTCGCGGACCTCGCCCTGGTACCTGGACGCGGCCTCACGGGCCTTGCCCTGGTAGCGGGTCACCTGCTCGGGGACCTCGCGGAGCTTCTCCACCGCGAGGTCGCCGGCGCCGGCCACGGCGTAGACGGCCTTGTTCTCGCGGAGACTGCTGGCCAGCGTCATCCGACCTCTTCCTTTCCATCCTGCTCTGGGGTGTCGCGCCCGGCTTCTCCGGGCGCTCCGGCGGCTTCGTTCTCCTTGCGGAACGACTCGTAGATGTCGAGCAGCACCTGCTTCTGGCGCTCCGTGAGGAGGAGGTCGGCCCGGACGGCGGCCTGCACGTCGGTGTCGGCCTCGCGCTCTTCCAGGATCCCGGCCTGCACGTACAGCGCCTCGGCGGAGATCCGCAGCCCCTTGGCGATCTGCTGCAGGATCTCGGCGCTCGGCTTGCGCAGCCCGCGCTCGATCTGGCTCAGGTACGGGTTGGAGATGCCCGAGACGTCCGCGAGCTGGCGCAGCGAGATCTTCGCCCGCGTCCGCTGCTCCCGGATGTACTCCCCGATCGAGCCGACCTTCGAACTTGCCATGTCTCCACCCTGCGTCACCGTGCTTGCAATTGCAAGCACGCTAGCTAGCACTCCGCCGTGAGTCCCCTCACAGTCACGCACACCAGGATCGAGGGTCGCGCATGCGGGTGGGCGCGCGCGAGGGGCCCCCGCCGCGCGAGAAGGCGGGCCGCGCCGGGGAGCGACCGCGAAAATGGCGCGCGCCGCACCACCGGCCCCACCGCCGGACATCGAACCCGGATGGGCCGACAGGAGGGCACAGCGGTTCCACGGCAATGATCGGAGCCCTCCGGGCGACAAGGGATTCCCGGCGTCAATCGCCGTTCCGAGGCGAAAAAAGGATGGGCCGATCGAGAATGCGACGCCCGCTGGAACGGTTCACGCCCGGAGGCGGAGGAGAAAGCACGGGAACCCGTTGTCCGCGCAGCCCAGCCTGGGGGCCGTCTCGGAACATGTCCTGTGACCTGTGCGAATGAGGAACATTCGGGGTTGTCCCGCGCTCACGGGGGATCGGGGTTGTCCACTTGCTCGCTCCTTGACAAGCAGACTGACCAGGGTTGTCGCGGACAACAGGTCCTTGACACCCGGCTCGCGCCTCGCTGATAGTCATCGAGTTGACCATAGACGGCATGCGGCGGCCGGTCGGCCGATGGTTCCGTCGGAAAGTCACGGCCGAGATCCGTCCCGGCACCGCGGGCGCCCGTTACAGGAATGGCGGGTAAACGCGCGCCGTCCGCCGCCGCGATCGCCCGACCGAGTCGAATTCCATTCAGTGATGTGGAAGGGGAAGAACGACGTGCGCACTTTCCCGCCGGCGCGGTGGAGCGCGCCGCCGAGGGCGGCAGGGCCGCTCTCGGCGGCGGTGCGCTCCTAGCCGGGCGCGGCGATGCCGCGACCCGAGTCTCCCCTCGACCCCTCGGCGGGACCTGTCCCCGCGTTCGCGCAGGACCTGCGGAACCTGCGGGTCGAGGCCGGGAGCCCGAGCTACCGGGCCCTGGAAGCGGTCTCGCACTGCGGACGCACGACGCTGGCCAACGCCGCGTCCGGGCGGCGGCTCCCGACCTGGGAGGTCACGCGGGCCTACGTCGAGGCGTGCGGAGGCGACGTCGACGCGTGGCGCCGGAAGTGGCGAACCACGGCGGCGCTGGTAAAGGCGGAGGGCCGCGCGTCCGGCACCCCCGTCCCTGCCCGTGAGCTGGCCAGGACCGCCACCGGCCGCCGGTCTCCGCACCCGTCACCGCAGGCCGACGATCCGCTCCAGGCCGCGACACCGGACGAGCTGGTGGGCATGCTCCGGCGGCTGTGCAGGCGGGCCCGGATCGAACCCCACCAGCTTCCGCGTCTGTCCGCCAAGGCGAAGGGCACCGACGTGTACGCGGCTCTGTCGGGAGCGCAGATGTCCGGCCTTTTCTACGGGCACCGCGCCCCGCGGGCCCACGAGGTACTGCGGATCGTCGAGCTCTGCCGCGTCGACACCGGCCAGATGCGCCTCTGGGCGATCGCCTGCGCCCGCCTTCTGCAGGCCCCCGCGGCAAGGCCGGAGGAGGCGGCGAGCGGCCGTCCGGGCGCCGGGAACGGCGGAGCCGGGGACCTCGCGCAGCGACCGGCGGGCGCCGCCTACCCGGAGCGCGTCCTGCTCGGGGTGATGCTGCACCGGCTCCGCGAGGCGCGCGGCCTCCCCGCGCGCGAGGCCGGCGGCGCCATCGGCGCGTCCCCCGCCAAGATCAGCCGCATGGAGCTCGGCCAGGTGAGCCTCCGGGAGCCGGACGTCGCCGCGCTCCTGACCCTCTACGGCGTGGAGGACGGCTCGCTCGCCGGCTCGCTGCTCGACCTGGCCCGGGGCGCCCCGTCCCCCGGCTCCGGGAACCGGCGCGACGACGGCCCCACCGCGTGGCTGCGCGCGTACTCGGGGCTGGAGGAGTCCGCCTCGCTGATCCGGACGTCCGGGATCCGCCATATCCCGAGCCTCCTGCAGACCGAGGCGTACGCCCGTGCCGTCACGGCCAGAAGCGTCCCGCACCTGGCGGCGCACGACGTCGACGAGCTCGTCCGCCTGCGGATGGCCCGGCAGAGGCGGTTCGCCGCGGACGCCGGGCGCCGGCTCTGGGCGATCGTGGACGAGAGGGTGCTGCGGCGGCCGGTGGGCCCGCCGCCGGTGTGGCAGGAGCAGATCGCGCACCTCATCAGCGTGAGCACCTGGCCGAACGTGACCCTGCAGATCCTGCCGTCGCGGTCGCGGCCCCGCCGGGCGTGCCGCGGCCAGATGACCTGGCTGCGCTTCGGCGACGGCGGCCTGCCGGACGTCATGTGCCGCGAGGGGGCGACCGGAATCGACTACGTGACGGAACCGTCGGACGTCAACGCGCACATGGTCGCGTTGAACACGCTCGGCGTGCACGCCCAGTGGCCGGACAAGAGCCTGGAGATCCTCACCGAGATCCTCCAGGACCCGACACCGGAGGCCCCCGGCTGGTTCACCGGCCGGCCGACGCTGCCGCCGCCCGGCGGCGACCGGAAACGGCGGTGAGGGTGGCCGTCCCGCACACTGCGCGGGCACCGCCGCCGGACCGGCCCGCGAACGCGACGAGCCCCCGCGACCGCGCGGGTCGCGGGGGCCTGCCACGGGCGGCGTCCTGATTGCGGCAGGACGCCGCCCACCGTGGCGAGCAGCCCCATCCGGAAGAAACCCACAACCAGGAAGGTCCACTCGTATGGGCAGCGTAGTACCTGCAATTCTCGGCGAGATTTCGGACACGCTCGAATGGCGTAAGAGCCGTCTCTCGCGGGACGGCAACGAGTGCGTCGAGATGTGCCGTCCGGCCGTCGGGCTGGTCGCGTTCCGCGACAGCAAGGCCCCCGGCGCCGGCGCGCTCGTCATCACGGGCGGTCAGGGCCGTGCGCTGATGGCGCTGATCCGGGACGGGGCGTTCGACCCGCCCGCGCGCCGCTGAGCGCGGACGTCCGCATGTCCGGCCTCCGCACACCGTGCGGAGGCCGGAATCGGCCACGCATCCCGGCGGGCGGCGGGTCACAGGGTCGGGTTGGCGTAGGGGTCGTGCTCGGCGAGCAGCTTGTCGAGCCGGGCCTGGTCGACGCGGCTGGTGACCGCCTGGCTCTCCTGGCGGTCCCGGACGCACTTGGCCAGCGTGAACGTCGAGGTGATCACGTACAGCAGGCCGAGCGCCAGGAACGCCCGGACCCAGGCGCTCACCGGCAGGTAGATCACGCCGGCGGCGACGCCGATGCTGGAGACCGCGAACGAGATGGCGGCTTGGACGAAGAACGCGGCGCTGCCCGGCTGCGCGGGCGGAGTGGGGTTCGTCATGCCACGAGTCTGCGGCGGCGCCGCGCCACGGGCATGAGTACCCGCACTCAATTACCAGTGAGTAGGACGCCGGGGGTTCGGGCGGGGCGGCGGGTCAGCCGACGTCGGACGGCGGGACCGTCCAGGTGTTGCAGACCGACAGGTCACGGCCCTTGAAGCCGGTGATCACCCAGCCCGCGTAGTGCCGTCCGGACCCGTGGTCGCGCTGGTCGGGCGGCAGCCGCTCGTCGCCGCGCCCGCTCACGTCGATGATCATCGCGGTGTACTGCGCCCGCGTCATCGGCAGCGTCGCCCGCTCCGCGCCGAGGAACGTCCCGGCGAAGCACTGCGCCTGCAGCTCGATGCGGCGGCTCGCCTCGGTCCGGGTCGCGGTGTCGCCCTTCTCCATCTCGGCGTCGCCGTACAGCAGGATGCCCGCCCGGTCCTGGACGTGGTGGCCGTACTCGTGCGCGATGACCCGGGCGAACACCGCGTAGTGCGACAGCGGCTCGCCGCCCGACGTCGCCACCACGTTCGTCAGCCCCACGTACATCGTGTTGTTCGCCGGGCAGTAGAACGCGGACGCGCCCGGCGCCGGGTAGCTGCCGCACGGGCTCTGCCCCGGCGTCTGCCAGAACACCCGGTTCGGGGTGTCGAACCGCATCCCGGCCTTCTTGAACTGCTTGCTCCACGACGCGTCCAGGCAGTCGCTCAGGACGTTCATGAAGCGGCGCATGGACGCCGCGCCCGGCACGAGGCGGGGCAGGACGCAGTGCACCGGCGTCAGCGCGCCCGTCGCGTACAGCTTGTTGCCGGTCGCCGTGCTGCGCGACGCCGTCCGCGGCGCCGCCGACCGGACGTGCGTGCCGATGCCGCCGTCGCCGCCGAACAGCGAGAAGCCGAGGATCCCGAGGACGACGACCGCCGTCAGCCCGCCGAAGATCCCCGCGATCGTCCCGCCGGCGCTGCGGCGCGGCGGTCTGCGCGCCGGGACGTACCGGTACTGCGGCGGCGGACCGTAGGCAGGCGGACCGTACGGAGGCGCCGGCGGCGGCGGCGGGGGGTAATGACCTGCCATAGCGCAGAATCATCGCACGCGTTCCCGATACCATTTGCGGCCATGTCTGCTCTTGCGGCGTTGTGTCGTTTGCGACCGGTGGTGCTCGCGCTGGCGGCCGGTTCCCTCCTCCCCCTCGCGACCTGCGCGTCCGCGGCGGCGGGCGAGCGCGCGGCGGCGCTGCCCCGGCGGGCGGCGGACGCCGAGCGCGTGCTGCAGGACGACGTGGCCCTCGCCCCCGGCAAGGGCGGCGTGATCCGCGTCAAGGAGACGATCGTCTACCAGTTCGCCGGGCATTCCACACTCCAGCGGACGTTCCCGACACGCACCCACGAGAGCATCACCCAGGACCGCGTCCACGAGCTCGGCGCCCTGCGCGCCACCAGCCCGGACGGCGGCCCCACCCGCGTCTCCACGTCCACCGGCGACACCGACACCACGGTGAAGGTGACCGGAAGCGGCAAGCTGACCGGTCGGCACACCGTCGTCCTCGAGTACGACCTGCGCGGCGCCATCGACCAGCTCGGCTCCGCCGAGGAGCTGCGCTGGCCCGCCGCCGGCGGCTGGCGGGTCCCCGTCGACGAGGCCACCGCGACCGTCGACGCCACCGCGATGATCCGCAGCGTCAACTGCTTCGCCGGGCCGCTGAAGAGCACCATCGGCTGCACGCAGTACTACACCAACCACGCCCACACGCAGGGCGTCTACAGCCAGCGCGAGATGCTGCCCGGCGAGTACCTCACGGTCGTCGCCGGGCTGCCGCCCGGCACCACCGGCGGCCGCGCGATCTACGAGCGGCGGCACACCGTGGCGACCGCGTTCTCCGTCAACGCGGTCACCGGCGGCGTCCTGCTCGGCCTGCTGGTGCTGCTCGGCGGCGGCGTCGCGGTGCTGTACCTGCTGCGCGGACGCGACGCCCGCGTCGTCGGCAAGCACGCCTCCGTGGGCGACCAGGCGCCCGTCGTCGGCGCCGAGTTCGAGCCGCCGAACGGGGTGCGGCCCGGCCAGATCGGCACGCTGATCGACGAGCAGGCCGACGTCATCGACGTCACCGCGACGATCGTGGACCTCGCCGTCCGCGGCTACCTGCTCATCGAGGAGGAGGACCGGGCCAGCACCGGCCGCCTCGACTGGACGCTGCGCCGCCTCGACCGCCCCGTCGTCGACCTGCTCCCCTACGAGCGGATCCTGCTCGACGCGCTGATGACCGGCCGGGACGGCGCGCCCCGCGACGCGGTGAAGCTGTCCGAGCTCGGCGGCACGTTCGCCACGAAGCTCGCGCAGGTCCGCGCCGCGATGTACGACGACGTGGTGAAGCAGGGCTGGTTCGCGCGGCGGCCCGACACCGTCCGGTCCCGGTGGACCGTGTCCGGCATCGCGCTGACCGTGCTCGGCGTCGCCGCGACCGTCGCGCTCGCCCTCACCACCGAGTGGGCGCTCGCCGGCCTCGCGCTGATCATCGCGGGCGCCGCGCTCGCGTACGGCGGCCAGTACATGCCCGCCAAGACCGCGCGCGGCTCCACCGTCCTCGCGCACACGATCGGGTTCCGCGCGTTCCTGGAGCGCGGCGTGATCCCGGACGCCGAGCACACCGCCTCCCAGCAGCGCATCGCCCTGTTCTCGCGCTTCCTGCCGTACGCGGTCGTCTTCGGGGTCGTCCCGAAGTGGGCGGAGACGGTCAAGGACGCGGGCGAGCGCGCCGAGGGCGCCGACAACCTCTACTGGTACGAGGGTCCCGCCGAGTGGGACCTGTCGAACTTCGCCGAGTCGATGCGCACCTTCACGCTCGCGACGTCCGGCTCGATCTCCCAGTCCCGAGGCCTCTGACCGCGGCCGACCCCGGCTGATCGCGGGCGAGCGGGCCCGCGGCGGCGCCGGGAGGGGTCTCGGCGCCGCCGCCGGCGCGGACGGCGCCTGCCGATCGGGGGGGTGGGTGCGGGTCGCCGGTCCGGCAGGGGCCGTGTCCGGGGGTTCCGCGGCGAGGGGGCGCGTCACTTGATCTGGCGGATGGTCCCGGCGTGCCGCTTGTGGATCCAGCGGAGCGGGCCGAACCTGCGCCGCGCCGCGGCGGCCCGCGCGTTCGCGGCCCGTTCCCGCTCGGCGGCGTCGCGCGCGGCGGCCTCCCGGCGCGCCGCCTCCGCGCGCTCGGCCTCGAGCCGCGCCAGCTCCCGCTCGGCCGGGGTGAGCGCCGGGTCGCGCCGGTTGCGCTGCGACGGGCTGCCGCGCAGGATGCCGCCCGTCACGTCGCCGCGGTTCGGCATCTGCGGGTCGCGGCCCGCCGGCCGCTCGCGCTCCTTGGACGCGTGGAACGTGAGGAGCACCCAGCCCGCGATCGCCAGGAAGATCACCACGGGGGCGATCGTGTACAGGTAGATGTCCCCGATGTGAACGGAACCGCCGAGCATGTGGCGACACCTCCTCGCCACAGGTCGGTACCCGGTGCCCGGATCTCAACCATCGACCGCGCGGGACATGTGCCACGGCGGGCCCGGCCCCTGACGACATCAGGGTCGTTTCATAAGATGTCTGACATCTTACAGAGGGAGGTCCTGGTGGCGCTGAGTCCCGTCCCGAGCGGCTCGACCGTCGACGCCGTGCTCGACCAGCTCCAGCGGCAGGTCAGCGGCGGCTCCTGGCCGGTGGGCGAGCGCATCCCCGGCGAGCTGGACCTCGCCGCGCAGCTCGGCGTGAGCCGGCCCGCCGTCCGCGAGGCGATCCGCGCGCTGTCGCACTGCGGCGTGCTGGAGGTGCGCCGCGGCGACGGCACCTACGTGCGCAGCAGCGCGGACCCGCGCCCGCTGCTCGGCGGCGTCGCGCACGCCTCGGCCCGGGACGTCTTCGAGGTGCAGCTCGCCTACGACGTGCAGGCCGCCCGGCTGGCGGCGCGCCGCCGCACCCCCGCCGACCTGGAGCGGCTCGAGGAGCTGCTGCGCGCCCGCGACGAGGCGACCGGCGCGGACGAGCACGGCGCCGCCGAGTTCGGCGCCGCGGACGCGCGCTTCCACCTCGGCGTCGCCGAGGCCACCGGCAACCCGGTGCTCATCGAGGCGATGCGGTTCTTCATCGTGCGGCTCGGCGAGACGATGCGCGCCGTCCGGCTCGACCACGAGGTGCCGGAGGCCGGCCCGGCCAGGCACCGGGCCGTGCTGGACGCGATCATCGCGGCCGACCCGGACGCCGCCGCCCGCGCCGCCGCCGAGGTCGTCGAGCCCACCCTCGCCGTTCTGGACGCCCTGCTGGGCCGCGGGGAGGAGCGGTGACGGCGCGGCGGGGCGGGCCGGCCGGCTCGGTGCTGCTGATCGTCCTGGTCGCGGCGAACCTGCGGCCGGCGATCTCGGCGGTCGGGCCGGTGCTGACCGAGATCCAGGACGCCTTCCACCTGTCCGGCACGGCCGCGGGCGCGCTCACCACGCTGCCGCTGGTGTTCTTCGGCTCCTACGGCCTCGTCGCCCCCTTCCTGCGGCGGACGCCGCGCAGCGAGACGCTGCTGGTCACCGCGATGGGCCTGCTGATCGTCGGGCTGCTGCTGCGGCTCGTCGACGCCCCCTTCCCGCTGTTCGCCGGGTCGCTGGTCGCGGGCATCGCGATCAGCGTCGGCAACATCGCGATGCCGGCCATCATCAAGCGCGACCACCCGGACTCGATCACCACCGTCACCGCGGTGTACACGCTCGCCGTCAGCGGCGGCGCGTCCATCGCGTCCGGGCTGGCCGTGCCGGTCGAGGACGCCTTCGGCTCCTCGTGGCGGCTGCCGCTCGGGCTGCTCGCGGTGCCCGCGGCGATCGCCGGGCTGATCTGGCTGCCGAAGGCGCTGCGGGCCTCCCGGGCCGCGCGCTCGGCGCCGCCGGCGCCGCCCTCGCGGGCCGCCGCGGCGCTGGTGTGGCGGACGGGGCTGGCCTGGCAGGTCACGGTCTTCATGGGCCTGCAGTCGCTGCTGGCGTACGTGGTGCTCGGCTGGCTGCCGACGATCTGCCAGGACCGCGGGATGAGCGACACCGCCGCCGGCTACGTCCTGGCCCTGACCGCGGCGGTCCAGGCGGCCGGCTCGCTGGGCGTGCCGCTGCTGGAGCGCCGGATGCGCGACCAGCGGCCGCTGGTGACGCTGACGTGCACGCTGAGCGTGGTCGGGTTCGCCGGGGTCGCCTGGGCGCCGATCGCCACGGTGTGGCTGTGGGCGGTCGTCCTCGGCATCGGCCAGGGCCTCGGGTTCGCCACCGCGCTGTCGTTCATCGGCCTGCGCGCGCACGACGCCCGGGCCGCGGCGCAGCTGTCGGGCATGGCGCAGGGCGTCGGGTACGTCATCGCGGCCTCCGGGCCCCTCGTGATCGGCGCGCTGCACGACGCCACCGGTGGTTGGACCGTTCCGATGATCGCCGTGCTGGCGGTCTGCGCGGCGCTCGCCGTCCCGGGCCTGCCCGCCGGACGCGACCGGACGCTCGGCTCACCACCCCCGATACCGGCCCCTGAGGTTAATGCGGCGAATTAACGGACACACCCGTAGTCGTCCCCGCAACGGCCGACCATCGGGAGGTGGACGGGATGCTCGCGATGCCCTACGCCGATACCGCCCCGACCGGGCCGCTCTTCTGGGCGTGGATCATTCCAGTGATCGGCACGATAGGGCTGGTGGCCTGGCTCTACGTCACGGTCACCGCGTCGTCGAGGAAGGTCCATCCGGAGCGCCGCAACGACCAGACGAACCATCGCGGCATGGAGCAGGGCGGGCTGTACTACTACCGCCCCGGCATGTTCTCGCACAGCTACCCGCCCACGTCCGAGCAGGACGAGGAGTTCCTGTACGAGAACCCGCAGCCGGGCCGCGAGCCCCGCGTCCAGACCGGCCCGGGCCTCGCCAACAAGACCCTCAAGGAGCGCGCCAAGATCGTCAAGGATCGGCAGGAGCTGAAGGACGAGGTCGACTCCCTGAAGCGCGCGAAGCACCGCGGCTTCCTGAAGCGCTCCAAGCACCGCCCCTGACGACCCACCGCACCCGACAGCGCCCCGAACCCAGCTCAGGCCCCGGCCCACCCGCCGGGGCCTCCGCCTGCCGGGATCAGGGGGGCGGGGGGAAGGCGTCGGGGGCGGGGCGGATGGCTCCTACTGTCGCTTCGCCGCCGTGCAGGGGGACGGTCGCCAGGTCGTCGAGGGCGCTCGGGGCGCCCTGATCGATGCCGAGGGCGCGGAGCAGGGCGACGGTCACCGGCGTGCGGGCCCGCATGGCGCCGTCATCGATCTTGACGGCTCCGGCGCGGCCGTCGGTGAAGGCGAACGCGTCCACGCCCTCGGCGCCGCACTTGACGAGCAGGCCCGGGACGGCGTCCATCAGCAGGCGCTCCTCGCGGCGGGTCCCGGACGTCCACTGCGGGTGCGCGCGCATCGCGTCGGCGACGCGGCGTTCGGGGGTGCCGTTGCCGGCGAGGACGATGGCGCGGAACGCGCGGGCGACGCCGGCCACGGACACGGCGAACAGCGGCGCCCCGCAGCCGTCCACGCCGACGGCGCCGACGGCCTCCCCCGTGAGCTCCTCGACGACCGCGCGGACGGCGAGCTGGAGCGGGTGGCCGTGGTCGAGGTAGCCCTCGGTGGGCCAGCCGGCGGCGACGCAGGTCGCGAGCATGGCGGCGTGCTTGCCGGAGCAGTTCATCCGCACCCGGGAGGGGCCGCGGCCCGACCGCGCGACCTCCTGCTGGGTCTCGGGGTCCAGCGGCCACTGCTCTGGGCAGCGCAGGTCGGCGGCGCCGAGGCCCGCGCCGGCGAGGATCTTCTCGACGCCCTCGACGTGGAAGTCCTCGCCGGAGTGGCTGCCGGCGGCGAGGGCGAGCAGCTCGCCGTCGAGGTCGAGGCCGGACCGCAGCATCGCGACGGCCTGCATCGGCTTGTTCGCCGAGCGCGGGAAGACCGGCTCCTGCGGCGCGCCCGCGAGCACCGCCGGTTCGCCGCCGGCGTCGAGGCCGATCGCGGCGCCGCGGTGCCGCGACTCCACGAACCCGGACCGCTCGACCTCCACGAGTACGGGATTGATCTGCACTGCGCCCCCTGTCGTCGGTGAACGCGGGCCGGCCGGGCCCGCGCGTCTCCATGGTGGTTACCCACCGCACCGAAGTGAACCCGAACCGCATTCTGTGGATAACCGTCCGGAGTGGACGGCGTCCAGGCAGGTCAGCGGCGTTTGACGCCCAGGAGGGCTCGGGCGTCGGCGGCGGGCATGGCGGGGCGCTGCGCCAGGGCGGCGGCGGACGCCGCACGCTCCACGAGTTCCACGTTGGCGGTCACGGGCCGTCCCTTGGCGAAGGTGACCGTGTCCTCCATGCCGACTCTCAGGTGCCCTCCGGCCGACAGCGCCGCGAACAGGACGGGCAGGGACGTCCGGCCGATGCCGGTGGCCGACCACGTCGCCCCCTCAGGGAGCGCCTCGACGGCCGCGACGAGCGTGCGCGCGTCCCCCGCCATCCCGCCGGGAACGCCCATGACGAGGTCGCAGTGCACGTGACCGCCGTACGGGAGGCCGTGCTTGTCCAGGAGGCGGTGCAGGGACGCCACCTGTCCGAGATCGAACAGCTCGAATTCGGGAACGACCTCAAGTTCCTGGGTGCGCTGGTACAGCTCCACCATGAACGGCCACGGGTTCATGAAGACGTCGTCGCCGAAGTTGACCGTGCCGCAGGTGAGCGAGCACATGTCCGGCGCGGCGTCCAGGACGCGCAGGCGGTCCTCATAGGGGTCCGTCACGGCGCCCCCGGTGGACAGTTGGACGATCAGCCCCGTGCTCTCCCTCAGCGCCGCGACCGTGTCCCGCAGCCGGGACGGGTCGAGGGTGGGCCGCGCGTCGTCGTCGCGGATGTGCACGTGGACGACGGCCGCACCGGCCGCCTCGCATTCCTTGGCCGTCTGGACCAGTTCATCCAGGGTGACGGGCAGGGCGGGGACGTCCGCCTTGGCGGACTCCGCGCCCGTGGGCGCCACCGTGATGAGCGTCGTTGCTCCCATGGCGGCAGAATGCATGGTCATGCGTGCCGTAGTCCAGAGGGTGAGTCAGGCGAGCGTGTCCGTGGAGGGGCGCGTCGTGGGGCGGATCGACGGGCCGGGCCTCATGGTCCTGGTGGGGGTGACGCACGACGACGACGAGGCGAAGGCCCGCAGGCTGGCCGCCAAGCTGTGGGGCCTGCGCATCCTGAAGGACGAGAAGTCGTGCTCGGACGTGAACGCGCCACTTCTCGTGGTGAGCCAGTTCACACTTTACGGGGACGCGCGGAAGGGACGCCGGCCGACCTGGACGGCGGCCGCGCCCGGTCCCGTGGCGGAGCCGCTCGTGGACGCGGTGGTCCAGGAACTCCGGACGCTGGGCGCGAAGGTGGAGACGGGCGTCTTCGGCGCGGACATGGCCGTCTCGCTGGTGAACGACGGCCCGATCACCCTCGTCGTCGACATCTGACCCGCCCGGCGCCGCCGACACGGTCAGCCGAATCCGTAGACCATCCCGATGACGGTGACGACGGTTCCGGCCGAAGCGAGCAGGATCAGCGCCCGGTCCGCCGGGACGAGGCGTCCGCGCACGCTCGCCGAGTGCACGACCACGCCGGTGGCGCCGTCCGTCTCCTCCGGGTCGGGCTTCCGGCGGGACGGGTTGCGCATCCCGATGAGTTTCCACAGCGCGTCGCTCTTCACGCGCTGGTGGCGGGCCGAGCACGCGAACAGCCGTCCGCGCGCGCGCTCGATGCACGGGACGCCCTGAGGCGTCAGCACCCGGCACAGTGTCGGGACGAGCAGGAACTCGTACAGGCACCAGCCGAGGAGCCCGAGCAGCGCCACCCGCCACGAGTGCAGGTACCAGGCGAGGACGGCGACCGCCGCGAACAGGGCCCACCACAGCAGCGCGGACTCCCGGCGGGGACGGCGGCGGGATCCCCTGCGCGCGGCCGGCGGCTTCTCTCTCCCCAGGTTCGCGACCATCGGTAGGAATCCACCTTCCCCGGGCGGTGGCCGGTCAGAAATCGTCGATTTAACACGATTTTGCCCCGAGGGTCGCCGCTTTACCCCCGATTCGCGGGCCGCCTCCGGAGATCGATCTGCGCGTTGGCCCCGGTGTCCGGGGACACCACGACCTCCTGCGCGGCGGCCACGCCGCCCGCCAGCAGCTCCGCGTCCACCGGCACGTTGCGCTTGACCAGCGCCAGCGCGATCGGCCCCAGCTCGTGGTGGCGTGCCGCCGACCCGACGAACCCGACCGTCCGGCCGCCGGGGACCTCCACCGGGTCGCCGTGCGCGGGCAGCCGGTCGACGCTGCCGTCCAGGTGCAGGAACACCAGCCGGCGGGGCGGGCGCCCCAGGTTGTGGACGCGCGCCACCGTCTCCTGGCCCCGGTAGCAGCCCTTGTTCAGGTGGACGGCCGTCTCGACGTACCCGACCTCGTGCGGGATCGTCCGGTGGTCGGTGTCGAGGCCGAAGCGGGGGCGGCGCTCGGCGATCCGCAGCGCCTCGTACGCCCACATCCCGGCGGGACGCGGACCGTCGGGGAAACCGTCCGAGCGCGGGACGATCCGGGTGACCGTGCCGGCGACGTCGGGCCAGGCGAGCCCCCCGCCCTCGGGCCCGGTGATCACCGCGTACTCGGCGGACACGTCCGCGACCTCGACGCGCAGCATGAACCGCATCCGGTCGAGGAACTCCGCGAGCGCGGGCGCGCGGCCCGGCTCGACGTGCATCCACACGGCCTCGCCGTCGTCGATGAGGAACATGTGGTGCTCGATGTGGCCCTGCGGGCTGAGCAGCAGCGCCTCGGTCGGCTCGAACGGCTTCAACGCGTCCAGGTGCTGGCTCAGCAGGCTGTGCAGCCAGCTCAGCCGGTCCGGCCCGGAGACGCGCAGGACGCCGCGGTTCCCGCGGTCGGCGAACCCGGTGCCGCGTTCGAGCGCGCGTTGCTCCTGCGCCGGCTCCCCGTAGTGCGCGGCGACTTCCTGGTCGGGCTCATCGGCGGCGACGGCCCCGGGCGACTGCAGCAGCGGGCTCTCCATGCAGCCAGACTATGTCGCGCGGCACTCCTTGCACCGCCCGTACACCGTGAGGTGGTGCACGTCCGTCTCGAACCCGAAATCGCGCTCCAGCAGCTCCGCGAGACCGGCCGCGGCCTTCGGGGCGACGTCCTCCACCGTGTGGCAGCCGCGGCACACCAGATGGATGTGCTCGGCCTCGGCGGCGAGGTGGTAGTTCGGCGGCCCGTGGCCCAGGTGGGCGTGCTTGACGAGCCCCAGCTCCTCAAGCAGCTCCAGCGTCCGGTAGACGGTGGAGATGTTCACGCCGCGGGCGGTGCGCTGCACCTCGGTACAGATGTCCTCGGGCGTCCCGTGCTCGAGGTTGGTGACGGCTTCGAGCACCAGCTGGCGCTGGGGCGTGACCCGGTACCCCTTGGCCCGCAGCTCCTCCTGCCACGACTCGACCATGCCCCGAGTGTATGCCGGGCGGGCCAGCCGAAAACTCGTTTGCGTCCGCGCCCGCGGCTCACATAGCGTGCGGGGTACGCGCGAAAGGAGGTGGTCCAAGAAATGGTTGATTCTGGGACTCGCGAGGTGACTGTCCGCTAGTCGCCGTTCCGCCTCGGCGCCGCCGCCCCCGGCGGCGGCAACCGGTCGCGACGGTGACCGGCGAATACCAGGCAGTTACCCGATCCCCGGACCGATGGACCAGTCCTGTCCATCGCCCCGCACCCGCGGGAAGGTCCGGGGATCGTTCCATGTCCGGGCTCCGCGCGCCCGCCGCACGCGTCCCTGGGGCGTCAGCCGACGCGCTTCAGCTGCGCCGACAGGTGCGACTGGAGCGGCTGCCCCATCGCGGCCATGTCGTAGGCCCAGCCGAGGTCCTCGCCGATGAGGCCGTACAGGCGCGAGCCCGCGGTGACCTCCTTGGCCGACTCGGTGCGCGCCACCACGTCCGTCCGCAGCTCGACGCGGTTGAACGCGACGTTGCCGAGGTAGATCTCGACGATGCCGGTGGGGTGGGAGAGCGTGACCTCGACCTCGTGGTTCGGGCGGGGGCGCCAGTAGCCGGTCTCCATGGCCAGCGGGCGGCCCAGCGTGCCGTCCTCCTCGATCAGCCAGCTGCGGCTGGCGTAGACGAGGAACGGCTTGCCGACGTGGGTGAAGGAGATCTCCTGCCCGAAGTTGAAGCCCTCGATGGTGGGATAGCCGCCGACGCCGGCGCCCTCCCAGGTGCCCAGGAGGAACTTCAGCGGTTCAAGGTCGGGGTGCAGTTCGAACTCCATGGGCACCGAGCGTATCGGCACCGGTCATTTCAAGCGCCCCAGCCGCACCACCAGCAGGACGGCCGCGACCGCCACCAGCGCGAGAGCGAGGACCAGGACACCCGCGTTCACCATGCCGCCCACGCCGCACGATGCTACGCGCGCTCGCGGGGCTAGAGTGCGCCTATGGCGAGACCTCTGGTTATCAAGGTGACGGCGGGGGTGGACGCGCCCGAGCGCTGCAACCAGGCGTTCACGGTCGCGGCGGCGGCCGCGGCGAGCGGCGTGCCGATCTCGCTGTGGCTGACGGGCGAGTCCGCGTGGTTCGCGCTGCCCGGCCGCGCCGCCGGCTTCGAGCTGGAGCACGCGACGCCGCTGGAGGATCTGCTCGCCGTGGTCATGGCCGCCGGGCAGGTCACGCTGTGCACGCAGTGCGCGGCACGCCGGGGCATCGGCCCGGACGACGTGCTGCCCGGCATCCGGATCGCCGGCGCTCCGACGTTCGTCGAGGAGATCACCGCGCCGGACGTGCAGGCGCTCGTCTACTGAGCACGTCCTCTCGAGCCCGTCGGCGATGGCCGTACGGGCGTGCACGCCTGCCCGCGCGCGTCCCGATTCGAGCCAGCCTGGCCTGCCCAGGCCCATATGTTCAGTTCCAACTGGACAGCTCAGCCTGATGAAACTACCGTGGGGGGCATGGACGAGACGGACGGAACGGGACGAGGACGGGAAGGGACCGCGCGGCGGGGACGGCGGTGCCGGTGACCGCCGCACCGATGACGTCGGTGTTCGCGCACGTCACGGGCTCGCTGTTCCGGCACCGCCCCGAGAGCGACACCACCGGAAAGGGCCGCCCGCCGGACGGGTTCGACCGGCGGCTGCTCGCGCCGATGATGCTCGGCAGCGTCCTGAACCCGGTGAACTCCTCGATCATCTCGGTCGCGCTGGTGCCGATCGGCGCGGCGTTCGGGGCGCCGCCGTCCCGCACCGCCTGGCTGATCTCCGCGCTCTACCTGGCCACGGCGATCGGGCAGCCGGTGGTCGGGCGGCTGATCGACCTGTTCGGGCCGCGCCGGCTGTTCCTCGCCGGGACGGCGATGACCGGCCTCGCCGGGGTGGTCGGCATGCTCGCGCCGAACCTGTGGGTGCTGATCGGGGCGCGGGTGCTGCTCGGGTTCGGCACGTGCGCCGGCTACCCGGCGGCGATGTCGCTGATCCGGAGCGAGGCGCGGCGGACCGGGCACGACAGCCCGGCCGGCGTCCTGACGGCGCTCGCGGTGACGACGCAGACCATCGCGGTGGTCGGGCCGTCCCTCGGCGGGCTGCTCATCGGCCTCGGCGGGTGGCGCACCACGCTCGCGCTCAACATCCCGCTGGCGCTGGCCGGGATCGCGCTGGGGCTCCTGCGCCTGCCGAGGACGCCGCCGCCGGACCGCGCCGACGGCGAGCGCCGCCTGGCGGGCCTGGACCTGCCCGGCATGGGGTTCTTCGCCGTCATGCTCGTCTCGCTGCTGGTGTTCCTCATGGAGCCCGGTATCGGGCACCTGCACCTGCTGGCGGTCGTGGCCGTGGCGGCAGGGGCCTTCACCGTCCGCGAACTGCGGGTGGACGCGCCGTTCATCGACCTGCGCGTCCTCGGCGGCAACAGGCCGCTGCTCCTGACGTTCGGGCGCGCGCTCCTCGCCTACGTCGTCACGTACGCGTTCCTGTACGGCTACACGCAATGGCTGGAGGAGGGGCGCGGCCTGTCGGCGTCGCAGACGGGCCTGGCGCAGCTGCCGCTCTTCGGCACCGCGATCATCGTCTCCACCCTCACCGGACGGCGCCCGGAGATCCGCGGGAAGCTCCTCGCGGGCGCCGCCGGGCAGGTCGCCGCGTGCGCGCTGCTGCTGGTCCTGCACTCGGCAAGCCCGATCTGGCTGATCGTGGCCGTCGCGCTCGTCGTCGGCGTCCCGCAGGGGCTGAACAGCCTCGCCCTGCAGAACGCCGTCTACCATCAGGCCGACCCGGCGCGGCTCGCGTCGTCCGCCGGGCTGCTGCGCACCTTCGGCTACCTCGGCGCGATCGTCGCGTCCGCGGCGAACGGCGCGTTCTTCGGGCAGCGCGCCGGGACCGGCGGCATGCACCATCTAGCCCTGTTCATGCTCGCGGTCTCCACCGTGTTCCTGCTGGTCACAGTGGCGGACCGCACCCTGGGAAACATCGGTTCCAAGCGAAAGGCCGAACGGCGATGACGAACACCGCACTGCTCGTGATGGACGTCCAGAACATGATAGTCGACAGGTTCCAGGACGACGGCTACCTGCCGCGCCTCGCCCGTGCCGTCGACGCCGCGCGGGACGCCGGGATCCCCGTCATCTACGTCGTGGTCGGCTTCCGGCCCGGATACCCGGAGGTGCACCCGCGCAACAAGGTCTTCGGGCCGATGGCGGAAAGGGGCTTCGAGCCGGACGAGGCGAGCACCGCGGTGGCCGCGGCCGTCGCGCCCCGTCCCGGCGAGGTCGTGATCGCCAAGAAGCGCATCAGCGGGTTCGCGGGCAGCGACCTCGACCTCGTGCTGCGGTCCGGCGGCATCGAGCACCTCGTCCTGACGGGCATCGCCACCAGCGGCGTCGTCCTGTCCACCCTCACCCAGGCGGCCGACCTCGACTTCCGGCTCACCGTCCTCGCGGACGGCTGCTTCGACTCCGACCCCGAGGTGCACCGCGTCCTCACCGAGAAGGTGTTCACGAGGCACGCCGACGTCGTCACCGTCGACGCATGGACGAAAACACTGACCGGAGCCTGAAAGAAGGCTGGGTGGACGAGGAATAGCGCGTTAACCCAGCGCTAACCTTCACCGGCTCGCCTTCTGCCCCCGCCCCGGACCTGCCTATGGTGCGATGACCAGGGAAAACGCCAGGTTCTCAGCACTCTCGGGTGCGCGGAAAGGGGCGGGTTCATGGCATCGAAGGTGATCCTGCACATCGGGCAGCAGAAGTCGGGCACCACCTACCTGCAGGACGTGCTCGGCCACATCGCGGAACCGCTCGCGCGGGAGGCGGGCATCCTCTATCCGGACTCGATCAGGGAGGTCCTGCCCGGCGCGATCGAGAACCACGAGCGCGCGACCCGCGGGCTGCTCGGCGACGAGTACCCGTGGGTCTCGTCAGAGGTCGCCGCCGGGGAGCGCGACAAGTGGCTGCGGCTGACGGAGAAGGTCCGCGCCTGGCCGGGCACCGTGCTGATCTCCGCCGAGGCGCTCTCGGTGATCCGGTCGGCGGCGGTGGCGCGGCTGCTCGCGGAGTTCGGCGGCGCGGACGTCGAGGTCGTCATCACCACCCGCCGGCTGGACCGGTCGCTGCCGTCGCTGTGGCAGCAGCACGTCCGCAACGGCCGGCAGTCCACGATCGGGGAGTACTTCGCGGCGCTCGTCGAGCAGCGCGAGCGCGGCCCGGAGGCGATCGAGGCGGAGCTCGACCTGCACCTGTGGCGGGCGTTCGGGCTCGGCGGGCTCGTCCGGCGGTGGGCCGCCGCGGTGGGGCCGGACCGGGTCCGCGTCGTGATCAACCCGGGTTCGCCGCCGGACCTGCTGTGGCGCCGCTTCGCCGCCGCCGTGGGGGCGCACGGCTGCGCGGGCCGGCCGCCGGAGGACGTGCGGGCGCGCCGCACCCACGGCGGGCTGACCGGCGAGGAGACCGAGCTGATGGTCGCGCTGAACCGGCGGCTCGAGGAGTCGGGCTGGAGCACGTTCGAGCGCCGCGCGCTGCGCGAGGAGATCCTGCTGAACGGCCTGCTCGTGCGGGACGAGCGCGGCGGGCCGGTCGCCGTCCCCGAGCCGGTGCGGGAGGCGGTCGCGGCGTGGGCCGAGGAGGACATGGCGGTGCTCCGCCGGAGCGGGGTGGAGTTCGTCGGACGCCTCGACGAGCTGCGGCCCGTCCCGGACGCCCCGGACGGCGGCGCGGCGGCGCCGTCGGGACGGGTCGCCGAGGCGGCCGCGGCGGCGATCATGGCGGTGGCGCCGCGCGGCCGGTACGGGCCGGAGCCGCAGCCGCAGCCGCAGCCGCAGCCGAAGTCGCTGCGGACCTGGATCAGGACCCGCATGCGGCCGGAACAGGAGATCCCGGACCCGCCGCGCCCTGACGCACCGAGCGCGGGATCGCGGCAGTAGGCCGGCGCGTCGGGCGGACTCCAGGACCGCCGGCGCGATCGCATCCGTGTTACCTTTCTCGGCCTTGAGAGGGGTCGCATGGGGGACGCGGAAGCGGTCGCCGCCGGGGTCGTCGGGTCGCTGCGGGACGGTCGGTTCGCCGAGGTCGAGGCGCTGTTCGCGGCCCCGCTGCGGGCCGTCGCGTCCGCCGGGACAGTGCGCGCCGCGTGGACGGACGAGATCGCCCGCCGCGGCCCGGTGGCCTCCGTCGGGGACCCGGCGGCCGAGCCGCTCGGCACGGACCTGACCCGGGTGAGCGTCCCGGTCGGCTGCGAGCGCGGGGAACTGATCGTCGTCATGTCCGTGGACGGCGCGGGCCTGCTGAACGGCCTCCGGCTCGCGCCCGGCGGCGCCGCCGCGTGGAGCCCGCCGCCCTACGCCGACCCGTCCGCCTTCGAGGAGCGCGAGGTCACCGTCGGCACCGGCCGGCTCGCCGTTCCGGGGACGCTGACCCTGCCGCGAGCGGACGGGCCGCGGCCCGGTGTCGTCCTGCTCAGCGGCGGCGGCCCGTTCGACCGCGACGCGACCAGCGGCCCCAACAAGCCGCTCAAGGACATCGCCTGGGGCCTCGCCACCCGCGGTGTCGCCGTGCTGCGCTTCGACAAGGTGACCTGCGCCCATCCCGCCGTGCACGCCGCCGACGACCACCTGTTCTTCCCGGGCACCGGCCCGTCGGCGCCGGCCGGCCACGACCGTCCCCAGCACGTCGACCCGGCCGTGCCGGCGGACATCGCCGCCTGGCTGGGCGCCTAGTCCGCGGGGGCGGCGCCCGCCTCGTCGCCGAGGCTGAGCAGCAGCGCGCGCAGGGTCGCGGCGAGGGCGTCCAACTGGTCCCGGTCGAGCGCGGCGAGGATGCGCCGCTCGTTCTCGAGGTGCGCGGCGACGGCGCGGTCGATGAGGTCGCGGCCGGCGGGCGTGAGCGCGACGATGACGCTGCGCCGGTTGCCGGGGTCGACGTCGCGCGTGACGTGGCCCTTGGCGACGAGCCGGTCGAGCCGGTTGGTGACGGCGCCCGAGGTCACCATCGACGAGCGGGCCAGGTCGCCCGCCGTCATGCCGCCGTCCGCGCCCGCCCGCCGCAGCGTGGCGAGGACGTCGAACTCGCCGCGCTCCAGCCCGAACTCGGCGAACAGCGCCTTGAGCTCGCGCTCGGCGATGCGCGTCGCCCGGGTCAGCCGGCCCAGCACGCCCATGGGGGACGCGTCGAGGTCGGGGCGCGCGCGGGCCCACTGCTCCAGGACGAGGTCGACGGCGTCACGGCCCACCAAAACTCCTCAACGTTGAACTGTTTGACATGAAGGTATCACCGACCTACCTTCCTTAGCGTTGAACATTTCAACGTTGAGAGGTTATCCGCGATGGTCGCACACACCACCCGACGCCCGCACTCGCTCCTGCGAGCCTGGCTGGGCGTGGCCGTGATCACGGCCAGCCTGTTCACCTTCCTCACCACCGAGCTGATGCCCGTCGGCCTGCTCACCCCGCTGAGCGCCAGCCTGGACGTCCCCGTCGGCATCGCCGCGCTGATGGTCACCCTCTACGGCGTGTCCGCCGGCCTCGGCGTGACGTTCATCGTCGCCTGGACCCGCCGCGTCGACCGGCGCGCGCTGCTGTCCGCGCTGCTGGCCGTCCTCACCCTCGGGAACCTCGTCACCGGCGTCTCGCCGAACTTCGCGCTCGTCCTGACGACGCGGCTCGTCATGGGCTTCGCCAGCGGCGTGTTCTGGGCCATCGGCGTCAGCATGGCGATGCGCCTCGTCCCGGAGCGGCACGCGAGCCGCGCCTCCGCGGTCGTCATGTCCGGCATCTCGATCGCCACGGTCGTCGGCATCCCGCTCGGCACCGTCCTGGAGGACCTCACCAGCTGGCGGACCACGTTCCTCATCTGGTCCGGCCTCAGCCTCGCGGTGTTCGCCGCGGTCGCCGCCATCGTGCCGTCGCTGCCGTCCGACAACGCCGTCTCGGTCCGCGAGGTCTTCAGGCTGCCGGTGCGGAACGTCCCGCTGCGGTCCGTGCTGCTCGTCGTCGTGCTGTTCGTGCTCGGCCACTTCGGCGCGTACACGTTCGTGCGGCCGTTTCTGGAGGACAGCACGTCCGCGACTCCCCTGTTCATCACCGTCGTGCTGATCATCTTCGGGATCGGCGGCGCCATCGGGAACTTCGTCGCCGGCTCCACGGTCAACAAGAGCCTGCGCGGCAGCTTCGTGACCGGCTGCACCGGACTCGTCGCGTCCCTGCTCCTGCTGCTCGCCATCGGCGACGCCAAGGCCGGCGCTATCACCGCGCTGGTCCTGTGGGGGCTGTCGTTCGGCGTCGTCCAGCTGTCCCAGGTCAACATGACGCTCGCCGCCGCGCCCGAAACGTTCGAGGCCGCGATGTCGCTCAACACCATGGCCTACAACACCTCCATCGCGCTCGGCGCGCTGTTCGGCGGCCAGCTCGCCGACAACCTCGGCGTCACCAGCGTCGTCTGGTTCGGCGTCGCGCTGACCGCCGGCTCCCTGCTCCTCGCGCTCGGCACCGGCCGGAGGGCCTCACGCGCCGCCGCCCATGACGCGTCCGCCCCCTCCGCACTCCTGAAGGACTGACCGGCGCACCCCCTCGGTCGCCGCCGCCGTCACCGCGACGGCGGCGGCGAGCAGCGCCGCCCACCCCGAGAACAGCAGCAGCTGGACGACCGTCACGCACGCGACCGCCGCCGCGGCCCGCACCGGACCGCTCAGCACCCGGACCGCCGCCGCCATGCAGGCGAGATAGACGACCAGGAACAGCGCCGTCGGGACGGCGACGAACTGCGCGGTGCCGACCAGCCCGCCGCCCGCCAGGCCGAGCAGCAGCCCGCCCGTCGCGGCGATCGCGGCGACGAGCCCGGCGGAGCGCCCCGTCCCGGCGGCCCTCCCCCGCTTCGCACCGGCGAGGGCCGACGCCATCGCCGTGGCACCCGTCAGGTAGGCGTTCGTCGCCGCCAGTGTCAGCACCACCGCGCCCGCCGCCGCGATCGCCCGCCCGCTCCCGCCGACCGCGACCTCCAGCAGGCCCGCCAGCGGCACCGAACTCCCCGCCCGCGGCCCGAGCACCCCGACCGTCGCGGCGGCCAGCGCCAGGTAGAGGACGGCGGTCACCGCGAACGCGGCGCCCACGACCCGCGGCAGCTGCCGCCGCGGATCCCGCAGCCGCGCCGTCAGCGGAGCCGCCGCCTCCCACCCGACGAACGCCAGCATCAGCGGCGACGCCGCCCGGACGATCGACCCCCACCCGTGCGGCGCGAACGGATGCCAGTACCCGGCGCGCGCCGACGGCGCCGCCCCGACCACCGCGACCACCACCAGCGCGACCAGCAGCCCGACGAGCGCCAGCTGCAGCCGCACCCCCGTCCGCGCGCCGGCCAGCCGCATCGCCAGCACCAGCGCGAGCAGGACCCCGGCCGCGACGAACGCCGCGCGGTCCCCCGCGCGCAGCAGCTCCGCCACGTACGCGCCGCCGATGAGGCACACCACGGGCGCGCCCGTGACGACCCCGCCGAGGAAGCACCAGGCGGCCGCGCGCCCGGCCCGCGACCCGAGCCCCGCCGCCGCGTAGCCGGCGACACCGCTCGCCGACCCGACCGTGGTCCCGAGGCGGCTGAACACCACCGCGATCAGCCCGGACAGCACCAGCAGGCCGACCCACGCCAGCAGCGAGGCGGGCCCGGCGGCCCGCGCGGCGAGCCCCGGCAGAAGCAGCAGGCTGGGGCCGAGCAGAGCACCCACGTACAGCGCCGTGGCGCCCGATGTGGACAGATCGTTCCGGTTCGAAGGCATGCCATGAGCATCACCCGAAACGCCCGGCACGCGATGGCATGTTGTGGCCCCTGTGCGGGTCTGAACGCAATGCCATGCCGTTAAAAGGCCTCTAAGCTGCACAGCATGCCGCAACAGGGTTACGACCGCATCGATCGCGCCATCCTCGACCGCCTCCAGCAGCACGGCCGCACCGCCAACGTCGACCTCGCCGAGGCCGTCCGCCTGTCCCCGTCGTCCTGCCTGCGCCGCACCAAGGCGCTCGAGGACGACGGCGTCATCGCCGGCTACCGCGCGGAACTCGACCGGGACCGGCTCGGCCTCGGCCTCACCGTCTTCATCGCTCTCAAGGTCGACCAGCACTCCCGCGAGACGTCCCGGACCATCGAGGCCGCCCTCACCGCCATCCCGGCCGTCGTCGCCTGCCACGTCGTCTCCGGAGAGGCCGACTTCCTCGTCGAGGTCGTCGTCGCCGACCTCGCCACCTACGAGCGGGTGCTCCTCGACGAGATCCTCGCCATCGGCCCCGTCCGCGACGCGCGGAGCACCTTCGCCATCCGGACCGTCCTCAGCCGCGGCCCGCTCCCCCTGTCCGGCTGGCCACCGAAGCGGTGACCCGCCCCGTCACTCCGTCAGCGACACCGCCAGGCCGTCCGCGAGGGCGGTGATCCGCTCCAGCGCCAGGCCGCCACGCCGCCCGGAACCCGTGCCGGCGCGCTCAGAACGCACCCCGGACCGCGTGGAACTGCGCCCAGCGCCGCACACGCTCCCGGTCGAGCTCCGCCGCCTCCGCGAACGCGTCCATCGCGCGCCGCAGAGCCTTGCCGAGGTCATCGGCCTCGATAAGTTTCAACAGCAGCGCCTTGAACAGCGCACCACCGTCATAGGCCGGGTCCCCCACGTACCCCTTCGGGTCGACCGCGAGCCACGGCTCCCGGTCGGCGCGCAGAATATCGCTCGGGTGAAGGTCGCCATGCACGAGCGTCTCCGGCTGGACGCGCCCCAGATCCCGCACCGTCGCGAGCGCCGCGTCCAGCACGCGCGGGCCGAGCCCGTGCACCAGCTCCCGCGCGTCCCGCCGCAATTCCTCCCTCCCACTCGCCGGCCCGGTCCCTCAGCCTCGGCAGGCCCGCCGGCGCCGGGACGCTCAGCCGCCGGCTCAGCCGGCCCGCGACCCGGACCATCTCGTCGACGTCCCCGCTCTGCGCCAAGGAGACCGTCCGTGCCCGCTCCAGCAACATCGCGAACCGCTCGTCGTCGCGCTCGTACAGCCGGACCGCGCCGCGCCCGCCCCACACCGCGAACGCGTCCGGCTCATGGACGTTGCCGGGATGCGGGAACGACACCTTCACGACTGCGGGCTCCCCGTCCCGCCGCACCGGAACGATAACCCCGACGCCCCCGTGCATGACCTCGCCGTCCGGCACGCACTCCCAGCGCTCCAGCAGCTCCTTCACGGTCCCGGGCAACCCGGCGAGCCACTCCGAGCCCGCCTCCCCTTCGCGCTCGACGGTGCTCCGCGCGAACACCTCCGGTATCACGACCACCCGGGCACGCTACGCGAACCGGACCGCCCACGTCCCTCGCAGCTGGTTCTCCGTATCGCATCGACGACCGCGCCCAGCACCGAACCAACCGCACCGCCTCCGCCCGGTGGGCCACGACCACCGGCGACTCTCCTCGCCCTTGACCACAGCGATGCAAACACTGTCAGGGCAACGCGAACCGGACTCGAAACGGGCTTGAGCGATGGCGTCCCGCCGAGGACACCGCATCCGGTGTGACCAGAGCGCCTTCGCCCGCCACTGACAGGCCCCGAACTGGTACAGACGCCAGCAACCGAAACACGCTAGGGCTGAATATCAACCGTCCATCAGGGGTGAACAACGACAGGACGACGCGAAACGACGAGGCGGCGACACACGGCGACACGGCGGCGAGGCGAGGCACGACAGGGCGAGGTGCAACAGGGCGAGGCACGACAGGGCGAGGTGCAACAGGGCGAGGCACGACAGGGCGAGGTGCAACAGGGCGAGGTGCAACAGGGCAACGCGACAGGGCGAGGCGACAGGGCAACGCGACAGGCAACGCGACAGGGCAACGCGACGCGACGGGCCGAGGCGACGGGGCGTTCGGATGCGTCGGTGGGAGGGGTGTTCGGGTGGTGGGGTGGCGCTTGCGTACGGGGCCGCCCCTCCAAAGTCAAGGGCGCCTTCGGCGTCGCTACGCGATGGACTTCGTCCACCCTTGACTTTGGAGCCTCTG
>NZ_WBMS02000040.1 GCF_008923205.2 Actinomadura physcomitrii | reverse complement strand
CCCGCGGAGCGTGAGGCCGCGGCGTGCGGCGCGGGCCGGCGGTCGGCCGACCGGTTCACCGCGATGTTCCCCGGCGTGGACCTGGACCCGGCGGTGCTGTACGCCGACGAGGGGGACGTGCTGACCTCGGCGGGCGAGGCGGCGGGCATCGACCTGTGCCTGCACGTGATCCGCCGGGACCACGGCGCGGCGGTGGCCGGCGACGTGGCGCGCCGCACGGTGGTGTCGCCGCACCGGGAGCGCGGGCAGGCGCAGTTCGTCGCGCGTCCGGTGGCGGCGCCGCGGGAGGCCTCGACGGGCCCGGCGCGGGCGTGGGCGCTGGAGCGGCTCGCCGAGCCGCTGACGCTGGCGGAGCTGGCGGCGCGGGCGTCGATGAGCGTGCGGACGTTCACGCGCCGGTTCCGGCAGGAGGCGGGGGTGTCGCCGGCGGTGTGGCTGGCGCGGCAGCGGGTCGAGCGGGCGCGGCAGCTGCTGGAGGAGACCGACCTGCCGGTGGAGCGGGTGGCCGAGCGGTCGGGGTTCGGGACGGCGGCGTCGCTGCGGGCGCATCTGCAGGCGGCGGTGGGGGTGTCGCCGTCGGCGTACCGGGCGACGTTCCGCGGCCCCGGGCGGCGCTGACCCGGGCGGCCGGGGGTCAGGCGGTCTCGGTGCCGGTGAGCTCGGCGGGTTCGGCGATGACGTCGACCATCGCGCCGTTGCGGACGACGGTGATGGCCAGCGGCCGGCCGATGGCGCCCTCGAACATCAGCCGCTGCAGGGACTGGGCGTGCGACACCGGCCGCCCGCCGGCGGTGAGGACCAGGTCGCCGCGGCGCAGCCCGGCCCGGTCGGCGGGGCTGCGCGGGACCACCTCGGCGACGCGCAGCGCCTCCTTGTGACCGGTCCGGGCGCGCAGCGCGGGCGGGACGGGCACGGGCGCGGCGACCAGCCCGAGGTAGGCGCGGCGGACCCGGCCGTCGCGCATCAGCGCGGCGATGATGCGGCGGGTGGTGGCGTTGATCGGGACCGCGAGGCCGAGGCCGGCGCCGGCGACGGCGGTGTTGATCCCGACGACGCGGCCGCCGGAGTCGGCGAGGGCGCCGCCGGAGTTGCCGGGGTTGAGGGCGGCGTCGGTCTGGATGACGTCCTCGATGACGCGGGCGGCCGAGCCGCTGCGGGCGGGCAGCGACCGGCCGAGCGCCGACACCACCCCGGCGGTGACCGACCCGGCCAGCCCGAGCGGGTTCCCGACGGCGACGACGAGCTGCCCGACGACCAGGCGGTCGCTGTCGCCGAGGACCGCCGGGCCGGGAACCTCGCCGTCGGCGCGGACGACCGCCAGGTCCGACAGCGGGTCGGTGCCGACGACGGTGAAGTCGGCGGTGGACCCGTCGGCGAACGCGGCCTGCCCGCCGGCGGCGGTGCCGACGACGTGGGCGTTGGTCAGCAGGAACCCGTCGCCGGTGAACGCGACGGCCGATCCGGCCCCTTCACCGCGGCGGTGGCGGACGCGCAGCGCGGCGACGCGCGGGGTGAGTTCGCGGGCGACGGCCGACACCGTGGCCGAGTAGGCGTCCAGGGCCCGCCCGTCCGGCGCCTCGTCGTCGCGGGATTCGGGGTCGCGGGATTCGGGGGACATCGCGCACCTCCAGATGATTACAACATTACCGCGCTACATCCGGAAGTGCCCCGCGTGTTCCCCGCTCCCCGCCCGCCGGCGGACCGGGCCGGGGTCAGCGCAGAGTGGACAGGCCGCCGTCGACGTGCACGACCTGCCCGGTGACATAGGCGGCGCGGTGCGACAGCAGGAACACGACCACGTCGGCGACCTCCCACGCGGTGCCCTGCCGGTGCATCGGGATCAGCGCGGCGACCCGGTCCCGGGCGGCGTTCCCGCCGGAGGCGTCGCGGCCCATCACGGTGTCGATCAGGCCGGGCGCGACCACGTTGGCGCGCACCCCGCGCCCGGCGCCCTCGGCGGCGATGTGCCGCACCAGCCCGGTCAGCCCCGCCTTGGACGCGTCGTAGGACGGCGACCGCGACCCCGGCTTGGTGCCCGCCAGCGACCCGATGAACACCATCGCCGCACCGGCGTCCAGCGCGGGCAGCGCCGCCTTGCCGACCAGGAACGGCGCGCGCAGGTTCACCTGCATGACGCGGTCCCAGTCGGCCAGGCCGGTGCCGGCCATCCCGTAGCCGATGCCGATCCCGGGGTTGAACACCACCCCGTCCAGGCCGCCGAGCTCCTCCGCCGCCCGCGTGACCACCCGGTCGCAGGACACCGGGTCGGTGACGTCGGCGATCACCACGTGCGCGGCGCCGCCCTCGGCGGCGATCATCTGGGCGGTCGCGCCGGCGGCGTCCTCGTCGACGTCGGCGCAGGCGACCCGCGCGCCCTCGCGGGCGGCGGTGACGGCGATGGCGCGGCCGTTGCCGACGGGCGCGGCGGGGTCGTCGCTGCGGCGGGTCCCGGCGCCGACGACCAGGATGCGGCGGCCGGCCAGCAGCGGACCGCCGGGGCCCGCCGGCGGCGCGGAGGGGTCTGCGGAGGGGTCTGCGGAGGGGCGCGCGGGGGAATGCGCGGAGGGGTCGGGCATGCCCGGCACCGTAGCCGACCCGCCCCCGACCCGCCCAGCCCGCACGGCACCCGGCCGGGGCCCGCGGGCGGCTAGGGTCGGAGCCCATGGACGTGATCGGGGAAGAACGCGCCGGGCCGGTCGTCGTGGAGCGCGCCGCCGGGATCGGCGGGGAGCTGGTCCTGCGCCGGGCCGGCGCCGACTACGAGATCATCAGCAACGGGACGTTCCTGATGGACACCCGCAACGGCGAGTCCGAGCGGCTGCTGGTCCGCGCCGCCCTCGACGCCGCCCTCGACGCCGCCCTCGACCCGGACCGGGCCGCGGACGCCGGGCCGGGCGGCGGCGGGGAGCCGGTGCGGGTGCTGATCGGCGGGCTCGGCGTCGGGTTCTCCCTGGCCGAGGCGCTGGCGCACCCGGCCGTCGGGCACGTCACGGTGGTGGAGCGGGAACCGGCCGTCGTCGGCTGGCACGCCGGCCCGCTGCGGCCCTGGTCGCGCGGCGGCCTGGACGACCCGCGCGTCGCGCTCGTCCGCGCCGACCTCCTCGACGTCCTCCAGACCCCGCCCGACGCGGCGGGGTTCGACGCGGTCTGCCTGGACATCGACAACGGCCCGCACTGGACGGTCACCCCCGGCAACGCGCGCCTGTACGGCCCCGGCGGCCTGGACCTGCTCGCCGGGCGGCTCGGCCCCCGCGGGGTCCTCGCGGTCTGGAGCGCGGGCGCCGCGCCCGGCTTCCGGGACCTGCTGGCGTCCCGGTTCGACCGGGTGCAGGAGCTGCCGGTGCCGGTGCCGCGCGGCGAGCCGGACATGGTGTACCTCGCCCGCCGCCCCTGACCGCCCCCGACCGCCGGACCCGGCGGCCCCGCCCCGGGCGCTTACGGCGACCGCGCGCACCGTTCCGGACGACCGGTTCGCTAAGTTTCGGCTGACAACACCATCTATGGGAGGTTCAGTTGGCCACCGTCCACGCCGCCCGGCGGGGTCCCGCCGTCCTCGGCGACCTGCTGCCCGGTTCCCTCGCCCGCGACGCCGCGCTCGTCGCCGGCGCGGCCGCGTTCGTCGGCGTCGCCGCCCAGATCGCGGTGCCGCTGCCCGGCACCCCCGTACCGGTGACCGGCCAGACCTTCGCCGTGCTGCTCGCCGGCGCCGCGCTCGGCTTCGGCCGCGCCGGCCTCGGCATGATCGTCTACCTGCTCGCCGGCATGGCCGGCGTCCCCTGGTTCACCGACGGCGCATCCGGCACCGGCTTCCCCACCCTCGGCTACGTGCTCGGCTTCGTCGTCGCCGCCGCCGTCGTGGGCCGCCTCGCCGAACACGGCGGCGACCGCACCCCGCCGCGGACCATCGCGACCATGCTGGCCGGCACCGCCATCATGTACGCCGCCGGCGTCCCCTACCTGATGGCGTCCCTGCACATCGGGCTCGGCAAGGCACTGCACCTCGGCGTGACGCCGTTCCTGGCGGGCGACGCGCTGAAGGTCGCGCTCGCCGCGGCGCTGCTGCCGGCGGCATGGAAGCTCACCGGCCGCCTCACCGGCCGCGCGTCCTGACCCGCCCCACGCCGCTCCCCGCCCTTTCGCCTCCGCCCCCGCACGCCCGCCGCGCGGGGGCGGACGCATGGCGGCCCGCCCACCGGGCATGTGCAACCCGTGACCGGACACCGCGATGTGGCGCACACCTCACCGGACACCGCCGCCCCGCCGGTTTGAACAGGTTCAACTCTGCCGTACAGTGGCATGCGTGAAGCTCGCCGTGACAGCACCGGACCGCCTCGTCGTCCGCACCGCCCCGGTCGCCGACCCCGGCGACCTCGTCTCGAGACTTCCGCACCCCTCCGCCCTGGCCTGGATCCGCCACGGCGAAGGCATCGTCGGCTGGGGCGAAGCCGCCCGCATCACCCTGCCCGGCGGCGAGGACCGCTTCACCACCGCCGCCGCCCTCCTGCGCGAACTGTTCGGCGCCGCCGACATCGACGACCCCGTCGCCCTCCCCGGCACCGGCCCCGTCGCCTTCGGCGGATTCGCCTTCGACCCCAAATCCCCCGACTCCGTCCTCATCATCCCCCGCCGCGTCCTCGGCCGCCGCGACGGCCGGGCCTGGCTCACCACCATCGGCGACGACGCCGACCCCCTCTCCCTCGTCCACGAACCCCAGCCCCCCACCGGCCTCACCTGGGGCCAGGGAGCCATGCCCGCGCACGCCTGGGCCGACACCGTCGCCACCGCCGTCCAGCGCATCCGCGGCGGCGCCCTCGGCAAGGTCGTCCTCGCCCGCGACCTCACCGTCCACGCCGACGCCCCCATCGACGCCCGCGTCCTGCTGCGCCGCCTCGCCGACCGCTTCCCCGGCTGCTACACCTTCTCCTGCGCCGGACTCGTCGGCGCCACCCCCGAACTCCTCATCCGCCGCACCGGCGGCGACATCGAATCCCTCGTCCTCGCCGGCACCACCGCCCGCGGCGACACCCCCGCCGCCGACCACGACCGCGCCCAACGCCTCTTCTCCTCCGCCAAGGACCGCGAAGAACACCGCTACGCCGCCGACATGGTCCGCGACGCCCTCACCCCCCTGTGCGCCGACCTGCACGTCCCCACTCAACCCGAACTGCTCACCCTCCCCAACCTGCACCACCTCGCCTCCCCCCTGCGCGGCCACCTCGCCGCCGACCGCTCCGTCCTGGACGTCGTCGCCGCCCTGCACCCCACCCCCGCCGTCTGCGGCACCCCCACCGACACCGCCATGGACCTCATCCGCGAACTCGAAGGCATGGACCGCGGCCGCTACGCCGGCCCCGTCGGCTGGGTCGACGCCCGCGGCGACGGCGAATGGGGCATCGCCCTGCGCTGCGCCCAACTCGACGGCACCCGCGCCCGCCTGTTCGCCGGCTGCGGCATCGTCGCCGACTCCGACCCCGCCGCCGAACTCGCCGAAGCCCAGACCAAGTTCCGCGCCATGCAGTACGCCCTGCAAGGCTGACCCCAGCCCCCCGACCCGCGGCCCCGGCACCCCTCCCGCCACGCCACACTGGACACGTGCGCGCGTCCCGCCTGCTGTCCCTGCTCCTGCTGCTGCAGACCCGCGGCCGCATGACCGCCCGCGACCTCGCCGACGAACTCGACGTCTCCGTCCGCACCGTCTACCGCGACGTCGAATCCCTCTCCGCCGCCGGCGTCCCCGTCTACGCCGACCGCGGCCCCGACGGCGGATACCGCCTCCTCGAGGGCTACCGCACCCGCCTCACCGGACTCACCACCGGCGAAGCCGAATCCCTCTTCCTGTCCGGTATGCCCGGCCCCGCCACCCAGCTCGGCCTCGGCGACGTCGCCGCCGCCGCCGAACTCAAACTCATGGCCGCCCTCCCACCCGACCTGCGCACCCGCGCCGCCCGCATCCGCGAACGCTTCCACCTCGACGCCCCCGGCTGGTTCCGCGCCCCCGACGACGTCCCCCACCTGCAGGCCGTCGCCGACGCCGTCTGGAACCAGCACCGCATCCGCGTCCGCTACCACCGCTGGGCACGCCCGCAGCAGGTCGAACGCGACCTCGAACCGATCGGCGTCGTCCTCAAGGCCGGAACCTGGTACCTCATCGCCCGCCCCCACCACCCCCGCACACCACCGGACGGGACGCCGGCCGAACCAGCCGGCACCGCACCGGCCGACGACCGGGCACCGCGCACCTACCGCGTCTCCCGCATCCTCACCCTCCACCCCCTCCCCCACCACTTCGACCGCCCACCCGACTTCGACCTCGCCGCCTACTGGGACGCCTACGCCACCCGCTTCGAAGCCGACTCCTACCGCGACCACGCCACCGTCCGCCTGTCCCCCCACGGCCTCCAACGCGCCGCCGTCCTCCTCCCGCCCGTCATGGCACGCGCCGTCCACGACAACGCCGGCCCACCCGACCCCACCGGCTGGACCCCCGTCACCCTCCCCGTCGAATCACTCCGCCACGCCCACGTCGAATTCCTCAAACTCGGCGCCGACGTCGAAGTGCTCGCCCCACCCCCACTGCGCGCCATGATGACCGACACCGCACGCGCCCTCGCCGACCGCTACCTGCACTGACACCCCGCACCGCTCACCCCGCCGACGGCTGGCACCCCGGACACCAGAACAGATTCCGCCCCGCCAGCTCCGCCGACGCCACCGCACTCCCGCACACCAGGCACGGCAACCCCGCCCGCCGGTACACGTACACCTCACCACCATGATCATCTACCCGCGGCGGACGCCCCATCGCCCCCGGCATGTGCTCCGCCCGCACCGTGTCGATCCGCCCCGACCGCACCCCCTCCGCCATCAGCACCACCAGATCCGCCCACACCGCCGACCACTGCCCCTCCGACAACGCCCGACCCGGCAGCATCGGATCGATCCCCTGCCGGAACAGCACCTCCGCCCGGTAGATGTTCCCCGGACCCGCCACCACCGACTGATCCATCAGCAGCGCCGCCACACTCGTCCGGCTCCGCGAGATCCGCGCCCACGCCCGCCCCGGATCGGCGTCCGCCCGCAACGGATCCGGCCCCAGCCGATCCAGCAGCACCTTCACCCCACCCGGCTCCAGCAGCTCGCACGCGTTCGGCCCACGCAGATCCGCATGCCCGCCCGCACCCGACAACCTCAACCGCACCGCCCCCCGCGGCTCCGGCGCCGGCACCCCGCCGAACCGCCACGTCCCATAGATCCCCAGATGGACGTGCAGGACGCGGTCGTCGCCGAACTCCAGCAGCAGATGCTTGCCGTACGCCTCGGCGGCGCTCAGCACACGGCCGTCGATCTCGGCCGCACCCGCCGCGAACCGGCCCTGCGGACTCTCGGCGGCGACGGGACGGCCGCCGAACACCCGGCGGTGCTCGGCGGCCAGACGATGGAGGGTATGACCTTCGGGCATGACGCCCGACATCCTACGGCCGCACCGACGCCCCCACCCCCCGCATGTGCCCCAGCGCCTGCCGGTACGACTCCACCAGCCCCGTCTCGGTGAACGGCAGCCCCACCACCGCGCAGTGCGCCCGCACCAGCGGCTGCACCCGCCGCAGACCGCACCGCGGGATCCCCGGGAACAGATGATGCTCGATCTGGTAGTTCAACCCGCCCATCAGCCAGTCCACCACCACACCGCCCCGCACGTTCCGCGACGTCAGCACCTGCCGCCGCAGATGCCCCCACCGCTCACCCGGCTCCGGCATCGCCATCCCCTTGTGATTCGGCGCGAACACCGCCCCCAGATGCACCCCGAACAGCGCATGATGCACCACCATCAGCACAACGGCCTTCCCCGGCGACAGCAACGCGAACGCCAGCGACAGGTACCCCACCGCATGCAACGCCAGCAGACCGCCCTCCACCAGCTGCTCCCGCCGCGACCTCCCCCGCAGGTACAGCACACTGCCCACCTTCAGGTTCACCCCCTCCAGCGTCAGCAACGGAAAGAACAACCCCGCCTGATGACGCGCCACCCACCGCAGCACCCCCCGCTGCCGCGCCGCCTGCCCCTCCGTCCACGCCAGAACCCCCTCCCCCACATCCGGGTCCTTGCCGACATGGTTCGGATTCGCGTGATGCCGGTTGTGCTTGTCGCTCCACCACCCCTGCCCCATCCCCAGCAGCAGGTTCCCCAGCACCAGACCCAGCCACCGGTTCACCCGCGCCGACCCCGCGATCTGCCGATGCCCCGCGTCATGCCCCAGGAACGCCGTCCGCGCCGACAGCACCGCCAGCGGAACACCCAGCAGCACCGCCCACCAGCTCGCCCCCGCCCACCCGATCGCCGCCCACACCGCCGCCGTCCCCGCCAGGTTCGTCCCGATCGCCCACGCGTAGTAACCGGGACGCCGGTCCAGCAGCCCGCTCGCGCGGACCCGCCGCACCAGCGGAGCGAAATCACTGCCGGCCGCCCGGGCGGGCGGGGCGTCGAGAGTCGCGGGCATTGAGGCCTCCATCGGATCGTCGGTGCGATGACTGACCCGAAGCTACGGAGACGATCACCGGGCGGTCGCCACGCTGCGGAGCCAACCCCGCCCTGGCTCCCAGGTCCCGGTACCCCTCGCCCGCCGTCGCCCCCGCGGACCACCCAGTGCGGCGCCTCCGCGCTCGCTCCGGTGACTCCCGCCCACCCCGGACCCTGGATCACAGACGGAACACGACGTCCATATAGGGTCAGAAGCCATGAGCGAACCGACGCGGTGGATCGACCTGGACGGAGCCGTCAACGCCCGAGACCTCGGCGGGCTCCCCACCGCCGACGGAGGCGCCACCCGGCGCGGCCGCGTCCTGCGCTCGGACAACCTCCAGGACCTCACCGTCGCCGACGTCCGCCTCCTCATCGACGAGTACCACCTCAAGAACGTCATCGACCTGCGCAGCGACGCCGAGGTCCGCCTCGAAGGACCCGGCCCCCTCGCCCGCGTCCCCTCCGTCACCCTCCACCACCTCTCGCTGTTCCCCGAAGGCGGCCGCCGCACCGACGCCGCCGCCGACACCCCCGCCGTGCCCGATCGGGCCGACGTCGACAAGGCCCTGCCCTGGCAAGGCCGCGACACCAAGGGCACCGAACTCGACCGCTCGACCGGCCACTACCTCGGCTACCTCCGCGACCGCGGCGACAACATCGCCGCCGCCCTGCGCGTCATGACCCGCACCGACGGCTCCTCGCTCGTCCACTGCGCCGCCGGGAAGGACCGCACCGGCGTCGTCTGCGCCCTCGCCCTCGACATCGCCGGCGTCACCCGCGAGGCGATCGTCGCCGACTACGCCATGTCCGGCGACCGCATCGACGCCGTCCTCGGACGCCTGCGCGCCAGCGACACCTACGCCGCCGACCTGGACTCCCGCCCCGCCGACAGCCACCTCCCCCGCGCCGCCGTCATGGAGAAGCTCCTCGCCCGCATCGACGAGGAGTTCGGCGGCGCCGAGGGCTGGCTCAGCGGCCACGGCTGGACCGGCGAGGACACCGACGCCCTCCGCGACCGCCTCCTGTCCTGACGACCGCCCCCGCAGCGCCCCGGAAGGCCTCGGCTCGCTGTCGATGTCGTTGAGGGGTTTCGGTGGGCGGTGTTGCTTGAGCAACACCGCCCACCGACTTTACATTGTAAGTTCAGGGTTGAATCACTACGGACCGGTGGCGTGAGCCGGCACCGTCCTCTCGGGGGCGTCAGGCGAACAGGTCGCGGACGGCGGCGTGGGCCGCCTTGCGCATCTCCGCGTGCAGCACCGCGTTCGCGTCGCGGTCGGTACGGGCCTCCACGATCCGCAGCCCCTCCCCCGCCATCGCCTTCGGCAGCTCCGCCGCCGCCTCCAGCCGCCGGTACGGGACGCCGTGCGCCGCCGCCACCGCCTCCAGGTCCACCCGGTGCGGCGTGCCGAAGACCCGCTCGAACGGGCCGGCCAGCGCCGCCTGCGGCAGCAGCGAGAAGATCCCGCCGCCCTGATTGTTCACCACCACGATCGCCAGATCCGGACGGCGGTCGTGCGGCCCGATGACCAGGCCGTTCTGGTCGTGCAGGAACGCCAGGTCGCCCAGCAGCGCGTACGAGCGGCCGCTGTGCGCCAGCGCCGCCCCGATCGACGTCGACACCAGCCCGTCGATCCCGCTCGCGCCGCGGCTCGCCATGATCCGGATCCCGCGCCGCGGCCGCATCACCTGGTCCAGGTCCCGGATCGGCATGCTCGCCGCGGTGAACAGCAGCGACCCGCCCGGCATCGCCGCCACCAGGTCCCGAGCCAGCCGCGGCTCGCTCACCTCCGCCACGCCGTCCAGCACCGCGTCCACCGCCGCCGCGGCGGCCAGGTCCGCCGACCGCCACGACTTCAACCACGCGTCGTCGCCCGACACCACCGGGATCTCGATCTCCGGCGCCACCTGCGTCGCCGACCGCACCGGGTCCGGCCAGTGCGCCAGGTCCGGCGCCAGGACGATGTGCTCCTCGGCGCGCCGCAGCAGCGACAGCAGCGGCCGCGACAGCCCCGGCTTGCCGAGCGTCACCACCACCTCGGGACGGTGCCGCTCCACGAACTCCGGAATGCCCAGCAGGAAATGGTGCGAGGTCAGCGCGTGGTCGCCGTACCGGGCGTTCCCGTTCGGCTCCGACAGCACCGGCCAGCCCGCCATCGACGCCGCCGCCACGTACCGCTTGACGTTCACCGCGCCGTCGCCGACCACCAGCACGCCGCGCCGCGTCGGCGGGACGTGCAGCACCGACCCCGGCGTCGCCGCCCGCACCTTCGTCCACGCCCCGGTCGCGTCACCGTCCAGCGGCTCGCACCACGACTCGTCGCCGTCGGGAATCAGCGGCTCGCGGAACGCCGCGTTCAGGTGCACCGGACCCGGCACCGGCGCCTGCGCCAGCCCCCACGCCCGGCTCACCAGCGACCGCCAGTACGCCACCATCCCCGGACGGTTCTCCGGCACGCCGACCTCGGTGCTCCACCGCGCCGCCGTCCCGTACAGCTTCACCTGGTCGATCGTCTGGTTCGCGCCGGTGTCGCGCAGCTCCGGCGGACGGTCCGCGGTGACCACGATCAGCGGGACGCCCGACTCGTGCGCCTCCACCACCGCCGGATGGAAGTTCGCCGCCGCAGTCCCCGACGTGCACACCAGCGCGACCGGACGCCCCGACCGCTTGGCCATCCCCAGGCCCAGGAACGACGCCGACCGCTCGTCGATCCGCACGTGCAGCCGGACCCGGCCGGCCTCCTCCGCGGCGTGCAGCGCCAGCGCCAGCGGCGCCGACCGCGACCCCGGGGCCAGCACCGCGTCGGTCATCCCGCACCGCAGCAGCTCGTCGACCAGGACCGTCGCCAGCGCCGTCGCCGGATTCACCGGTCCACCCCGACCACCGGCGGGCCCGGCAGGAACGCCTGCGCGTCCACCGCGCGGCGCCGCCACGCCTCCGCCTGCTCGGGCGGCGCCGCGAACCGGCGCAGCGCCCCCTCGTCGACCGCGGGCCGGCGCACCTCGATCTCCCCGCCGCGCTCGGCCAGCGGATCCCGCACGACGTCGCCGTCCATCAGCGACAGCGTCCCGAGCCCGCACGCGTACGGCAGCTCCGGCAGCGCGGCGGCCAGCGCCACCCCCGCCGCCAGCCCCACCGACGTCTCCACCGCGCTCGACACCACCACCGGCAGCCCGCACGCCTCGGCGACCTCCAGCGCCGCCCGCACCCCGCCGAGCGGCTGCACCTTCAGCACCGCGACGTCCGCCGCCTCCGCCGCCCGGACCTTCAACGGGTCCTCGGCGCGGCGGATCGACTCGTCGGCGGCGATCGGCACGTCCACCATCCGCCGCACCCGCGCCAGCTCCTCCAGCGTCGCGCACGGCTGCTCGGCGTACTCCAGCTCCCACCGGTCCAGCGACCGGATCATCCGCGCGGCGTGCTCGACGTCCCAGCCGCCGTTGACGTCGATGCGCACCCGGCCGTCCGGCCCGATCGCGTCGCGGACGGCCTCCACCCTCGCGAAGTCGTCGGCGTCGTCCTGGCCGCGCTCGGCCACCTTCACCTTCGCGGTCCGGCACCCGGACGCCTTCACCATCTCGAACGCCCGGTCGGGGCCGACCGCCGGGACCGTCACGTTCACCGGGATCCGGTCCCGGACGGGAGCGGGCCAGCCCTCGTGCGCGGCCTCCCGCGCGGCCGCCAGCCACCGCGCGCACTCGGCCGGCCCGTAGTCGGCGAACGGCGAGAACTCCCCCCACCCGGCGGGGCCCTGGAACAGGACGCCCTCCCGCCGCGTCACACCGCGGAACCGCGTCCGCATCGGGATGGCGAAGACCCGCACCCGCTGACCCCCTGACCTGCCTGATGAATCACGCTAATCCGGACCACACCGCGCGCCGGACATTTAGTAGTACCACGGGTGGCCCGACCAGTCGGGGTCGCGCTTCTCCAAGAACGCGTCGCGGCCCTCGGCGGCCTCATCGGTACCGTAGGCCAGCCGCGTCGCCTCCCCGGCGAACACCTGCTGCCCCACCAGGCCGTCGTCGACGAGGTTGAAGGCGAACTTCAGCATCCGCTGCGCCGTCGGGCTCTTCCCGTTGATCTTGCGGGCCCACTGCAGCGCCGTCGCCTCCAGCTCGGCGTGCGGCACGACCGCGTTCACCATCCCCATCCGGTGCGCGGCCTCGGCGTCGTAGGCGTCGCCGAGGAAGAAGATCTCCCGCGCGAACTTCTGCCCCACCTGCCGCGCCAGGTACGCCGACCCGAACCCGCCGTCGAAGCTCGCCACGTCCGCGTCGGTCTGCTTGAACCGGGCGTGCTCGCGGCTGGCGAGGGTCAGGTCGCACACCACGTGCAGGCTGTGCCCGCCGCCCGCGGCCCACCCCGGCACCACGCAGATCACGACCTTGCCCATCATCCGGATCAGCCGCTGCACCTCCAGGATGTGCAGCCGGCCCGCCCGCGCCGGGTCGATCGTCTCGGCCGTCTCGCCCTCGGCGTACTTGTAGCCGTCCTTGCCGCGGATGCGCTGGTCGCCGCCCGAGCAGAACGCCCACCCGCCGTCCTTCGGCGACGGCCCGTTGCCGGTCAGCAGCACGCAGCCGACGTCGGACGACATCCGGGCGTGGTCCATCGCCCGGTACAGCTCGTCGACGGTGTGCGGACGGAACGCGTTGCGCACCTCGGGCCGGTTGAAGGCGATCCGGACGGTTCCCTGATCCACCGCCCTGTGGTAGGTGATGTCGGTGAAGCCGAAGCCCTCGACCTCTTTCCAGGCGTCCGCGTCGAACAGCTCCGAGACCATGTGATCCTCTCCCGTCGGGGCCGGCGTCGATCCGGGTGGTGCCCATTCAACCGCCCCTCGGTTTGAACGCGTTCAGCGGGGTCGCCTACCCTGATGGGATCATGGATCGCCGCCTGCACGCCGTCGTGCTGCCGCCCGGGCCCCGCCTGTTCCGGGCGCTCGCCGCCGCCCTCGACGGCGGACCCGCCGTCTGCCCCCTGTCCCCCGAGCTTCCCGCGCCGGCGCTCGCGGCGATGCTGGAGGCGCTGGCCCCCGACGCCGTCGAGACCGAGGACGGCCTCACCCCGCACCGGGGCGCGGGCGAGCGCGCCCCGCTCGCCGACGGCACCGCCGTGCTGATCGCCACGTCCGGCTCCACCGGCGCCCCCAAGTTCGTCGAGCTGTCGGCCGAGGCGCTGCGCCACTCCGCCGCCGGCACCCTCGCCCGCATCGGCGCCGCCCCCGGCGACCGCTGGCTGTGCTGCGTGCCGACCAGCCACATCTCCGGCGTCCAGGTCCTCGTCCGCGCCCTGCTCGCCGGCACCGAACCGATCATCACGCCGCGCTTCGACCCCGCCGCCGTCGCCGCCGCCGGGCGCGTGCACATCTCCCTGGTCCCCACCCAGCTGCGCCGCCTGCTGGACGCCGGCGCCGACCCGTCCCGGCTCGGCGCGATCGTCCTCGGCGGCGCCGCCGCCGCGCCCGGCCTGCTCGCCGAGGCCCGCGAGCGCGGCGCCCGCGTCTTCACCACCTACGGCATGAGCGAGACGTGCGGCGGCTGCGTCTACGACGGCATCCCCCTGGACGGCATGCGCGCCGAACTCGCCGCCGACGGCCGGATCCGCCTCGCCGGGCCCTCGCTGTTCACCGGCTACCGGCTGCGCCCCGAGCAGACCGCCGCGGTCCGCGACGGCGAGTGGTTCGTCACCCAGGACCTCGGCGCCCTGGAGGACGGCCGGCTCCGCGTCCGCGGCCGGATCGACGATGTGATCAACACCGGCGGCGAGAAGGTCGTCGCAGGCGAGGTCGCGACCGCGCTGTCGCGCCACCCCAAGGTCCGCGACGTGGTCGTGGTCGGACGCCCCGATCCCGAATGGGGCGAGCGCGTCACCGCCGTCGTGGTGCCGGCCGCCGACGCCCCCGGACTGCCGGAGCTGCGCGCCTTCGTCCGCGAGACGATGCCCGCCTGCGCGGCGCCCCGCGAGCTGGAGCTGGTCGAGGCGATCCCGCTGCTGGCCTCCGGCAAGCCCGACCGCGCCCGGCTCCGCACCGCGGGGTGACACCCGTAGCGCGCGGGACGCGCGGGGCGCATGGCACGGTGACGATCTGGGGAGGACGACCGGCATGGGCGAACCGCGCGAGGAGCCGGACAACGAGAGCGGCCTGACCGTCCTGCTGGCGTTCCTCGCCAACCTGGGCATCGCCCTCGCCAAGATCGTCGCCGCGCTGATCACCGGGTCGGCGTCGATGGCCGCCGAGGCCGCGCACTCGGTCGCCGACACCTTCAACGAGGTCCTGCTCATGGTCGGGCTGCGCCGCAGCGGCCGGCCCGCCGACCGCCGGCACCCCTTCGGCTACGGCAAGGAGCGCTACATCTGGACGCTGCTCGTCGCCGTCGCGATCTTCGGGATGGGCGCGCTGTTCTCCTACTACCAGGGGCTCGAGACGCTCATCGGGGCCCGCTCCGGTGCCGAGTCCGACCCGCTGGTCGGGTACATCGTGCTCGCCGTGGCGTTCGTCCTGGAGGCGGTCTCCTGGCAGCAGGCGCTCCGGCAGACCCGCGCCGCGGCCCGCGAGGAGTCCCTGCCCCTCCTCGCCTACATCCGCCGCACCGACGAGCCCACCGCGATCAGCGTCCTGCTCGAGGACTCCGCCGCCCTCGTCGGCCTGCTCCTGGCGTTCGGCGGGCTCGGCCTGCACCAGGCCACCGGCTCGGCCGTCTGGGACGGCATCGGGTCCGTGCTGATCGGCGTGCTGCTGACCGTCGTCGCGCTCGTCCTCGGCCGGATCAACCTCAACCTGCTGATCGGCAACCAGGCCGACCCGCGGATCGTCGACGACGTCCGCGCCCGGCTGCACGCCGCGCCCGAGGTGGAGTGGGTCGTCGACATCGTCACGATGACGGTCGGCGCCGACCGCGTGCTGGTCTGCGCGCGGCTGGACTTCCGCGACGCGCTCACCGCCGCCGACGTCGAGCGCGCGTGCGTCCGGATGGCGCGCGAGCTGCGCGAGGCCCACGAGGAGATCGACGAGGTGTTCCTCGAACCCGTCCCCCGCGACGACCCCGAGCTGCGGGAACGGGTCATCGCTCGATACGGCCGGACGCTGCGGCCGAAGCAGGAGGAGGCATAGTGGCGTTGGTCATAGCACCACCACCCGGTGCCTTTACGAAGTAAGGTAGGGGCGGCCGGACGGCAGGAAACGCCCTCGACCAGGCACCGCGAGGGACCGGGGCGCCACCTCGCGATCCCCTCCGGGAGCGCCGATCGGGCCCGTCCGGGAACAACCGGCCCTCCGCGCGGCGTTCCCGTATATGCGTGCGCCTGCAGCGAACGACATCCGCGCCGCATCCACACACCGAAGGGAGAGGGGTGCCCCCATGCCGCGAAGCGCTATCGAGACCCCGCTCACGGAGTCGGCGAGCCCCGCGCTCGACGCCCTCCTGAAGCGCGGCCGCGCCCAAGGGCGCCTCTCGCTCGACGAGGTGAGGGGGGCCTTCGAGACCGCCGGCCTCAGCCCGGCGCAGGGCCGCTCGATCCTGCGCGAGCTGTCGGAGGCCGGGATCAGCCTGGCCGGGGAGCCCGACACCGTCCGCACGATGGCCGCGGCCGCCGACCACGACGGCGGCGACACCGCCCAGGCCGCGCCGGGCGCCGCCAAGAAGGGCGCCGCCCGCAAGAGCACCGCCAAGGCGACCGGGCGGACCCGCAAGGCCGCCGGCAAGGCCGCCGAGCCCGGCGACGCCGACGTGCCCGAGGAGGGCTTCGACGTCACCGAGGTCGAAGCCGCCGACTCCCCCGCCGACCTGGACGACCAGTCGACCACCATGGGTGACTCGGTGCACACCTATCTCAAGGCGATCGGCCGCCGGCAGCTGCTGACCGCCGAGCAGGAGGTCGACCTGGCCAAGCGCATCGAGGCCGGGCTGTACGCCGAGCACAAGCTCCAGACCGAGAAGCTCACCCCGCGGATGCGTGCCGACCTCGAGTGGGTCGCCGCCGACGGGCGCCGCGCCAAGGCCCACATGCTCGAGGCGAACCTGCGGCTCGTGGTGTCGGTCGCCAAGAAGTACTCCGACCGCGGGCTGTCGCTGCTGGACGTCGTCCAGGAGGGCAACCTCGGGCTGATCCGCGCCGTGGAGAAGTTCGACTACTCCAAGGGCTACAAGTTCTCCACCTACGCGATGTGGTGGATCCGGCAGGCGATCCAGCGCGGCTTCGCCGACTCGGCCCGCACCATCCGGCTGCCGGTGCACGTCCTGGAGATGCTGAGCAAGCTCAGCCGCGTCGAGCGCGACATGCACCAGCGGCTCGGCCGCGAGCCCACCCCCGAGGAGCTGGCGGTCGAGCTGGACAAGAGCCCCGAGCAGGTCCGTGAGCTGCTGCGCACCAGCCGCCAGCCGATCAGCCTGGACTCCACCATCGGCGAGGACGGCGAGACCCGCATCGGCGACCTCATCGAGGACACCGACAGCCCCGAGGCGTCCGAGCTGGTGGACCGCCAGCTGATGGCCGACCAGCTGCGCCGCACCCTCGACATCCTGTCGCCGCGCGAGGCCAAGATCATGGCGATGCGGTTCGGGCTGTACGACGGGACGCCGCGCACGCTCGACGAGATCGGCAAGGCGATGGGGCTGACCCGCGAGCGGATCCGGCAGCTGGAGAAGGAGTCGCTGTCCAAGCTGCGGCACCCGAGCAACGCGCGCCCGCTGCTGGACTTCGCCGTCTGACGCCCCGCCCGCAGGGCATCGGCGCACGGCATCGGCGCCCGCCGGATCATCGGTGATCCGGCGGGCGCCGCGGTGTCTCCGGGCCGCGCGGTCCGGGACCCGGCGGCGTCAGCGGCCCCGGACCGCGAACGCCAGGAACTCGGTGGCCTCCTGGGCGTCGAAGTTGTCGTCGGAGCAGACCACCAGCGTCCGCTCCCCCGACCTCAGCTTCGGCCCCCAGCCCATCCCCTCCAGGTTCTGCGTCGGGGAGGCGTACCGGCCGAGGTCGGCGACCAGGTGCTTGCGCACCGGCCGGTACCCGCGGCCCTTCGCCAGGCTCCCGCGCCCCAGCACGTTCGTCGCGCCGCGGGTGTCGAACTCGTACAACTCGACCTTGTAGCCGACGCCCTGCAGCCACGACCGCTCCAGCGCCAGGTAGCGGTGGTCGTCGATCGCGAGGATCTCCGACACGCCGCTGTCGGCGACGCCGCCCGCCGGGGCCGGCGCGACCGGCAGCCGGTCGACCCGGTAGGCGTACTGCGCCCGCAACTTCCCCTGCCGGCTCCACACGGTCAACCGCGTCACGGCTCCCTGCCGCACCGTGGGCGGCGGGCCGTCCTCATAGCGCGGCCCCTCGACCATCCCCGCGATCGTGTGCGGCGCGATCGCCAGCGCCTCCATGCCGAGGTTGCGGCGGGGCCCGTGGTGGCCGGTGGTGAGCCGCAGGTTCCCCGGCAGCGGCAGCCGGCCGCGGTAGCGGCCGTCGCGGTCCGCCCACTGGACGGTCATCGGCGCGAGCGGCACCTGGTGCGTCTCGTCGGGCCGGTCGCCCTCGTTGCCCCACAGCACCCGGTGGGCGTCCGGGTCGTAGCGGATCGACTCGGGGTCGGCCGAGCGCGGCTTGCCGAACCCCGGGTAGGGGCTGCCGTCCGGCCCTGTCAGCGTCCGCACGCCGGTGATCTTCACGCTCTCGAACCGGCCCGTGCGCGGGTCGATGGCGACGCGGCCGGTGTAGAAGCGGGCCGGGTCGTACCGCCACCGGTCGTCGGAGATCATGTACCAGTCGCCGGTGCGCGGATCGCGGTCGATGCCCGACAGCCCGCCCACCGTGGTGCCGCCGAACTTCGCCAGGTGCGGCAGCCGCTTCGCGCCCAGGAACCGCGTGATCCGCAGCCCCGGGTGCGCCCCGGCCGTCCGGCCGCCGGCGCGGGCGTCCGCCCGCGCGGGCCCGTCCATGACCGCCGGAACCGTTACCGCGGCGAGGACGGCGGCCGTCGCCGCCGCCCCTCGCAACATCCTCCGCTGCCCGTTCACCTGTCGCCGTCACCCTTCGCATCCGAGTCGATCCGCTTCGTGGCCGAGCCCAGTATGCTGCATCACGCACGGTGACAGTGCGGTTCCCATGGGTGTCGCGGAGCCGCGCTCCGTCAGTCGGTGTGGCGGAACTCGACGATCGCGACGCCCATCAGGACGACGCCCATCCCCACCACGATCAGGATCTCCAGCCAGACCGGGACGACCCACCCGTTCCAGGTCACGCCGGGGTCGAAGGTGCGCCGCAACGCCGGCGTCAGGTCAAGGTGGGAGAAGACCGCCTGGCGCAGCGGGTCGACGGCGTAGGTCAGCGGGTTGAACCGGGTCAGCACGGTCAGCCACGCGGGCAGCCCGTTCAGCGGGTACAGCGCGCCGGACAGGAACATCATCGGCATCATCGCCATCTGCATGAGGCCGAAGAACGACTGCATCTGCTTGATCCGCGCGGCCATCATCACGCCGAACCCGGTGAGCGCGAACGCGCCGAGGAACATCAGCCCCAGCAGCTCCAGGATCAGCACCGGGTCGTAGGGCACCCCGGCGAGCCCGGCCAGCGCGACGATCACCGCGCCCTGCAGCGTCGCCACCAGCGCGCCGCCGATGCACTTGCCGACCACGATCGAGCTGCGGCTGACCGGGGCGACGAGCATCTCGCGCAGGAACCCGAACTCGCGGTCCCACACGATCGACCCGGCGGAGAACATCGCGGTGAACATCACCGACATCGCGCACACGCCCGGGAAGATGAACGTCTTCAGATCGATGTCGCCGTGCGCGCCGCCGCTGGCCATCAGGTTCGACAGCCCGGTGCCCATCACCAGCAGCCACAGCACCGGCTGCACCAGCCCCGACACCATCCGCAGCTTGTCGCGCCAGAACCGGATCAGCTCCCGGTGCAGGACGATCTTCACCGCGCGCGCGTCCTGCCGCAGCCCCGGCTCCGGCACCCGGACCCGCACCACGTCCGCGGCCGGCGCCGCCGTCCCGGGCGCGTCCGCCCGTGTCGAGCGCGTCATCTCATCTCCTCGCCGCGCGCATCGCCATGCGCATCCTGTCGGTGGAACCGGCCTCGGCGTCGCGGATCGTCGAGCCGGTGAAGGACATGAAGACGTCGTCCAGCGACGGCCGGGACACGCTCACCGACCGGATCGCCACGCCCAGCTCGGCGAACAGCCGCGGCACGAACGCCTCGCCGGAGGCGACCGAGAACGTGACGGCGCCCTCCGACATGCCGGCCTCGATGTCGAACCGCTCCCGCAGGGCGGCGATCGCGGCCTCGTCGTCGGCGGTCTGGATCCGGACCCGGTCCTTGCCGACGCCCGCCTTGAGCGCCTCGGGGGTGTCCAGCGCGACGATCCGCCCCGAGTCCATGATCGCGATGCGGTCGCAGAACTCGGCCTCGTCCATGTAGTGGGTGGTCATGAAGATGGTGATCTCTTCGGCGTCCTTCAGCTGCCGGATGTAGTCCCAGATCGACGCGCGGGTCTGCGGGTCCAGGCCGACGGTCGGCTCGTCCAGGAACAGCACCCGCGGCGAGTGCAGCAGGCCGCGCGCGATCTCCAGGCGGCGCTTCATGCCGCCGGAGTAGGTCTGCACCAGGTCGGCGCGCCGGTCCCAGAGCCCGACCATCTCCAGCACCTGCCGGATGCGCGCGCCGGTCACGCTCCGCGGCACCCCGTACAGCTCGGCGTGGAAGCGCAGGTTCTGCTCACCGGACAGGTAGCCGTCGAGCGTCGGGTCCTGGAAGACCAGGCCGATGTTGCGGCGGACGCCGTCGCGCTCGGTCACCACGTCGAGGCCGGCGACGCGGGCGGTGCCGCCGGTCGGCCTCAGCAGCGTGCAGAGCATGTTGATCGTGGTGGACTTGCCGGCACCGTTCGGGCCGAGGAAGCCGAAGATCTCCCCGGGCGCCACGGTGAAGCCGATTCCCCGGACGGCCTCCACCTCGCCGAACTTCCTCATCAGGCCGTCGACCTCGACGGCGGGTCCCCCGCCGGGCATGGGGCCTCCCCTCCGATGAAAAATGCGCCCATATTTTGGGCTTTCCAACGGTAGGAGTAGCCTATCTCTCACGTCAAGAGAGATAGGGCAATCCAAGCGATCTCCGAGGAGCGGGACGTGACGGACCACGACGACCCGATGTACGACTCGCCCACCTACCTGATGTACGAGACGGTGCGCCTCGTCCGGCGCACCGGGGCGCGGATGTTCCCCGGCCAGCCGCGGATGCCGCACCTGCTCGTCCTGTGGTGCGTGGCGCGGTCCGGGCCGCTGTCGCAGCGCGACGTCGCCGAGCGGCTGCGCATGGACGCCGGCGACCTGGTCGGGATCGTGGACGCGCTGGAGGAGGCCGGCCACGTCCGGCGCCGCCGCGACCCCGCCGACCGGCGGCGCTACGCGCTGGAGGCCACCGACGGCGGCCTCGGCTTCCTCGAGGAGAGCCTCCGGGCGCGCCGCCGCCTCAACGAGGCCCTGTTCGAACCGCTGTCACCGGACGAGCGGCGGCTGCTCCGGGAGATGCTGCTGCGGGTCCTCGCTTACCACGACGACCGGTTCGCCGACCTGGCCCCCGCGGACGACACCCCGTACCGGGGATCCGCGCCGCGGGAACGGGTCGTCACCCCGCAGGTCGAGGCGGAAGCCCGGATGCGGCGGCGAAAGGGGCAGCAGACACGGCAGTAGGCGTGTCAGAAGGCAGGGACGGGCTCGTCCGTCCGCGCCCGCGCCTCGTCATAGCGCCGCAGGACCAGCCGGGCGGCCGCGTCGTGCGCGCCGATCGGCCCCGACACCGCGTCCGCGCCGCACGCGCGCATCCGGTCCAGGAACCGGCCCGGCGCCAGCAGGTACGACGCCACGACCACGCGCTCCGCGCCGCGCCGCCGCTGTTCCGCGACCACCTCGTCCAGGGCCGGGCCGCCGGCCGCGACGAACCCGTACGGCACCGGCCGCCGCAGCCGCCGCGCCAGCAGCCGCGCCGCCGCCCGCACGTCCGCGGCGCCGGCCGGGTCGGCGGAGCCCGCCGCGCCGAGGACCACGGTGTCCCGCGGGCGCGGCGGGCCCCCGGCCACGCGCCGGACGGACGGCATCGCGCCGAGTCGTCCGGCCAGCGCGTCGGCGAGCAGCGCGTCCGGGCCCAGCGGACGCGCCGTCACCGCGCCGGGCAGCAGCCGCCCGGCGCGCTCGGGGATGTCGATCAGCGCGTGGTAGCCCCGGCCGAGCAGCAGCGGCACCGCGACCGCGGGCCCCTCCAGCGCCGCGGCGGCCTCCTCCAGCGACGGGGAGACCAGCTCCCCGTACGCCTCCGCCACGCGCAGCGAGGGCCGCAGCGCCCGTACCCGGGCCAGCAGCTCCCGCACGACGACGGGCCCGGCCGGGTCGCGGGTGCCGTGCGCGACGGCCAGCAGCGCCGGCCGCCGGTGCCGTACGGGCTCGCCGCCGGCGGACCGGTCAGCCACCGGCGCCGGCCGCGAGCCGGTCGACCAGGCGTGGGTCGCACGCCAGCCGGTAGCCGCGCTTGACGACCGTCTCGACGATCCCGGGGCGGCCGAGCCCCCGCCGCAGCCGCGCCACCGCCATCTCCACCGCGTGCTCGTCGGCCTGCGGCCGCGCGTCCCGCGACCACGGCGAACCGCCCACGACCAGCCGGCTCGGCAGCACCCCGCACAGCTCCGCGCGCGACACCACGTGCCCGGGACGCCGCGCCAGCGCCCGCAGGATCGCCATCGGCGCGGGCGCGATGGGCCGCAGCTGCCCGTCCAGGACGACGGCGTGGCCGCGCAGTTCCAGCGACGAGCCGCGCACCGACAGCAGGCGCGCGCTCCGCCGCGGCAGGTCCGACGCCAGCGCGCGCACGAGCGCCCCGAGCCTGGCCCGCTCCGGCTGGACGGCCGGCACCCCGCGCTCGATCAGCGGCCGCGCCGTCACCGGCCCCACGCACGCCGCCACCACATGGGTGCGCAGCGCCTCCAGCAGCGCGTCCTCCAGGTCGTCCTCGGCGGCCACCGCGAGCGTCGCGGCGACCGCCGGCGCGCTGGTGAAGGTGATCGCGTCCACCGTGCCGGCCACGGCCTGCCCCACCAGCCGCCGCAGCGGCGTGACGTCCTCGGCGCGCGCCCACCGGTACACCGGGATCTCGATCACCTCGGCGCCCGCCGCGCGCAGCGCGTCCGTCAGCTCCGGCTGGCGCTCCCCGTAGAGCTGGACCGCGACCCGCGCGCCCGCCAGGTCCTTCTCCAGCAGATGCGCGACGACCTCGGCGCAGCCCTCCGACTCCGGCGACCAGCGCTCCTGCAGCCCGGCCGAGCGGATCGCGCCGCGCGCCTTCGGGCCGCGCGCCACGATGTCGGCGCCGCCGAGCGCCACGACGAGGGCGTCGCGCAGCCCCCACCCGTCCGCCGTCTCCAGCCACGCCCGGAACCCGATCCCGGTCGTGACGACGGCGTGGTCCAGCGGCCGGTCCAGGCACGCCCGCGTCGCCTCCAGCAGCTCGGCGTCGTCGGCCAGCGGGACGAGGCGGATCGCGGGGGCGAGCACCACCCGCGCGCCGCGCCGCTCGAGCAGCGTCGCGAGCTCCTCGTGGCGGCGGGCCGCGGTCACTCCGACGGCGAACCCGGCCAGCGGCTCACTGTCGGCGGTCATCGGTGAGCGCCACCTCCACGCGGTCGCCGCCGGCCGCGCGGCGGACCGGGAACGCCGGCACCGCCACCCGCGGGTCGTCCAGGCAGACCCCGGTGCGCAGGTCGAACACCTGCTTGTACATGGGCGAGGCGACCGTCGGGACGCCGTCGCGGGTGCCGAGGATGCCCCGCGACAGCACGTACGCGCCGCTGAACGGGTCGAGGTTCGACAGCGCGTACAGGGTCCCGTCGAAGGCGCGGAACACCGCGACCTGCGTGCCGTCCAGCATCGCGCAGGCCCCGCGCTCGGGGATCAGGTCGGCATAGGAGCAGATGTCGAACCAGCGGGCCGCGGCTTCGGCGGGACGCCTCGTGATCGTCGCTTCGGATGTGCTGCTCATCGGACGGCAACCTCCAGGCGAGTCGCGTGCGGGAACGTGGCGGGCGCGGCGGCCGGCGTCACCCGCCCGGCGCCTTGACGTTGTAAGGTTCGCGCGGTGGCCGGTCGGGCCGGTCCGTCCCCGATGTTCATGGACCGAGTCTGCGCAGGGGCCGTTTCGCGGTTGGGTCCCCTTTGTCACCGGCGTGTTAAAAGGCGCTCACGGCGAGATGCGGACGGCGCACACCTTGAACTCCGGCATCCGCGAGACAGGGTCGAGGGCGGTGCCGGTGAGCAGGTTCGCGCGCCCCTCCCCCGCCCAGTGGAACGGCATGAACACCGTGTCGCGGCGGATCGCGTCCGTCACCCGCGCCGCGGCGATCGCGGTGCCCCGGCGGCTCTCCACCTTCACGTCCTGGCCGTCCTCGACACCGAGCCGCTCGGCGAGGTCGGGGTGCAGCTCCACGAACGGGCCCGGCGCCGCGTCCGCCAGCGCCCGCACCCGGCGGGTCTGCGCGCCCGACTGGTACTGCGCCAGGACGCGCCCGGTGGTCAGGTACAGCGGGTACTCGGCATCGACGTCCTCCGCGGCGCCGTGGTGCTCGACCGGGACGAACCGCGCCCGCCCGTCCGGGGTGGGGAACCGGTCCAGGTAAGGGCGCGGGGTGCCGGGGTGGTCCTCGGACGGGCAGGGCCAGAACACCCCGCCCTCGGCCTCGATCCGCGCGTAGGTGATGCCGGAGTAGTCGGCCGTTCCGCCGGCGCTCGCCCGGCGCAGCTCGCCGAACACCCGCTCGGGGTCGGTGCTCCACTCCCCCGGCGCGCCGAGCCGCCCGGCGAGCGCCGCGATGATCTCCAGGTCGGTGCGGACGAGGCCGGGCGCGCCGACCGCCCGCCGCCGCCGCAGCACCCGGCCCTCCAGGTTCGTGATCGTGCCGGACTCCTCCGCCCACTGCGCCGTCGGCAGCACCACGTCGGCGAGCCGCGCGGTCTCCGACGGCACGAAGTCGGCGACGACCAGCAGGTCGAGGGCGCCGAGCCGGTCCTCGACGGACGCGGCGCGCGGCGCCGACACCACCGGGTTCGACCCGAACAGCAGCAGCGCCTTCGGGCCGTCCGGCGCGCCGAGCGCCGACAGCAGCTCGTAGGCCGACCGGCCCGGACCCGGCAGCGCGTCCGGGTCGACGCCCCACACCGCCGCGACGTGCGCGCGCGCCGCCGGGTCGTCGATCTTCCGGTAGCCGGGCAACTGGTCGGCCTTCTGCCCGTGCTCGCGGCCGCCCTGCCCGTTGCCCTGCCCGGTCAGGCAGCCGTACCCGGAACCGGGCCGGCCGGGCAGCCCGAGCGCCAGCGCCAGGTTGATGAAGCCGCTGACCATGTCGGTGCCGCGCGCGTGCTGCTCGGAGCCGCGCGCGGTCAGCACGTGGGCGCGGTCCGCGCCCGCCAGCAGCCTGACGGCCTCGCGCATCTTCGGCAGCGGGACGCCGGTGATGCGCTCCACCCGGTCCGGCCAGTAGGCGTTCGCGACGGTCCGGACGGTGTCGAACCCGCACGTGCGCGCCGCGATGTAGTCCTCGTCGGCGAGGCCCTCGGCGAGCGCCAGGTGCAGCAGGCCGTTGGCGAGCGCGACGTCGGTCCCGGCCGCCGGCTGCAGGTGCAGGTCCGCCTGCCTGGCCGTCGCGGTGCGGCGCGGGTCGACGACGATGAGCGCGCCGCCGCCGTCGCGCATGTCCGCCAGGTGCCGCATGAACGGCGGCATCGTCTCGGCCGGGTTGCCGCCCGCGAGCAGGACGGCGCCGGACGCGGCCAGGTCGGTGACCGGGCCGGGCAGCCCGCGGTCCATCCCGAACGCCCGGCCGGACGCCGCAGCCGCCGACGACATGCAGAACCGCCCGTTGTAGTCGATCTGCGAGGTGCGCAGCGCGACCCGGGCGAACTTGCCGAGCTGGTAGGCCTTCTCGTTGGTGAGCCCGCCGCCGCCGAACACCGCGACGGCGTCCGGCCCGTGCTCGGCGGCCAGCCGCCCGATCCCGGCGGCGATCCGGTCCAGCGCCTCGTCCCAGGTGCACGGCTCGAGCGGCGCGTCGCGGGTGCGGCGCATCAGCGGGACGGTCAGCCTGTCCGGGACGGTGAGCAGCTCCGCGGCGGTCCAGCCCTTCTGGCAGAGCCCGCCGCGGTTCGCGGGCACGTCGTCGCGCGGCGCCACCCGCACGGGGGCGCCGGACGCGGGCGCGCCGCCGTCCAGGGTCATCCCGCATTGCAGGGCGCAGTACGGGCAGTGCGTGGGAGTCCCGGTCATGCCGGAAGGCTCCGGCGGCGCCGTTTCGCCGCCGCGTCCCGCGTGTGACCCGCGCGTTAAATGCGGTTCACGCCGTACATCCGGCAAGGTCAGGCGCCCGCCCCAGCGGGGCGCGCCGCCCGCCCCGCCGAGCCGGCGGCGGAGGTTGACGATCGCGTGTCAAGCGTTGTCGGCGATTGTCAGGGTCCATTCGTCACCGTCCGGCCGGTTGCCGGACCGGATTCGCGGCGGCCCGGCGATCTCGCGGAGGATGCGGTGCCGGGCCCGCCGGGGCGAGGATCACAAAGCGGTCGCCAGGCCTAATCTCGGTACATGCCCGACCTTGCTTACTACGCCTCGCTGCCGCGCTCCCGCGGCGCCGCGGCGGCCCTGCTCCTGGACGACCTCGGGCGGGTCCTGCTGGTCAAGCCCACCTACAGCGAGGGCTGGTTCCTGCCGGGCGGGGTCATCGAGACCGACGAGTCCCCGCTCGCCGCGTGCGTGCGCGAATGCCGCGAGGAGCTCGGTCTCGTCCCCCGCCTGGACGGCCTGGTCTGCGTCGACTGGGGCTCCCCGCGCGACGACGGCGTCGACTCGGTCAACGTGTTCGTCTTCGGCGGCGCCATCACCGGCGCCGAGATCGCCGCGATCCGGCTGCCGCCCGACGAGCTGTCCGACCACGTCCTGGTCGCGCCGGAGAAGATCCCCGAGCTGTCGCCCGCGCACGTCTCGCGCCGGATGGAGCCCAGCCTGCGCGCCCTCGCCGACGGCCGCCCCGTCTACCTGGAGGACGGCCGCGAGCCCTCGTTCGGCGCCGCCGGCCGGACGGCGGGCTGAGGCACCGCCGGCCGGACGGCCGCCGCCCGCAACCGGCCGGGCCCCCACCGGTCCCGGCCGCAGGCCCCGGCGCCGCGCCTATACCGGCGCGGCGTCCTGGATGAGCCGCGCGCGCTCCGGCTCGGCGGCGCGGGCGCAGTGCGCGCCGCAGTAGAACCGCCCTCCCACCTCGACGCCGTGCCCGAGGATCCGGCACTGGCAGTGCTCGCAGATCGGCGCCATCCGGGTGATCGCGCACTCGAACGAGTCGAAGGTGTGCACGTCCCCCTGCGCGTGCACCTCGAACGCCATCGCGTAGTCGTTCCCGCAGACCTCACAGGTCGCCATCGGTCCTGTTCTCCCTCCCCCGCCGCGCCGCGGTCCTGACCTACCCAGGCGGGGCGGCCGCCACGCGTGCCCCCGGCCTCACACCTCGCGCGCGCACGCTGTGCAGCGGAGTTATCACCGCCGCATCGCGGGCCACACAAGCGCGAAACGGCCGGTTCTTAGGGTCGTGCCTCGTCAGCGACCACGAGGAGACACCCGATGACCGTCACGACCGAAGCGGCGCCGAGGGCGCGCCGCTCCGCGCTGAAAGGCCGCTGGATCGAGGACTGGCGGCCCGAGGACCCGGAGTTCTGGGCCGCGTCCGGGGCCCGCACGGCCCGCCGCAACCTCGCGTTCTCGATCTTCTCCGAGCACATCGGGTTCTCGGTCTGGACGCTGTGGTCGGTGCTCGTGCTGTTCCTCGGCCCGGCCTACGGCATCGACCCGGCCGGCAAGTTCATGCTCACCACCGTCCCGGCGGCCCTCGGATCCGTGCTGCGGATCCCCTACACCTTCGCCGTCGCCAGGCTCGGCGGACGCAACTGGACCATCGTCAGCGCCTCGCTGCTGCTGGTCCCCGCGGTGCTCGCCGCGTTCCTCGTCAAGCCCGGCGTCTCGTACACCACCCTGCTGGTGCTCTCGGCGGTCGCGGGCGTCGGCGGCGGCAACTTCGCCTCCTCGATGGCCAACATCAACGCCTTCTACCCGCAGCGCCTCAAGGGCTGGGCCCTCGGCGTCAACGCCGGCGGCGGCAACATCGGCGTCGCCGTCGTCCAGCTCGTCGGCCTGGCGGTGCTCGCCACCGCCGGCAAGGGCCACCCCGGCATCGTCGCCGGCATCTACATCCCGCTCATCGTGCTCGCCGCGCTCGGCGCGGCCCTGTACATGGACAACCTGTCCCAGGTCCGCAACGAGAAGCGGGCGATGCGCGACGTCTGCAAGGACGGCCACACCTGGATCATGTCGCTGCTCTACATCGGCACGTTCGGGTCGTTCATCGGCTTCGGGTTCGCGTTCGGGCAGGTGCTGCAGGTCCAGTTCAAGGCCGACTTCGACACCCCGATCAAGGCCGCGTACCTGACCTTCCTCGGGCCCCTGCTCGGCTCGCTGATCCGGCCCGTCGGCGGATGGCTCGCCGACCGGACGGGCGGCGCGAGGGTCACGTTCTGGAACTTCGTCGCGATGGCCGTCTCGGCCGGGCTCGTCCTGATCGCCTCGCGCGAGGAGTCGCTCGCGCTGTTCGTCACCGGGTTCGTGCTGCTGTTCGCCTTCAGCGGGCTCGGCAACGGCTCCACCTACAAGATGATCCCGGCGATCTTCCGGGCGAAAGCTCAGCTCGGCGTCGCCGCCGGCGGCGACCCGGCGGCCGCCGAGCACGAGGCCCGGCGGCTCGCCGGCGCGCTCATCGGCGTCGCGGGCGCGATCGGCGCGTTCGGCGGCGTGCTGGTCAACATCGCCTTCCGGCAGTCGTTCCTGACCTCCGGGACCGGGGACGGCGCGTACATCGCGTTCATCGCCTACTACGCCGTCTGCTGCCTGCTCACCTGGGCGGTCTACCTGCGGAGCCACCCGAGGAGGCCGGCGGGCGTCTGACACCCTGCCGCGCGTTGCGCTGCCGCCCGGCGCGCGGCCGGCCGGGCCCCTCACCGGGGTCCGGCCAGCCGGGCGCCCGGCCCGAGGACCGCAGCACCGACTGCCAGGCGTCACCCGACTCCAACGGCAGGTGCGGCACCCCCCAGTGCCACGCCGACACCAGCACCTCGGGGTCGCGCGGCCGGTAGTCGGCGCCGATCGCGCGGGCCATGTCCCACGCGTGCAGGTGCCACTCCACGCACGCCGCGCCCGCGTGGTCGCCGACGGTGTACTTCGTCCCCCGGTAGATCAGGTGGGTGCGGTCCCACATGTCGGGCATCAGGTCGGCGTAGGCGCCCGCCGACACCGAGAACGCCGTGATCCGCTCCGGGCCCGGCTCCGGCGGCAGCACCGCCAGCTCGGCCGCGTTCTGCCGCGCCTGCTGGCGGATCAGCACCGCCGACGCCGCGTCCTGCGCGAACAGCTTGGCCAGCCGGCTGTCCGGCGCGTCCTGCAGGTACTCCAGGAAGTTCTCCGCCACGCACCGCAGGTGCCCGGCCAGGTCGATCAGCTGCCAGTCGGCGCACGGCGTCGGTGCGGTCCAGTCCTCGACCGCCGACGCCAGCTCACGGATGGCCCGCGCACCGTCCTGATAGGACTCGAGTACGCGGCACCGATCCGGCGGCGTGCGCTCCACGTGACTTCCCCCCGCGTGCCAGGGCACCAGCGCCCTCCCCGCCGGGGCGGACAGCGCCGCCTCGGCGTTCCCCGAGAGGGCAGACTCTCAGAGTTCGGTGGCCGGTGCCACTCGGTGGTGATGTGTCGTCCCACGTGGTCAACGTGGTCGCGGGCCGCCGCCACGGCCCCCCGGCTCGGGCGGCGGCGCGCCTGCGCGGCCGCTCAGACGGCCGCCGCGGGACGCGTCCGGAAGCTCAGCCGGTGCGCCTCCCGCGCGGTGCGCAGCCGGTCGACCTCGTCGGTCCACGGCCGCACGGACGGGCGCGCCTTGGCCTTGCGGCGCGCGATCTCCGCGGCGCGGCGGGCCTTGGCGTCCTGCGCGTCGGACACGTAGGTCTTCGGGCCCATCGCGATCCGCTCGGCCGCCTCGGCCGCGGCGAGCACCTCGGTCATGGCCTTGTCGAAGGCGATGGTCAGCTCGTGCAGCTCCGGCCCGGGCTGGTCCGCGCCCTGGGCGTCGCGCAGCGCGCGCTCGGCCTCGCGCGCGGCGGCGAGCCGCGCGTCGTAGTCGGCGGCCAGCCGCTCGTCGGCCTCGTACTGCTCCGCGACGTCCTTGCCCACCTTGCGGGTCAGCGGCATGGCGATACTCCCTCAAGCTCACGATCTTCATCGTCCGATCGAGGCCCAGCGTACGCGCGCCGCCCACCGGGTGTGGCGCCGGACACCGAACTCCGCGCCTTTACACAGTAAGGTCACGTTGGGCGCCCGACCGGAGAGCCGAAATTCGGATGCGGCGAAGATCCCCGGCTCAGTACCGTTTCCGCCGGAGACCACGGGGAGGCCGACAGACCATGGCGAAACTCAACCAGATCATCGCGGTCGAGAAGGGCGCGAAGAGCCGCGCGCAGCGCGAGATCGCCGAGATCGGCCAGCGGCTGCAGAAGACGGCGCTGCTGTCCGGCATCTCCCGCACCTACCAGCCCCTCGACGACGAGGGCGAGGCGCTGCCGCCGGAGTCCACCCGCGTGCAGGTGAAGGCGGAGGGCGCGCTGAAGGAGGTCGCGGCCGCGCTCACCCGGCTCTTCGACATCACCGCCACCAAGGACTGGGCGAACTGCGACGCCCGCGCCGACGTCGCCGTCGACGGCCGCACCGTCCTCGAGCAGGTCCCGGTGGCGCACCTGCTGTTCCTGGAGAAGCAGCTCACCGACCTGGCCGCGCTCGTCGACCGGCTCCCGGTGCTGGACGCCGCCGAGTCCTGGGCCTTCGACGAGTCCGCCGACGTCTGGCGCACCGAGCCGGTCCGGACGACCCGCACCAAGAAGATCCCGCGGGCCCACGTCCTGTACGAGGCGACCACCGAGCACCCCGCCCAGGTGGAGACCTATACCGAGGACGTCATCGTCGGCACCTGGACCAGGACCGCGTTCTCCGGCGCCCTGCCGGCGCGGCGGGTGAACGAGCTGCGCGAGCGCGTCGCCAAGCTGCAGTCCGCGGTCAAGTTCGCCCGCGAGGAGGCCAACGGCGCGGAGGTCACCGACCGCAAGGTGGGCGAGGCCGTCTTCGGATACCTTTTCGCCTGACACGCCCGCGCACGGACGCGGCCGGAAACAACTGAAGACTCCCCCGCTCGGAGCGCGGGGGCGGGCGCAAGCCCGAAGCTGAGAATGAAGTTCAGCTTGATCAGTGGCGTCAGCGGAGGTTCGAATCCTCCCCGGAGCACTCGGGCCCCGGTAGCTCAGCGGCAGAGCGGCCCATCAGACTCAGGCTCTCGCTCCAGTCTCAGCATCTCCGCCCAGCACCGGCCGGCGGGGGACGGCGAAGGACGCCGGTGTACCAGTTCGAATCTGGTCCGCCGCTCTCGTGCGGCGGTAGTTCAATGGGAGAACGCGGCGAAACTCAACCTGACCGGTCCCCGGATCCGCGTCGGTGCGCGCAGCAGGGCGGAACCACCAAGGGCCCCGGGACTCGGGCAAAGTTCCGGGGCCCGCCGCCGTCCGGCACGGCGCGCGCGCCAGTCCGCGATCATGTCGGCGGCCCGCCGTACGCTTGCCCCCATGGTCAGGCAGCCCAGCATCAACGCCCAGAACCGCGCGCCCCTGTCGATCGAGCGGATCACCGAGGCGGCCCTGCAGATCGTCGACGGCCAGGGACTCGGCCGCCTCACCATGCGCCGCCTCGGCGACGCCCTCGAGGTCGAGGCTATGGCCATCTACCACCACCTCCCGCGCGGCAAGGAGCAGCTCCTCGACGGCCTCGTGGCGCACGTCGCCGCCGCCCCCGCCGACGCCTCGGCGGCCGACGCGGCGTCCTGGCGCGGCACGCTGCGCGCCTGGGCCGCCGGCTACCGCTCCCGGCTCCTCGCCCACGCCGGCGTGCTCCCGCTCGTCGTCACCCGCCGCAACCCGGCCGCGCTCGCCGCGACCGTCGCGTCCCTGCGGGAGGTGATGCGGCAGGGCGGCGTGCGCGAGGAGCCCGCCGCCGTCGCCGCGCACGCACTGCTCGGGTACGTCATCGGGCACGCCGCCCTGGAGGTGCGCGGGACGGCCGAGGACGGCGCCGACCGGGCCGTCGACTGGGACGCCCGCTTCACCGCCGGCCTCGACCTCGTCCTCGCCGGCGCCGGATAGCGGGCCGCCGGTCCGGGGACCGGGTCAGTCCTCGACGACCAGCACCTCGAGGTGGCGGGGGCCGTGCATGCCCTCCGCGCCCGGCATGTCCGCGCCGTACGCGGCGGACGGGCCGCTGATCCAGGTGAGCGGCCGGGCCGGGTCGAGCCGCCCGACCGCCTCCGGGACCGTTCCCACGATCTGCTCCGCCTGCACGACGCACAGGTGGTAGGCGGGCAGCAGGGTGAGGACGCGCCGGCCCTGCGTCGGGCCGCCGTCCAGCACGACCGTCCCGGTCTCGGCGATCGCGACGGCGCAGCCGGTGACGACGCCGTCCGCGGCGGCGAGCGCGTCCACGTCGATCGCCGGGCGGTCCGCCATCGCGCGCACCCCGTCCAGCTCCGCGAGCCAGCCGAACGGCAGGTCCGCCGGGACGACGATCTGCTTGGCCTCGCGCCCCCACAGCGCGGCGGCGACCGCGGTGGCCAGCTCGTCCGCGCCGACGTGCCGCACCGCCGCCCGGTTCTCCGCGACCCGCTCGCCGAACAGCGCCGGCACGTCCGCCCCGGCCGCCGCGTCCTCGGCGGACAGCCGGCGCTCGTACCGGCGCGGCACCTCCGGCGGAGCGCCGCGCGCCCCGCCGAGCGCCTCGCGGACCCGCCGCAGCATCTCGTCCCGGGAGCTCACCGGTGCCTCCTCGACCACCACGCGCGGAAGGTCTCCGGCGGCGGCGCGGGCAGGTCGCGGGCCTCGGTCCACTTGCCGAGCAGGCCGGGCAGCCGGCGGATCCGGCCGCCGCGCGACATCAGCCGCGCCCAGCGGGTGCCGCGGCGCACCGCCGCCTCGTACCGGCGCGGGTCGGCCATCGTCCAGGCCAGGCCGCGCATCAGCACGAGCTCCGGGGTCGGGACGGGCCGGTGCCGGCGCGACTCGACCACCCGGCCGCGCAGGTGCACCAGCACCTCCGGGATGTCGATCTTCACCGGGCAGACGTCGGCGCAGGCGCCGCAGAGCGTCGACGCGAACGGCAGCGACGCCTCGGCGGCCCGCTCCACCCCGCGCAGCTGCGGGGTGAGGATCGCGCCGATCGGCCCGGCGCGGACCGGCCCGTACGGGGCCGGCCCGGTCCGCTCGTAGACGGGGCACACGTCCAGGCAGGCCGAGCAGCCGATGCAGCGCAGCGCGGCGCGGCCGACCTCGTCGGCGAGCGCCTTCGTGCGGCCGTTGTCGAGCAGCACGAGATGGAACTCGCGGGGCCCGTCGCCGGCGGTGACGCCCGTCCACGACGACACGTACGGCGTCATCGGGGCGCCGGACGCCGAGCGCGGCAGCAGCTGGAGCAGCACCTCCATGTCGGCCCACGCCGGCACCACCTTCTCGATGCCGGCGACGCAGATCAGCGTGTCCGGCAGCGTCAGGCACATCCGCGCGTTGCCCTCCGACTCCAGCAGCACGACCGTGCCGGTCTCCGCGACCAGGAAGTTCGCGCCGGTGACCGCCACGCGCGCGCCGAGGAACCGCTCGCGCAGGTGCAGCCGCGCCGCCTCGGCGAGGGCGGCGGGATCGCCGGGCGGCCCGCCGGCGGCGCCGGGCAGCCGCCGGGCGAACAGCTCGCGGATCCGGGCGCGGTCGCGGTACGGCGCCGGGCCTTCCGGGTCGTCCTCGGCGAGCTGCGCGACCAGCTCGGCGAACCCCGTCTCGCGGACCGCGACGCCCGCGCGCGCCAGCGCCCCGTTCAGCCCGATCTCCCGGGCGACCGCCGACGTCGACTTGACGACCTCGGCCGCGCCGGCCGCCCGCACCAGGCCGGTGACGATCCGGCGCGCCTCGGCGGCGCCCGCCGCCCAGTGCACGCGGCCGCCCGCCTCGGTGACGGCCCGCTCCAGCTCCTCGAGGTGCGCGTCGAGGCCGAGCAGCGCCCCGTCCCTGATGGCGCGGCCCGCCTCGCGCAGGTCCTCCCAGTCGGCGGGCTCCGGAGCCGCCGAGCGCCGCTCCCGGACCGCCGCGGCGCCGGCGCGCAGCCCGCGGCGCAGGCCGGTGTCGGCGAGCGCGGCCCGGGCGGCGACCGCGAACTTCGGCGGCGCGGCGCCCGCCCCCGGCTCGCCCCTCGCCCCCGGCGCTCCCGCGGGCGTGCGCGGTCCCGGCGGCGCGCCGGTCACGCGGGCCCCGTCCCGGCCAGGATCTCGGCCAGGTGCATGACCCGGACGCCGCCGCGCAGCCGCGACAGCGCGCCGCCGATGTGCGCCAGGCAGCCGTTGTCGACCGCGCACACCACGTCCGCGCCGGTGTCGCGGACGTGCCGGACCTTGTCGGCCACCATCGCCACCGACACGTCGGCGTTCTTCATCGCGAACGCGCCGCCGAACCCGCAGCACTCCTGCGCCGCCGGCAGCTCCACCAGGTCGAGGCCCTTCACCGCGCGCAGCAGCCGCAGCGGCCGGTCGGCGACGCCGAGGGTCCGCGCCGACTGGCAGGACGGATGGTAGGTGACGCGGTGCGGGAAGTAGGCGCCGACGTCCGTCACGCCCAGCACGTCCACCAGGAACTCGGTCAGCTCGTAGACGGCCAGTTCCTCGGCGGCGCGGGCCAGCGCGGCGTCGCGGGCCGCCCGCGCGATCCGCGGGTAGGCGTCGCGGACGGCGGCGGCGCACGACGCGGACGGCGCCACGATCGCCTCGGCGCCCTCGAACGCGGCGGTGAACGCGCGCGCCAGGCCGGCCGCCTCGCGGTGGTAGCCGGTCGTCCAGTGCATCTGGCCGCAGCAGGTCTGGCCGGGCGGGTAGGAGACGTCGTGGCCGAGCCGCTCCAGCAGCGCCGTCACGGCCCTGCCGGTCGCGGGGAACAACGCGTCGTCGAAGCACGCGACGAACAGCGCGACCCGCATACCGGCCTCACCCCCCACGCCTCGCAAAGCCCGGTCCCCGGGGGACATCGTAGGGCGCCCGGAGGCCGCGTCCGGGTGAAACGATCGCACACGCCGACCGGAACCGGGCGGCCCGGTAAGGAAGATCGATCCGGCGGGAACGTTTCCGGGGCGTCGGCGTGTCGTTCTTCGTCCGTTATCGAGCGCGAGGGACGCTATGCCTGGCACCTCAGGGTGAGACGGGTCACAGACCACCGGTACTCGGGAACCAAAGGACAACCGTCCCAACGGGCTATGGCCGGTTCGCGCGAACCGTTCCACACTGGGGTGCGTCATAAGGAAAAGCACCACAACCGACCAGTAGTTGAGACCGGAGGCACGCCGATGTGCCCGCACCAGCCGCCCTGTCCCTCGCACAACGCGCCCGACCGCGACGCCGCCAGGACGCTCGCCGCCCACCCCGAGCAGGGGTGGAGCCTGCTGTGCAACGGCGTCGTGCTCTTCGAGGACACCGGTGAGCTGCTGCCCGATGGAGAGGTCATCGCACCGCACCGGCCGACGGACCTGAAGGCGCCGTCCGCCGCGTGACCAGTCTCCGACGGGGGACTAGTTCGAACGGGTGATCATCCTCGGGGGCACGCCCGCCCGACCACGCCCTCTGGGCCCGCACCCGGGCCCAGGGGCGTACTGCTGTCCGGGCCCGTCAGCGGGCCGCGCGCGCCGGCGACGCCGCCCAGCGCCGCAGCCACGGCTCCACCGCCCGGCCCACCTCGCCCGGGTCCTTGCTCAGGTCGTGCCGCTCCCCCGGCAGCACCGCGACCTGCGCCGCGTCCGCCGCGTCCGGGATCCCGAACGGGTCCCGGTCACCGTTGACCACCAGCACCTCCACGCCCGCACCGCGCAGCTCGTCCGCCCGGGTCTTCTCCGGCTTTCCCGGCGGGTGCAGCGGGAACGCCAGCGCGACGACCCCCGCCGCGCCGGCCGCCGCCGCCGTCCGGCACGCGACCCGCGCGCCGTTGCTGCGGCCGCCCTGCACGAGCGGGACGTCCCCGAACCGCTCCCGCAGCACCGCGACGGCCTCCAGCCACGCCTCGTCCTGCTTGAGGGCCGAGCCGGGCGCCCGGCGCCCGGCGAGCCGGAACGGCTGCACGACCCGCGCGACGGCGCCGTCCAGCCCGAGCGCGACGTCGCGGACGGCCAGCAGGTCCGGCGCGTCCACCCCGCCGTTCGACCCGTGCGTCAGGACCAGCAGGAACGCCGGGCGGTCCGGCCCGTCCAGGGTCGCCTCAGCGGGGCCGTGCGCGGTCTGGATCTGCATGACGCCACGGTATCCGCCCGGCACGGGCGGTGATCATGTGGGGCACACTGGACAAATGGAGATCATGACCGACAGCGAATGGCGCGCCTTCGTCATGGCCGGCACCCGCACCGGCAAGGCCGGCGTCACCCGCAAGGACGGCACGCCGCACGTCACGCCGATCTGGTTCGTCCTGGACGGCGACGACCTGCTGTTCACCACCTACCACGAGAGCATCAAGGCGCGCGTGCTCGCCCGCGACCCGCGCCTGTCGGTGTGCGTCGACGACCAGGCGCCCCCGTACTCGTACGTGATGATCCAGGCGCAGGCCCGGCTCACCGAGGACCTCGACGAGCTGCGCAGGTGGGCGACCGTCATCGGCGGCCGCTACATGGGCGCCGACCGCGCCGCCGAGTTCGGCGAGCGCAACGCGGTGCCCGGCGAGTTCCTCGTCCGCGCCCGCATCACCAAGGTCGTCGCCCAGCGCGACGTCTCCCACTGAGGCGGGCCCGGGCTCAGCCTCCGGGCCGCTCGGGCGGGGGCGCGCCCATCGCCAGCCGCAGCCGCTCGGCGAAGCTCTCGTGCAGCAGCGGGCCCCACGGGTACCCGTCCGGCACCCGGACGGCGTCGCCGATCGCCTCGGCGGCGCCTCCCGCCCGCTCCCCCGCGCGGCGGACGGCGAGCAGCGCGTACATGTGGTCGAGGGCGCCGAACGCCTCGCCGGCGAGCGCGGGCAGCGTCCCGTCGGTGACGGCCTGCTCGACGACCGGCTCCCACCACAGGTCGGCCGAGTCGGCGTCCTCGTCGCCGAAGTCGCGGCGCAGCCGGGCCCGTACCTGGCCGGCGACGCCCGGGTCGGCGAGCCCGCGCCGCCACACCTCCCCCGCCTCCGCACCGCGCCCGCGCAGCGGCAGCGTCCGCGCCAGCAGCTCCGTCGCGAGCGGCCCGACCTCCGGGTCGGCGGGCTCGGACGCGTCGCCGAGCGCCGCGCCGAACGCGCCGACGGCCTGGTCGAGGTAGGAGATGCCGAGCGCCACGGCGAGCCGCGCGTACGCGTACGGGGCGCCGTCCCGGTCGATCAGCCGGAGCCCGGCCGCCAGCACCCGCTGCGCGCGGGCGGGCTCGCCGCGCTCCAGCAGCCGCTGGGCGAGGTCGTGCGCGGCGGGCGGGCCGTACTCCGGGTCGCCCGTCGCGAGCACGGCCTCCCAGTGCCCGCGCGCCTCCTCGAACGCGCCCGCGTCGTCGGCGAGCCGGGCGAGCGCGAGGTGGGCGGGCGGCAGGTACGCCGGGTTGCCGAAGTCGACGACGACGCGCCAGGCGGGCGCCGCCTCCTCGTGCTCCCCGGCCCGCTCGTGGGTGAGCGCGAGGTGGTAGGCGGCGCGGGGCCCGTACTCGGGGTCGCCGGTGGCGATGGCGGCCCGGTCGGCCTCGCGGGCCGCCTCGACGTCCCCGCCGTCGTCCAGCACGACCGCGAGGCCGAGCGCCGCCTGCGCCCGGGAGGGGGTGTCGCCGAGCGCGAGCACCCGTTCGAACAGCAGCGCGGCCTCGCGGGCCGCACCGTTCTCCGCGAGGCTCCGCGCCTCCTCGCACAAAAGGGCCGGATCGTCGGCCGCGGACTCGCTCATCGGTCTTCTGCCCTCTGGGGGTCGGGGTCCGCCCAGAGCCTAGCGACCGGACACCGCCCCGTCCCGCCCGACACTCAGAAACCCGCGCAACACCCCGCTCCGGAAGGGCCGGCTGAACATCGGTCCGGAAGGGCCGGCTGAACACCCGTCCGGAGGCGCCGGTTGAACACCCGTCGGGAAGGGCCGGCTGAACACCGGTCCGGAAGACCAGACCTCAGCCACCTCACGGGCGGGCACGCGGAGCGTGAAACAGCCTGCCCGTCGTGGCGGGGGTTCCAGGGGGTCGCCCCCCTGGGAGAACACGGGCGGGCACGCGGAGCGAGCGCAGCGAGCGCAGCGGGCCCGCCCGCCGACGAACAAGGCGTTTCGCGCGGAGCTCTAGCGGAGCGGGAAACGCCTTGTTCGTCGTGACGGGGGTTCCAGGGGGTCGCCCCCCTGGGAAAACACGTCCCCCTAGGCTTCATAAGCCTCCGGCGGGGGGGCAGGAGCAGACGAGATTGCGGTCGCCGTAGGCCTGGTCGATGCGGCGGACCGGGGGCCAGTACTTGTTCTCGCGGAGCGCGGGGACGGGGTAGGCGGCCTCGTCGCGGCCGTAGGCGTGCTTCCAGTCGTCGGAGACCAGGCAGGCGGCGGTGTGCGGGGCGTTCTTGAGGGGGTTGTCCTCGCGGTCGTAGCCGCCGTCGGCGACGCGCTGGATCTCCCGGCGGATCTCGATCATGGCGTCGCAGAACCGGTCGAGCTCGGCGAGGTCCTCGGACTCGGTGGGCTCGATCATCAGGGTGCCGGCGACGGGGAAGGAGAGCGTCGGGGCGTGGAAGCCGTAGTCGATGAGGCGCTTGGCGACGTCCTCGGCGGTGATCCCGGTCTCCTTGGTGATCTTGCGGAGGTCGGCGATGCACTCGTGCGCGACGAGGCCGTTGCGGCCGGTGTAGAGGATCGGGTAGTGCGGGCCGAGGCGGGCGGCGAGGTAGTTGGCGCCGATGATGGCGCCCTCGGTCGCGGCGCGCAGGCCGTCCGGGCCCATCATCGCGATGTACGCCCAGGAGATCGGCAGGATGCCCGCGGAACCCCACGGGGCGGCGGAGATCGGCCCGACTCCGGTGCCGGCGGGGCCGGCCTCCTCGCGCAGCGGGTGGTTGGGCAGGAACGGGGCGAGGTGCTCGCGGACGCCGATGGGGCCGACGCCGGGGCCGCCGCCGCCGTGCGGGATGCAGAACGTCTTGTGCAGGTTGAGGTGCGAGACGTCGGAGCCGAACTCGCCGGGGCGGGCGAGGCCGACGAGGGCGTTGAGGTTGGCGCCGTCGACGTAGACCTGGCCGCCGGCGGCGTGCACGGCGGCGCACACGTCGGTGATCGACTCCTCGAACACGCCGTGCGTGGACGGGTAGGTGACCATGATCGCGGCGAGCCGGTCGCCGTGCTTGCCGATCTTGGCGTGCAGGTCGTCGAGGTCGACGTTGCCGCCCTCGTCGCACGTGACGACGACGACGCGCATCCCGGCCATGACGGCGCTGGCGGCGTTGGTGCCGTGCGCCGAGGACGGGATCAGGCACACGTCGCGGTGCTCGTCGCCGCGGGACGCGTGGTATCCGCGGATGGCGAGGAGCCCGGCCAGCTCGCCCTGGGATCCGGCGTTCGGCTGGACGGACACCCTGGCGTAGCCGGTGATCTCAGCGAGGGCGTCCTCCAGCTCGCGGATGAGCTCGAGGTAGCCGGCGGCCTGGTCGACCGGCGCGAACGGGTGGATGTTCGCGAACTCCGGCCAGGTGATCGGCTCCATCTCGGCGGTGGCGTTCAGCTTCATCGTGCAGGAGCCGAGCGGGATCATCGAGCGGTCGAGCGCGATGTCCTTGTCCTGGAGGCGGCGCAGGTAGCGCAGCATCGCGGTCTCGGAGCGGTGCGCGTGGAAGACCGGGTGGGTGAGGTAGGGGCTCTCGCGGCGCAGGCCGTCCGGAATCGCCTCCTCGGCGCCGGCGGTCTCGGCGGGCACCCCGAACGCCTCGAGGACGGCGGTGACGTGCTCGGGCAGCGTCGTCTCGTCGCAGGCGACGGCGACGTGGTCGGCGCCGGACGGGCGCAGGTTGACGCCGCGCTCGCGGGCGGCCGCGACGACCTCGGCGGCCCGGCCGGGGACCTTCGCCAGGACGGTGTCGAAGAACGCGCCGTGGACGACCTCGACGCCGCCGGCGCGCAGCCCCGCGGCGATCTCGGCGGCGCGGCGGTGGGTGCGCTGGGCGATGGCGGCGAGCCCTTCGGGGCCGTGGTAGACGGCGTACATGCTCGCCATCACGGCGAGGAGGACCTGCGCGGTGCAGATGTTGCTGGTGGCCTTCTCGCGGCGGATGTGCTGCTCGCGGGTCTGCAGGGCCAGCCGGTAGGCGGCCGCGCCGTCGGCGTCGACGGACACGCCGACGAGGCGTCCGGGCAGCTGCCGCTGGATGCCCTCGCCGACCGCCATGTAGCCGGCGTGCGGGCCGCCGAACCCGTACGGGACGCCGAACCGCTGCGCGGAGCCGACGGCGATGTCGGCGCCGGACTCGCCCGGCGGCCGCAGCAGGGTCAGGGCGAGCAGGTCGGCGGCGACGACGACCTTCGCGCCGCGCTCGTGCGCCTGCGCGGTGAGCGGCTCCAGGTCGCGGACGGCGCCGGACGCGCCCGGGTACTGCAGCAGGACGCCGAAGAAGTCGCCGGCGGGCAGCCCGGCGGACAGGTCGGCGACGGCGACCTCGATGCCGAGCGGGACCGCGCGGGTCCGCACGACCTCGATCGTCTGCGGGAGCGCGTCGGCGTCCACGAGGAACGTCCCGGGCTCCTTGCGCTTGGACACGCGGTGGGCGAGGGCCATCGCCTCGGCGGCGGCGGTGCCCTCGTCCAGCATGGAGGCGTTGGCGACCGGCAGGCCGGTCAGGTCGGACACGACGGTCTGGAAGTTCAGCAGCGCCTCGAGCCGGCCCTGCGAGATCTCCGGCTGGTAGGGCGTGTAGGCGGTGTACCAGCCCGGGTTCTCCAGGACGTTGCGCAGGATCACGCCCGGCGTGGTCGTCCCGTGGTAGCCGAGGCCGATCATCGAGGTGAGGACGGTGTTGCGGGACGCCAGCTCGCGCAGCCGGGCCAGCGCGGCGGTCTCGCTCAGCGCGGGCGGCAGCTCCAGCGGCCGGGACGTGCGGATCGCGGCCGGGACGGCGTCGTCGATCAGCGCCTCGGCGCCGGAGTAGCCGATGGCGGCCAGCATCCGGGCCCGCTCGTCCGGGGACGGGCCGACGTGCCGGTCGGCGAACGTGGAACGGGGGTGCTGCGGCGAGGCCACGGGGGCGAAGAACTGGGCGGTCATGGAGAGCCTCCTGGCTGCTGCGGTCGCTCAGGGCCGCCGCCGGCAACGGGCCGGCGGCCGGTCTCCCCCTCTGTCATCGGCACCTGAGAGCTTCCCCCGCCGGGCGGGATTTCCCCTTCGGTGAGCCGCCCCTCCCCGGTCAGGGGATCGGCGCCTGCTTTCCAGAGGTGCCTCGCCCGCGCGGTCCTTTTGCCTGAGAGGTTCCGGGGAGGTTGCCCCTTCGGCGCCCCACGCTGGCGGCATGGGGTCTCTCCCGCGCAGGGTCGACGGCATGTCCGGAACAAACCCTACCCAACCCGCGGCGGGACGATCGTCGCGCGTCCCCGCGAACCGTCGCCGCGGCGGCGCGCGGGGGCGCGCGGAACCGGGGTGATGGACGGGCCGGGCATGTACCGGCAAGTACGATGTGCACAGCTCACCGGGGCGGGCCGCGGGCCGCGCGCGCCCACCGGGCGGACGGGGCGCCGCGCCGCCCGCGCGGCGGACCGGGGGCCGCCGTTGGACGGCGCGCCGCCGGCCCTGGGACGCTGATCACGATGGCGGACGGTCAGGGCGGCGGTACGGCGTGACACAGACCCACGGCGGGGCGGTGCGCCCGGCGACGGGCGCGACCGCCGGCGTCCCCGTGGACGAGCCCGCCCAGCCGGACCGGATCCGCCGGTCCGCCGACGCGATCAGGTTCGGGCTCTCCTGCGCCGGGCTGGCCGTGGTGATGCTGCTGGTGTCGATCGCGCAGCAGACCACGCACGGGCTGCAGACCGACATCGCGCAGGGCACCGCGCACGCTCCGCGCATGCTGCTGTCCCTGGCGACGCTGGCCTCCAGCTTCGGCGTGCTGACCGTGCCGATCGCGTTCGGGATCGAGCGGCTGTTCCGCAAGGACGGCATGCGCGTCGCGATCGCCCTGCTGGCCGCGGTGATCGCGTTCGGGATCACGGTGGGGCTGGACGACTGGGTGACGAGCGCGGCGCCCGGCGGGGTGCTGGACTCGCTGATCTGGGGCGGCACCCGGACCGCGCCGGTGCACACCGACATCGCGCCCGTGATCGCGTTCGTCACGGCGGTCGGGATGGCGGGCCGGACCCGCTGGCAGGCGGCGACGTGGACGCTGATCGGGCTGGCCGCGCTCACGGGGCTGACCGCGTCGTACGCGTCGGTCGCCGCGCTCGCGGCCACCTACCTGCTCGGCCGCGCGATCGGCCACGGCACCCTGTACGCGGTCGGCACCCCCAACCCGCGCCCGACCGGCACGGCGGTGGTCTCCACGCTGGAGCGGCTCGGCCTGTGCCCGCGCCGCGCCGCCCGCCTCGACGATCCCGGCGACACCGGCGCGGACCGCCGCTACGGCGTCGTCCTCGACCGGGCGGACCCGGTGTGCCGCGCGCCGGGCGAGGGGCGGCACGGCCGGTGGGACCTGGAGGTGCGGGTCCTCGACCGCGACCAGCAGACCGCCGGGCTGGCGTACCGGATGTGGCGGAGGCTGCGGCTGAGCCGCACCACCACCGGCCGGGCGCTGCGGCCGCTGCGCCGCTCCCTCGAGCTGGAGTCCCTGATGGCGTACGCGGTGGACGCGGCGGGCGCGCGCACCCCGCGGCTGGTGGGGACGGCGGAGGTCGGCACGGAGGCGGCGCTGCTGGCCTACGAGCACGTGCCGGGGCGGCCGCTCGGGGACGTGCGGTACGAGGAGGTCACCGACACGCTGCTCGACGACGTGTGGCGGCAGTTCCGGCGGCTGCAGGAGGGGCGGCTCGCGCACCGGCGGCTGGAGCAGGACGCGATCCTCGTCGGCGACGACGGCCGCGCCCACCTCATCGACATGCGCTCCGGGGAGATCGCGGCCGGCGACCTCGCGCTGCGGCTCGACCTGGCGCAGCTGCTCACCACCGTGGCGCTGCGGGCGGGCCCCGAGCGGGCGGTGCGGACCGCCGCGTCGGCGCTGGGCGAGGACGCGCTCCCGGCGGCGGTGCCGCTGCTGCAGCGGGTGGCGCTGTCGCGGTCGACGCGGACGGCGCTGCGCCGCGACCGGGAGCTGCTCACCCGCATCCGGGAGCAGATCGTCGCGCTGAAGCCGGAGACGGAGGCCGCGCCGGTCCGGCTGGAGCGCTTCCGGCCCCGGACGATCTTCAGCATCGTCGGCCTGTCGGTCGCCGGCTACGTCGTGATCCCGCAGGTCGGCAGCCTCGACTTCGCCCATCTGCTGTCCACCGCGGCCTGGCACTGGGTGTTCATCGCGCTCGCCGCGTCCGCCGCCACCTACCTCGCGGCGGCGTACATGCTGCTGGGGTTCGTCCCGGAGCGGCTCCCGGTGGGGCGGACGGTGCTGGTGCAGGTCGCCGCGTCGTTCGTGCAGCTGGTCGCGCCGGCCGCGGTCGGCGGCGTCGCGATCAACACCCGCTTCCTGCAGAGGTCCGGGATCCGCTCGGGCCCGGCGGTCGCCAGCGTCGGCGCGTCGCAGCTGGTCGGCCTCGTCGTGCACGTGCTGCTGCTGGCGCTGTTCGGGTTCCTCACCGGTTCCACCCACAACGCCACCAAGGACCTGGCGCCGTCCCGCACGATCGTGATCGTGGTGCTGGCGCTGGGGCTGGCGGCCGGCGCGGCGATGACGATCCCGCGGGTGCGGCGGTTCGCGGCGTCCCGGCTGGGGGCGATGTTCTCCGGGGTGGTGCCGCGGCTCGTGGACGTCCTGCAGTCGCCGCACAAGCTCGCGACCGGGCTCGGCGGGACGGTGGGGCTGACGGCGGCGTACGTGCTGTGCCTGGACGCCTCGATCCGGGCGTTCGGGGGGTCGCTGCAGTGGACGGCCGTGGTGGTGGTGTTCCTGACCGCCAACGCGGTCGGGTCCGCGGTGCCGACGCCGGGCGGGCTCGGCGCCGTCGAGGGCGCGCTGACGCTGGCGCTGACGATCTCGGGGCTGACCGCGGAGACGGCGACGTCGGCGGTGCTGCTGTACCGGCTGCTGACGCTGTGGCTTCCGGTCCTGCCGGGGTGGGCGGCGTTCGCGTATCTGCAGCGGAAGGAGGCGATCTGACGGGGAGGTCCGCGGGAAGAGGTCCGGGGAGGCTTCCGAGTTGGGCCGGGGCCGTCGCGGTCTCAGCCGGTGCGGCGGGCGCGCCGGCGGTCGGCCAGCTCATCGTGGGGGTGCTCGAGAGGGTCCGGGTCGTCCGTGGCGGCGCGTTCGCCGGGAAGCTCCGCCAGGCTCCCCTCCACCTCCTGCCACACCCGCCCGAGCGCGATCCCGAACACGCCCTGCCCGCCCTGCAGGAGGTCGACGACCTCGTCGGCGGAGGTGCACTCGTAGACGCTCACCCCGTCGCTCATCAGGGTGATCTGCGCCAGGTCCCGGACGCCGCGGTCGCGCAGGTGCGTCACCGCCGTGCGGATCTGCTGCAGCGACACCCCGGTGTCCAGCAGCCGCTTCACGACCTTCAAAACCAGGATGTCGCGGAAGCTGTAGAGCCGCTGGCTGCCCGACCCCTGCGCCGCGCGGACGCTCGGCTCGACCAGCTTCGTGCGGGCCCAGTAGTCGAGCTGCCGGTAGGTGATCCCCGCCGCCGCGCACGCCGTCGGGCCGCGGTAGCCGACGTCCTCCGGCGGCGCGGACACCTGCGTGTCGAAGAGCAGGCCCTGCTCTCCGGCGCGCCGTGACGCCGTGTGCCTGTCGGGGGTCGCCTTGCCCTCGCCGCTGCTCACCGCCACGCGGACCTCCGGCTTCTATCAGCCCGTGGCGCTTCGTCAAGGGGGTTTGACGAATTACACCACGGGTGTTCCACCAGCACGGTAGGTGCCGGTCAGGGTGTGGTCAACGTTCACCGTCGGCGCGTCGCATGCCCGGATGAACCGGCTTCACGTGGGCAAACTGCGCACCTCACCCGCCAACGCACTCCTACCCCGATGGCCACCCCTCGGAAACTGCCAGGTCCAGGGCAATGCAAGACCAATCGCGGCACGGCATGAACTTACACGTTGAAGTGACATTCCTCACTTCGCCCCCAAGGCCAGACCCGCACCGCTCCATCACACAGCGTAACCGATGCCCGGTCGAAGGCCCGGAACGGCACGGCGGTGCGCCCGGGCGCCTCGGGCGCGGAGCGGTCAGCCGGCGCGGCCGAAGTCCTCCGGGGAGATGGTGTCGAGGAACTCGCGGAACTTCTCGACCTCGTCCTCCTGCTCGTCGGGGATGGCCACGCCGGCCTCCTCGAGCACGTCCTCGCTGGCGAAGATCGTCGCGCCGGTGCGCAGCGCGAGGGCGATGGAGTCCGACGGGCGGGCGCTCACCTCGACGCCGTTGGAGAAGACCAGGTCCGCGAAGAAGATCCCCTCGCGCAGGTCGGTGATGTTCACGGTGCGGAGCTGGACGCTGAGCGCGTCGAGCACGTCCCGGAACAGGTCGTGGGTGAGGGGGCGCGCGGGCAGCACGCCCTGCTGGGCGAAGGCGATCGCGGTCGCTTCGACCGCCCCGATCCAGATGGGCAGGTAGCGCTCGCCCTCCGTCTCCTTCAACAGGACGATGGGCTGATTGGAGGGCATCTCGACCCGGACGCCGACGACCTCCATCTGCTTCACTGCGGCTCCCTGCTGGTCGACGCTGTCTCGATCACCACGTGCACCGGTCGGATCCTCGACGAACCCTGTAGCCCAACGTACACCCAGGTTCGGACGGCGTGGCGCGGCGGCGGGGCGGCGAATGCCTCCGCGGCCCGCCCGATCAGGGGCCGAGGCTTTCGCGAAGTCCCGCCGACAGCAGGGCGGCGTGCAGCCGGACCGACAGCGCGGCGATGTCGCGGGCGGTCTCGGCGGCCTGCTCGTGCGCGCCCGGGCTGCGCCGGCGCAGCTGCGGCGCGACCATCTGCTCGATCAGCCCGGCCTGCCGGTCGGCGGCGGCCTTGGCGGCGCGCAGGTGGCGGACCTCGAAGCCGTGCTCGCCGAGCGCGGCGGCGGCGCGGGCGACGGTGAGGGCCTCGCCGTCGTAGTGGGTGCCGTTGCGCCGGACGAGGCCGTACTCCTCCAGGTCGCCGAGCAGGTCCTCGCCGATGCCGGCGCCGTCGAGGAGCTGGCGGCGGGTCAGCCGGACGGCCGGGTCGGGCGCGTCGGCTCCGGCCGCGACGAGGGTGCGGGGCCGGCGGGCGGGCGCGTCGGCGCGGGCGCCGAGCGGCGGGACGGCCTCGCCGCGGTCGCGGGCCTCCAGGTGCTGCCGGATCGCGCGCAGCGGCATGTAGTGGTCGCGCTGCGCGGTGAGCACGAACCGGAGCCGCTCGACGTCGGCCGGGCCGAACTTGCGGTACCCGGCGGGGGTGCGCTCCGGTTCCACCAGCCCCTCCGACTCCAGGAACCGGATCTTGGAGATGGTGATGTCGGGGAACTCGCTCCTGAGCAGCCCGAGGACGTCCCCGATGGTCATCGGGGACCGGGCCGGCTGCGCGTTCAAGGGCCCTCCCATCGTCGCCGAGACCCCGTGCTCCCCCGCCGCTCCGGTCCTCGTCAGGCGTGCGCCGGGTTGGTCAGGAAGACCAGCCGGAACTTGCCGATCTGGACCTCGTCGCCGCCGGACAGGCCGGCCTGGTCGATCCGCTGCCGGTTGACGTAGGTGCCGTTCAGGCTGCCGACGTCGCGGACGGAGAAGGCGCCGCCGTGCCGGGCGAACTCGGCGTGCCGGCGGGAGACGGTGACGTCGTCCAGGAAGATGTCGCTCTCCGGGTGCCGGCCCGCGGACGTGCGGTCCTTGTCGAGCAGGAAGCGGCTCCCGGCGTTCGGGCCCCGCTTGACGACCAGCAGCGCGGTCCCGGGCGGGAGCGCCTCCATGGCCATCTGGTCCGGGCCGGGCTGCTCCTCGGCCTCCTGGCCGGTGTCCAGCGCCTCGAACCCGCCGATCGAGATCGTGGAGGTCGACTCGCCGGGCGACTCCCGGTAGACCGGCGGCTGGGCGCCCCGCGTCAGCGGGGTGCCGCAGTTCGAGCAGAAGCGGGCATCATCCGGGTTGGCGTGACCGCACTGCGTGCAGTAGACGCTCGGCATAGATCGGCTCGGCCTCCTACCATCGGCGCGCCGCCCGCGGCCGCCCGCTTGCCGCGGGAGCCGCCTGCGCCACGCGCATCCTTCACCCAACCCACGCCGGGGACCCGCCCCCGACCACGGTCCTGCTCACCGCCCGCGCACGCGACGGTCGCCGCAACTTACGCGGGTATTGCCCGAGGGGTCAACCGGAACGGTGAACCGACCGCACCACGGTACCTTCGCCGATGATCGCCGGTCTACGCCGCCGCGCGGACGGCGCCGACGGCGACGTCCCGGACGGCCGTTCACCGCTCCCCCCGTTCCCTCTACGGAGACCGTATCGCGCTCACGGTCACTTTCGCGCGCGGGGTGATCGAGACGGTGGCGCCGGCGGCCTGCAGCGTCCGCACGACGCCGCCCGGGATGCCGAGCGCGGTGGCCATGGTGTGCGGGTCCCCGATGGCCAGGAACGTGTACGGGGCGCGCAGCGTGCGGCCGTCGGCCCGGACGCCGTCGCGGGCGTCGACGAAGTAGGTGTCGACACCGGCGCGGACCTCGTTGACCTGGACGACCTCGGCGCCGGCGTCGCGCAGCTCCTCCAGCGCGTCCAGGAGGCCGCCGGCGCGGACGCCGCCGCGCGGGTCACGCACGACCATCTGGATGCCGGGCCCTTCGGCGGGGAGCGTGCCCGCCAGGAGCCCGTAGGCGGTGGCGCGCTTGCGGGCCTCCTCCAGGGCGGCTCCGCCGCGGGCGTCGCGCTGCAGCTCGGCCTTGGTGCGCTCGAGGTCGCGGATGTCGCCCCGGAGCCGCTCGGACCTCCGGCCCAGATCGGCCAGGGTGCCGACGAGCTCGTCCTGCCGGGCGGTGGCGAACGTGGTGTCGCGCTTGGTGGAGCGGACCTGCACGGCCACCGCGAAGCCGACGAGGACGCACAGCAGCCCGCCGATGAGCTGCCCCCAGCTCGCTCTGGGGCGCAGCAGCGCCATCACCCCGGTGAGGGCCGGCGCCGCCGCCTCCGCGGCCTCCTCGCGGGCGTCGTCCTCGCGGGGGTCCTCGCGGGGGTCGTCGCGGCTCATGCGCCGAACAGCTTCCGGCGGATGCCCGCCGCGTTGGAGAAGATCCGGATGCCGAGGACGACCACGACGCCGGTGGACAGCTGGGAGCCGACGCCCAGCTCGTCGCCGAGGAAGACGATCAGCGCCGCGATGACGGTGTTGCTGAGGAACGACACGACGAACACCTTCTCGTCGAAGATCCCCTCGAGCCGGGCCCGGACGCCGCCGAACATGGCGTCGAGCGCCGCGACGATGGCGATGGGCAGGTAGGGCTGGAGCCACAGCGGGACGTCCGGGTGCAGCGCGAGGCCGAGCCCCACGCCGACCACCAGCCCGATCAGCGCGATCATGCCCCGCCGATTTGTTGCGTGCCGATTTGTTGCGTGCCGACCTGTTGCGTGCCGACCTGTTGCGTGCCGACCTGTTGCGTGCCGACCTGTTGCGTGCCGACCTGTTGCGTGCCCACCTGTTGCGTGCCCACCTGTTGCGTGCCCACCTGTTCCGTGCTCTCCCGTTCCGTGCCCGTCGCCGCCCAGGTCGTCACCGCGTCACCCGCCGGCTCCGGGGGCCGGCGCGGCGTACCGCAGGCGGAACGCGCCGGCCGGGGGCAGCCGCGCGCCGGACGTGGTGCGCGTCTCGTACCGGATGCGGTACCGGTCCTGGAGGGCGCGCAGCCTGCGGTCGGCGGCGGAGCCGGTGAACGCGTCCCGCACGCGGTCCGGGTCGCCGAGGGCGGTCACCTCGTACGGCCCGGTCAGCGGGCGGTAGTCGACGAGGATCGCCTCCCCCGCGGTGCGGATCGCGGTGACCGGGGTGAGCCGCCGCCCGTTGATCCCGATGGCGGTGGCCCCGGCCGCCCAGAGCCCGTTGACCAGCACCTGGAGGTCCTGATCATAGACCCGGCCGGCGGGGTCCCCGGCGCCGTCGCCGGGCGCGTCGCCGACGGTGACGACGAGCCCGGGGCCGAAGGCGGGCTCGGCGGCCGCGGCGGCGGCCCGCGCGGCGAGGTCGCGCCGGACCCGGCGTCCCGCGGCGCTGCGCTCGAGCGCGCCGGCCCGTTCCCGGCCGGTGTCGGCGCGCAGCGCGTCGAGGCGGCGCTGCAGCTCGCCCGCCTCGCCGCTGCGGGCGTGGATCTGGTCGATGAGCCGGGCGCGCTCCTTGGCCGCCACGGGTTCGCTGCGGCGCACCTGGACGCCGGCGACGGCGATGAGGACGCCGATCGCCACCAGGACCGCCAGGACGGCGCCCGCCGGCGCCCGCCTCCCGCGCGGGCGGGTCCGGCCGCCGGACGCCGCGCGCCGCGCCGCGGCCTCGGCGTAGCCGGGGTCGAGCAGCTTGCCGGAGAACAGGTCCGCCAGCAGGGACATGGAGGCGTCCGGACGCCGCCATCCGCCCGCCCGGCCGGTTTCGCCGGGTCCCCGCCGTCGTTCGATCACCGGACCATGATGGCAAGGCCCGCCAAATCGGACCGGGTCCGGCGCGCCGCTACGCGGCGGCGGCGCGGGTGCGGTCGAGGCCGATGCGGACGGCGTGGCGGCGGCGGCCCGGCGCGGCATCGCCGTCACGCCCGCCGCCGCGTTCGTGGTGGGCGGCGCGGCGGCGCCGCGGGCGGTGCGGTTCGGCCTGGCGTCGCCGCCGGCGGACGTCCTCGCCGGCGCCCTGGACGTGCTGGCCGAGATCGCGGGCGGCCCGCCCGACGACGCCCCCGTCTCCTGACGGCCCGCCGGGGCCGGCCGGGATCCGCCTCTGGACTCCGGGCCCCGGCGTCGTTCATGTTCTTCTGGGGGCGGACGCGCCCTCCGGAGGGGATGGGGGCGTGACGTGATCGAGGTGCGCGGGGTCGGGCAGCGGCTGGACGGCGGGCGCCGCACGCTGCGGGACGTGTCGCTGACGATCGGCTCCGGCGAGCTCGTGGCGATCATCGGGGGCAGCGGCGCCGGGAAGACGACGCTGCTGGAGGCGATCGCGGGGGTGCGGCCGCCCGCCGAGGGCGAGGTGCGCCGCGCGGGCGGCGGGGGGCCGCTCGGGTACGTGCCGCAGGACGACATCGTCCACAAGGAGCTGCCGCTCCGGCGCACCCTGCGGTACGCGGCGGGCCTGCGGCTGCCCGCCGGCACGCCGCCGGAGGACGCCGAGAGGGCGGTGGACGAGGTCCTGGACGCGCTGGCCCTCACCGGCCTGGCGGGGCGGCGCGTCGGGCGGCTGAGCGGCGGCGAGCGCAAGCGGGCGAGCATCGCGGTCGAGATGCTGACGCGGCCGCGGGTGTTCTTCCTCGACGAGCCGACCTCGGGCCTCGACCCGGCCACCGCCGCCGGCCTGATGGGGCTGCTGCGCGGCCTCGCCGACGCGGGGACGACCGTCGTCATGACGACGCACAACCCGCCCGACGTCGCGGTGTGCGACCGGGTGGCGGTGCTGGCGCCGGACGGGCGGCTGGCGTTCCACGGCCCGCCCGGGGAGGCGCTGGAGGAGTTCGGGGCCGCCGCGGTCGACGGCATCTACCTGCGGCTCGCGGGCGCGGCCGAGCCCGACTGGGGGAACCGGTTCCGCCGTCCCGGGCGCGAGGAGGCGGCGGCGGGCGCGGGCGTCGGGGCGCTGCGGCAGTGGGCGCTGCTGACCCGGCGGAACCTGGACCTGCTGACCGGGAACCGGCTGACCCTCGCGGTGCTGGCGGGATCGCCGCTGATGGTGCTGGCGATGTTCGCGGTGCTGTTCCGGCCGGGCGCCTTCGCGCCGGAGTCGCCGAGCCCGAGCGCGACCGTGATGATCCTCTTCTGGATCGCGTTCGGCGGGTTCTTCTTCGGGCTGACCTACGGGCTGCTGCAGATCTGCACCGAGCTGCCGGTGCTGCGGCGGGAGCGGCTCACCGGGCTGCGGATCGGGCCGTACGTGCTGGCGAAGGCGGCCGTGCTGCTGCCGCTGCTGGCCGCGGTGGACGCACTGATGCTCGGGGTCCTGCGCGGGCTGGACCGGCTCCCGGCGGCGGGCTGGCGGACGTACGGGGAGCTGCTCGCCACGCTGCTGCTGTGCTCGGTGGCGGCGCTGGCGCTCGGGCTGCTGGTGTCGGCGGCGGTGACCGACCCGGCGCAGGCGACGATGGCCCTGCCGATGCTGTGCTTCCCGCAGGTGCTGTTCGTCGGCGCGATCCTGCCCGTCCCGGTGATGGCGGCGCCGGGCCGGTGGCTGAGCTGTGCGATGTCGAACCGGTGGGCGTTCGAGGGCCTCGGGCACAGCCTCGGCGTCGGCCGGCTGTGGGCGTCGGGCCGGTCGCCGCTCGGGCCGCCGCTGCTGGCCTCGTACGGGGACACGTTCTCCCGGGCCGTGGGCGCCGACTGGGCGATCCTGGCCGGGTTCGCGGCGCTCTTCCTGGCGGGGACGGCCGCCGTCCTCGCCCGGCGCACCCGGCGGGCCGCGGACGGAGCGTCCCGCGGGGCCGCCGGAGCATCCCCAAACACAGCCATCTCGTCCTGAAAAGGTCAGAACATCCCCTTGCAAGCCGTTCTCCGATTTTGGACCGTTCTTAGAGGAGGATGCGGCTTTGTACGCGGGGGTGCATGATGTCCGCCTCAACCGATTCCTGGGCGGCGGGGGCCACGCCCGGCACCGACGCCGAGTACGCCTCGACGGGCCGGCTGGACGAGCTGAGGGCCGCCGAGTACCGCCATCTCGACGGCCAGGCCTACCTCGACTACACCGGGGCGGGCGTGGCGGCCGACGCGCAGATCCGCGCGCACGCCCGGCGGCTCGCCGGGCACTGCTACGGCAACCCGCACTCGGAGAACCCGACGTCCAGCGCGTCCACCGAGCTGGTCGAACGGACCCGCGCGGCGATCCTCCGGTTCTTCAACGCCTCCCCCGACGAGTACGCGGTGGTCTTCACCGCCAACGCGACCGGCGCGTGCCGGCTCGTCGGCGAGGCCTACCCGTTCGGGCGCGGGTCCCGGCTCGTCCTCACCGGAGACAACCACAACTCGGTGAACGGGATCCGCGAGTTCGCCCGCGCGCGCGGCGCGCAGGTCGTCGGCGTGCCCGTCCGCGGAGCGGACCTGCGCGTCCCCGAGGACGACCTGCGCGGCGCCCTCGGCCGCCGCCGCGGGCTGCTCGTCTACCCGGCGCAGAGCAACTTCACCGGCGTCCAGCACCCCCTGGAGTGGATCGCCCTCGCGCACGCGCGCGGGTACGACGTGCTGCTGGACGCGGCCGCGTTCGTCCCCGCGAACCGCCTGGACCTCGGCCGGACGCGGCCCGACTTCGTCCCGGTGAGCTGGTACAAGGTGTTCGGCTACCCCACCGGCGTCGGCGCCCTCGTCGCCCGCCGCGCGGCGCTCGCCCGGCTGCGCCGCCCCTGGTTCGCGGGCGGCACGATCCAGGCGGTCAGCGCGCTCGGCGGCTGGCACGTCCTCGCCCGCGACGAGACCGCGTTCGAGGACGGCACCCTGAACTTCCTGTCGATCCCGGACGTGGAGTTCGGCATCCGCTGGATCGAGGACATCGGCATCGACCTGATCCACCGCCGGGTCGCCCGCCTCACCTCCTGGCTGCTGCACCGCCTGGCCGGGCTCCGGCACGCCGAGGGCTCCCCCATGGTCCGGGTGTACGGGCCGGCCGGAACGGACCGGCGCGGCGGCACCGTCGCGTTCAACGTGCTGGACAGTCGGGGCCGGATCGTGGACGAGCGGATCATCGCCCGCGACACCGCCGCCGCCGGGATCTCCGTCCGCACCGGCTGCTTCTGCAACCCGGGCGCCGGGGAGGGCGCCTTCCGCATCTCCGAGCGGGCCCTGCGCGACCGGCGGACCCTGCGCCGCGGCATGCGGAACCTCGACGAGTACCTCGACCTGCTCCACCTGCCGAGCGGCGGCGCCGTCCGCGCGTCGCTCGGCCTGGTCTCCAACGTCGCCGACGTCGAGCGCCTCGTCCGCTTCCTGCAGGAGACCTACGGCGACCGCGAACCCGACGCCAGGGGCCTCAGGCCGCGCGAACGCTGCTGACCCCGCGCCCGCGAGCCCGCGCGAAGCCAGGAGCCCGCGCGCCGCTAGGAGCCCGCGCGCTCCACGACGACGGCCCACTCCTCCAGCAGTTCCTGCGCGGCGTCCGCGTCCGGCCCCTCCGCCCACAGGTGCGTGACCGCCTCCGCCGGGTCGGGCAGGACGAGCACCCAGCCGCCGTCGTCCTCCACCACGCGAACGCCGTCGGTGGTGTCGAGGGTGCGGCTCCCCGCGGCCTCCACGACGTGCCGCATGACGCTCCCCTTCGCCGCCCACGGCGTCGGAACGGACCGGCGCAGCAAATGCGCGACCGGGATCCGCCGGTCGATCTGCGACAGCGTCAGCCGCGTCCGCGCGACGAGCCCGACCAGCCGGACGAACGCGGCGATCCCGTCCACGGTGCCGCTGAACTCCGGCATCAGGAACCCGCCCCGCCCGTCCCCCGCGAACACCACGTCGGGATGCCCGGCGGCCTTGGTGAGCACGTCCTGCGAGGTCGACGTCCACTCCACCTGGACGCCGTGGAACCGGCAGACCTGCTCGGCGACCCGGGTCGTCGTCACCGGCAGCGCGACCCGCCCGCCGCGCCGCTCCGCCGCGACCAGGTCCAGCATCACCAGCAGCGCCCGGTCGTCGGCGACCAGCTCGCCGTTCTCGTCCACCAGCGAGATCCGCTCGCCGACCGGGTCGAACCGGACGCCGAACGCGGCCCGCGACGACGACACCAGCGCGCCGAGCCGCTCCAGGTCGCGCATCCGCTCGGGCAGCGTCTCGGTCGGGTTCGCCTCGTCCAGCGCATTGTTGCGGGTCAGCACCTCCACCCCGACCCGGCCGAGCAGGCTCGGCAGCACCAGCGACGCGACGCCGCCCGCGCAGTCCAGCACGATCTTCAGCCCGGCCTCGCGGACGCCGCTGATGTCGATGCGGTCCAGCAGGTCGCGGGTATAGGTCTCCACCACGCGCGGCGGGTAGGTCAGCTCGGCGATCTCGCCGGGGAACGCGCGCCGGTACTCCTGCCGGCCGAACACCCGCTCCAGCTTGCGCTGCGCGGCCTGCGACAGGTCCGCGCCGTCGGGGTCGAGGAAGATGATGTCGACGCCCTGGGTCTCGCCGTAGGTGGTGCGGATGTAGATGCCGCCCGCGCAGTCCTCCCGGCCCGTCTCGAACCGGGCGACCGTCAGCGGCGTCGCCTCCAGGTCCTGCACGTTGATCGCGCTGGCGGTCAGCGCGCTGATCACCGCGCGCTTGAGCGTGCGGGCGGCGCGCGAGACGTCCCGCCCGGTGACGACCGTGGTGCCCTTCTTCAGCGTCGTCGCGTACGCGCTGGCCAGCCGCACCGCCAGCTCCGGCGTGATCTCCACGTTGACCAGGCCGGACACCCCGCGCGGGCCGAACAGGTTGCGCTGCCCGCGCGACTCCCAGATCACGCTGGTGTTGACGACCGCGCCCGCCTCGATCGTCTTGAACGGGTACACCTTCACGCCGCTGGAGACGTACGCCTCCGCCTCGATGACGCACTCGTCCCCGACGATCGCGCCCTCCTCGACGCGGGCGCCCGCCATGATGTCGGTGTTCTTGCCGACGACGCAGCCGCGCAGGTTCGTCGACGGCGCGACGAACACGTTGTCGTGGACGATCGCGCGGTGCAGGAACGCGCCCTCCTTCACCACGACGTTGCTGCCGAGCACCGTGTACTCGCGCAGCTCCACACCGGCCTCGACCTTGGCGTAGTCGCCGATGTACAGCGGGCCCTTCAGCACGGCCTCGGCGTCGACCTCGGCGCCCTCGGCGACCCAGACCCCCGGGGACATCTCGAAGCCGTCCAGCTCGATGCCGACCTGCCCGGACAGCATGTCGGCCTGCGCCTTCAGGTAGCTCTCGTGGGTGCCGACGTCCTCCCAGTAGCAGTCGGCCACGTACCCGTACAGGGGCGCGCCCTCCGCCAGAAGCTTGGGGAACACGTCGCCGGACCAGTCGACGGACTCGCCCGCCGCGACGTGGTCGAGCACCTCCGGCTCCATCACGTAGATGCCGGTGTTGACGGTGTCGGAGAACACCTGGCCCCACGTCGGCTTCTCCAGGAACCGCTGGATGCGGCCCTCGTCGTCCACGATGATGATCCCGAACTCCAGCGGGTTCGGCACCCGCTTCAGCCCGATCGTGACGAGGGCGCCGTTGCGCTCGTGGAAGCGCACCATGTCGGTCAGGTCGATGTCGGTCAGCGCGTCCCCGGAGATCACCAGGAACCGGTCGTCGCGCAGCGCCGCCTCGGCGTTCTTCACGCTGCCCGCGGTGCCGAGCGGCACCTCCTCGGTCGCGTAGCTCAGCGACATGCCGAGCTCCTCGCCGTCGCCGAAGTAGTTGCGGATCAGCGCCGCCAGGAACTGCACCGTCACGACGGTCTCGCTGAACCCGTGCCGCTTCAGCAGCCGCAGCACGTGCTCCATGATCGGCCGGTTGACGAGCGGCAGCAGCGGCTTGGGCTGGTTGGCGGTCATCGGACGCAGCCGCGTCCCCTCGCCACCCGCCATCACGACGGCCTTCATCGGGGGGTCTCAGCTCCCTTCTGCTCGCCGGCCGGGGGCCGCGCGCCCGGTCCGGGCGCGCCGTCGGGCGGCGCGCCGCGGCCGGCCAGCACCAGTTGCCGCGTCTGCGCCCAGTACAGGACGGCCGCCCACCAGTACAGCGCCGTCCCCCAGATGGCGAAGGACCACCCGATCACCTTCGCCGTGGTGCCCGCCGCCCCGTCATGGTCGCCCAGAAGCAGCAGCGGGAAGGCGTACAGCAGGCACAGTGTGCCCGTCTTGCCGATGAAGTGGACGGGAAGCGTCCCGCCGTACCCGAGCCGCCGCACGATCGGCGCGATCGGGGTGATCGCCAGCTCGCGCGCGACCAGCGCGGCCAGCAGCCACAGCGGGATGATGTCGCGGATCGTCAGGCCGACGAGCGTCGCGAAGATGTACAGCCGGTCGGCGGCCGGGTCCAGCAGCATGCCCAGCTTGCTGGTCTGGTTCAGCGCGCGCGCGAGCTTGCCGTCCAGCCAGTCCGACAGGCCGGCGAACACCAGCAGCCCGAGCGCCCACCAGTCCTGCTCGACCAGCACCAGCCACAGGAAGAACGGGACCCCGACGAGCCGCGCCATGCTGAGCATGTTCGGCACCGTGAAGACCCGGTCCCGCGCCGCCTCCGGCGCCCGGCCGGCCTCCGTGCTCACCGCTGCGCTCCCCTCGCTGACAGCGCCCTCTGGGCGACGGCCCCGAGGTCCGGGGTCCGCCCCCGGAGGTCGCGCCGTCTCACTGATCCTGACCCTACCGGTAAGGCTTTGAAAGCCCCCGATAGCGTCCGGCCATGCGATGGACGGTGCACGGTGAGAGATCGATCTACGACAGCCCCTGGATGGACGTGCGGCTGGCCGACGTCGAACTGCCCGACGGGCGGCGCTTCGACCACCATCTCGTGCGGGTGCGGCCCGCGGCGGGCGTGGCGGCCGTCGACGGCGCGGGCCGCGTGCTGCTGATCTGGCGGCACCGGTTCATCACCGGCGCCTGGGGCTGGGAGATCCCGGGCGGGCGGGTCGAGGACGGCGAGGACCCGGCGGAGTCGGCGGCGCGCGAGCTGCTCGAGGAGACCGGCTTCCGCGCCGGGCCGCTGGAGCACCTGCTGGCGGTGCGCCCGTCGCCGGGGCTGCACGACGGCGTGCACCACGTCTTCCGGGCGGACGGCGCCGAACGGGTCGGCGAGCCGACCGACGTGGAGGCGGAGCGGATCGAGTGGGTGCCGCTGGCGTCGGTCCCGGAGCTGGCGGCGCGCGGCGAGATCGGCTCCGGGTCGACCCTGTCGGGGCTGCTGTTCCTGTACGCCCGGTCGGTCAGCGGGGGCTGACCGGCTTCCTGCCGGACGGCGCGTCCGGGGGCGCGTCGGACGACTCGCCCCCGGACGCCCCACCGTCCGACGACTCGCCGCCGGACGGGAGGACGGCGGTGACCACGAAGCCGCCGTCCTCGCCGGGGCCGGCGTCCAGGGTCCCGCCGACGCTGCGCGCCCGCTCGATCATGCCGAGGATCCCGAACCCCTCCGGCCCGGCGCCGGAGGGGCCGCGGCCGTCGTCGGCGACGCGCACGACGAGGCTCCCGCCCTCGCGGGCGAGCGTCACCGCGACGCGGCGCGCGGCGGCGTGCTTGACGACGTTCGTCAGGGCCTCCTGGACGATCCGGTACGCGGCGACGCCGATCTCCGGCGGCGCCGCGGCGGCGCCGTCCGCGCTCAGCACCACCTCCAGGCCGGCGGAGCGCGCGGCGTCGGCCAGGCCGGGGATCGCGTCCGGGCCGGGCAGCTCGGCGGGCGCGCCGACGTCGGTGCCGCGCAGGACCTGCAGGGTGCCGCGCAGCTCGGTGCGGGCCTCCCGGCAGGTCGCCGCGATCGCGCCGAGCGCCTCGGCCAGCTCGGCGCGGTCCAGCGGCCGGTCGCCGGCGAGCAGGTGGGCGGCGGCGCCCGCCTGCACGCCGATCACGGTGATGCTGTGCGCGAGCAGGTCGTGCAGGTCGCGGGCGATGCGCAGGCGCTCCTCGGCCACCCGGCGGCGCGCCTCCTCCTCGCGGGTGCGCTCGGCCCGCTCGGCCCGCTCGGTGATCGTCGCGACGCGGGCCCGGTGCGACCGCCAGACCTGCACGGCGATGACCACCGACACCACGGCCTCGATCACCGCGATCTGCTCGCGGACGGAACCGCCGCCGGCGCGCAGCGCCATCATCAGCACGCAGACCGACAGCAGGGCGCCCACCACGGTGAGGACCGCGCGGACCCGGCGGCCGAACACCGCGTAGGCGAACAGCGCGATCACCTCGGCGGGAACCAGCGCGTGGTGCTGGTACTGCAGCAGGTGGTACGGCAGCGTCAGCAGGACGAGCACGACGAGCGCGAGGCCCGGGCGGCGCCGGATCACCGCGAGCGGGACGTGCGCGCCGGCCAGCAGCAGGGCGCCCCCGGCGTCCAGCGGCCGCGTCCCCGGCCAGGCGAGCGCCACGGCGACCGCCGCGAGGGCGAGCAGCGCCGCCAGGAGGGCGTCGCGGGTCGTGGCGCCGGGCCTGGGCATCGTCAGCACGTGCCCATCCTCCCCGACCCCGCCGCCCGCCCGCACCCGCCCCCGGACCGGGGGCCGGCCGAGCGCGTCCGCGCGCCGCCGCCGCGGTCAGCCTCTGTCGCGTTCGTAGCGGAGCATCACGACGCCGTTTCCGAACGTCCTGGTCTCGGCGAGGGTCAGCGCCGTCCGGTGGCCGAAGTCCGTGAACAGCGGCTTGCCCCGGCCCAGCAGGATCGGATCGACGTACACGCAGTACTCGTCGATCAGGTCGAGGGCGCGGAAGGAGGCGGCCAGGTCCGGGCCGCCGAGCGCCATGTCGCCGCCCGGCCGCTCCTTGAGCGCGCGGATCTCCTCGGCGACGACCTCGCGCCTGATCTCGGTGTTCCACCCGGCGCTCCGCAGCGTCCGCGAGTAGACGATCTTCGGCATGTCCCGCCAGATGCCGGCGAAGGCCCGCTCCGCCGGGGAGCAGTCCGGGTCGGCGTCGGCGGTCGGCCAGTACCCGGCCATGAGCTCCCAGGTGACGCGCCCGGAGATGAACGCGCTCATGCCGCGGAGCCGGTCGTTGAAGTGCTGGTGCAGCTCCTCGTCGACCGCGTGCCAGTCGATCTCGCGGCCGGGCCCCTCGATGAACCCGTCCAGGGACGTGGTGATGGACACAATGATCTTTCTCATCGCCTCCCCCTCTCCCGGGGAAAGCTAGCGGCCGCCACCGACACCGCGGCGTTCCGGCCGGTCAGATGAGGCCCTGGGCGAGCATCGCCTCGGCGACCCGCTCGAAGCCCGCGATGTTGGCGCCCACCACGTAGTTCCCGGGCGCGCCGTAGCGCTCGGCGGTCTCGTCGCAGGTGTTGTGGATCCGCGTCATGATCGCCGCGAGCTCCGCCTCGGCCTGCGGGAACGTCCACATCTCCCGCCCGGCGTTCTGGCGCATCTCCAGGGCGCTGACCGCGACGCCGCCGGCGTTGGCGGCCTTGCCGGGGCCGAACGCGACGCCCGCCTCCTGCAGCACGTGGACCGCCTCGGGCGTGGCGGGCATGTTGGCGCCCTCGGAGACGGCCTTCACGCCGTTGCGGACCAGCACCCGCGCGGCCTGGGCGTCCAGCTCGTTCTGCGTCGCGGACGGCAGCGCGATGTCGGCCGGCACGTCCCAGACGCTACCGCCCCGGACGAACCGGGCGGACGCGCCGCGCCGCTCGGCGTAGTCGGCGACCCGGCCCCGCTCGACCTCCTTGACCTGCTTGAGCAGCTCGAGGTCGATGCCCTTCTCGTCGACCGCGTAGCCGCCCGAGTCGGACACGGTGATCACGTTGGCGCCGAGCTGCTGCGCCTTCTCGATGCTGTAGATCGCGACGTTGCCGGACCCGGACACGGTGACGGTCTGGCCGTCCAGCTCCTCGCCGCGCTTGCGGAGCATCTCCGCGGTGAACAGCACGTTGCCGTAGCCGGTGGCCTCGGTCCGGCACGCCGAGCCGCCCCACGGCTGGCCCTTGCCGGTGAGGACGCCCGCCTCCCAGCGGTTGCTGATCCGCCGGTACTGCCCGAACATGAAGCCGATCTCCCGGCCGCCGACGCCGATGTCCCCGGCCGGGACGTCGGTGTCGGCGCCGATGTGGCGGTGCAGCTCGGTCATGAACGACTGGCAGAACCGCATCACTTCGGCGTCCGAGCGGCCGTGCGGGTCGAAGTCGCTGCCGCCCTTGCCGCCGCCGATGCCGAGCCCGGTCAGCGCGTTCTTGAAGATCTGCTCGAAGCCGAGGAACTTCACGATGCCGAGGTTCACCGACGGGTGGAAGCGCAGCCCGCCCTTGTACGGGCCGAGCGCGCTGTTGAACTCCACCCGGAAGCCGCGGTTGACGTGCACCGCGCCGGAGTCGTCGGTCCACGGAACCCGGAAGACGATCTGCCGCTCGGGCTCGACCAGCCGCTCCAGCACCCCGTGGCGGGCGAGCTCGGGACGGGCGGCGACCGCGGGGCCGAGCGACTCCAGCACCTCGTGGACGGCCTGGTGGAACTCCGGCTCCCCCGGGTCGCGTACCAGGACGCGCTCATAGGTCTTCTCCAGCACGGTCTGCGAGCCGGTCGCGCTGTGCGGCCGGGGGGAAGCGGGCATGCCGGGTCCTTCCTCAGACGGTGATCATGCCTTCCCACTGTAGGACGCGGCCCGCGCCGGCCCGGCGCACGGGCCGGTCAAGCCCCCGCATCGCCCTTGAGCACGGGCTTCACGTCCACCACGGGCGTGCCGTCCAGCGCCTCCGGCCCGCGGGCCCGCACCCGTCGCGCGGGCGCGTTCTAACCCATGGACGGCGGTTGCGGCAACGGGGGTGCGGCGGGTTAACGTCGAGCACGACAGATCGCGGGGGCCCGGCGAACCGGGCTGAGATAGCGGCTGGGACGGCCGCTGACCGCATGAACCTGACCGGGTAATGCCGGCGTAGGGAGAGATCGAGTCGTCATGACCGAATCCGTGGTTCCAGCTGCCCGCAAGACCTACCTCCAGGGCACCCGCCCGGGAGTGCGCGTTCCCATGCGGGAGGTGCCGCTGACCAACGGCGACGCCGTCGTCCTGTACGACACGTCCGGGCCGTGCACCGACCCCGAGCACGAGACCGACGTCCGCCGGGGCCTGCCCGCGCTGCGGGAGGCGTGGATCGCCGGGCGCGGCGACACCGAGCCGTACGAGGGGCGGGAGCCGCGTCCCGAGGACGACGGGCGCCGCTCCGCGCCCGCCGCCGACGGGCCGCTCCCCCGCCGGCCGCGCCGCGCGACCGGCGGCGCGGTGACTCAGCGCGCGTACGCGCGGCGCGGGGAGATCACCGCGGAGATGGAGTTCGCCGCGCTGCGCGAGGGCGTGGAGCCGGAGTTCGTCCGCGCCGAACTGGCGGCGGGCCGTGCGGTGCTGCCCGCCAACGTCAACCATCCGGAGAGCGAGCCGATGGTCATCGGCCGGAACTTCCTGGTGAAGGTGAACGCCAACATCGGCAACTCGGCGGTGGCGTCCTCGATCGAGGACGAGGTCGAGAAGATGACGTGGGCGACCCGGTGGGGCGCCGACACCGTCATGGACCTGTCGACCGGCCGGGACATCCACACCACGCGCGAGTGGATCCTGCGGAACTCGCCGGTGCCGGTCGGGACCGTCCCGCTGTACCAGGCGGTGGAGAAGGCCGGCGGCGACCCGGCCGAGCTGACCTGGGACGTCTTCCGCGACACCGTGATCGAGCAGGCCGAGCAGGGCGTCGACTACATGACCGTGCACGCGGGCGTGCTGCTGCGGTACGTCCCGCTGACCGCGCGGCGCAAGACCGGCATCGTCTCCCGCGGCGGGTCGATCATGGCGGCGTGGTGTCTGGCGCACCACGAGGAGAACTTCCTCTACACCCACTTCCGCGAGCTGTGCGAGATCTTCGCCGCGTACGACGTCACCTGGTCGCTCGGCGACGGGCTGCGGCCCGGCTGCATCGCCGACGCCAACGACGAGGCGCAGTTCGCCGAGCTGCGCACCCAGGGCGAGCTGACGAGGATCGCGGCCGGGTACGGCAACCAGGTGATGAACGAGGGCCCCGGCCATGTCCCCCTGCACAAGATCAAGGAGAACGTGGACCTGCAGCAGGAGTGGTGCGACGGCGCGCCGTTCTACACGCTCGGGCCGCTGACCACCGACATCGCGCCCGGCCACGACCACATCACCTCGGCGATCGGCGCCGCGATGATCGGCTGGCACGGCACCGCGATGCTCTGCTACGTCACGCCGAAGGAGCATCTCGGGCTGCCGGACCGCGACGACGTCAAGGCCGGCGTGATCGCCTACAAGATCGCCGCGCACGCCGCCGACCTGGCCAAGGGGCACCCGGGCGCGCAGGCGTGGGACGACGCGCTGTCGGACGCGCGGTTCGACTTCCGCTGGGAGGACCAGTTCAACCTGTCGCTCGACCCCGACACCGCGCGGGAGTTCCACGACGCGACGCTCCCGGCGGCGCCCGCGAAGACCGCGCACTTCTGCTCGATGTGCGGGCCGCATTTCTGCTCGATGAAGATCACCCGGGACGTCCGCAAGTACGCCGGCGAGCACGGGGTGGCCGAGGAGGAGGCGCTCGCCGCCGGGATGCGGGAAAAGGCCGGGGAGTTCCGGGCGGCGGGCGGCCGCGTGTACCTGCCGCTGGCCCCGGGCGGTTCCTGACCGGCCGCCGGGCCGGGGCACCGCTCACCGGTGCCCCGGACGGGACGGCCTCCTTCCCCCCGGCCCGGCCTGTGCCGGAGCCCGTCGCGGACCTCGTTCCCGCTGCGGGCTCCGGCCGCCCGGCGTCCCCGCCGCCGGCCTCCCGCCGCTCGGTTCCCGCCGCTCGGTTCCCGCCGCCGGAGTCCGCCCGCGGGTTCCCGGCCGCCTGCCCGGTTCCGCGCGGCGCGCTGCGACTAGACTTCAGGGAACGTTCCAACACCGCGGTCCGTCCCCCTGCACGCCGCGGCCGCGCACGCGTCAGGAAGGACCGGGGACCCACGTGACCAGCGACGACACGCCGCGCACCCGTGCGCCGCGCGCCGACGTCCGCCGCAACCGCGCACGGCTGCTCGCCGCCGCGCGCGAGCTGTTCCTGCGCGACGGCGCGGGCGCCTCGCTGGAAGGGGTCGCCCGCCGGGCGGGCGTGGGCGTCGGGACGCTCTACCGCCACTTCCCCACCCGGCAGGACCTCCTGGAGGCGCTGCTCGCCGACGCCTACGACGCGCTCGCCGAGCGGGGCCGCGAGCTGCTGGCGTCGCCGGAGCCCGGCCGGGCGCTCCTGACCTGGCTGGGCGGCTTCGTCGCCGCCGTGTCGCAGTTCCAGGGGACGGCCCCGGCGGTCATGGTGTCCCTGCGGCGCGAGCGCCCGGAGGCCTTCCGGTCGTGCCGCGCGATGCGGGACGCGGGCGAGGCGCTCTTCGCCCGCGCCCAGGAGGCGGGCGAGGCGCCCGCCGGGGCCGCGTTCGTGGACGTGCTGAAGCTCGCCGGCGGGATCGCGATGGCCGCCGAGCGCGAGCCCGGCGCCGGCGGCCGGCTGCTCTCCCTCGCCGCATCCGGCATCACCCCCGGCATCACGCTCCGCGAATCCGGCGAGCCCGGCGAGCTCGGTACGGCGCCCGGCGCGTCCGGCTGAGGCGTCAGGAACGGGCGGGGACGGGGAGGACGCGGCGCGGCCCCTTCGGCTCGCCGCCGTGCCTGCGCCACTCGCGCGGGTAGCCGACCGACACCTCGATGTGCGGGACGCCGTCCGTCCAGATGGTCCGGGGGATGTGCAGGTGGCCGTACACGACGGCGACGGCGCCGAACCGCGAGTGCCAGCCGGCGGTGCGCTCGGTCCCGCACCACTGGGCGAACTCGGGGTACCAGAGCACGCGGGTGGGCTCGCGGACGAGCGGCCAGTGGTTGACCAGCACGGTCCGGGCGCCGGGGGCGAGGGCCGCGAGCCGCTCCTCGGTGTAGGCGATCCGGGCGCCGCACCAGGCGTCCCGGGTGGGGTGCGGGTCGGGGTGCAGGTAGACCTCGTCGGTGCAGACGACGCCGGACTCGTGCGCGATCGCCAGCGCCTCCTCCTTGGTGGACGCGCCGTCCGGCCGGAACGTGTAGTCGTAGAGCAGGAACAGCGGGGCGACCGTGACCGGGCCGTCCTCGCCGTCCCAGACCGGATAGGGGTCCTCGGGCGTCAGGACGCCGAGCCCGCGGCACATGTCGACGAGCCGCCGGTAGCGGGCCTCGCCGCGCAGCGCCACCGGGTCGTCCTTGACCGTCCACAGCTCGTGGTTGCCGGGGACCCACAGCACGCGCTCCCAGCGTCCGGCGAGCACCCCCAGCGCCCACTCGACGTCGGCGAACCGCTCGGCGACGTCGCCCGCCACGATCAGCCAGTCGCCCGGCGCCTCCGGCTTCAGCGCCTCGACGAAGGCGCGGTTCTCGGGGAATCCGACGTGCAGGTCGCTGATCGCGTACACACCGCTCATCCCGTGATCGTAAGCGCAGCGGAGGCACGGCCACGCGCCCGGTGCGCGAGCGCGGGGCCGCGGGCCGCGCGGCGCGGCCGATCCCGGCGACCGCCTCGGCGGAGGCGAGCGCGCGCGGCCCGGTGACCTCGCAGACCTCGCCGGCGTGCCCGTCGCCGGAAATGGTGTTCGTCCACCATCGTTGAGAAGCTCGGCTCCATACGCGAGCGTCCACGGCGTTTACGCTGATCGCATGGACGCCCTGACCGACCTCCTCGACGGCCCGCGCGCGCACGGAGCGTTCATGATCCGGTCGACGCTGAACCCGCCGTGGGCGATGCGGATCCAGGACGAGGCGCCGCTGACGCTGGTGGCCGTGGTCCGCGACCGGGCGTGGGTGCTGCCGGACGAGGGCGCGCCGCTGCGCCTCGGCGCCGGCGACCTGGTCATCTGCCGCGGCCCCGCCCCGTACGTCGTCGCGGACGACCCGGCCACCGAGCCGCAGGTCGTCATCCACCCGGGCCAGCGCTGCACCACCCCGGACGGGACGAGCCTGTCGGAGGCGATGGACCTCGGCGTGCGCGCCTGGGGCACGGACCCGGACGGCAGGGCCGTCATGCTCGTCGGCACCTACGAGACGCGCGGCGCGGTCACCCAGCGGCTGCTGGCCGCGCTGCCGCCGCTCGCGGTGGTGCGCGGCGACGCCTGGCGGTCGCCGCTGGTCGGACTGCTCGACGAGGAGATCGTCAAGGACGAGCCGGGCCAGGAGGTCGTGCTCGACCGGCTGCTGGACCTGCTGCTGATCCAGACACTGCGCGCCTGGTTCTCCCGGCCGGAGGCCGAGCAGCCCGGCTGGTACCGGGCGCACGGCGACCCGGTCGTGGGGCCGGCGCTGCGGCTGCTGCACGACGACCTCGCGCATCCGTGGACGGTCGCGGACCTCGCAGCGAAGGTCGGCGTCTCCCGGGCCGCGCTCGCGCAGCGGTTCGGCAGGCTCGTCGGCGAGCCGCCGATGGCGTACCTGACCGGCGTCCGGCTGGCGCAGGCCGCCGACCTGCTGCGCGAGAGCGACGCGACCCTCGACGCCGTCGCCCGGCGGGTCGGCTACGGCACCGCGTTCGCGCTCAGCACCGCGTTCAAGCGGGAGCACGGGATGAGTCCGCAGGAGTACCGCTCGGGCGCGGCCACCGCCTGACGTGCCGCCGCCGCACGCGCCGCCGCCGCCCGACGCGCGGCGGCCCGCCGGGTCTCTCCGACGGGCCGCCTATCCTGCGCTCCGGCCGGGTCAGCCGTCGGCGTCGGGCGACGGCAGGTAGCGGCCGGGCACCTGCGCCGGGGCGAGGATCTTCTTCTCACCGGGGTACGGCTTGGTGAACCCGTGGGTCAGGTACCACGTGTAGTGGTCCATCTGGTCGGGGTTGGCGCGGTCCGGCTGCGGGTTCTGGTCGTTCTGGTTCTGCTGCCGGTTCCACGCGTCCCACAGGGCCGCGACGCCCTTCTCCCCCGCCGGCACCGCCGGGGTCGGCGACTGGGCCGGAACCTGCGCCGCCTTGGCCGTCGGGACGGGGTCCTCGCCGCAGGCCGGCGGGGTCTTGAGCCCGTAGGTCAGCCGGACGCGGTTCTGCACGGCCGTGAACGGCGTGTAGTCGGGCCGCCCCGTGAAGGCGGTGTACATCGGGGTGGCCGCACTGTCCTTCTGGTTCATCGGCCGGACGCCGAGGATCTGCTCGATGGTTCGGACCACCGTGATCTGCGAGTAGTAGTGGCTGTCGACCTTCCCGTGGTCGGCGTACGGGCTGATGACCTGCACCGGTCCGCGCGCCCCGTCGACGTGGTCGACGCCGTCCTGGGTGTCGTCCTCGATGACGAAGATCGCGCTGTCCTTCCAGTACTTGCTGTGCGAGATGTGGTCGACGATCCGGCCGACCGCGAGGTCGTTGTCGGCGACCTGCGCGATAGGGTTGGGCGCGCCGCCGGTGTGGTCGCTGGACAGCCAGAACATGTTGAGGGATGCCGGGCCCTCGGCGTCGAAGTGGCGCTTCCAGATCTCGTACCGGTAGATGTCGGGGATGTTGGTGTCGAACTTCGGGTAGTCGTGCGCCGTGACGTCGTTCAGCGACGGGATCGGCGAGGACGAGTCGGTCTTGATGGCCGTGTTCTGGCCGGTGTCCGCCATGGTCCTGGCGTCGCAGTAGAACTGCTGCCAGGTCGCGCCGGACGGCTTGGTCTCGAACTGCAGGAACTCGCCGTAGTTCTTGACGGTGCCCCCGGCGGCCTGGACGCCGCTCCACAGCGTGCCGGAGCGCTGGTGGCCGAGCGCGTCGTCCTCGGTGTCGTAGCTGCGGGTGTACTCGCCGGCGCCCGACTCGGTGTACTCCGGGTTGTCGGACTGCATCAGCCAGTTGTGGCCCTCGGCGGAGTTGGTGCCGACGTCGTAGGTGTTGTCGTAGAGCCCGAACTGGCGGGCCAGCGCGTGCTGGTTCGGCGTCGCGTTCTCGCCGAACTGGGCGAGCGCCGGGTCGCCGTTGCCGCGCTCGTCGTCGCCGAACACCTGGTCGTAGGAGCGGTTCTCCTTGACGAGCAGGAAGACGTGCTTGATGGTCGACGGGTCGCCGAGCCGCACCGGGACCGGCACGGGCCGCGCCCGCCCGCCGGTGCGCAGCCCGATGAGGGACGCGGCGTCCCAGCCGTTCTGCTGGAACACCCTGGCCGTGTACGCCCTGATGAGGCGGTCGGCCGGCAGCTTGAACCGCAGCAGCGTGCCGGTCGAGTCGTGGGTGTTGTGGCCGGTGGCGGGCGAGGTGCCGGCGCTCTTGTCGATGGTGCGGCCGGGGCCGCGCTCGCCGATGCCGCGCAGGCTGGTGACGACCACCTGCCCGCCGGCCGTCGTCACGTTCTCGGGGAAGTAGTCCGTCGGGAGCAGCCCGACGTAGCCGACCGGCTCCTTGGGGCTCTTGTAGCGGTAGACGGCGAGGGAGTTGGCGCGGCCGAGCGTCACCAGCAGGCGGCCGTCGGCGGTGAGGGTGATGCCGTCGGGCTCGTAGCCGACCTTGGCCCCCGGCCAGGGCTGGGTCGTGATGGTCTGGACGACGGCGTCCCTGGAGGTGTCGACGACGGAGACGGTGTCGCTGCCGGTGTTGGCGACGAACAGCACGCCGTTCGCGGCGTGCAGGGCGGTCGGGTGCAGGCCCACGTCGATGGACTCGACCGCCGCGCCCGCGTCGCCCACGTCGATCACGCTGACGGTTCCGGTGGTCGCGGCGCCCGTCTTCGGGTCGGCGGGGACCTGGGTGCCGTAGGAGTTGAGCGTCTGGTCGCCGGCCTTCGCCGGACGGCCGCCCTCGTTGCTGACGTAGAGCTTGCCGCCGACCAGGGCGAGGTCTCTTGGAGCGTTCCCAACGCTCCAGCTGCGGGTGATCGCGCCCGTGGACGGGTCCATGGCCACGACGCGGTTCTGGCCGTTGACGGCGGTGTACAGGGTGGCGCCGTCGGCGGAGAACACCGCCTGGGCCGGCAGCGGGTGCTTCGAGCCGTCGTTCGGGATCGTGATGAACGTCGGCGCGCCGACGGTGCCGTCGGCGTTCACCGGGAACCGGCTGAAGCCGTTGATCTGCGGCATCCAGAGGGTCTTGCCGTCCGGGGAGTAGGTCGGCCCCTCCTGCCCGACGTTGTTGTTGCCGATCTTCAGGTCCGCGTCCGCGGAGGTGCCGGCCTGCTGGAGGACCTTGTAGTCCTTCAGGTCGACGATCGTCAGGGCGATGGAGCGGTCCGTGGTGAGGGCCGCGAGGTGCCGCCCGTCCGGGCTGACCGTCGAGGACAGCAGCTTGCCGTTGTCGACGAGCAGCCGGTCGCCCAGCGGCTTGTTGAACTGGTCGCTGGCGAGCAGCGTGCCGAGACCGGTCGTGTCGCCGACCTTGTGGGTGCCGAACGCGTGCGTCGAGGCGTAGGCGACACCTCCGCTCGCCGCGATGGCCAGCGCGGCCGTACCGGCCGCGACGGTCCGGACCCGGCGGCCGCCGAGCCGGCGGAACACCCCGGAGCGGTTCTCCGCGGGGCTCCGGCGTTGACGTCTGACGTGCATGGACTAACCCTTCTGAACACTGGCGGGGCTGGCGAGCAGGTCGACGGTGCCGTCGAACTGCCACAGGGGGTTGGGCGCGTCCCCGCCCGAGGTGCGCACCTGGAAGTAGCCGTTCACCTCCTTCGGGCCGTCGCCGTCGGCGACGTACCGCCCGTCCGCGGTGACGTCGAGCTGGTAGATGGCGGTGCCCGCGGACGCCACGCCGGGCAGGTGCCAGGTCACGACGCACCGCCAGTCGTTGCCCGGGCCCTCGTCGGCGACGCGGCCGCCGCCCTTGTCGCAGGAGGCGGTGGCTTTCAGCTGCGCCTCGGTGACGGCGGGGCGGTGCAGCTCGCGGGTCTGCAGCCGGTAGAGGTGGGCGTAGGAGGTGGCGAGGGAGCGCTCGAGCTTCACCCGGTCGATCCCCGATCCCTCCGCCGGGGTGGTCCAGGCGACCACCCCGACCGTGAGGACGGCCAGGCCCGCCAGCGGCAGCACCCCGCTCACGGTGACGCGCCGCCCCGACCCGTCGTGGGCGAGGTCGGTGAAGTCGCGGCGCAGGAACAGCCGGTAGGCCAGCGCCGTGGCGGCGGCCGCCCAGACCAGGGCGACCGCGACGCCGATGAGCAGCGGGCCGGTCTGCGCCGGGGCGGTGAACAGGCCGCGCCAGGCCAGGAACGCCTCGCCCGGCAGGGCCATCCGCACCGCCACCGGCAGCGGGAGCATCTGCGCGAGCTGCAGGCCGATGGCGAGGAGGGCGGGCATCAGCAGCCCCATCGGCGAGCGGCCGAGGGCCACCGAGCCGAGCAGCCCGACCGCCGCGAACGCCAGCGTCGGCGCGAGCGCGCAGCACCAGGCGAGCAGCACCGTCGCCGCCGCGTCCCCGGAGGACAGCATGTGGCCGTCGAGGCCGGCGAGCGGGTGGCCGCCGGCGGCGGCCAGGCCGCCGGCGATGCCCGAGACGACGAGCCCGGCGGCCATCGCCAGGATCACGGTGAGGCTCGCGAGGGCCTTCGCCACGAAGATCCGGCGCGGCGAGCGGACCGCGACCAGCAGGTGCCGCCAGGTGCCGAGCCGGTCCTCGGCGGCGAAGACGTCACCCGCGACGAGCGAGGTCAGCAGCGGCAGCGCCCAGCTGCACGAGAAGCCCAGCACCACCAGCGACCCGGCCCAGCCGGACGCGTGCATCCAGCGGCCGAAGACCGTGTCGGCCGGAAGCGAGGACTGCAGGCTCACCGCGGCCGCGAACGCGCCTGGACCGATCCAACAGACGGCGAGCACCAGCCGGATCCGCCACTGGGACAGCAGCTTGACCAGCTCGAAGCGGTAGCCGCGCGGCAGCGGCGCCGGGCGGGCCTCGTCCGCGGCGGGCCCGGCGGCGGTGGCGGTGGCGGTCATCGGGACTCCTCCTCGGTCTCGCCGGCCTCGCCGGACTCGGTGCCGCTCCCGGTGCCGGTCAGCGCCAGGAACGCCGCCTCGAGCGGCGGGACCACCGGCGCCAGCCCGCGCACCCCGACCCCGGCCTCGACCAGCCGCACGACCAGGCCGTCGAGGGCCTCCACCGGCCCGCGGACGACGATCACGTCCTCGTCCGGGCCCTCACCCGGGCCGCGGACGACCCGCAGGGCGGGCGTCCCCGCCGCCACCTGCCGGGCCGCCGGCGGGTCGGCGGTCAGCAGCCGGTGGTCGAGGTCGCCGACCTCGGCGGCGAGCTTGCCCACCGGTCCCGAGAACACGACCCGCCCGGTCGACAGCAGGGTGACCTCCGGGCACAGCGCGGCGAGGTCGTCCATGCGGTGGCTGGACATGACGACCGCGGCGCCGTCCGACGCGAGCCGGGTGATGACCCGGTGGACGTGCCGCTTGCCCGCCGGGTCCAGCCCGTTGGCGGGCTCGTCGATGACGAGCAGCCGCGGCCGGGTGAGCAGCGCGGCGGCCAGCCCGAGCCGCTGCCGCATCCCGAGCGAGAAGCCGCGGACCCGGTCGTCGGCGACGTCGGTGAGCCCGACCTCCTCCAGCGCCTCGCCGACGCCCGCGGCGGAGGGCCGCCCGCGCAGCCTCGCCAGGGCGGTGAGGTTCTGCCGCGCGGTGAGGGACGGGTAGAGGCCGGGGCCGTCGACGAAGCCCGCGACGCCGTCGGGGACGGCGAGCGTCCGGCCGACCGGCGTCCCGAGGATCTCCAGGCGGCCGCGGTCCGCGACCGCCAGGCCGAGCAGGAGGCCGAGCAGGGTCGTCTTGCCCGCGCCGTTCGGGCCGACCAGGCCGTGCACCTGCCCGGCGTCGACCTCCAGATCGACGTCGTCGAGCGCGACCACCTCGCCGAACGTCTTCGTGATGCCGCGAGCGCGGACGATCCTGCTTCTGCCCATGTCGGTTCCCGTCTTTGACGCCGCCGCAGGAACTTAGAGATCGCGAGTGGCGCGGACGGGACGCGCAGCCGAACGGACGGCGAATGATCGCCCACCCCCAGGCGCCGCGCCGCGCATCAGGGACCGCGCAGGGCGCCGGTCAGGAGAGCCGTTCGCGGGCGCGCCGCCCGGCGGGGACGGGGACGGGGGCGGGGTTCACCGGACGCCGGTCGCGCCCGGAGCGGTCGCGTGCTCCTCCGGTGTGTAGAGGCGGATGTCGTCGACCCGCGCCGTGCCCTCGTAGAAGTTCATGTGCGGGTCACCGATCATGAACCGGTCGGGGTAGGCGGAGCCGGCGGGCCAGGTGTCGCGGTCGACCAGCGTGCCGCCGGGCCCTGTCCAGGTCCAGTCGGCGTTGTAGCGGCCGTCGTACTCCCCGGGTTCCCGGTTGTAGTGCCAGATGGGCTCGCCGTCCCGGACGAACTTACGGGTGTACCGGAACGTCGCCCGGCCCACGTGCGCGAAGACGCCCGACATCTCCATCGTGTAGGCGCCGTTCCGCCGCTCGATGGCGAAGGTGTAGGGGTTCTGCGGCAGCAGTTCCGGCCGCAGGTCGACCGTCGAGACGATCGCGCCGCCCTTGGCGAGGCCGCATTCGCTCTGCATCAGGTACTCGGTGCCGGGCATCGCCGGATACCTGCGGTCGTCGGTCATGAAAATGGCGTTGACGCCGTTTCCCGTACCGGCGGAGTAGGGCTCGTACCGCCCGGTCGCCGGGTCGCAGTACTTCAGTCCCGATCCCGTGTACTTGTACCTGTTGTAGCCGTCCATGGCCACCTTCCGGTGGCTGTGGACGAAGATGTTGTCGTGCGGCGCCACCCGCCGGTAATCCATGATCGACATGTAGTAGAAGCCGTTGGAGTCGGTGCGCGCGTCGGCCCATTCGCATTCGGGCCTGGAGAAGTCGCCGCCCGACGCCCACGGGAAGACGGTCTTGCAGCCGCCCGGTGCGTAGCCGTTGATCCGGCCGTCGGGGTAGTCCCAGGAGCCGTTCCGCTCGCCGCCGAAGTCCAGGCCGCGCAGCGTCATCTCGACGCGGTACTCGGAGGGCAGGTCCCGCGTCGAGCGGATGACGACGCCGCCGCGGTGGTCGGGCTCGTCGATGTCCGCGGCGCCCTGCTTCGACGTGAGGGTCGGCGGCCGGTCGGGGCGGCCGTCGCCGTCGCGGTCGCGGGCGGCCAACTCGGCGGTGAGCCAGCCGCGCTCGCCGAAGGAGAACGCCTTGCGGTACGTGCGGACCTTGGCGAGCTGTGTCCGGAACGCCGGGCCGCCGACCGTGGCGAAGTACGCGCCGTCGTTGTCGTACATGTCGACGTCGTACGGGCTGCCGGGTCCGTCGTCGTCGGGCCTCCACGGCACCCGCGCGTCGTCCAGCCGCCGGTCGAAGGTCTCCGCGGCGACGAGCCGCCACCCGGGCCGGCCGCCCGGCGGGCCGGTGCCCTCCCCGGCCGCCGCAGCGCCCGCGGCGCCCATCGGAACGGTCAGGACGAGCGGGACCGCGAGCGCCAGGCCCGCGCGAACGCGCCGCTTCACATCGCCGCCTCTCCCGCCGCGCCGCCCGGGCGCGGCGCTCGGCCGGTGTCAGGACGATCTTCGGTGACGGTAGGCCGGTGGCGCGCCCGCCGCCATGGCGAACATCGACAAAAGTGGTATTGACCAGTTGCCATGATGGCACGTAGCGTGTGCGACGACGGGATCGGCTCCATGGAAGGGTGAAGACGTGCGGGCTGGCGGTGAGGGCCGGAACGGGAACACGAAGCGGCAGGCGGTCCGCCGCGAGCTGCTCGCCATGCTCGACGGCCTGGAGCCCGGTGACGCGCTGCCGTCCGAACGCCGCCTGGTCGCGGACCTCCGCGTCTCCCGGCCCACGTTACGGCAGGCCGTGGACGGCCTCGTCGCCGAGGGGCTGCTCGAACGGCGGCACGGAAGCGGTACCTACGTGGCCGAACCGCGGATCGCGGTGCCGCTCACCATGACCTCGTTCACCGAGGACATGATCCGCCGGGGGATGAAGCCGGGCGGCCGCGTGCTGTCGTTCCGCACGGAGGCCGCGGGGGCGCGGATCGGCAGACGGCTGGCCCTGCCACCGGCCGAAGAGGTCTTTACCATTCGGCGGCTCCGGCTGGCGGACGGCGCCACGATGGCGATCGAGACGCTCTTCCTGCCCCGGGCGCTCATGCCCGGGCTGCGCCGGGACGTCCTCGAGGGCCGGTCGTTCTACGACCTGCTGCGCGGCGCCGGCATCGTGATCGCCTCGGGCACCGAGACGATCGAGCCGACCGTCGTCACCCCCGGGGAGGCCGCCGAGCTGGGCGTCCCGGTGCACACGCCGGCGTTCCTGTTCGAGCGGGTGACGCGGGACGAGGACGGCCGGCCGCTGGAGTACGTCCGGTCCCTCTACCGGGGCGACCGGTACCGCCTCGAGCTCGACCTGCGCCCCCCGTCCCACTGACCGCTCCCCCGGCCCGCGTCCGGCGCGTCCGGGGCACGACCGTCCGTTCGGCGCCGGCCGGGGGCCGCGGCGCACGTTCCACCCTGAGAAGTGAGGCGACTTCACCATGGGCGTCATCAAGGACATCCTCACGTTCCTGGCGAACAACGTGTTCGGCCAGGTGCCGATCCTGATCGGGCTCATCACGCTCGCCGGGCTGATCCTGCAGCGCAAGCGGGCGGAGGACGTCGTCGCGGGCGCGCTGCGCGCCACGATCGGCGTGGTGATCCTGTTCATCGGCGTCGACGTGTTCACCGGCGGGCTCGCCAGCTTCCAGACGGTGCTGGCGAGCGCGATGGGCACGACGCCGCCGAAGGCCGACCATTCGCTCACCGGCTTCCTGTCGGAGCAGGGCGGCACGATCGCGCTGGTGATCACGGTGGCGTTCCTCGTGCACGTGCTGCTCGTGCGGGTGTTCCCCGCCGCGCGGTACCTGTACCTGACGGGCCACCTGATGTTCTGGATCAGCACGGTCACCGTCGCGTCGCTGGTGACGATCGCGCCCAGCGCGAACCAGCTCACGCTGGTGCTGTGCGGGGCCGGCTTCGTCGCCGCGTACTGGACGCTGCAGCCGCTGTGGATACGGCCGCTGATGCGCCGCGTCATGCCGGACGACCGGTTCGGGTACGCGCACACCAGCTCGTTGGCCTGCCTCATCACCGGCTACGCGGCCCGGCCGCTCGGCAGCCGCGAGAAGCACGACACCGAGAAGCTGACGCTGCCGCGGCAGCTGTCGTTCTTCAAGGACGTCAACATCAGCACCGCGCTGATCATCTCGGTGATCATGCTGCTCGGGGTCGCGTTCGCCGACCACGGCGTGGTGGCCAAGGCCGCCGCCGAGATGGACGACAAGCTGTCCCCGTGGGTGTGGGGGCTGCTGGTGGGGCTGCGGTTCGCGGGTGGCATCGCGATCCTGCTGTACGGGGTCCGGATGTTCCTCGGCGAGATCGTCCCGGCGTTCAAGGGGTTCAGCGACCGGGTCATCCCCGGCACCCGGCCCGCGCTGGACGCGCCGACCGTCTTCCCCGTCGCGCCGACCGCGGTCATGCTCGGGTTCGTGACGTCCACGGTGGTGTTCCTGGCCTGCCTCGCGGTCTCCGCGGCGGCCGGCTGGTTCACCCTCGCCCCGCCCATGATCATGCTGTTCTTCGTCGGCGGCGCGGCCGGGCTGTTCGGCAACGTGGTGGCGGGCTGGCGCGGCGCCGTCCTCGGCGGCGTGGTGTCCGGCCTGATCCTGGCGGTCGGCCAGGGCTTCACCTGGGGGCTCTACGAGCGGACGGCGCCGGAGCTGTCCACGCTCGCCGACCCCGACTGGTACGCGATCGGCTGGCTGCTGAAGGCCGCGGACCCGGCCGTCGGCAAGGGGACGGTCTGGCTGGTGCCGGTCATCGCGCTCGCCGCGACCGTGGCGACCCTGGTCCTGCTCGGCCGAGCCGACAGGCGCCGGGCCGTCGCCGAGGGCGAGCCCGAGGCCGCCGGCACGGCCGCCGCCAAGGCGTGAACGACTCACGATGGGAGGAATCGGGATGGCACTGGACAGGCGGCTGGAGGTCCTCGCGGTGTGCGGGGTCGGGATGGGCTCCAGCCTGATGCTGAAGATGACCGCCGAGGACGCGCTGGGCGCGCTCGGCGTGGACGCCCGGGTGGAGAACACCGACGTGTCGTCCGCGCGGGGCATGTCCCCGGACGTGGTGATCGGGCAGGGCATGCACACCGGCGAGATCGCCGACCTCGCGCCCGTGGTCATCACGATCAGCGACTTCCTCGACAAGGACGGCCTCGCCGCGCAGCTGAGGGAGCGGCTGACCGAGCAGGGGTGGCTGCCGTGACCGTCATCGCCGCCGACGACGGCGTCGCGGCGCGGGACTGGCGGGAGGCCGTCCGGGCGGCCGCGTCCGCGCTGGTCGGCGCGGGCGCCGCGGGCGAGGGCTACCCGGACGCGTGCGAGCGGGTGGTGGAGGAGAACGGCCCGTACATCGTGCTGACGAAGGGCCTCGCGCTCGTCCACGCCCGTCCCGAGGACGGCGGGCTCGCCGTCGGCGTCGGTGTGACCCGGCTCGCCGCGCCGGTGGAGTTCGGGCATCCCGACAACGACCCGGTCGACCTGCTGCTGGCGTTCTGCACGCCCGACCCGGACGCGCACGTCGGGACGCTCGCCGCGCTGGCCCGGTCGCTGTCGGGCGGGCTCGCCGACCGGCTGCGCGGCGCGCCCGGCCGCGAGGAGCTCGCCGGCGCCCTCAAGGAGGCCGTGCCCGATGCGTGACGCCGCAGGGCAGCGGCTCCCCGGCCGGGTCCGGGCCCTGCTGGACGATCTCGACGCCGCGTCCGGCGAGGCGATCGGCGCGGCGGCGGCGCTGCTGCTCGACGCGGTCCAGGCGGGCGGGATCGTGCACGTCGCCGGGGCGGGGCATTCGCTGATCATGGTGTGCGAGACGTTCTACCGGGCCGGCGGGCTCGCCGCGGTCCGGCCGATCTGGGCGCCGGACGTGCTCCCGCTGGACGACGCCGTCCGCAGCACCCGCGCCGAGCGCCGCACCGGCGTGGGGCGCGCCGTGGTCAAGGAGGCCGCGCCCGCCCCGCCGGACGTCGCGGTGGTGTTCTCCACCAGCGGCCGCAACCCGTACCCGGTGGAGATCGCCGCGGAGTGTGCGGCCCGGGGCGTCCCGGTGGTCGCGGTGACCTCGGCCCGCGCCGCGAGCGGCGCCGCCGCCCGGGCCGCGACGGCGCTCGCCGACCACGCCGCGACCGTGGTGGACACCCGGGTGCCGCCCGGTGACGTCCTGCATCCGCCGGACGCGCCGCGGACCGCCGCGGTCTCCACGATCCTCGCGGCCTACGCCTGGTCGCGAATCCTCGCCGACCTGGACGACCTCGCCGCCGCGCGCGGCGTGGAGCCGCCCCGGTGGACGAGCGCGAACGTGCCGGGCGGCGACGAGCGCAACACCGCGCTCATCGAGCGCTACCGGCACCGCGTCCCCGAGCTGACCGGCGGCGAGTGACCGGTCCCGCGCGCCAGGACCGCGGGCCGGCACGGCGCTAGCCGGCGGGGAGGCCGGCGCGGTCCGGGACGGTGCGGGGCAGCTCCCGCAGCCAGGACGCCAGGTCGTCCGGCCACCAGCGGCCGGGCGACAGCCGGCCGAGCTCCGCGGCGACCCGCGACGGCGAGGACGGCGCCGGGACGACGCGGGCGGGCGCGGCGCCGGCCAGCACGCCGAGCCACCAGTGCCGCACGGTCTCGGGCAGCTCCTCGGGGTCGAGGACGACGTAGTAGTCGGGGAGCTGGACGCGGTCCGTCCGCAGCGCGGCGAGGGCCTCCTCGACGGCGACCTCCAGCGGGCCGGGCGCCGACGCGCCGTCGAAGAACGCGGTCCAGGCGTCGCGGACGGCGGCGAGCGGGTCGTCGTCGTGCACCACGTAGGTGCCGGCGGCGCGGCCCACCAGCGCGGCGAACTCGGCGTGCGGGGCGTCGCCGCGGACGAGGGCGCGGACGTTGTGCAGCCCGTCCAGCCCGGCGACCACGTCCCCGGCCCGCTCCCCCGCCACGACGACCACGGTGCTGCTCGATCGGCGCATGCCCGGAGTCTATGATGCGGGCGTATCGGACCAGTTCATTACACCCCCGGCCCGACTCCGCCGGGGATCAGAGGAGCACGATGACCACCAGGCCGACCGAGGACGATCTTCTCTCCGTGTTCACGAAGGCGGACCTCGGGAAGGACGAGCGGCTCGACCTGATGGAGTTCACGCTCGTCCTGGAGCACCTCGGGCTGTCGTGGACGCGCGCGGAGACGCAGGACCGGTTCGAGAAGGCCGACGCCAACCTCGACGGGTTCATCTCCTACGCCGAGTACCGGGCGATCTTGGAGGAGCAGGGCTGGGCCTGACCCCGGACGCGCAGCGCGGCGGGCCCGCCGCGCTGCGTTCCGCGCCGGTCAGACCCGGCGGCCGCGCAGCTCGCGGTACCTGCGGACGAGCGCGGCCGTGGACGCGTCCGGCGCGTCCGACGGCGGCTCCTCGGAGGTGAGCGCGGGCGCGAGGTCCTGCGCCATCACCTTGCCGAGCTCCACGCCCCACTGGTCGAAGGAGTCGATGCCCCAGATCGTCCCCTCGACGAACACGATGTGCTCGTAGAGGGCGACCAGCTCGCCGAGCGTCTTCGGGGTCAGCTTCGGGACCAGGATCGTGCTGGTCGGCCGGTTGCCCGGCATCACCTTGTGCGGCACGACCGCGGCGGGCGTCCCCTCGGCGGCGATCTCGTCGGCGGTCTTGCCGAACGCCAGCGCGGACGTCTGCGCGAGCAGGTTCGCGGTGAGCAGGTCGTGCATGCCGGCCCGGTCCTCGAACGGCTCGGCGAACCCGATGAAGTCGGCCGGGACGAGCCGGGTGCCCTGGTGCAGCAGCTGGTAGAAGGCGTGCTGGCCGTTGGTGCCGGGCTCGCCCCAGAAGATCTCGCCGGTCTGCGCGACGACCGGGGCGCCGTCGGCCCGCACCGACTTGCCGTTGGACTCCATCGTCAGCTGCTGTAGATAGGCGGGGAAGCGCGACAGCCGCTGGCTGTAGGGCAGCACCGCGCGGGTCTGCGCGCCGAAGAAGTCGGTGTACCAGACGCCGAGCAGGCCCATCAGCACCGGCATGTTCGCCTCGAACGGGGCGGTGCGCAGGTGCTCGTCGATCTCCCGGAAGCCGGCCAGCATCTCGCGGAACGCCTCGCCGCCGATCGCGATCATCAGCGACAGGCCGATCGCGCCGTCGAAGGAGTACCGGCCGCCGACCCAGTCCCAGAACCCGAACATGTTGTCGGTGTCGATGCCGAAGTCCGCGACGCGCCCGGCGTTGGTCGACACCGCGACGAAGTGCCGCGACACGGCTTTGTCGTCACCGAGGCCCTCGACCAGCCACTGCCGCGCGACCTTGGCGTTGGTGAGGGTCTCCAGGGTGCCGAACGTCTTGGAGCTGATGACGAACAGCGTCTGCTCGGGGTCGAGCCCGGCGAGCTTGCTGGCGATGTCGGCCGGGTCGATGTTGGAGACGAACCGGCAGGAGATCCCGGCGTCCACGTAGTCGTGCAGCGCCTCGTAGGCCATCGCGGGGCCGAGGTCGGACCCGCCGATGCCGATGTTGACGACGGTGGTGATCCGCTTACCGGTGAACCCCGTCCACTCTCCCGAGCGGACGCGCTCGGCGAACCGCGACATCTTGTCCAGGACGGCGTGCACGTCGGCGGCGACGTCCTGGCCGTCCACCGTCAGCGCCTCCCCCGGCGGCAGCCGCAGCGCGGTGTGCAGGACGGCGCGGTCCTCGCTGACGTTGATGTGCTCCCCGGAGAACATCGCCGCGATCCGCTCGCGCAGCCCCGCCCGCTCCGCCAGCGCCACCAGCAGCCGCAGCGTCTCGCCGGTCGCCCGGTGCTTGGAGTAGTCCAGGCAGAGGTCCCCGGCGGTCACGGTCATGCGCTCGACGCGCCCCGGGTCCTCGGCGAACAGCTCGCGCAGGTTCCGGCCCGCCAGCACCGCCTGGTGCTCGGCCAGCGCCGTCCACTCGGGCGACTCGGTGATATCAGCCATTGCCTCTCTCATCTCCTCGGCGGGGCCGGGCTCGCGCCGACGGCCCCCGGGCGCTCCGCCGTCCACCACGGCGATCATAGGTCGGCGGCGCGCGGCGCTCGCACCGCTCTCCCGAACCGCGGAGTGTTCCCACCCGGATGACCGATACGTCCGGCCGCGCGGATAAGGTCGGCGCCGTACGCGGCCGGACGGACTCCGGATGGTCATGGGGAGGGTTCATGGGCGACGACCCGCGGGACATGGCGCGGCTGTTCGAGCTGACGGCGCTCGGCGGCGACGTCTTCGTGGCGGACTCCCCGTCGGTCGGACGGCCCCGGCTGTTCGGCGGCCAGGTCGCCGGGCAGGCGCTGCGCGCCGCGTGCCGCACCGCGGACGGGCGGCCGCCGCACTCGCTGCACGCCTACTTCATCCGGCCGGGCGCCCCGGAGGAGCCGCTGCGGTTCGAGGTGGCGCGCACCCGCGACGGGCGCTCGTTCTCCACCCGGCACGTCACCGCGAGCCAGGGCGGCAAGCCGATCCTGGAGCTGATCGCCTCGTTCCACGACCCGGAGGACGGCTTCGACTGGCAGCCGCCCGGCCCGTCCGGGACGCCGGCGCCGGAGGATCTGCCGGAGCACTGGACGCCGCCCGGGTTCTCCAGGCACCCGGACGGCTTCGAGGTCCGCGTGGTGGACCCGCCGGGCGAGGGCGGGTCCCCCTCGCCGCACCCGTTCTGGATCCGGGCGGACCGGCCGGTCGGCGACGACCCCGCGCTGCACGCGTGCCTGCTGGCCTACCTGTCCGACATGGGGGTGGTGAGCAGCGCCCGCGCGCCCGGCTCCCCGCGGCGCCTCGCCACCGCCGTCACCCTGGACCACGCGATGTGGTTCCACCGGCCGCCGCGCGCGGACCGGTGGCTGCTCTACTCGGTGGAGCCGGCGACGAACCACGGCGCGCGGGGCCTCGCGCGCGGAACGCTCCACACGGCCGACGGCACGCTCGTCGCGTCCATCGCCCAGGAGGCCCTGCTGCGCCCCGCCGCCGGCTGAGGGCCGCGAAAACCGCTGGGACGCGGAGGCGACGGCCGGTACCGTCACCGCCCATGGGTGCCCGTGCCAACTTCGTACTGATCGACGCCGGCGGCATGCGCCTGCACTACTCCCACTGGGGAGCCGACCGGGTGTGCTCGGTGCTGGCCGCGGGTCCGGCCGCGGCCGTCCGGTTCATCTCCGAGCAGCACCGCTGCGACGACCCGGAGCGCGACTGGCTGAACGACGCCTGGGCCGAGGGCGGCGCCGTCGTCGACCGCACGGCGCGGCGGCTGCTGTTCTACGGCGACCAGCTGATGCTGGACCTGCCGTGCAAGCGGGCCTTCCTGGCGCTGCTGGAGCCGATGTGGCCGGGCTGGACGGTCCGCTGGGCCTACGACGGCATCGGCGACCTCGCCGCCGCGGCCGGGCTCGACCGGTCGGCCGTCCGCTCCCCCGACGAGGAGGAGCGGCACCTGCCGGAGGAGGCCGTCACCGGCGACTACGAGACCTACCTCTTCGGGGTGGTCCACCTCCTCACGGTCCGGACGCCGGAGGGGTGCACGGCGTACCCGCTCGGGCAGTTCGTCCATACCGCCTGGCAGGGGCCGGCCCTGCTGGACCGGCTGCCCGCCGGCGGGCTCCGCCGGGTGGACCTGGGGGAGTTCCCGTCCGGCGGCCTGCACGTGGACGCCGGCGCGCGCACGGCGGGCGTCTGGATCCACGGGTCCTGCAGGGGCCTGGTGCCCGCGCTCGGCGAACTGTGGCCGGGATGGCGCGTGGAGTTCTGGGAGGACCGCTACGAGGAGCAGTTCGCCCGCTGCGGCGGGGCGGTCACCGCTCCCGACGCCGGCCTCGCCGCCGCCCTGGACCAGGTCGTCGCCACGCTCGGCGCGCGGCGCGGCGAGGACCCGGCGCGGCGGATGCTCGACCTCGTCGACGAGGTGGCCGGGGGGCGGCGGGTGGAGCTGAACCCGCTCTTCACCGCGCACCGCCCGGTGGACGCCTCGCCGGGCGAGTGGGAGTCCGTGCTCCGCGCCGCCGCCGGCCTGCGCGCCCGCTTCGCGGCGGGGGCGTAGCAGGCCGGCGGGGAACCGGTCAGGCCTCGGCGGCCACCAGCGCGGGGGCCTGGGCTGGTGCGAGCGCGGCGGCCGCGGTGGCCGGGCGGGTGCGGCGGACGCGCGCGAAGCCGTAGGCGGCGGCGAGCGCGACCGCCAGGCAGGCGGTCCCGGCCAGCATCAGCGCGGCGCGGGGGCCGAGGGTGTCGCAGAGCGCGCCGAGCGCCGGGCCGCCGACCGCGCCGGACGCGGCGCCGACCATGCCCTGCGCGGCGATGACGCGGCCGCGCAGGTGGCCGGGGCTGTCCATCTGGACGCGGGTCGCGACGGTGGTGTCCAGCACGACGGCGCCGGCCGCGATCGGCAGCATCGCGGCGCCGAACAGCGCCAGGCTCGGCGCGAAGCCGCTGAGCAGCTGGCCCGCCGAGCAGACGGTCGCCGTGATCAGCAGCAGCCGGAGCGGGAGCCGGACGCGGGACGCGGCGTACACGCCGCCGAGGACGGTCCCGACGGCGAAGAGCACCGACAGGGCGCCGTAGCCGCCGGCGCCGCCGTGCAGCGGCCCCTCGCTCATCGCCGCCATCGTCACCTGGTAGTTGCGGCCGAGGCTGCCGAGCGCGAAGGCCAGCCCGAACATGATCAGCAGCCGGGGGCTGCCGAGGACGTACCGGAACCCCGCGACGATGCCGCGCTCGCCCGGCTTCGCGGGCGGCAGCACGTGCAGTTCCCGGGTGCGCATCAGCGCGATGGCGAGCAGCACGCCGAGGAAGCTCACCGCGTTCGCGGCGAACGCGCCGGGCACGCCCGCCAGCGGGATGATCACGCCCGCGAGGCTCATGCCGAGGATCCGGCCGCCGGAGCTCAGCACCGAGCCGAGCGCCAGCCCGTTGGACAGGTCCTCCGGGCCGACGACCTCGGCGCCGAAGCGGCCGAGCGCGGGCGAGGTCGTCGCGGTGACCATGCCGGACGCCAGCGAGATCGCGTACAGGCCGCCGGTGCCGGTCGGGTCGCCGGCGGCGATCACCGCGAGCACCGCGGACAGCGCCGCCTGGGCGATCTGTCCCGCCGCCACGACGTGGCGGGCGGGGAGCCGGTCGGCGATCACGCCGCCCCACGGGCCGAGCAGCATGGTGGGCAGGGCCTGCAGGACCAGGCCCAGCCCGACGCTGGTGGCCGAGTGGGTGATGGACAGGATGAGCCAGTTCATCGCCAGGACCTGCATCCACGTCCCGGTGACCGAGACGAAGTCCGCGGTGGCCCACAGCCGGTAGTTGTGATGGCGCATCGAGCGCAGCATCACCGGGATCGCCAAGACCCTCTCCCCTTCGAAGGCAGTGTCAAAGGGGGTTAAACGCCATCGGCCCTTTGGAACGTTCCGGTCAAGGGAAGTGTATGAGGCATGTCACGTTTACCCGGCTCGAAGCCGGAAAGCGGGAACCGGCCCGCAGCCCCTGCCCGCGGGGGCCGCGGCGCGCCCGCCCGCCGGCCGCCGTGTTTTCCGGCAGGGCGCACGGGCACGTCCCCGACGAACAGGCGGAGACCCGAGGAGCATCCGGACATGACCATGATCGCCACCACCAACCCCGCGACCGGAGAAGTGGAGAAGACCTTCGACGAGCTGGCCGACGAGGAGCTCGACCGGCGCATCGGGCGGGCCGCCGAGACGTTCGCCGCGTACCGCACGACGGACCTCGGGCGGCGGGCGGCGTGGATGAACGCCGCCGCCCGGATCCTGGACGACGAGGCCGAGCAGATCGGCGCGATGCTCACCACCGAGATGGGCAAGACGCTCAAGGCCGCGATCGCGGAGGCGCGCAAGTGCGCGAAGGCGTGCCGGTACTACGCCGCGCACGCCGCCCAGTTCCTCGCCGACCGCCCCGCCGACCCGGAGGCGGTGGGCGCACGCGACGCCTACGTCCGCTACCAGCCGCTCGGCCCGGTGCTGGCGGTGATGCCGTGGAACTTCCCGCTCTGGCAGGTGGTCCGGTTCGCCGCGCCCGGGCTGATGGCGGGCAACGTGGGCCTGCTGAAGCACTCCTCGAACGTCCCGCAGACGGCGCTGTTGCTGGAGGACCTGTTCCGCCGCGCCGGGTTCCCCGAGGGCGCCTTCCAGACCCTGCTGATCGGGTCGGCGAAGGTCGAGCGGGTCCTGCGCGACCCGCGGGTGAAGGCGGCCACGCTGACCGGCAGCGAGCCGGCCGGGCGGTCCGTCGCCGCGATCGCCGGGGACGAGATCAAGCCGACCGTGCTGGAGCTCGGCGGGAGCGACCCGTTCGTGGTCATGCCGTCGGCCGACATCGCGGCGGCCGCGCAGGCCGCGGCGGCCTCCCGGTGCCTGAACAACGGGCAGAGCTGCATCTCCGCCAAGCGGTTCATCGTCGACCGCGGCTGCGCCGAGGAGTTCGAGCGGCTGTTCGTCCGGAACATGCGGGCGCTGAAGGTCGGCGACCCGATGGACGATGACACCGACGTCGGCCCGCTGGTCAGCGAGCAGGGCCGCGCCGACGTCGAGGAGCTGGTCGCCGACGCGGTCGGCAAGGGCGCGACCGTGCTGTGCGGCGGCGAGCGCCCGGACGGCCCCGGCTGGTACTACCCGCCCACGGTGATCGGCGGGGTGACGCGGGACATGCGGATGTTCCACGAGGAGGTCTTCGGGCCGGTGGCGTCGCTGTTCCGGGTCGACGGCGCGGGCGAGGCGGTCGAGCTGGCGAACGCCACCGGCTTCGGCCTCGGGTCCAACGCCTGGACGCGGGACGCGGGCGAGCGGGAGCTGTTCGTCCGCGAGCTGGACGCGGGCCAGGTCTTCGTCAACGGGATGACCACGTCCTACCCGGAGCTGCCGTTCGGCGGCGTCAAGCGGTCCGGGTACGGGCGCGAGCTGTCCGCGCAGGGCATGCACGCGTTCTGCAACGCCAAGACGGTCTGGGCGGCGTGATCGTCCCGGCACCCGGCCCGCGGCTCGCTGCTCAGGGGACGACGCGGAACGTCGTGCGGGCGGGAGCGCCTCCTGTCGCGGCGGCGAAGGTGTGCACGCCGAGCGGCAGTGGCCCCGGCAGGAACTCGTGGGCCTGGTTCACCGCGTAGTTGAAGGTGCCCATGTGGTCGACGACGGGGCCGGGGCGCTCGCCGGAGCCGTCCAGGCTCACCCGGACCCGGTCCCCCGGCCGCCAGCCCGTCCCGTGGATCACGAACACCGTCACGCCGTCGCCCTGCGGCTGGTTGACCACGATCCGCGGGTCGCCGGTGGGGCGGTCCCCGGCGCCGCCCAGCGGGGCGGGGGGCTCCGCCGCGCGGCCGGCGGGCGGCCGTCCCCGGCCCGGGTCGGCGCCCGCGGAGCCGCCGCCCGACCAGAACGTCCGGGCCAGCAGCGCGCCGACGCCGATCAGCAGGATCGCGGCCACCGAGGCGATCGTGTTGCGGGGCTCGCGGAGGAACGTGCGCGCCGGCGAGGACGAGGACCGCCCGTCCCGCACGCCTTCGATGACCACCCGCGGACGCTCCCGCATCGGCCGCTCCGGCGCGGCGCCCGCGCGATCCGGTCCGCCGACGGGGAGCCGCGGCCCCGCGGCGTAGTCCCTGACCAGGTCGAGGGCCGACCCGGACAGGCCCGGCTCGGCCCGGCCGTGGCGCAGGTAGTCCGACACCGACGCCAGCACGTCGGCGGGCGCCGGCCGCCGCGCGGGGTCGCGGGCCAGGCAGCCGCGCACCATCGTCTCCAGCTCGACCGCGAGCCCCGACAGGTCCGGCGGCAGGGTGGCGAGCTGGGCCATCAGCTCCAGCGCGCCCTCGCCCCGGTAGGGGCCGTGGCCGGTCGCCGCGTACAGCAGGGTCGCGCCCAGCGCGTAGACGTCGCTCGCCGCGGTCACGACCCGCGACCCCTGCGCCTGCTCGGGCGCCATGAACGCGGGGGTGCCGACCGCGACACGGCTGAGCGTCACCCGGGCGCGCTCCCGCGCGTGCGCCAGGCCGAAGTCGATGACGCGCGGCCCGTCCGCGCACACCAGCACGTTGGACGGTTTGAGGTCGCGGTGGACGAGGCCCGCCGCATGGATCGACTCGAGCGCCTCCGCGCATCCGCCCGCCAGCCACCGCACCGCCGCGACGGGCAGCGGTCCCGCCTCGGCGACCAGGAGCTCCAGCGAGGGCGCGGGAACGTACGCGGTCGCGAGCCAGGGCACCTCGGCGTCCGGGTCGGCGTTCACGACCGAGGCGGTGTAGACCCCGCTGACCCGCCGGGCCGCCGCGGCCTCGTGCGCGAACCGGGTGCGGAAGTCGGCCTCGCGGGCCAGCTCGGCCCGGACGGTCTTCACCGCGACGAGCCGTCCCGCCGCGGAGCAGCCGAGGTAGACGCGGCCCATGGAGCCCGACCCGAGCCGGCCGAGGAGCGTGTACGGTCCCGCGGCGGCGGGGTCGCCCGCCTCCAGAGGGCCTAGCGGCGCGTCGCGCCTGACCATGTCGCCTCCCCCGGGCCGCCTGCCTCACATGGTGCACAACGCGGGCGCCCGGCGGCCCCCGCGGGCGCGAAGCGTCCGATGGCGGCCATGGGCGGGGCCCGCGCGGGCCCGGGTCCGGGGACGGTCAGGCGCTCTTGCGGGCCTCCGCCTCGCGCCGCACCTCGTCCATGTCGAGGGCGCGGGCCCGCGCGATGAGGTCCTCGAGGGCCTCCTCGGGCAGGGCGCCCGGCTGGTTCATGCGGGCGCTGGACTCCGGCCTGCCGGCGGAGGACGCCGACCGGGCCGCGCTGTGCCGCAGCATCCTCGCCGGCCGCCGGCTGATCGCCGCGCTCGACGACGCGGCCGGCGAGCTGCTGCGCGCCCTGGACGCGCACTGACACCGTGCCTCGGGCCCCGGGCCCGGGCCGGGACCGGGGCCGCGGCGGCTCCGCCTCAGTGGACGGTCTGCGGGACCTTCCACGGGTTGTCGTCGCGCAGCGGCGGAGGCAGCAGATCCTGCGGCCAGCCCTGGAACGCGACGGGCCGCAGGAACCGCTCGATCGCCGCGGTGCCGACCGACGTGGTGGCGGGCGCGGTCGTCGCCGGGTACGGGCCGCCGTGCTGCATCGCGTGGCTGACGGCGACGCCCGTCGGCCACTGGTTCCACAGCACGCGCCCGCTGCGGCCCGCGAGGACGCCGGTGAGCGCGGCGAGGTCGCCGGTCTCGTCCGGCTCGGCGTGCAGCGACGTGGTGAGCTGCCCGGGCAGGGCGGCGACGACGCCGGCGACCTCGGCGAGGTCGCCGTAGGTGACGACGAGGCCGAGCGGCCCGAAGCACTCCTGCCCGGCGGCGTCGATGTCGGCGCGGAACGCTTCGAGGTCCATGGTCAGCAGGCGCGGGGCGAGGGACGTCCCGTCCTCGGGCCAGACGACGCGGCGGACGCCGGGACGGCCGCCGAGCATGTCCGACACCGCGAGGAAGCCGGACTCGATGCGGTCGTTCAGCATCGGCGCGGGGTCGACGCCGCGCAGCCGCTCGGCGATCTCGTCCACCAGCGCGGCCGGCGCGAACAGCAGCCCGGGGTTGGTGCAGAACTGGCCGGCGCCGAGGGTGAGGGACGCGGCGTAGCCCTGCGCGATCTCGTCGGGCCGCGTCTCGGCGGCGCGCGGCGTCACCACGGTCGGGTTGACGCTGCCGAGCTCGCCGAAGAACGGGATCGGGGTGGGCCGCTCCGCGGCGATCCCGGCGAGGGCGAGGCCGCCCTTCTCCGAGCCGGTGAACGCGGCGGCGGCGATGCCCGGGTGGCGGAGCGCCTCGACGCCCTCCGCCTCGCCCTCGATCAGCCCGAACACGCCGTCCGGCAGCCCGGCGCCGGCGACGATCTCGGCGGTGCGGCGCGACAGCCGGGGGTGGCCGGGGTGCGCCTTCACCACGACGGGGCAGCCGGCGGCGAGCGCGGAGGCGGTGTCGCCGCCCGCGACGCTGAACGCGAACGGGAAGTTGCTCGCGGCGAACACCAGCACGGGGCCGAGCGCCGTCCGGTAGCGGCGCAGGTCGGGCCGGGGCCCGCTCGGCCACTGCGGGTCGGGGCGGTCGATGCGGGCGTCGTAGAACGCGCCCTCCCGGACCTGGTCGGCGAACAGCTTCAGCTGGAAGGTGGTGCGGGTCAGCTCGCCGTTCAGCCGGGTCGCGCCGAGGCGGCTCTCCTCGTCGGCCAGGGCGACCAGCTCGGCGCGGGCGGCCTCCAGGGCGTCCGCGATCGCGGTCAGGCCCTCGGCGCGCTCCTGCGGCGGTGCCGCGGCCCATCCGGCCGCCGCGGACACTGCGGCGGCGACGGCCTGGTCCGGTGTCATGAGCTGCTCCTTTCGTCCCCGCCGTGCGGGGTGGTGCGGACGGTCCCCGGTCCCCGATTCTCCACCGAGTTCCGGTACCCGCAGAACGCGTAGACGATCAGGCCGAGCAGCATCCGCACCACGAACCGCACCCAGGTGCGGCGGCCGGCCGCCGTGATGGGCCCGCACGGGGCCGCGGGCCCCGGAACGGGAAAGGCCGATCGGGCTAGAGGACGAAGCCCGCGGGGAAGGGATCGGCGGGGTCGAGCAGGTAGGTGGCGTTGCCGGTGATCCAGGCGCGGCCGGTGAACTCGGGGACCACCGCGGGCAGCCCGCCGGCCTCGGCGGTGCCGACGAGCCGTCCGGTGAACCGGGTGCCGATGAACGACTCGTTGACGAACTCGGTGTGCAGCGGCAGCTCGCCGCGCGCGTGCAGCTGCGCCATCCGCGCGGACGTGCCGGTGCCGCAGGGCGAGCGGTCGAACCAGCCGGGGTGGATCGCCATGGCGTTGCGCGAGTGCCTCGCGTCCGAGCCGGGCGCGAGGAACTGGACGTGCTTGCAGCCTCCGATCAGCGCGTCGCCGGGGTGCACCGGGCGGTCGGTCTCATTGATCGCCGCCATGATCGCCAGGCCCGCCTTGAGGATGTCGTCCTTGCGGGCCCGGTCGAACGGCAGCCCGAGCCGGTCCAGCTCGGTGATCGCGTAGAAGTTGCCGCCGTAGGCCATGTCGTAGCGGACCTCGCCGAGGCCCGGCACGTCGACCACGGCGTCCTGGCGCAGCGCGAACGAGGGGATGTTGCGGAGCGTGACGTTCTCGGCGACGCCGTCGCGGACGGCGACGCGGGCCTCGACGAGCCCGGCCGGGGTGTCGAGCCGGACGATCGTCTCGGGCTCGGCCACCTCGACCATCCCGGTCTCGACCAGCACGGTCGCGACCCCGATCGTGCCGTGCCCGCACATCGGCAGGAACCCGCTGACCTCGATGTACACCACGCCCCAGTCGGCGTCCGGCCGGGTGGGCGGCTGCAGCAGCGCGCCGCTCATCGCGGGGTGGCCGCGCGGCTCGTCCACCAGGAAGCGGCGCAGGCCGTCGAGGTGCTCGACGGCGAAGCGGCGCCGCTCGGCCATCGTCGCGCCCGGGATGGGCGCGACGCCGCCGGTGACGACGCGGGTCGGCATGCCCTCGGTGTGCGAGTCGACCGCGCTGATCGACCGGACCGAGCGCATCAGGCGGCCTGCCGCTGCGCGAGGGCCTCGATGGCGCGGCTCATGTCGGCGGTGACGGCGGCGCGGTGCTCGCCGGTGAGCGGGCCGCGCGGCGGGCGGCAGGGGCCGCCGTACCGGCCGACCCGCTCCATGCCGAGCTTGATCGCCTGGACGAACTCGGTGCGCGAGTCCCACCGGAACGCGGCGACGAGCGGCTCGTACAGCGCGCGCGCCTCCTCCAGCTTGCCGGCGGTGGCCAGCTCGTACAGCAGCGCGGACTCGGCGGGGAACACGTTCGGGAAGCCGGCGAACCAGCCGGTGGCGCCCATCAGCAGCGCTTCGAGGGTGACGTCGTCGGCGCCGGCGACGACCTCCAGGCCGGGCGCCTTCTCCTTGATCTCCAGGACGCGGCGGACGTCGCCGGAGAACTCCTTGACCGCGACGATCCCGTCGATCTGCGCGATCTCGGCGAGCAGGTCGGGGGTGAGGTCGACCTTGGTGTCGATCGGGTTGTTGTAGACCATGACGGGCAGCCCGGCCGAGGCGACGGCCTCGTAGTGGGCGATGACCTCGCCGCGGTTGGCCCGGTACATCGTCGGGGGGAGGCACAGCACGCCGTGCGCGCCGTCCTCGGCGGCGTACTCCGCCCACTGCTTGGCCTGGTGGGAGCCGGGGCCGTGGACGCCGACCACGACGACGCCGTCCTCGCCGACGGCCTCGATCGCGGTGCGGGCGACGCGGCGGCGCTCCTCGTCGGTGAGCGAGGAGTACTCGCCGAGGGAGCCGTTCGGGCCGACGCCGCGGCAGCCGTTGCCGACGAGCCAGCGGCAGTGCTCGGCGTACCTGTCGTAGTCGACGGCGAGCCCGGCCGGGGCGGTGGCGTCCTCGTAGTAGGGCAGCGCCGTCGCAACGATGACGCCGCCGAGGCTCAGGAGCTTGGTGCCGCTCATCGGGCGCTCTCTTTCCGGTCGGGCTTCGGTGTGTTCTCGGTGGGTGGACTCGCGAGCTCGCCGAGCCGGATGGGCTGGGCGATGGGCCGGTGATGGGGGTTCGCCCCGGGCACCCTGCCGGAAAGCAGTTCGGCGACCGTCGGGCCGCAGACGCGCGCCTGGCAGGGTCCGAGCCCGGCGCGGGTGCCGAGCTTGACCGCGCGGGCCGACCCGCTCGCCTGATCGCCCGCCGCGCGGCGCAGGGAGCCGTAGGTGGTCTCCTCGCAGCGGCAGACGACGGTCTCCTCGCGCAGCCAGCCGGGCCAGGCCGCGCCGATCGGGTGGGCGGCGGCGAGCCGGGCGGCGAACGCGCGGGCCCGGTCGCGGCGGCGGCTCAGCGCGGCGGCCTCGCGGGCGCGGGGGTCCCCTCCCCCCGCGATCCAGCCGGCGAGCAGACCCTCTGTGCGGGCGGCGGGCGCGCCGCCGATGCCGGTGATCTCGCCGGCCGCGTACACGCCGGGCGCGGTGGTGCGCTGGTCGGCGTCCACCTCGGTGAACGCGCCGCCGGGCGTGCGGGTCAGCGCGCAGCCGGCCGCGACGGGCAGCTCGAGCTGCGGGCTGAAGCCGTGGCTGACGCACAGCGCGTCGACCGGGACGGTGCGCTCGGTGCCGGGCACGACCGACCAGTCGGGCCGCAGCCGCGCCGTGACCGCCTCTTCGACGCGCCCGTCGCCCCGGGCCTCGATCACGGCGCGGCCCGTCCGGTACGGGACGCGGTGCCGGGCCAGCAGCAACGCGTACCCGGCCAGCTCCCCGGCCTTGCCGGCGTCCGGCGCCAGCTCCCAGGGGCGGCGGCCCCAGCCGCGCGCGGCGGTCGCGGCGGGGTTGGCCTCCAGCACCTCCAGGACGGTGGCGCCGGCCTCGATCAGCGACGCCGCGACCGGGAGAAGAAACGGTCCAGAACCGGCGATCAGGACGGGGTCGCCGACGACGAGGCGCTCCCCCTTGGCGAGCGCCTGCGCGGCCCCGGCGGTGTAGACGCCGGGCAGCTCCCAGCCGGGGAACGGCAGGACGCGGTCGTGGGCGCCGGGCGCGAGGACGAGCGCGTCCGGCCGCAGCACGAGCCGTTCGCGGCCCGCGGCGTCGGCCTCGCCGCGCAGCACGTGGACGACCGGCGCGCCCTCGCCGGGCCGTTCGAGCGACCAGACGGTGCTCTCCGGCCACCAGTCGCAGCGCGGGTGCCGCAGGACGTGGTCGCGCAGCCGCTCGAAGCCGCGCCAGCCGTGGTGCAGGCGTCCGGGGTGCGCGGCGGCGAACGCGCCGGGGAGCATCCGGTGGTACTGGCCGCCGGGGTGCTCCGACGCGTCGACCAGCGTGACGTCCGCGCCGGCGCGCAGCGCGCCCGCCGCCGCGCCGAGACCGGCGGGTCCGGCGCCGACGACCACGACGAGGCGGCTCACCGGGCGTCCTCGCCGCGCGACTGGGTGGCGACCGTGTCGCCGTCGCGGGCGCGGCGCCGGCAGGCCCGCACGTCGCGGACGCCGTTGACGGTGACCAGGCAGTCGAAGCAGGCGCCGATCCCGCAGAACACCCCGCGCGGGGCGCCGGACGGCCCGGACCGCCAGGTGCGGCGCCCGGAGGCGAGCAGCACGCCCGCGATCGTCTGCCCGGCGACCCCGGCGACGGGCTCGCCGTCCACGGTGATCCGCAGCGGGACGTCTGGGCGGCGCCCGGCCGCGTCGCGCGCCGCGGGCACGAGTCTCGCGCTCACAGGCTCTCTCCTTCGGACTGGACGGCGGGCCGGTCCGCCCGGAACGGCGCCGCGTCGATCGCGGGCTCGCGGCCGAGCATCAGGTCGCGCAGCACGGCGGCGGTCCCGGCGGACAGCCCGATCCCGGCGCCCTCGTGGCCGGTGGCGTGCCAGAGGCCGTCCAGTTCCGGGTCGGGGCCGATGACCGGCAGGTGGTCGGGGACGAACGGGCGGAACCCGCCGTAGGCCCGGATCACCGGGACCTCGGCGAGCATCGGGAAGAGCCGGAGCGCCTTGGCTGCGATGACCGACAGCACCTCCGGGCGGATCCGGTCGTCGAACCCGACGCGGCGGCGCGAGGAGCCGAGCAGGATCGTCCCGCCGCGGGTGGCCTCGACGACCGCGGACGCCTGGAGGTCCTCGGCGGCGCTGCCGACGGCGCCCACGTAGTCGGCGTCGTAGACCTTGTGGAAGACGGTCGGCGGCATCGGCGCGGTCACCAGCACCTCGCCGCGGCGGGGCCGGACGTCCAGCCGGACGCCGAGCCTCCTCGCCACCTCCCCCGACCAGGGTCCGGCGGCGTTGACGACGGCGTCGCCCTCGATCGTCCCGGCGGAGGTGCGCAGGCCGGTGATCCGCCCGCCGCGGCGGACCGCGCCGAGCACCTCGCGGCCGGTGCGTAGCCCGGCGCCGGCGCGGACGGCGGCGGCCAGCAGCGCGGTCGCGGCGCCCGCGGGCTGCACCTGCGCGTCCTCGGGATAGTGGACGGCCATCGCGGCGTCCCGGGTGAGGTGGGGCTCGGCGGCGGCGAGGGCGGTCGCGTCCATCTCGCCGGCGGTGACCCCGGCCTTGCGCTGGCCCTCGGCGAACTCGGCGAGGGCGTCGGCGCCTTCGGCGGTGGTGGCGACGACGATGCCGCCCTTGGGGTCCCATTCGGCGGCGGCGGCGTTCGGGTCGCCGTCCAGGATCGCGGGCCACAGCTCGCGGGACAGCTTCGCCAGCTCCAGCTCGGGGCCGGGCCCCTTGTCGGAGACCAGGACGTTGCCCTCGCCATGCGCGGTGGTGCCCGCGGCGGGCCCGGACCGGTCGACGACCGTGACCGCGAACCCGGCGAGGGCCAGCTCGCGGGCGCAGGCCGCGCCGACCATCCCGGCGCCCAGCACCACGACCCGCGTCATCGGCCCTCCCGCCGTACCGGCACATCCAAAGCGTTCGTTAAATCGAACGAGCCCGAGAGTATGTCGGCCCGCCGCGCGCTGTCAACGCGCGGATGGGAGCGTCACGGCGTCTCGACCAGGTGCGGCGACTCTGCAGGAGTCGAGTGAAGTCGCTGGTCAGAGCGGTACTGCAGGAGCAGGACGGAGCGCACGGGCCCGTCGAGCGCGGTGTAGGCGTGCGGCAGCCGGGCATCGAAGCCTACGTAGTCGCCGGGCCCGAGCTCGACCTCCCGGTCGTCCACCCGAACGCCGAGCCGGCCCGCCTGCACGATGGTGTGCTCGGTGCCGACATGGCCGAGCGAGTCCTGCCGGGAGTCGGCCCTGACCTGCTGGTCGTACACCTCGAAGATCGCTCCGCCGGACTCGATGCCGCGCAGCGGCCGCAGGTCGACGCCCTCGCCGCGCAGCACCTCGACCTCGGCGCCGCGCACCACGGTCAGCCCGGACGGCCGCTGGTGGTCCAGCAGGTCGGAGATCGGCACCTCCAGGGCGCGCGACAGGCTGAACACCGTCTCGATCGTCGGGTTGCCGGCCCCCGCCTCCAGCTGCGACAGCGTCGCCTTGCCGATCTTCGACCGGCGCGACAGCTCCGACAGCGACAGGCCGAGCTCCAGCCGCGCGCGGCGCAGGTTGCCCGCCAGCACCTCCCGCACCGAATCGCCCGGACCGCCCACGTGCCCGCCCCCTTCGTCCGCGGGACACCGCCCGCTCCCCGGCCTTGCGTTCGCTTTAACGAACACGTAGTTTACCGACGGCGCCGCGCGCCGGACGGCTCGGGCCAGGCCGCTCCGGCCGGGCCGGGCGCACTGCTGGAGGTGGACGGCCTGTCCCGCGCGTTCGGCGGCGTCACGGCCGTCGAGGACCTGCGGCCGCGCGCCGCCGCCGGGCAGGTGGTGAGCGTGATCGGCCCGGACGGGGCGGGCAAGATCTCCGACCGGGTCACCGTGCTGCAGACGGGCCGCATCGTGCTGGACGGCCCGGCCGCGGACCTCGCCGCGACGACCGCGTCAAGGCCGCCTACCTCGGCGACGACCCCGTCACCGAGCCCGGCTGAGCAGGCCCGGCGTTACTGAAACCGATTTCTGTTCTGTGCCGCGGACGCATGCTCACCGGCACTCGAACGACACGAACATGCAGGTCGGGCGATTTTTCGCGGCTCACCTCTTGACACCGTCACCACCCTTGCTGCAATCATTCTCTGACAACGGTTTCAGTGAGCTGGGCTACAGACGGGAGTCGACGTGGCGACCATCCACGACGTGGCGGCGCGGGCCGGGGTCTCCCCCGCCACCGTCTCGCGGTTCCTGCGGGGGCAGCGGGTCAGGTCGGCGGACGCCATCCGGGCCGCCGTGGATGAGCTGGGCTTCGCGCCGAACATCGCGGCGCAGTCGCTGAAGTCGGGACGCACCCGCACCATCGGCGTCGTCGTCCCCGACATCACCAACCCGTACTTCGCCGCGGTCGTGAAGGGCATGGAGTCGGTCAGCCGCGACCGCGGCTACCGGCTGCTGCTCGCCAACAGCGACGAGAGCGGCGCCCGCGAGGCCGACCTGCTCGCCGACATGGCCCGCCAGGTGGACGGCATCATCCTCGCCCCGGCCACCGAGCACGAGCAGACCCCGCTGCAACTGCGCGACAGCGGGCTCCCGGTCGTGTTCATCGACCGCGACCTCGCCGACGGGGAGAGCTTCGACGCCGTCCTCGTCGACAACCGCGCCGGCGGCCGGCAGGCCGCCGAGCACCTCCTCGCGCTCGGCCACACCCGCATCGCGATGATCAGCGGCGGCCAGGAGTCCACGCCGGGCCGGTACCGGCGGGACGGCTTCCTGGAGGCCGTGTCCGCCGCCGGCGTCGAGATCCCGCCGGAGCTCGACCTCATCGGCGACTTCCGCGAGGAGCGCGCCTACCAGCTCACCCTGTCGCTGCTGTCGCTCGCCGAACCGCCGACCGCGATCTTCACCGCGAACAACCTCACCACGCTGGGCGCGCTGAAGGCGCTGCACGACATGCGGGTGGACGTCCCCGGGCAGATCAGCCTGATCGGCTTCGACGACCTGGACACCGGGCCGCTGCTGCGGCCGCCGCTGACCGTCGTCGACCGCCCGATGACCGAGCAGGGCGTCCTCGCCATGCGGCTGCTGCTGCACCGCTTCGACGACAGCCAGACCCGCGACCTCCCCCGCCGCATCGTCATGGACATAAAGATCATCGAGCGGGCCTCGACGGCCCCGCCCCGGACCCCCAGGAAGGCGGGCAGGACCCGATGACCGCGACCGAACTGCACGGATTCCTGCATGGTCTGCCGGGTGTGGATCAGGTCGGCGCGGAGGAGCGCGCGGCCCGGTTGGCGGCCCGGTCGATCAAGACGTCGGCGAAGGCCGAGGCGATCGATCTGGCGATCTCGATGGTGGATT